>OZ254131.1:0-1418564 GCA_965267965.1 Candidatus Nanopelagicaceae bacterium
ATGGCAGTTGTAGACATTGAACTGTCCGAGCTCTGGGGCCGCGTTGTAGACCATGTCTCGGCCGGCGAGCCTCAGCATCGCGCCTTCTTGGCGATGACCAAGCCTCTAGGTCTTCTACAAAAAGAAGGTGGGGCCACCAGCCTTCTAGTCGCTGCCCCAAATGCTTTCGCAAAAGATGTCCTTGAATCCCGTCTTCGCACAATTGTTAATGAAGTCCTGACCGCTGAACTCGGCGAAAAGGCCAATATTGCTGTGATGGTCGATGAGAGCATCGAGCTCGAAGATCTGCCAGCGCCAACTGTCACTATCGAAACAGTTGCAGCTCGCCCAGGTACAGGTCGCGAAGAAGAGACGGTCCGTAAATCAGATGAACCATCTCAATTAAATGCGCGCTACATCTTTGAAACTTTTGTTATCGGTGCATCAAACCGTTTCGCACATGCCGCAGCTGTAGCGGTGGCTGAAGCGCCAGCTAAGGCATACAACCCGCTCTTTATCTACGGCGAATCTGGTTTGGGTAAGACTCACTTACTTCACGCAATCGGAGCGTATGCCAAAGAGCTATATGGCAATGTGCGTGTGCGCTACGTTTCTTCTGAAGAATTTACCAACGACTTCATTAACTCAATCCGTGACGATAAAGCTACTGCTTTTCAGCGCCGATATCGCGATCTAGACATCTTGCTCGTTGATGATATTCAATTCCTCGAAAATAAAGAGCGCACACAGGAAGAGTTCTTCCACACCTTCAACACTTTATATAACGCCAACAAACAGATTGTAATTTCTTCAGACCGACCACCGAAGCAGCTAACAACTCTTGAAGATCGTCTCCGTTCTCGCTTCGAGTGGGGTTTGATAACCGATATCCAGCCGCCAGAACTTGAAACCCGTATCGCTATTCTTCGCAAAAAAGCCGCGCAAGATAAGTTGAATGCTCCTGATGATGTTCTTGAATTTATCGCAAGTAAAATCTCTACCAATATCCGCGAGCTCGAAGGTGCACTTATTCGCGTTACCGCTTTTGCATCCCTTAACCGCCAAGTTGTTGATATGGGCCTTGCCGAAATTGTTCTTAAGGATTTGATCCCTAATGAATCAACCTCTGAAATAACAGCTCCAACAATCATGGCTCAGACTGCGGCGTATTACAGCCTGACAATTGATGATCTTTGTGGAACATCTCGTTCACGCGCACTCGTTAACGCGCGCCAGATTGCGATGTATTTATGCCGTGAGCTCACCGAACTCTCATTACCGAAAATCGGTCAGACATTTGGCGGCCGCGATCACACCACCGTGATGCACGCCGACCGAAAGATCCGCGAGCTCATGGCTGAGCGCCGTTCGATCTATAACCAGGTCAACGAACTCACCACCCGTATCAAGCAGCAGATGAGTTAACGGCAGATTTACGCTTATTTGTCCGTTTTCACCCTCTTTACCCCCAAGGTGGGGATAACTTGTGGATAACTGTGGATAGATCAAGGATTTCTGTGGGTAATTAGGTAAGAGAAAGCAAAGGGGGAGAAACGATGAAGTTAGCGCATAGCTCTACCCACACCTTTTCCTCACTTACCCACACCCTCGCGCGAGTAAATAAAGGTTCTGACCTGCTCTTTCTCTACCTTTCCACAGTTTTCACACCTAGTTACTACTACTACCTTTATATATACAAAACCCGTTTCCAAGCGGACCGTCCACAAATTACAGTTCTACTACAGAAATACACCTACATGAGTGCGAGGGCTACGGCGTGAAATTTATAGTTGATCAACAATCACTTACAGATGGAGTGAACTGGGTTTCGCGCTCACTCTCATCACGCCCAATTAAAACCGAACTCCTTGGAATCAAAATAGATGCAACTGGCGATGAAGTACTTCTTAGCGGCTCTGATCTAGAAACATCAAGTAAATCTTCTTTTAAAGCAGATATCCTCGAAAAAGGTGCAGTTCTAGTTCCAGGAAAACTACTCGCTGAAATCTCGCGCTCACTTCCGAATAAACCAATCACCATCACACTTGATGGTTCTCGAGTTCTTGTTACATCAGGCTCTGCAAAGTTTACTCTTCCAACTCTCTCACTCTCTGAATACCCAAATCTTCCAGAACTTCCTGAAACAACCGGCTCAGTTGCTAGCGACACTTTCGCAACAACTGTTGCACAAGTTGCAATCGCTGCCGGCCGCGATGATTCACTACCAACACTTACTGGTGTCCACATTGAAATCAATGAAGAGACAATCACACTCGCTGCCACAGACCGCTACCGTTTAGCTGTCCGTGAATTTACTTGGAACCCAGCAACACCAGGATTTTCAACATCTGCACTGATGCGCGCCCGCACACTTGCAGATGCAGCGAAATCACTTGTTGGTACAAAGAACGTTTCGCTTTCATTTGCACCAAGTACTTCCCATGATCGCCTCGCGGGTTTTTCTGGCGACGGTAAATCAATGACTTCGCGTATGTTGGATGGAACCTTCCCTCCTTACCGCCACCTACTTCCTACCGAAACCGCCACAACTGCAGTAGTTGAAGTAGCGCCCTTCTTAGATTCAGTGCGTCGCGTGGCGCTTGTTACCGACAAAACTGTTCCGCTCCGCCTTGAGTTTAAAGATGGTGGCGTCTCTCTCGAAGCTGGCGCTGGCGAAGAAGCGCAAGCAACCGAAACTATCGATGTACTACTTAACGGCGAACCAATCTCAATTGCATTTAACCCAACCTTCTTAGCTGATGGTTTGCAAGCAGTCGGCACACCATTTGTACAGATTTCATTTACTGGATCTAACAAGCCAGCGATTCTCACAGGACGCACCGAACCAAACGGTCCCTCCATTGAAAACTATCGCTATCTGTTGATGCCGATGCGTTACGCCTCTTAAAGAGAGCGCAACTTTCGCAATGCGTGTTACGCGTCTATCGCTCACCAATTTCCGGTCCTACCCGCAACTAGATCTTGAGTTCCCTGAAGGCCCCACCACCTTCATTGGAAATAACGGCAGCGGCAAAACCAATATCGCCGAAAGTTTGATCTATCTGGCATATCTTTCTTCTCACCGCGTTTCACAGAACCAACCACTCATTTCACTCAATAAAGATCAAGCAATCATCCGCGCTGAAATCGAGAGCCAAGGCCGCACCCTGCAAGTCGATCTTGAAATCAATGCAACGAAAGCAAACCGCGCCCGCCTTAATGGCAACTCAGTTAAATCCCAGCGCGAGATATTGGGCGCCCTGCAAATCATCTACTTCTCACCTGAAGATCTTGATTTGGTGCGAGGCGAACCCCCCCACCGCCGCGATTTTCTAGACAAACTTCTCATTACCCAATCACCACGTTTAGCTGGCGTTATCTCTGATTATGAACGCGTCGTAAAGCAGCGAAATACGCTACTTAAAACCCGAGCACCTGAGAATGCGCTTGTGCCATGGACAGAACAACTTATTCAATATGGCGCACAATTAACAGCAGAAAGAATTAAATTAGTCGATGATCTAAACCCATATGTTGCAGCTAACTATAAAAACCTTAATGAGGTAAAGCCTGCATCTATCTCATATAAATCAAGCACTGAAAACCTAACGGCAGAAATCCAGAACAACACCGAAATATTGATTGCTCGCCAACAAGAAGTATCACGCCAAGAAATTGAACGTGGAGTTTCACTTATTGGCCCACATCGCGACGACCTACATCTACAACTCGGTGACTTTCCCGCTAAAGGCTATGCCAGCCACGGTGAATCCTGGTCGATGGCGATTTCACTACGTATCGGCTCTTATAATCTATTAAAGGCAGAAGGCGCAGAACCTGTTCTCATCCTTGATGATATTTTCGCCGAGCTCGATACTGCACGCCGCCAACAGTTAACATCTGTTACACAGATGGCCGAACAGACTTTTATCACCGCAGCAGTTGAAAGTGATCTACCGGCTGAACTATTATCGAAGAAGTTCTATGTCACACCGGGTGTAGTCAGCAGCGAAAGGGGTCAACCATGAAGCGCGACCTCGCTGTTGATCTCTTTAAAAGTTATAAAACTGGATTCATTAAAAAAACAAAGAAGATTGAAGAGCGCACCCAAACACCAGGCGACCCAACACTCATCTCAAACGTGCTTAACGATTTAATCGCCCAACGCGATTGGAACTCAGGTCTTGCCGAAGGAACTCTCTTTGCAACCTGGCCTCAAGTAGTCGGCCCCGAAATTTCAGAACACACAACACCACTTTCACTTCTAGATGGAAGGTTGCTTGTGCAATGTTCTTCCACCGCCTGGGCAACCCAGCTCAATTTGGTCGGACCCTCACTTCTTGAGCGGATCCGCTCCAGCGCCCCGGGCGCCTTGGTTGAATCCCTCGACTTCATTGGCCCCCAGGCTCCATCCTGGAAGCGTGGCTTGCGCTCCATCTCCAACGGCCGGGGTCCTCGCGATACATACGGGTAGGGACTCCGAAGTACTTTCTTGGGAATAACTGACCACTTCGGGCTGTTGGACAGTATGTAACTTGAGTCGCCTCGACTCAACTCTTTGCGTAGAATCGACTCAGGTTACAAAAAGCCCTTGAAAAGGCGGCCTCGACCCAAATCGGCTCGAGCGGATAAAAAGACATAAGGAGTAATAAATGGCTAGAGCAGTCGGAATCGACCTCGGAACAACAAATAGCTGCGTCTCAGTACTCGAAGGTGGCGAACCAACGGTTATTGCAAATGCAGAAGGCGCTCGCACAACCCCATCGATCGTCGCGTTCGCAAAGAATGGCGAAGTTCTTGTCGGTGAAGTTGCTAAGCGTCAATCAGTGACAAACGTCGAACGAACAATCCGTTCCGTGAAGCGTCACATGGGTACTAACTGGACGATGGATATCGACGGTAAGAAGTACACCGCACAAGAAATTTCAGCACGTGTGTTGCAGAAGTTAAAGCGCGATGCCGAAAGCTACCTCGGCGAAACCGTGACAGATGCAGTTATTACTGTGCCTGCATACTTTAATGATGCACAGCGTCAAGCAACTAAAGAAGCTGGTGAAATCGCTGGCCTCAACGTTCTCCGTATTATCAACGAGCCAACTGCAGCAGCGCTTGCATATGGTCTTGATAAGGCTGATAAAGAACAGACAATCCTCGTCTTCGACCTCGGTGGCGGAACATTCGACGTTTCACTCCTTGAAATCGGCGACGGTGTTGTTGAAGTAAAGGCAACCAACGGTGATAACAACCTTGGTGGAGATGACTGGGATCAAGCACTTGTTGATCACCTAGTAAAGACATTCGGATCTGCAAACGGTATCGATCTCACAAAAGATAAGATGGCGATGCAGCGTATCCGCGAAGCTGCTGAAAAGGCGAAGATCGAACTTTCATCTTCACAATCAGCAACTATCAACCTTCCATACATCACGGTTGATTCAGAGAAGAACCCATTGTTCCTCGATGAAACAATTACCCGCGCACAGTTCCAATCACTAACCGCAGATTTGCTCGAACGCTGCAAGAAGCCTTTCCAGGCAGTTCTTAAAGATGCTGGAATTCCAATTGCAAATATCCAATCAGTAGTCCTTGTTGGTGGATCAACTCGTATGCCAGCAGTAGTGGACCTTGTCCGCGAACTCACTGGCGGAAAAGAGCCAAATAAAGGCGTAAACCCTGATGAAGTAGTCGCTGTTGGCGCATCTCTTCAAGCAGGTGTCCTTAAAGGTGAAGTGAAAGATGTTCTTTTGCTTGACGTCACACCGCTCTCACTTGGTATCGAAACCAAGGGTGGCGTGATGACAAAGCTCATCGAACGTAACACCACAATCCCAACAAAGCGTTCAGAGATTTTTACAACTGCTGATGACAATCAGCCAGCTGTGCAGATTCAGGCCTACCAGGGTGAGCGCGAGATGGCTGCATATAACAAGAAGCTCGGCATGTTCGAACTTACTGGAATTGCACCAGCACCTCGCGGAGTCCCACAAGTTGAAGTGACATTCGATATCGATGCCAACGGAATCGTGCATGTATCTGCAAAGGATCTTGCAACTGGTAAAGAGCAGGGCATGACCATCACAGGTGGTTCAGCACTTTCTAAGGATGAAATCGCAAAGATGATGGCAGATGCTGAAGCACACGCTAATGAAGATAAGCAGCGTCGTGAAGAAGCTGAAATCCGTAACACCGGTGATTCACTCGTCTACCAGACGGAGAAGTTCCTTACCGAGAATGCAGATAAGTTCACTGAAGGTGAAGCTGCAACCAAAAAGGCTGAACTTGATGAAGCGTTAGCTGCACTTAAGACAGATCTTGGCGGAGCAAACTTCGAATCGATTAAGTCAAATACCGAAAAGGTCTCGACAATCTCACAAGCACTAGGCGCCTTGATGTATGCAAACGCATCAGCACAGGCAGAAGGTGCACCATCAGGTGATGATGGAGTCGAGGATGCTGAAGTTATCGACGCTGAAGAAGCGAAGTAATGTCGGGCGAGACACAAAAGTGTCGAGCATTTGAAACTGGTGATAACTAAATGACTACAGAGAATTTAGATACAACCGAAAATGCCGACGCTTTAACAGAAGCTGTAAATGAAGTAGTAGAGGCTGCACCGGTTCAGGAGACTGACCCGGTTGCAGCGCTCACTGCAGATCTACAACGACTTCAAGCCGAATATGCCAATTACCGAAAGCGTGTAGAACGCGATCGCGCAGTAGCCCACGAGCTTGCTATTGGCTCAGTTCTTACTGAATTACTAGCCACCCTTGACGATATCGATCGCGCCAGCGAACATAACGAGCTCACTGGTGGCTTTAAGGCTGTTGCAGATCAACTCGCTGCAATTACAACCCGTATCGGCCTTGAGAAGTATGGGACAGCGGGCGATGCCTTTGATCCACAGATTCACGAGGCCTTGTTACATGACACATCAAGTGATGTTGCAGTATCAACTGCATCAAAGATTCTGCAACCAGGTTACAAATATAAAGAACGCATCTTGCGCCCTGCGCGCGTTGCAGTAACTGAACCGCAGACTCAAGAAGAAGTAAGCGCAGAGGGCTAATTACACATGGCCGCTAAAGACCTTTATGAAAAGGACTTCTACAAAGTCCTCGGTGTTGATAAGAAAGCCAGCGCCGATGAAATTAAGAAGAAGTACCGCTCTTTAGCGCGTGATTTACACCCCGATAAAAATCAAGGGGACACCGCTCGCGAAGAGAAGTTCAAAGCTGTCTCTGAGGCATATGACATCTTGTCTGATTCCAAAAAACGCGCCGAATACGATGAAGCACGTTCCATGTTTGAACGCGGTGGATTCCGCGCACCAACAGGTGGCGGCAACTACCAAGGTGGAGATTTCTCAGATCTCTTCGGCGGCGGTAACCCGCAAGATATCTTTGCCAACCTCTTCGGCGGTGGTGGAAGACGCGGACCACGTAAAGGCTCTGATTTACAAACTGAAGCAAACATTTCTTTTAAGGAATCAGTCTTTGGTACAACACTTGATCTCAAACTCAATGTTGATGGCACTGGTTCGCAGACAATCTCAGCTCGCGTACCAGCTGGCGTCAACGATGGAGCCAAGATTCGCGTTAAGGGTAAAGGTGCACCAGGTGAGGCAGGACCCGGTGATCTCTTTATCGAACTTAATGTGAAACCACACGCAGTCTTTTCACGCAAAGGCGAAAACCTACTTTTAACTCTTCCAGTTACCTTCGCAGAAGCAGCGCTTGGCGCTGATTTAAAGGTGCCAACTCTTGCAGGTGATGATGTCACTGTGCGCTTAGCTGCCGGAACACCAACTGGGCGAGTGCTGCGCGTTAAAGGTCGCGGTATAAAAAAAGGCGCAGTCATTGGAGATTTACTCATTACTATTGAAGTACAAGTACCTCGAGCGCTTGAAGGCAAAGCGCTGGATGCAATAAAGAATTTTGCGCAAGCAACAGCTAATGAAGATGTGCGCGCTGAATTCGCAGCGAAGGCGCGATCATGACAAAAGATTTGCCACAAGAAGATCATCCAGATGATGATGCAGGACTTTATGTAATTTCAGTTGCTGCAGAACTCTCTGGGTTGCATCCACAAACTCTGCGTCAATACGACCGCTTAGGTTTAGTTTCACCAGATCGCACAGTAGGCCGCAACCGCAGATATTCACTGCGCGATATTGCATCCCTTCGCATGGTGCAGCGTTTAGTGGGCGAAGGCATCAACCATGCAGGCATTAAGCGCATCATCGAACTTGAGACCGCCATGGCAAATATGGCAGTTGAAGTCGCCAAGTTACGTATCGAGGTAGACGCTCTGATTGCAGAGAACCCTCCTAAATCACTTAAAAGCTCCAGAAAATCCGGCATGATCATTATCGGCGATGATCAGAAGTAGAGATAGGCTCCCACTATGAGCGCACGCGATGACCTAAAAAATGAAATTGTTAAGAAAGCCGTAGTCCACGGCAAGGTAATTCTCTCTTCAGGTAAAGAAGCTGATTACTACGTGGATCTGCGTCGCGTCACTCTTGATCACGTTGCAGCACCTCTTGTTGGTGAATTAATGCTTGATCTGACTAAAGACCTTGAATTTGATGCAGTTGGCGGTTTAACGCTTGGCGCAGACCCAGTTGCAACAGCGATGATGCATGTTGCCGCAAGTAAGGGCCGCGCACTTGATTCATTCGTTGTCCGTAAAGCCGAAAAAGGTCATGGCTTGCAGCGCCGCATCGAAGGCCCAGATGTTGTGGGCAAGCGCGTCTTGGCAGTCGAAGACACATCAACTACAGGTGGTTCAGTCCTTACCGCAGTTGATGCTCTGAAAGAAGCAGGTGCAATTGTTGTTGGAGTTGCAGTTATCGTTGAACGTGGCGCTAAGCAAGCAATTCTTGATGCAGGCTATAAATACTATGCAGCGTATTCACTGCAAGATTTAGGTTTGTAACTACTTCTTATATCTCTTTGACTGCCACTCTTTAAAGATTTCAAAGAGTAACGGCACCAAAGTAACCAGCACAATCAGGGCGATAATTGGGTAGAGATACTTATTTACCGATCCCTCTATGACATCCCCTAGTAAGTAACCAATACCGATAGCGACCTGGGTCCAAATGATTGCGCCAATTGCGTTCCAGGTTGAAAAAAGCTTACGTTCTAGATGCACAACGCCACAGACCGGGTTAATCAGTGTGCGGGCAAAAGGAATAAAGCGGCCGAAGATCAGCGCCTTACGTGGACCGTATTTAAGTAACCATTTCTCGGTGGTGTTGACCATCTTCTGGTTAAAGAAGCGGCTATCAGGGCGATCAAAGAAGCGGCGCCCGTATTTTTTACCGAACCAATACCCAACTTCACCGCCGACAATTGCGGCAACTGGAGCTAGCGCGAAGAGCCAAGGCGCCGAAAGTTTGGCATCCCCCAATACAGCCGAGCCCGCACCCGATGCTGCGATACCCGCGAGAAAGACAACTTCTCCGCCTGGAAATACCAAACCAATTAATAAGCCTGTCTCCATAAAGATGATCGCCAAAACTCCGATAAGACCGAGAGTTGAGACCACCGCGGAGGCGTCAAATAGGTTGGTAATAAATTCCATACCCGTGAGGATAAGGTACGTGCCGTGATTGCGCATCCAACTGGGGAATTTCGTAACGAGAAATATCGCCCACAGTTTCACTTCACACCAGATCGCAACTGGATGAATGACCCAAACGGCTTGCTCTATTACAAAGGCAAATACCACCTCTTCTTTCAACATAATCCGCAGGCCAATGTCTGGGGCAATATGTCGTGGGGACATGCAACAAGTACTGACCTCTATAACTGGCACGAAGAGCCTGTTGCAATCGCCCGCACACCAACTTCAGGAATCTTTTCAGGTAGCGCAGTTGTAGATATCAATAACACGAGTGGGTTTGGCACAACAGATAACCCACCAATAGTTGCGATCTATACAGAGCATCAAAACGATGAAAGCAACCAATCACAGTGTTTAGCATTTAGCGTTGATGAAGGCGCCACCTTTACCAAATACGAAGGCAATCCTGTACTCGATATCAACGCCAAGAACTTCCGCGATCCCAAGGTGCAGCGGATTGATAACCAGTGGATTATGACCGTGGCCTTAGCTAACGATTACAAGATTTCTTTCTATTCATCCCCTGACCTAAAGATTTGGACACACTTAAGTAACTTCGGACCAGCTGCTGAAGTTGGCGGAGTATGGGAATGCCCCGACTTGATTCAATTCGATGACAAATGGGTTCTACTTGTCTCGCTTAACCCAGGTGGTTACCAAATTGGTTCGGGCACTCAGTACTTTATTGGGCAATGGAACGGTAAAGAATTTATCGCAGATGATCTGCAGACAAGATGGCTCGATTATGGCCGCGACAATTATGCGGGCGTAACTTTTTCAAACGCACCAGAAGGCAAGAAGATATTTCTAGGATGGATGAGCAACTGGCACTATGCCGGCAAAGTACCGACTGATCCATGGCGCAGCGCAATGACGTTACCGCGCGAGCTTTCGCTACAAGGCGATCGCATTATTCAAACCCCAGTTATCCACCCCAACGGTTTTCCAGAAGTTTCCTTTACAACCCAAGATGGTGCAATCCGCATCTGCGAGAGCAATGAACGCTATGTTGAAATTGGTGTGCGCAACCAGAAGTTATATGTAGATACATCGCGTGCATGGAACGATTTAGAAGCACCAACGCTCCAAGAGGTTGCTATCGAAAAAGGCGAGATTGATATTCGTGTGATTGTCGATCGCGGTTCAGTTGAAGTCTTTGCAGCCGGCGGCACAGTCGTCCTGACCAACTTGGTCTTCGTTGAGACCGCCCTAACCTCAGTCCAACCCCTTGCCGGCGCAAATAACCTCAAGGTCGCCGGGCTGCAAACCACCCACGCGTAAACTGCAAAAATCTGCAAAAAAGCGTTGTAAGAGCGTTACTGCCCGACCTCGCAAACCCTTCGCATCTGGCTTTATCGTTTTCCCACAGTCGGCCAACCTAGGACGCCGGCTAACCCTCGAAAGGAAACACTTCATATGAAGAAGTCGATGAAACTCGGAGCAATTGCTCTAGCTTCAACGCTTTCCTTGTCATTGATTGCAATTGCTACACCATCAGCATCTGCAAACACATGCCCAAGAAAAGCGACAGTAACAATGCTCGGAACAATCAAGATTGAAATTCAAGATCAGTTCCTTGCAACAGTTGCTGAATACAACAAGTCACAAAATTGCTACACAGTTAAGTCAATTCCTGGCGATCGCAAGCTCACATTCCTTCAGAACGTGACACCAATGTATGCAGCCAAGAACGCACCAACAATCATGTACACACTTCAAGAGATCCCAGATATGGCCGACAAGGTTATGGACCTCAAGACAACACGTCTTGCACGTCTTGTCTCAAAGAGCCTCCTTGCATCAGGTAACGTCAACGGACGTCAGGTTGGTGTTCCATCAACAGCTGAAGCATTCGGACTTCTTTACAACAAGAAGGTTCTCGATAAGGCTGGCGTAGATCCATCAAAGATCACAACTCGCGCAGAACTCGAAGCAGCATTTAAGAAGGTAGAAGCTTCTGGAAAGAAGCCACTTCACTTCTCAGCTATCTGGTGGTCACTTGGTGCACACTTCACAAACATCTTCCACACAAATGTTGGAAAGACAAAGGAAGCTCGCCTCAAGGGTCTTGATGATCTCGTAGATGGCAAGGCAAACCTTGCTAACAACGGTACATTCAAGAACTGGGTAGCGACCATGGATCTTCTTAAGAAGTACAACGCTGGCAAGGTAAATCTCACAGATACCGAATATGACGCTTCAATCGCTAACCTTGCAGGTGGCGACTTCGGATTCATGTTCCAAGGTAACTGGACAGAGCCAAACTTGATCACAGCATCAAAGGGCGATGATTTCGGCATCATGCCTCTACCAATTAGCAACAACGCTAAGGATTACGGCAACGATTCAATTCCTGTCGGCGTTCCTGGCTACTTCATGATCGATGCAGAGCAGTCAACAACATGGCAGCGCAAGGGTGCAATCGACTTCCTTACATGGCTCTACACATCTCCAGCAGGACAGAAGCGCGTAGCTGGTCCAGTTGAAGAAGGCGGCATGAGCTTCATCCCTGTCTACAAGGGCTTCAGAATCGAGCCAAAGACTTACATGGCGAAGGAAATTTCAAAATTTGCTTCAGCAGGTAAGACTCTTGACTGGATGAACTCTTACTACCCAGCTGGCCTCCAGGAGGAAGTTGGAAAGGTATCTATGCAGCAGTACTTCACCGACAAGATCAGCGCAGCTGACCTTGCTAAGGCGATTGAAAATGCATGGAAGGGCAAGCCAAAGACTTGGCGTGGAGAAGCTGCTTAATTGCACTTCCACCACTTTAAAGTCTAAAAAGAAGTAAATAGAATCATCCCGAGGCGAGGAAACTCGCCTCGGGATGATTTCACTTAGGAAGGGAGATTCGAGTGACTCGCACAAGATCCATAAAGAAATTTATGAAGTTCGCTGGCGTTCCACTTGCAATCTTCATCATCGTTCTCGTAGTGCCCTTTGTAAATGGTTTCTATTACTCATTTACAGATTGGGATGGTTTCAAAACTACCAAGCTAGTTGGATTTACCAATTACACAGAATCATTTGAGGATCCAAGATTCTGGTCAACCCTAAAATTCACCGCTCTATTCGTAGTGGTATCACTCATTCTGGTTAACGCAGTTGCTTTTGGGCTAGCACTCATCGTTACCTCAAAGCTCAAAAGTAAAAATTTCCTCCGCACCTTCTTCTTTGTACCAAACCTCATCGGCGGCGTAATCCTCGGTGTTATTTGGCAATTTATCTTTAATAGCGCGCTCGTTGCACTTGCCGAAAAATATGACTGGGAGATGTTTAAAGAGTCCTGGTTGCAAGATACAAATAAGGCATTCTGGGCGCTGATCATCGTCACCATCTGGCAATCATCTGGCTACATGATGATTGTTTACATTACAGGGCTCATCTCAATCGAAAATGATGTCATCGAAGCCTCGCAGATCGATGGCGCTTCACCAGTGCGTACGCTCTTTTCCATCAAGATTCCGCTTATGGCACAAGCCTTCACCATTGCGCTCTTTTTGACGCTGCGAAGCGGCTTTATGGCCTACGACGTCAACGTAGCTCTTACCGGCGGTGGACCATTCCGCACAACCGAGCTGATTTCGCTACATATCTTTGAAGATGCTTTCGCCGAAGGCGACTTCGGTACCGGCCAGGCTAAAGCAGTCATTATGTTCATAGTTGTTGCTCTGGCAGCGCTTGTTCAAGTCACGATCTCAAAGAGATACGAGGTACAACGATGAATACTCGCGCACGCTGGGGCAAGAGAGCTACATTCGCAGTTGGAATTACTCTCGCCTTCGCCTATTTCTTCCCATTCTTTTTAGTCTTTGTTAACTCAGTTAAGTTGAAGTACGACATCCTGGCAAACCCATTGGCTTTCCCAGCGCCAATTACTTGGGATAATTTCCAACAAGCTTTAACGAAGATGGAATTTTTCCGCTCACTCACCAACTCACTCATCATCACAGTCTTGAGCGTCTCTCTCTTGATTGTCTTCTCTTCCATGCTTGCCTATTACCTAGCGCGCACCAAGTCAAAGTCATCTAAATACATCTTCTTAGGTTTAGTTGCTTCGATGATTGTTCCCTTCCAAGCCTTGATGATTCCATTTATGGCGCTCTTTGCCCCATTTGTTTCTTGGAACAATCGTGCCTCCCTTGTCTTCTTCTATATCGGCTTCGGAGTCGCACTTTCAACATTTTTATATCACGGCTTTATCACTACCATTCCTACCGAAATTGATGAGGCGGCATCGATTGATGGCGCCTCAGATATGGTGGCATTCTGGAAAATTATCTTCCCAATGATGCGCCCTATCACTGCAACAGTTGCCATCATCAACGCTCTATGGATCTGGAATGACTTCCTCTTGCCACGTCTGGTGCTGACAAGAGAGACACAAACTCTTCCACTGTCTACCTACCTCTTCTTTGGGCAGTACTCAATTGAATATGGACAAGCGATGGCTGGACTTGCGCTAGCTGTTATCCCAATTGTGATCTTCTATCTAATCCTGCAAAGACAGTTTATTTCAGGTATTTCACAAGGTGCAGTTAAGTAAAACCTGCCCTTAAATAACTAGTTAATCTTCAATACCGATTGACGCACAACCAATTCAGTCGGCACAACAATCTGCGAATCAGGGCTATCAGGCTTTTCAATATGCGCCATCACTTGAGACGCAGCAAGTTGACCTAAAAATGGCACAGGCTGGGCAATCGTTGTAATTCCTAAAGTCTGGGCAAAATCGTGGCCGTCATAGCCAACAATCGACATATCTTCAGGGATTCGCAAGCCCCTCTTGCGAAGTGAGCGATACACACCAAAGGCCATCTCATCTGATTCACAGAAAATCGCGGTTGGTAACTTCTTGCGTGTTAAGAACTCATCCATCGCAAGCTCGGCGGTATGGCTAGCAAAGTCAGCAATTAATTCGAAGGCAGGATTGAACTCTAAGTTGTGCTTTTCAAGCACAGATAAAAATCCATCTTTGCGATTGCTCGCTACTTTAAAATCAAAAGCCCAATCTTTCTGCCCCAGCATCAATCCAATTTCGGTATGTCCCATATCGACTAAATGTTGAGTTGCAACTTCGCCACCCTTGACATCATCGATTGAAACAGATGAACATCGTGAATCTGAAATTCCGATAAGCGAAACCGGAATCCCCAAACCCAAGATTTCTTGAAACTCTTTATCTGATGGCGGAAGTGAGATAACAATCAACCCGTCGACCTTGTCGACCAACTTCTTCTGCTGAAAGATTCGCTGCCGCGCATCGACCTGCGCAAAGTTATAGAGCAACAGATCCATGCCCGCTTCTCGCAGCGCTTGTTCAACACCAGAAACCGCCTGCGAGAAGTACCAACGTGAAAGAAAAGGCGCGATTACACCGATCGTATTTGTCTTCTCATTTGCCCCACGCGGCAATAAATCTGGGCGGATTGGATAATCTAAATCACGAGCTGCATCAACTATCTTCTTCCGGGTCTTCTCGTTGACATGATGGATTCCCCGCAGAGCGCGCGAGACAGTGGCCGGTGAGACCCCAGCCTTCTTCGCGATTTCGACGATCCCCGCCATTGCCAACCCTTCACCCAGACCTGCAAATTCCTGCAAAAGATGGTCTGAAGGTACTACCCGGCCGCAAAAGTGGATAGACCGAGTTCACTGCAATAAATAGGTATAAATTTGGTAAAACCGGTCCCTCGCACCCTAAACTTCCCCAATCTTCGCGCTCTGCCCCTCAAATAGCAGCGCGCCCTGACTCTCCAATGGAGGAGAACCTATGAACGCTGCTAGCGCTCTATCAACCGTGGAAGTAACCGGCTCCAATCTCAACATCACCTACGTAGTCCTCGCAGTCGCCCTGGGCGCGCTGGGAATTGCCTTCGCGCTACGCCAGCAAGTTTTGGCTGCAAGTGATGGCACTGCAAAGATGCGTGAGATCGCCGAAGCTGTGCAAGAAGGTGCCGCGGCATACCTTGCCCGCCAATTCCGCACACTCTCTTACTTCGTTGGAATCGTCTTCTTCTTACTTCTTGCGCTGCCTGCCGACACCACAGCTCTTCGCGTGGGTCGCTCAATCTTCTTCCTCCTTGGCGCAGGTTTCTCCGCGCTCGTTGGTTACAACGGTATGTGGCTTGCAGTCCGCGCAAACGTGCGCGTTGCAGAAGCTGCTCGTCAGAAAGATGGCACCAAGGCTGTGCAGATCGCATTCCGCACAGGTGGCGTTGTCGGTATGACAACAGTTGGCCTCGGTCTTGTTGGCGCATCCCTCGTTGTTATTTTGTTCCGCGAGAACGCACCAGTTGTCCTTGAAGGATTTGGTTTCGGCGCTGCGATGCTCGCGATGTTTATGCGCGTCGGCGGTGGAATCTTTACCAAGGCTGCCGATGTCGGAGCAGACCTTGTCGGTAAAGTTGAAAAGGGAATTCCAGAAGATGACCCACGTAACCCTGCAACGATTGCAGATAACGTCGGCGATAACGTCGGCGACTGCGCTGGTATGGCCGCAGACCTCTTTGAATCGTATGCAGTAACCCTCGTTGCAGCGCTTATCTTAGGTAAGGCTGCCTTCGGTAACGAAGGTCTGATCTATCCACTGATCGTTCCAGCAATCGGTATCGTCACAGCAGTTATCGGAATCTTTGCTACCCGTTTGCGTTCAACAGATAAGTCAGCAATGACAGCGATTAACCGCTCATTCTTTATGTCGGCGATTATCTCGGCCGGTCTTACAGGTCTTGCAACCTTCACATACCTTCCAGGTAAGTTCAACCTTCTTACCAACTACTCACCGTCAGTTCTCGAAGATGCGGGCAATATCAACCCACGCGTACTCGCTTTTGGCGCAGTAATCATCGGTATCGTCCTAGCCGCAGCAATCCAGGTACTTACAGGCTTCTTCACCGAAACAGGTAAGCGCCCAGTAAATGATGTTGCCGCCTCTTCACAGACAGGTTCTGCCACAGTCATCTTGGCTGGTATCTCAGTTGGATTTGAATCAGCTGTCTATTCAGCGATGTTGATTGCAGCTGCAGTATTCGGCGCGTTCTTACTCGGTGGCGGATCTATCGTCTTGTCACTCTTTGCAATCGCGCTCGCCGGTACCGGACTTCTGACTACTGTCGGTGTCATCGTTGCCATGGATACCTTCGGACCTATCTCAGATAATGCACAAGGAATTGCTGAAATGTCAGGAGATGTAAAGGGCGAAGGCGCTCAGATTCTTACTTCCCTTGATGCAGTTGGTAACACAACTAAGGCAATCACCAAGGGAATCGCAATTGCGACCGCTGTACTTGCAGCAACCGCGCTCTTCGGTGCATTCACCGATGCCATCAAGGAAGCAGTTATCAAGGCAGTTGGCGAAGGCCAAGATGTTGCACTTGAGTTCCAAGGCATCCTCGATATCGCAGACCCACGTAACCTCGTTGGTTTGATTATTGGTGCAGCCGTTGTATTCCTCTTCTCAGGACTTGCAATCAACGCTGTCTCACGAGCTGCGGGTGCAGTCGTGATGGAAGTACGTAACCAATTTAAGTTGCACCCAGGAATCATGAAGGGAACAGAAAAGCCAGAATACGGCCGCGTTGTAGATATCTGCACACGCGATTCACTTCGTGAGCTTGTCACTCCAGGTCTGCTTGCAGTGATGGCGCCAATCGCAGTCGGCTTCGGTCTTGGTGTTGGCGCACTCGGTGCATACCTTGCTGGTGCAATCGGCACAGGTACTTTGATGGCTGTCTTCCTCTCTAACTCAGGCGGTGCTTGGGATAACGCGAAGAAGATGGTTGAAGATGGCCACTATGGTGGCAAGGGCACAGAAGCCCACGCAGCAACTGTCGTTGGCGACACTGTCGGAGATCCATTTAAAGACACTGCAGGCCCTGCCATCAACCCACTGATCAAGGTAATGAACCTTGTTGGCCTTCTCATTACTCCAGCAATTGTTAGCTTTGCACTCCCTGCACAATCATCTGTATCTCTTTTGATTGCAGCAGTTGCAACGCTTGTGATTATCGGCGCGCTTATCCGTAACCGTCGCCAATCAACAACTATCGAGTACTAAGAGAAAGAACTTCCCCACTTAGTACCTATGGCTAAAAACCTCAAGAAGCTGGTGATTGTTGAATCCCCTGCTAAAGCACGCAAAATTGGCGGCTACCTCGGCGAAGATTTCATCGTCGAGGCTAGCGTCGGTCACATCCGTGATCTGCCACAGCGCGCCGCCGATATCCCTAAAGAGGTAAAGAAGCTCGCCTGGTCAAAAGAGGGCGTCGATATCGAAAACGATTTCGCACCCCTCTATGTCATCAACCCAGATAAAAAAGCTAAGGTCGCCGAACTCAAAGAGTTGATGAAGGACGCCGAAGAAATCTTGCTGGCAACGGACGAAGACCGCGAAGGCGAAGCAATCGCCTGGCACCTCGTTGAAGTATTACAACCAAAGATTCCCATCAAGCGCATGGTCTTTAACGAGATCACCGAAGAAGCAATCAAGGCAGCTGTCGAAAATACCCGCGACCTTGATTACAACCTCATCGATGCACAAGAAACCCGCCGTGTTCTAGACCGACTCTACGGCTACCGTCTGTCACCGGTACTCTGGAAGAAAGTCATGCCTCGTATTTCAGCAGGGCGCGTGCAATCTGTTGCAACAAGGTTGATTGTTGAAAAAGAACGCGAACGCATGGCCTTTATCTCATCCTCGTGGTGGGATCTCAATGCCAAGACAGATCTTGGCTTCACAGCACGCCTACTATCTGTCGATGGCAAAAAAGTAGCGTCAACTGCTGACTTTGGAGGCGATGGTGCAGTCAAAGAAAAGTCCCTTAAAGACATCCTCTTGCTCGATGAAAAACAAGCAACAGCGCTCACTGAAAGCCTAAAGAACACCCCACTGACAGTTAAGTCGATGGAAGAGAGCCCACGCACCGAACGCCCTAAGCCACCCTTTACAACATCCACCATGCAACAAGATGCCGGTTCACGTCTTGGTTGGGGCGCACAGATCACTATGCGTATCGCACAGCGCTTATACGAAAACGGCTACATCACCTACATGCGTACCGACTCAATTAACTTATCTGAGCAAGCGCTCAAAGCAGCTCGCCAGGCTGCAACTGCGCTCTATGGCAAAGACCATGTCTACGAAACTGCACGTCTTTATCAAGGAAAGTCTAAGAATGCACAAGAAGCACACGAAGCAATTCGACCAGCAGGGGATACCTTTAAAACTCCTGGCGAGCTAGCCCCTGAACTCTCTCGCGATGAATTCGCACTCTATGACCTCATCTGGAAGCGCACAGTTGCATCTCAAATGGCTGATGCCAAGAAGATGCAGATGCGCGTTGACTTCGACGCAAGGACTGCAGACGGTAAAGAAACTATCTTCCGCGCTAACGGATCTGTCATCACCTTCCCAGGATTCCTCGCTGCCTACGATGACATCGCAACAGATGAAAACAAGGATGAAGAATCTGAAGACCGACGCCTACCTGCAATGACAGTCGGTCAATCAGTAAAGGTCGATGAGTATTCCTGCGAAGGACACGAAACCAAACCACCTGCTCGCTATACCGAGCCAACACTTGTTAAAAAGCTAGAAGAACTCGGTATCGGCCGCCCATCAACATTTGCATCCATTATTCAAACCATTCAAGACCGCGGCTACGTCTATAAGCGTGGCCGAGCCCTTGTTCCCACCTTCCTCGCCTTCTCAGTAACAGGCCTTCTTGAAACCCACTTCACCAAGCTTGTGGACTACGACTTCACAGCCTCTATGGAAGAAGATCTCGACAAGATCGCATCCGGTGAGGCAGGCCGCGTCGATTGGCTCCGCGATTTCTACTATGGCGTCGATGGCCAACCAGGACTTAACGAACTAGCTCTCGACCTTGGCGTAATCGATGCACGCGCTACCAACACTATGAACTTATCTGACACCATCGAAATCCGCGTCGGTCGCTACGGTGCCTACCTACAAGAGAACATCCCTGATCAAGATCGCAAACTTGCCAACATTCCTGAAAACTTAGCGCCCGATGAACTAACGCTCGCCAAAGCAATCGAACTACTTGCGGCCCCTTCCGGTGAACGCGAACTCGGCACGGATCCAAGCACTGGACTTGAAGTTGTTGCAAAGTCAGGACGCTTCGGTCCCTACATCACCGAAATCCTCCCTGAACCACCTGTTGAACTTAACGACAAGGGTGAGGTCAAGAAGAAGCGTAAGAAAGCAGATGCGCCAAAGCCAAAGACAGCTTCCCTGCTTTCCAACATGAACCTCGACACCATCACACTCGATGATGCGCTCAGGCTTCTCTCCCTTCCTCGCGTGCTTGGTACAAACAGCGCAGGAGATGAAATCACTGTTCAGAACGGCCGCTACGGTCCGTATCTCAAGGCTGGTGCAGATTCACGCACACTCACATCTGAAGACCAACTCTTCTCCATCGACTTAAATGAAGCGCTAGAGATTTATTCAAAGCCAAAGGAACGCCGCCGTGGTGTTGCCAAGCCTCCACTGAAAGTACTCGGCGTTGACCCAGGCAGTGAAAAGCAAGTGATAATTAAGGACGGCCGTTTTGGCATGTATGTCACTGACGGTGAAACAAATGCAACGCTGCGTCGCGGCGACACACTTGAAGCAATGACCTTAGAGCGCGGCCTTGAACTACTTGCAGGCCGTCGTGCATGGGAAGCAGAAAATGGTCCTTCTCCTAAGAAGTCACGTAAAAAGGCTGCAAAATCCAAGCCAGGAGATACCGCACCAACGCTTACAAAGAACACAGTAAAGAAGGCTGCAACGAAGAAGAAAGCAGCCAAGAAAGCCACAGGAAAAGCCAAGAAGAGCGCTGAGTAGACTCACCATATGTTCCAAGAGACGTGGCTACTTACAGGCGGTGCTGGCTACATCGGCGCACATATTGCAGATGAATTCATTCGGGCCGGCAAATCTGTTGTCATCTACGACTCCCTCTACCAAGGCCTTGAACATCGCATCTCTTACCTGCGCACCAAGCACAACATCGACATCCCGCTGATCAAGGCTGATATCCGCGATTACAACGAAATCGAAGGCGTTATCCGTAAATACAAGATTGATGGCATCGTCCACACTGCAGCCCTTAAAGCAGTCGGTGAATCCATGGAAAAACCAGACGAGTACTTTGAAGTAAACCTCACAGCTACAAATGAACTCATCGACATCGCGAAGCGCAACAACGTCAAGAAATTTATCTTCTCATCCACTGCAGCTGTCTATGGATCACCTGATTCCATGGATCCATGTAAAGAAGATGGGCCAAAGGCCCCTATCTCTCCTTATGGTGATTCCAAATACCAAGCTGAAGCCAAAATCACCGCCTTCATCAATACTCCCGGTAATCACGGCACATCACTGCGTTTCTTTAACGTAGTTGGCACAGCAGCCCCAGAGCTTCTTGATAACTCTGTAGAAAACCTTGTCCCTATCGTTCTCGGCAAACTCAACGCAGGTAAAGCACCTGAAATCTTTGGTACCGATTACCCAACCACAGATGGCACATGCATCCGCGATTACGTAGATGTCCGCGATATCGCTCGTGCACATTTAGCGGCCGCAGATGCCACACAACCTCTTCCACCTGCACTCAACATCGGGACGGGGCGTGGAGCATCTGTACGAGAAATCATCAAACTTGTCCTGAAAGCTACCAACAAGGCAGACACCAAAGTCATCGAAAGCCCACGTCGCGCCGGTGACCCAGCCTTCCTTTGCGCTGACATCAACCTTGCGAAGACATCAATGGGCTTCACGTCTAAGTACTCACTCGAAGAGAGCATTAGAAGCCTCTTTTAGGCCTATCAGCGCCCCCCGATAGACTCACCACATGCCCGCAAGCCTGCCAACCCCCGCTGCTCCCGCACCGGATGCACGCCGCGGCGTCCTTGCTATCCCAGCCTTTCGCAAGCTCTGGAACTCCATGCTCTTCTCATCCTTGGGCGATTGGCTTGGTCTGCTCGCAACAACAGCGATGGCCCAGCAACTATCTGGTGGTTCATATGCAACCGCTAACTTTGCAATTGCGGGTGTCTTTATTGCTCGCCTTCTTCCTGCAGTCTTTCTTGGCCCCATCGCGGGCGTAATCGCAGATCGCTTTGATCGCCGCCGCTTAATGTTTAACGTCGACATCATGCGCGCTGCGCTCTACATATCTATTCCAATCGTGAACACATACTTCTGGCTCTATACCGCCATGATCTTGGTTGAGTGCTTAACACTCTTTTGGTCACCGGCTAAAGAGGCATCTGTTCCAAATCTTGTCCCACGCGACAAGCTTGAAAGTGCAAATCAAGTATCGCTCCTTGCTGCCTATGGCACAGCACCTATCGCGGCAATTCTCTTCTCTATCCTCACACTTCTATCCAGTGCGATTGCTGCAATCAGTCCACTGATTCCAAGTAATTCAATTGATATTGCTCTGTATATCAATGCAATCTCATTCCTCTTCGCCGCTTGGACAGTCTTTGGCATCAAAGAGATTCCCAAGGGCGCTGCAGCAAAGAGTGATAATTCATCTAACGTTGGGCAATCACTTATTCAAGGCTGGAAGGCTGTCTCTGAATCAAAGATTATCCGCGGCCTCATTATCGGAATGGTGGGTGCCTTCTCTGCAGCTGGCGCAGTCATTGGTCTAGCTCGCACATTTGTAGGCGATCTCGGTGGAGGTGATGCTGCCTACGGCGTCCTTTTCGGTGCCGTCTTTACAGGTCTCGCTATTGGTATTGCATTTGGACCAAAAATATTTGCACAGTTCTCTCGCCGCAGGTTATTCGGAGCATCTCTTACAACATCAGGAATCTTCCTTGTTCTCCTGGCGCTTATCTCAAACTTAGTTCTCTCGGTCATCATCGTGACAATCCTGGGAGCTTTTAGCGGTATTGCTTGGGTTACAGGCTTCACCATGTTGGGTATGGAAGTCCACGATGAAATCCGAGGGCGCACCTTTGCCTTCGTACAATCACTGATCCGTATTACTTTGGTGGCTGTACTAGCCATCGCACCTATCATCGCTGCAACTATCGGCGAGCACCGTTACGAATTCCAGAACCTGACTCTTGATTACAATGGCGCTCAAATCACCATCGGTATTGCTGGTCTAATTGCTGTGTTGATCGGTTCAGTTTCATATCACCAAATGAAAGACCGCCCTAATGTCTCTCTGTGGTCAGATGTTTTGGCTGCTCTACAAGGTGAACTCGGTGCAATAACTGGGCAAACCACTCAAGGAATCTTTATCGCTTTCGAAGGTGGTGAAGGAACAGGCAAATCAACACAATCTAAGCTGTTAGCTGAATGGTTAGAACGAGAAGGTGAAACAGTTCTTCTCTCACGTGAGCCAGGCGGAACTGAACTTGGTAAAGATTTGCGCAAAATCCTTCTCGGGCATGAAACCGGTGATATCTCACCACGCGCTGAAGCCCTTCTCTATGCCGCAGATCGTGCACATCACGTTTACTCAGTGATCAGACCTGCACTCGATAGAGGCGAAGTTGTTATCTCAGACCGATACTTCGATTCATCGGCTGCATACCAAGGTGCGGGTCGAGTGCTAAACCCAACAGAAGTCGCACGTATATCTCGCTGGGCTACAGAGAGTCTCTATCCAACTCTTACAATTCTGATTGACCTTCCTGCAGAAATTGGTTTAGGCAGATTGCAGTCACGAGATCGTCTTGAGGCGGAGTCAAATGATTTCCATGAACGAGTTCGTCAAGAGTTTTTGCAAATTGCCATGATGGATCCTGAGCGTTACTTTGTTGTTGACGGCACACAGCCGGTTGAAGAAATCAACACACAAATCACCGCCCGGGTTGCTGAACTTCCTGCGCTTAAGCGCAATGCCAGTCAAGAAACCAAGAGAAAGTTTCGCAAGTAAATGTCTTCCGTCTTTGATGATTTAGTTGGCCAAGAACACATCATCGATATTCTTCAGGGTGCTGTTGCGGCATCACGTACAGGCTCAGATACCCAAGAAATGACGCATGCTTGGGTCTTTACAGGTCCCCCAGGCTCGGGCCGATCCTCAGCAGCAGTTGCTTTTGCTCAAGCCCTGATCTGCCCAAACCAAGGATGTGGCGCCTGCAATGAATGCCAATCAGCAACAACTGGGGGGCATCCCGATGTAGAAGTTATCCGCACAGAAGGACTTTCAATCAAAGTAGAGGAAATACGTGAACTTCTCACTCGTGTTGCATGGGCACCATCAATGGGTGGATGGCGCGTAGTTGTGATGGAGGATGCAGATCGACTTACTGAATCAGCAGCCAACGCACTTCTCAAAGCAATTGAAGAACCAGGCACTCGCACGGTCTGGTTGCTCTGCGCAGCAACGCTTCATGATGTTCTGCCCACTATTCGTTCACGTTGTCGCCATCTTCAACTCCGTACCCCATCGATAGATGCTGTCAAGCAAGTACTCATTAAACGTGACAATATTTCACCAGCTATGGCTGACTTCGCTGCACGAGTTAGCCAAGGACATATTGGGCGAGCAAAATACTTAGCAACTAATGAATCAGTTCGCAGTAACAGAAAAGTGATAATGCAACTACCCATGCAAATTGGTTCACTGGCTGCCGCCTTCCAAGCTGCTCAAACCCTAATTGACCTTGCAACCGAAGAAGCCAGCACATCATCTGAAAGCAGAGATGAGAAAGAGATTGAAAAACTTCAAGAGGCTTACGGTAAAGGCGCCACAGGGCGAGGTATGGCAACGGGTGCCGCAAAGGCAGTCAAAGAGTTAGAGAAGGAACAGAAGTTGCGATCAACACGAATGGTTCGCGACTCAATCGATGGGGCACTACTTGATCTAGCCACCTTTTATCGCGATGTAATGATGGCTCAGGCAGGTATTAAAGAATCGATGATTAATTCAGACATGCGGCCTGAGATAGAAGGCTACGCATCAAGTTTCCCAGCGCATACAGCGGCTCAAAAGATGAGCGCCATTTTGGAAGCTCGAAATCATCTGGCTATGAACGCAGCCCCATTGGTGACTTGTGAGGCGTTAATGTGTGAGCTGGCGCGCAAATAGAGAGCTTCTTAAGCCCTAAAAAGATGGTCATAACCACCCCTTGTGATGGTGCAGAATTCCACCATGCGCCTAGACCATGTTTCTTATGTGACTTCCCATGATCAATTAGCCGACACCGTGCAACGCTTAGGTTCACGCCTTGGTAGCACTTTTGTTGACGGCGGAATTCACCCGCGCTTCGGTACCCGTAACTTCACATGTGCACTCAAGAACGGCCAGTACATCGAAGTTGTTTGCCCACTCGATCATCCTGCAACAGAACAAACCCCTTGGGGAAAAGCAGTCTCAAAGAAAGCTAATGAAGGTGGCGGTTGGTTCACCTGGGTCTTTAGTACAGAGGACATTGCACCAATAGCAGCTAAGTTTGGACGCGAGGCAATCGAAGGACACCGCACACGTCCAAATGGAACAGACTTAAAGTGGAAGCAAATCGGAGTGATAGAAATTGCTGAAACTCGCGAGTTCCCATTTTTTATTGAGTGGCTTTCTGATGACCACCCATCGCAAGATGGAACACCTTTGGCCGAGATTGAGAAGATTGTCATTGCAGATAGCAACCAGCTTACCGATTCGTGGTTTAAGGAAGATATTTTGGGCTCGCTCGGTGACGTGAGTATTGAATGGTTAGATCCATCCATGAATGATGATCAGTCAGGAATTGTTGCTGTTCACTTGTTAACACCGAGTGGTGTTGTAATTCTAGACTAGCGCCGGCACGCTCACAGAGCCCTTTGATACTCGTAAAACCAATCCTTCAAGGAATCTTCTAACTCAGTGAAATCGAAATTACGAATGAATTCGTGTGAGCTTTGAAGAGTTCTCAAACCCCGAGATTTTGTTGTATCCCAAAGCGGAAAAGAAATGCTCTCTGCAGCATTTAGTTCTATTCCGACAACCGATGTAAAGGCACTTAGAAAATCATTCCATTTGACAGTTTTGCCAACCAGATTAAATGAACCCGACATGTCTCTAGAGATAATCTCCACTATCAGGTTGACCAAATCCCGCACATCAATAAACTGAGTGATAAGAGAGTTGTCATCCGAAACTGGCGCATGTAAAGTATTTCCGCGAACGAATTCTTCATAAATTCGATTTAACCGCCGAGAATTGTCTCCGGGACCCAGTACGACAGAGGGCCTTATGACAATTGGACTTGGAAATAGCTTGAATACTAAATCCTCTGTGTACCTTTTTAGTATTCCATATCCATGGGGTTCTACGTTCAATTCAACCCCATCAATTCTATGGGCATCTTCAGCTTGTCCCTCTGGAATATCGGGACTGTAAACAGCAACAGTCGAAATAAATAGATACTTTTCAAAATCAAGATGAGCTAAAAAATCCAAGTCAGACGGCTCGAACGCGCAAGTATCTATAACCAAGTCAAACTTGCCAGTCAGCTTACCCTCGGGTGGACGGCGCCGATCACCAATTATGTGCTGAAATTCAGATTCTTCAGATCGGTTCACCTTATTCTTATGAAAGAGGACAATATTATGACCAGACTTAATCAACTCAATTGAAAGATAGCGCCCAATAAACTGAGTCCCACCTATAACTAGTATTTTCACTTAATGGACCTTTCTACCGAAACTGAAAAGCTCCAGTGTAGACTTGTCTTAACCTAGTGGAGTTAAAATGAAAATTGCTGACGTAGAAATAGGAAGGTCTTTTCCGCCATACATTATCGCGGAAATGTCTGGTAACCATCAAGGCTCACTCGACAAAGCATTAGAACTTCTATCACAATGTGCCGCCGCAGGTGCCAATGCATTCAAGTTACAAACCTATTCTGCAGACTCCTTAACAATCAACTCAACTCGGCATGAGTATGTTGTGACGGATGGACCATGGAAGGGAAGATCGCTTTATGATCTCTATTCTCAAGGACAAACACCACGCGAGTGGGTGGCACCACTAGTTCGTGCAGGAAGAGATTTAGGCATCTCAGTCTTTTCAAGCCCATTTAGTCCGGATGATGTAGATTTTCTTGAGAAGATGGATGTACCTGCCTATAAAGTTGCCTCTTTCGAGATTAATTATCAACAGTTATTCAGTCGGATTGCACAAACAAAAAAGCCAGTGATTTTTTCTACAGGGCTGGCGACCTTGTCGGAGATTGAGGAAACGTTTAGATTGCTTAACTCACTGAAAATTGAGGAGTTTGCGATATTAAAATGCACCACCTCCTACCCAGCTCAGTTCCAAGATTTAAACCTCAAAACAATTGGTTATCTATCCGAAAAATACAATGTTCCCATTGGGTTCTCAGATCATAGTGAAGGAGAAGTAGCCAGCATCACTGCGGTCGCGCTAGGCGCAAAAATCATCGAAAAACATGTGAAGCTAGATGACGATGACACTTCTGTAGATTCATCATTTTCTCTTCCAGTTTCAAAGCTAAAAGACTTTGTGATGAAATGTCAAGGTGCGAAGGAATCCGTGGGTCAAATTCAAGACGGACCTACGGAATCGGAGCAAGGGTATTTAAAGTATCGTCGATCAATCGTTGCAGGATCGACGATTAAGGCGGGCGACATAATTAAGGAGGAAGACTTGGTAGTTGTCCGGCCAAATATCGGTCTAGAACCCAAGTATTTGGAAAGCATTGTAGGCAAGCGAGCGATGGTGCAAATAGAGCGAGGCCAAGGGATAAACTCTGATTTATTCAGTAAGTAAAGAGATTAGCTACAAATGCCCTCTATGAAGTCTAGAATTTTTTGGCGACCTCCCCCACTAGGAATCTTCAATGGTATTTCTCTTATTGTCCGCATACATTCAAGGACGTCAGTAGTAACGTTCTTGCTAGATAAACTTACGCCATGTCGGTACCCATTATCAATTAGATGACGTAATTGAAATTCTTGATTATCCACCAAGCTAATTACAAACCCAGGAATTCTTAGAAATGCAAGTTCCCAAGCTGTAACCCCAGCACCCGATATGACATAGCTGAAATTTCTCGCAATAAATCTAATGTCTTGCAACGAAGATGAACGTCCCACGCCCAACCCTCGCGCCATTTCAACTACAGCCTTTGAAGATGTTGCAACCGTAAGACCTTGAATCTTTTCCCCTAGAGACTGCTTTAAAACCTTCAAGGTTTCAAAATAAACTGAGTCGCTCACCCCTCCAAGAATGAGAACCCCCTCATTTTCCGTTAGATTTCGTGGTCCCATTTCCGCTTTCAGTGAATAAATCTCATCACGAAAAAGTGGAGAATCTGCAAACTTCAGAACCGCAGTTGTATCAAGATACTCGATAAACTGGGGGATAGGGCTAACTTCGACAAATCCATCACATCTGCCTTGAGGTGTGATCTCGTCCATTAGTTGGATAACTATTCCGGAACCAGAATTCACCTTGCTATTGATGAAGCCAGCGTTATATGTATCAATAATTGTGATATCCGGTTTTCCCTTGCATGAGCATTCAATACTGAGCAAATTACCTAAGATAAATTCAACGTGCCGGGATGGAAAGTCGCCTAACGGGTGAAAACAGTAACTTTCACCGCGATCTCTTAACTCCTGACCCAAGGCGACTAGGCGAGACAAATGGCCTAGTCCCGCATCGAAGGTAGGGTCTGAAATCAGAGAGAACTTCACGTCACAGGCCAAATTTCGAAGTTAATCAACTTCAGTGCTTCAGCTCCCGCAATTAGAGATTGGTCAAACTTAGCAAAAGACTCATCACGCCCCAGAGACCAAAGCAAATCTTCAAAACCTAATAAATGTCGCATGTAAACAGTGGAAGAAAACCGTCCATTGATTTCAAAAACAGAAGGATGACCTTGATCTAGGCGAAACTGAATGTTAATTGAACCATTGAGATCTATAGAAGATGCAATTTTTTTGCACAGATTTTCTATTTCGAGATGAGGAAACACCTGTGCCCAGCCTGTAGCGCCAGCCGATAATTTACGACGAAAATTTATCACCCTAGTGTCGCCTTTGGTGTTTCTAAAGATAGCCGCAGTAAACTCATTTTCTGCATCGCCCACGTACCTTTGGATGATGGGGTTTGAAACGAAACGCAAAGCAGCGTCAAGTTCTAGACGTGTGCGGCATACGAAAAGGTTTCTAGAGCCAGCACCCAGATTGGGTTTGACAATTACAGGGAAATCCGATGAATTCAATGATGCTGGTTCTAAGAAATGAGCTGGCGTACGGACACCAATGTTCTGCAGAAAGGCGCTAGTCGCCATCTTGTCTTCAAAAATTTGGACCGGGTCTCTGCCTGCCCAAATCAGTGAACAGCTTCCTAGTGCCTCAGATAACTGATGACTTGGGATTGAAGCAAGAGCATGTAGCTCCTTCTCATTAACGGGAATAAAATATTCGATTGAATGCAGTTTTAGAAAGTTGCTCAACCATGGGAGATAGCCATCATCTTCAGCAGAAGGAGAGATCTCGAACAAGTTCACTAAAGCTTTTCCTGAATTCTCAGCATTCAAGTCAGTTCCAACAATAAAAACAGAATCAAAAACTCTTGTGATTATCCCAGCGATTGACTGAGCAATATCTCCACCAACACTTGAGATATAAACTCGCATTATTTAGTCACCGGGCTCAGGTGTCTGATCAGGATATCCAAACCCGGATCAAACTTTTCACATTGCGCAAGCAGGGAGGCCGATGAGTAAGGAGTACTTTTGAACTCAACAGACATTGATGCCAAATCCAAAATTGCCCAGTCTGCAACCGACTTAGCTGACCGATTTTGTCCAACCGATCCAGGATTAACTATCAGCTTGCCATTGGACTTTCTTATCATTTGATGATGAGTGTGACCAAGGACTAAAACATCCGTCTCAAATTCGAGAGCTCTTTTCCAGGTTGCTTGATCAGAATCTTGATACAGGTACTCACCAATATTCCATGGAGACCCGTGGGCAACAGTAATCTTTCGGCCGAGCACTTCCTTGGTGAGAGGGTGCGTTAGTGTTCTGATGTAATCAAGACCATCTTGCTTCAAATCAACTCTATTTCTTCTCAAGCCGGAACCGTACTTGCTCTCATATTCCCGCCACTCTAATTCATCCTCACTCAGAATTTGATCTTCGTGATTTCCTCTTACTTCAATCAGTTGAAACCGAGACAGTAATTGTCGAACCAAGACAATGTTGTAGTAGTAACCAACCGTATCACCGGCAACTAATAGTGATTTGATTCCCAGAGCCTCGAGTTGATCAACAACCACCGACAAGGCATCACTATTCCCATGGATGTCTGAGACAATTCCAACCTTCATCAAATTCCAGATTTCTTAGAAAGCAGAGTAACGGTTCTCCCTTGGCCAATATGAGCCAAAGCCGACCAAAAATTCTTTACCGAAGTGAAGTCATCTCGATTTGTAATGAATGAATCAAGTTTGACTCTAGCAGAATGTGCAGACTTTCCTACTTCTGAGTTCTTTTCATAATTAGAACTTTCATTAGCTAAAAACCATTCAATTGGGAAATCAGCAAAAACTTCAAGCGGAACTAATCCTGCCTCTGAAACCAGTGACCAAAGAGATTCATAAGTGAAATAATTTAGGTGGTCGGGTACATTCACCCAATATCTCCGAGCTATATCTCCCATGTTCTCCAGAAAAAGCTGCAACTCTGAAAAGTCGTTGGGTACCGTAATGACAAGGATTCCATTTTCAGTCAAGAGCTCATCTAAGCTTTTCAATAAACCCAACGGATCCAAAACATGCTCAAGAACATTTCCTAAATTTACGCAATCGAATTTCTTGTGTTTTTCCGTAAGACTCTCGCAGGAATCATAGATATCACCTTCAACAAAATATCTTAGAAGATGTGGATTAAATCTAGTAATTCCAAAACTACTAAAGTCCAGGCCCAGTACATCCCAACCTTGAGCTGAAAATGCGTCCATGAAGTATCCTTCACCACATCCAACGTCTAGAAATGTTCCGCACTCGCGTAATGTCTCCGTGGCAACCCGGAAAAGAAAACTGCATCGAATTTTCTTATGTGCTATTTCTACCTGGGAGTACACCTCACTGTACGTGCCATGAGGATTCTGGTAATAGTCAGATGAGTAGAACGCCGCCAGGTCGCCTTTACTAGGCAATGGATTCACTCTTAGAAAACCAGATTTATCCTTCTCGAAGTTGATAGCCACTCTTTCCACCGTCCATTAGTGACCTCAGTCTAGCAACTGGGCTCGAATTTTGAGCCCAAACTACTTAAACAAAGTGGAGCGCTTCAAGACTTAACTGGGTTATTCTTTTCATGTGTCCCCATTTGGCAAACAACTAGTCATCGGGACGGCTAATTTTGGTCTCCCGTATGGAATTAGGCAGACGCAAGTGAGCAACTCCGAAATTCAAAAAATTATTTCAGATGCGATAACTCGAGAGAATGTATTCTTGGAAACTGGACCAAGTTATTTTGGAGTGGAAGAGAAAATTGGAGAAGTACTACAAGGCAAGAATTTCGATAGAATAATCGTAAAGGTGCCTCCTTCAGCCTTTAACACGATCGAAAAGTTTATGACTTCGGTTAATGAATCGCTAAAACGGTTAAATCGAGAAAAGATATACGCAATTCTCTTGCACGGATCCAAAGATGCCTTTGACAAATATTCCAAGATCATTGAAGAAGCGACGAAAGAGGTACTAACTTCTCAGGTAGCAAAAAGAGTCGGAATTGCATGCTACGATGAAGTTGAAGTATTGACTGCAAAAAAAACCTTTCCGGACATGAGTATTTTTCAATTGCCTGAAAATGTGGTGGACAGGCGAAAAATCCACTCATTGGAGCTTCAGCGAATGCATGAGAGTGGGGTCATCTTTCAAGTTAGATCCATATTTCTTCAAGGTCTCTTAGTTGGCGTCCAAAAAGATTTACCAACTGAACTGATGGAACTGCACAAGTTAAGAGATCAAATAGAAAAAAATGCCGTCGCAAATGGCCTGACTAGTAGGGAGCTTTGCATTCAGTATGCCGCAGGAATTGGTTGGGCTTCACAAATCATTCTTGGGGCAGAGAATTATCAGCAATACCTTGAGAACCTAGAAACCCTAACGAGCACACACAAAGAGATAACTCTAGAAATTTCGAAAGCAAGTGATTTTGTGGTTGATCCTAGAATGTGGAACTGGAAAAACCAGTGAGCGGAAATTTACTTGTAGTTCAAGCTCGTACGAGCTCTACTCGATTTCCTGGAAAAGTCCTGGAGGACTTGGATGGGCAACCAATGATTAGGTATCAGATTGAAAGGCTCAGGAAATCTACGCTTGTCGATAAAATCGTGGTCGCAACCTCAACGGAAGCCTCCGATAACCCACTGTCGGAATACTTGCATTCGATAAATCAACCTGTAATTAGAGGGCCCTTAGAGGATGTGCTGGCACGTTTCTTTCTAGTTCTCGATACTTATGAACCACGTTACTTTGTAAGAATCACGGGAGATTGCCCACTGGTAATGCCCGATTTGCTTGACTCAATGATTCAAGAATTTGAAAGTTCGGAGATTGATTATCTCTCAAATGTCTTGGAGCCAAGTTATCCGGATGGCCTCGACATTGAAATAATCAACACGTCAGCTCTTAGACAATTGAATAGTTTTGATCTCACTTCGACCGAGAGAGAACATGTAACGCTCGGCATCTATTCGAGACCATCTCAATTTAAGCTTAAGAACTTTAACTCCAACTTTGCAATGCAAGAAGAAAGATGGACGGTAGATTACCCGGAAGACCTTGAGTTCATACGAAGAATTGTGCGATTTGAGAGTACACAACCAGAATTGCTTACTTTTTCACAAGTGCTAAACTTCCTGGAAGACCATCCAGAACAAAGAAATACGCTTTCTGGAAGCCTACGGAATGAAGCACTCAAAGATTGGGAGCCTCAGCATGAGTAATCCAAGGTACGAGTCGTCAACGGACTTTTTGAAAATGGCTGAGAAGTTGATTCCGCTCGGTTCTCAAACGTTCAGTAAATCAAGAACACAATACCCTGTGGGGATTTCTCCTCTGTATGTAACCCGAGCAAAAGGTTGCCACACATGGGATATTGATGGAAACAAATACATTGATTTAGTTAGCTCGCTTGCTTCAATTACCCTCGGCTACCAAGATCGACAATTAAATAGAGCGATTCGAAAGCAGCTAAACACTGGAACAATATTTTCTCTACCAGGAAAACTTGAGTATGAAGTCGCAGAAAAGATAGTAAATTTGGTTCCCAGTGCCGAACAAGTTAGGTTTGGCAAGAACGGGTCAGACGCAACTTCTGCAGCTATCAGATTAGCCAGAGCAGTTACAGGAAGACAGCTGATTGCGGTTTGTGGATATCACGGTTGGCAAGATTGGTACATTGGATCCACTACACGTAATAAAGGTGTTCCAACCGCTGTTTCAAATCTAACGAAGTCGTTTACTTTCAACAATTTAGAATCAGTGAAGGAAATCTTCGAACAGAATCCGGGCAATGTTGCGGCCGTTATCTTGGAGCCTATGAACATAAATTGGCCTGAAGCCAATTTCTTGGAGGAAATCCGGGCTCTTTGCACAAAACAAGGGACAGTGCTTATCTTTGATGAAACTATCACGGGTTTTAGGTTCTCTAAGGGAGGCGCCCAGGAACTTTTTGGTGTACTGCCAGACTTAACAACACTAGGCAAGGGCTTAGCAAACGGCTTTCCCCTCTCTGCGGTTGTGGGGAAAAGAGAAATTATGGCAGAAATGAATGAAATCTTTTTTTCTGGCACTTTTGGAGGAGAGCTACTCTCATTAGCGGCAGCAAACGAAGTACTCACACAACATCTTGAAGATAAGGTAATTCCGAAGTTGTATGAGGCTGGAGAATCACTAAATCACGCGACTCAAGAAACTCTAGAAGACAATCATTTATCTGAAGTTCTAGAACTTTCAGGGCACCCTACCTGGAGATTTCTTACTTGGAAAGATCATGAATCAGCATCAGCATTGGAGATTAAAACCTACTTTATGCAGGAATGTTTTAAGGAAGGTATTCTTGTTCTAGGAACACACAACGTTACAACCGCTCATTCGAGCAAAATAATCAAAAGAATTGGCCATAAATACTCCCAAATCTTTTCCAGACTTAGACAGTCTTTAGAACATAATACATTAAAAAGTAAACTAGAGACTGTACCGCTACAACCATTGTTCAAAGTTCGGTAAGTAGCTACAAATCTTTCTTCATAACAAATGAAACTTCGTTAGTTTCAATGATTTGGAAACCTTGCTTTGCGTAAAGTTTCAATGCGGATAAGTTATCTTTGTGAACCCCAAGAAATAATTCCTTTAAGTTGAGATTTTCCGAAGAATACTGGGCAATTTGTTGCAACACCATTCGACCATAGCCCTTCCCTCTCTGCGATACGTCTCCAATCATAATTCCTAACCAGGCAGTACCATTTTCGGTATCTATCGGATCCAACTTTACGGTACCGATGAACCTACCGGAATCAACAAATATCCCCCAGAATTCAACATTTGGTGCAGCAAGTTTAGAATCTAGGTAGGCATCCAAGTCAGACATCGAATAATTCTTTCTCACAGATTGAATATACTTGTTGTTTTCGAAGTCTTGGAGCCACTCGAGATAAACATCTTTACTGAATTGAGACGTCTTAAGATCACGCAACTCTAGGCTCATTTTGGAGCCGCGCACTAACATTGGAGAATGCTATAAGATTTAAAGCGATTTCTTTCGTCGACGCGGTAATAATCAGCTGACACCTCTGAGGCTATCCCATACATGGGTAGAATAAACACGTGGTGGGCAAATGTCGCTTCAAATCGATCCAGAACGTCGTAAATTTCAAATCAATGTTTAAAGCTCCCCTCCAAGCATCAAGGCTCAAAGTCATGAACATTAAATCAATCAATCCGAAAGTTTGGGGAAAGTAGCAAGTGAGAAGAACCATCTACATTTACGCAGATTCTACGGCATTCCCCCGATCTCTTAGCGTCCGACCCGAAGACAGTTGGCCCATGAAGATAACTCAAAAGCAAGATCTGATGTATCTCCGCGGATTTGGTGGAGCAACTTCCAGCGAGTTGGTATCGCTCATGGAGCGAGACAGCATTTATTTTGGATTCCGAGAGGACCGGTCAGAATGCGAAGATATTGTTATTTTCTGCGCGGGGATTGTGGATGTAGCACCGCGTCCAATCACGTATAAACTTAAAGTCCTAACCAAAATTCCAGTCTTCGGACCAAAGATCTGGATTGCAATTGGTATGTTATTGCGTAGGCATAGAGTACTGATTCAGCGCATTGCTCGATATAAGTTGGTCTCGTATCGTCAATACCGAAAAAACCTAAAGAAAATTACGAAAATCATTACCAATAAGAATATTCGAATCCTCATAACGGAAACTCCGATTCCGTCAGGCTATGTACTAAACAGAAGCCCGTACTTCAAATCAAATGTTGAGAAACTGAACCAATTGAAGTTACAGGAGACTGAATGGAATCCAAGATTAGAATTTATAAGACTAGAAATTGATGAAGAGAGACAGTACGTTTCAAGAGAAGACGGACATCACTTCAGCGCGAAAGGCCACGAAGTAGTATCCGAACAGATTTTAAGACATATCAACCATTAACTCCGAAAATCTCTGATCAGCGATCTTCTCAATTTTCTATAGAAGCGTTTTGCGATTTCTAATAAGGGATTTTAGTTCACTAGAATTACGTGGGTAAAAAGGGCCATCCTTCATACTGGTAGAAAAAGGATCTAGATACATCACGTCAACCCCTAAGCTCTCTGCGACCAAACCGACAGAGGTCAATTCAGTTGTGATGAGACAATCCACCCTAGAAAGATAGTCAAACAAATTGATATTTGCGTCAATCAAACTAAATAAACCTAAATCTGTTAGCGATTGAACTTTGTCAGCATATTCTCGAGAGTGATGGTTTGCTAGATCTCTTTTGAACTTAAACTCAACTCGAATTGAATTGCCAATCCTTTCTAGATCAAAGAGCGCCGAATGTATCTGATCCAAAAACCAAAGGCCACGGTTTACACCATATAGTGTATTACTATACAGAGACCAGCTTGTTGGAGTCACATCCATAACCGCAATAGTCTTCTTACGCATATTCTCATTTAAATTCGTTGATGGCAAATAGAACAATTGTGGACCCACAACTTTTACCTTGCAGTTACCAGATTGCTCTAAAAAAGTTGCATGATCTTGGGTCCACACGTAATGACAATCTATTGGTAAATTGAAATACAACGATTCATCAATGTACCACTCATCTTCAAAATCGCGTTTTAATGCGGAAGCCGAGTACCAGATCATATTCCTGGATCCTGTAGGTGCAATTTTAGTAAACATCAAGTTCTGAGTAAACAGATTATTTGGAGTACAGAACAATTGAACGTCAGTTCCCTGTCGGACGAAAACATCAACAAGCCACTTCTGCATGAACAAGTCTCTAACTACAAGTTGCTTGCAGCCTAAAAATGGGATCAAAAGAAAAAAATAAGAAAATTCAAGTAATAAACGAAAGAGAGCATAGAATCTAAATGAGAAACACTTAGTTGCAATCAATGCAGACAAAACTGGAGAGAAGGAGAAGAAACTCGATTGAATCCCCTGTGGTTTTCTAAAATGCTTACCTTGCTCAATAAAAAAGATAGAACCTAATCCTTGGGAAGTGCTAAAGCTTCGCAAATATTCGCTCACATGTTGTTCGCATTCTTCAAGGGGAGTTGTGGGAAAGTGATAGCCGAAAAACAGATTGAGTTCGTTGGGCTGCTGGGTCTTCAAATTAGGGTGCTTCCAAACAATTATGAGCACATACTGGAGAAATAAATAGATGAGTTCCAAGTAAGCTTTGATCAATAATTTCCTGCTTCCAAAGAAGCGCCTACGGTCAAAATCAATCTTGAAATCAGGACCAGATAGTGATGAAACTTTAGAGTTAGACTTACGGGCACCCAGAACCTCAATAAAGCTCTGAGCAAGGATACGCCTTGCGATTTGTACACGGATAGAATCATCGATATTCGGATTTAGTACCTCATCTATCCTACTGAGCAATACCTTATGATTTATCATTTATCCTCTTGATTAAATCATCAACAAATAAAGAAACTTTGTAAGCGTCTTGAATGGTCGCATGTCCGCTTGTTTTACGTTTATTTGCAAAATCAAAAAAATGATTGGCTTGCTCAAGAAAACCGGGCTTAAAGGTACTTTCAGAAGAATCGGTAACTGAAACAGGACGGGGCGTATAAGTTCTGACTGGATTACTTTGTGTTGGCTCTTGAATTAGCATGCCCTCAAATTCACTAAATCGCTCAATTGGATTTAGTGTAACTAAACTTGACCCAGATCGAAATTCGAATTTGTAATTTCCAGGAGCTCCAAAGGTTAAATTGATGTCAATTAAGAAACTCTCGCCTTGGAGGACGATAAGTACTGACAAGGAAGAGTTCGCATCTCCCTGGACGTAGATATTCTTGGAAAAATTATGGAGCGGGAAAAGGAAATGCAATAAGTCAAAGATATGTACAGTGTTTAGCCTTAAACAAGAGTTAACTTCTACTGCACTAGGGCTCTTTGTACCACTCAACTCAGGTACATTAATACTCAAAAGACCACCTTGAAGTTGATAGATCTTGGCTTTAAAATTCTTGACACTCGGATAGAATCGGCGGTTGTAGCCGACCATTATTGATTCCTCTGAATGACGGTAATCGAACAAAGAATGCTCAACTTTGCTGTCCGTAAACACAGGCTTTTCAATTAGCGTTGGTATGTTGATGTCTCTTAACTTCAACAGAAAATCTAAATGAGTTTCACTTGAACTCGCAATCAAAAGCGCATCAAAATCGTTGACTTGATCAATTAGAACCTGTGAGTTGTCGAATACTCTCGATATGTCATATTTTTTTGCCAAATTTCGGGCGTTAGTTGAATTAGGTCGAGCCGAGATTGCAGCTAGTTCAAATCCAGCTGCTCGCAAAGCAGGCAAGTGAAAATCAACTATCCGTCCAGCACCAATCACTGCAAGCTTCATGATATGAGGTAGTCCTTGTCTCTCAAATTCTTCAACTCTTCATCGGGCAACTGTTTGCAACTTTCACTAAAAATCAAACTCTGCAGAAGTAATCTATTGGCAAGAAAAAGGCAATCCATTGACTCTTTAGATTCTAAGAAGGAGTCGTACAAGTTATCTAGCCCAGTTAACCCAAAATCAGATTCATATATTAACTTATCAAACGGCTGAGTTCGAGTTATTGGCAACTCGGCTATGTTTAGGTTTTGACTTTCAAGCACTCGAAATTTACCTTCCGATATTTGAATTTTAAAAGTTTCCCAAAAAAGCTCAACAGACGCATCTGAGTAAGAATGATTGGTGAAAACAAGATTCACCGAATTCTTCTCTGAGCTGAGATGAATAAAACCCTCCAGAAATGCCAAATCTTTGCTTCTGGGATTAATCCAATCTGTCAGAATTCGAGACTGAATATCATATTTTGTCACTTTTGAAAATTGTAAGAAATAATCAATCCAATGTATCCCTGTTGTGGCCAGACACTTTGCTCCGCCTGAAACGGTCATAAGAGAAGGTGAAGGCAGTCCCCTTTCAGCGACGAATTTGCGAAGAAAATCTGTCGTCTGGTCATACCTCAAATGAAAGTTACTCCAAATTTGAATTTGCTGATTACTGGTCAAAGATTCAAGTTTGTCAAGATCAGAAATCCGTGAAGCTAGTGGTTTTTCCACTAAGAATTTACGAATACCAATTTCCAGTAATTCTTCAAGAGAGGCAAAGTGGTCTGGACCCCAATTAGCAATCACTGCCAGTTCAGGAACCTTTTTCGCTTCACCTGTGGAAATTGCATCCGCCCTGTAGGCTTGTAGATTTCTAAAGAATTGAGTTCCCGTCTTAACTTGAGTGGGCGCGGGGACATAGGGGTCGACGACGATTACGCGCTCAAACCTTTTTTCTAGTTGTTGCAAATGCCGTTTACCAACTGAACCAAAACCAACCAAAATAGCTTGCATGCAATGAGGATATCAGTGCGGGAAGTATAAAATGGTCTGTTTGAATTAATTGAGCGCTAAAGGCAACAAAACCGATGCATTCAGCTGAATAGAAAACTTCAATCAAGCAAGAGATTTTAGCGCAGAAACTATTCTCCTTTGTTGCCTCCTTCTAAGTCCTGGATAAATAGGGAGACTCAAGCATGCCGAGTAGTAGTTCATGGCATCAGGTATCGAGGAAATTCCGTAACCTTTAGACACATAATATGGCTGGCTTGGAATCGGACGATAATGAACTTGGGTACCGATATTCAATTTACGTAATTTTGTCATTACGTCATTTCTTGAAAGATTAATTCTTGAAAAATCGATTAAAACAATATAGAGATGATGGGCACTATTCTCTCTAAATTGAGGCTGAGTTACGGTTATGTAATTGAAACCAGACAGCAAACGATCATAATTCATGGCTAGCGCACGTCTTTTTTTTATGAATTTATCTAACTTTTTTATTTGCGAAATACCGAGAGCCGCTTGAATCTCAGACAAACGATAGTGATAACCCAGAGCTTGCATTTCGTGGTACCACAAATTCTTTTTTTCACTCGTATAGGCAAGAATTGGGTTTACAAAAGCATCATCAAGTTGGTTAATTCCATGACTTCGAAGTCTTAGTAGTTTACGGTACAAGCTCTCACTGTTGGTAGTGATTACTCCACCTTCCCCTGTGGTCACTGACTTTACTGGGTGAAAAGAAAACACTGTCATGTCCGAAAACACGCAACTGCCGACAGGACGCCCGTTTGAATAGTATCCACCGAGCGCGTGGGCAGCATCTTCAATAATGGCAATACCATTTTTTTTGGCAACCTTAGATAGAGCTTCCATGTCGCATGTTGCACCAGCCATGTGCACGGGAATCACAGCTTTAATTGAATTACTCTCTGAGATGGCATCGACGGTTTGAGCAATTGAGATATTCAGAGTACTGGGGTCGATATCAATAAATTTTGGCTTCAGCCCCGAATAAAGAGCTGCATTTGATGAAGAAAGGAATGAAATGGGGGAAGTTATAACCTCAGAATCTGGCTCAAGCTCCAGGGCAAGTAAAGCCAAATGCAACCCGGCAGTCGCGCTAGAAACGGCAACAGCAAACCTTGCTCCAACCTTAAGCGCTACAGCTGACTCAAATTCTTGGATTTTGGGACCTTGGGTAAGCGATTTTCTCCAAACTTGCCATGCCACTACGAGCGCATCGCGCAAGTCAGTCGATTGCCTACCGTATGAATTCAAACCAAGATCCCATTATTCTTCAGTACATTTAGGAATGATTCATCAGTGTGCCAAACCTTATTGTTGTCACTTGAGAATCTGAATCCCTCGTCTACTTTTTTCCCGATCTTGTTATAGACGCCGGATTGCAAGAGTGTCGGAGAGACAATGGCGTAATAATCCTCGAACTCATAAGTTGAGTGAGAGTCATCTTCAGTAATCATAACTTCATGGAGTTTTTCTCCTGAACGAATTCCTATGACTTTGGTAGGGACACCTGGGCAAACAACTCTGGCCACATCGGTAACCTTGAAGCTTGGAATCTTAGGAACAAAAATTTCGCCACCGTGCATACGCTCTAGGCTGTCCAGAACAAATTGGACACCATCCTCGATAGTTAACCAAAATCTAGTCATGCGCTCATCTGTAATAGGTAGCACGCCTTCTTTAGCTTTATCAAGAAAAAATGGAATTACGCTTCCACGAGAACCGAGTACATTCCCGTATCTAACACAAGCAAATCTAGTTTCACGTAGTCCAGCAAGAATATTTCCAGCAACCATAAGCTTGTCAGAACATAACTTTGTTGCCCCGTACAGGTTTGCAGGATTTGCCGCCTTGTCAGTACTCAGAGCCACAACCCTCTTGATGCCATTTGCGATGGCTGCATTCACAATATTCTCTGCACCAATTACGTTGGTCTTTATTGCTTCCATTGGATTGTATTCTGAAGCAGGAATTTGTTTCATAGCAGCTGCATGCACGATGACATCGATGCCATCGGTAGCCTGAATTAGTCTCTGGTAATCTCGAACATCGCCCAGAAAGTATCGCAACTTTGGCGAAGAAATCTTCTCTGCCATTTCAAATTGCTTAAGTTCATCCCGACTGAAAACTACCAGTTTCTTGATTTCATCATCTTTGAGCAATCGCTGGACAAATGCCTTTCCGAAAGAGCCAGTACCTCCAGTAATTAGGACCGACTTCCCCTTTAGATATGACATATTCCCTCTTTCAACTGTAACGACGCGAACGGTAGTTAACTATATTGCATCCTGCAGTTCGACTTTTAACATTGACTCGATTGAGGGAAGCTGGATTTTTAGGGAACTTGCCAATTTTGATCCGTCAAGAGCTAGGTAGTTGGGCCGCGGCACGGAGCCTCCCAAATTTGAAACAGACCCTGGTGACACCAAGGCTGGGTTGCCATTTATCGATTTTGCAACTAACCGCGCAAATTCCAATTTAGAGATTGTTTCACTCCCGGCGGCATTAATCAGACCCGGGAAACTCTGTTTGGCAATCTCTGTGATGAGCGAAACTAGAGTCATTGCACCCAACGGAGAGAATTGGACATCTTTAAAACCAACTATTTCCTGATCGTTGGATAACTTGGAGACTAGGAAATCTAGCAGAGAGTGCGAACCATTCAACGATAAACCAAAAAAATTAGTTCTTATCACCGTGGCAGAAGTATTAAAATTAAGGACAAATCTTTCGCCAGCAAACTTGGAGTAACCGTATTGATTGATTGGCAACATGGTTGCTAGTTCATCTCGAGGGCTTTCTAATTCACTTTGGTAATGATCAGTACTTATGTGAATGAATCGCGCACCATACTTGTCGGACAACAACGCCAAATGGTACGGAAGGGTTGCATTAAGTTGCCAGGCGGCCTCAGGCCTAGACTCACATGCTTCAACGCTAGTTAAACCGGCGCTATTGATGACCAAGTCAAAATCTGAGATAGCAAGGAAATTCTCAATCTCCGAAAAACTGGTAATGTCCAGATTAATGGACTCAAATCCTGGTAGAGGTGAATTCTTATGGTGAGTGCAAGTCACTTCATACTGCTCTGAAAGCATTCTTGAAATGCGAGAACCCAGTAAACCCGTGGATCCAACTACTAGCGCTTTTTGCATGCTTACTCCAGAATGACTCTTCACCTTAAGGATGTCTTGAGGACTATCATACGGCTACTCTTCTCCTGTGAACGCTTATGAAGATTTCTGCGTACTCATTCCTACTCGGAATCGTCCACGCGAGGTTGAAGCACTTCTAACTTCCATTGGAGCCAGCAGAGTAAAGCCTTTCCAAATCGTTCTCGTTTCTTCAGGAGAGGATATATCGAATACTGTAGAGAAATTCGTTGATGAATTGGCTATTACATACATTCACTCCGAGATACCAGGTCAAATCAACCAGAAAAAGTTGGGGTTGTCGGCCGTCGACTCGTCTGTTGACTGGGTAGTTTTCTTGGACGACGATCTCTTGGTTTTTCCGGACACTTTCGAAAAAGCTTTTGAATGCGTCCAAAGATTTGACAGAAAAAATGGAAAGAGGCTGGGTGGAGTTGGATTTGGATTGCCGGCTACGTCTAGATTCAAGAACCACGGCAAAGCTTCTCAAATTCTGGCCAGACTCTTTGGAATAAATAATCAACCGGCTGGTGTAGTGCTGAGTAATGGACATGCGACTAGTTATCTTGAACAGCAGGAGCCTACTGAAACTCAGTGGCTTAATGGGGCATCTATGTGGAGGGTTGAGACAGTCTTGGGCTATGGCTCTCATGGGATTTCTTCAAGATATGCCGCATGCGAAGACTTGATATTCTCTTATCCGATTGGAAAGAAATATTTATTGGTTTATTGCCCAAATGCAAAAATAGAATTTCAAAAAAGTGAAAAAACGGATTTTGAGAATCCCGCCATTTATGTTTCTGCTCTTTACTGGAGATATTTCTTTATATTGAAGCATAAAGAATTTTCTGTATTAAGATTTAATCTGGCTCAACTTGGGAGATTATGCTTTGGAATTATGCAGAATCGCGGAGAGAGAGTTAGATTCATCTCTACTGGCTTCCCTGCAACTTTCCGCGTTGCGACGGATAGTCTATTCAAGAGAAATTCCCGGAAGTTCTTAGAGTCGATTTAGAGCACTCGGATCTAGTTTGCTGTAGTAAGTTGCACCAATCTTTAGAAGTTCCTCATTTTGATTTGTAGTAGCCCTGGAACCCATTTCGCTTAAATTCAAAAAAAGCTCTCTAAATTCAGGAAGATTTCGGAAAACTGGTACTTCCATCTTTGCAAAGTACAGTGGGTTTAACCCTTGATCACCAGTTGGATTAAAGTAGAGAGGAAACACGCCAAAACGCAGACCTTCAATCGCAACTGCACTACTACGGTAGATGCAGAAATTTGACTCCTTAAGATCTTCCTCAAGTGTGCGATTTGACAATACTAATCTCCCCCCGAATTGCAATCTAGATAGGATTTTTGAAGATTCGTGAATCGACAATGCAGGATGCACTCTCAAAATTAGTTTCAAGTCTAAGTCCAAAGCATTAAGACCTTGAAAAAGTTGGGAGAAACTTTCAAGGGATTCCAACGTGCCTTCCGCCGCCCCTAGGACCGTTGTTGGGTGACTTTGTTTTGATTCTGGAGCTATTGGTCGCCATTTTGGGGACCCAAGCAATCGCACGCTTGCGCTTAGTCCAAGCGAAGCAAAGAAATCCCTCGTAATCTCGCCAGAGCATAAAATCACATCGTCAGCTTTTAGTTTGAGCAGATTTCTCATCAGTCCAAACTGTTCTGGAACAATCGGAGCATGCTGAAACGCCAAAAGCTGGCAATCAGGATATTTATTGTGAATCAAGTCAATATATAGAGACTCATATGCGTGCCCCTCAAGAGTAATCAACAGCGATGCTGCTTTGTTAAGAGTCAACAATGAATCTAACCGCTTTAGATTTATCTGGTTTGCAAGAGTTTGGCGTGAAACTTGAGAAACCGACGCTTCAGTTAATATCTGCCTCTCGACGTGGGTGAAGCGTTGTGTCTTGAGTGAGGCAATCAGCATAATCAGCGAGATTTGTAGATTGCTGGCCTGAAGTAGCAACGTTTGTCGAAGCCCAAGTGATTTAGTTGTAATTAGAACATTTGGCCTATAGCCACCTTGTCTTAAGGCATCGAGTATCTCGGTGCGCTTTAATAAAGTGTTGTTGTGATAAAAAATTAGATCATCTTTTGTGGGCAGCACGTCAAAAAAAACATCTGGGTGCGAAGGTACTTGAGCATGGGTGTAATGACTCACGAATATTCGTTTATTCTGAAAACCCTCAGGCACTTCAAAACCTGCTGTCTCTCGAAATCTTACGAGGGCAATTCCCAGAGATTTCAGGATTTCAAAAGAGATTTTGAGTGGCGCAAAGATGACGCAAAGCAATAAACGCCGATTTGATAGTTTCCCAAGACTTGAATAACGCTTGAGATTTTCTTCGATTGGCTTGACGAGTCTAAAGTATGTGTTAGCTAGAGTTAACTTCTCACCAATTTCCTTTTGAACTTTGGACAGGTGATATTCAATTAATCGAGGCTCCAGCATTTATAGGATTTTCTTGAGTATTTCCGCTTGCTTACTGTCCGTCAGTAAGACTCTCGATACAGTCTCAACATCTTCAGGGAGATTGATAGACGGATATGAAAGTGGCGTCGTAACTGACCTAATTTTACGTCCTATTTCAAGAAACTTCATTTGTTCAATTGATTCGCTCTTTTCAAGCGGCGTGGAATCCAATCCAGCCATCTGGGAAAGAGCTCCCCGAGAAACTGCAAATAGGCCGCAGATTTTATGAACAAGACCCATTTGAATTTCTACATCCGCAATCAGGGGGGATTTCCGAAAAATAGACAGTATTTCTAAATTTTGACTAAGCACGCATTTGACGATGCTTAGATTCGACAATTCCGATGGTTCCTTTAAGGGAGTCACCATGTTCCAAAAATCCACGTCAGGATGCTTGAGTATCGAGGCAATGATTGAATCCAGCTGATCGGGAAGCACTAATATTTCATCACCCTGTAAAATCAAGAGGTGGCTGAAGTCAGAATTTTCGGAGAATTCATGAACTCGGCTAGTGCCATTTAAATGGTCTAAATGAGAGAGACTGACAAGCCCTCCAAAACTTTCTACCGTGTCCAGAATTTGGTTATCCCCTGTTGTCACGAAAACAGGAACGCCAAAAGAATTCAACAGTCCTCGCCTTCGGACATGCTCAATCATAGGCAAATCATTAAATGGGAGGAGAGCCTTATTGGGAAGTCGTTCAGAATTCATTCTCGCAGGGATAACAATTGCAATACGGGGCGCACTCTCAAGATTAATTTGGCAATACCCCACAATCTACATTGATAGATTGTCCAGTGATTCCAGATGCTTCGTCGCTTAGGAGGAAATAAACCAAATTTGCGACTTCCGCTGCGGTTGGCAGACGGCCGAGAGCAGTTTGTTGTTGCGCGAATGAACTCAAGAATTTTACTGGGTCCCCATCCCCAGGCGATTTTTTCTCCTTAAGCGCATCAAGAAGCCCAGGAGTTTCAATAAGTACAGGACAAACGGCATTGACGCGAATTCCTCGAGAACCAAGTTCCTTTGCCATACTTTGTGTAAGGCCCGCTACGCCAAATTTCGATGCCACGTACGCGCTATTGTTCGGAGTTCCTCGCCGCGCTGCAAGACTAGAAATATTGACGATTGATCCACCTTGCTTCAATCCTTGAGCTGCAGCCTTAGAACCCCAAAAATATCCCATCAAATTAGTTTCGAGGATACCTTGCAGGAATGCCGAGTCAATATCCTCAATTGGCTGCCACTCTGAATACCCGGCGTTATTCACAAATGCTCGCATCTCAGATCCGTTGGAATTTGCTAATTCAACAAGCTTTTCATGGTCACTTGGATTTTTGACATCTATTTCACAATGAAACACGAGATGTCTAAGTTCTGCAGGAACATCTACGATAGGAGTACGTGATCCTGAAATAACACGAAAGCCCTGAGAAGCCAGACGAAGGACGATAGCTCTGCCGATTCCTTTAGAGCCGCCAGTTACAACAATCGATTCATTCATCTTTGTGCCTCAAGGAACAGGTTCATAACTAGAGTCTAGATTGTCATGGCAGAAAAACCACCGTCTACAATTATCTCGCTCCCAGTTACAAAATTAGAGGCCGAAGAGGCTAAGAAAACTGCTGCGCCAATGAGTTCTTCAGTCTCACCAAAGCGCCCCATGGGGGTATGACCCAAGATAGCTGCCTCGCGTTCTGGGGTAATGAAGTTCTTTCTATTCCACTCTGTAGGAAAAAAGCCAGGCCTGATGGCATTCACTCTGACACCGGACATGCCCCACTCGCGCCCCAAATTCTGAGTCAGGTTTCGAATACCAGCTTTTGCAGCTGAGTAGGCAAAGGCTTTAGATAGTGCAGGATCAGCAGACGCGGAAGAAACATTAACAATTGAGCCTGAACCATTGTGTAGCATATGCTCTCCGAAGACCTGGCAACCATACATTGTCGCAATCAGTTGGGTTTGAAAGATTGAATTCCAATCCTCGGTTGAAATCTCTAGAAAAGGCTTTGGACTATTCGTGCCGGCTCCATTGAGAGCAACATCAACTTTTCCGAGAGAAGCCTCGACGCTGGCGAGTAATTTTGAGAGAGAATCCTTGCTTGAGGCATCAACTTCAAAAGCCATAGCAGAATTTGGATAAAGCGCATTAATTGATTTGGTTACAGCTTCAGCTTTTTCTAAACGTAAGTCACAAACAGCAACCTTTGCTCCAGCTTCAGCAAAACCACGTGCGAGAGCTGAACATATATGGCCCCCAGCACCGATAGCAACAGCAACCTTGTTTTCAAGCGAAAATAAGTTCATTACTTGCCCTTATTCTGCGCAATAAGACTTCCAGCTTTTTCTGCCCACGAATTCAGTATGAATAAATCAGATGAAGCAATTATGAACGTATAACCCTTAGCCAAAGCAATATCTATGTTGGCCTGTGAGAAATCAGCCAGTTGGGTTCCACAGGATTTCCCTGCTGATTCACAGGCTTCAATGACTTTCTTCTCTGCTTCCAACATTTTCGGGTGTTGTGTTTGACCAGGAACACCTAGAGATCCAGACATGTCGTACGGACCAATCATCACTCCATCAAGATCTTCGTTCTTAAGAATGGAGTCAATATTCTCTACGGCGGTGATACTCTCTATCTGCGCTATGTAGACCGAATTTAGGTTCCATTCACCTAAATATTTGTCGAAAGATGATCCGTACCCATGAGCTCGATTTACTCCAAAACTTCTCTTTCCTTGAGGAGGGAATTTAATGAAATCAATAATTCCTTGGGATGCTGGGGCATCATGTATCAGTGGTGCGATGATGCCATCTGCCCCTGAATCAAGGAGTGGCTTTATGTAGTCGTTTGAGTGTGAGACAGGACGAGGTAAACAAGGAACCCCTGCACTTTGGCTAGCAGCAATTATTCTTTGTGCCTGTTCCAGAGATATAGTTGTGTGTTCCATATCAATTGCGTGAAAATCAAAATTTTGAGCCGTGAAAATTTCTGTGATGGAAGGGTGAGAAAAAGACACCCAGGAACCAAATACAAGCTCACGTTTTTGGAGTTTGCTCTTTAATGAATTACTCACAGGAACCGTTCTTCTTGCTAGTTGAGGTTGTGGCGGTGGACCAGCCCGATAAGTTTTCCTTGACTATCAACAACAGGGAGATCCCAGATTTCCTTATCAGCCATTACTTTAGCCGCTTCTGTTGTTGATGCTGAGGATGCAATCACAGTCGGTGTACGCGTCCCGAAATTGATTGCTGGTGTAACTAACAACTCAGGGAGCGGACTTTGGTGACCGAGGAGCAGCCTCCGCAAATCACCATCAGTGAGCACTCCGGCAAGTTCTCCGACACTGCTGACAATGAGTGCTATCCCAAGTCGATGCTCAGTCATCTTATCCAAAGCCTTTTTTAGAGTTGCATCTGTCTGAATTACAGGGACTTTACCCAAAGGCAAAGAACGAGATTCAACTGATTGATTATTCGACATTATCTGGACCGTATTTCTCTAGCAACTCAAGTCTTAAGTTATGAACTTCTATAGCCTGCCCAAGGACGTGCCTTAAGTCCTTGATGTTTAAAACTGTATTTGGATCAGACTTCGCATTCTTGGGGTCATTATGGATTTCTGCGAAAATGGCATCCACTCCACAAGCTGCGGCAGCGCGTACCAAATATGGAATGTATTCACGTTGTCCACCTGAAATATCCCCCATAGAAGTTGGCATTTGAATCGAATGTGTTGCGTCATAGCAAACGGGATAGCCAGTGCGCGCCATAATGGGAAATGAACGCATGTCATTTACCAACATGTTGTACCCAAAGAAAGTTCCACGATCACCGAGCAAAACTTGATTGCCACCCGCAGCTTCAATCTTCTTGACAGAATTCGCCATATTCCAAGGGCTCATAAACTGACCCTTTTTCAAGTGAATGGGCCTTCCGGTCTCTGCGGCAGCACGCAGAATGCTCGTTTGGCGGCAAAGGTATGCAGGAACCTGCACTAAATCACAAACCTCACCAGTGGCTTTAGCCCAAGATGTATCGGAGAAATCAGAAGTGACTGGAATTCCAAATTTGTCTCTAATGTCTGCAAGAATTTGTAGCCCATCTTCTAGCCCAAGACCATGGAAGCTATCCGGGGAAGATCGACAGTCTTTGTCGTAGCAAGATTTATAGACCCAATCGACATCAAGCTCTTCACAGATTTCACCAATCCGCTCTGCCATCATGAACGCATGGGCACGGTTTTCGATTGCGCATGGGCCACCAATTAGTACAAGCTTGCCACCACCACCAATCTTGACCCTCTTGACATTCCCGTAACCAATTTCAATGACTTTGGATGGCATTTCTCAATAGCTCCCAATTCTTAAAAGCAACAGGTCGATATTACTGCCAAATCAGAGTTTCTAGGGAAGAAACAGGGATTCACGAGCACTCTCTGATTGGTGGTTGACAGTTAACGCTCAAACTAGAAGTACTATAGGAAACCCATCGGTGTGGAATCAAAGAGTTGGCAGGTTTACCCATTAAATCCTCGATTGCGCGTTTCATGGCCTCCAGAAATCCAGCCTGGTGGACGGTTCTGCATGCAATAGAGCCCAAGGATCGGAAGAAAGTTACCTTCGCAACTGCGTCTCAAATCCTCCTCTCAATCTTGGATTTACTTGGAGTTGCCCTAATCGGGGTCATCGGCGCGCTATCAATCAGTGGCATTCAGTCTAAGAAGGCTGGAAATAGAGTGGAGCAGTTGCTGACTTTTTTGAATCTAGAGAATTTGACATTCCAACAGCAAGTTGCCGTACTCGGAGTTCTTGCAACTTCAGTTCTTATCGCCAAAACTCTTCTTTCAATTTTGATCTCAAGAAAGATTCTTTATTTCTTGAGCAGCAGAGGCGCAAAAATTTCTCACAAAATCCTCAAGAAATTTCTCAATCAGGACTTAACCGAAGTGAACAAGTATTCACAACAAGAAATTATCTATGCTTCAACAACAGGTGTTCAAAATTTGACGACGGGAGTAATTGCTGCGACGACAAGTTTAATTGTCGACGCCTCCTTGTTAATTGTATTGTTCATTGGGTTGGTAGTTGTTAGTCCATCACTTGCGGTCACAACCCTGACTACATTTTTGATTATTGCAATAATTCTAAACGGTTCAATGAAGAATAAGGCCTTCGCTCTTGGATCAGATGAAATGAAATACAGCGTCTCAAGTAATGAAAAAATCTGGGAAATTTTGAATACTTACAGAGAAGCGACTGTTCGTAACACTAGAAATCATTACGTTGATGAAATTGGCCAAATTCGATTAAAGGTATCAAATGCAATTGCTCAGAAAATTTTCCTACCGTATATCGGTAAGTATGTTATGGAAGTCTCGATGATTGTCGGTGCGCTCTTGATTACAGGAGTGCAGTTCTACCTATACGATGCAACCGCGGCGATAACTGGGTTGACACTCTTTATGGCCGCAACGACTCGGATAGCCCCAGCTATTCTACGATTGCAGCAAGGTCTGGTTCAGATTAAGAATTTCCTTGGAAATAGTGCCATAACTATTGAGCTGCTAAATTTCCAAGCGGATATTGGAAACTTGGGCGAAGAACACGCCAATTTCATGACACCGAAAGATTTCCGGCCCGAAGTCACCCTGAATAATTTGAGTTACAAGTACAAAATAGATTCAGAGTTTGAGATCAAGGACTTAAGCCTTCAGATAAGAAGTGGCGAACATGTCGCATTTGTTGGACCATCCGGATCAGGGAAAACGACATTAGTGGACTTAATTCTAGGCGTAATCAAACCGGACTTGGGCCAAGTCACAATTTCTGGTGTACCACCTTTAGTAGCATTTGGACTTTGGCCCCAAAACGTTTCTTACGTACCTCAGCAAACAACAATCTCAAATAGATCCTTGCGAGAGAATATCCTTCTAGGCCTACATCAAGATTTTGAAAGTGACGTGAAAATTGAACGCGCACTTGTGAAATCGGGACTCGGGCACCTTATACATGAACTGCCAGCTGGCCTCGACACCGTTCTAGGAGACAATGGATTTAAGCTGAGTGGAGGACAGCGCCAAAGAATTGGAATTGCAAGAGCTCTTTATACATCGCCATCGCTTCTTGTCATGGACGAAGCTACGAGTGCCCTAGACGCAAGTACTGAAGATGAGATTACAAGGACTTTAGTTGAACTTAAAAAAGAAATAACATTGATAACTATTGCACACAGACTTTCAACTGTTCGCGATGCAGATCGCGTGTTTTACTTAGACAAGGGTCAGATTAAAGCCGAAGGAACTTTTGACGAGGTTAGAGATAAGGTTCCGAATTTTGACAAACAAGCGAATTTGATGGGGCTTTAAATCGCCACATTTTCGGCAAACGCAGCAATAATCTCTAAGAAATCTTTTGCGCTCCAGTCAGTATCGAGCAAATAGTCAGGGTTAAGTCTTCCTAATTCTTCAATTGTGTGGTGCCCTGTAGCAACTGCCAGAACTTTCAATTTGTTTTTCTGGGCAGAGAGAATATCCCTGTCACTATCTCCGATTAGAAGAGTAGGAAATTCTATAGATTCTGCTGCTGATTGAATCACTGAATCTCGAGAAATCTTTGTAGGTGTTGAGATAAAATAAGAACTGGGGCTAAAGTATTTCTCTAATCCTGACGCGGCAATCTTTGAGTTGGCTCCCAATCTTGAATTTCCAGTACCAATGAAATGTTGAATATTTGGGAGTTTTGCTGTCTCCTCAAATATTTTTTGAATGTCCGCCAGAAGAAGCGGAGGATTCTCGAGAAGTTGATTTAGTAGCCTTAATCCGTAATGAGTCAAAATTTCATCTGCAGTTTCGATTTCGGCGGCTAATCCAGCCTTCTGGAGGAGATCTAGGGCAATCTCATAGTCAGTAAAACCACTGTACTGACCCGGAGAAATTGAAACCTCTTTGCCGGTTATCGCCATCACTGACGAAACAAGTTGTTTCGCGGCTACACCTCGAGTATTGAGCAATGTTCCATCGATATCCCAAAGGAGCGCTATTTTCTTAGAAGACTGCGCCATTAGATAAGGCTATTGGCAAAGCGTGGAATCTGATTAAATGTCCGTTTTATCCCCTTCCCGCGACAATCTAGGATGGGATTCGTAGTAGGGGATAGAGGCAGCGACGGCTGGCTCTGCAAGACAAAACCGGTTAATGAAGGATCAATAAAGTGGCACTTAGCGTATGGACAGTTGCTGAACTGGGGGCTTTTTATACTGAGCACCGTTCAGAGCTACTCGCGCATGCCAATCGCGTATTGAAGGATTCAGCTAAGGCTGAAGAAATTACCCAAGATTCACTCATCAAGTTCATGCTCGCTGCCCCTGAGCTTGAATCGGAAGGGCACGCACTTTCTTATCTGCACCGCACTATTGAAAACCTCTGCATCGACTACTTCCGCATGGAAGGTCGTCGTCCTAACCTTGTGGTTATCGATGATGCCCAGGCTGAAGTTGAGGCAAAGTGGCAGGTTTCAGGCGATCACTCAGAGGTTCTTTCCCAGGCAGAGGATGCAGCGATTATTCGTCAGGCTTTAGCCCTTCTCTCCCCTGCTGAGCGCGCAGCGCTTGTTATGTGGGAGATGGAAGGCCGTTCAACAGAAGAGATCGCTGCCGAACTTGGAATCAAGGAATCTGCGGTACGCCACACTGTTTCTCGCGCCCGCACATCTCTTCGCCGGGTGCTTTCAGAGCTTGTTATCGATCAAGAGCGTGGACTTACCGCCCTCGACATGCTTTCAACCACCTATAAGAAGGCATCTGAGCTCGCAGCCAAGTCTTCAAGAGTTGCTCTCTCCTTACTATTAGTAGTCACAGCATTCCTTGGCTTTAACTCAATGACAGGCCGTGAGGGCATCCTTCCTACAGTTTCCTCTAACGATTCAGCGGGCGTGGTTGCAGAATCTGCACCAAGTGCGGATTCAGCAGTTCCTGCCCCATCTATCTCGATGCCAGCTAAGAAGTCATCAACCATGGTCTCTGGCGTATACGTCAAGACCGGCAAGGCTGCTCAGTGGCCTGGCCTTGATGCTGAAGGCGTCCCAACAGGTTTCACCGTCACAGGTGAGAGCGGTCCAGCAGGGAAGATTCGCGTAAACCGCAATGTCCCTGTGGCGACCGAGCAAGGCACAATTTTGGCCACCCAGGCCATCACTTCTGGGGGTGGACCAAACGTGATGATCGATCAGAGCATCACGGTCGATGGCAACGGCACAAAGTATGAGGTCGGTTACGTTTCCTTCGGAATAGGCGGGAATTGGGCGGTAGCTGATGCTTCCGCCACGAATGTCGATTTTGAGCGTATGTCCAATGGCCAGTACCTTATGACCGTTACAATTTCCCTACTCTCAACCCCAACTTCAGACTTTGCTATTCCGGTCGGTGACCGAGGCTTTGATCTTGTTGGCGCACCTAAGACGATCACGTCTCGTCTCTTGCTCAACGCGAGCAAGACCCAAATTTTGGCTCAGGCGGTTTTAGTACCCAGAGCATAATTAAATAAGTTTCTTCACCGCGTCCGGATACACGGTGGAGAATTTGATTCATCAGCACGTGCGATGAATCGAGCGGAGTTAGGAAACTAATTCCAAAGCCGAACCACGGATCGTCCGTAGTTCGACTATCGAAAGGAAACAAATGTCTACAAAGACAACATTCAAGCGCGTAGCGCTTGTAGCTGTTGCTGCGTTGGGCCTCGGAGTTCTCTCTGTTGCACCTTCGACTGCGACCGTTTCTGCTCTGTCAGTAACGATCACTAACGGAACATCAACACAAAATCAATCAGATTCATTAACAGCTGCTGTGGTAGCCGTGAGTGCTCTTCTTGACCATGCAAACGACACTGTTACAGTTTCTGTGGTTGCAAAGGGCGATCGCCCAACAACAACTGGTTCATACGTCAACCCAACAGTTCGTTTCGGTTGGTTGGAAACAACAACATCTGCAACTTCAGGTGTAAGTGCTGATCTTGTTTCAACCGAAGCCGGCCTAAAAGCGTTCGGTGGATGGAACCATGTTGACTCAATGACAAAGACTACTTACAGCCTTTACAACACTGGAGCTACCACTACAGGTTATGCAGGAGCTAAGTTCTGGCTTCAGCTTGACTCAGTGACTGCAGTACAGCCTGGAACATATGCTTACACAATTATTGTGAAGTCATACAACCACGCAGGTTCTCAGACAATCACAACTGAAACTCGTGACATCAACATTACTGTTGCTACACCAGCTGCAGATTCAAAGGTTGCGAATTCAGGAACCTCAACTGCTGTTCTTCAGCGAGGCTCTTCATTTACCTCGGCTTCGTCACAAGATTCTGTTGTAGCGGTTGTCGCTACAGCATCTTCAACTGACAATGCTGTAATTGGTGTCAATCTAAGAAATGCTTCAAATGGTTTGGCAGCTAACGAATCAATTACAGCTACCATCACTGGCCCAGGTGTTATTGGCGCAGCGGGTGGCACCTACGGTAAGAGTGTAGTTATTGCCCACACAGCTGGAGCTAACTTTGTGGTTGGTATCCGTGCAGACGGTAACGCTGGAACAGCAACTATCAATCTCTCAACTCCATCCGTTACATTCTCACCAAAGACTGTGACTTTCTACGCAAAGTCACCAAAGACAATTACGGCTGCTGTTTACAACCCTGTATTGAACGTCGGAGCTAACTCGACCGCGATTGCCGCGACCGCAGTTGACGCAGGCGGAATTAACTGGGCTGGCCAGTTGTACGTAAAGGCAGTCGCTGCTGCTGACGCGCTAGTCGGTGGATCTGCTACAGATCCAGTTGCTTGCTCATACAGTGCAGCCGACTTGACTCACTTCTGCCCAGTCACAACATTGACACCTGGAACTGCTAAGTTCGTAGTAGTCGACGAATCAAATGACACAGATGCTGTTTACACAGCAGCTGACTCAGCTGCAACTTCAAACGAAGTAACAGTTACTGTCTCTTCAGGTGTTGCAACAACTGTTAAGTTGGCTTTCGACAAGGCAACATATGCTCCATTCGAAAAGGCAACAATTACAGTTACACCTCTTGACGCTGCAGGTAAGACGCTAGGAACTAAGACAATCACTAACCTATTCGCTACAGGTGGAATTACTTCAAACGTAGCCTTTGGTTCATCAAGTGATACTTTGACAGCCGTCACACTTACAACTGCTGCTGCAAATGGAACAAGCACAACTGCTGGTGCATATACATACACTGTTTATATGCCAGCACAGGGCGACGTCACCATCTCTGCAACTGGAGGAACAGGACTTGCAGCTGCCGGCCAAGTAAAGGTCACAGCAGCAGCTTCTATTGTTAACTCATCAGTTGATGCAGCTACAGATGCAGCTAACGAAGCTACAGATGCAGCTAACGCAGCTACAGATGCAGCTCTTGCAGCAGCAGATGCAGCAGATGCAGCAACAGCTGCAGCTCAGGATGCATCTGATGCAGTAGCAGCGCTATCAGCATCAGTAAGCAAGTTGATCTCAAGCCTTCGTGCTCAGATCACTTCATTGACCAACTTGGTCATCAAGATCCAGAAGAAGGTCCGTGCTTAATAGCCGCCTTTGACTGAAAAGATCAGAACCGAATCCCGGTTCCCCTTCGGGGGAGCCGGGATTCGGGCTTTTCCAGGATAGGATTTTCTTCATGACCGGTCGCTCTCGCGAAAAGACCCTCAAAAACTTATTGTTTTTGGGGCCAGCCCTAGTAAGTGTCTTTCTTCTTGATTCAGTAGTAACTGACCCGGTCAACACGCCTAAATTATTTGTTTTGGGGGTTGTGGCGGCTGGAACTTTGGGCGCGGTCCTTTACAGAATAGATAAGACAGAGATTCATAATCTGCGAGCACCTCTGCTAACTATTTCCTTATTCTTTCTGCTTGCAATTTCAACTTTAGTTTCATCCGAGGCACCCGTAGCGCAATCTCTGTATGGTGTGTACGGAAGAAATAATGGGCTTCTGACTTACATTTTTTTTGGATTACTTTTAGTTGGAGGGTTATTTGTATCCTCAAAAAGTACTCACAAAAAGATAGTCGACGGCCTTTTATTGGCCGGCATCATAAATGTCGCTTACTGTGGGTGGGTTTTGGCTTTTGGAGATTTCCTCAGCTGGAATAACCCTTATGGCAATATTCTAGGTACATTTGGTAATCCAAACTTTATTGGTGCTTTCTTGGGAATGTTCTTTACTGCATGGGTCGCAGTGTTACTCTCAATGACGACCTCAAGAAACTTTAGGATAGCCAGCATTTTAGTTCTGCCATTAACTGCACTAGAAATCTATCTTTCTCGTGCAATCCAGGGAAGAGTTTTAATGGTAGGAGGAACATCCATTGTTCTCTTCTTCTGGATTCGGTATAGATTTCGAAGTAAAATGTTGCTGCTTACCTACTCTCTTTTCACGGCGGTCGGAGCTGGCTTTGCTTTAGCTGGCGCCTTGCAACTCGGACCGTTGACTAGTTTGATTTATAAAACTTCCGTGTCATTGCGTGGGCAATATTGGTTATCAGCTTGGAATACTGGCAATGGCAATCCTTGGACAGGTGTTGGCTTTGATAGTCTTGGTGATTGGTATCGGAGAATGCGAGAGCCACGGGCTCTGGAACTTCCTGGGATTGATACTGTTATCAACACAGCTCACAACGTTCCTCTCGACATTCTTGCATTTGGAGGCTGGCCCCTCTTTGTAACATATTTAGCGCTCATACTTATGACAGCGTTTTTGACCGTAAGATTTGCAGTGCACTTAAAAGAGTACGATTTTGTCTTTATCGCCCTCTTTGCTGCGTGGATCTGTTATCAAATACAATCTATAATTAGTATTAATCAGATAGGTATTGGTTTCTGGGGGTGGCTGCTTTCTGGCGCCTTGTTGAGCTACGTGCAATTAAGTAAAACCGAGCTAAAGAGTGATGACCCAGAAAAATCAAAAACAGCGAGAAAGGGAACACAAAGCAACCAAGAGGCTCTTAGTTCTAACTTAGTTGCTGGAGTGTCAATGATTGTGGGCGCCTTGATTGCTGTACCGCCACTAGCATCCGATATGAAATGGATGGATGCTCAACGTTCCCGTGATGCATTGAAGCTTGAGGCTACTCTTGAGCCCGGCTACTTGAATCCTCAAAACAACCAAAAGTATTTTATGACTATTCAGTTATTTGAGCAAAGTAACTTAAATGACTTATCGCACAAGTATGCGCTAGAAGCGGTCGCCTTCAACCCTAATGCTTATGATGCTTGGAAATTATTGTCACTACTGCGAAATACAACCGAGGAAGAGAAAAAACTGGCGCTACAGAACATGCGTAGATTAGACCCGTTAAATCCTAACTTGAAAAATTCTAAATGAAAGTTGCAATAATCGGTCAAGGTTACGTCGGATTAACAATTGCTGCATTCGCCGCTGAATTCTTTGAAATTGTTGGTTTTGATAGTAATCAGAAAGTAGTAGAAAAGCTTAATCAAGGGATCTCCCATATTGAAGGAATTGATAGCGCCTTACTGATTTCAAGAATCAAATCAGGAATGTATAAAGCAACAACGCGTGGAGAAGATTTGAGTCAATCTGATGTCATCGTGATTGCAGTACCGACTCCGCTGACCAAGGATAGACAGCCAGATCTCTCATTCATTGCTTCTGCATGCAAAACCATTGGTCAGAATATCTCTAATCCTGCACTGATAATTAACGAATCAACTTCTTTTCCTGGAACACTTCGCAATTTCATTAAGCCAATGATTGAAAAGTATTCTTCGAATAATGTTGAGCACCTATATGCGATTTCACCAGAACGTGTAGATCCAGGCAGAACAGACTTTAATCAGAAGAATACTCCTCGGTTGTATTCAGGACTAACATCTGAGGCTTCAGCCAAAACAAGAGAGTTTTACTCAAAATTTTGCGACAACCTTGTAGAGGTCTCTTCTCCTGAGGTGGCGGAAGCAGCTAAGTTGTTTGAGAACACCTTCAGACAGGTCAACATTGCCCTAGTGAATGAGTTTGCTCAGATTGCTCATTCACTAGGAATAAGCGTTTATGAAACTCTAGATGCTGCCAACACAAAACCATATGGATTTATGAAGTTTTCCCCTAGTGCGGGCGTGGGCGGACACTGCATTCCTGTAGATCCGACATATTTGGCGGCAGTTGCAGAGGAACATGGAGCGCCAGCGACCTTTATACGACGTGCCAACGAAGTAAATCTTGATATGTCTAAGTACATTGTTAACCGAATAGCATCAGATAATGGCGGAAGTTTGAAAGGGAAAAGTATTTTGGTTATTGGGGTTGCATATAAGCCGAATGTTGCAGATGTACGAGAAACTGCCGCTGAGTTAGTTATTGAACACCTTCGAAGCCAAGGTGCAGCTGTATCTTGGCATGATGATGTTGTGGGAAACTGGAAGGGCGAGAGTTCGGTCGAGTTGCAAGGCGCAGATATTGCCGTAGTGATTACCAAACATGATTCTGTAGACGAGAAGAAAATTTTGGCTAGTGCGCCATATGTTTTCGATACAACAGGAAAAGTGAAGGGTGCAAAAGGGCTTTAGTTAGAACCCTTTTTATCTTTTGCTACATCACCAATAATCGATTCCAGGTTGTGTTCTGGTTTCCAGGAGAGATGTTCTTGTAATTTTGTAGTATCGGGAACACGTCTCTGCATATCCTCATAGCCCGGTGGGTATGCCTCTGAATACGGCGTATAAGAAATAGTTGATTTTGAATTTGTCTGAGAAACAATCTTTTCCGCTAATTGTTGGATAGTCGTCTCACCAACTCCACCAACATTGAAGACATGGCCGATTGTGGTGTCATCTGCAATGACTCCTAGAACTGCTCGGACTACGTCTTCGACATGGCAGAAGACACGGGATTGTGTGCCATCACCATGAACAGGGATCGGCTCATTCTTTAAGGCAGCCTCAACAAAGCGCGGAACAACCATCCCATAGCGCCCTGTTTGGCGTGGGCCAACTGTGTTAAAGAATCTAAGTGTGGTCTGTTTAAGGCCATCTGTTGTGAAGAGTGCATATGCGATGGCCTCTTCGAGAGCTTTAGCATCGGCGTAGGTCCAACGAATTTTCTGAGGGGTGCCGACTACTCGGTCATCAGTTTCGGAGAGAGGTTGTTTCGGGTTTTTTCCGTAAATCTCTGAAGTTGAAGCGATGATGAGTCGTTTATCAAATTTAAGGGCCGCGCTCATAACAACTTCAGATCCCGTGAAATTGGTTGAAACCGATTCGACGGTGTGGTGCATGATGGTTTGCACCCCCAGAGCTGCTGCCATATGCAGGACTACATCAGCCTTCTGCGTTAGTTTTTCTACAAGATCTTGATTTCTAATGTCACCCTCTACGAACTCAACTTTTTCAATGATGCCGCTGAGATTCTTGAGGGATCCTGTACTCAAATTGTCGAGGATTGTGACGCTATCTCCTCGGGCAATGTGGGCATCGGCGAGGTGAGAACCGATGAATCCGGCTCCACCGGTGATGAAAGCGCGCATGGGTTGAGTCTATCTTTCGAGGCTGGCGTTCTGGATACATACAGGTGGTTCTCAGGTAGGTGCGAGATGGTGTGGGTATGAAGAGCCTGGATGCGACCTACAGAAAGTTTTCATCTCGTGGGGTTGATGGGGCATCTGGCTTACTGGGGATTGGTTTGGGGCTGACACTGGCACTGCAGGTCACCACGATGAGGCAGAGCGATGTTTCGACGGTCTATGCGGCAGTGGCAACCTTTTCTCGGTTGTGTGCGCTGACGGGTACTTACTTTGCTTTGGTGGGTATCTTCTTAGTGGCGCGAATTCCGTGGGTGGAACGTGGGGTTGGCCATGATCGATTGGTGACTTGGCATCGCAAGTTGGGGCCATGGAGTCTCTATCTGATTGGATTTCATGTTCTCTTTATTGTCTTGAGCTCTGCAGGACAAGACGGGGTCATGTTGGCTGTTGAGATGTGGCGGATGCTCAATGGCATGGCATGGATGTGGCCAGCGATGGCTGGGTTTCTCTTGATGATCTTGGCGGGGGTTACTTCGTATAAGAAGGCAAGAGCGAAGATGAGTTATGAGACATGGTGGATTATCCATGTGTATTCATATGTCGCTATCGCTGCATCCTTTATGCACCAGGTGCTTAATGGGCAGATGTTTGTAGGTCACCCACTCAATCGATTGTATTGGATTTCGCTCTACATCTTGATGGCTACCGCCATTGTTGTCTTTAGGTTTGGTATTCCACTTGTTAGGTCCGTGAGACATAACTTGGTGGTGGATAAGGTCATTGTTGAAGGACCAGGAGTTACTTCAGTAGTGATGCGCGGACGTAAGTTGCGTGGGTTGGCGGCTGAAGGCGGACAATTTTTTGGTTGGAGATTTCTTACTCGCGGTCACTTTTTGATGTCACATCCTTACTCTCTATCAGCTTCACCGACAGATAAGTATTTGCGCATCACTGTGAAAGATTTAGGTGATCATTCGAGATCTGTGGCTTTACTTAAGCCTGGCACTAGAGTCTTTGTAGAAGGCCCTTATGGGGCGTTTACGGCTGGCAGAGCAACACAGCCACACATTGTCCTTATTGGTGGTGGTGTCGGAATAACACCAATTAGAGCCTTGATGGATGAGTTTAAGAATGGAGTTCAGTTGGATGCCATCTATCGTGCTTCAACCAATGCAGATCTAGTTCTAAAGGAAGAGCTGGATTACTTGGTTGCGCAATCAGGTGGGTATGTGCGAGTCCATTACTTAGTTGGTTCTAGGCGCGAGTATCCGATGGATGCAAAGTCGCTACAGGCGCTAGTGCCAAGAATTGCTGATTCAGACATCTATATCTGTGGCCCTGAGCCACTTGTCGTTGCCGTTCGAAAAGCAGCTGATGACTTAGGTGTTCCAAAGAATCGCTTCCATGATGAAAGCTTCTCGTTCTCATGAGACGCGCACTTTTAATCGCAGGTGGGACCGTGGGTGGCCTTGGGGCCGTACTTGCGATTACCCCACCGCAGATCACTTCAACACAGAGTATTGAAGCCTTGAGCAGGCCGCTGCCTGCTGCAACTAAGGCACCAAGTGCTGCGCCAACACCAAAGACAACTTCGTCATCTACTGCGCCGACGAAGACTGTTAAGCCTGCACCTGCGGTTTCACAAAGTACGGCGCCAACACCTGGTGGGTTCTCAGGAACAATTACAGGAGCATCCTTTAGCGCTCGCAACTACGGAACACTTTCTGCAACGGTGACATTTAGTAACGGCAAGATTACAAATGTGACTGCATCGCAAAGCCCGCGCTCATGGAGTGATAACTCTTTATCGACCTTGATTCCTTTTGTGAGTAACAACAAGATCACTGTTGAGCAGATAAAGCAGAACCCAGCGGCGCAGTTGCCATGTGGACTGCAGAACAGTTGTCGTTCGCAAGCTTCGTATACAGCGGGTGCTTTCTGGTCATCGGTGCAGTCTGCAATTGGTAAGGCCAATCTTTGAAGCTAGAACGTTTTGTTGAAACTTGGGGAACAGTTATTGTTGTTCAGGTTGCATCAAAGAGTTTGAGCGAGGTTGAGCTGGGCTTAGCAGTAGAAAAGGCAGAAGAGTTTTTCCACAAGGTCGATGACTATTTCTCTACTTACAAAAGTGACTCAGAGGTCTCTCGGATCCGTAGGGGTGAGTTAGCAGTTGTGGATGCAAGCGATGATGTGAATAAGGTTTGGCAGTTATGTGAGTATGCACGTGAGCTGACTTTGGGAGCTTTTAATCCTTGGAAAGTTGAAGGTGGTTTTGATCCTTCTGGTTTGGTTAAAGGATGGGCTGCCGATGTTGCGGCGAAGATGCTTGTTGATGATGGTGTTGAAAGTGTTTTGATTAATGCTGCAGGTGACTTGGTGTTGCGCGGCGGGCAGATATCTGAAGGCGGTGAAGTAAAACCGTGGAGCGTTGGGATTTCAAGCCCTGATGATGTGAACCAGATCGTGAAGACCTTTGATGTAGTTGATGGATCGGTTGCAACTAGTGGGGATTATGAAAAGGGTGCACACATCATTGATCCGCATACTGGGCTGATTGCAATTGGCGCTCGCTCGGCATCGGTTGTTGGCACTGATGGGGCGCTCTGTGATGCGCTGGCGACTGCTCTGATGGTTGATGGGCGAGATGCGCAGCGGTGGATGGGGCGGCCAGAGCTGGCTGAATTCAGTTTCTGGGTCATCAATCGAGATGATGAGACTGCGTGGTCCTATGGGCCTAACAAGGGGTACTGAGTACGGCAAGATAGGTGCGTGGCAACGACCGGTGGACTCAGCAGCGCTGATTTAGAGCGCGAGGCAAAGGCTCTTGAGCTTTCATTGCTTAGTCAAGCTGAAGCAATTGAGATTGGTTCAATTGCACAGGCGATTGGGTTAGAACGAAAGTTGCCGATTGCAGTTGAAGTAAGAATGAAAGAGTGGATTGTCTTTCATGCATCCTTGCCTGGATCGACACCTGAAAATGATTGGTGGATTGGTCGCAAAGCGCGTGCCGTGAATTTAACTGGCCGGTCTACCTTGCATGAGCGAGTGCTTGCTGAAGAACAAGGAATTGATTGGCATAAATCAAAGGGTGTGGAAGATGAGCTCTATGCCATCCATGGTGGTGGGTTAGCGCTGAACGTTGTAGGACTTGGATTAACTGGTGTTTTGATTGTGAGCGGACTAGAACAAGTTGCAGACCATATGTTGGGTGTTGAAATCATTACTGAGTATCTGGCTCGCAAAGGTGAACTGTTGTGAGCATTTGGGTCTGCGGTGAAGTTCTAATTGATTTGATTCCAGATGGCAGCGGTGATCGAGTACCTCATGTTGGTGGAGGTCCTGCAAATACTGCAAAAGCACTAGCGCGTTTAGGCCACGAGGTTTACTTTATCGATGGAATCTCAAGTGATAAATATGGGCAGATGTCTCGCCAAGAGTTATTAGATGATGAGGTAAAGCTAGAACTCGCTTTAGATAGCGATAAACCAACCTGCTTAGCGATTGTCTCGCTCAATGAAAGCGGTGGGGCAGCATATGAATTTGAAATTGATGGCACAGCAACCTTCGATTTCTCTGCTTCATGGTTACCGGATCCATCCAGATATAAACCCAGTGTGCTGCATATAGGCACGCTGGTAACTGTTATTCAGCCAGGTGCAGATGTCCTATATGACTGGGCGATGCAGGTGGCTGAGTTTGCACCTATTGTCTTTGATCCCAATGTGCGATCAGTGGTGATGAACGATAGAGATAAGTACTTAGCAGCCGTTGAGCGCTGGGTAGCAATTTCATCTGTTGTGAAGGTTAGTGATGACGATATGGCGTGGCTATATCCAGGCCAGCAGTATGCAGATGTTGCTAAGCGTTGGATTAGTGATGGAGCTGCGCTCGTTGTGGTCACACGTGGTGCTGATGGCCTTGTGGGCTTCACATCCGATGGTTCTGTTGAAGTGCCTGGTGTGAAGGTGGATGTGGCTGACACTGTGGGTGCTGGCGACACCGTGGGTGCAATCGTTGTGGAAGCGATGATCGAAAAGGGAATCTTGAATCTGACCGGAGATACTTTGAAGGCAGTTCTTCATCGAGCTGCAATTGCTGGAGGCATTACCTGTTCTCGTAAAGGGGCGCAGCCTCCGTATAAACATGAACTCAAGGGAATCTAGGTAGCGACTGTGCAATTTATTGATGATGCAGAATTTCAAGTAGCTATTGATCTAGATGGTGGTGGGCGCATCACATCGATTAAGTGGCGTGACATGGAATTTACTGTGCCATTTAGAGGCGGTGTACTGACCAACGGTTGGTATCCGATGGCTCCGTGGGCAGGGCGAATTAAGGATGGGCTGATTAAGTCAGCTTCCGGTGTTGAACATCAACTGCCAACAAATATTGATCCACCCCATGCAATTCATGGATTTGGTTTTACATCATCGTGGCAAGAAATTGGTCCAGGAAGATCTTTATTGGATCTACCAAAGCCATATATGGGCGCAACTGTCGAACAGACAATTGAAGTTCTAGATGACGCCATTAGATGGTCTCTGGAATATGACGATAATGGTTGCGATATTCCTGTGTGGATGGGGATGCATCCTTGGTTTGCTCGTGATTTAGATCGTGGTGGAACAGCAGAGATTGAATTTTCAGCTGAGAAAATGTTGAAGCGAAATTCAGAAGGTCTACCAACAGGCGAATTGATTAGTCCTCCTTCACCACCTTGGGATGATGCCTTTACGCAGTTGCGCGGTACTCCCGCAATTGTCTGGGAAGGCGTTGCACGTATTGATGTTGAATCTGATGCGCCTTGGTGGGTTGTCTATACAGAAGATCCTGATGGGGTTTGCATTGAGCCACAGACTGCTCCCCCAGATGCTGCCAATTTAGGCATTAGTGGCGAGAACTACATCGAAGCGCTCTTTGTTTTCTCAACTGATTAAATAGACTCATCCGCATGAGCACCGTAATTAGTCGTCAGCACCTTAAAGAACTTCGCGCAAAGGAAGAACAGCGCTTTCTTGATACCCATAAGAAATCGGCTGCTGCCTTTGAAGATTCTAAAAAGGTCATGCACGAAGGTGTGCCGATGTCATGGATGGCTAAGTGGCCAGGTGCTCACCCAGTCTTTGTGAAAGAGGCAAAGGGTGCTCGCTTTACAGATATCGATGGTCATACCTATGTTGATTTCTGTCTGGGCGATACCGGATCCATGACTGGGCATTCACCTGATGCCACAGTTGCTGCGGTGCGCGAGCAAGTAGGCAAAGGCATTACAGCGATGTTGCCGACAGAAGATGCCGCAATCGTTTCTGGGCTATTGCGTGACCGATTCGGTCTGCCTTTGTGGCAATTTACAGTGTCAGCTACCGATGCCAACCGCCACGTCATTCGCTATTCACGCATGATTACAGGCCGTAGCAAGATTATTGTCATTGACCGCTGCTATCACGGCTCTGTTGATGAAACCTTTGCAACGCTCGATGATGCAGGATTTACCGTTAAGCGCGAAGGAAATATTGGCGCTCCAGTTGATTTAGCTGAAACAACACGCGTTGTGGAATTCAATGATTTAGCGGCAATGGAAAAAGCCTTAGCTCATGGCGATGTTGCAGCAATCTTGATGGAACCTGCCATGACCAATATCGGAATTGTTCTGCCGCTTAATGGTTATCTGGTTGGCGTGCAAGAGCTTGCTAAGAAGTATGGTGCTTATTTGATTATTGATGAGACCCACACAATCTCTGTGGGTCCCGGTGGAATGACAAAAGCGCTAGGCCTAAAGCCAGACTTTTTGACGATTGGTAAGGCGCTAGCGGGTGGTATTCCAACTGGAACATTTGGAATGACGCAAGAGATTGCAGATCAGATTAAGAAGTTGGTTGAGCTATCGATTATTGACTTAGGTGGAATCGGTGGCACCTTGGCAGGAAATGCTCTGTCGCTTGCTGCGATGAAAGCGACTTTAAGTGAAGTGTTAACGGAATCGAACTTCAAGCAAATGATTGAACTGGGTAATCGGTGGTGTGATGGAATTGATGCTGCAATTAAGGAATTTGACCTCGATTGGCACTGCAATCGTTTAGGCGCACGTGGAGAGTACGTGTTTAAAGGCAAGGCGCCGATTACGGGTAAAGAAGCTGCAGATTCTGGAGATTTCGAACTCGAGCAGTACATTCACTTGCGTCTACTCAATGACGGGTTCTTGCTGACGCCATTTCACAATATGGCCCTGATGTGTCCCGCTACAACAGTTGCTGATGTGGATGCACATACAGCGGCCTTTAGAACTATGTGCGCGGAGCTTGCCGATTTGATGCCATAAATAGAAGGCTTATTGGACCCAAAATGGAATGGGTAAAGATACATTTGGCATATGGCTCTTAAAGGACAGATTCTTGAATTATCCAACAAAAGACGATTGAAGAAGCTTCACCAGATTCTACTGACACTCCCTGAGTTCAAGAGCATACACCTAGTTGATATCGGCGCTGCCGGTGATATCGAGCCTCGGTGGAGATCTATTTCCAGATTTATTAAGTATTTGGGGTTCGAGCCAGATTCTCGTTCTAGAGAAGAGTTGATTAACCGCAATAAAGAATGTCAAGACTACAAAATAGCGCCAATCGCTGTATGGGACTCTAACGGAACGCTGACACTACAACTGTGCGCAAAACCTGAAGTTTCATCTTACTTCCCACCGAATTTAGAAATACTCAAGTATTTTCCTGACAAGGAAAGATTTCAATACCGAGAAGAATTAGTCATTGAATGCGCCACCCTTGATTCCCTAAAAATAGAAAACCCAGATTTTATCAAAATTGATATTCAAGGTGGAGAATTGCGAGCACTTCATGGGTCCACAAAGACACTAGAAGAGTGTTTTGGAGTGGAGCTCGAAGTTGAGTTTCTGGAATTATATAAAGGCCAACCACTCTTTGGAGAAATCGTAAATTACTTGAAACTTTACAATTTTCAGTTCCTCGATTTTGTGAATCTTTGTAGATGGGAACGAGATTCACAAAAAGGCATCGGGCAATTAGTTTTTGGAGACGGACTGTTCTTGAAAACACCTGAGAGTTTCATTGTCTCAAATAATTCAATCTCTAAGATTTCGAGTTACCTAGCAACGTTGTTAATCTATGAACGGTATGATCTCATTACTACCGCCATCAGTTTACTGAATTATGAATCACAAAAGGAATTCAAGGCGTTCTCATCTAAAGTAGCCAAGTTAAGGAAAGCATTTAATCGGTTTAACAAAGTCGTCTGGGTATTGAATTTATTCGTAAAGTCAGGCAATCAAAATCGGCGGCTACATTTAATTCACTAGTTGAATCCAAGTGTCTTATATAGACCTTGTCCCGCTTCGTTATTTTCATCTACGTAGAGCATCGCTTGTTTGATGCCCTTTTCTTTGAGGTAGATAAGGCCTTCGGTGCAGACAGCCTTGCCAATTCCTTTACCGGCTTCATTCGGATCAACGCCGATGACATAGAGCTCACCGATGGGGTCTTGGTTAACGAAGTCGTGATGGATTTTGGTCCAACAAAAGCCTGCGATCTTGCCGTTGTGAACACAGAGGAAGAATCCTTGTGGGTCAAACCAAGGCTCGTGCATTCTGTTTTCTAAATCTTTCATGACCCAATTACCTTGGTCTGGGTGGTGCGCAAAGATGAAGTTGTTGAGTTCTAGCCAAGCATCAGCGTGGATTTCTGGTTCGAAGGTAATGAATTGATAGTTGTGGGGAATATGAGGGATTGGTTCTTCGAGTGAACGGTAGAGCTTAAGGATGTGGCGCATGGTTAAACGAGTTCAGAAACAGGAGTTTCCTTGCCACCGTTTTGTACGGTGAAGCGATATCCAACGTTACGTACTGTGCCGATGATGGATTCAAATTCAGGGCCGAGCTTTGAGCGAAGGCGGCGGATGTGAACATCTACCGTGCGAGTACCACCGAAGTAGTCGTATCCCCAGATTTCCTGCAGTAGCTGTGCTCGTGTGAAGACGCGGCCTGGGTGTTGGGCTAGGTATTTAAGAAGTTCAAACTCTTTAAAGGTCAGATCAAGGGATGTTCCCTTGATCTTGGCGGTGTAAGTATTTTCATCGATGACGACATCGCCTTGGCGGATTTCAGAAGATGTTGGGTCAAGTGCTTCAAGGGCTGCAATATGTGCACCGACTGCAATGCGAATACGTGCATCTACTTCTGCAGGTCCTGCCGTATCGAGAATGACATCGTTGGCGCCCCAATCTGCAGTGAATGCTGAGAGGCCACCTTCTGTTGTGATTGCGATGATGGGTGCGCCAACGCCTGTGGTGGAAAGTAAGCGTGTGAGTGATTTAGCTGTGGGTAGATCACGACGAGCATCGACGAAGACAATATCCATGACAGGTGTGTCAACGAGAACAGATGCTTCAAGAGGTGCGACTTTGCAGGTGTGCTGCAAAAGGCCGAGAGCAGGAAGAACTTCTGCGCTCGCTCCTTGCGAATTAGTAAGTAGCAACACCTTGGCCATTGTGTGAGAATACTCTTGTGAAAAGTTATCTTCCACTTCTTATTGTGCTGGTGCTGGCATCGGCATATGGGTTCTGGTGGAAGCGTAAATCAGGCGCGATTAGGTCTAACAAGGCTATTCCTGGCCATCGCTTGAGCGAGCAGGTATTGGGGCAACCTCTGGGATCACGGGCCACGATGGTGCAATTCTCATCAGCTTTCTGCACTCCGTGCCGAGCTACCCATGCCTTGTTGTCACAGATGGTGCAGACGATGAACGATGTGAAGCACATTCAGGTTGATGCTGAATCTCATCTTGAATTGGTACGTGAGCTAGATATTCGCTCTACGCCGACGACGATATTTATCAACAAAGATGGCATTGAAGTAGGCCGCGCTGCAGGAACGCCTAAGCGTGAGCAGGTGCTTGAGGCCCTTGAGGCCACTCGTTAATTCCTGCAAGTACTTCGCAACTCGCACATATCAAGGTGCTTGCCTATCCTTTACACATGTCTGAGATTCTCAATAAGCCAGAAGTTGCAAAGATCTATATCGATGCGCGCGGCCCACGTTTTGGCGCTGCGATTACAACAACAGTTTTGGCGATTGCTTTGGTTACTCAGAGCACTTGGTTATTGGCAGCGCAAGGCCTTGTCTTCCTAATTGGCGCAGTCCGTGGTCCTCAGTTCACCCCATATGCGTTCATCTTTAAAACTTTGGTTAAGCCAAGACTTAAGAAGGAAGCTCCAACAGAAGATGTGCGCCCACCTAAGTTTGCTCAGGCTGTTGGGTTTGGCTTTGCACTCGTCGGTGTCTTGGGCGCAGTTGCTGGATCTAGCGCGGTCTTTACGGTGGCAGTGGGCATGGCGCTGGCGGCAGCGTTCCTCAATGCAGCGTTTAACTACTGCTTGGGCTGCGAGATGTATCTGCTCGGCCTACGTTTCACGTCTAAGTAACTCAATTTAGAAAGTAGACTTAAGGCATGGCTGGAAAACACGAACTACATGAAAAGGGCTTGCGCCTTACTCCGCAACGCGAGCTAGTGCTTTCTGCTGTGCGCGCACTAGGACATGCAACGCCTGAAGAGGTTGCAGAGAAGGTGCGCCAGACACATCCTGGAATTAACTTATCGACTGTCTATCGCAACCTGGAAACACTTGAAAATGTAGGGCTTGTGCAGCACACGCACCTAGGACATGGTGGGGCTACCTATCACGCAGCTGAAGAGCTAACGCACTTGCACCTTGTCTGCGGTACTTGTGGATCAGTAGGAGATGCGCCCATTGATGTGGCAGCTAACTTTGTTCAGAATTTATCTGATGACTACGGCTTTAAAACCGATGTCACACACTTTGCCATCTATGGCACCTGCGCTGCCTGCGTAAAGTAATTCGTCATGACTGCCGTCTATGTCGAAGAAGGCCCAGATCAAGGGTCCATCTGGCATTTCGGTGAACCTAATAAAGAGCAGAAGGCTCTCGAAGAGGGAAAAGCCTGGGCAGATTTATCGCATCTTTCAGTGATTGCGGTTGCCGGTGTTGATCGCCTCAAGTGGCTACATGATTTAACAACGCAGTACTTGCTGGATTTTCAGGCGGGTGTCTGGACTTCGGCGATGGTTTTGGATCCACAGGGACATGTTGAGTATCAATTTGTCTTAGTTGATGATGGCAGTACATCGTGGATTGTGATTGATCCGCCTTATGTGCAAGGCCTACTTGAGTACTTAAACAAGATGCGATTTATGTTGCGCGTTGAAGTGCGTAATGCATCAAGTGAATTTGCTGTCTTGCGAGCTCCTGGAAAAGCTACAGATATCGGTGGGCCATTTGCGCTGGTGCCACGATCTGAAATCGCTGAGATGGAAGAAGTCTTTGGCACAACTGCGATGCAGGTTGGCACATGGGCGTTAGATGCTGAACGCGTTGCAGCAGGCAGACCGCGCCATGGAATTGATACAGACCATAAATCAATACCGAATGAACTTGGCGTTTTGAATAACGCGGTGCATATGAATAAGGGTTGCTATCGCGGACAAGAAACAGTTGCGAAGATTTATAACTTAGGTAAGCCTCCTCGTCGCTTGGTGATGCTGCACCTGGATGGACATGCAGTTGTAATGCCGCCATCTGGAACTCCTGTGATGAATGGGGATGTGCAGGTGGGTTTTCTTGGAACAGTTGCTCGCCATCATGAATTGGGTCCGATTGGGCTGGCTGTAGTAAAGCGCAATACGCCAGTTGATGCGCAATTGATGGTTGAAGGTGTGGCCGCATCTCAGCAGATCATCGTTGAGGCATAAGCGATGAAGTTCATGGGGCAATTATTTGTCACAGTGCTTGCCTGCTACGCGATTATCTTGGCAGTGCGCAAGCTTTAAGCAGTTACTCTTACCCTGTGGAGCTCTTTACAACCGTACTTCTCGTGGTGATTTCACTCGGGTTAGGTGTGGGGCTCCTTGTCTATGGCATTCGCGGCACGCGAGAGTCGCAAGCGCGCGATGGGCGCACTTATAAGAGAGGCAGGCTCTAATGGCCTTCACAATCCCAGAAGGACTTCATGCTGATCTCAATCCGCTGGCGTGGATGATTGGAACTTGGCGCGGCAAGGGCCGTGGTGAATATCCAACAATTGACACCTTTGAATATGCCCACGAAGTTGTCTTTAACCATGATGGTCGCCCATTTATGAATTACTACTCACGTTCTTGGATTATCGATAGCGATGGTGAAATTCTTCGCCCTGGTGGTTCTGAAGCTGGCTTCTGGCGAGTAAAGCCAAATAATGTTTTAGAGGTAGTTATTTCACATAGCACTGGAATATCTGAAGGTTGGGTCGGACAGTTTGATGGTCCGAAGATTCAGTTAGTGATGGATCAGGGTTACTCAGCGCCAACTGCAAAGATTGTTACGGCAGGTGTTCGTTTATATGGACTTGTGGCCGGAGAGCTCTTCTTTGCTTATGACATGGCAGCTGAAGGACAAGAACTTCAGGCGCATATCTGGTCAACTCTTGAACGTCAGAGTGAGTAGGTAGATTTACGATGGATGCAGTTCTTGCTGAGTACGTGCGCGATGGGTTTGTTGAATCTGTGCACCGTGGGTATTTGTTGGCGCTCAACGCTGATGGCAGTACAGCTCTCGAACTCGGTGATAGTTCTGCTTTGATTTTTCCGCGCTCTTGTGTGAAATCTATTCAGGGCGCTGCCATGGTGCGCGCTGGATTGAAGTTAGAACCACGGTTGTTGGCACTTGGTTGCTCTAGCCATTCTGGATCTGCGGCACATCTATCTGCCGTGCGTGAAATCTTGGCGATGGCTAAGTTAGATGAAACCGCCTTGCAATGCATGCTTGATAAGCCACTGGGAGATTCAGAACGTCGTGAATGGGGCGATAAGCCTGCAACCCGTATCTCGATGAATTGCAGCGGAAAGCATGCGGCTATGTTGCTGACTTGTGTTCTTAATGGTTGGCCTACAGATAGTTACTTGGATCCGACACATCCACTGCAGCTTGCGATTAAGGCTGAACTTGAAACGTTGGCCGGCGAAAAGATCACCTTGACTTCAACTGATGGGTGCGGAGCACCGTTGTTCTTGCTATCTGTGGCCGGTTTAGCGCGTGCGATACGAAATATTACGATTTCGAAAGATTCAATTCATCAAGAAGTAATGGCTGCATCTCGCGCGTTTCCTGAGATGGTTGCAGGTAAGGGGCGCTTAACAACGCAGATGATTGAAGCTGTTCCTGGGTTGTATATGAAAGATGGAGCAGAAGCTGTTGAAGTTGCCTCGATGCCAGATGGACGCACCCTTGTCTTTAAGGTCTCTGATGGCTCGCTACGTCCATTTAGAACCTTGGTGCATGCAGGTTTGAAGAAGCTTGGAATAGATAGCCCATATGAGCCTGAAAACGTGCTGGGTGGAGACCGCATCATCGGAAACATTCGCGCAACCTTTTAATCGAGCGTACCCTTTCGTATATGACTTCCCGCCGCGTTGCCACCTTGATGGTGCATACCTCGCCTCTTGATCAGGCAGGTGTGGGAGACGCTGGTGGAATGAATATCTATGTCTGTGAAGCAGCGCAGAATATGGCGCAGCAAGGCGTTGAGGTAGATATCTTTACACGTCGTACAAATACAGAAGTTGCTGACATTGTTGAAGTAACTCCTGGCGTGCGCGTGATTCAACTTAATGTAGGTCCTGTTGAAGGTGTGACGAAAGAGCAGCTGCCGGCATATATCCCGCAGATGGCACAGGCATTTAAAGAAGAGTTAGAGAAGAGCCGTTACGACGTGATTCATTCGCATTATTGGATTAGCGGCAAGGTGGCGATGCCGGTTGCAAAAGAACTTGGAATTCCGTTGGTGCATACGATGCACACGATGGCGCGGGTAAAGAATTTGAATTTGGCTGAAGGTGAATCACCTGAACCAATGATCCGCGTGCAGGGTGAGACTCAAGTTGTGGCTGCAGCTGATGCGCTTGTTGCTAATACCGATGCTGAGGCTGCCAGCTTGGTTTCTCTTTATGAAGCATGCCCAGATCATGTGTCGGTTGTGAGCCCTGGGGTAAACCTCAAGGTATTTACACCGGGTGCGGGGCGTTTGGCTGCCCGTGAATTTATTGGTCTTGATAAAGATGTTCATGTCATTACCTTTGTGGGCCGTATTCAGCCACATAAGGGCCCTGAGGTATTGATTAGAGCAGTTGCTGAGATGGTGCAGCACTCACCGCACCTACGTAGCAAGTTGGTCGTTAACATTATTGGTGGTCCATCGGGTGCTAACCAATCAGAAGTTGAGCGGTTGAAAGAGCTTGCTTCTTGGCTTGGTATTGATGATGTGGTGCGTTTTGCACCCCCTGTGCTGCGCGCAGATCTGCCGCAGTGGTATCGCGCATCTGATTTAGTCTGCGTGCCAAGTTATTCGGAAAGCTTTGGTTTAGTGGCGTTAGAAGCACAAGCGTGTGGCACACCAGTTGTGGCTACTGCTGTTGGTGGGCTACGTACAGCCGTTGCTGACGGTATCTCAGGGGTATTAGTTGATGGCCATGATCCACGTGCTTGGTCTTCTGTCTTTGCGCGTCTGCTGCAAGAGCCACAGCGCCGTGTGCTGTTATCCCTTGGCGCTATCGAGCATGCATCGCACTTTGGCTGGGAAGCCACTTCTCGTGGAACTCTAGATATCTATGATCGTGTTTTATCGGGGCGTGACCAGGCTGCAAAGAGTATTGGCTAGATGGCTGATCCACGAGATGTGATTGAGGATTTCCTGCAGTCACACGATTTAGATTTTGAGAAGAAAGATGGCAACACCTTTATGGTGACTCTGCCGGGTGAAAAGAAGCTGCAGACCCATTGTGCTTTGGTAGTTGGTGATCACTCTTTGAGCATTAACGCCTTTGTGATTCGTAAGCCTGATACCCATGAGGATGCAGTACATAAATGGTGCATGGCAAAGAATGCTGCGATGTATGGGATTGCATTTGCGATCAACGAACTGGGCGATATCTATTTGGTGGGGCGTCTGCCGCTACCGGCAGTTACTGCGCAAGAGTTAGATCGTTTGATTGGTTCAGTGCTGCAATATTCAGATAGCTCATTTAATCCGCTTCTGGAACTTGGCTTTGCTGATGCAATACGCCGTGAATGGGCTTGGCGAGTAAGCCGTGGTGAATCTCTGGCTAACTTAAAAGCATTCGAACACCTGATTTAATGTGAGAAGATTTGCCCCATGTCCACATTGAAACTGATCCTGCTGCGCCATGGTGAATCCGAATGGAACGCCCTTAACTTATTCACTGGTTGGGTTGATGTGCGCCTATCTAGTAAGGGCGAGGCAGAGGCTGCTCGTGGTGGCAAGATGTTGGCAGAGCGTGGATTGTTGCCTGATGTAGTGCACACATCCCTGCTGCGCCGTGCGATTCATACATCGCAGTTGGCACTTGATTCATGTGATCGCCACTGGATCCCTGTGAAGCGCTCGTGGCGCCTCAATGAACGCCATTACGGTGCGCTGCAAGGAAAAGATAAGGCGCAGACTCTGGCTGAATATGGCGAAGAACAATTTATGTTGTGGCGCCGTTCTTACGATGTGCCGCCTCCTGTCATTGAAAAAGGCTCTGAATTCTCGCAAGATGCTGATGCGCGCTATGCAGACCTAGGCGCCGAGCTACCAATGACTGAGTGCTTAAAGGATGTTGTCGCTCGCATGATTCCGTACTGGGATAAAGATATTAAGCCTGATTTAGCTAGCGGCAAGGTGGTCTTGGTGACTGCTCACGGTAATTCGCTACGTGCGCTAGTGAAGTACTTAGACGGTATTTCGGATGAAGATATTGCAGGACTTAATATCCCAACAGGTATTCCACTGCTCTATGAATTAAACGCTGATTTCACACCTGTGAAAAAGGGCGGCGAATACTTAGATCCTGCAGCAGCTCTTGAGGCCATTAAAGCCGTGGCAAATCAGGGTAAGAAGTAAGTTACTTTTTATTCTGCAGGCTGAGTGGTTAGCTTTGCGCCAGTTGTGATGCTGGCATAGTCATCGCGCTGGTCGCGGATGATTGCATTCAGAGTTACTACCCCAGCGCGAGCAAAGGCAAGAGTTACTGTGACATTCTTGCCAGCTTCTGCACCAACGCTTGGGAATACTGCCTTAGATGTTGCTACTTCACCTTCAAAGCGGATTGGCTCGTTTTGACGAAGCTCTTTCTCGCCAGTGATATTTGCTTGAACTCCACCTGCGGCAATGCCGAGCAAGGTATCTGGAGTTTCAAGATAGTTAACGATTGTTCCAACGACAACTGCTGAGCCATCTTCGGTTGCAACGAGCAACATGTTCGCTACGAAAATATCGTTGCCTTCTGTTTTGATCTTTGCTTCAGCTCCGTCAGTTACTTGCTTGATAACACGTGTTGCAGCATTTGGGCCGGCGCCTGCACATGATGAGAGTGTGAGTGCAAGGGATGCAATTGTGAAAGTTGCAGCAATCTTTTTTCTATCGAGGCGGCGCATGGGCGCAATTATCGCATGTCAAATTAGCCTTATTTCACGCCTATTTGGGCTCTCTTGTGTGAGATTAAACTGGCTTTTCTATGTCGGTGATGGCTGGTAGAATTGGTCGTCTAACGAAGGGCAACACATGACATTTAAGGTCGGCGAAACCGTTGTTTATCCCCACCACGGAGCAGCTCTTATCGAGGCAATTGAAACTCGAACAATTAAGGGCGAAGAGAAGACCTACCTAGTACTTAAGGTTGCCCAGGGCGACCTCACAGTCCGCGTTCCTGCCGACAATGTAGATCTCGTTGGCGTGCGCGATGTCGTTGATTCAGCTGGCCTCGATCGCGTATTTAACGTCCTGCGCCAGCCATATACCGAAGAACCAACCAACTGGTCCCGTCGTTACAAGGCAAATCTCGAAAAGCTTGCATCCGGAGACGTTATTAAGGTCGCAGAAGTTGTCCGCGATCTCTACCGTCGCGATCTCGATCGTGGCCTCTCAGCCGGTGAAAAGCGCATGCTCGCCAAGGCGAAGCAGATTCTCGTCTCTGAACTCGCACTAGCCGAGCGCACAGATGAAGAGAAGGCTGCAACTCTCCTTGACGAGGTTCTCGCTTCTTAAAGCCTTAACTTCTCATGATCGCCGCAATTATTGCTGCTGCTGGCAGCGGCGAACGCTTTGGCGCATCTATCCCTAAAGCACTTATCCAACTTGGCGATCGCACACTCCTTGAACATGCCGTTGCCTCAATCTCGGCAGTTGCAGATCAAATTGTTGTGACAGCGCCCAGTGGATATGAAGCGCAAATAAAGTCACTCGTTGGCGATGGCATCACCGTGGTTACTGGCGGTGCAACCCGCTCTGAATCTGTTCGAGCAGGTCTTGCTGCCATCAAGGGCGCAGACTTTGTCTTGGTTCATGATGCAGCGCGCTGTCTTGCCAGTGTTGATTTAGCAAAGCGGGTTGTAGCTAGCCTTGAAGGTGGCGCAGTTGCAGTCGTTCCCGTTCTGCCTGTTGTCGATACCTTGCAACAGGTGGGTGCAGATAACAACGTAGTTGCAGCCGTTGATCGCGCACAGTTACGTCGTGTGCAGACTCCGCAAGGGTTTACCTATTCAGTACTACAAGAGATTCATCAGGGTGCACAGGATGCAACCGATGATTCCACTTTGGCGCTGAACGCAGGCCATCAAGTGCAGACAGTTATTGGCGAAGAACGAGCGCTGAAAATTACAACACCATCAGATCTAGCTACAGCGCTGACTTTCTTAGGAGATGCCACAACATTTAGTACAGGTGTGGGCGTTGATGCACATGCCTTTGCGCAAGGTCGAGAGCTTTGGCTGGCAGGTCTTCATTGGCCAGATGAAGTTGGCGTTGAAGGCCACTCTGATGGCGATGTGGCAGCTCATGCAATCTGCGATGCGCTCTTTGCAGCGACTGGTTTAGGTGATTTGGGCAGCAACTTCGGAACATCTCGTCCTGAGTATGCAGGCGCATCTGGCATCACGCTGTTGAAAGAGACTCTGGCAATTATTAATCGGGGTGGATATTCGATTTCGCATGTATCGGTGCAGATCATCGGCAATCGTCCACGTATTGGTGCACGACGTGCCGAAGCCATTGCAACGTTATCGGCAGCGCTTGGCGGGGCAGATGTAGCAATCCTTGCGACTACAACTGATGGCATGGGCCTTACCGGTGAAGGCAAGGGCATTGCAGCGATTGCATCTGCCTTAGTTGTAAGAAATTAACATCTGACAGCACAAAAGCCCCCTAATTACTTAGGAGGCTTGAGGCGGACCGTATCCATTTCTGGACTCCGATTCCCCAAGTTTAACGAGAGAATCTGACATCAGCAACACATTTTCTCTATTTGTGGATAGAAAGATAGAATTGCCTAATGAGTTCGCTCCATCTTTATGACACCCTGACGCGAACCACATCAGAGTTTGTTCCCCTTAAAAAGGGCGAAGTTGGCATCTATCTATGTGGAGCAACGGTGCAAGCACCTCCGCATATCGGCCATGTTCGATCTGGAGTTAACTTCGATATCTTGCGCCGCTGGCTAACAAAGAGCGGTTATAACGTCACCTTTATCCGTAACGTCACAGATATCGATGACAAAATTTTGCATAAGGCTGTCCATGAAGAAGTGCCTTGGTGGGCAGTTGCTATGAAGTATGAGCGTGCATTCACTGATGCATACACAGCCCTTAATGTCTTGCCGCCAACATATGAACCAAGGGCCACAGGCCATGTCACGCAGATGATTGAGCTGATGCAGAGCTTGATTGAAAAGGGTGCGGCATACGCACCTGGCAACGGCGATGTGTATTTAGAGGTTCGCAAGCTCTCTTCTTACCTCACTCTTTCGCGCCAGAAGTTAGATGATCTACAACCAGCAGCCGACGCTGATGAAACGTATAAGAAAGATCCACGTGACTTTGCTCTGTGGAAAGCTGCAAAGGCAGGAGATCCATCATGGCCAACTCCGTGGGGACCAGGTCGTCCTGGGTGGCACCTCGAATGTTCTGCGATGGCGCACTCTTATCTAGGTGAAGCATTTGATATTCATGGCGGCGGACTTGATCTCATCTTCCCTCATCACGAGAACGAGATCGCTCAATCTGAAGCTGCCGGTTACGCCTTTGCCAAGAGATGGTTACATAACGCTTGGGTGACAGCATCCGGTGAAAAGATGTCGAAGTCTTTAGGTAATTCACTTCAGGTGCACGAACTTTTAAAGACTGTGCGCGGTATTGAACTACGTTGGTATTTAGGTTCTGCGCATTACCGTTCGATGCTCGAGTTCTCTCATGAGGCACTCGCTGAATCTGCAACAGCTTTCCGTCGCATTGAAGGCTTCCTCACCCGCTCAGTTGAACTCTTGGGTGTTGAGCCAACGCCAGTGATTAGCGCAGCTTTTACGGATGCGATGAATGATGATTTAGCTGTTCCAACAGCGCTCGCCTCTATCTCTGAAGCTCTCAAGACAGGAAATAGCGCAATTACTGCAGGAGATAAGGCTGTAATTGCATCGGCTGCCAATGAAATCCGTGGAGCGCTCGAAGTTCTTGGCTGCGACCCATTTGATTCAGCATTTGCAGCAGGGGCTGCTGGCGTTGATATGACTGCGGCGCTCGATGGTGTTATCAAGCTAGCGCTTGAGCAACGTACTGCAGCGCGAGAAAGAAAAGATTTTGCAGCATCTGATGCTATTCGTGATGGGTTAGCATCCCTTGGAATTACTATTGAAGACACAGCACAAGGGCCACGTTGGTCTATTTCTAGAGATGGACAATAACCATGGCCGGTAATGCAAAACCAAGAGGCGCAGTGCGCAAATCCAAGAAGGGCCCAACAGCGGGCACTGGTGGAAACAATAAGCGTCGCTTAGAAGGTAAAGGTCCAACACCGAAGGCTGAAGATCGTCCCTATCACGCAGCTGCAAAGCGCAAGAAGGCTGCTGAAAAAAGTGCTGCAAAGAAGCCGGCAACTGCAGCACGTAAGTTTTCTCGAGGCGATGCACCACGTGGTGAAATCGTGGCAGGTCGTAACGCAGTTCTTGAAGCGCTGCGCGAATCAGTACCGGCTACAGAACTGTTGGTTGCGCGCAGCATCGACGTCGATGATCGCGTCGCTGAAAGCTTGCAGCTTGCTCTCAACCACGGGCTATCAATCCGCGAAGCACATCGCGCAGAGGTTGAAGGAATTTCACCAAATAGCCAAGGAATTATCTTGGCGATTAAGCCTTTCCAGTATTCATCCTTTGAAGAGATTACCCAGCGCGCAAAGACTCCGATGTTGCTGGTCGCCCTCGATGGCGTTACCGATCCACGTAACTTAGGTGCGATTGTTAGAAGTGCTGCAGCCTTTGGCGCATCAGGTGTTTTGATGACTGAACGCCGAGCTGCAGGAATGACAGCATCGGCTTGGAAATCTTCCGCTGGAGCTGCGGCTCGCCTGCCGATTGCACAGGTAACAAACCTTGCTCGCACTATCGATGAAGCTAAGAAGATGGGCTGCTTTGTAGTCGGTCTTGATGGCGAATCAGATGTGAAGATTGCAGATATGAAGGTCGCAACTGAGCCGCTGATGCTGATTGTGGGCTCTGAAGGCAAGGGGCTTGCTCGTTTAACCCGTGAAAAGTGCGACATTGTTGTATCTATTCCAATCAGCGCAACGACTGAATCTTTGAACGCATCGGTGGCAACTTCCATCGCGCTCTATGCAGTCGATGAGGCGCGTCGTAAGGGATAAAGGCATGGCTTTCCAACGATTTATTGTCTGTGGTGATTCGTATTCAGAAGGTATGTCTGATGAAATCATTGATCATAAGTATCGTGGATGGGCAGATCGCGTTGCTGATGTGATGGCAAATGCGCACGCAGACTTTACCTATATGAATTTGGCTGTGCGCGGTAAGTTAATTGGCCAAGTGGTTGAAGAACAAGTTCCGACGGCGCTGGCATTTGTGACCGGCTCAGACACTTTGGTCTCATTTCATGCAGGCGCCAACGATGCCTTGCGTCCTAGATATCAGGCTTCGATTGCGATTCCGCTGTATCAAGAAGCGGTTCGGTTGATTGCACAATCAGGTGCAACCTTGATGCTCTTTACCGTTCTTGAAAATACTGGCAATAAAGGAAAAGGCTCTGAAATCTGGGAGAAGCGATTCTCAGAATTTAATCGTGGCGTGCGCGCAATAGGCGCTGAAGTTGGCGCCATTGTCGTTGATGCAAACCAAGAGCGATTCTTTAGCGATCGTAGATTCTTGGCCTTTGACCGCCTTCATTTAAATGCTGAAGGACATAAGAGATGCGCCGATGCAGTTCTTGAAAAGTTAGGACTTCCCTTTGATTCTTCCTGGCGCACACCGCTGCCACCAGCGAAGAAGACTCCGTGGGTTATAGAAAAGCTCGTCACTGTTGCGTGGTTCTTCGTCTTTGCCCTGCCGTGGATATACCGCCGCCTTCGCGGAAAATCATCGGGTGATGGCAGAGTTGCTAAATATCCAACTCCAACAAAGTGGCCGATTGCTAGTTGATGGATCTAACTCAATCTTTAAGTCGAATAAAGTAATTAGTCCGACCCTTTGAGCCTAATTGGTATTGAAGTATCGATTCCAGTGCAGGAGGCTTTCGTGTGAGTACCCAGTTGTTACCTTAGACGGGTAGCAAAGGGTTACTGCCACTTTAGGTTCAACCCAAAAGTCTTGGGGGTACGATAATTTTGTGAAGAAAGCTAGAGTGCTTGTCGCCTCCCTAATCCTTATGTCTCTATCTGTGCAGATTCCAGTTTATGCAGCCGCAAAGGTGAGTAATGGCGCTACATGTAAGAAGTTGGGTGCTGTCATTACTGCCAGTGGGAAAGTTTTTGAGTGCGCGAGGGAAGCAGGCAAACTTAGATGGCGTCCGCAATCTAGCAAAGAGAGACCTGTTGAAACACCAAGTCCAACATCACAAATTGCATCGTTACCTGTGACTCCAATCGTTTCACTAGGAGAGAGCGGAAAAGATGGTGTCCCGATTAGGGCCACCATCTACTTAGAGTCATTCTCTTTTGTGACAACTTTAAAGTATTTTCTTGTGGTGAATGCTTCTCGTGGCTTATCCCCATCCTGCTCTAGTGGAGGTAAGTCGACCGGACTGTCAACTATGTACCGCTCTGGTTTCTCTGGTCGGCCAAACCTTGAGGGTAGAACTAACTCATTTCCTATACCTACATTCCCGATAACCATGGAGTGCGATCTTGCGGAGGCGCCTGAATACAAGTTTTTTGTTGTTCAAGCAGTGAGTGCTAATTCTTTAGAATCTGCAATGTCTTCGGTGACATCAATTTCGTTAGCCAACTATGTGACTCCCAGCCCGAAACCTTCGCCCTCATTAAGCACTTCTTCTCAAGTGACAATACGAAGTGGACAGGCATGTGCCCCAGAAGGATTTTCCGTGAAGGCATCCGATGGGCAAACCTATCTTTGTAAGAAATCAGTCACGGATTCAATCTTGCGATGGGTTAAGCAGACATGAGGTATAGCGCTTCTGGGAAAATTCAAGATCGCAGATATTCCATAGAAGCCTTTTTACTCTTTGAATCGGTATGTTGTTGTGGTTTCTGAAAGTCACAATTTCTGTCCTTCATGTGGGAAACCGCTTAATGATACGCCCGCATTTTGCCCTTCTTGTGGGACTGCGCTCAGAAAGTCACCGGTCGCGAATAATCAAGAATCCACAAACAGCATGGGCATTTTCAAGCGATATTGGAATAGAAGCGTAAAGGGACGTGTTTTCTACGGAGCTTGGGTTCTTCTGAATGTATCCAATGGCATTAATTTCATTGTTTCCGCATCTGCACCGAAGGACAGATTCAGAAGTGTGTGCGAATGGGAGGGAGTGAATTGCCCTCCATCAGCTGAAGAGCAAGCGCTACAGTCGTTTTTCAACTTGATTCTGTGGAATGTTTTATTCTGGACATTTAGATTCTTCTATAAAAGACGCCAAGCTAATAAATAGGATCTAGCTCGAAATCTAGCGAGGAACTATTGTGGCTTTTTTACAATTTGAATCAATCGTTATTCTGTAAGTTTTCTCAGCCGCAATATCATCTTTATCTGGTGAAGTTTTTGAGAAAATCGTTACATTCAAATCAACTGAGTAGAAACTTTCGCCTGCTCTTTTCCAAGTAGAAAAAATCTGAGCTATCTTCTCTTTTTCTGTAGCGCTGGGCATGAGATACCGCACCTTATAGTCATCCGTTTCTGGTTGCCTTTCACCAGATAGCCAAACTTGTGGCCAATTCACTTCTCCATCATTGACAACATATATTGGATTTGTAACAGCAAAATGTGCCACTTCGACTGCTTCAGATTCGCGAGGCTCCTCTGAGTAATAGTCAAGACTTCCTGCAATGCAATTCAATTGTGAAATTACTGGCATCTCAATTACAGGCACTGGGGAAAACCTATTATCGTCCGAACCCCCACTCACTCGTGTTTCTGTAATTCCTCCCTTTAGTCCTGCAAGTTGAGAAATTGAATAGGGGTAACTCCAAGTTTGCCAATTGAGTTTTTTCATTGGATCAGCAGAAAATTGATAGTAATTTGAGGCGGGCAGCTTCCTTGGAATTGAACCTACAAATATACAAGTGCCCTGAAACCTGAATACATTTTCACCATTGTCATCCTTAACCCATGAAGCCGTGGTCACTCGGTGATTTGGTTTAAGAGCCGATGTTGAAACCAGCTTGCCACTTGCAGATCGAACTAAAACTTGTGGGTTCTTACTCACCAAGCTTTGGCATGTCTCGGCTGCAAGTTTGGCAGTAGCGCTTCTGCTCAATTTCGTAGGTGGTTTAAATGCACTCGTCTCTTGGTAGAAGTCTTCATAAGCTGCTGTGAACGTATAGGTAAAGTTTTGACTTGCATACGCTCCCGGAGCAATTGTTTGGCTCAGTAATTGAGTGAAAAGCACGCCCCAAACTAGAGACACTGCGCGAGTTGCTCTAGACATGTCGAAAGAATAATTCTGGCCACGTTTTCGTGCAACGGCAGGTTTGAGAAGTTTCTTGAGAATCTCCCTAGAATTATTCGTATTTACGGATGGGTGATAGCTCTTACGCTCCAAGTAAAGCTAAAAGTGCCGCCAGATATTAGGTATTGCGGCAAGGTATCTGGACCACAGGACGCTGTTCCAACGCCGCGGTGAGCTGCATCGATATGAACAACTGTATTTCCAGATGCGCGTAGCTCAACATCGTGGGTTGCATCAGCTAACTCTGTGGCTCTAAATGGATTAACGCTTACCTGACGCGGCTTATCCATATCGATACGAAGACCGTTACCTGCGTTATCGGTCAAGGTAAACCAACGAACGCCAGTGTGACCACCGTTTTCTTGTGGGCGTACATAAGGGATGTACTGTTCAAAAACAGAGGATGCCCATTTTCCAACGCGACCGATTTTGCGATCTGGATATGTCTCGTGTGGGCCGACGCCAAGATAGGTAAAGTTCGATAGTGCGCCATCGATTTCGAAGTTGATACCAACTCGGGCGATGTCATCCCATTGCTTTGGAGTAGTGATGGTCTCTTTGACTGTGAATCCATCTGCAATAGGTGTAACAAGTTGAACCTGCTTGACCTTAAATCCGGTGCTGGTCTGCCAGACGCTCGTGACCTTGTAAGACTTGGCAGTTTCGGTAATGGTGCAATCGATACGTTCTAGATCGCGGACGCCGTAGCTATCCCACTTTTCGGCAAAGTGTGCGATGCGATCGTTATCTGTTGGTGCGCGCCATAGCGATGGTTGAGGTGCAACAAGACCAAATGGAAGTTGGATTTCGCCAGCATCATCAACTGCGCCTTCAAAGAGGTCACTTGTTGCGGCAGATGAAAGAGTTGCCTTACGTGAAGCAAGTGCGAATTGTTGATAGGCAACTTCATGGCCAGCTGGTGCCCAATCGGTGCGATGTAAATTAAAGAGTGAGAAGGTAATGAATCTTTCACCAGGTCCATCGATCTTGGCGAGGAACTTCGATGCAATGCGCACCTTTGCGCTCTTCTGTGGGGCAACGTTTGGAAGCTTCAGAGTGCCACCATCAATGACTTCGCCATCGCGGGTGATGGTCCAGGTGCAGCCAAAACCAGCTAAATCCTTGAAGAATTGGCGGTTGGTAATGGTGAAGTTGCCTGTTGCTGCCTTAGTTGAAGTAAAGGCGACCGGGGCTGCGATTGCTTTAAATTCATGCATCGCAGGCTTTGGTGTGCGATCAGGAAAGACCATTCCATCGCAGACAAAGTTTCCGTCATGGCGTACTTCACCGAAATCTCCACCATAGGCAGAGCGTGTGGTGCCATCTGCAAGAGTCTGTTCAATACCGTGATCCCAGAACTCCCAGATAAATCCACCTTGCAGACCTGGAAGTGAGTGGATGGCATCCCAATACTCTTTTAAGGTTCCATTTGAATTACCCATCGCGTGCGAGTACTCGCACATAATCAGTGGGCGATCTTGCTTACCTGATTTTGCATGGCTGACGATTGCTTTAATCGATGGATACATCGGACAGATGACATCGGTCAGCGTGTGGCCACCGCGCCAATCGCCGTTGATGGCGCCTTCGTAATGAAGTGGGCGAGATGTATCAAGTGAACGCGCAAAGGCTGCAGCTGCGTAATGGTTGGTGCCAATACCTGATTCATTACCGAGTGACCAGAAGATTACTGATGGGTGGTGCATATCGCGCTGCACCATGCGACCTACGCGCTCAACGAATGCTGATGCATAACGTGGATCATTTGAGATTGAATCATAAAAAGCATGGGATTCGATATTTGCTTCATCGATGACATAGAAGCCAAGCTCATCGCAGAGTTCGAGGAAAGCCGCATCGTTTGGATAGTGCGATGTGCGCACAGCGTTAAAGTTCCAGCGCTTCATTTCCAATAGGTCTTGGCGCATATCTTCGCGAGAAAGCACGCGACCAGTGTGGCGATTAAAGTCGTGGCGGTTAACGCCATAGATAAAGACGCGCTTGCCATTAACCAAAAGATCGCGGCCCTTAACAACAACGCTACGGAAGCCGATCTTCTGTTGTGAAATCTCAACGACCTGGCCGGTAGGACTGATTAGCTCGATGCGAAGTGTGTAAAGAGCAGGGGTTTCAGCGCTCCAGGCAGCCACCTTTGGAACAGTGGTTTCAAGAACGATGTGGCCAGGCCATGGTGATTGAAGAGGTTCGCGCAGGCGCTTTGCTGACTCTGGCATTGAGCCATCCCAGTATTCGCCGGCAAAGTGCTTGCGGTTTGCTTCCTGCAACTCGGCAGACATTTCTGTCCAGACCGGTGTGACATGGTGCTTATAGGTAGCGCTTAACTGTGCGCTCTTTACCTTTGGCAGCTCTTCAATAGATGTGCGCAAGGTGTAACCATCAACGCTCTTGCCCTTGATTGAGCCGATAACTGCATCAATCTTCAAAGTTCCAGTTGTGCCATCTGATTTAAGGCCAGCAGTTGTTGCAAACTTTTCGATGTAGACAAGGTCGGTTGCATACAACTTTACAGAGCGAGTAATGCCTCCATGCCACCATTGATCTTGATCTTCGATGTATGTGGCATCAGACCATTTGGTCACTGTGATTTTTACAGTGTTACGACCTGCTTTGATAAAAGAGGTGATATCAAACTCGGCCGCAAGGCGAGAATCTTTGGTAAGTCCTACTTCAGTTCCGTTAACAGTGATAACTGCAACAGATTCATAACCACCGAGATGCAGAACAATGCGCTTGTCATCCCATGATTGCGGAATCTCGAAATCACGTTCATAAATTCCGGTTGGGTTCTCTTCAGGTACTTCTGGTGCTACGTGATCCCAGGGCATCTGCACGTTGGTGTAGATCGGCTTATCAAAGAAGATGTCGCTGGTTGGTTGCATCGTCCACAAGCCTGGGACGGGAATAGATGTCCACTTCTTACGTGACTGATCGTTAGGTGAACGTAGTAACTGGAAGCGCCAGGTGCCGTCGAGAGAAAGTGTTTCAAAGTGCTCGATGTTGAGCATCGGCAAACGGTTGATTGAGTTTGTTTCGGGGCTCATCCAATAGTTCGGCAACATGGCGGTTATCCTCTCATTAGCGCCGTGTAATGACTACGGCGTACGGGGGCTGATTAAGTGTTGATTTATAGGGTGAAATAGAGCGATTTTTACAATCTGGCGATAACTGCCATAATTACGCCCGCAGTACGCCTCCCTAGCTCAGTGGTAGAGCAGCTCACTTGTAATGAGCAGGTCATCCGTTCAATCCGGATGGGGGGCTCCATAATTACTCCGATATGTACAAGAAGGAGTGAAAAAATGTCGAATAACTCTTTTCCTCACGCATCCTTCGATGATTTATTGGCAGCAAATGCCGAATACCAGAAGACATTCAAATACTCAGAGCTGACAGGGTCTGCGGCTAAAGGTCTAGCAATTGTCACCTGTATGGATTCACGTATTAATCCATTGTCTGTCATTGGAATGAAATCAGGAGATGTAAAGATTCTTCGTAATGCCGGCGCTCGTGTTACCGAAGATGTTCTGCGCACCTTGGTTCTTGCCACCTATTTGTTAAACGTCAATCGCATCTTGGTGATGCCACATACTGATTGCAAAATGTCTGAAAATGATGAAGAAGATTTTCATAAGTTGATTGATGAACAATATGGAGTCAATACCTCTAGCCTTGAATTTCGCACTACTCGCGATCAGCGTGGTGCGCTAGCAACTGACTTAAACCGAATTCGTTCATATCCGCTGCTGCGTGAAGGTGTAGCTGTTGCAGGTGGAATTTACGATGTGAAGACAGGATCTATCGAGCCGTTTGAAGGTTAGTTAACGATTGGATTGGTACGACGTATTGGCATCCTAGTAACTGGATAGCTTAAATCTTCAAGAAATTCTCTGATTAGCAACTGAACCAGTGCAGGCTTTTCTTTAACAAGACCATGGGATGTGCCTGGAAGAATCGCTAGCTGACCTAGAGGAATATTTTCAAAGAGTTCGATGGTGTGGTTATGTGCGATGACATCGTCATCTCCTGCCATAACCAGCACTGGGCACTGAATATTGAGCAGCTCTGCGCGCTCTAAGTTTGGTTCGCTGCGCCAGATGGCCATCATGCGCGTGATTTTTTCTACCAAGGTCTCTGGAGCATCAGGGGATGTTTCGTTGTATTCAGCTTGATCTTCCGGTGAAACAACGCCATCGAATTCAGGCAGTGGCAGCGTGCCGCTGTGGTGAAAGTTGGCGCCGAGCGTGACAACGGTGCGGACTAAATCAGGGCGAGCGATGGCAACAAGGAGCGCAATAATTCCGCCATCGCTATAACCGATGAGATGTGCAGGTTCTTTCACAACAGTTTCAAGATAGGCAATCGCCTCTTTTACTTGATAATCAAAGTGCAGACTGCCTGGGCGATCGCCGGTAAAGCCGTGTGCTGTGCGGTCATAGCCAAAGACGTGAAATTGATCTTCAACCGCCGGCAAGATGTTTTGATCCCAGTGCGATGTCTGGCTTAAGCCGCCATGCAGAAGGACTAGCGCTTCGCCGTTGTTATCCCATTCGTAGCAGTAAAGCTGATGTCCGCCGACTTCGCGATATTCAGGCATTGTTTAAAGAGAATCCATGATGTGACGGTTGCCGCGATCAAAGGTGAGGTAGTTCCAGGTCCAGTCAGCCATCGTGCCAACTTTGTTACGACCGCCTAAGAGATAGAACAAGTGCAGCCATAACCAAGCAAACCAAGCAAGAGCGCCGGTCATGCGGAATTTCTTTACTTCAACAACTGCCTTGTGGCGTCCAATGGTTGCCATAGAGCCTTTATCAATGTATTTAAAGGCTTTGAGAGCCTCACCTTTATGTGCGCGCACTATTTGTTTTGCCACAAAACGCGCTTGCTGCATGGCAACAGGTGCCACCATCGGTAAGAAGCGACCATCTGCGCCCTTTGCTCCTGCGATATCGCCAATTGCCCAGATATGCGGGTAGTGGTTGACGCGAAGTGATTCTTCAACATCGATGCGAGAACCAACGATAGGTAGGTTGAGAATTTCTGCAGTGGGTTCGCCCTTAACGCCAGCAGCCCAGACTGTAATTTCTGCAGGAATTGGGTTGCCATCTTTTACAATAATTTTGCGTGATTGCACTTCGCGCACTGAAGTGTTGGTGCGCACGATGACACCAAGTTTGCTCAAATCAGATTCTGCTCGTTCAGAAAGCTTTTCGCTAAACATCGGCAAGATTCGTGGGCCAGCTTCAATCAAGAAGATGTCGATGTGCTTTGCAGCATGTGCCATATCGTTCTTGAGCGGTCCACGCTTGAGTTCAGCCAGTGCTCCAGCCATCTCAACACCAGTTGGTCCGCCGCCAACGACAGCGATAGAAAGGCGCGTGTCATCCTCAAAGCGGCATAAATCTTCAAAGCGGCGCATGACAGCTGCGCGAATATTGATTGCTTCATTAACGCTCTTCATACCCATGCCATATTCGTTTACACCTGGAACTCCAAAATCAGCAGTGGATGAACCAAGGGCGACGATTAAGTGATCGAATTCGAGAACTTCAGAGGAATCTAGCTTTACAGTCTTGTTCTTATGGTCAACCGATAGCGGTGAACCCATACGAAACTTAACGCCTGATTTACGTAGCGCGCCACGGATTGGGTGAACAACGTGATCGGCGGCAAGGCCAGCAGTTGATACCTGATAGAGCAGCGGCAGAAATGTTTGAAAGTTATGGCGGTCAACCAAGGTTACATCGGCATCTTTAGCCATTGCGCGAGCCGCGGTGAGTCCACCAAAGCCTGCGCCCAAGATTACGACGCGAGGTTTTGTAGCCGTACGAGTAGAAGTCACCACCGGGTAAGTCTAGGCTCTAAGCCATGGATACGCAGAATCAAGGGAAGTTATACCTCGTCACGGGCGCATCCGGTTATGTGGGTGGGCGTTTAGTCCGCGACTTAATGAGCGATAAAAAACGTGTGCGCGTATTTGTGCGAGATGCAAAGAAGATTCAAGGACAGAGCTGGGCGCGCGAAGTTGAAATCGTTGAAGGCAATGCCAGTAACGCAGCTGATTTAGATCGCGCGCTGGCTGGTGTTCACACTGCCTATTACTTACTGCACTCAATTAACGCTGCCGCCGACTTCGGAGATATTGAAGCGGCGATGGCCCGTGGTTTTGCGCTCGCCTCTGAAAAGGCTGGAGTTTCACAGATTGTGTACTTGGGTGGAATTGCAAACGATGAGAACCGCAGCCGCCACTTAACTTCGCGCATGAATACTGGAACACACTTGGCTTCAACATCTGTGCCAGTCCTTGAACTTCGCGCCGGCATCATTATTGGATCAGGTTCAGCATCCTTTGAGATGTTGCGCCACCTCACCCACCGTTTGCCGATTATGACAACCCCTAAGTGGGTTTCAAATCGCACGCAACCAATTGCTATTCGCGATGTTCTCTACTACCTGCGCAAGACTGCCAATTTAACTAAACCCGAAAACCGCATCTGCGATATTGGCGGCCCTGAAGTTGTTACCTATGCCGAGATGATGCAGAAGTTTGCCGGTCTTTCCGGCTTGCGTAAACGCAAGATCATTCAAGTACCAGTTCTGACCCCGAAGCTTTCTAGTTTATGGATTGGTTTTGTTACACCTGTTCCAACATCTCTTGCACGTCCGCTCGTTGAATCACTGATTAGTGAAGTGGTCGCAGATCCAGCAAAGACCATCACTGAAATCATTCCGCTTCCACCTGAGGGCCTACTTACTGTTTCGCAAGCGATTCAATTGGCCCTTACTCGCACTGCTGAAAACTCAGTGGATACACGTTGGTCTGATGCTGCATTTCCAACAGCGCCGTGGCAGAAAGCTCAAGGAGATCCTGATTGGGCCGGCGAGTTGATGCTTAAAGATCATCGCGAAATTTCAACCGATGTTCCACTTTCTAAAGTCTGGGAACAGATTGAAGGAATCGGCGGCGAACACGGTTGGTTCGGTTCTGGTTGGCTCTGGTATTTGCGCGGCTTACTCGATCGCATGGTTGGAGGCGTTGGCCTTCGTCGCGGCCGTCGCGATCCGCGTTACTTGCGTGTAGGCGATAGCTGTGATTTCTGGCGCGTTGAAAACATCACTAAGGAAGAACATTTGCGTCTCTATGCCGAAATGATTCTGCCGGGCAAGGCATGGTTGGAATTTAATCTCAAGGTTGTCGATGGCAAGACTGTTGTGACGCAGGATGCGCTCTTTGCACCTCGCGGATTAGGGGGCCAGATTTATTGGTATCTGGTTTCACCTTTCCACTTCTTTATCTTTCCGACGATGCTACGCAATATCGAAAAAGCTGCGAGAAAATCGTAAAGTCTTCGTAAATCCCACACTTCTTGATAACTCCAATCTAAGATTGGCACCATGTCCGCGTTGGAAAATCCAGAGACACAAGGTTCGACCTTGACCGATCTCGAAACTCGTATTCTTGAGTTCGAACGTAATTGGTGGCGCTTTGCTGGAGCGAAAGAGACTGCAATCAAGGATCTCTTTGATCTAACCGCCCCTCGTTATTACCAACTTCTCAATGACCTCATCGATCGTGATGACGCCCTCGAGGCCTCTCCGATGCTGGTCAAGCGCCTGCGCAGGCTCCGTGAAGCCCGCATGGCCGCCCGTACCGCCCGCTAAAGCCCACACCCCGCCCTCTCGTTTTGCTAGGGGGAATAAACCCGTCTAGATTTGGCGTTAGCACTCACAGGTCGAGAGTGATAACTGCGCCAAAAGCTTCGCGATTGGTGCCGTTGAAACCGCCCATCGGCCCAGTATCAATAGATATATAGGAGCTAAAAACTATGGCAAAGCAGATTGCCTTTAATGAAGAAGCCCGCCGCGGTCTAGAGCGCGGAATGAATGTCCTCGCCGACGCAGTCAAGGTAACCCTTGGGCCGCGCGGACGTAACGTAGTACTTGAGAAGAAGTGGGGCGCACCAACAATTACCAACGATGGCGTCTCCATCGCAAAAGATATTGAACTCGATGATCCATGGGAAAAGATCGGTGCAGAGCTCGTTAAGGAAGTTGCTAAGAAGACAGATGATGTCGCAGGCGACGGAACAACAACTGCAACCGTCTTGGCTCAGGCGCTCGTACGCGAAGGTCTTCGCAACGTAGCAGCTGGCTCAAACCCGATGGCGCTTAAGCGTGGAATTGAAAAGGCTGTAACAGCTGTTGTTGCAGAACTAAGCGCGATGGCAAAGAGCGTTGATTCCAAAGAGCAGATTGCAGCAACTGCATCAATTTCAGCAGCTGATGCAACTATCGGTGAGATGATCGCAGAGGCGATGGATAAGGTCGGTAAAGAAGGCGTTATCACCGTTGAAGAGTCAAATACATTCGGTCTTGAGCTAGAGCTCACTGAAGGCATGCGTTTTGACAAGGGTTATGTCTCACCATATTTTGTGACCGATACAGATCGCATGGAAGCAGTCCTTGAAGATGCTTACATCTTGATCGTTAATTCAAAGATTGCCAACATCAAGGAGCTCGTTCCAGTTCTTGAGAAGGTTATGCAATCAGGTAAGCCACTTGCAATCATCGCTGAAGATATTGAAGGCGAAGCACTTGCAACTCTCGTGGTCAACAAGATCAAGGGAACATTCCGCTCTGCAGCTGTGAAGGCTCCAGGATTCGGAGATCGTCGCAAGGCGATGTTGCAAGATATTGCAATCTTGACAGGTGCAACTGTCATTTCAGAAGAAGTTGGTCTCAAGCTAGAGGCCGCAGGACTTGAACTTCTCGGTCGCGCTCGCAAGGTAGTTATCTCTAAGGAAGAGACAACCATCATTGAAGGTCTCGGAGATGAAGCGCAGCTCAAGGGCCGCGTTGCTCAGATTCGTGCTGAAATCGAGAAGTCTGATTCAGATTACGACAAAGAGAAGTTGCAGGAGCGCCTGGCAAAGCTTGCCGGTGGAGTTGCTGTCATCAAGGCGGGAGCTGCAACAGAAGTTGAACTCAAGGAGCGCAAGCACCGCATCGAAGATGCAGTGCGTAATGCAAAGGCTGCAGTGGAAGAAGGAATCGTCGCCGGTGGTGGCGTTGCACTTCTTCAGGCAGCAACAGCTGCATTTAAGAAGCTTAAGCTCGAAGGAGACGAAGCAACTGGTGCAAAGATTGTTGAAGTATCAATCGAGGCTCCTCTCAAGCAGATCGCAGTAAATGCAGGTCTTGAAGGCGGAGTAGTTGTCGAGAAGGTACGTAACCTCGAAGCAGGTTTCGGACTTAACGCAGCATCTGGAGAATATGTAGACATGATTAAGGCTGGCATCATTGATCCAGCTAAGGTGACACGTTCTGCACTGCAGAATGCAGCATCAATCGCAGCGCTCTTTATTACTACAGAGGCAGTGATTACAGATAAGCCAGAGCCAAAGTCAGCATCACCAATGCCACAAGGCGGCGGGGACATGGACTTCTAAAGCACGCGTAAATAGTTACGAAGGCCCTCGAGATTAACGTCTCGGGGGCCTTCTGCTTTACGATTAGATTATGAAGACATTTGATGCGCAGCAGATTGCGCGAGATGCTGCCCTTGCCGATGCAGAGTTTGCATCTCAGGTTGGCGACTTTGTCTCGGTTGACTATGACGATGACAATCGCGTTGCTACCTATCTCTTTAAGGCAGAAGTTGCTGGCTACCTTGGATGGCGTTGGTGCATCACTGTTGCCAAAGTCGATGAGGATGCAACTCCTACTGTCTGCGATGTAGTGATTTTGCCTGGCCCAGATTCACTTTTGGCACCAGATCACATTCCATATCGCGATCGCATTCAACCTGAAGATATTCAGCCAGGTGTCATTGTTCCCAGCGTTCTTGAAGATACTCGCCTTGTTCCAGGTGTTCATGCACTTGTGCAAGATGAAGGCCTTGATGCAACTGAAGTTTTTGATTTAGGTTTGATGCGCCCACGTGTTCTATCAATTGAAGGTCGCGATCAAGCAAGTAAGCGTTGGTACATAGGCGATCGCGGACCAAATTCACCACTTGCACAAGGAGCTCCAAAGCCATGCGCATCATGTGGATTCTTCTTACCGATTGCAGGATCTCTGCGCGCATCTTTTGGTGTCTGTGCCAATGCGATTGCACCCGATGATGCACGTGTGGTCTCAGTCGACCACGGGTGCGGCGCGCATAGCGAAGCGACCCTCTAACTCTTTCTACGCGTAAAACCGGGTAGCACGGCTCTTGCTAAGTGCGATAAATTAGCCCCCTGTCCGAAACCCCCGGCTCGCATGATTAAACGAGTACCGTAAATTTAAGGAGTAACTGTTATGCCTACAGGTCGCGTGAAATGGTTCTCCCTGGAAAAAGGTTTTGGCTTTATCGCATCCGATGAAGGCGAAGATGTTTATCTTGCATCCTCTGCTCTTCCTGAAGGCGTTGCAACAGTAAAACCAGGGACCAAGCTTGAGTTCTCTGTGATTGATTCACGTAAGGGCCCACAAGCGATGTCAGTACATATCGTTGAAGCGCCAGTTTCACTTGCTGAAGGAACGCGCACAAATAACGATGACCTTGCTGCCATGATTGAAGACACCATCAAGATTTTAGATCGCGTTGGTAATGGTTTACGCCATGGTCGCCACCCATCAGGGCCTGAAGCAGAGCGCCTCGGTCGCGTGCTGCGCGGTATTGCAGCTCAGCTAGAGCAGTAAACCTTTAGTTATTTAGATGCCTGTGCGGCGTGAGCGTCGTATTGAGTAACGAATTCCAATTGCGCCGAGCGCTGCTCCAACCACGCATGTCCAGATAACTTTGCTTTCAGCGCCCATCGCGAGTGCAACAACTCCTACGGCAAGCCAAGCGATACTTCCTGCGGCAATGAGAATAACGACGGTCTTGATGTTGGAAGAACCTGGCGATGTCATGAGAGTAGAGTAATGCGAATGCGAGTAGATGAGAACGGAAATTGGCGTTCTTTCCGCCATCGAAATTTCCGAATTCTCTTTCCTGCCAACGCACTTTCCAATATCGGCACTTGGGTGCAGATTATTGCCCAAGATTGGCTCGTTCTTCAGCTGACCGATAACAATGGTTTCTATCTTGGTCTTGTTACTGCGATTCAATTTGTACCAGTTATGCTCTTGAGCTTGCACGGTGGCGTGTTGGCAGATCGGGTTGATAAGCGAAAGTTATTGATTGCAACTAATACGCTCGCAGCCCTTGCTTGTTACGCCCTTGGTATCTTGGTTGTGGCAGAAGTAATTGAACTCTGGCACGTCTTTGTCTGCGCTGCAGTACTTGGAATTGCCTCCGCCATTGATGCGCCAATTAGACAGAGCTTTACCGCCGAGATTGTGGGCGATGACGATGTGGCCAATGCGGTCAGCCTTAACTCAGCTAATTTCAATATGGGGCGCTTAGTTGGGCCAGCGCTCTCCGGAATTTTGATTGCAAACTTTGACACCGGCCCTTCCTTTTTGATTAACGCCACCTCTTACCTCTTTGTTATTGGCTCGCTCTTTTTTATGCGCTCCTCCGACTTCTTTAGCCAGAAGAAAGAGAAGACCCTCGGCACAATCCGCGAAGGGCTGCACTATGCGATGGCCCGTCCTGATTTATATGTTGTGATGGCGCTGATCTTCTTTGCCTCCACCTTCGGACTTAACTTTCAAATCTTTAACGCGCTGATGGCTACAAAAGAGTTCGGCAAAGGCCCGGCCTCTTATGGCTTGCTGGGCACATATGTTGCAATCGGATCTCTTGCCGGTGCCTTGATTAGCGCACGCTTAGAAAGATTTAGAGACAGCATGTTGGTGGTGCGCCTTGGAGTTGTCTTCTCATTGGTTGTTATTGCCACCGCATTTATGCCGACGTACTGGACGTACTCACTCTGGCTACCAATCGGTGGAGTATCAGCTCTGGCGATGTTAATTAGCGCTAATTCTTATGTGCAAGTCAATAGCGATCCAGCAGTGCGCGGACGTGTGATGGGAATCTATCTTTTAATCTTTATGGGAGGCACTCCCTTGGGTTCACTCTTTATTGGTTATATGACTGAAGCGGTGGGAGTGCGCGAGACAATCTTTATCTGTGGCGTGATTCCACTGGTTGCAGCAACGCTGCTCTGGGTCTTCTTTAAAGATAAGTTGCAGAAGCCAGAAGATTTACGGGTATCAACTATCCTAAAAAGATAAGTACTACGAGCCCCACCAGGGTCAGGATTGTTATCAGGCGGCGGACTTTAAAGTTCATTATCTTCAAGTACTTTCTGTGGAACGTGTGATGGAACGAGTTGAACAATAATGTATGAGATAAAGAGAAGAACTGGCACCATTAAATAGGCTCTCGAAATTCCGAATTGATCGCCAAGAACACCGAGCAAGAATGGTGATCCTGCGATAGCAAGCCCAGCGGCGCTTGAACTTCTACCCACTGCTAAATCAGGGCGGCCTTCGCTGAAATCAATCATGCGAAGGGAAGCAAGTGCGAATTGATTAGAAACACCTAAGCCGGCAATTAAGACGCCAAGGAAGCTAATTTGTAGATTATGTGAGAACCAAAGAATGGTAAATCCAACTGCCTGTACTGCAATAAAGATGATGAGTTGGGTATCGAGTGCAAAGTGCTTTAAGACGCGACCGCCATACCAACGACCAAGGGCCATACCGGTTCCAAAAGCTGCAACTGTGAGCGTTGAGATAGCAGGAGATGCATCGGTGCGGTCAATAATCAAAGCTGCTGCCCAGAATGAAATCGCAAATTCGCTGGCGATGCAGGCAACGAAACCTAACCAAGACCACCAAAATTCACGAGATAACTTTCCAGTTTGTGGACCAGATTCATCTGGAACATGTACTTCAGGGCTCTTATCGCGCGCTAAATAAAGAATGACAACTGCCGGAATAGCGATCAACATGCCCAAGCGCCAGTAGTCGCGGTAGTTATTGGCAATGGTTCCAACGATGAGAGTTCCGCCTACATAACCACACGATGCGATGGCATTGGCTTGCGTCAGCGCCATCGGCGACATCTCTTTGTAGTGAGATGTAATTGCAGTTAGCGCATTGTTGATGGTGATTGAAACTCCAAAGCCAGTTACGAAAGCTGTTGGGATTGAGAAGAGAACTGAAGGGGATGCAACAAAGGCGATGATGCCGATGGAGAAGATTAAGAGCCCAATCCAGGCTGTCTTGGTTCTACCAAAGCGATGCGCGATGTGAGGATTAGCAAGACCGGCAAAGACTGATGCCAGACCAATCGAAGTTCCGTGAAGGCCCGCAATTGTTAGTGATGTGCCCTGATCTGCGCGAAGCAGCGGCTGAGTTGGTCCGAAGCTACCTAAGAAGATATTGACGCAGACAGTTTGAAATGCAACGGTCCAGAAATATCTATCCCGCTTGATTGTGTGGGTCACTATGAAAGGTTAGCGACGACGTAGTCGATAGATGCTGTTAGGGCATCGATATCAGCTGGGTCGATTGCCGGGAACATACCGATACGAAGCTGGTTCTTACCAAGCTTGCGATACGGCTCTGTATCCACAATTCCATTTGCACGAAGCGCTGCAGCAACCTTGGTGGCATCAATTGCATCATCAAAGTTAATTGTTCCAACAACTTTAGAACGCTGTGCAGGGTCGGTTACAAATGGAGTTGTGTAGCTGGTCTTTTCAGCCCATCCGTAAAGACGTGATGCTGAATCTGCGCTACGGCCTGCGGCAAACTTCAACCCACCATTTGCGTTCATCCACTTCAGTTGTTCATCGAGCAACATCAAAGTGACAAGCGCCGGGGTGTTATAGGTCTGATCAAGTCGTGAATTTTCGATTGCTGTGACTAAATCAAAGAAGGCTGGGATCCAACGGCCGCCGGCCTTAATCTTTTCAGCGCGAGCGATAGCTGCAGGGCTCATGAGAGCAAACCAGAGGCCACCATCGGATGCGAAAGATTTCTGTGGTGCGAAGTAATAGGTATCAAACTCTTTTGCATCTACTTCGAGCCCACCTGCTGCAGATGTGGCATCAACAAGTACGAGCGCACCATCTGTTCCGGCAGGGCGCTTGATGTTCATTGCAACGCCAGTTGAAGTTTCGTTATGTGTAAGTGCATAGACATCGATACCGGCTTCAGCAGATGCTGCTGGGTGTGTACCTGGTTCAGATTTGATGACTGTTGGCTCGCCCAGGAATGGAGCTTCTTTAGCGGCAGCTGCAAATTTTGATGAAAATTCACCGAAGACAAGGTGCTGTGAGCGATCTTCAATAAGTCCGAAAGTTGCGATATCCCAGAACGCGGTTGAGCCACCATTGCCCAAGATCACTTCATAACCTTCTGGAAGTGAGAAGAGAGAGCTAAGTCCTTCGCGAACGCTCTTTACAACGTTCTTTACTGGCTTCTGGCGATGCGATGTTCCAAGAATGTATTCGCTACCAGGTGCTGTCAGAACCGCTAACGCTTCTGGACGAATCTTTGATGGACCGCAACCAAAACGTCCATCACGTGGCTTTAAATTATCTGGAATAACAATGGCATCGCTCATGGGGCAAGACTACGGGTAGTACCTATGTACTTCCCAATCGGAATTGGTGTTAGCCCGCTCATAGCGCAAGCGATCATGTAAGCGCGAGTAACGGCCCTGCCAAAATTCGATGCTGACAGGAGTAACGCGATAACCGCCCCAATGCGGCGGGCATGGAACTGTTGTTCCTTCCGGCCACTTCTGTGCTGCGCCAGCAAATCGTTGCTCTAACTCTTCGCGAGTTGCAAGAGGTGCTGATTGCGCTGATGCCCATGCGCCAATCTGTGATGACCAAGGTCTTGTTGCAAAGTAATCGTCTGATTCTGAACGTTCAATTTTTTCTGCAAATCCACTAATTGAAACTTGGCGTTCCATGGCATACCAAGGAAAGAGCAAGGTAACTTGTGCATTCATTTCAATTGCTTGCGCTTTACGTGATGAGTAATTAGAGAAGAAGGTAAATCCACCTTGCGAAATATCTTTCAATAAAACAGTGCGAGTAGAGATGGCATCGTTACCGTTGCTATCGCCACCTAAAGTAGAGAGCACCATTGCATTAGCTTCAACGATGACAGGATTATCAGCGGCCTCTTTTAGCCAGCTGGAAAATGCAGCGAATGGATCGGCGGGAAGTGACTCAAGGCCGACCTCGCCATAGGAACGGCGCATCGCTCTGATGGAATCGCGAGTAAGGTCGTCGTTGCTCATAGGTGTATCGAACCTCACTTTCGGATTGAGTGCATCCTCGCATCATCTGGTGGTCAGCACCCCCGCGGGAGGTGCAGAATTGCCCGCAAGAAGAGCTACAGCTTAAGGAGCGCACCGTGTCAGATGATTTCAAGCCAGGTCTTGAGGGCGTAATTGCATTTGAATCTGAAATTGCAGAGCCAGATAAAGAAGGTAGCGCGCTTCGTTACCGTGGCGTTGATATCGATGATCTCGTAGGTCGCGTCTCATTCGGAAACGTATGGGGACTTCTTGTTGATGATGAATTTAATCCAGGTCTTCCAAATGCTGAGCCATTCCCACTACCTGTTCACTCAGGTGATGTTCGCGTAGATATTCAATCTGCGATTGCAATGCTTGCTCCAGCGTGGGGCTTTAAGCCAATTCTTGATATTTCAGATGAAGAAGCGCGTAGCAACTTGGCTCGCACCTCGGTCATGGTTCTTTCATACCTTGCGCAAGCAGCTCGTGGTCTTTTCAATCCAATGGTTCCGGAATCAGAAGTTGATAAGGCGCATACAGTTGTTGAGCGCATGATGATTCGTTGGCGTGGAGAACCAGATCCACTTCACGTTCGCGCAATCGATGCTTACTTTGTATCGGCGGCAGAACATGGAATGAATGCATCAACCTTTACCGGTCGCGTCATTGCATCAACTGGTGCAGATGTCTGCGCCGCCCTTTCAGGTGCAATCGGTGCGATGTCAGGCCCACTTCATGGTGGCGCACCATCACGTGTATTGCACATGATTGAAGAAGTTGAAAAGACCGGCAACGCCGAGGCTTACGTCAAGGGAATTCTTGATCGCAAGGAACGTTTGATGGGATTCGGCCACCGCGTCTATCGCGCCGAAGATCCACGTGCTCGCACACTTCGCCGTACAGCGAAAGAACTGAACGCACCTCGCTACGCAGTTGCTGAAGCGCTTGAACAAGCAGCTCTTAAGGAACTTCGTGAGCGTCAACCAGATCGCGTCCTTGAAACCAACGTGGAATTCTGGGCAGCAATCATGTTGGACTTTGCAGAAGTTCCAGCGCCGCTCTTTACTTCAATGTTTACTGCAGCTCGTACCGCAGGTTGGTCTGCACATATCTTGGAACAGAAGCGCACCGGCCGTTTGATTCGTCCATCTGCTCGCTACGTTGGAAAGGCTCCTCGTAAGCCTGAAGATGTAAAGGGCTGGGACGCTTCAGTCGAGCAGCTACACAAGTAGCTTCTATGTCTGTGCGAAATATTGTCTGGTTTCGCAGAGATCTGCGCGTGGGTGATCACCCAGCGCTCAACGCAGCAATCGAAGGTAGCGATGAAATCGTTCCTGTCTTCATCCTTGATAAGGCACAGATTGCAGAAGCTGGCGACAAGTTGCTCGCCTATATGGGGCAATCACTTCGCGCACTCGATGAATCTTTAGGTAATTGCCTGCACATCATCGAAGGTGATCAAGTAGAAGTATTGAAAGAACTTATCGAGATGTATGGCGTAGCTGAAGTACATATCTCAGATGAATACGAACGTTACGGCGCAGCGCGTGATGCGCGCGTAGAAGCAGCTGGAATCAAATTAGTTCGAACAGGTAGTCCGTATGCAGTGGCCCCTGGACGCGTTCTGAAGCCAAGTGATGCAACTCCGTATCGCGTCTACACACCTTTCTATCGCGCATGGTGCACACATGGTTGGCGCGCACCGGCTAAGACGCCTACAAAAATTCCAGCAGTAACGCCACCGGCTAAGTACCGCGCTTTTCCAGATTTTCCTTTGCCCGCGGGCGTTAACGTCATTGCTGCAGGTGAAAAGGCCGCCCTTGCTCGCTTTAAAGAATTTACTAAAAAAGGTTTAGATAGTTACGACGAGAATAGAAATTTTGCCGCCATCGATGGCACCTCAAAGATGAGTACCTACCTTAAATTTGGCGAAATTCATCCGCGCACGTTGCTGGCAGGGCTTGGCGAAAGTAAGGCCCACGATACTTTCCGCAAAGAAATTGCTTGGCGTGAATTTTATGCAGATGTTCTCTTTAACAATCCAGATACTGATACCGAGTATTACGCCAAGCAATTTAAGGCGATGCGTTATGACAAGCCAGGAAAGCAATTTCAAGCATGGTGTGAAGGAAAGACTGGTTACCCATTTGTAGATGCTGCCATGCGACAACTTGTCCTTGAAGGTTGGATGCATAACCGCACTCGCATGGTGGTTGCCTCATTCTTAGTTAAAGATCTTCACCTCGAGTGGCAATTAGGCGAGCGTTTCTTTGCTCAGCATCTCGTTGATTACGACGTGGCCTCAAATGCTCATGGTTGGCAGTGGACGGCTGGCACCGGCACTGATGCATCTCCGTATTACCGCGTCTTTAATCCCATCGAGCAAGGTCGACGCTTTGATGAGAACGGTGATTACATTCGCAAATATGTTGCAGAACTGGCCCACTTGAGCGCTGCTGAAATCCACGAACCATGGCTATTTCTCGATGGATATTCGCATGGATACCCAGAACGCATCGTGGATCATGCACTCGAGAGAGTTGAGTCACTAGAACGGCTAAAGGAGATCAAGGCCGATAAGCCCGAGCAGCCTGTTGTGAAGAAAAAATAGCGTTTTCTTGCATCTGCAAATCATTAGCATTTTTACAAAGAGTTAGTTTCACTTTATCTTTCTCCTCAAGCAAGCACTTAAAATATGTACCTAGCGGAAGGGAAGTCACGATGTTCTTCATTAAGCGTCGCGTAATTGACTACTGCCGCATTAACAGCACCAGCTGCTGTCTTTAAGCGCTACCTCAAACCTTTTTATTTTCTTTTATTTTCAATTTACCTTAAATCAAATTCACTTTTAGAAATGGAAAAATAATGTCTATCTTGAAGAAAGCACTTGCAGCAGCAGTCGTTGCTGGGCTCGTTTCAACTGTTGGAGTCGTTCCAGCAAGCGCTGCGCCAAAGAACCAAGCTCGCGCAGTTGCACAACCTGATTGGTTAGAAGCAAACCTTGATAACCCTAAGGTGCGCATCATTGAAGTAAGCACTGAACCAGGACTTTACGAGCGTGGCCACATTAAGAATGCAATTAAGTTTGTATGGCACACAGATCTCGTTGACACAGTAAACCGCGACATCATCAATGCTAAGAACTTCAGCAAGTTGGTTCAGAAGGCTGGCATCAGCGATGACACCACCGTTGTTCTCTACGGAGATAAGAACAACTGGTTCGCCGCATGGGGCGCATGGATCTTTAACATCTACGGTCAGAAGGATGTTCGCGTCCTTGATGGCGGTCGCGTGAAGTGGGAGAAGGATGGACGTCCACTCACAACTGCGGTACCAACATTCTCAGCTGGAAACTTTGTCGCAACAAAGGCTGATAAGGCTCTACGTGCAACTTTGATCAACGATGTTCTTCCAGTTGCAAAGAAGCGCGTTAAGGCAGATCTCATTGATATCCGCGGCGCTGATGAATTCAACGGCAAGATCTTCGCAGCTCCAGGATTCCAGGAACTCGCAGTTCGTGCAGGCCACATCCCAGGTGCAATCAATGTCCCTTGGGGTGCAAATGTGAACGCTGATGGAACCTTTAAGTCTGTTGCAGAGCTAAAGAAGCTCTACGCAGATAAGGGCGTCGATGGAAAGCAGAACATCATTACTTACTGCCGTATCGGAGAGCGCTCATCACTTACATGGTTCGTCCTTAGCGAGATCTTGGGCTACAACGTGAAGAACTACGACGGTTCATGGACTGAATACGGTAACTCTGTCGGTGTTCCAATCGTTAACAACGCTGGAACCATCTGGGGAGCAGCGTAATTTCAATTAATCCACAGCAGAGCAGCAGCCCCAGCACCATCGGGGCTGCTGCTTCTGCCTGGACCCGTGCGGAAAAAATCCGCACTGCAATCTCATTTGGAGTAATTGCAGCGCTGCTACTTACTGCATTTATTCTTTCGTCGAATACCAGCAATTCAACGGCGCCGATTTCACTATTAATTGGAATTAGCTTGGGGCTCTTACTCGAGCGCGGTCGTTTCTGTTTCTTCTGCATCTTCCGGGACGGGATTGAAGATAAGAACACAACGCCCTTTCTCTCAGTGCTCGTTGCTATTGCAACCGGATCAGTGGGTTATGCGCTGATCTTTGGACAGTTCTTACCTGATACAACAACAGATCGTCTGCCACCTGCGGCTCACATTGGACCGGTCAGTTGGGTCTTGGCGCTTTCGGCCTTTACCTTCGGAATTGGCATGGCGCTCTCTGGCGCGTGTATCAGTGGCCACTTGTATCGATTGGGACAAGGTTACTTGCGCGCAATACCTGCGCTGATTGGAACCCTCGGTGGATTTGTTCTCGCATTTCTCACTTGGAATTGGTTCTATCTCAACGCGATCTCTGATGCGCCAACTTTGTGGTTGCCGCATTACATTGGATATTCAGGCTCGCTCGTTCTGACGATGGCTGTTCTTCTAGCGCTAGCAATCTTCGTTATGAAGAAGGGCGTTAATTCAGAGCCAATTAGAAGTAGCGCCAGCACACTTTCATTGAGCCAAACCCTTAAGAAGTTGATCTTCGAACGCTGGAGCCCGATTACAACGGGTCTTCTTGTTGGTGTTGTTGGCACTGTTGCCTACCTTCGCGTTGAACCTCTTGGCGTTACCCGTCAATTGAGCACAACTGCGCGCACCTTTATGAACTCCAATGGAATTGGGCCAGAGACTCTTACGGGCCTTGATCGCATGGCAGGTTGTATTGCTGTGGTGACCGAGACGCTGACAAATAATGGCTGGCTCGTCATTGGCATTATCGGATCTTCATTTGCTGCAGCTTTCGCTGGCGGACGCTTTAAGCTTTCACGTCTTACCGTCACAAACTCTGGCACTGCGCTGCTCGGTGGAATCGCTTTAGGTTGGGGATCAATGACCTCACTCGGCTGCACCATCGGCGTGCTGCTATCGGGTACTCAAGCATTTGCAGTATCTGGATGGATCTTCTTTATCTTTGTATTCCTAGGTTCTTTTGTTGGAATCAAGTTAAAGCTTCATAAGACTGGCTGAGCTCGCACAACTCCTACTCCGCTCCGCTTTGCTTCATACATCGCTGCATCTGCTCGCTCTAACGCGTTATGAGAACCATCATTTTGCACGTGGCCAATGCTCACACCAATCTTGACGGTGTTTCCTTCAATAACAAAGGGATAGCTCAGCGTTGCCTCCAACGCGTAAGCAGCTTCCAGCGTTTGCTCGTATGAGCCATTGACCAAGACTCCAAATTCATCGCCACCTAAACGGGCAAGAACAGCGCCAGTAGGAAGTGAGCGACTAAATCTTTGTGCCACTTGTTGCAGAACAAGATTGCCGAACTCGTGGCCATATTGATCATTCACCGGTTTGAATTGATTGAGGTCAAGGAGCAGAAGAGCACCTTCGCTCTTTGAAAAAGTTTCTAAATCTGCAATCAGCCTTCTGCGATTAGGAAGTCCCGTTAGCTCATCTGTGCGTGCTAACACCTTCTCTTCACCTAAGTTTCGTGCCTGCCTAATGACGATGGTCATGCGAATAAATGCTAAGAACAAAGTTGCAATTGTGGGAGCGATGATGAAGATAGGAAAAGCTCCAGGACGAAGCGCTGAGTACGCGAGCAGAGTTGGGCTTATGAATACTGAGATGGCAATGAAGATTGGATGGATGGTGATTTCACGTCCATCGCGGGCAGGTATTGACCAGAATGAAAGTGCGATAAGAACAATTCCCAGGAGCCACCCATCATCGGTGAGCTGACCGAATTGATAACTCTCGTTGATGGCAAGCCAAAGAAATACAAGATCCGAAAGACTAAAGAGGGCAAAGCCCAGAAAGAGAAAGAGCGCTCTGGGATGTAAGCGGTGTGTAATCGCAGCAACTGCCGAAAGGGTCAGCAGAAGTAAATCTCCGATAGGAAAAAGTAGTGAGAAGAATTGATCTTGTAGATTGATTAGTGAATCTGGAAAGACTCGTGAGATAAAGAGCGCGGTAGCAATCGATGAGATACCAAGGCCAAATATGGCAGCGTCCAAAAGCTCAATCGGGTTGAGTTTTCGCCCGCGCGTGACTACTCGGGGCAGAGCAATGAGTGCAAAGGGATAGAAGAGTGTGTAACAAATTTGTGCCAGCAAATCAGAGCTTTCGCTCACGCTATAGAAGTTGCTGTAACTATTGAGCGATGAGCCGACTCCCCAGAATGAGATTGCAAGACAGGTGCACGCCAGTGCAATCGGATCATTCATCAGGGGGGCTTGGGTAATCGCAATAACGGCGGCTATCCAGATTACGTTGTAGGCAATTAAATCCAGGAGAAGAGATTGTCCGGGCGCAGAAATCTTCGCTGCGATATGAAAGGTCAGAAGCGCAGCCGGAAGCCATTTCACCGCTCGATGCATCTACAGATTAAATAAGTAAGGCCTCCACCTATAAATAGGGGAAGCCTTACTTCAAAGCTTGTTCTTTATCGCTGAGTTAGAAACCTCGAGCACAGAGAAGGCTGGCGGATGCGCGAGCATCAGTTGCATTCGCTTTCAACTGCTCTGGAGCAGATTGAAGGAGCGCCTTCTTTGATTCAAGATCCTTAACCTGAGCAGCTAACTTAGAACGTGAACCGCTGAGTACCAAAACTGCATTTGCCAACTTAGAGACAGCAGTTGCGTACTTCTGCTTATCTGCAGCATTTGCCGCCGCATTCATCTGAGCTTGGAATTGCGTTACTTGGGCACGTGCCTTTTCAAGTGCGGCAGTTGTGCTGGCAAGAGATGCTGTTGCTGCAATGTATTCAGTATCAAGTGCTGCTGTCTGATCTGCGACGTTCACGAGATCGCGTTGCGCCTTGATTGCTGCCTGCCATTGAGTTGTTGCTGTGAGGCATTCGAATGAGAGCCAAGTAAGTTTTGCATTTCTTACCAATGGATTCTTCGCGCAGCGGTACTTGTAGCCGTTTACAGTTTTCACCGAATTAGCCTTTGAGCAAGCGACGCCGTTGCTGATCTTTGTCGACGCATCTGCCACCGGAGCGTTAACTCCACTAAGAACGACAAGCGAAGAAAGTACAGCGACTGATACTTTGCGAAACATGAAAAACCTCCATTAGATACGTGGCTATGGTACCGAGGGAGTTTTAGAAATTGAGCGTGACTTGGCGGTAGCGCCATTGAATTTCATGTGAATTGGCCCTGGTAATCGAGCCACCTTTGACCCTGTATGATTAACTCATCGATGCATCCGCACCGATGTACTTCCCCCCAAAGTGAGCCGAATGGCCACTTACTTGCGAGTCTTATCAAGACCCTGGTGGCGCTAGTTTCGAACTAGTTTGGCCATCTAACCGAGACGCGCTTGTCGTCTCGATTGGTGTCATTTTTCATGTCTCTACAAACACGTACTGCCGCGCCCGGAAAAGCTCGTCGCGCCGCAAAAGGAAAGCCTCGTCATACCGCAGCCCAGAAGGCGGCGAAGAAGGCAGCTCCAACAAAGAAGTCCACATTCTCTAAGAAGCCGACTCCTGCAAAGTCAGCAGCTCCTGCAAAGAGCGTTTCGACTAAGCGTTATTCAGATCGCGAAACTGTCAGCAAGAAGGAAGTTCGCTTAGCTGATCGTTCTAAGTTGCGTGCACAGCGTTTCCAAGAGCGCACCGCTTCGAAGTCTAAGAACATTGAAGGCGCACCAAAGGGAAATCCAAAGCAGAGCCGCGAAGAGCGCACCTTTGCAAAGCCTCCTCGTAAAGCGCCATCACGCGCTGCCAAGTTTGTCGCAGATCGCACCGAACGTGCTGAGCGCCCATTTAAGGCAGATCGTCCATTCCGTCCAGAGCGCGGTGCGCAGAGCGATACTCGTCCAACAACGAGGCGCGATGCAGTAAAGGCAAAGATTGCTCGCACTGATGATGGTCGTCCTAACTTTGTTCCGCAGAAACGCGAAAAATACAATCCTGCAGCGCCACAGTCTGCGGCTCAACGTCGTGGAGATTCTCCGCGCACACCTGCAAAGCCACCACGTGATCGCCGCAACGATTCACGCAATGAATCGCCTGCGTATGCGCGCGATGATTTCCGCGCATCAAAGACACATAACAAGGCAGCGGTTGATTTCGGTGCAGATGATAATTACATTTCAGTGAACTTGGCAGATGCCAATCTTGTTGAAGCAACTCCACTTACTGAAGTAACAACTTCATTCCGTGACCTAGGAATTGCACCAGCTCTTGCCAACGCACTGAGCGCGCAAGGCATTACACATCCATTCCCAATTCAGATTGCAACACTTCCTGATGCGCTCGCCGGCCACGATATTTTGGGGCGCGGTCAGACTGGTTCAGGAAAGACTCTGGCATTTAGCCTTGCCTTACTCACAAATATTTCAGATAAGGTCGCGCGCCCTCATAAGCCACTGGCACTTATCTTGACCCCAACTCGCGAACTCGCGCAGCAGATTGATGAAGTACTTCGCCCGCTTGCGCGCGCAGTAGGACATGAATCAGTAGTTATTGCAGGCGGAATGCCATATGCAAAGCAGATCACTGCGATGCGTAAGGCAACAGCTATCTTGGTTGCAACTCCAGGACGTCTTATCGACTTGCTCAATAAGAATGAAGTTCAGCTTGATCAACTACAGATCACTGTTCTTGATGAGGCAGATCAGATGGCAGATATGGGATTCCTTCCAGTTGTGAAGGAAATTCTTGATCAGGCAAATCTTGATGGACAACGTCTTTTGTTCTCAGCAACTCTCGATCGCGGTGTTGATTCACTCGTTCGCCAGTACCTCAAGAATCCAAAGACTCACTCATTGCAAAATGACCGCGCTTCGGTTTCAACGATGGAACACCATGTTCTTCAGATGCACCCAGGCGATAAAGATGACATCACATCTCAGATTGCTGCTCGTAACGGAAAGACAATTCTCTTCGTGAAGACGCAACGTGGCGCAGATCGCCTGGCTGACAAGCTTGCTAATGCAGGTGTGCCAGTCGGTGCCTTGCACGGTGGAAAATCACAAGCAGTTCGTACTCGCACACTTGCTCTCTTTAAAGAACAAGAGAATTCAGCACTGGTTGCAACAGATGTTGCAGCTCGCGGAATTCACGTAGATGGAATCTCACTTGTTGTGCACGTTGATCTTCCACAAGATCACAAGGATTACTTGCACCGTTCTGGTCGTACCGCTCGCGCTGGCGAATCAGGAACAGTCGTAACGCTTTCATCCTCTAAGAATCAGCGCGCTGTAACTGGCTTGCTCTCTCGTGCAGGAGTAACTCCTAAGTTCCACGATGTTCGCCCACTCGATGAAAAATTGATGGTGATCACTGGTGCGCAGGAGCCTTCAGGTGTTCCTTATGTTCCACCTATCGTTGAGCGTAAAGGCCCACAAGGTGGTTCACGCTCTGGCGGAAGCCGTCGCGGTGGTTCAGGTAAGAGTGGTGGATACCGTGGTGGCAATAGCCGCCGTGGTCGTTAAGTCCTCTGCTTTTTACGAATATTCATTCCAATATTGCGAACGAACTTTCTTGGTGCGATAGAAATAATTGCAACAAGTAGTTTGTACTGCCATCCAGGAATACTGACGGGCTTATTGGCCTGAGCATCTTTCCATGATTGCTCAACTAACTTATCTGAGTTAAGCCACATAAAGTCGGGCAGACCGCTCATCTTCATCTTTCCGCGCTGATGAAATTCAGTGCGGGTAAATCCTGGGCAGAGCGCTGAAACTTTAATGTTGGTGCTCTTTACCTCAGTGTTAACAGCTTCAGTGAGCACAGTCAGATAAGACTTCGCTGCGCTATATGTTCCGCCTGCAATAAAGCTTGCGACAGATGAAACATTGATGATGACGCCAGAGTTACGTTCCTTCATACCTGGCAAGATCACATGCATCAGCCGCATCGGCGTGCGCACGAGTACATCCAATAGCTCTTGCTCAGCTTGTAGCGCACTCGTTGTGAATGGGTACTTGATTCCAAATCCAGCATTATTAATCAGCACTTCAATCGGATAAGTCGAGATGTAATCCTCGACCGCTTTACAGCCTGCCTCTGTTGCTAGATCTGCAGGAAGTACAAATGTTTGCACCCCATACTTTTCGCGCAGAGCGCCAGCTCGTTCGTGCAACCGCGCTTCATCGCGCGCAACGAGAGCAACGTTGTAACCCTTAGCTGCCAGAAGGCGGGTGAAACTCTCGCCAATGCCTGCAGTTGCACCAGTGACGAGAGCCCACCCTTTTGAAGTCATCAGACAACAATCCCCTTTGTATCTTCTTCACGGATATGCCATGAAGATCCATACTCTGAAACTAACTCCAAGAATGGCTTAGGTGCAAACCATTCAGGGCCATTGACGCCTTCCGGCTGCCAAACACCCTTATGAATAAGCTCCATAGCAATCACTGGGTTGATAGCGGTCTGCCACACAACTGCTTGATCGCCGTAATTCTCCATAGACCACGCGTTATCAACGACGTTGTAAATGTAGACAGCCTTTGGTTTACCTTCTTTATCAAGACCCTTCACAAGAGTGCCTGCGCAAGTCTTTCCGCGCATACGTTCTCCGAGGGTTGCAGGATCTGGAAGCGATGCAGCCAAGATATCGCGAGGTGAAACTTCTACACCTTGCACAGTGATCTGCTCTTTACGATCCATTCCCAGCATATGAATTGTCTTTAGCGTTGAGATGAATTCAGAGCCAAGTCCATATTTAAACTTAACTTTCTTGGCATCAACTTTCTGCGGGATAAGAACTACCTCTTCGTGCTCAACGTTGACGCACTCGACAGGTCCGATTCCTTCAGGGAAATCAAATACCTCAAGCTCGCTAAATGGTTCAGTTGTATACCAACCGCGACCATCTTCCCAAACCAATGGGGGATTGAGACATTCTTCAATCGTTGTCCAGATGGAAAACGATGGAGCAAAGTCAGCGCCTTCAACTGTCAGATTAGAACCATCGAAGACAGTTACTTCATCAAGACGTGAGAAGAGCTCATCGGACGCATAACGAGCGAAGATATCGCTCATGCCAGGTTCAATACCCATACCAACGACTGCGTAGATGCCACGTTCACACCAGTTCCAGTCGCGAGCAAATTGTTCGTCACCAAGCTTTACGCCAGTTTCGCTATTCGGGTAATGAGGATGTGGGCGAGATAGTGACATCGCCATATCCATGTAATTTACATTTTCAATTTCGCACGCCAAAAAGATAGGCATCACAAAACGCGGATCTACCGCGTTCACAACAATATCTGGGTTTGCCTTACGAATGAGAGCTCGGACATCTTCAAGTTCTGCGGCGTTCACCTCCGCTGCGGAGAATCGAGAGTCCTTTAACTTGGTTACGGCTGCTTCTGCGCGTGACAGATTGCGATCTGCAATGATCATTTCAGAGATAAATGATCGACGTGATGCGATATTTGCGATTGCACTGCCAACTCCGCCTGCGCCGATAACGAGCGCTTTCATGGGTGGCCTTTCATTCTTTATTTCACACGACCGTTGTTGAGCGTGTTAGCCCAAGGCTAGCCATAGAGATAACCTTTGCCAAGTTATCGCGTAAAAAATGAATAGGTCCCCGTAGCTCAGTGGATAGAGCAACCGCCTCCTAAGCGGTAGGTCGCAGGTTCAACTCCCGCCGGGGACACTTAATTAAAGATTAAGCAAATACAACGGTGCGATGACCGACAATAAAGATGCGGTCTTCAGCAAAGAGCTTTACTGCGCGAGCTAATACGCGACGTTCGATATCGCGACCAAGTGCAATCATCTCTTCAGGTGTTGCTGAATGAGTAACGTGGGCAACATCTTGTTCGATGATTGGACCTTCATCTAGATCTGCTGTGACAAAGTGCGCAGTCGCGCCGATGATCTTTACGCCGCGGTCGTGAGCCTGGTGGTATGGCTTAGCGCCTTTAAAGCCAGGTAAGAATGAGTGATGAATGTTGATGATCTTGCCTGGCATTGCGGCGCAGAAATCTGTGGAGAGAATCTGCATATAACGGGCTAGTACAACGAAATCGATCTTGAGCTCAGCGATTTTGGCGAGCATAACTTTCTCTTGCGCAGCCTTATTGTTAGCCGTTACTTCGAGATAGAGAAATGGAATTCCATGTGATTCAACAAGTGACTTGAGCTCTTCACGGTTTGAGATAACCAGAGGAATTTCGATGGGAAGTTCGCCGAGTTCGAGTAAGTACATCAAGTCGCGTAGGCAGTGGCTCTCTTTAGTCACAAGCACGAGCGCGCGAGGCTTCTGCGCTGTTGGGCGAATATGAAGTGCAGGTGAGAATTTACCGAGACCATCGTTAAGGCTTGCCTGTGCAGCTGCTAGGCCTTGTGAAGTTTCAAAGCGAGTGCGCATGACAAAGGTATTGGTTGGGTTATCAGTGAACTGTTGGTTCTCGATGATATTGCCACCGCAATTGAGTACCGCAGATGTCATCGCATGCACGATGCCAGGTTGATCTGCACATTGCAGGGAAGCGATGAGATCCATTAGAGGATTCTAAAGGACTCTAGTGTTTTAAGGTAAATCGCTGCAGGCTCTTCGGCGCCCACCAATTGCGCTCACCCATGAGGCGCATCAAGGCAGGTACAAGAAGTGCGCGAATTAGTGTGGCATCGAGAAGTACAGCAAGAGCTACACCGAAGCCCATCGTCTTAATGGATGTCACTCCACTTGTAACAAAGGCGGCGAAGACAACTGCAAGCAGAACTGCAGCTGCAGTAATGATGCGCGCAGAGCGCTGCAGTCCAAGAGCAACAGATTCGACATTTGATCTGCCTTCTAAATGCTCTTCACGGATACGAGAGAGCAGGAAGAGTTCGTAGTCCATAGATAGACCAAAGACCACTACTGCAATCAAGATAACAATGGATGTATCAAGGCTGCCTGTCACAGTGAATGAACCAACCAACCACTGCAAGTTGCCATCGATAAATACCCATGTGAGTACACCCATGGTCGCAGCAAGAGAAAGTACGTTGAGAAGCACTGCCTTGATTGGCAAGATGATTGATCCAGTAAAGATAAAGACAAGAAGTAAGACGCTGATGGCAATCCAACCAAAGGCCCAAGGCAAGGTACGCGAAATACCATCTTGTGAATCTGTGTAATCAGCGGCAACTCCACCGATAAGAGTTCCGGTTGGCGCCTTTACATCACGAAGATCATGAATCAACTTCTGTGACTCTGGCGTACGCGGCAACATAGATTGGTAGGCAACTATTCGCACATCTTCACCAATTACTTGAGGTGGAACGACTCCAACGATTCCAGGAACCTGTGAGATGCGATTTGCATATTCATTCAACGCATCGACTTTATTTGCGCCATCAAAGGTAATAATCTCAATGGGAGTACCAGTCTGACCGGGGAATCTTTCAGTTTGCAGAGCGGTAGCTATAGCTGCTGGGTTTGATGCTGGAAGCATGCGTGAGTCACCTTGAGAGAATGAAATATTCTGTAAAGGAGCGGCCATAATTCCAAGTGTGATAAGAGAGAGAAGCACGATTGGAACAGGGCGACGCATAACAAAGCGAGCGGTATCGGCCCAACGCCCATCATCTTTAGGTGTCATTGCAGATTTACGAACTGGGCCTTTATTAATTCGCTTACCCATCATCGCAAGAATTGGTGGCAGGCCAAAGATCGCACCAACTACAGCGAGAGCTACAACTGAAACTCCGGCGTAACCGAATGATTTTAAGAATGGAAGTGGGAAGAAGGTAAGAGAAACCATTGTGACTAGTACGGTCAGACCAGAGTAGAAGACTGTTTTTCCGGCAGTAGCCATCGTTGTAATCACCGATTCATCAACGCTCTTTCCTTTATTGAGCTCTTCGCGGAATCGATTGACCATCAGAAGCGCGTAATCGATACCTAACCCGAGCCCCATACCAGTGGTCAGATTGAGGGAATAGACGCTTACTGCGGTGAAGAGAGAGATAAGCCAGAGAATAAAGAAGGCGCCAACGATTGCTGAAACACCAACGATAAGGGGCATAGCAGAGGCGGCAAGTGCGCCGAAGACAAAAGCAAGGAGGATGAAGGTGAGTGGAATTGAGATTGCTTCAGCGATTTTTAGATCGTCAGATATCTTCTTTGTGATTGCATGTCCTACAACTGCAACACCACCGGCATATAGACGAAGGCCCGAGAACTCACCATCGTATTTTTCCTGGAAGAGTTTTCCGAGGTCTTGACTCCCCGGAGAGAATGCCTCTCCCTCTCCAAAGATCAAAACGTAGGCAGCTTTACCGTCAGCAGACTTTAGATTGGCATCAGAGCCAGCTCCCCAAAAAGAAAGGGTTCTTGTGACTCCCTCTTCCTGCGCCATCAACTTTTCTAGCGCCAGTGCTTGTTGAGCAACAGCAGGTTCTGTGACATCGCGATCACCGGCATCGATGACAACAACGACGGCTGGATCTTCAACCTTCAAGTCATCTCTTAAGTATTCATAGACTTTGTATGAATCACTATTGGGATCTGAGTAACCACCTGAATCTAGGCGAGAGAAGATGAGCGAACCGACAGCGCCAGCTACCAAAATTCCAATAACAAAGAGGGCAACTGCAGCTTTTCGGTAATTAACGAGTACTCGACCTAGATTCTCAAACATAGGTCCAATTATGGTGGAAGTGTCTATCTGACTCTAATTAAAGTGAGATGATTGCACGCATGAGCGATGTGTTTCCTGCAACAACCGAAGATGAACGCGACCCTCGCGAAGATCAGAGCGAAGATGCCAAGCGCACCGCAGAAATAAAAGGGGATAAACCCCCACACCACGATTAGTTAGCTACTTGAAGTTTCAGTCTTTGCAGCAGGCGCTGGCTTGGCTGCAGAGTCAGTTTTGTAAAAGCCAGATCCTTTAAAGACAATTCCAACAGTCGAATAGACCTTACGAACCTCGCCCTTGCATTCAGGGCATTCGGTAAGGGGCGCTTCAGAGAAGGACTGAAAAGCCTCAAAGGCATGGTCGCATGCGTTGCATGCATATTGATATGTAGGCAAAGTGTGTGACCTTTCTCGTGAGGGTTATCTACCCCTAAGTCTAAAGAAGTGAGACGATAGGCGCGAATCCACGGTGCTCCTGAGCACAAGTAAGGTAGAGAAAGAGGAAAAAATGAAGCGGGCCAACGCACTTGCACTTGTTGTGGGGCTTCTCTTTCTCACTATCTCTCCAGCAACAGCAAATACTTTAGTTTCGACATCTCCGATCCCAGGTGCAGCTCTTGAAAGTGCACCAAGTGCAATCACAATCACCACTGAATTTCCATTAATGGATACCGGCAATGAAATTGTGGTTACAGATCCAACAGGCGTTCGCGTAGACGACGGAGCGCTGATGGTGGATGGTGTTAATGCAGTCATCGGACTCAAGCAGTTGGTTAAGACTGGGATTTACACAGTCAATTACTCACTACTAGCCGAGAACGAAGTTCCGCTGATTGGCAGTTACACATTTAACTTCTTAGAACCAACTGTGATCGCAACCCCTGCACCTGAACCAAGTGCCACACCAATGCCATCGGGTAACGATCTTGGTACAACCATTTTTGTTTTAGGCTTATTGGCTGCTGCAATCATCGTCACGATTGCACTATCGCTATATGCCCGAAAGCTCTATCGCGATCGATGAGTGAACTGGCAACTTTAAATAAGTCAATATCTTTCCTTGCGGCATTTGCAGTTGTAGGTGCTCTGCTCGCAATGGCTTTTCTCTTAGTTGAGAACCGAGGAAAGCTGCAAGAGAGTGCTCTCAAAGTACGTAAGCGTGCAACTGCCTTTGCTGGAATCTGGTTATTTGCCAACGTTCTCCATATCTTTCTGACTCTTGCAAACATTTTGGGGACAACTTTTACTGATGCGCTCGAGCGCAATACAGTGCAGTCATTTCTCACGCAGGTAGATCTTGGTCAGTACCTGGGCGTTCAAACCGCTCTGATTGCGGTGATTGCGCTTGTCATTCGTTTTATTCGCACCGCGCTGGCTGCAACGATTCTCTTGCTTCTTTCGCTGATTACTCTGACAATTCCAGTATTCCAAAGCCATAGCGCTTCAAGTGGTTCACACCAGTTAGCTATTGGCTCTCTTGTTGTGCATGTGGTGGCGCTCTCTCTTTGGGTCGGAGGAATCTTTGCCATCGTAGCTCTGCCAGATAGCGATCGTAAATTTGCGCTTCCTCGATTTAGTCAGATGGCGCTCTGGACTGCAATTGCAGTTGTTCTCAGTGGAATGGCCAATGCCTGGGCACGTTTGAATTTTGTCGATGCCTGGTCATCTGGTTACGCGCGCATCGTTCTCTTAAAGGCTGCGCTCACTTTTGTTTTGCTCTTCTTGGGTTATCGCAATCGCCGCGGATTAGCGCAAGGTAGTTCAAGCGGATTGAAACTACTGGGACGTTTTGTTGTCGTTGAAGCGCTCATCATGGGCTTTCTTCTCTTCCTCGGTAGTTGGTTGGCACAGACAGAACCTCCAGCACGAGGCGATCTCAGTATTTCTCCAGCGCTTTCTATTGTTGGCGTTGCAACTCCAGCGGAACCAACTTTGGCGCGGTTGTTGTTGCTCTATCAGCCAGATGCTCTCATCATGGGAATTCTCATCGTATTAGTAGCGCTATATATCAAGGGCGTTGTCGTTTTAACTAAGCGCGGAGATAAGTGGCCAGTAGGAAGAACAATTTCATTTGCCTTAGCCATTTCGGCAATTGATTTTGCAACAAGCGGTGGCCTTGGTGTTTATGCGCTCTTCTCATTTGAATATCACATGATTGCTCACATGGTCATCGGAATGATCGCACCAATTGGTTTGGTGCAGAGCGCACCAATTACCTTGGCGCTTCGTACTTTGCCACTTGGCCGCACGCCAGAAGAGCGCGGAGTTCGCGGAATGTTAATTGCGCTCCTGCATTCTCGATACTCAGTGATTTTAACCAACCCAATTACTGCCCTAGCTCTCTTTGATGGATCGCTCTTTGTTCTCTATTTCACCGACCTATTCGGTAATTTGATGCAGTCACATGTCGGCCATCTATTTATGAATCTCCACTTCTTCTTGGCAGGCTTCCTCTTTTTCCATGTGATCATCGGAATCGATCCAAATCCAAAGAAGATTCCATACATTGTGCGCATCGTCATTCTTTTTGCCGCAATGAGCATTCACGCCTTCTTCTCGATTGCACTCATCTCTTCGAGCACGCTTCTGGATGGCGGTTACTTTGCTTCCTTACAGACACCTTGGTTGACAGATTTACTTGCCGACCAGAACGCCGGTGGTTCGATTGGTTGGGCGATGGGTGAAATCCCAATCATCCTGGCGCTGATTGCCACCTTCATTCAGTGGATGCGCGATGACAAACGCGAAACTAAGCGCATCGACCGTAATGAAGCTCGAATGGCTGCCATGGGAGAACCAGATGAGCTAGCCCAATACAATAATTATCTGAGCCAACTGCAACGACGCGATCAGAGAGAGGAAAAGTCATGAGTCTTGAAGACATCTTCACTCTTCCTGCTGAATACAACGAACTTCGTAGCAGCGTGCGCGCTCTCTCTGAAAAAGAGATTGCTCCTTTTGCTCAAGCAGTTGATGCCGATCACCGCTACCCACAAGAAGCACATAACGCCCTTGTTAAAGCTGGGCTCTTTGCCGCACACGTCCCAACAGAATTTGGTGGAGATGGCGCTGATGCACTCGCTGCATGTTTGATCATCGAAGAAGTCGCACGCGTCTGCGGATCCGCATCTCTGATACCTGCAGTAAATAAACTGGGCTCGCTGCCACTTATCTTGAGCGGAAGTAAAGAGCAGAAAGAACGTTGGCTCCGCCCGCTGGCACAAGGAAAAGGTTTCTCATACTGCCTCTCTGAATCAGAGGCTGGCTCAGATGCATCAGCGCTTAAGACAAAGGCTGAACGTAAAGGCGATGGCTGGGTCATCAACGGTAGCAAGAAGTGGATTTCAAACGCTGGAGAATCTGAGTTCTACACAGTTATTGCACAAACTGATCCATCTTTAGGATCAAAGGGAATTACAGCGTTCGTCTTAGAAAAATCTGATTCAGGAGTTTCATTTGGAGCGCCCGAGAAGAAGATGGGCTTTAGAGGTTCACCTACACGTGAAGTTTATTTTGATAACGTTGAAATCGGCGATGACCGTCGAATTAGCGAAGTAGGTAAGGGCTTTGCTTTGGCGATGGACACACTTGATCACACTCGTATCACCATCGCAGCTCAAGCTTTAGGTATCGCCCAAGGCGCACTTGATGTCGCTAAGAAGTATTCACACGAGCGTAAGCAATTCGGAAAAGAGATCTTTGATTTCCAGGGCGTGCAGTTTATGTTGGCAGATATGGCTATTGCGGTCGAAACAGCTCGTCAGATTACCTATGCAGCAGCTGCCAAGAGCGAGCGTTTAGATAAAGACCTTAAATTCTTCTCAGCAGCAAGTAAGACTTATGCCACAGATGTTGCTATGAAGGTCACAACGGATGCTGTGCAGGTACTTGGTGGATATGGATATGTTTCAGATTATCCAGTCGAGCGAATGATGCGCGATGCTAAATTGACCCAGATTTACGAAGGCACGAACCAGATTCAGCGCATCGTAATTGCGCGCAATCTTCCGTAACTTATCGCGTAAAGCGCAAAACCAAATCTGGAGTCGCTGCAGCGTTTAAGGGAATATCCCAATCTTCGTGCGGTAAATCCTCACTCGATATTTCATCGGGGTGAATCAAGCCGATAGAGAAAGCTGAAATCTGAGCAAGCGCGCGATCGTAATAACCGCCACCTTGTCCTAAGCGATATCCCTTGCGATCGATGCGAAGCGCTGGAACAACGATCAGATCGATTGCCTTCAGATCAGCAATCGCATCCCCAATCGGTTCTTCAATCTTTTTCTTCTTAGCTAGGGATGAATCTTCGCCGTTCCATTTCACCCATTGCAAAGCCTGTCCATCAATTCGGGGTAGCAATAAGGTCTTTCCAAGTGCAATTAACTTTCGATTAAGCGCTGAAGTATCTGGTTCATCGCCATATGAGCGGTAACTGGCAATTACATTGGCCGCAGAAAACTCATGAGATGTTGCCAGATGTTCAAAGCTATGTTCGATGTAACGGGCGTTACGTTCTTGGCGGTATCGGGTACGAAGTGCAACCTTTTCTTCGCTGATACCCATGTAAATCCCCTCGAAGTAAGTACTCTGCAAGTAAGGTTAGTGATTATGTCAGAACGTGCGCGCGTAGATGAAGTACTCACCTCTCTTCTAGAGCTCTGCCAACCGCTTGAGCCGTTCGATATGCCGCTGCTCGATGCGCACGATGCCACCCTCGCTGAAGATGTATATGCAGGAGAACGCTTGGTCATGAAGGCTGGCAGCCGCATTCGTTCAACCCAGATTGGCTTAGCTGCATCAATCGGTCTTGATCACCTTCCTACCCGCCCTCATCCACGAGTAGTTGTGATCTCTGCCGGCCCTGATTTAGTCGAACCAGGAATGCCGCTGAAATCTGATGAAGAGTACGAGACAAATTCTTGGCTACTGACGACTGCCGTCCGCGAAGTCGGAGCGGTTGCCTATCGCGTGCATTCAATTCCTGACGATGAAGCCCAACTGCAGAGCGTGATTGAAGATCAGCTTGTTCGCGCAGATTTGATCATCATCTCGGGCGAACGCCATGATGATTCATTTGATCTGATTACTCGCACACTTGCCAAGATGGGCGAGATTAAAACTGTAGAGATTGCAATCGAATCCAGCGGCCGCCACAACTTCGGCACAATCGGACCAGATAAGACCCCTGTAGTCACACTTCCTGGAGATCCAATCGCTGCGTACATCTCTTTTGAACTCCTGATTCGCCCCATGATTCGTACGATGCTTGGCACAGCAACGATTCATCGTCCATCTGTGAAGGCCAAACTTGAAAAGGCGCTCTCATCATCGGGTGGAATGCGCTCTTATGTCCGGGCAATCTTGAGCGAAGATGGAAAATCAGTTGTTCCGTTGAGCTCGCAAGATGAGCAGGCCACGCTCTCTGATGCCAACTGTTTTATTGCAGTTCCTGAAGGCGAGACTGATCTTGCAGCTGGCGCTCAGGTCACTGTTGTAATTCTCGAACGACGCTACCTATAGCAATGTGGCCGCAGGAGCTCCACGGCGAAGAGATTTTTCTCCGTCCTGCTCGCTTTCGCGATAGAAGTAAGTGGAATGAAGTTCGTGCTGAGAATAAAGAGTGGTTAACTCCTTGGGAGGCAACTCTTCCCAAAGTGCCGGCAGGAACACCCGCAAGTGAGTTTGTTAGTAAGCGCCCATCCTTCTTTGAGATGGTGCACGCGCTCAATCGCGAAGCCCGAGCCGGACGCTCCTATTCATTTCTCATCTGGAAAGGCGAGAACCTGATTGGGCAAATAACGTTGGGCGGAGTGATCTATGGGGCCCTACGTGCGGGCCATATTGGCTATTGGATCGATAGAAATTTCGCTAACCGCGGATACACAACCCAAGCAGTAGTACTGCTCTCCTCTTTTGGATTCTCAGAATTGGGATTACATCGCATCGAAATCAATGTGCGCCCTGAAAATGCAGCGTCATGTAAGGTCGCCGAAAAGGCAGGATTTACATTTGAAGGCCATCGCAAAGCATTTCTGCATATAGATGGGGCTTGGCGAGACCATGTCAGCTTTGTTAAGTACAACGAATTAATTCAGTAAACCCCCCTTGAAATCCACAGGGTTACAGGGGCTCACCCTTAACCTTTACCCATCATGGCTTCGGGAATTATCTATCTGGCGATTATTGGCATGTGGGTTGCCTATTTTCTGCCTCGCTGGATACATAACAAGAATGAATTCTCAGGAAAGAGCGTTGAAAAGTACAAAAGCGCTCTTCGCGTAGTTGCAAGTACAAATCCTGGTTCAATAAATAATTCTGGAGTTATCTATACAGATGTCGACCGAGTTGGGCGAGTAGCTCAGCAGCTGTTGCGACGTCGGATCATTTTCTTCCTTATTACTACAACACTCATCCTTACGACTGTAGGTGCAATTATGCAAACACTCGCATACATCTCTATTGCAATTCCTGTCACCGCACTCTTGATCTACATCGCTCATGTGCGCCGACAGGTTAACCACGACAAGATTCAACGTCGTCGCGTTGATCAACTACATCGCACTACAGATGGTGTCTCACATACCAACCTTGCAGATGTTGTTACCTCAAAATCTGCACATGCAGCTGTCATCAACCAAGAACATTGGATCCCGCTTTCAGAGCGCGAACTTTCAGGTGTAACGCTTCTTCCTAAGGGAACTGCGCAAGCGCGTGCTGAATGGCAACCAAATGAAGTTCCGCTTCCAACGTATGTGAATGCACCTAAGGCGGTAACAGCCAAGCGCATCATCGACCTGACAGAGCCTGGTAAGTGGAGCGAAGAGCAGCAACGTCTTGAGCGTGAAGCGCTCGCTGCCGCGGCTCCTTCACAAGATGAAATCTTCGATCAGCAATTGGCTGAAGAAGCTGTTCGTCGCCTGCGCGATAGCCGCGCTGCTAATCAGTAGTTCAGCGCTTTAAATCCAGCTCGGGAACCACATCCGAGCGCGCCATGCTTCGTAAGAAATGACATCGCCGATGTAGAGCGGCAAGAAGTAGACGAAGTTAAGGGCTATCAAGATAAAGAGCGAAGCGACAGCGAATAAACCTTTTCGGCCGAGCCTCGTAAGCGCCATCTGTGCGCAATAGACCAGCGCCAAGATAAGAAATGGTTGAAAGACAATCGCGTAAAAAGTGAAGACTGTGCGTGATTGGTAGAAGAACCACGGTAGATAACCAGCAGCCATTCCAGCGACGATGATGGTCAACGCTGGATCAAAGTGGCGTGAGATCACACCTCTGAGCCACATACCAAGAACAACGCATAAGGCTGCGGTCGCGCTCCACCAGAGCAGCGGTGTTCCCAGCGCCAAGATTTCCTGCGAACAACTTTCTACACCACAACCCTTTGGTGATTCATAGAAGAAAGAAGTCGGTCTTCCCATAATCAACCAACTCCAAGGGTTAGCTTCATATGTGTGCTTTTCTGTTAGTGAAGTGTGAAAACCGAGAATCTGTTGGTGATAATGAATAAATGAAGAAGCTACATTTGAGGAATAATCGCGACCCCATCCGCGACTAGAAATAAACCAACCCGCCCAGGATGCGCAATAAATAAGCGCTGGAATAAGAGCGAATTGGGCAACGCGTTCCAAAGTTGGGCGAATAAGTGATTTACCAGTGTGATGAGTAAAGGCGCGATAGAGCGCAATTAATCCGAAGATCGCAATGAAGTAGACCGCACTCCATTTAGTGCCAAGTGCTAAACCGAGAGCAATTGCTGTCCACCAGTATTGGCGGCGCAGAAAGAGGTAGGTAGCGGCCAAGATAAAGAGCGCAAGGAAGTTATCTAGTAGCGCTGTTCGCGAATGCACTAAAGCCATTCCATCGACTGCCATCAAGGCGCTGGCCAGGCCAGTGAGCAGTGGGTTTCTAAAGAGGCGATGTGCAATGAGAGCGATAAGCAGAATCATCAGTGAACCAGCGAGAGCTGTAGCAAAGCGCCAACCGAAAGCGTTGTCGCCAAATATTTGAATGCCGCCACCAATCAGCCATTTGCCAATCGGAGGATGAACAATGAACTCAGGGTTACTGCCTGAAACTTCGACTCCGTATTTCAGGAGATCGCGTGCGCCATCGACGTAGTAGACCTCATCGAAGATAAAAGTCTTGATATTTCCCAGATTAAACAGACGTAGGAAAAATGAAGCCAGTGCGATGAGTATCGGAGCGATACCTGCAACCATGTGTACAGAATATGGGAAGATGCGCATATGACACTAGTACTTGCAGCGACTCCACTAGGAAATCCGCTCGATGCAAGCGCACGTCTGAAGAAAGCAATTGAAAGCGCTGAAATTATCGCTGCAGAAGATTCTCGTCGTTTTCATCGTCTGGCATCTGATCTTGAAGTGACATTTACAGCTCGCATCATCTCTTTCTTTGAAGGCAACGAGAAGGAACGCACTGCTGAAATTCTCACGCTGCTGCGCGAGGGCAAAGAAGTGTTAGTGGTCACCGATGCTGGAATGCCAACGATTAGCGATCCAGGATTTCGCTTGATGCGAGATGCCATCGCTGAAAATCTTCCCACTGTTGTAATCCCTGGCCCAAGTGCTCCGACGATGGCAATTGCGCTCTCTGGTTTGCCAACCGATCGCTTTACCTTTGAAGGTTTTGCACCGCGTGCACAAGGTGCGCGCCGCGCCTTCTACGAAAAGCTACGTTTTGAAGAGCGCACCATGGTTACCTTTGAAGCACCACACCGTTTACTCGAATCACTGCTTGATGCAGCATCTATTCTGGGTGAAAATCGCAAGGCAGCAATCTGCCGCGAGATGACAAAGACATATGAAGAGACCATTCGCGGAACAATTGCTGAACTGATTGTGTGGGCGCGCAGTCGCGAGATCCTCGGTGAAATCACACTGGTCTTTGCAGGAATTGAAGCAGGCTCTGAAATCAGGACTGCCGATAGCGCTGTTGCCCGTGTTCGTGAATATGAGGCAGCTGGAATGGACCGAAAAGGCGCGATCGCCACAGTCGCGGAAGAGTTCGACCTTCCGAAGAAGATCGTTTATGCAGCAGTAGTCGATGCGAATAAGATGAGCAGATGAAATCCTTCTACCTCACTACGCCTATTTACTATGTAAATGATGCGCCGCATATTGGCCATGCGTACACAACGGTGGCAGGGGATGTTCTTACTCGTTGGCATCGTCAACGCGGTGAATCAGTCTGGTTCTTAACTGGCACAGATGAACATGGTCAGAAGGTCATGCGCACCGCTGAACAAAATAACGTCGCCCCGCAAGCCTGGGTCGATAAGTTAGTTGCCGAAGCGTGGAAACCTAACTGGGCTGCGCTCAATATCGCTAACGATGACTTTATTCGCACAACAGAGCCCCGCCACACTGAGCGAGTTCAGAAGTTTCTGCAATCGCTAAAGGATTCAGGCCATATCTATGCAGGTAAATACGAAGGCCCTTACTGCGTAGGTTGTGAAGAATTTAAGTTACCCGGAGATCTCATTGATGCCGATGGCGAAAAGCTATGTCCAATTCATAGCAAGCCAATCGAGATGGTCAATGAAAACAATTGGTTCTTTAAACTCTCAGAATTTACCCAACCGCTTCTTGATCATTACAAGAAGAACCCAGAAGCGTGCCAACCTGAAAGCGCGCGTAATGAAGTAATTTCATTCCTTGAAGGCGGCGTCTCGGATCTATCTATCTCTCGCTCTACCTTCGATTGGGGTATTCCTGTTCCTTGGGATACTGATCAAGTTGTCTATGTCTGGTTTGATGCGCTGCTCAACTATGCAACTGCAGTCGGCTTGACTGATGCACCTGAGACTGAAGGCGGCAAGAAGTTTGCATCCACCTGGCCAGCTGATGTGCACTTGGTTGGAAAAGATATCTTGCGCTTCCATGCAGTGATTTGGCCAGCGATGTTGATGGCTGCCGGTATTGATATCCCTAAGAAAGTCTTCGCCCATGGCTGGTTATTGGTGGGCGGCGAAAAGATGAGCAAGTCAAAGCTCACCGGTATTGCACCTTCTGATATCACCAACCACTTTGGCGTTGATGCCTTCCGCTATTACTTCTTACGCGCAATTCCATTTGGTTCTGATGGATCTTTCTCTTGGGAAGATATGAGCGCGCGCTATACCTCAGAACTAGCTAATGATTTTGGCAATCTGGCATCACGCCTTGCTGCAATGATCGAAAAGTACTGTGGTGGCAAAGTGCCGGCTGTTGCTCAAGATGAAACTCTCTCTGCGGCGCTCACTGCAACTGTTGCGAAAGCAGACGCTGCAATGGTCGCGCTCGATTTCCAAGGTGGAATCAACGCGGTGATGGATTTCTGCAAGCAGGTCAATGGCTTTGTCACAATCAAAGAACCTTGGATTCTGGCAAAAGATCCTGCCAATCAAGCAGTTCTCGAAGAGGTTCTCTATAACACTGCTGAATCACTTCGCGCACTTGCAGTCCTCCTACATCCAGTCATGCCAGCAACGACTGAAATCTTGTGGGAATCACTCGGTGCAAAAGCTGCGCTCGGCGAAATTGGCGCACAACCCATCAGTGGTGTTGCCACATGGGGACAACTACCGCCAGGTGCAACTGTGACAAAGACGCCAGTTCTCTTTCCGCGGTTAGAAGTAAAAGAGTAATTTTCTATGGCTGATCGCCACAACCGCGATATTGATCGCGAGCAAGCTCCGTTACCAGAAGCGCTCCCTGTTCCAACAGTCGATGCACACGCACATATCGAGATTGTTACCAACGAAGCCCCTGATTCAGAGGCGGTAAAGAAAGTTTTAGATGATGCCAAATCGGTCAATGTTGATCGCATCGTGCAGGTCGGTTATTCAGCCGAGCAATCGCAATGGTGCGTTGATATGGCAAATGCCTTTCCAGGCAGAGTACTTGCAGCTGTTGCGCTCCATCCCAATGAAGCGCCCGTAGTTGCAGATCTGGAAGCTGATTGGGCGATTATCGAAAAGTTGGCGCAAGAACCGCGCGTACGCGCCATCGGAGAAACAGGCCTTGATTACTTTCGTACTCCACCAGAACTACGGAAGCGCCAACAAGATTCCTTTAAGTGGCATATCGATTTAGCTAAGCGGACCAATAAAGCGCTCGTTATCCACGATCGTGATTCGCACGATGATGTTCTCTCTGTACTTCTTGAGGTAGGAGCGCCTGAAAAGACTGTCTTTCATTGTTTCTCAGGCGATGTCGAGATGGCAAAGACTTGTATTGAGCGCGGCTACATACTTTCCTTTGCTGGAACGATGACCTTTAAAAATGCACCGGCGCTGCGAGAAGCGGTCAAGCTCGTTCCGCACAATCAGCTGTTGGTTGAAACTGATTCACCATTTTTGGCGCCGGCGCCTCATCGCGGTGCGCTCAATACCCCAGCACAAATTGCCAACATTGTTCGCGCCATGGCGGCAGAACGCAATGAAGATGTTGCCGAGCTCGCGACTGCGCTTTCACATAACGCAGAACGAATCTTTGGATCTTTCGCATGAGCTTGCTGGGAGCGGCAGAAATACGCGAACTAGCAGCCAAACTCGATCTCAAGCCATCTAAATCACTCGGCCAGAACTTTGTCCACGATGCCAATGTTTGTCGCAAGATTGTTCGCACAGCTGGCGTTACTGCAAGTGATATCGCACTAGAGATTGGCCCTGGTTTAGGTTCGCTCACTTTGGCGATGTTAGAAGAGGCGCACTCTGTTATCGCTGTTGAAATCGATGCTCGCCTGGCAAACCAATTGCCGATTACCGCAGCCTTTCACACAGATCGCGCCAATCTGCTGACCGTCATTAATGAGGATGCGCTTACGCTAAAGACGCTACCGGCAGATCCAACTGTTTTAGTTGCCAATCTTCCTTATAACGTCTCTGTTCCAGTCTTCTTACATCTTCTTGAGATTTTTCCTTCGCTGCGCAGTGGCGTTGTGATGGTGCAGGCTGAAGTTGCTGATCGACTTGCAGCAAAACCAAACTCTAAAGAGTATGGAATTCCTAGCGTTAAGGCGGCATGGTGGGCAGATGTCACAGGTGCGGGATCGGTTTCACGCAATATCTTCTGGCCGCAACCTAACGTTGATTCAAAATTGGTGGCATTTACTCGTCGGGCAACTCCAGGCGATGAAGAACTTCGCAAGAAAGTCTTTGCAATTATTGATCTCGCATTTGCACAGCGCCGCAAGATGCTGCGCTCTGCGCTCTCATCAATGTATGGCGGATCAGCCGCCGCTGAAGCGGTACTCACGCAAGCAGGTATTGATCCCACTTTGCGCGGTGAATCGCTGGATATCCATAACTTCTGCGCAATTGCGAAACTTGGGTAGAGTTTTATCGTGGCCCTAAATTCTGTAACTGTGCGAGTACCTGCCAAGGTAAATCTGCAACTTTCGGTTGGGCCAAAAGAGTCAGATGGTTATCACAATTTGGTATCTGTCTTTCAAGCAATCTCGATCTTCGATGACGTCACTGTGACAAAAACCAAGCCTGGCAGCGGAGTAACGATTGCAGTCAGCGGCGAACATACCCACGGCGTTCCGGAAGATCACTCCAACCTTGCTGTGAAAGCTGTGCGCCTAATTGGCGAAAAATTTGAGTTTGATACCGATGTTCATATCGAGATTAAGAAATCTATTCCTGTGGCTGGTGGAATGGCAGGCGGAAGTGCAGATGCAGCAGGCACTTTGGTGGCCATGGATGCGCTCTTTCAACTAGAAATGTCGCGCGAAGAGCTCCATGCGTTGGGTTCTGAATTAGGTAGCGATGTGCCCTTTATGATCTCTGGCGGAACTGCGATTGGCCAAGGCCACGGTGATCAACTCACTGCCGCTCTTTCGCGCGGCACCTATCACTGGGTTTTAGCGCTCTCCAGCGTTGGCCTTTCAACTCCTGCCGTCTATGGCGAATGCGATCGCATGCGCGCTGAATTAGATGTCGCAGCTCCTCAAGTTTCCGATGTATTGATGCAATCACTTCTTGCCGCTGATTCCGAGGCAGTTGGACGAGCCCTTACCAACGATTTACAGAACGCAGCATGTTCTCTGCGACCAGCCTTAAGTCTGGTTCTTGAAGTCGGACGGGATTACGGAGCACTGGGCGCAATTGTCTCTGGCTCAGGTCCAACAGTTGCATTCTTGGTAGCCGATGAAGATTCTGGTTTAGATTTAGCAGTTGCCTTAACAGCCAGCGGAGTTGTCGGAAGCGTGGCGCGAGCACATGGGCCAGTACATGGCGCCAAAGTAATTAGTAGCTAATTAACTCTCATCAAATTTAGTAACAAGTTTGCTTAGTAGATCTGCCAGAACTTCGCGATCTTTTGCGCTCAGATTCTGCAGAAGCTCGCGCTCGTTCTGTAAGAGATCTTCCATAGCTGAATCAACTGCGCGCATTCCCGCACGGGTAAGTGTGACAAGTGAGCCGCGACCATCGCTTGGATCTGGTTCGCGAGTGATAAGTAGTAACTCTTCTAAGCGATCGAGTCGATTGGTCATAGTTCCGCTTGTTACAAGAGTTTCCTGCATTAATTGACCAGGGGATAGTTGATGAGGTTCGCCTGCTCTGCGAAGAGCTGCAAGAACATCGAAGCCCCAATTTTCTAGATCACCGAATGCATCGCGGCGCGCAATATCGAGATGGCGCGCAATGCGGGTGATGCGACTAAGGACTGCAAGGGGAGAGAGGTCTAAATCGGGGCGTTCGCGCTTCCAAGCGGCTATGAGGCGGTCTACTTCATCGCGCTCAAGTGATTGGCTTCCCATAAGAAATGAGTTTAGTGGTCGCGAGCACTGCCGAAGATAAGGGAGAATATAGGTTCCGCCATTGTGTAGTGGCTAGCACATGGGCCTTTGAAGCCCAGGGTCCAGGATCGATACCTGGTGGCGGAGCAATTGCTCCGCAGTAGTAAAGAGCGGAGCCACAGGTAGACTTACGACATGAGCCTTGAAACCGTAGTGATTCTCGCTGCTGGTGAAGGAACTCGCATGAAGTCGAGTACGCCCAAGGTCTTACATCCAATCGCAGGGCGCACATTGGTCGGCCACGTACTTAACGCAGTTGATGCGCTGGCCCCTAAGAACGTTCGCGTTGTCGTTGGCGCAGGTCGCGAAAAAGTTGAAGCGCATATTGCAGAGATTGCACCGAGCGCGGTCACCGTCTTCCAAGAAAAACGCGGTGGTACCGGACATGCAACTCAGTTAGCGCTCGCTGGACTTAATCCCAGCGGCACCATCTTGGTTCTCGCCGGCGATACACCCATGCTGACCGCAACTTCTCTTGCTCAGCTTCTGGCAGAACACCATGCAGGTGGCTTCACCGCATCGGTGATGACTGCCGAACATCCAGATCCCACCGGGTATGGCCGCATTATTCGTGGTGATGACGCTTCGCTACTTCGCATCGTTGAAGATCGCGATGCTGATGAAATCCAGCGCGAGATCATCGAAGTTAACTCTGGCGTTTATGCCTTCGATGCTGCCAAATTAGCCAGCGCTATTGGAAAACTCAAGAACAATAATTCGCAGGGCGAGCTCTATTTGACCGATGTCATTGAAATTTTGCGCAATGAAGGCGGAAAGATTGCTGCCGTTCTCATCGATGATTTCATTGAAATCCTCGGCGTTAATGACCGCGTGCAGTTGGCGGAATCAGCGGCGCTCTTACGTGATCGCATTAATGAAGATTTGATGAAGGCTGGCGTCACCATCGTTGATCCATTAACAACGTGGGTAGATACCACTGCAACAATTGCACCTGATGTAGTACTTGCTCCCGGAACTGCGATTCACGGCGCCACCACAATTGCTAGCGGCGCAGTTATTGGCCCTCGCACAACGTTGATTGATTGCACAGTTGCAGCAAATGCTCACGTGCTTGAATCACAGTGCACCGAAGCCGTTATCGGCGAAGGTGTAAATGTAGGTCCGTATTCCTACCTAAGAGCCGGAACAAAGCTGCTCAGCGGTTCAAAAGTTGGCGCATACGTTGAGATGAAGAATGCAACACTGGGCGAAGGCTCCAAAGTTCCACATCTTTCTTATGTTGGAGATGCTGTAATCGGCGAAGGCACCAATATTGGCGCTGCAACTATCTTTGTTAACTACGATGGCGTCGAAAAGCATTATTCAGTCGTGGGCGATCACGTCCGTATCGGCAGCGATTCAATGCTCGTTGCACCAGTGACAATCGGAGATGGCGCATATACAGCCGCCGGTTCTGTCATTACTGAAGATGTTCCCGCCGGCGCAATTGGTGTCGGTAGGGCAAAGCAGCGAAATGTACTAGGTTGGGTTCTGCGCAAGCGTCCTGGCACTAAATCAGCTGAGGCGGCTGCGCGCCACAGCAACGACGAGCAGAAGGGCTAACTTCCTTGAGCGAGATCCGTTTATCGTCAGAGAAAAAACTTCGTCTTTTTTCAGGCCGCGGATTCCCAGAGTTAGCAGAACAAGTAGCAACAGAGCTCGGCATTCCTCTTACTCCAACATCGGCATATGACTTCGCCAACGGAGAAATTTTCGTTCGCTTTGAAGAATCAGTTCGTGGTTGCGATGCTTTTGTGATTCAGTCACATTCTGCTCCCATCAACAAGCAGATCATGGAACAACTCATCATGATTGATGCGCTTAAGCGTGCATCTGCCAAGCGCATCACCGTTGTTGCACCTTTCTATGCCTATGCGCGTCAAGATAAGAAGAGCCGTGGCCGTGAACCAATCACTGCGCGACTCATGGCAGATTTGTTTAAAACAGCTGGCGCCGATCGTTTGATGGTGGTTGATCTTCACACCTCACAGATTCAAGGATTCTTTGATGGTCCCGTAGATCATCTCTTCGCACTTCCAATGCTCGCTAACTACGTTGGCAGCAAGGTAGACCGTTCTAAACTCACCATCGTTTCGCCAGACTCTGGTCGCGTGCGCGTTGCAGAACGTTGGTCAGAACTTCTCGGTGGTTGCCCAATTGCATTTATCCATAAGACTCGCGATCCGCTGATTCCGAACGAAGCAGTCGTTGGCAAAGTAGTCGGTGAAGTCGAAGGACGTACCTGCGTTGTTATCGATGACATGATCGATACCGCCGGAACAATTACCAAGGCAGTAGATGCGCTCTTTGAGGGCGGCGCTAAAGATGTAATCATCGCGGCAACTCATGCAGTCTTCTCAGGTCCAGCAGTCGAAAGGCTGCGCGATTCAAGGGCCGTTGAGGTCGTTGTTACTGATTCACTGCCGCTTTCTGAAGACCAGAAGTTCGATAAATTGACCGTTCTCTCGATTGCACCGCTCTTGGCCCGCGCCATCCGCGAAGTCTTCGAAGATGGCTCAGTAACCAGCCTTTTTGACGGACATAGCTAAGTCACGCTAACCTTCACCTCGTTCCGGCGAGGGTGAAATTTATCCGTGATCGACGGCGTAGGTATCAACTCCTGCTGGAACTTCGCAACACAAAGAAGTTCGATAACAGCAACGAAGGAGCATCACAATGGCAGAAGTATCAATCAAGGGCGTTACACGTACCGAATTCGGTAAGGGTGCTTCACGTCGCGCACGCGTTGCAGGTTTGGTTCCTGCTGTTATCTACGGACATGGCGAAAAGCCACTTCACATCACTCTTCCAGCGCGCGAACTCGGCGTAGCTCTTAAAGAGTCAAACGTTCTTCTCAATATTGATATTGATGGAAAGACAGAGCTCACACTTCCTAAGTCTGTAGTTCGTCACCCACTCAAGCAGATCCTCGAGCACATCGACCTCGTTCTTGTCCGTCGTGGCGAGAAGGTAACTGTTGCTGTTCCTGTTCACCTTGAAGGTAAGCACGATCCAGATGGAATTCTTGAGACACAGCACAACACAATTGAAATCGAAGCTGAAGCAACTTCTATTCCTAAGTTCCTTGTTCTTAACATTGAAGGAATGGCTGCTGGAACTTCGAAGCACGCTTCAGATGTTGTTCTTCCTGCAGGCACAACACTTGTCAGCCCAGCGAACACAATCATCGTTCACCTTTCAGAGCGCTCAACAGCGGTTGAAGAAGTTGCTGTTGCAGCACCTGCAGCCGATGCAGCTGCGGCACCTGCTGCAGATGCTGAGAAGAAGGACTAACAACCTTTACCCTTTCACTTATGACGTGGTTGGTAGTGGGTCTCGGTAATCCTGGGGATGAATACGCTGCCACCCGTCACAATGTGGGTCAGATGGTCATTGACCATCTTGCAAAACGTCACAATGTGAAGCTCTCTTCACATAAATCTCGAAGCGATATCGCCGCTTACAAATTGGGCGTTGGAGTCGATGCCCACTCGATTATTCTGGCTAAATCCAAAAGCTATATGAATGAATCCGGCGGTCCTATCAAGGCGCTAGCAACTTTCTATTCCGTTGAACCGGCCAACATCATTGTTCTCCATGATGAACTTGATATTCCATACGCTGCTATTCGCGCCAAAGTTGCTGGTGGGGATAACGGACATAATGGTTTGAAATCACTGACATCATCTTTTGGAACTCCTGATTACTTTCGCGTGCGACTTGGAATCGGCCGTCCCATGGGGCAGCAAGATCCCGGCGACTTTGTCTTAAAGCAATTTAGTAAAGAAGAGAAGAAAGATTTAGAAGAGTTTATTGATCGTGGTGCAGATTGCGTGGAATTCCTGATTGAAAAAGGGCTTGATCTCACCCAATCGAAATTCAACTCCTGAAGCACCATGAAGACCCTATTCACCAACGGTGAAATCTGGTGCTCGCGCGGTACCTATACAAATGCAGTCCTCGTTGAATCAGGCAAGGTCATCGCACTTGGCGTTGATGCGCAACAAGCACAGAGTGATGAAGTTGTTGATTTAGCCGGAAAGTTTCTCGCACCCGGCTTTATCGATGCCCATGCCCACCCACTCTTTGCTGGTCGTGAAAGCCAGGGTCCCAACGTCAATGGACTACAAAGCGTTGCTGAAATTGTTTCGGCCGTTCGCTCTTACATTACAAATAATCCAGGTGCTTCTTGGGTCATTGGTGGCGCTTATGAAGCTTCCGTTGTCGCCGGTGGAGATTTTGAGGCAGCATCTCTTGATGAAGCATCGCGCGATATTCCGATTGTGCTGCACGCAGTTGATCACCACACAGTGTGGGTTAATTCCAAAGCGTTAGAGGTTGCTGGAATAACAAAGGCAACAGTTGATCCAGACGGAGGAACTATTGCACGCTATAGCGATGGTTCTCCAAAAGGAACTCTGCGCGAGCCATCTGCTATCGATTTAGTTTTAGGAGCTGCACCAAAGCGAACCTTGAGTGATGACGTTGCAGCAATCGCTTGGGCTTGTCAGCGCTATCTTGAATCTGGCGTTACCAGCGCAACTGATGCATGGGTCGAACCTGGAATGCCCGAGGCGTATATCGCAGCCGATAAAGGTGGAGCGCTGACCATTGACACCAACCTCTTCTTCTTGGCTCAACCAGATACGTGGCGCAGCTACAGCAAAGACTTCGTATCTTTCCGCGGCGAGATTGAAGCTCTGCCAAGCACTTCGCATTTAAGTGCAAAGACCATCAAATTTATCTGCGATGGCGCACTGTCGGCAGGTACGGCAGCGCTCCTTGAGCCATATCTCGATGATCCACAATCAACAGGCCTATTGATCTGGGATGAAGATGAACTCATTGATGCGATGGTCCACTTTGATGCGCTGGGTTTTCAGATTCATGCCCATGCCATCGGAGATGCCGCAATTCGCCAAGCGTTAAATGCAATTGAGGCAGTTACCAAGGTAAATCCTCGTTGGGATCGCAGACCCGTTATTGCACATGCACAGTTGATTCATCCAGATGATCTGCCCCGTTTTTCATCCCTTGGCGTCATTGCAAATATCCAACCGCTCTGGACTTATCTAGATCCGATGAATGCGCAATTGATTGAGCCTCGCATCGGAACCGTGCGCAACAACCAGCAGTATCAATTGGCCTCGCTCCAAAGAAGTGGCGCGCGTATTGGTTACGGCAGCGATTGGCCTGTGACTAGCCACGTCCCATTAGATGCACTTGCAGTTCCAACTCACCGCAGCGCACCCGGAAGTACGCAGGCATGGAGCCCGCAAGAATCTGTCTCACTTGAAGATTCATTAGTTCATTACACTCAAGACGCAGCCTTCTCAAACTTCTGGAATAAGGGCGTAATTGAAGTGGGTGTCGATGCTGACTTTGTTCTGTTGGATCAAAATCCGTTGAAGGCAACGCCTGTACAAGTGAGCGAAATAAAAGTCCTGCAGGTCTATGTTGCTGGAGTTAAGGCTCAATCAGCCGGTATTACGTAAGCCCGCTGCAACACCGTTAATAGTTAACAAGAGTGCGCGAATCAAAGTTGGATCAGCAGCTGCGCCTTCTTGGCGCACACGGCTTAGAAGAGTTACCTGAAGCAGTTGAAGAGGTGCAAGGTAGGTATCGCGCACCTGCAGAGTGCGAGCAAGAACTGCTTGATCTCCAAGGAGTGAACTCTTTCCAGTCAGCTTCAAGATTTCATCAACAGTCAGCTGGAATTCAGCGGTGATGGTGTCGAGGAAGTGATGGAGCTTTTTTGGTACCAGAGTTTCGACGTAACGCTTTGCAGTGACTAAATCGGTCTTAGCTAGAGTCATTTCAACATTGCTGATAAATGTTGAGAAGAAGTGCCATTCACGGAGCATCTGCTGCAGCACATCGCTCTTACCTGCTTCGCGCGCAGCTTTGAGGCCAGAACCAACGCCAAACCAACCCGGAACAATCTGACGTGATTGGGTCCAACCAAAGACCCAAGGAATTGCGCGAAGTGAATCAAGGCCGCCTGCGGCATCTGGTCTACGTGATGGACGAGAACCTAAGAAGAGATTTCCTAGCTGCTCAACGGGAGTCGAAGCATAGAAATATGCCGGAAGATCTGGGTGGTCAACGAGCGCGCGATAAGTCGTGAATGAGTTGTCGCTGACTAAGTTCATACATTCATTCCACTTAGCTAAATCTTCCTTGCTCTGGCGTGGTCCACGATTAAGAATTGTGGCTTCCAGGGATGCAGCAAGAGTGAGTTCCACGTTTTCGCGGGCAAGGGCGGGAAGCGCGTACTTATCTGAGATGACTTCACCTTGTTCAGTCATCTTGATCTGTCCATCAACTGAGCCCCAAGGCAGCGCAACAAGTGCGTCATATGTTGGTCCACCACCGCGGCCGACAGAACCACCGCGACCATGGAAGAGGCGAAGCTTTACTCCATGGCTCTTAGCCACATCGCGCAAGATGCGTTGTGCGCGATGGATTTCCCATTGTGATGTTGCGATTCCCGCATCTTTATTTGAATCTGAATAGCCCAACATCACTTCTTGTACGTTTCCGCGTAGTTCAACGACCTTGCGATATGTGGGATTGCCGAGCATCTTCTCAAGAATTTCACCTGCTGCACGAAGTTCCGCAACAGTTTCAAGAAGTGGTGCAAAGCCAACTTTGGCGATTCCACGTGAGAGATCAACGAGCCCTGCCTGCTTACCAAGAACAGTTGCAGCAATCAGATCATCTGCGCCCTTAGTCATCGAAACGATATAGGTCTCAATTACTTCTGGACCGAATCTTTCAATCAAATCTTCAATGGCAACAAAGGTGTTGAGAGTTTTGCTGGCAGCAGCATCAAGGGAAGAAGTATCAAACTTCTTATCTGAGGCTAAGTGTTCGATAAGAACCGGGAATTTTTCATCATGCGAAAGTTCTTTGTAGTTACCACCGATGAGTTGCTGCAGAACGTTGTGATGAGCATCTGAGTGTTCGCGGATATCAAGAGTTGCATGAGTGAGGCCAAAGGCAGCAACGGTGCGGATAGTGCGCTCAAGTAGGCCAGTTGCCAGCAGTTCTCCGCGGTGGGCAAAGAGTGAATCGCGCATCAAAGTCAGATCAGCCAGTAGTTCGGCAGTGTTCTTATAGTCGCGTCCTGGTACATGTGGCCCGCGAGCTGCATGGCGGCTACGTGTAAAAGCTAAACGGTGCACAATCGCTGTGGCTTTCAGACGGTATGGCTCTTGCACATTAAGGCGTAAGAATCGCGGTTCAAATTCTGGGATGTTCTTCAAATCTTTTTCTACCGATTCGCTGAGTTCAGGCGTTGCACCTGCAATTCGAGTTGAGACCGAGAGCATCTGACGAAGTCGGTTCATCGCAGCCATCGTGGTGCGGATGGCGTGGTTGACCTGAAGTACAACTGCTTCTTCGGTGATTTCAGGAGTGATGTTGGGGTTACCGTCGCGGTCTCCGCCGATCCAGGTACCAAATGTAAGTGGGCGAGCAGTTACAGGTAAATCAATCTTGAGGCGCTTGAGTTCGCGTGCAAAATCGTTCAGCACTTCAGGAACCGTATTGGTTGAAAGATCATCAAGGTAATAGAGAGCATTCATCGCTTCATCGAGCGGTTCTGGGCGATCAAGGCGCAGCTCATCTGTCTGCCAGAGCAAGTCAACAGTTTCAGCTAGGCGCTCTTCTTGCGTAACCGACTTTGGGGTATCGAGCAGAGATGCGATTTCGCCTAACTTGCTGAGGATAGAGCGACGGGCAGCTTCAGTTGGGTGCGCCGTAAACACTGGACGAATATTCAGGTCATTGATCCACTTAGTTAAATCTTGCTGAGTGATTTCGTGGCCAGAGACTGGATTGTTGATGGCGCTTTCAATCTTGTCGATAGCGCGAGTAATCCAAGAACCACCACGTTCGCGAACTTCAGCAAGAACACGCGAGCGGTGCACTTGCTCTGCCACATTTGCTAAATGGAAGTAGGTGCTAAATGCGCGCACCAGTTGTACTGATTCATCGACAGTTAACTTATCGAGAATTTCAACGCCGCTGCCTTCGCGCACACTCTTGCGCACACTTTCAACGAGATCGAGAAGTTGCTGACCTTCTTGACGCACAAGAGATTGGCCCAATAAATCGCCAAGGCGACGCACATCGCTGCGCAAGGTGGCATCGTCGGATTCAACGATGCTCTTGGCTTCGAGATTCTGATTTGGCGCCTGAGTCACCTGCGAATTATCGCAGGTTGAGCGAGGTCGATAGACTGTGATTGTTCGCCCCCCTCACTTTGTGAAGCGGGGCTTTGAGTCGTTTGGAGGCGCTTTCAATGAGAGGAATTCTCTCGGTATTACATAGTGATACTGAAGTCCTTGCCGCGCTCGAATCAGATTCAGCCAAAATCATTGCCGCACCTCCGAGCTATCCATTCTTAATCGCTCTCAAAGCGCAGCAACACCCAGTCTTGGTAGTCACAAGCTCTTCCCGATCTGCGGAGGATCTTGCTGAAAGTCTGCGCGATCTACATTCGCGTGTGTATGAATTTCCTGCTTGGGAAACGCTTCCACACGAACGACTAAGTCCACGCAGTGACACAGTTGCTCAGAGAATTTCAACGCTTTATTCGCTACAGCTTTCCGATGCTGCACATCCAGTTGTGGTTGCACCAGTGCGCGCTGTTATCCATCGCTTTATTGCATCTCTTGCCACACAACCACTCTGGACTCTTGAGATTGGTCAAGAGATTGGTTTGACCGAACTCATTACTCATCTAACAGAGCTCGCATTTACAAGAACTGACCTCGTTGAAAAGCGTGGTGAATTTGCTGTTCGCGGCGGAATCGTCGATGTCTTCCTACCACTTGCGATGCATCCAGTTCGTATCGATTTCTTTGGTGATGAGATTGAAGAGCTACGCTATTTTGAGGTTGCAGATCAGCGCACAAGTGAAGCAGTTATTGGGAAACTTTCTATCCTGCCCTGCCGTGAATTTCTACTCAACGATGAAATCTGCGCCCGAGCCGAGAAGCTCAAGAGCCAATACCCAGGCGCCCTCGAAATTATCGGAAAGATTGCAGATGGCATCACCGTTGATGGCATGGAATCTCTTATTCCTTTGCTGACCGATGACTTCAACACCATCGCACAGCGCATGCCAGCGCAGACCGAAATCCTCTTTATCGATGACGAACGAATTCGTTCTCGTACTGCAGATCTCATCGAGACTAATGAAGAATTCTTAGAAGCTTCTTGGTCAAACGCTGCAGTTGGCGCTAGTGCGCCTCTACCAGTTGAGAAAGTCACTTATCTTTCTTGGGAAGCGCTACGAGAAGAGTTGACCTCGCTTGGAATACCTACCGGAGCGCTTAACCCATTTGGAAGCGATCTCGATACCGATGCGCACTTTCTCGATATTGCAGCGATTGATCCGATGCGCGGAAGCGTTGAAGCGCTCTGCGAACTTTTGCGAACCGGGCTAGAAGCACACGAGAGCGTCATCTTTTCAACAGTTGGCCACGGTATGGCCGAGCGCTATGCCGGCATCTTCCGTGATGCAGACTTGCCCGTTCAGATGGTGCAATCACTGAGCGCGGCGCCAACAAAGGGCTCTATTCACATCACGCAATCAACTCTTGGTTTTGGTTTCCATAGCGATCACGCGGGCATTCTGGTTGTTACAGAGCGCGACTTATCGGGCAGTAAGACCACAACAAAAGATGCGCGCATGCCTTCTAAGCGCAAGCAAGCTATTGATCCACTCGAACTACGCTCTGGAGATTTCGTAGTCCATGAGCAACATGGAATCGGTAGATATGTAGAACTCATCCAAAGAACTGTTGGGGGAGTAACGCGCGAGTACTTAGTTATTGAATATGCGCCTGCCAAACGTGGACAACCTGGTGACCGTATCTTTGTTCCAACAGATACCTTGGAGCAGGTAAGTAAATATGTTGGTGGAGAAACTCCAACGGTGCACCGCATTGGCAGTGGTGAATGGCAGAAGGCAAAGGGACGCGCGCGTAAAGCTGTGCGCCAAATTGCTGGTGAATTAATCCGACTCTATGCGGCGCGCACCAGCGCACCCGGCTTTGCTTTCTCGGCAGATACTCCTTGGCAGCGCGAGCTAGAAGATGCCTTCTCTTACATTGAAACGCCCGATCAACTTTCAACAATTGAAGATGTAAAGCGCGATATGGAACGTCCTTACCCGATGGATCGCATCATCTGTGGCGATGTTGGATATGGAAAGACTGAAATTGCGATTCGCGCTGCCTTTAAAGCTGTGCAGGATGGAAAACAAGTAGCCGTACTTGTTCCGACAACGCTTCTGGTTCAGCAACATTCAAAGACCTTCGCAGAACGTTATTCTGGATTTCCAATTCGCGTTGCAGGGCTATCTCGATTTAACACTGCCAAAGAAAGTAAAGAGATACTGCAAGAGTTAGCTGCTGGTTCTATCGATGTTGTCGTGGGTACACATAGGCTCTTATCGCAAGATGTCACCTTTAAAGATCTGGGCCTTGTTATTGTCGATGAAGAACAGCGATTTGGTGTTGAGCAGAAAGAGTCGCTCAAGAAGATGCGCACAACGGTAGATGTGCTGGCTATGTCGGCAACGCCTATTCCGCGCACACTTGAGATGGCAGTAACGGGTATCCGCGAGATGTCGACCATTACGACTCCACCAGAAGAACGTCATCCCATTTTGACCTACGTGGGACCAGCTGATGATGCGCAGATTAAAGCGGCTATTCACCGCGAACTACTGCGCGATGGTCAGATCTTCTATCTCCACAATCGAGTCGAATCAATTGATCGCGCTGCTGCCAAGATTCAAGAGCTGGTACCGGAAGCGCGTATCCGTATCGCACATGGACAGATGGGAGAAGCGGCTTTAGAAGATGTAATTCTGGCATTTTGGAATCGCGACTTCGACATCCTGGTATGTACAACCATTGTCGAAAGCGGTCTAGATATTGCAAATGCCAACACACTCATCGTAGAGCGCGCTGACAACTTTGGGCTTTCCCAGCTACATCAATTACGTGGACGCGTTGGTCGTGGCCGCGAACGCGCTTATGCATATTTCCTCTATCCCGCAGATCAACCGCTCTCTGAGGTCGCACTCGATCGTCTTAAGACAATCGCCACCAATACCGATTTAGGTTCTGGCATGCGCGTTGCTTTGAAAGATCTTGAAATTCGCGGCGCCGGCAATCTATTGGGCGGTGAACAATCAGGCCATATCGCCGATGTTGGCTTTGATCTCTATATGCGTATGGTCGGTGAAGCAGTCCACGATTACAAAACTGGAATCATTGAAACTGATGAAAAAAACCACGAATGCAAAGTTGAATTGCCCGTCAACGCACACCTGTCCCAAGAGTATGTACCGGGCGAACGTTTGCGCCTAGATCTCTACCGCCGCCTGGCGGATGTGCGCAGTAAAGAAGATGTTGAATCCATTCGTGAAGAGTTAGTCGATCGCTTTGGCGAACTTCCACCTGAAGCCCAATCACTTCTTGTTGTTGCTCAACTTCGCGCCTTTGCTAAATCGTTAGGTATTTCAGAAGTTGTGGCGGCTGGAAAGTTCTTACGAATTTCACCGCTAGTTCTGCCTGAATCAAAGCAGCTCCGCCTCAACCGACTCTTCCCTGGTTCGCTCTATAAGACCGCCACAAATACTGTGATGATTGCAATTCCCCGTGCGGCCGCATGGACTCCTACGGCAGAAGGATCCAAAGTTTTAGGGGATACTTCTCTTCTGGATTGGGCATCAGCCTCCCTGCATCAGCTAACAGAGTAAGAATGAATGAAAGCGAGCTCTACGTGAAGAAGTTTCTAGCACTCCTAGGTGTTATCTCGGTTCTGGCGCTCACAGGGTGCGGACGAATCGATAGCGCAGCAACTATCGGAGATGTCACGATCTCGCAGGCAGATGCGCAAGCAGTTGTTGATGAAGTTCTTGCAGAGCGCACCAATATTGATACAACAGGGTTGCAGCTCACAACGGGCGAAGAACTCAACCGCGGTCAATTACGTTTCACCGTCATTACTCAGCTCTTTGTAGAGATTGCTAAAGAGCTCAAGATTGAAATTACTCCAACACAGATTGAGCAACGTAAAGCTGAGTTGATTACCCAGGTTGGTGGCGAGAGCCAACTTCCACGTAGCTTAGTGGCGGCAAATATCGCACCTTCTAACTTTGAGAAGTATGTCAAGGCAGTCATGACTTCAGATCTGATTGCAGAAGCCCTACGCCAATCAGGTATCCCTGATGAAGAAGTTTCAGCGCGCATCGGACAGTTAGTTACTGCGAAAGCTAAGGAACTCAAAGTCACCGTCAACCCTCGCTACGGTGTTTGGGATATCGAACAAGGTGACATCGTGGCTAAGGATTCAGCAGGATCTGCAGTCGTTCCATCTGGTAAGTAGTTTTCACAAATGGCAGGTTCAGAACTTCTCCGACTTGTAGAAGTCATGGATCGACTCCGCTCACCAGGCGGATGTCCTTGGGATGCCGAACAGACTCACCAATCACTCATTAAGTACCTACTCGAAGAGTCCTACGAATTTATCGATGCAATCGAAACTGATGACCGCGCTGGTATGCGCGAAGAACTTGGCGATGTTCTGTTGCAGGTCTATTTTCATTCACGTATTGCGCAAGACCATCCCACAGATCCATTCACCATCGATGATGTAGCTGGCGCTATCGCAGATAAGTTGATTAGCCGCCACCCACATGTCTTTGAGAACCTCGAAGTCAGTGGAACCGATGAAATCATTGAAAACTGGGAAGCGATTAAAGCTCGCGAAAAAGGGCGCACTTCGGCAATTGACGGTATAGCAATGTCTCAGCCAGCGCTTCCGCTAGTTGCCAAGATTCTTTATCGCGCTGAAAAGTACAACGTTGCACTCAAAATCGATTCGCATATAAGTGATAGCGCAGCAACTGAGAAATCTGTAGGGGATGCACTTGCGTCAGTAATTTCCTGGGCTCATGAAAATGGGATTGACCCCGAAAACGCCCTTCGCGCCAAGGCGCGCGAGATGATCCGCGAGATTGAAACTGCCGAAAAGCACTCCTAAGTTCGCGATAGGATTGCCTCCTGACGTTCAGCGTTGAGCGCTGTGTTCCAAGTTTTTTTACCTCTAGGAGACTCTTCATGGCAATTATCGACGCAATCTACGCTCGCGAAATTCTTGATTCCCGCGGAAACCCAACTGTTGAAGTAGAAGTTCAATTAGAAGATGGCACCCAGGCACGCGCTGCTGTTCCAAGCGGTGCATCAACTGGCGCATTTGAAGCTTCAGAACTTCGCGATGGCGATAAAGGTCGCTACCTCGGTAAGGGCGTTCAGAAGGCAATTGCTTTTGTTAACGATGAGATTGCTCCAGCGATCGAAGGTTACGATTCACAAGATCAGCGTCTGATTGACTCAGAGATGATTGAACTTGATGGAACTCCAAACAAGTCACGACTTGGCGCAAATGCCATCCTCGGAGTTTCACTCGCTGTTGCAAAGGCATCGGCTGAATCTTCAGATCTTTCACTTTTCCGTTATGTCGGCGGACCAAATGCACATGTCTTGCCTGTTCCAATGATGAACATTCTCAACGGTGGCGCACACGCTGATACCAACGTTGATATTCAAGAATTTATGATTGCTCCAATTGGTGCCGAATCATTCCGCGAATCACTTCGCTGGGGAGCTGAGATTTATCACGCACTCAAGGCAGTTCTTAAGAAGCGCGGACTCGCAACCTCTGTTGGCGATGAAGGTGGCTTTGCTCCGAACCTCGATAGCAACCGCGCTGCCCTTGATCTGATCATCGAAGCGATTACAGCTGCGGGCTTTAAGCCAGGTTCTGAAATCGCACTTGCCATGGATGTTGCTGCAACTGAATTCCATGACAACGGCAAGTATAAGTTTGAAGGCTCTTTGCGTTCATCCGATGAAATGATTGCGTATTACGCAGAGCTAGTGAGCGCATATCCAATCGTCTCTATCGAAGACCCACTCAATGAAGAAGATTGGGCTGGCTGGAAGTCAATGACTTCATCTCTTGGCTCAAAGATTCAAATCGTGGGCGATGATCTATTTGTTACCAACCCAGTGCGTCTTGCTAAGGGAATTGAAACAGATACAGCTAACGCACTTCTTGTGAAGGTAAATCAGATTGGAACGTTGACTGAGACTCTTGATGCAGTTGATTTGGCACATCGGGCCAACTACCGCAGCATGATGTCGCACCGTTCTGGTGAAACAGAAGACACCACGATTGCAGATCTCGCAGTTGCCACTAACTGCGGCCAAATCAAGACAGGTGCACCATCACGAACAGAGCGCGTTGCTAAGTACAACCAGCTTCTTCGCATCGAAGAAGAGCTCTCTGATGGCGCTGTCTATGCAGGTCGCCAAGCATTTCCTCGCTTTAAGGGATAACAGACAATGGCTCGCAGATCCCCTAGTCGCAAGAGAGGCAAGAGTTACCGTTCGCGTAACTTAAACTTCAATCGCAATCAGGGATCTGGCAGAGCCTTTGCTGTTGCTGCAATTCTCTTTATGTTGGCGCTCTTTCTTGCGCCTCCCATTAAGAGCTACTTCGTGCAGCGCGCGCAGATCAACGCTCTCGAATCTCAACTCTCGAGTGACCGTGCGGCGTTAGAAGCTGCACGCAAAGAACTTACTCTCTGGCAAGATCCAGACTACGTAAAGTCTCAAGCGCGTGAACGTCTCCACTTTGTAATGCCAGGTGAACGCCAATACATCGTGACAAGCGAAGATGGAATCAACTCTGATGCTCCAGTTGAAAATGATGTCGTATCTAATCTTCCTGAAGGACAACCTTGGTACACCCGCATGATCGCCTCAATTACCGAAGCAGGTAAGCAGTGAGCATTGAGAGTCGTCAGGCATCCCAAGCAGATCTCGACACAATAGAGAACCAACTAGGGCGCACACCTCGCGATGTGCACGCAATCTCTTACCGCTGCCCATGCGGAAAACCTGCTGTCGTTGAAACTCCACCAAGACTTTCTGATGGCGAACCTTTCCCCACCTTTTATTACGCAACCTGCCCACGTTTAACAGCTGCGATTTCAACGCTAGAAACGACCGGCATGATGGAATCTATGTCGAAGCGACTTGAAACCGATGCAGAGTTAGCTGGTGCATATGCAGCCGCCCATGATGATTACATCGCAGCGCGCTCTGCGCTCAAGATTGATGTGCCTGAGATTGAAAATATTTCTGCAGGCGGAATGCCAACGCGCGTGAAGTGCCTACATTCGCTGATTGCCCATTCACTATCTGCAGGTCCTGGAGTTAATCCACTGGGAGATGAAGCACTTGCCGAACTTCCTAATTGGTGGAAGCACATGCCATGCGAGTAGCAGCGATTGATTGCGGCACCAATTCAATTCGCTTACTGATTGCCGATGTTGATGGCACAAACTTCCGCGAAATCGTTCGCGATATGGAAATCGTCAGACTTGGCCAAGGCGTTGATAAGACAGGGCAATTTCATCCAGATGCCATAGCTCGCACTCTTGCAGCCGTTGATAAGTACGCCCTTCAGATTGCAGCAAAGGGCGTTGAAAAGATTCGCTTCTGCGCCACCAGCGCTACTCGCGATGCCACCAACCGTGATCTCTTTATCAATGGTGTCAAAGAGCGTCTTGGCATTGAACCTGAAGTAATTCCAGGTGAAGTAGAAGCTGCGCTCTCTTTCCAAGGAGCTACGAAGGATTTCAATAAGAACGAAGGCCCATTTCTTGTCATTGATATCGGTGGCGGTTCTACTGAGTTTGTTTTTGGTACCTCATCCGTTGAGTTCGCTAAGAGCATGAATATCGGGTGCGTGCGTATGTCAGAGCGCCACTTCACCGGAGGAGATCCAGACCCAGGCCAGATTGCTGCAGCTATTGAAGATATCGATGGAGCTATTGCACAGGCAGCAAAGATTGTTCCAATTACTCAGGCAAAGACGCTTATTGCAGTAGCCGGAACTGCAACAACTGTTGCTGCAGCAGCGCTCGATCTTCCTGCCTACGATCGCTACGCCATTCACTTGTCTCGCATCTCTGCTGAGAAAACACATGCAATTTCAAAGATGTTCCTATCAACGACCCGAGCAGATCGCGAAGCACTTGGCTATATGCACCCAGGTCGCGTTGATGTGATTGGCGCTGGCTCCCTTGTTCTCTCTCGCATCATGCTCGCAACTGGTGCTACTGAGTTTGTTGCCTCTGAATCCGACATCCTCGATGGAATGGCTTGGTCACTTGTATAAGTCGATTGAACTTCTCGATAAAGCAATTGTGAAGTGTCACCAATGTCCACGCCTTGTTCAATGGCGAGAAGAAGTCGCAGTAACTAAGCGCAAATCATATGAAAACGAAAAGTACTGGGGGAAACCTGTACCTGGCTTTGGCTCAACAAAACCGAAGATGCTCATCGTCGGTTTAGCGCCAGGAGCCCACGGTGCCAATCGCACAGGGCGAATCTTTACTGGAGATTCATCGGGAGATTGGCTCTATGGATCTCTTCACCGCATCGGTATCGCCAAGATTCCCACCTCAACATCACGCGATGATGGGCAAGAGCTCCGCGATACACGTATCTCCATGGCTGTTCGTTGCGCACCTCCAGAGAACAAACCCACTACGCAAGAGCGCGATACCTGCGCGCCATTCTTCGTAAATGAACTCCAACTCATTGCTCCCACAGTCAGATCATTTGTTGCACTCGGAAGCTTTGGTTGGCAGGTATTAATCAAGTCCTTAAAAGATCAGGGACATAAAGTTCCTACTGGAAAGTTTGGCCATGGTGCCGCGTTGAAGTATTCGCATAATGGCGTGAACTATTTGATTCTCGGTAGTTATCACCCAAGTCAACAGAACACATTTACCGGCAAACTCACCAAGCCAATGCTCGATGCAGTGCTGAAAAAAGGCGCTAAGTTCGCGGGAATTCTCTAACTTTTCACCTAGTAGTATTCGCTTTCTATTGGCCCCCGTAGTCCAATGGCAGAGACAGAGGACTTAAAATCCTTCCAGTATCGGTTCGAGTCCGATCGGGGGCACGTATTGCAGGTTATTTAGTTATCTTCGTTTGAGCAAAGCTCTGCCTCCATCTGTCTCTGCCATTGGACTATAGAGTTCCGGAGTTGTTAACTTTGAGCCCACGAGTAGTAGTACTCACCTACTAGAAATATCCATAAAAAGTCGTAATCTAAGCACGTGAAACGCTTTGTAAGTTTGCTAATTCTTTGTTCACTGATATCGACTCTCTTAGTACCATCAGGAACTGCAGCGATTAAACCCGGCTCTACTTGCAAGAAATTGAATAGCATCTCAACCGTGTCAGGACTCAAGTACACCTGCAGTAAGCAGGGAAAGAAATTGATTTGGGTAAAGGCAAAAGTAGAAAAAGCGAAAGTAGAACCAGCGATAGATGCAAGCCCTTACTTGACGGTGAAAGACTTATATGCGCCGAGAGATTTTGAGTTTAGTAATGGTGCGCTCTATAAGGTAAAACTGTCATTTGAAGCTAATACAAAATATACAAAACCAGAGGTAGAACTTGTCTTCAAAGTTGATTCTGGTAAGTGGGAACTTCCGAGCCAAGAAATCAGGTTAAGGCCAACTGTCGAAAGTTTTTCGACAGTTGAGACAAGCACAACTTTTACTGCTGATTTCAAGTTGAACGCCCGGTTGCCTATCGGTCAGTGGCGCATCGAATTTGCAGATCTTAAATATGGGACAGATCAAATTCTGAAAATTCCAACTCGTGAGGTTAATCTCTCTAGAACTGCTTACGGTTCGAATGACGCTAAACCACTGGAGCCAATTGCGAATACTGAATATGTGAGCTTCAAAAGCAAGAAGGTAGAAAGGTTTGTGTGGCCAGGAAAATTCGTTGCTTTCCAGACAATTTCAAAAGAATACGACCCAGTAATTATGGGGAGGATAGTTAATGCTTTTGACAAGGCGTACCAGAGTTATAGAGAGATAACTGGATATACACCGTCACCATCAAGACAATACAAGAATCTCTTGGTGATAACCGAGATGTCCGCGGATGAAGTCGGATGCGGAGCTGGATGTGGTTATTTAGGTGCGACTGGAATAGAACTTCAAACTGGGCTATTCAATCGCCTGTATAACGGGGTCAAACTCTATGACCAATATGACCAAGCAGCATTTTATGAACTCGGGAGAAATTTCTGGAATTATGCAAGCTACAGATCTGTTCTAAAAGGTGAAGCCGTCAGTCAAAAGTGGTTTGACGCAAACACAACGGGCTTTGCCGTCTACATGCGCTTTCTGACTATGAATATAAATGAGATACCAGGTGGCCCTTGGGACAATGGAAAAGGAGTTGCTTGGGATGCTTTCTATTCAGAAATGAAGAATCTTGCTTACCGGCAAAGAGACGAACCTGGCTACACTTTCACCAATACCTTTGAAGCAGGACGGCCTCCATATTCAGGGCCCTTATCAGTTAATGATTTCTGGTCATCAGTTCTCTTGTATTTTGCTCCTATAGGGGAGGAGAAGGCATTCACAAAAACTTTCTTGGCTAATTTATCCTCCAGACCCCCTGCGCGAAGTACAGCATCCGGTGTTCAGAACTTTGTAGATGCAATCAGTTTAACTTTAGGTAAATCTATCGATTCTGAGTTCTACTCAACTCTTAAATTTGGTGATGCAAAGTCAATCACCAACTAGCGTTTCATTCGAGTCCGACTGGGGGCACATCACGAAGTTATTGGTCCGAAAGGATATTGTGTCTAGATGACCAGACGGATTATTGGATTACTGCGGGCTTCACACCTTGGCCCCAACTTACTGGTCACATTCATTAGCCTCTTCTTTGCTCAGCTTTATTGGTGGGAAGGCCCAGCGCTTGTCATCACTTTTGGCGTCTTTTGTGGCCAGCTTGTAGTTGGTTGGAGTAACGACATCATTGATTACAAAGATGATTTGCTTCATAAACGGCAGAAAAAACCTTTAATCTCTGGTCAGATATCGCTGAAGTTATTGCAGAACTCGTTGCGCGTGATGCTGCCTCTTGCGATAGTAATTAATCTCCTCGGACCACTTGGCCTTGTCGGGGGAAGCCTTTCGGTCCTGGCAATCGGTTTGGCAGTTGCTTACAACTTCTATTTTAAGTTCACTATCTTCTCTTGGTTACCTTTTGCGATTGCCTTCGGATCTCTTCCTTCATGTATGGCGCTATCTAAGGGGCAGGCGCCAGAGCTATGGATGTGGCTTGGCGGAGCTTTACTTGGAACAGCTGCTCACTTTCTCAATGTCATCAAAGATATGGATGAAGATCACATGAGCGGCATCAAGGGCCTTCCACAGAGATTTGGAACCAGAGCCTCTGTCATTGCCGCAATAGTTCTTATAGCCAGCGCCGTAACCTTGTTGCTCCTTACCTTTACATCTTTGCCTACTGCTGCACCTTGAATAGAATGCGGAAGTTCGCCCTCGTGGCTCAGTGGTAGAGCAGCTCATTCGTAACGAGCAGATCGTCGGTTCGATCCCGACCGAGGGCTCCAAACACCCCGGTAAAGCGCAGGTCACAGGGATTTCTATAGTTCTACGCTCGAGTAAATGTGGAAATTTTCTGGCGTTGCCGTACGTTATGTAGTGCACGGGGAGCCCCTTCCCGTACCTATATAAGGAGAAATTAATGCGCAGTTCTAACCCAGTCCTTACCGGCCGCGGTTTCGCTCGTATCAACCCAGATGTACTCGGTAATCGCGGAACTGATACTCGCGAGCTCAATTCAATTGAGAGCCGCCCTTCATCTGCACCAATGTCAATTGACGATGTCGTCATCAAGACAGCTGGTCTATTCGCTGTGCTACTCGCAGTAGGAGCATTTGCATGGCGTGCCAATAGCCCTGGACTTGCACTCATTGGTTTCATTGCAGGCTTCGCCCTTGCGATGGTAAATACTTTTTCAAAGAAGGTTCGCCCAGCGCTCGTTGTTGCGTACGCTGCCTGCCAAGGTCTTGCGCTCGGAACAATCAGCGCGGTCTATGAGACTCAGTACGACGGCATCGTAAGCCAGGCAGTTCTTGGTACAGCGTGTGCATTCGGTGGAGTTCTTCTTGCATACCGCAGCGGCAAGATCCGCGTAACACCTAAGTTCACACGCGTCATGATGGGTGCACTTATTGGTTACCTCGTATTTGCAGTGGTCACACTCTTTACAGGTCGCCCAACAGGTGGACTCGGATTCCTTATTGCAGTTGCTGCAGTAGGTCTTGCGACGATGTTTATCGTGATGGACCTAGATCAGATTGAAAAGGCAGTTGCTGCACGCGTTCCACAAGAAGAGTCATGGCGTATGGCTTTCGGCTTGATGGTCACACTCGTATGGCTCTACCTTGAAGTATTGCGACTAATTTCGATTCTTCGAAGCCAGGACTAATTAAAGAAAACTAGTTACTTACTCGATTGCCCGAGATGCGAACTCCGCGTCTCGGGCAATTTTATTGAGACAGCAACTGCGACAAGCATGAGCGCAGCTGTTGCTAAGAATGCTGGGCGATAGCCGTAACCATCTGCAATAGCGCCAAGAATCAAGGGCGCAACCATTGCACCGGCATCTCCTGCCATCTGGAAGAGGCCGATCACTTGGCCGCCTTTACCTTCAAGCACATCTCCGACAATTGCAGAGGGAGTAGTTGATAAGAATGCACCGCCAAAGCCCACGATCACGCTGGCAGCTAAGAACATCCATGGTTCAGTAGTAAAGGCGAGAGCGAGAATAAAGAGCGTGAGGAAAGAAGTACCAATCACTGCTGAATAACGGCGGCCATTGATGTCAGATAACTTTCCAGCCTTCATAAGAAAGATGCCGTTGATGACGGTGCTGATGGTGAAGCCAAGTCCCATGAAACTAGGGCTGACTTTGATTTCCTCCACCATAAAGAGAGGCAAGATAGATCGGCTCATACCAAAGAGCACCCATGATGTAATGAAAGAGATGATTAGTGCGCTGCGATAGGGCTTGAGAGCGAGTGCTGATCGCAGAGTAATTGTGTTGCGTTCTTGCGTTGCAGTTGGCTTAGCCGCAAGTGTTGAATTACGAAGTAGGAATGCACCGGATGCGCTGGCACCAATCAGAAGAAATCCGTAGATAATCATAGGTGCGCGCAGTGAGAAACCAGAGAGCGCTCCACCAACTACGGGACCTGCCATCATGCCAACAAGAAATGAACCGTTATAGAGCGATTGAGCGCGGGCGCGGTGATCATCATCGACTGCGCGTAACAAGATTGAACCTGCTGCAACAGAGAACATGGAAGAGCCAAAGCCGCCGACTGCGCGGAAGATTAAGAGTTGTTCATAGCTCTGGGCAAAGCCTGCAGCAAATGAGGTTATCGAGACGAAACCGATACCAAATGAGTAGACAAGTCTTTCGCCAAAGTGATCAACTAACTTTCCTGAAATCAATCCGGTTGCAAAGCGAGCAAATGCAAAGGCGGCCAAGATGGCACCAACCTGCGCATGGTTAACACCAAAAGAGCGAGCAAAGAGCGGCAGGGTCGGCGAGATGATGCCGAAGCCGACGGCGACAAAGAATGAGGCAAAGACAAGCACGCCAACTTCGCGGGGAAATTCCGCAAATGGGTTGGTGAACTTGTTTTTCATACTTGCTTCTCTGAGAGCTCGGAGTTAACCGAGCGCCTCGCCAGCTGCTTCATTGCGAGCGGTGGCATAGTCAGCATTGGTGCGAAGTGGTGTCTCGCGCAAGAAGAGTGCAACCACAAAGCCAACTGCAACAACAGGGGCAGCAACCAAGAAGACAACTTGGAATGAATCAACAAAGGCGTTGAGCGCGTTGATTTTTCCTTCTATAGGTAGCCCAGCAATTGCAGCGGTATTGTTTTGAATCTGGCTAACCTGAGCTGAATCAAAGCCTGATGTTGAAAGGTAATGGCCAAGTCTGTTGGTCAGAATAGTTCCGAATGCTGCTGTGCCGAACACGGAACCAAGTGATCTGAAGAAAGTATTGGAGCTAGTTGCAACTCCCATATCTTTGAATTCCACAGCATTTTGCAGAGCGATAACAATTGTCTGCATTGAAAGGCCAAGCCCTGCGCCAACCATTACTGCGTAGATGCTGAGTTCCCAGTAAGGAGTATCGATACCTAAACGGACCATAGCGAGAATTCCGATAGACATAATTGCAGTGCCCATAACTGGATAACGCTTGTAGTGACCGTGCTTGGTGATCAACTTTCCGCTCACAATTGAGGTAGAGACGATTCCGAGCATCAAAGGAATGAGTTTTAGTCCAGCTTCAGTTGCTGAATAACCCTTTACTACCTGCATATAGAGAGGCAGCATCACGATGGCGCCAAACATTCCTGCGCCGATAATTGCGCCCAGAATTGATGTCAAGGTGAAGGTGTGATTTTTGAAGAGGGATAAAGGAATAATCGGCTCGACCGCTTTTGATTCCCATTTGATAAAGAGAACTGTCAGAAGTAAACCTGAAAGAAGGTAGGTGAGAGTTTTGGAATTAGTCCAACCATCTTGTGGTCCATAGATTGAAACAGCAAGCAAGGTTGTTGTCACGGCAGCGACAAGAAGGACTGCTCCGAAGTAATCGATCTTATGTTCGCGTTTCACCTTAGGAATATGTAGAACTGCTGATGTGATGATTAAAGCGGCAATTGCAAAAGGAATGTTGATGTAGAAAATCCAGCGCCACCCTGTAACTCCCAGAATGCTTCCGCGATCTGAGAAGAAGCCACCTAGGAGTGGACCGGCAACGGATGAGAGACCCCAGACTGCGCCAAAGTAACCTTGATAACGACCGCGCTCTCGAGGAGGCACGATGTCACCGATGATGACGAAGGTCAGAGCCATAAGCCCACCAGCACCTAGACCTTGCAGAGCGCGAGTAGCGATGAGCTGTTCCATGTTCTGTGAAGCACCGGCAAGTATCGAACCGATTAAGAATGTGACGATGGCAAACTGAAAGACGATTCTGCGCCCGTATAAGTCAGAGATTTTTCCGTAGAGCGGAGTTGATGCAGTTGAGGTTAACAAATAAGCCGTTACGACCCAGGTGTAATGGTTGAGACCGTTAAAGTCTTCAACGATGCTCTTGAGCGCAGTTGAAACAATTGTTTGGTCGAGGGCTGCAAGCAGCATTCCTGTCATAAGCCCGCTGAGGATGATCATTATCTCGCGGTGGCTGTGTTCCTTTACTGGCGCATTTTTTGTCATAGGCGGTAAGTTTACTGCGTGAAATCTGTTATCGCTGAAGACCTAGTAAAGACCTATGACAAAGGTAACGTTAAAGCCCTTGATCATTTAAGCCTCGATGTTGAAGAAGGCACTGTGTTGAGCGTGCTTGGACCAAATGGTGCTGGAAAAACAACAACAGTGCGTATTTTGTCGACACTTCTACGCCCAGATTCTGGTCGTGCAACTGTTGCTGGAATTGATGTAATTAAGCATCCAGAGAAGGTTCGCGAAATTATTGGTCTATCTGGTCAGTATGCGGCAGTCGATGAGATTTTAACTGGCTATGACAATTTAGTGATGTTTGGTCAGCTCTATCACTTAGGTAAGAAGCAATCTATTCTTCGTGCTGAAGAACTCCTTGAAAGATTCTCACTCACTGAAGCAGCTAAGCGCCCAATCACAACTTATTCAGGTGGAATGCGTCGTCGCCTTGATTTAGCAGCATCTCTTATTGTGAAGCCGAAGGTGCTCTTCCTTGATGAGCCAACAACAGGACTTGATCCACGTGGCCGCCAAGAGATGTGGGGAGTTATCCAAGAGTTGGTAAAAGGTGGAGTAACGCTCTTGCTCACTACCCAGTATTTAGAAGAGGCTGATCAACTAGCTGATGAGATTGCTGTGATTGATAATGGCAAAGTGATTGCTCGCGGAACATCAGATGTTCTCAAGAAGGAAGTGGGCGGCGAAAGACTTGAAGTTGTCGTTGAATCCCAACATGTTGCTAAGACGAGAGAAATTGTTGAGAAAGTCAGCGGTCACAGCGCCTCTGTAGATGAGGGGCTGCGCCTAATTGCCTCCCCAGTATCAACAGGTTCAGCTGCGCTCTTTGAAGTTCTTAAAGCCCTAGATGCAGCAGGAATTGCCGCACTCGATGTGGGCTTAAAGCGCCCATCCCTCGATGATGTCTTCCTATCTCTTACAGGCCATGTTGCTGAAGTAAAAGCTGCTGAAGATCAAGAGACGCCTGCTGGTTCTAAGCGGAAGAAGGAGAAGACCCGATGAGCGCTTTCCAAGACACGATGATCATCACGCAACGTCAGTTGCGTCTTTTGACGCGCGTACCTGAAGTTTTGATCTTCTCAACTATTCAACCAATCATGTTCGTCCTCCTCTTTAGATATGTCTTTGGTGGCTCGATTGATTCAGGCCAGCCAGGTGGCTATGTACAGCTATTGATGCCCGGCATCTTTGTGCAGACTGTTGCCTTCACCTTGGCGGGAACTGCCGCGGGGTTGGCCGAAGATATGAAGAAGGGTCTGATTGATCGCTTTAGATCCTTGCCGATTTCACAATCGGCTCTGGTTTTGGGTCGAACACTCGGGGATTCACTTCTCAATATCGTTGTACTTGCTGCAATGGGAATTACTGGGCTACTGGTTGGGTGGCGACCATCGGGTGGGCTTCTCAATACAGTGCTTGGGTTTATCTTCTTACTTGGCTTTGGTTATGCCTTGTCATGGGTCGGAATTTTTGTTGGGCTTTCTGCCAAAGATGCGCGCGTTGTGCAGAATGTCAGCTTCTTAGTGACATTCCCGCTGACATTCCTCTCAAATGCTTTTGCTCCAACAACCGGAATGCCTCGTCCGCTGCAGTACTTTGCAGAGTGGAATCCAGTTTCAACGATGGTGGCTGCCTGCCGCGAACTCTTTGGGCTAGAGAATCAATTTGGCGCTACAGCTGGCTCTTTCCCGAGTGAGAATCCGCTGATTACATCGATTTTATATATGTTCCTGATTATGGCGATCTTTATCCCACTCAGCGTGCGTAAATATAAGAGAGTCTCGCACTAAGCGTAAAACTCAGCAGCCTTAATCTCGACCTTAATTTCACGGCCGTTTGGCGCTGTATACGAAACTGTTGCGCCAATTTCAGCGCCCAGAACTGCGGCTCCTAGTGGAGATTTTTCAGAGTACACATCGAGATCACCCGATGCGATTTCGCGTGAACCAAGTAGGAACTTCATCTCATCTCCTGCAATCACTGCAGTGACAACCATGCCGGCTCCAACTTTTCCGTCTGCACTCGCTGGGGGAGTTCCGATGTGTGCGTTTTCGAGCATCTGCTTTAACTGGCGGATGCGTGCTTCCATCTTGCCTTGCTCATCACGCGCTGCGTGATAGCCGCCGTTCTCTTTCAAATCACCTTCGGCGCGAGCTGCTTCAATCTTTGCAGTAATTTCTTTACGTCCTGGACCTTCAAGGTGCGCGAGTTCAGCAGCAAGGCGATCTGCTGCTTCTTGGGTAAGCCAGGTCTGTTGTGAACTCATAAGAGGTAATGCTAGACGATAGCCAAAAGTTAGCGAATTCGGCAGCGTGTAATACCGACATTAACGGCATCAGCGCGGGTAGGAATAGCCACATTGCGCTCAAGAGAGTTGGCGCCGGCTTCAATCACATCATCAACCTGACCGACGACGTTCTTATCGAAATCGCGCGCGGTCAAGGTGCAGATAACGACAGCGTTGCCATCTTCGCGGTTGATGGAATATCGAATTGTGGGGTTACGAGGGTCGCTATTTTCAAATGAGATTAGATCGTGTGAAAGTTCGGGGCGCGCATGATGGAGACCCGCCCATGCGACCCATGCCACACCAGCGACGAGAAGAGTGACGGCGTACTTCACCCAAGCGCTCTTTGGCTTGATTCCATATCGATCGTTGTAATCGAATTGGCTCTCGTTGTAACTCATGGGAGAATCATGTCATGGCTAGAGATGTTGAAGTAGGTGTAGTTGGCTCGCTGACGATGATTGTCCTTTTCTCATCGGTCTTCTTCCTGCTCCGCAATTTCTATAGGCGCTTCAATCGCTTCAAAGAGAACGATGCGCCGATGCAGGAGAATGAGGGCAAAGATTAAAAAGCCGCTACAAGCAATTACAGTGCTTGTACTTGCTGCAATTTTTTTCGGGCTCGGATTCTGGCAGTTGCAGAGAGCACAAGAGCTACAAGAGGCAAAGAAAATCGTTGCCGATACAACTATTTACCCGCTAGCTCAGATGACTTCGGCGACAGGTTCTATCCCGGCCGAGAGCATCTTGAAGTTTGTCACAACCACTGGCCACTACATCGCTACCTACAAAGCGCCCAATCAGAAAGATGGTTCCGGCGTTCTCGCTGATTGGGAAGTCGCTCTTCTTGAGGAAGAAGGAGGCGCTGCGATTCTGGTTGTCCGCGGGCTTTGGGAAGAACGATTAACTGCACCAGAGATCGCGATGGCAAAGAAGGTCACTGTCACTGGAACGCTCTTGCCGAAACAGAATCAAGATCGCGCCGAGAATATTGATGGACAGATTTCGCGCGTGGATAGCTCGCTCTTGGTGACTTCATATCCGGGCCAGCTCTATGACGGATTTATTCTGGCAACAGGCGAAGAGTTAAGCGGTGAGCAAATTGAGCGGAGCAGAATTACTGCGCCTGAATTGACCGCGGGCGTACCTGGTTATTACTGGCAACATATTTCCTACGTTGTCGTCTGGTGGTTTATGGCAGCGCTGGTGCTCTGGGCGCCTTTCTATCGCCGCAGGGATTAGGCTTAGGGCTATGGCAAAGACAGGAAATGCAGCGCTTCTCCGTTTTCGAGTAATGGCAATCGTCTGCGGAGTTAATCTCCTGCTCTTGGTTCTGGGATACATGCCAGCCAAGTACATCTTCGATGCTGTCGATAGCAACAAGTGGTTGATCGCTATTCCTATTTCACACGGCTACCTTTACATCATCTATATCTTGACCGCCCTTCAAATCGGCGTGCAGAAGAAGATGCCGCTCTATGCGATTCTGGGGCTGACTTTGGCGGGGACTCTGCCGGTGGCTTCCTTTGTGGCCGAGCGCCGCATGATGCGTCGATTCGGCTAGATTAACTTTTCATTACGTTAAATCTTTTGGTGGCGTGTCGCACCAAAAGTCCGATTCATTAGTTCTATCTTTTACGAGTCAGAAGCTCTATTCGAACTACTGCACTCGTGCAGGCGATTAAAACTAAAGAGAATGGTTAAGCCTTGGCTACCTCAAAGTCAGCAGCATCAGGCAAGAACAATTCAGCGCGTAAAACATATGTTCTAGATACATCGGTCCTACTGGCAGACCCCGGGGCAATCGCTCGCTTCGAAGAGCATGAAGTAATCATCCCCATCGCTGTTATTGGCGAACTTGAGACAAAGCGCGACCATCCTGAACTCGGCTACTTTGCCCGCGCCGCTCTACGCGCCCTCGATGATCTACGTATCGAACATGGCCGCCTTGATTCGCCGCTGACTGTGACCCCAGAAGGCGGCACTCTTTCAGTCGAACTCAACCACACAGATCTAAGTACTTTGCCGCACGGCTTCTTGCGCGATGGCACCAACGATTCACGTATCTTGGCGATCTCAAAGAACCTCATGTCAGATGGAAAGCATGTCGTTCTGGTTACCAAAGACCTGCCACTGCGTGTTAAGGCTTCCTCTGTCGGAGTTGAGGCGCAGGAATATTTAGCTGAGTTAGTTTCCAATAGCGGTTGGACCGGCATCGAAGAGATTTCAGTAGGGCACTCTGTGATCGATGAGCTCTATGCCTCGGATCGCGCCGATCATGAATCAGCTCACCAACATCCTGTGCATACCGGAATCGTGCTGCACTCTGAAAAGGGAAGTGCGCTCGCCCGAGTAACGGCAGATAAGCAGTTGCAGTTGGTCCGCGGCGACCGCCAAGCCTTTGGACTTCACGGAAGATCTGCTGAACAACGGATCGCCCTTGATCTCCTGCTCGATGAAAGCATCGGAATCGTCTCACTCGGCGGTCGCGCCGGAACTGGAAAGTCAGCCCTTGCTCTCTGCGCCGGACTTGAAGCGGTGATGGAGAAGCGCCTTCATAAGAAGGTCGTCATCTTCCGTCCGCTCTATCCCGTCGGCGGACAAGAGCTGGGATATCTGCCGGGAAGTGAAGGCGAGAAGATGTCGCCTTGGGCCCAGGCAGTCTTTGACACTTTAGGCGCGCTCGTTAGCCAAGCGGTCATCGATGAAGTCATCGACCGCGGCCTGATCGAAGTTCTGCCACTGACCCATATCCGCGGTCGCTCGTTGCATGACTCCTTTGTCATCGTCGATGAAGCTCAATCCCTCGAACGCGGAGTTCTGCTGACCGTCCTCTCTCGCATCGGGCAGGGCTCTCGCGTAGTCCTGACCCACGACGTTGCCCAGCGCGATAACTTGCGCGTTGGCCGCCACGATGGCGTTGTGGCCGTGGTCGAAACGCTCAAGGGCCACCCGCTCTTTGCCCATGTGACCCTGACTCGCTCAGAGCGCTCGCCGATCGCAGCCCTTGTCACTGAGATGCTCGAAGGGCCACAGGCTTAAGGCGCTCGCTCTAACCCCTTTACCTCCCCTTTTTATATCTCACAACGACAAATCGGACATATAAGACTTTGCCCTAACTGACCTGCGCTTTTACCTATCCACAGCGCACGACTTTTCTGAGAATTTGCGACTCACGCGGGGCAAAATTTGCGACAGGCCCTATCCCTTGCCACCCTTTCACCATTCCCCAATAACGCGGGCCTCGATTATGTAAATTTTTGAGGCCACGTTGCCACGCGAGTACAGAGTAGGAGCAGATCAGATGACACGAGATATCCGTGACTTCTTCGCCGCTCTTGCCTGCCTCAAAACTTCCAAGCACTTCAAGCCGGCGCTCTGGACGATGGTCGCTTCGATGCTCTTTATCGCGACCTCCCAGACAACTGCCTACGGCCTCGAATTTCCTATGACCACTCGCCTTTCCCTGCCAGCTTCTAAGAACCTGACGGTTGCCGGCAATATGCCATCGGCTGCCTTAATAGGTCAGACCTCTGAGATGGCGCTGGTTGCCTATGCGATGCAGCAGGTAAACCAAGCTCGCGAAGAGCTCGGCGCCAAACGAGTTGCTAAGGCGATCATGAACGTCGAGTACGCCTGGGACGATAAACAGTATTCCTGCCTCAATAGCCTTTGGACCAAAGAGAGCAATTGGAATTACAAGGCTCGCAATAAGCGAACCGGCGCCCACGGAATTCCTCAGGCGTTGCCTGCTGACAAGATGGCGGTTGTTGGAACCGATTGGCGCACCAACCCAGTGACTCAGATTCGTTGGGGACTTCGCTATATCGATATCCGCTATGACACACCATGTAACGCGTGGTCAAAGTTCAAGCGCCACCGCTACTACTAAGCCACCCCACTTTAATTTTCTGGCTTGATCCCAATTGTTAGCGGACGCATAGTCTCAGCAAAGAAATCATTTCCCTTATCGTCAACGACGATGAAGGCGGGAAAGTCAACAACATCAATCTTCCAGACAGCTTCCATTCCTAAATCTTCAAAATCGAGAACTTCAACTTTCTTGATGCAATCTTGAGCAAGGCGAGCTGCCGGTCCACCAATGGAACCTAGATAGAAACCACCATGTTTGGCGCAGGCATCGGTTACTGCCTTTGAGCGATTGCCTTTAGCGAGCATGACAAATGATCCACCATGAGCTTGGAATTGATCGACATAAGAATCCATACGACCGGCAGTCGTTGGACCAAAGGAACCAGAGGCCAAGCCAGTTGGAGTCTTGGCAGGGCCTGCGTAATAAACCGCGTAGTTTTTCATGTATTCAGGCATTGGCTTACCGGCATCGATCATCTCTTTGATGCGGGCATGTGCAATATCGCGAGCCACCACAATCGTTCCAGTCAGTGAAACACGGGTCTTTACGGGGTGCTTTGAAAGCTCGGCGCGGATGGCATCCATCGGTTGGTTGAGGTTGATAGCAACAACGTTGTCATTGAGGTGCTCATCAGTTGTCTCAGGTAAGAAGTGAGCAGGTTCTGTCTCCAGTTGTTCAAGGAAGATGCCATCTTTAGTGATCTTCGCCTTTGCTTGGCGATCGGCGGAACATGACACAGCGATTGCGATAGGTAGAGATGCGCCGTGGCGGGGTAGGCGTACGACGCGAACATCGTGGCAGAAATACTTTCCACCGAACTGTGCGCCGATTCCTAGCTTCTGAGTTAACTTAAAGACTTCTTCCTCTAGCGCTAAATCACGGAAGCCGTGGCCAGTTGCTGCATCTCCTTGCGTTGGCAAGTGATCAAGGTAATGGGTGCTGGCTAGCTTCGCTGTCTTTACAGTGTGCTCAGCGCTGGTGCCACCAATCACAATTGCCAAGTGATACGGAGGACAGGCTGCAGTTCCAATTGAACGGAGCTTTGCATCAAGCCAATTCATAAATGAGGTTGGATTTAATACAGCCTTTGTCTCTTGATACAAGAATGATTTGTTTGCGCTACCTCCACCTTTAGCAATAAACATAAAGTTGTATTCATCTTGGTGATCACTATCTGCATAAATCTCAATCTGAGCAGGCAGGTTATTGCCGGTGTTCTTCTCTTCCCAGGTTGTTACTGGCGCCATCTGCGAATAGCGCAGATTTAACTTTGTATAGGCGTCATAAACGCCCTGAGAAAGAGCAACCTCATCTTTGGCAGTAGTCAGAACATACTGACCCTTCTTGCCCATGATCAGCGCGGTGCCGGTGTCTTGGCACATCGGCAAGATGCCACCAGCTGCGATATTGGCATTCTTCAATAAATCGAGCGCAACAAAGCGATCATTGGCTGAAGCTTCAGGATCTTTTAAAATCTTCGCTAGCTGCTCAAGATGCTCGCTACGCAGATAATGTGAAATATCGTGGATGGCAGTTTCAGTCAGCAAAGTCAGCGCTGATGGTTCTACCTGCAGAAATTCTCTATCGCCAAGCTTTACAACGCTCACACCTTCGCGCGATATCAGGCGATATTTTGTGGTGTCTTCTCCGATCGGCAAAAGATCAGAGTAAGAAAAATTTGGAGACATTATTCGGCGCCTTTTTTAGCAGCTTCAATCTTCTTCTTCGCCCCGTCTAACCATTCTTGGCAGATCTTGGCTAGCTCTTCGCCACGTTCCCAGAGCTTGAGTGATTCTTCTAAGGTCGCGCTGCCATCTTCGAGGGATTCAACAATTTCGGCAAGCTCTTCGCGGGCTTGTTCGTAGGAGAGCTTCTTCTCGCTTGCAGCCATAGGAACAATCTACTCTCAATCGTTGCTTGCTGTGACTGTGGCGCCGGTCTCGCCTTTGGCTACACGGATACGTAAAGCGGTGCCTGCCTTTAACTTGGTGGCATCGCGCAGAATCTTTCCATCAGTTAACTGCACCACTGCATAGCCACGGTCCATCGTTGATTGTGGCGAGAGTGAACGTAAGTGATCACGCACACCCTTCAACTCTTTCTTCTCGATTTCAATCAAGGATGCAAAACCGCGTAGCGCACGATCTCGGAGCGCCTTTAACTCATCGCGCCGGGTGGTGACCATGACCATCGGGTCTTTCATAACGGGGCGGTTACGAAGTTGGGAAATTTGCTGTGATTCAAAGTCAAGGCGGGCCACCAAAGAACGCAGCGCGCGATCGCGCAACTTCTCGATATCGCTAATCTCTTGGGCGATATCAGGAACAACTCTCTTGGCAGCATCTGTTGGCGTAGATGCACGGTAATCAGCAACAAGATCAAGTAAGGGCGCATCTTTCTCGTGACCAATAGCGCTGACGATGGGAGTCTGACAAGATGCTGCTAAGCGCACGAGCGATTCATCGCTAAAGGGCAATAGATCTTCAAAAGAACCTCCACCACGAGTAATGATGATGACATCAACGAGGGGATTAGCTTCTAACTCTTGTAACGCTAGCGAAACTTCGACAACAGCGGCAGCGCCTTGCACGGCAACTTCTCGAATCTCAAATTGCACAGCAGGCCAACGACGGCGCGCATTTTCAACAACATCTTTTTCAGCATCGGTATTGCGTCCACAGATCAACCCAACGGTGCGTGGCAGCAGCGGCAACTTCACTTTGCGATCTGAGTTAAAGAGCCCCTCGAGCGCTAACTTCTCTTTCAGCGCCTCAAGGCGAGCAAGTAACTCACCAACTCCCACCTGACGAATCTCTTTGGCAGACATCGTCAGCGAACCATTTTTGGTAAACCATGATGGTTTGGCGTGAATAACAACGCGAGCATTAGCTGGAAGTGGTTGCGCAGTTACTAAAACAGATTTGTAACACATCACAGAGATACTCATATCTGCCGATGTATCGCGCAGCCGCATAAAAGCCATACCGCCGCTGCGTTCATTTAATTCTGAAATCTCGCCCTCAATCCAGATAGGGCCTAAACGATCGATATATTCCTTGAGCGCTTCAGAGACGACCCGAACTGGGGCGGGGGATTCGCTTGAAGTTTCGAACATAGCGCGAGCCTAATAGACTCACCCACATGAGCAAGAGAGTTCTCCTAGCTGCGCCGCGTGGATATTGCGCAGGCGTCGACCGGGCAGTTGTGGCCGTTGAAAAGTCACTCGAACTCTATGGAGCTCCTGTCTATGTCCGTAAAGAGATTGTCCATAACAAGCATGTGGTCTCAACTCTCGAACAACGTGGCGTTATCTTTGTTAACGAGACCGATGAAGTTCCAGAAGGTGCAACCGTTGTCTTCTCAGCGCACGGAGTTTCTCCTGCAGTCCACGAAGCAGCCGCTGCTCGAAATTTGAAGACGATCGATGCGACCTGTCCACTCGTTACCAAGGTGCATAACGAGGTAAAGCGCTTTGCAGATGATGAGACCGAAATTTTATTGATCGGCCACAATGGCCACGAAGAAGTTGAAGGAACTGCTGGAGAAGCCCCCGGCAAAGTTCGCATCGTTGATGGACTCGATGAAGCGCGCACTGTTCAGCCAACTCCTGGAAAGAAGTTGGTCTGGCTTACTCAGACAACTCTTTCTGTCGATGAAACGATGCAATCTGTTGCGATTTTGAAGGAGCGCTTTCCTGAGATAGCTAACCCACCTTCTGATGACATCTGTTATGCAACCCAGAATCGCCAAGAAGCGATTAAGGCGATTGCACCGCAAGCAGATCTCGTCATCGTTGTGGGATCTACCAACTCTTCTAACTCAGTGCGCTTAGTTGAAGTTGCCCTTGAATATGGCGCCAAAGCTGCCTATCTCGTTGATTACGCAGCTGAGGTAAAGGATGAATGGTTTGAAAAGGCTGAAACTATTGGTGTTACCAGCGGCGCTTCTGTTCCTGAAATCTTGGTTGATGATTTGCTTAAGCATCTGCAATCACTTGGTTATCACGATGTGCAAGAGGTGCGCGCTACTGAAGAGACTCTCCTCTTTGCCCTACCTAAAGAGCTTCGCGCAGATCTAAAGGCTGCCAAATAGTGGCCACTTTCGTAGATATTCAGGGCGAAAAGTTAGCCGTTGAAATCTACGAACCAACTAAACGTATCGCAGATGTAGTTCTTGTACATGGCTGGACCGGCAGTAAAGAAGATTTCAATCTAATCGGTCCCTTGCTTGCAGATATGGGATATCGCGTATTGGCCTTTGATAATCGCGGCCAACATGAATCAGCGCATAGCGTGCGCGAAGGCGCATATGAAGTGCGCTCTCTAGCGCTAGATGTCATCGAGCTAGTCAACAGCTTTGGTTTTATTAAGCCACACCTTTTTGGACATTCATTCGGTGGCTTAATTTCACAGCGCGCCGTAGTTGAATCCCCTGACACATTCTCTTCACTGACTTTGTTCTGCAGCGGCCCACATGCGATTCCAGGCAAGCCAGAGTTGCAAGCAAGTATTGAAATTTTGGCGAGTATGTCGATGCAAGAATCTTGGGATCGTTTTAAAGAAGAGACAGATCGATTGCTGCCGCGTTATGAGCTGTACAAGAAGCGTTGGACCGCATCTGACCCGCGTTCAACGCACACCATGGCGCTCCACCTGCAGGGTGCGCAGCCATTGATTAAAGAGATTGCGGCACTTGATATTCCTGTGCATGTTGTTTACGGAGAAAACGATGATGCCTGGCCTTTAGATTTACAGGATCAGATGGCGAAGGATTTAGCTGCGCCCCGCACGATTATTAAGGCGGCGGGACATTGCCCTAATGAAGATCAGCCGGAAGAGACTGCGAAGGTTTTAGCGAACTTCTGGAGCGCTCTGTAAACGCTTTGATGGGCGGTTCTTCGCCTTCTCGTTAAAGAACATAAACCAGCCATAGAGAGCGCTGCCGAGTAAGAATGGCGCAACGCTGGCAAGAGTTGCAATGAAATCAATTCCGACGCGTGATGGACGAAGGCCATCAGAGAGAATTGTCAGTAAGAGAGCTGTTGCTGCAAAGGCAAGCGGTGGAGTAACTGCTGAAACATAACGTGTACCAGTGCGACCGTAGGCGATACCGCCGTAGGTAACTAGACAGATAGCGAGCCCAGAAAGAATTCCAGCGCCATCGCGTACCCACATCTCAAGGCCGACGAGTACGAAGAGGAAGAAAGATTGCAGCACAACAACGCCCTGCTTCTTAAGGCCGGGACCTGGAATTGCAGGCTTCTTAATCGCTGTTGCCATCTCTTTACTCCTCTACAACTTCGACATCGATATAACCATCATCGCCATCTAACTCTGCGTTCTGTAGCTCTCGCACGCTAGCGGGCGCTTCTGGATATTCGATTGCAAGTTTATCTTTATCGCCAGTAACGCCCAACTTGTGGATACGGCGAGCAGGTGCGAGCACAGTCTTTTCGGCAGTTGGCACAAGATCTTCGTAGGCTTTAGAAGTTGAATTAATCGCCTTACCGACTGCGACAATCTTTGTATGTAAGAGGGTGAGATTTTTCAGGAAGGTGCCGGCAACTTTGGTGATGTCATCGGCATTTTCAGCGAGTTGATTGCGGGTAAAGATATGTCCAACTGTGCGCAGCAGCGCCATCATGGAAGTTGGAGTTGCCAGGGTGACACCGACCTTAAATGACTTTTCGAGAAGTAGCGGATCGATGCGAAGTGATTCAGCGAGAAGGGTTTCAAAGGGGAGGAAGAGAACGACAAAATCTGGCGAACCTTGTGATTTGTGATAGCCGCGCTTTGCAAGGGCATCAACATGCTTGAGCAGATCCTTGGTGTGCGCAGCCAGAAGTTCATCGCGTAGATCTTGGTCTTCGGTAGCAAAGGCTTCGAGGAAGCGATCAAAGGGAAATTTGGAGTCGATAAAGAGTTTGGAGCCGCCAGGCATAGCGACAGTGACATCAGGAATGCCAGATGAGTCAGCATCTGTTGTGGAACGCTGCGCCTGAAATTCGTGGCCTTCGCGCAAGCCCGCTTGTTCAAGCAAAAGTTGTAACTGCGCTTCACCGAACTTGCCACGAGTCTGCGAGCTAGCAAGTGCGCCAGCGATCTTCTTAGTTTCATCGAAGAAAGAGGTAGATGCTTTACGCATCTCATCGATAGTGCCGATGAGTTGAGTTTCAGATGCCACTCGCTTTTCAGATGCATCTTGTGCCTGCGCGCGCATACGTTCGACGGTTGATTTCATCTCTTCAAGTTGCGTTGCAATCTTTGTTTCATTTTCGGACTTTGCTTCTGCAGCCTTTAAGCGATCTTCAGATGCTTTCAGCAGTACGCGCACATCGTTGAGTTCTTGTGCAAGTTTTTCATTACCGCCACCTGCTGCACTGGATTTAATCTTTGAAATCCAGATACCGAGGGCGAGGCCAATAAATAGGCCACAAATGAGAGTTATTAAGGTCACGAGTGCGCTGGGCATGGGGCAATCGTGGCAGGAGGCGCTGACAATCCCGCGTAGGCTGTCCTACTTATGAGCCTCTCAATTGGAATCGTCGGACTACCGAATGTCGGAAAGTCGACCCTTTTTAACGCTCTTACCAAGAACAATGTCTTGGCCGCCAACTATCCCTTTGCCACCATCGAGCCCAATGTGGGCGTCGTAGGCGTTCCCGATGAGCGTTTAGCTAAGCTCGCTGAGATCTTCGCCTCCGAAAAGATTCTTCCGGCCGCGCTCTCATTCGTTGATATCGCCGGCATCGTCAAGGGAGCATCTGAGGGTGCGGGCCTTGGAAATAAGTTTCTTGCCAATATCCGCGAAACCGATGCCATCTGCCAAGTAATCCGCGTCTTTAACGATGGCGATGTTGTCCACGTTGATGGTCGTATCGATCCTTCCAGTGACATGGAAACAATCAATATGGAACTTGCGCTCGCAGATTTACAGACTATCGAGAAGGCAATTCCTCGTCTTGAAAAAGAGGCGCGCGTTGCCAAAGAGAAGGCTCCAATTCTTGAAGCGGTAAAGGCTGCCAACGAATGGTTGCAATCAGGTAAGCCGCTCTCGCAATCAAAGATTGACCGAACTTTGCTCCACGAGCTTCACCTGCTGACAGCAAAACCATTCCTTTATGTCTTTAACGTTGATGCCGCTGAACTTGCCGATGACGCTCTTCGCGCCAAGTTATCTGCGCTGGTAGCACCTGCTGAGGCAATCTTCCTTGATGCCAAGACCGAAGCAGAGCTGGCTGAACTTCCTGATGAAGATGCGCTCGAATTACTGCAAGCAATTGGTTTGAAAGAGCCAGGACTTGCAACGCTGGCACGCGTTGGATTCGACACTCTTGGTCTACAAACTTATTTAACTGCTGGTCCTAAGGAAGCACGCGCTTGGACTATTCATAAAGGCGACACCGCGCCAATGGCAGCGGGCGTCATTCACACAGATTTCCAAAAGGGTTTCATTAAAGCTGAAATCGTTTCTTTTGCCGACTTGGTAGAAGCGGGCTCAATGGTCGATGCGAAAGCAAAGGGCAAGGTCCGTATGGAAGGCAAGGAATACATCATGCAAGACGGAGACGTAGTGGAGTTCAGATTCAATGTCTAATACAACGCAAAATACAGCCCGCGCACGCCTTAACCAGGCGCACCTCAAGGATCTTCCACGGAAGACTCGCGACAACCTTCGCAACGTAGCGATCATCGCTCACGTTGACCATGGAAAGACCACACTCGTTGATGCGATGTTGTGGCAATCCGGTGCATTCGCAGCGCACAAGAAGCAAGAAGAAGGCCAAGACCGCATGATGGATTCAATGGATCTAGAACGCGAAAAGGGAATCACGATTCTTGCTAAGAACACCGCAGTCAAGCGCGGTGACACCATCATCAACATCATTGATACACCTGGCCACGCAGATTTCGGTGGCGAAGTTGAACGTGGTCTTGAAATGGTTGATGGCGTAATCCTTCTCGTCGATGCATCTGAAGGTCCGCTGCCACAAACTCGTTTCGTGTTGCGTAAAGCGCTTCAGAAGAACCTTCCAGTGATCTTGCTGATCAATAAGGTCGACCGTCCTGACTCACGTATCGCAGAAGTTGTTGACGAGGCATATGCCCTCTTCCTCGATCTCGATGCCAATGAAGAGCAGATTGAATTCCCGGTTGTGTATGCATCTGCCAAGGCAGGTCGCGCATCTCTTACTCGTCCAGCAGATGGTGGAATGCCAGAAGAAGAGAACCTTGACGTACTGTTCGACACCATCTTCTCTGCAATTCCAGCTCCGGTGTATCACGAAGGTGCACCGCTTCAAGCACACGTCACAAACCTTGACTCGTCACCATTCCTTGGACGTTTAGCTCTCTGCCGCGTTCACGAAGGTGTTATTAAAAAGGGACAGACTGTTTCGTGGATTAAGACAGATGGAACAACAGAGCGCGTTAAAGTTTCAGAACTCCTGATGACTGAAGCGCTCGAGCGCGTTCCAGCACTTGAGGCAGGCCCAGGCGACATCATTGCGGTCGCTGGTATCGAGACAATCACCTTGGGTGAAACTCTTGCAGACCTCGAAAACCCACATGCGCTTCCACTTATTACAGTGGATGAACCGTCAATCTCGATGACAATCGGTATTAATACTTCACCTCTTGCTGGTAAGAGCGGCAAGATGCTTACTGCGCGCCAAGTAAAGGATCGCCTTGATAAAGAGCTGATTGGTAACGTTTCACTTCGCGTTCTCAACACTGAGCGCCCAGATACCTGGGAAGTTCAGGGACGTGGCGAACTTCAGCTCGCTGTTCTCGTTGAAATCATGAAGCGCGAAAGCTTCGAATTAACAGTTGGTAAGCCACAAGTTGTTACCAAGATGATTGATGGAAAACTCCATGAACCAATGGAGCGCTTATCTATCGATGCTCCTGAAGATTACTTAGGTGTACTTACTCAATTAATGGCGCTTCGCAAGGGCCGTATGGAACAGATGGTTAACCATGGCACTGGCTGGATTCGCCTTGATTACAAGGTTCCTTCTCGTGGCTTGATTGGTTTCCGTACCGAGTTCCTTACTGAAACTCGTGGAACCGGACTGCTTCACCACGTCTTTGATTCATATGAACCATGGTTCGGAGAACTTCGCACACGTGGAACAGGATCCCTTGTTTCAGATCGTATGGGCGCAGTTACTTCTTATGCACTCGCTGGAATTCAAGAGCGCGGTTCAATCTTCGTAGAACCTGGCGATGAAGTGTATGAAGGCATGGTTATCGGTGAGAACTCACGTTCTGACGATATGGATGTCAACTGTGTTCGTGAAAAGAAGCTCACCAACATGCGTGCATCAGGCACAGATGATTCTGAAAAGTTGATTCCACCTAAGAAGCTCAATATGGAAGGCGCTCTCGAATTCTGTCGTGAAGATGAATGCGTTGAAGTAACTCCAGCTGTTGTTCGTATTCGCAAGGTGACTCTCGATGGCGCAGAACGCGCGCGAGCCACATCACGTGCAAAGAAGAATAATCAGAGCTAATGCGTAAGTTTGGCCTTGTTCTGCTCAGTGGCGCGCTAGCGCTCACCACTCCGGCAGCGCAAGGACATTCAACCCTTGTCACTTCAACGCCAAAGAGCGGCGCAGTGGTAAAGACTTTTCCAAAAACTTTCTCATTGACATTTAATGAAGAAATTTTAAAGTTACCTGGCAAAGAGCCCTCTCGCGTACAATTGATTGCACCGAACCGGATGAGAGTTTCACTCGGAAAGGTTTCTATCGCTAAACAGGTGCTCACAGTTCCGATGAGCAAAGCTGCAGTAAAGGCAGGCAAATATCGCCTTACATACCGAGTTGTCTCAAACGATGGCCATGTCATCAACGGCGAGATCTCATTTACCTACAAGCCCTAAGGGGCCAAAGATGGGCTTTTTAGCGCTAATCGCGCCCGTTGTCAGAGCCGTAGGGTTGAATACGAACTGTGAGTAAACCGCAGCTACGCCTCGTCAGAGCCGAACCAGCTGCAGCCTCACTTACTCTCAGCGCAGCACAACTCGATGCTGCCGCTCATCGTGGAACTCCATTAATTATCACTGGGGCAACAGGTACCGGAAAAACCACAACTCTTATTGAAGTTGCCGTCTCACGCATCAATGGCGGACAGTCACCGGATTCAATTTTGCTTCTCACTTACGGACGTGAACGCGCATCTGAACTACGAGACGCCATTGTGACGCGCGCTGGCAAGACTGCACACGAACCACTTGCACGTACCTTTCACTCACTTGCCTATTCAATCTTTAAGATGCGCACTACTGATGAGATCCGTGATCTAGTTCTTCTATCAGGCGCCGAACAAGAGACATTTATTGCTCAGCTTCTGCAAGGTGATATTGCCAAGGGCTATCGCGACTGGCCCACTGATTTACATCTGACCCCTGAATCACTCGGAGAGCCACTCGCAACACAAGGTTTTATCCGCGAACTCCGCGATCTGATTATGCGTGCCAATGAACGTGCGCTCACACCGAAGAAGTTGGCAGAACGTGGCAAGCAGTTAGGTGAAAAGTATTGGCCTGAAGCTGCAGATTTCTGGCAACGTTACTTAGGCGCCATGGTTTTGCAAGAAATATCAGCAGGTGATTCCAAGATGCGCATTGATCCATCTGAAATCATTAATAGCGCAATAAATCATTTAGACCGCAATCCAGAGTTATTGGCTGAAGTTCGTAAGCGCTTTAGCACAATCATCATTGATGAATTTCAAGAGAGCGATCCGGCGCAGCGCAACTTGCTTGATCTGATTGCACCAAATGATCTCGTCATTGTTGCAGACCCGGCTAGCGCTGTTGGGCGCTTTCGCGGCGCAGACCCTGAAGGTGTGCCTGCAGCCCTTGATCTTTATCGCGAAATTGGTGCACGCGAAATTACTCTGACTGAAAACTTCCGTGGGGCACCAACAACAAGTGCAGCCCTCTTTGCCAGCGAATCAGAAGAGGCGCAATACATCGCATACCAATTTAAGCGCGCACATCTGATGCAGGGCGTTCCATATTCGCAAATGGCAGTCATTGTGCGATCTCATGGCCAAGTTGCATCCAGTATCCGTCGCGCCTTTGCCCAAGTAGGAATTCCAGCTGCCGGTGACGTTGAGGCGCTAGCTAATAACGCTGCCATTGCGCCATTTCTTCTCCTTGCTCGCGTCGCAACTGGCACACAGCCACTTAATTTAGAGACTGCTGAAAAGTTACTCACCAGCGAATTCGGTGGAGCAACTTCGGTCTCACTTCGCCGTACACGTGCTGCGCTCTTAGCGGCTCGTGATGAAGCGTTAGATAAGCGAAGTGGTACTCAGTTAATTCTCGATGCCATTTTGACTGGTGATATCGCGATCGAAGATTCAGCGGAGTTATTGCGTATTCATACCTTGCTCACTGCCGCCAAGAAATCAATTGCTAAGAAGAACGCCACTATTCATGATCTGCTCTGGGCAATCTGGAATAACGCAACAACGAGCGATGGCGCCAAGGTATCTGATGCCTGGAAAGCTGCAGCTCTTCGCGGTGGCTCCCGTGGTGCGCAAGCAGATCGTGATCTCGATGCGATGATTCAACTCTTTGACTCTGCCGCTCGCCATATCGAACGTTTTCCAGGATCTCACCCCAATATCTTCCTTGCTGAAATTGCCAACGAAACAATTGTCGCCGACCTAATTACTGCGCGCGGAGTACGCCCCGATGTCGTTGAAATCCTTACCGTGCACTCAGCCAAAGGACGACAGTGGCGCTTTGTTGCAGTTGCCGGTGTACAAGAAGGTGCTTGGCCAAATCTCAAACAACGTAGCTCACTCTTAGGAGCTGAACGGCTAGTCGAACGAGTCAGACATGGCGATGAACTAGCGCAAGAGGCGCTCAATGCAATCGCTGCGCAATCACTTGCTCAAGATGAAGCGCGACTCTTTCATGTTGCAACAACCCGCGCTAGCCAATCACTCGTTGTTACAGCCCTTACTCGTGAAGATGAATCACCTTCAATCTTCTTTGAAGAGTTCGCACAGTTGCATAACCAAGAAGGTTTATTGTGTGAAGTTCCACGGCCTCTTACTGCAGCAGCGTTAGTTGCAACGCTGCGCCGAGAAGTCTTCTTGCACCAAGATCCACAGGCTGCGGCGCTGCTTAAGACGCTCGGCGGTGAAGGAATTCATCTCGCCGAACCTGAAAATTGGTTAGGAGCTACGCCTCTTTCTACCGATGCACCTGTTATTGATCCGGGCTCGCAAGTACCGGTTTCCCCATCTTCTGCTGAAAGCTTTACCGATTGTGGTCTGAAGTGGTTCCTGGAAAAGAGTGGTGGAAGAAATGGTGATTCCACAGCGCAGCTACTTGGCTCTGTCATTCACGAATTTGCCCGCATTAAAGTAGAAGAACCTGGAATTACAGATGCGCAGCTGCAAGAAAAACTCGTTGAAGCATGGCCGCTGATTGACGATAGCCAAGGTTGGATAAGTGCCGCTTCGCTACATCGCGCCCGGCGTATGTTGGAACGATTTGCGCAGTATCACCGAGAATCAAAGCGCGATGTTGCCGGCGTAGAAATGAGCTTTACCGTCACTGTTGGTAGAGCAACTATCAAAGGAAACGTTGATCGTATTGAAGTAGATAGCGATGGCAAGTACTACATCATCGACTTTAAGACAGGCAAGACCGTCATTTCCAAAAACGATGCTGCTGAAAATCTTCAGCTCGCGTGTTACCAACTTGGCGTCATTCTCGATGGCTTTGCTGGGACGTTATCGGGCACTGAAGTCTCTGGCTCGGAACTCGTCTTCTTGGCAAATAACACTCAGAAGGTAACAACGCGCGAACGTGCGCCAATCGATGCTGCCGAGATTCAAGAAACAATCGCAACTATTGCCGAAGGTATGGGCGGCGCATCATTCATTGCTCGCAAGAACGATATGTGCACAAGATGTAACGTCAAACCGCTCTGCCCACTTCATCTTGAAGGAAGGGCGGTGCATCAATGAAAGAGATCTATAGCCCAGATCGCATCGCTGAAATGATCATGACTATTGATCCTGACTTCTATCTTCCTAGCGATGAGCAACGCCCCATCATTTCGATTGACACCAATCCACTCGAACCAGCAGTTGTCATTGCAGGCGCTGGATCAGGTAAGACTGAAACGATGGCTGCCCGCGTCATCTATCTCGTGGCCAATCAATTTGCTCGCCCTGATCAAATACTTGGTCTTACCTTTACTCGAAAAGCAGCCGGTGAACTCAATACTCGTATTCGCAAACGCCTTCGCCAATTCCAGCAGGCGCAAGATAAAGCCGGAATCGAGCGCACTTTCTCGAGCTTAGAAACGGCTGTTACTACCTATCACTCCTATGCCGGTCGCCTCTTGAGCGAACATGCCATCCGCTATGGAATTGATGCTGATGTGCAGCCGCTCGGCGAAGCAGCGCTCTGGATGTCTGCCAATAAGTTGGTACGCGAATGGGATAACGGAACATTTGCAACAGATGATGCCGTCAGCACCGTTGTGAAGGATTTACTGGCTCTGACATCGATGGTGATTGAACATCGTGTGCCACTCGATGCAATCCGCGCCGCTGATGAAGAGGTCTTGCAGCAACTCTCGCAGATGACGGGTGCTACCAATGAAGAGACTAGACGAGTAGCTAAAGTTCTCAATCAACGCATTGCGATGCTGCCGATGGTGACAGCCTTTATTGAATCTCGTCGCCAATCTGGCGAACTTTCTTATGATGACCAAATTGCGCTAGCTGCTGATATCGCCGTCAACTTTCCAGATGTAGGTGCGCTCGAACGCGGCAAATATCCCGTTGTCTTGCTGGATGAATATCAAGATACATCGCAATCACAGGTGCGTATGTTGGCAGCGCTCTTTGGTGGCGGACATCCAGTGACGGCAGTGGGAGATCCATGCCAATCCATCTACACCTGGCGCGGTGCATCCGCCGGAACAATCGGCGCATTCAATAAGAACTTTCCTAAGGCTGCTGGATTCAAGGGCAAGGATGTGTACGAACTCTTAACAACCTACCGCAACGATAAAGCAATCCTCGAACTTGCCAATGAAATCTCTGATGGCGTGCGCCAACTCGAAAGTGTGAAGGTTGAACGTTTGAAAGCGCGCAAAGGCGCGGGACCCGGAGATCTCACCTGCGGCGCCTTTGAAAACTTAGAAGCTGAAAGCGTTGCAATCGCTGAGTACTTCGCACCTCTTTGGAATAACCCAGAGCGATATGTTGCAAAGAGCAAAGTTCCAAAGACCTTTGCAGTCTTGGTGCGAAAGCGTGCGCAAATTCCTTATATTCAAAGCGCACTTGCCGCAGCTGGTATCCCTGCCGAAGTCTTAGGCCTAGGTGGGCTTGTCCATGTGCCCGAAATAGCTGATTTAGTAGCGATGCTCAAGGTACTCAATGATCCTGATGCCGGAGCATCGTTGATGCGCCATATCGCTGGAGCCCGCCTTAATTTGGGGCCGCGCGATATTGCAGCTCTAGGTCACTTTGCGCGCAAGAGATCAGAGAAGTTAAGTACCGATAGCCGTAGCATCGTAAAGAACATTGTTGCTGGAAATCCAGAATCTGCTGAGGCAGATGATCAATTTATTGGTAGCTTGATTGACGCTCTTGATGAGATAGAAAAGTGTGACCGCAGAAACTTCTCTGAAGTTGGATATCAGCGACTTTCTGCCTTTGCCTCCGATTTACGAAGACTACGTTCCCGCGCATCTGCACCCATTACAGATTTGATTGTAGAAATCGAACGTTACTTGGGTCTGGAAGCTGAAGTAATGCTGCGCGATGGTGGCACGCATGGACGACGTCACCTTGATCGCTTTATGGATGAAGCAGCAAAGTTTGTTCGTAGCGGCGGCTCGCTCTCATCCTTCTTGCAATGGCTCGATGTTGCAAGCGAAGAAGAGGGTGGCCTTAAAGCCGGAACGCCAGAAGTCGATGCATCTGTTGTGCAGATTCTGACTATCCATATGTCTAAGGGCGCCGAATGGGATGTGGTTGCAGTACCAGGGCTAGCTCAAGGAACTTTCCCGGGCGCCAATAAATCAGATCCTGATAATTGGATTACCAACGAAAGACATATTCCATTTGCACTTCGCGGAGATGGTGACCTACTGCCGCACTTCTCTTGGAATGCGGCAACTACCAATGCGCAGGCTAAGGCTGCTATCGAAAACTTTGCGGCAGAGTGTGTTTCTTACAAGGAACGTGAAGAGATTCGCTTGGGATACGTTGCCATGACGCGAGCACGTACCTACTTATTCTGTTCTACTTCTTATTGGCGCGATGGCGTTAAACCAGTTGCACCATCGGTGATTTATGCGAAGGTAGAAGAAGTTGCCACCAAGGTCGGCACTGTGATGGCAAGTGCTATTGCACCTACTGATGGCGACCGCAACCCAGCGGAAAATATTGAGATTACAGCTATCTGGCCACAGGATTCTCTGGGGGATAAGCGCGCAGCCTTTGATCGCAGCGTTGAACTCGTGCGCTCTGCGCCAGTCGTTAACCTTTCAGAAGCTGGAGCCGATGAAAACGGTTGGGTTCAAGATGCCCGCGCCATCGTCGCTGAATATCAAGAGTTTCGTCGCGGTGCTTATGAAGTTGCTCTTCCTCCACGCCTTTCTACATCCACTTTGATTGCGCTACATGAAGATGCAGCAACGCTTGCTGAGAGTATTCGCAGACCAATGCCACGTGCGATGGATGAATTTTCACATCGCGGAACTGCTTTTCACCTCTGGATTGAGGGACACTTCAACGCTAAAACTCTCTTTGATGATGAAGATTTCGATACCTTGACACCACTAGCCGATGATCAGAAGTTAGAAGATCTCAAGGCGAAGTGGTTGGCATCTGACTGGGCGAAGTTGCAACCGTATGCAGTTGAAGTTCCCTTTGAAACGGTCATTGCCGGAATACTGGTGCGTGGTCGCATCGATGCGGTCTATAAGACAGATAACGGTTTCGAAGTAATCGATTGGAAGACTGGTTCAAAAGAGTTAGGTGAATCTGCAGCAGTTCAGCTCGCCGTCTATCGCCTAGCGTGGGCTAAGTTGCAGGCAGTACCTGTTGAGAAAGTCCTTGCCGCATTTCATTATGTTCCGATAGATAAAACAGACCGACGAGCTGACCTCTTAACAGAGGAGCAACTCGTCGGCCTACTTAAGCTTTAGCTACTTGAGATCGTTAGAAGATATCCAAAGTCATAACCTTGTTCCATGCAGCAACAAAGTCTTGAACAAACTTCTTATCAGCGTCATCACTTGCATAAACCTCGGCAAGTGCGCGTAGCTCTGAATTTGAACCGATTACCAAGTCAGCGCGGGAAGCGCTCCACTTGACCTTGCCAGTCTTGCGATCATGAGCGTTATAGAGCCCATCTGCGCTAGGCGCCCATTCGTAGCTAATATCAAGGATATTGACGAAGAAGTCGTTGGTGAGAGCGCCTTTCTTCTTGGTCAATACACCAGTATTTGAACCATCGTAATTGGCGCCGATAACGCGAAGGCCACCGAGGAGAACAACTAACTCTGGTGGAGTGAGATCAAGGAGAGCTGCCTTATCAATTAATGGAAGCTCTGCTGGGCGGTTATCAGCCTTGCTGATGTAATTACGGAATCCATCAGCGCTTGTTTCAAGTACTCCAAAGGATGCAACATCTGTCTGTTCTTGCGTTGCATCTGTGCGACCTGGCTTAAATGGCACCTTGACCTTTGCTCCCGCATTCTTGGCAGCGATTTCAACGCCCACACATCCTGCAAGCACAATCAGATCTGCGAGTGAGACCTTCTTTGCTGACTTCTTATTGAAGTTAGTCTGAATCTTTTCAAGAACCGCTAGGACCTTCTTGAGCTCCTTAGGGTTATTGGCTTCCCAACTACGTTGTGGCTCAAGGCGAATACGCGCACCGTTTGCACCACCGCGCTTATCTGTTCCGCGGAATGATGAAGCAGATGCCCATGCAGTGACAACCATCTGCTGCACAGTTAGTCCGCTGGCAGCAATACGCTTCTTAAGAAGTTCAATTTCAGCCTTACCAATTACCTTCTTTGGCTTTGCTGGAAGTGGATCTTGCCAAATCAACTGTTCTTTTGGAACAAGAGGTCCAAGGTAGCGAGCGATTGGACCCATATCGCGGTGGGTGAGTTTGAACCACGCTCGCGCAAATGCATCTGCAAAGGCATCGAGATCTTCGGCAAAGCGACGTGAAACCTTTTCATAGGCAGGATCCATACGCATCGCCAAGTCAGTTGTGAACATAACTGGCGCATGTGTCTTGCCTGCAATGTGTGCATCAGGAACAGCTTTCGCTGCTGATTCATCGGTCGGAATCCACTGCGTCGCACCTGCTGGAGACTTTGTCTGCTTCCACTCGTACTTAAAGAGCGTCTTAAAGTAGGTGTTATCCCACTTAATTGGCGTTGGAGTCCAAGCACCTTCTAGGCCGCTAGAAATAGTTTCTGCGCCATTTCCTTTGCCATAACTGTTCTTCCAGCCAAGGCCCATCTCTTCAAGAGGTGCACCTTCTGGTTCTGCGCCCACATACTTACCTGGATCTGCAGCACCGTGTGCTTTACCGAATGTATGTCCGCCTGCAATCAGTGCCACAGTCTCTTCATCATTCATCGCCATGCGCGCAAATGTTTCGCGGATATCGCGAGCAGAAGCTAAGACATCAGGCTTTCCATCTGGACCTTCAGGGTTAACATAAATCAGACCCATTTGAACTGCAGCAAGTGGATTCTCGAGTTCACGATCACCGCTATAGCGTTCGTTGGTAAGCCATTCTGCTTCCTTACCCCAGTAGGTGTTATCTGGTTCCCAGACATCGACGCGACCGCCACCAAAACCAAAGGTCTTTAAGCCCATCGAATCGAGCGCGCAATTTCCGGCAAGGATCATGAGATCTGCCCAAGAAATTTTCTTTCCATACTTCTGCTTTATTGGCCATAAGAGTCGACGCGCCTTATCGAGATTGACGTTATCTGGCCAGCTGTTTAGTGGTGCAAAACGTTGTAAGCCAACGCCTGCGCCACCGCGACCATCAGCTGTGCGATAGGTACCGGCGCTATGCCATGCCATGCGGATAAAGAAGGGACCGTAATGTCCGTAATCTGCTGGCCACCACTCTTGTGATGTTGTCATTAACTCTTCAATATCTTTTTGAATCGCTTTGAGATTTAGCTTCTTAAACTCTTTCGCGTAATCAAAGTCTTCGCCCATTGGATCGGAGACTGGTGAATTCTGACGAAGTACCGATAGATCTAGGTGGTTAGGCCACCAATCGGTGTTATAGGTACCTTCACGATTGAGTTTGCTACCGGTGTTTACAGAGTATGGGCACTTTGCTTCAGTTGTCATACCCCTAGGTTAATCAGTGCTACAGAAATTGCTAGTCGAAGATTTCTACCGATAGTGGCAGGTGGTCACTTATCCCAGTTCGTGAGATAGGTAGCCCTTGAAAACCACCTGTAGGCAGTTCTGGGACGAGAAGGTAATCAAATTGAATCTTGGCGCCCCAACTTGGATAAGTGTTGGCACTCACTAGTGATTTCCAAGAAGAGAAGGCAACTGGCAGATTCTTAGGCAAGTTGAGATCACCAAGAATCACTGGACGAGTATTTGTCTCGTGGGCCAAAGATAGAGCCCACTTCTTAACGCGCTTTAATTGCACCAAATTAAAGAACGGCACAAAGGAAAGATGTGTATTGACAACTGTCCAACCATTTTCAAGAACTGCAGCTAGCGCTAAACGTGGTTCATCCTTTACATAGATAAAGCGCGGCTTACCTTTTCCAGTTTCATCTCCTGGCACAACGAGTGGAAGTCCGAGTGGAGAATTACCAAGATCTAAACGATGCCAACTACGAACTGGAATCTTTGAAACAATTCCAATTCCATAACTCTCGTGCATTAACTCAGCGTGTGTTGAATCGCTCGTAATAATTTCTGGTTCGTGGCTATGTTTCTTTCGCCAACTTTCTCCGGGGGTACCAATCACACTTGGCCCCATCGCCCAATGGCGTGTACCTAACGCTTCTGCGATATCGCGCATCTGTGGTCGCGCACCAGAGCGGGGTAAGAAGTGATCGACTTCTTGAAAGCCGTAGACATCGGAGGCCAGTGATTGCACTGCAGTGGTCAAGGTGGCCTCACTCTGTCCTGGTGGAATAGCCATTCCATGCAGGAGATTCCACGAGGTGATGCGCACCCCCACAGACTAGTAACCTTCGAGCATGAGCGCGATAAATCAAGGGCCATCCCATATCGATCGCGCTGGCGAACTCAGAACCAATAACGAAACGCTCGAACTTCTCTGGAGTAAGGCGCAGATAGTGCATTGCGTTGATGGTCGTATCGCATCTCGCTCAGGAGCACTCGCTTTTCAAAGTGCAACAGATATTGCAACGATGCAGGCAAGTGGTGAATTCGCTGAAGGGTCGCGCTACTTTCTAGGACAAGATCCCGTATCGCGCGCTCCCTTTTTTGCTTGGGATACATCGTGGAAGTCTTCACATAGCGATGAAGAGTTACAGGCGATTTCTGCAGAACGTGGCCTTGCGACCTTACGCGAATTAGGTGGCTCCTTAAGCGGTCAAGAGATGGAACTTTCGCTCCATGCCATCGCCTTAAGCAATTGGCATCGGGCTCACCCAATGTGTCCGCGTTGTGGCGGTCCAACTCGCGTAGACCTTGGTGGAGCTGCGCGGTTATGTGAAGTAGATGGATCGCAACATCATCCGCGCACAGATTCAGCTGTCATTGTTCTTATTAAGGATCGCAACGATCGCATCTTGCTGGGCCATCAACCAGTATGGCCTGAGGGTCGATACTCAACATTTGCCGGATTTCTTGAACCCGGTGAAACCTTTGAACAATGTGTATCTCGCGAAGTCCTAGAAGAATCTGGTGTAAGCGTTTCAGAGATTACTTACTTGGGTTCACAACCATGGCCATTTCCAGCAAGCATCATGATCGCCTTTGAAGCGCATACCGATAACCCAGAAGTTGCGCGCGGTGATGGTGAAGAGATCACCGATGTGAAGTGGTTTACGCGCGCAGAACTTTTGGCTGCAGCAGGCGATGGCTCGCTCTTACTCCCACCGACAATGTCAGTTGCCCGCAAGATGATTGAACGATGGCTTGGGCAGAGCGCACCCGGTAGCGAAACGTGGCGTTAAAAATATGGCGCTAGAAGATGAGATTCTGGCAGCTCTCGATCCTGATCAACGAGCAGTTGCCTTAGCTACCCGCGGACCCGTTTGCGTTATTGCAGGGGCTGGTACCGGTAAGACTCGTGCAATTACACATCGCATCGCTTATGCAGTTGCAATCGGAACGATGGACCCCGCAAAGGTCTTGGCGCTGACCTTTACCGCAAAGGCAGCAGGTGAAATGCGTACTCGTCTGCGTTCCTTGAGCGTTCCAACAGTTGCCGCGCGCACAATTCACTCAGCAGCTCTGAAGCAGTTGCTCTACTTCTGGCCGAGCGTCTTTGGTGGTCGCACGCCGGATTTGGTCACGACTAAGACTGGTTTTCTGACTGAAGCGATTAATCGCGCGGGTTTAAGTGACTCACTGCGCGCTACCAATCGCGAATTGATGCGCGATATTGCATCTGAAATTGAATGGGCAAAGGTTTCACAAGTTGCGCCTCCTGATTTTATCGATGAGATTAGTAAGCGAAGCCAGAAACCTCGTGTGTTGCCAGAACAACTCGTGCAGATTTACACCGCCTATGAATCCATTAAGAAGCAAGAGCTAGCAATTGATTTTGAGGATGTTCTCCTACTCTGCGCTGCTATGTTGGAAGAAGAGCGAGATGTGCGCGAGCGAGTACAAGATCAGTACCGCTACTTCACCATTGATGAATATCAGGATATTTCGCCAATTCAGCAGCGGCTGATTAATGCATGGCTCGGAACTCGTAAAGATATCTGTGTAGTCGGAGATCCGGCGCAGACGATTTACTCATTTGCAGGCGCAACGCCAGTTTTCTTAAATACCTTTACCCAACGTTTTCCAGAAGCTGAGGTAATTCGCCTGAGCACTGGTTATCGCTCTACCCCTGAAATTACCTTTGCTGCCAATGCGTTATTGCGCGTTGGCCAGATGGGGCAAGAGCTTGTGGCCCAAAACGATCATGGCTCTAAACCAACAGTCTCAGCCTATGCTGATGAGGAGGCAGAGATTGCTGGAGTTCTCGCCGATATCACGGCGTTATTAACTGCAGGGACTGCGCCGCAAGAGATAGCCATATTGGCGCGTACTAATGCGCAACTTAAGGTCGCTGAAAAACAGATGCTTAAACTCAACCTTCCATACCAAGTGCGTAGTACCGAACGATTCTTCGATCGTAAAGAGGTGCGTGACTTCTTGAAAGAGGTGCGTAAAGCATCTGTTATTCCGGCCGAAGGTCAGGGCTGGATTGATGAGCTACGTTCATTGGCGCAGCCATATTTAACGGGTGAAACTATCGATGGCATCGCCGCGTTGCTGCATTTAGCGCGCGAACTCGATAGTGATACTTCATTTAATCCAAAGACCTTGCGTGGTTATCTACGAGAAGTTGAAGATCGCGTGCAGCAAAATAATCCACCAACAATGCCGGTCATCACTTTGGCAACGTTGCATGCGGCCAAAGGCTTGGAATGGGAGCGGGTCTTTCTTATTGGCGCATCCGATGGCCAGCTTCCGGTTGCCGATGCACCACTTGATGAAGAGCGCCGCCTTTTCTATGTGGGAATTACACGTGCGAAAGCAGATCTACATATCTCGTATAAGCGAAGCCCCAGCCCATTCCTGCGTGAATCAGGGTTACTCGCCAGTTCCTAGCGCCATTTAATGGGGTTGCCAGAATCGATTGACCTCGCGTACCCTTGGCACTTCACCACCAAAGAACGATAAGAAAGAAGGAGTTGAGATGAATTCACTTTTCACATCAACACTTACAGCAGGCGCACGCGCTGCTGTTCCTTCTGCTGCTCACACAATCTCAACGACTAAGCGCACCCATAAGCGTGCAGCTTGGCACACAGCACCAAAGTCAGCGTTTTACGCCAACTTTTATGCAGTGGATGAGGCCACAGGAGCTCTAATCGAGTAATTCGAACAGAACCCACAAGGGCCTCAAATCCACAAAGGATTTGGAGGTCCTTTTTTATTACCTCCACGAAAACCACGAGATAGAGAAGAAAGTAAACGAGAGAGAGAAGAGGTGAGGACTATGACAGTTCTCTTCAGCGAACTACAGGTACCAGGCTGGGCACAGACCGGCGAGAAGATTGGCTTAGATGATGTGACCTTCACATATGACAACGCCAAGGCCTTCACCCTGCCCTGCCATCAGGCAGATCCTGAGCTCTTCTTCTCGGAGACAGATCAGGGGATTGCAGAGGCAAAGGCTCTCTGCGGAAGTTGTCCGGTACGTAACAAGTGCCTCGATGGCGCGCTTTCACGCCAAGAGCCATGTGGCGTCTGGGGCGGTCAATTGATTGAAGATGGCGTCATCATCGAACGTAAGCGTCGCGCTGGTCGTCCACCACGTCAGGTGATCGCAGCCGCTCGTATGGTCGAGAGCGTTAACGGACGTTAAAGCTGCAGCCGCAATGAGGATGGCGAGCAATCACAACCTCGTGCGGCGTTGATAGGGATTGGTAATCACAGATGGTTACCTTCCCTGTCACAGTGCACACTTCTTCGCGCGTTAAGCAATCGCAGAAAGAGAGCGCAATAGAAGCTGCAATTGCTGCAACATAGTGAGCGGCAATAACGGGATAACCATCGGAAGTAGTTGTAAGTGTTGTGGGCAGAGTCGGCGCCGGTGCAGCGCCATGGTGGTCGTGACGAGACATATGTGCGCAACGGATGCAGGGAGTTTTTCCCGGAATCACCAGCGGCCCAATCTCTGCAACATCGGCAATCGGTGTTGGAATATGAAGAAATGGTTGGCCACTTGCCATCCACTGCACATACTTCTCTGGATCCATATCACCACAATAAATAACTAGATCAGGCGTTGAAAGCTCATCAAGATAGGAAAACTCTCTATCTATAGGAAAGAGCGCTAAATCTTGGCGGTGCGCTTCGCGCTCTTTGATGAGTGGCGCACCGATATCTTTTGGTGCAATTCCAGCGAGTGAAATATCTAAATCAGAGATACGTGCATGCGCTACCGACTTTGCACAATAACGAACTTGGGTAACACCACTTGCTAAGAGAAGTGAGTAGAGAAGAGTTGCTACTCGGTTAACTCCAGAGATTTCAATTAGATAGTTTTGGCGAGCGCTCAATACTGTGATGCCGGTATCGGTGACTCCATCTATCCATGTCGTCTGCGTCAGCTCAGCTGCAACGCGTGTACGTAATTGTTGGAAGGCGGCATCGCGCCCGGTCGCGCTTGCGTCATAACGTTTGGTCAGCGTTAAGGCGCTCTCGCTGGTATCGATCAACTGCAGAGCCGAGAGTTCATTGAGCAGCGGAGAATCAGGCTGCGCCGTAAGAAAGTTCGGCCCACTGAGCAGCTGTACTTGCTGCCTCTCTTCTGGGGTGTAGATGCGAACTGCTCGCTTGAGAGTTCCGCAGAAATATTCATCGGGGGTTGTTGAGGCAAAGAGGGATACGCCGCGCTTTAGTCTTTTCATAGCGCGAGATGATGCAGCGCGATCGCGGGCGCGCAGCTACAAGATGCGCAAAGGTGTGGCTAATGATCCTGAATTGCTACAGAGCGCAGCTGCATGTGCGCTCTGTGCGGGAAAAGAAAAAACCCCCGCTTACGCGAGGGCCTCTTCTACGTCTGTGACGTTTGTAATACTGCGAATTATTGAGCTTTGCCGAGGATGCGATTTACCTTGGTTCCGCAGACTGGGCAGATGCCCTGTGCCATGCGACGACCAGAGTCGGAGACCTTTACAGTTCCCTCAAAATCACGCTTCTCTTTGCACTTAACGCAGTAAGCGTCACCCTTGTATGTCTCTGCCATTTTTTCCTCCGTTCGACACACGGGCTTGGGCTCATGTGTTCTGCCTATAACGATACCCCTGCGCACGCTCAAAATCCCGAATCTACGCACGGATTGTGGTTATAACTTCTCCAGTTCTACCGGGGCTAAAAGGGCTCTTTCGGCTGCCTCATAGCCATCGAGATAGGCGCTGGCCAGCTCTGACTCTTCAAATCGAGCCAAGGTTTCGGTAAATGCCTCACCGTGGTCAAAGTGGCGCAGGTGGATCGCCTCATGGAAGAGGACGTAATCAAGGGCGTATTCCGGGGCTAATTTGAGGCGATCAGAGATCCGGATGGTCAGATCTGCGCTGGTACAGGAGCCCCAGCGCTCGCGCATCGCCCGCCAGGTTACTGAAACGGGGCGTTCGGTGATTTCAGGCGCGAGCTCGGTGAGCAGAGAGTCGATTCTCGCCACCAAATCTGCTTCTGCCGGGGTCTTGGCCGCCTCTTGGCTACGGATTTTGGCGATCATCTCGGGAACGATCGAGCGTTCATCGGCCTTAGTCATTCGTGCAGGAATAGAGATGACTATCCGTCCGCCTTGTCGGTATGCCGAGATGCTCTTCTTTCGACGAGTAGAGCGGATGACGAGAATCTCACCCTCTTCAATCCCAGGAAGTGTGACATCTTCGAACTCTCGACTTGTCATTGAGGAAATGTAATCGAATTACAGAAAAAAACTGCGCAGATTCACATTTCTTGACAGAAAAAAATTTCTGTGTCTGACCGATTCTTATTTGATTCTCACTAGAAATCGTCGTACTTTGCGCTTACGAAGTCCTCGGATAACCGTTTGATATCAGCAAGGGGAAGGCTGATATCGAAATGTGCGCCCGGGGACTTCGCTTTTCTATATCCAGATAAATGCGGCGTTAGAGCAGGCCGCTCAAGTCATCTGGGACTTGGGTCGAAGATAAAAATGCAACTGGATCGAGAAGTTCATCTGCACTTGGAAGAATTCCGCTCCATAAAGCATCACGAGATGCCACATCCTTTGATTCGCGAACCTTCTGCCAGAAAGCGCTCGCCTCTCTCGTCAATTTTGGTGAAACTTCGAGACCTAAAAGTGATTTGAAGAGTTGTTGTGCAGGTGCGTTCGTTGCACGTTGACGTCGATACATTTCGCGCAACTGTGTGATTGCAGGAAGTCTGTCACCAGCAGCCAGAGTTGTGACATCATCAGCCCAACCATCTACGAGAGCCAGGGCTGTCTCTAACTTTGAAAGCGCAGCTCTCTGTTCTGGAGTTTCTTCAGGAGTAAAAATTCCATTGTTAAGTGCGATGTTAAATGAATTTTCTCCAGATTCTGGGTTGATCTGCGAAGGATCAAAGTTCTGCATCGCCTCTTCTGCCTGGCGTTGAATCGCTTCCATATCGATGCGAATACCGCGGCCATAATCAACAATTGCACTTCTCATATAAGAAACGATCCATGGGTTATGGGCAAATAAGCGCGCTATTGCTGCTTCTCGTAGGGCATGGAAGAGGTAGACCTCAGTCTTTGGAATCTCAAGGTCTGCGCTCCACTTTTCAATGTTTTCAGGAATCAAGATTGGTCGAGCCGGATCGAGGAGCGGCAAGGCGACATCATGTGCACCAGTTGCGTTGGCGCTGATTGCGCCAATTGCTTGACCTAACTGGGTTGCAATAAGTGAACCGATAAAGCTACGGAGCAGCCCAGCAATTGCGCCCATGGAGCCCGCGAGAGCATCTGCTCCGCCTTCAACGCCTAAGTTTTCACCTTGGCCAGCAACAGCTTGATCGAGCAGGCTGGAGATAGCCGAGGCTAAACCGGTAGCAAGCGGCTCCATCGTCGCCTGCCAGCCGGGGAGAGTTTCATCTACCCAATCAAGTCGGCTGAGCGAGGTATGCGCTGCGCTGATAGCTGTTGCTGGAAAGACTGTCGCCTCATTAAGCCAGAGCTCTGCAATTTCAAGGGCGTTGTTAACGACGGTGACATCTTTAGTGCCGAGAGGCTGCGAACCTTGGGCTTGGACAAATTTCTTTGCAGTATCGCGAACGGTTGCAATCGGAAGAGCTTCTTGTTGCCCTTTGGCACCGGGTGCAAAATTTGCAAAGGGATTGATAAATCCAGCCGGATTAATTCCTAGCTCTTGAAATTGTTTCTGAATCTGCTCTTGCATCTGGCGCATCATCGCTTCGAAATCATTGGGTTTCTGATTTTCTTCATCGTTATTGTCGGGAGTAAATCCAAATGGTGACATCAACGACTCCCTTTACTCTGCGACAAGTGCTCAACTAGCCTTGAAATTCTATCTGTGGGTTGTAACGCCGGCAGAGCTAAAAATCTTCCCGATGAGCCTGCGCCCCTGATGGCGGCTAGGATGGCGGCGTGATCTCATCCCTTGCTGGAAGCAGCGCATTTGCAGCCCTTATCTGGTGGGTAGTTCCTATCGGTGGGCTCTTGGGTGGTTTGGGATATGTGGTCTGGGTTTCAAAATTCAAGAGCAAGTTTGAGACCGAGACATCGCGATCTGTCGGTCAATTCCAGCGCTTCCAAGATTCTTTTCGCCAAGATGCTCCGCCACAAGAGAACCTCTCCTCTGAGGATGGCGCTGCCTCACCTGAAAAACTGTAGTTAGTAACGGAAAAAGTTGCGATGCGATTCTCCCGCACTCCATTGCTTGTTAGAGCGCTCTTCTTCTTTGTTATCGCTCTTCCCCTTGCAACGCCCGTTAACTTTGTTGTCATTCAACCCGGAGAAGGCGCCCCACTCTTTCCTAAAATTCTGCAACTAAATAAGGGCTTTGCAGGGAAGATAGATACTTACAAGCCAGATGGGCAGATGTACTTACTATCTATCTGGGTTTCCAATCCTGATGCCAAAGTACTTGGCGCTGAGATTGTGCAATGTTGGGTGCGCTCTGATTGCGCAGTAATTCCTCGCTCTGCTGTTTATCAGAAGGGCACAAATACCAAAGCGGAAGTAAAGAAATCTACCGCAGAGATGAAGGTTTCCCAGAACACTGCAGTTGCTGCAACGAAATCTCTTCTGCAAAAGAAGTTTCCGGAAGTTGATACATCAGAGTTAGTTGACGGCGCTCTCAATATCTCTTTGAAAAATACCGGTGGACCAAGTGGAGGACTGATCTTTGCTCTCGGTCTTACAGAGTTACTGACACCGGCAGATTTATTGCAGGGAAGAAAGATTGCAGCATCAGGAACTATTACTGCGGATGGAAAAATTGGCCCCATAGGTGGCATCACTGAAAAAATCATCGCGGCAAAGCGGGTAGGTGCCACAGTGCTCTTTGCAGCCCGCGAGAATTGCGAAGATCTACCTACTGATGTGAGCGGCATCTCTGTAGTCGCCGTCTCCACCTTAGAAGAGGCGCTGGAGTACCTCCAAAAGCCAGCAGAGTCGAGTGTTCGAGGGGTAATCGGTTGCACTAACCTAAGTGCATGAATAGAAATAGATCACCGCTCATCATTACAGCTGCAATCATCTTTGGTGTTGGCGTGGCCCTGGCTTACTTCAGTGGTTTCTACATCGACTGGCTCTGGTTTAAATCAGTTGGCTTCACAGATGTCTGGTCGACTGTACTGCTCACCAAAGCTCAACTATTTCTAATCGTAGGACTTCTCACTTCAGCAATTATTTCTAGCAATATTTATATCGCCTACAAGCGCCGCCCACTTTATGTTCCAACCAGCATTGAGGTAAACGGAGTCGAGCGTTTGCGCGCCCAGATTGAGCCAATTCGTCGCTGGGTATTCCTTGGTATTACTGCAGCTCTTATCTACTTCGCGGGTTCATCCGGAATGGTTTTTTGGCAGCAATGGTTACTCTTTAGAAATGCAACCTCTTTTGGTGTGAAGGATCCTCAATTCGGTCTTGATGTCTCCTTCTTCGCCTTTAAGTTGCCTTTGTATCAAGCGCTTATTGGCTGGGCAATTTCAACCCTGATTTTGGCAGTACTAGCAACTGCATTTGTGCACTACATGTACGGCGGAATCCGCACCCAGGTTGAGACCGAACGCACCACCGTTGCAGCACGTGTGCAGATTTCAGTCTTGCTCGGCTTAGTAGTTCTTCTTAAGGCAGTGGCATATTGGTTCGATCGTTATGCGTTAGCGCTTAAAGAAGGCCGCTTGATTACAGGTCTTACCTACTCTGATGTCAACGCACTTCTTCCAGCAAAGGCAATCCTCTCTGCCATCGCAGTTGTCTGCGCCCTGCTCTTCTTTGCAAATATCATTCGCCGCTCATGGTTATTGCCAGCAGCCGGTACCGCACTTCTTGCGATCTCCTCAGTTCTCATTGCAGGTATTTACCCTGGAGCTATTCAGCAATTCCAGGTAAAGCCATCAGAATCCTCAAAGGAAGCGCCTTACATCCAGCGCAATATTGATGCGACCCGTGCCGCTTATGACCTTAATGGAGTTGATTTCAAGGATTACAACGCAACGATTTCAACTACTGCAGGCCAGCTGGCAAAGGATGCCGTCACAATTGGAAATATTCGTTTGATGGATCCAAATGTTCTCTCAGCGACTTTCCGTCAATTGCAGCAAATCAAGCCTTACTACGCCTTCCCAGAATCACTCGATATTGATCGCTATACAGTAAATGGCGTTTCACGAGATGCTGTTGTTGCAGTGCGTGAACTTAATATTGAAGGAAACCCAAGTCGTAACTGGATCAACGATCACCTTGTCTATACACACGGATTTGGATTTGTTGCAGCATATGGCAATACCGTTGATGCAGACGGAAAGCCAAACTTCCTTGTGGGAGATCTGCCTCCAACGCAAAATCTTGGCGAATTCCAGCCACGTATCTATTTTGGTGAGAATGTTCCTAACTACTCAATTATTGGTGGAAAGTCAGATTCACCGGTTGAGTTTGATTATCCAGATGATTCATCAGCTAATGGACAGAAGAACTACACCTACACAGGTAAGGGTGGAGTACCAGTCGGAAGCCTTCTTAATAAGTTGCTCTTTGCAATTCGTTACGGTGAACAGCGCATCATTCTCTCTAATTTGATTAACTCAGAGTCGAAGATTCTCTTTAATCGCGAACCTCGTGAACGTGTCGCTAAAGTCGCGCCATGGTTAAGCCTTGATGGCGATCCATATCCTGCAATCGTTGATGGCAAAATCAAGTGGATTATCGATGGCTACACAACAAGTGCTGGCTATCCGTATGCACGTTCAACATCACTGACAGAGGCAACTCAGGATGCTCTTACTACGACAGCATCGGCTATTAGAGTTCAGTCAAATAGCGATGTGAACTACATCCGTAACTCGGTGAAGGCCACAGTTGATGCCTATGACGGAACAGTGACTCTGTACCAGTGGGATGAGAAGGATCCAGTTCTGAAGACATGGATGAAGGCTTTCCCTAACACGGTAACGCCGAAATCAAAGATGTCTAAGCAACTGCTCGAGCATGTTCGCTACCCAGAGGATATGTTCCGTATCCAGCGCGATATTTTGAGCTCGTACCATGTTGATTCTGCCGCTGCGTTCTACGGTGGACAGGACTTCTGGCGCGTGCCTCGTGACCCATCAACATTTGGCGCTAATGCAGGTTCACAGCCTCCGTACTACATGACTCTTCAGATGCCAGGTGCTGAGAAGCCATCATTCTCACTAACAACTCCATTTGTTCCTCGTGGTGGTCGTGAAAACCTCTCAGCCTTCGCTGCAGTGAATTCAAATGCAGGACCTGATTACGGAAAAATTACAGTGCTACAACTTCCACGTAGTACAAATATCGCAGGTCCATCACAGGTAGCTTCAAACTTTGAAGCAAAACCAGATGTTGCAAATACCCTTTCATTGTTGCGCCAAGGTGGTGCAGATGTAGTTTTGGGTAACTTGTTAACGCTTCCAGTTGGCAATGGTCTGCTGTATGTACAACCGGTTTACGTCAGAGCAACTTCGAATGCTGCTGCGTATCCACTGTTACAGAAAGTATTGGTCTCCTTCGGTGATGTCATCGGATTTGATAGTTCACTCAAGGGCGCACTAGATCAAGTCTTTGGTGGAAATTCAGGAACTGCTTCTGGTACTCCAGGTGCATCAGGAACAACCACAACAAATCAATCTGCAGATCTTGCAACTGCGCTCCAAAACGCACGACAAGCAATTGCAGATGGACAGACTGCACTTGCTAAGGGAGATTTTGCAGCTTTTGGTCGAGCACAAGATCGACTTAAGGCAGCGATTGCAGCAGCAATCTCTGCACAATCTCGCGCAAAGTAGTTGTTCTTAGCAACAACTCTTTACCTTTGATAGCCGATTTGGTGAACTAGTCACCGCTCGCTTACACTTGCGACACCCGACGCGGGGTGGAGCAGCTCGGTAGCTCGCTGGGCTCATAACCCAGAGGTCGTAGGTTCAAATCCTGCCCCCGCTACAAAGTATCCTCACGCTGTGGCTACTTCAACCAAGATCAGCAAGCGCGCAGGTTATGCGCTCCATGTGATGACCGCCAGCGGCGCTGTCGCTGGCTTGTTGGCTCTCCAGGCCGTTATCGATAACAACATCCGTGGCGCACTTATCTGGCTTGTCGTCTGCCAAGTTCTCGATGGTTTAGATGGACCAATCGCGCGCAAGATTGATGTGGTTATCCATGCACCGCGCGTTGATGGATTTATTCTGGATCTGATTGTTGATTACCTGACCTGCGTTGTAGTGCCCGTAGCGCTATTGGTGCGTTTAGAGCTACTACCTAGCGAATTCCAAACTCTCATTGCAGGGCTCATTCTCTTGATGTCAGCGCTCTGGTTTGCGCGCACCGATATCGAAACTGAAGATCATTGGTTTAACGGTTTTCCAGCTGTCTGGAACCTAGCAGTACCGACCTTCTTGGTATTGGATCTCTCTGAGAACGTTGTTGCCATCACCTCGTTGATTCTCTGCTTCTCGCAGCTGACCAATCTCAAGTTCCCGCATTTGGTGCGCGTGCGGATGTTGCGAAAGATTACCCTTCCTATCGGAGTGGCATATCTAGTCAATCTCTTCTATCTTTCTTGGACTTATTCAAATGAGACCGGCATTCATCGCCAGCCAATCTCTGAAGCAATAATGGTGATTTTTCCGATTTATATCGCGGTTATTGCAATCATACGTTCGCTTAAGGGCAGCGAATCAGATGATGTTAACGAATACGAAGAGAGTTAGTAACAACCAGCAAGCTGCTGAGCGCCATTGCGGCCGCTGCATACATAGGGCTCATTAATCCGATCGCTGCAATCGGAATTCCAATTGCGTTATAAGCAAAGGCCCACCCAAGATTTACCTTGATTGTCTTGAGCGTGGTCTTAGCCAAATTAAGTGCGTCAATAATCGCCATCAGTTGCGGGCGCATCACAGTGATATCTGCAGTTGAAATCGCAGTATCTGTGCCAGATCCCATCGCCAAGCTGAGATTAGATTGCGCAAGAGCGGCGGCATCGTTAACGCCATCACCAATCATCGCAACCTTTTTACCAGCGCTCTGCAACGCTGAAATCTTGGCTAACTTATCTTCTGGTGAAGCTGCCGCTATAACGTTTTCAGGCTTAATGCCGACGCTGGATGCGACAACAGCTGCGCTCTCGGCGTTATCTCCTGTGACCAACCAGCTTTCAATTCCGCGCACTTGTAGCTCAGTAATGGTCTGGGCTGCATCAGCCTTGATGGAATCTGATGCGGCAAAGGTCGCAATAGCAACGCCATCCCATGCCAATACTGCAATAGCGCGTGAGTGCGCATGGGCATCTGAGACAGCTGCCGCAATCTGAGAGTCAAATGCCACGGTGCTGTGTGCGATTGATTCAGGGGAGCCGATGATGACAACAGGAGATTTACCTTCGATATTGACGCGACCTGCAATTCCAATTCCAGGTGTTTGCGTTAACTCAGTAACAGGAAGTTGTTGCGCTCCACGGCTTATGCAATAAGAAGTAATTGCCTGTGCCAACGGATGATCGCTCTGACTTTCGAGGGCAAGGGCCGATGACAAGATATTTCGTTCAGTGAGGTGCTGCGCAAAAGATGCGCCTAATACTTTATGCGCTGACGCTGGAATGACCGCATCTTGCACCTTCATTACGCCATCGGAGAGAGTCCCAGTCTTATCGAAGATAGCAACGTCAATCTGGCGTGATGCCTCTAAGACTCGTGGCTGGCGAATAACAATTCCGCGGAGCGCACCGCGTCCAGAGGCAACGAGAAGTGCTACCGGTGTTGCTAAACCAAGTGCGCATGGACAAGCGATAACAAGGACAGTAATTGCGGTAGAAATTGAAAAAGTCATTGACTTATCAGCAAGATAGAACCAATACGCAAAGGTAGCAATCGCAAGGACGGTAACGACTGGAACGAAGATTGCAGCAATTTTATCTGCCAGCGCTTGAATTGGCGCCTTACTTCCTTGGGCGGTAACCACCATAGAAGTAATGCGCGCAAGTTCAGTATCGCTACCAATACGGGTGGCGCGCACAATCAAACGTCCATTGTTATTTAGTGCAGAACCAATCACATTCATGCCGGGGGATACTTCAACAGGTACAGATTCACCGGTCATCATCGAATTATTTACAGAGCTCGTACCTGAAATAACGATGCCATCGGTTGCAATTCGCGCACCTGGCTTAACGATGAATTCATCGCCGACTTGCAGATGAGAAATTGGAATCAAGACTTCGGTGCCATTTCGCAAGACTGAGACTTCTTTTTCACCGAGCGCTAGCAGCGTTGCGAGCGCGCTACTTGCGCTGCGCTTGGCGCGAGATTCGAGGTAACGCCCCAGAATGACAAAGAGGAGCACTCCAGCAGCAACTTCGGTATAGACATCGCCGACGTTGTTATAGGTGGCATAGATAGACCAGGTGTAGGCGCTGAGCGAACCTAATGAGATCAAAGTGTCCATCGTGGGATGGAAGATGTTTCTTATCGCTGCGCGATGGATCGGGAAGGCAACAAAGAGAATAAGTGGCGCGGTAAGAACAATAACGAGCCATGATGCAAAGAGGTGATCTGCATGCGGCGGCAGGGCAATCTCGTACCGAGTAAAGAGATCAATAAGCCAATCGTTAATGGGCTGATGCCAGCTCATCACCATTGAGATTGCAATGGCAGGAATAGCAAAGAGGGCTGCAAAGAAGAGCGCACGTGCTGCACCTTTGCGGTGAAGTGCTGGATCGGCTTGATCTGTTAGCAGCGTTGCTGAATAACCAGCTGACTTAATCCCCTTAATAATCTGATCTGCAGAGACATCTGCTGGCGCCAGAATATGCACCGTCTCTGATGCAAAATTTACAGAAGCTTTTACTCCAGGAATTTCATTGAGCGCGCGCTCAATTGTGTTGACGCAGGAAGAACAAGTCATTCCCGAAACAGAATATGTCTGTGCGATAAGTGGCTGCATCGTCATCCCTCTGGCTTCAGCGCTGTGACGACATAGTCATGGAGAACTCCATTAGTTGAAAGTCCATTGCCCCCGAGCGAACCATCAATTCCATCAAGGTTGGAAAAACGCCCACCCGCCTCACGGACAATAATGTCGAGAGCTGCCATATCCCAGAGCGCAAGAGTCGGTTCGACTGCGATATCAACTGCGCCCTCTGCCACCAACATATGCGACCAGAAATCACCATGTGCACGGGTGCGCCAGGCTTGATCTAGAAGTGCGCGGAAAGGCTCAAGTCTCTGGCCCCATCCTTGAAAGTCAGAGTGCGAAATAGATGCATCCTCTATTTTTGAAATGGCAGATACAGAAATCTTTCGAGGAGTTGAGTGCGCATCAGATTCTTTATTGACGATGACAAAGGCGCCGCCACCTTCATGGGCATACCAACGACGAAAGAGCGCGGGAGCGCTGACAACGCCCACAACAACTTTTTCAGATCCATCGCCACTCTTCTCCATTAAGGCGATGAGAGTTGCCCACGTTGGAACTCCGCGGAGAAAGTTCTTTGTGCCATCGATGGGATCAATGACCCAGTAACGGCTCTTTTCCAGACCAACATTCCCAAACTCTTCGCCGACGACTCCATCATCAGGGCGGTGTGCATGCAAAAGTGCGCGGATTGCATCCTCTGCAGATCTATCTGCATCTGTTACGGGTGTGTTATCTGGTTTGGTTGTCACCGTCAGATCAATTGCTTGGTAGCGCGAGAGCGTGATGGCATCGGCTGCGTCAGCCAAACGGTGTGCGAGTGCGAGATCTTCACCGCGACTTGTACCCATATGGCCAGTCTAACGCTCCTCATCGGAAGGCTTGACTTCAAGAAGTGAGCGCAGACTTGTGACTCTAATTAAACGTTCGCTCTTGGCTGCAGCGTCAGATTCAATCCACGCGTTAAGGGCGCAGCTGGCTTCGCTATGAGAGCAGTTGGGCATGCAACTTTGTGTTACTTGATAAATCTCAGGGAAGGATTCAATGATGCGATCTTTATTGAGATGCGAGAGACCAAATGCGCGGATTCCTGGAGTATCAATAATCCAACCGCCACCTGCAAGGGGGAGCGCTATCGCACTTGATGAAGTGTGTCGTCCACGTCCTGTGACATCGTTGACATCACCCGTTGCTCGAGCTGCGCTATCAACTAAGTCATTGATAAGAGTTGATTTACCCACGCCCGAATGGCCGACAAGAACTGAAATCTTGTCATGGAGAATTTCTCGTATTGCAGCAATCTCTTCTGTGCGCGAGCTGAGTTTGGAAGAAGTTGTAATGATTTCAACGCCTAGGGCGCGGTATTCAATAAAGAAATCAGGAATAGGCGCAAGATCTACTTTGGTTACAAGAATGATTGGTGCAATAGATTCGTGGAATGCGCTTACCAAGAATCGATCGATAAGGCCTCTGCGCGGCTCTGGGTTTGTTGAGGCGACAACAATCATCAATTGGTCAATATTGGCAACAATTGTCCGTTCCACACGAGCTGCATCATCGACGGTACGACTTAAAGTATTGGTTCGTTCATTGACAGCAACGATGCGCGCCAAGGTTCCTTCAGTACCGCTGCGATCTCCAACTATTTCAACCAAGTCACCAACGACTACTGATTTAGGTCCGAGCTCGCGCGCCTTCATGGCAGTTATTACTGTTCCATCTTCTGTCACACAGGTGGTGCGACCACGATCGACTGTCGTGACGAAGGCGGTTACGGAATCTGAGTGAGTGGGGCGATCTTTACTGCGTCTGCGCGTAGTGCGAGAAGGGCGAATGCGAGCATCCGATTCGTCGTATTCGCGTGGACTCATATAACCAAGCTATTCCAAAGACCTGGGAAATCAGGGAGAGTCTTGCGAGTTGTTGCCACATTCTCTACTTCGATTCCTGGCGTTACCAACCCGATAACCGCACCAGCAGTTGCTAAGCGGTGATCTTCATAGGTGTGGAATACACCTGCGTGTAGCGGCGCTGGAGTTATATGGAGCGCTGTCTCTTCTTCGACAACGTTGCCACCGAGTGAGTTGATTTCACGAGTAAGAGCTGCCAAGCGATCGGTTTCATGTAAGCGCAGATGGCCGATTCCACGTAGATGTGAAGGTGAGTCTGCAAGTGCGGCAAGGGCAGCGATTGATGGGGTGAGTTCACCGACATCATGTAAATCAATATCGATTCCGTGAATTGAATTGCCGCCGGTGAGTGTGAGTCCGTCATCGTTTAACTCAACGGTGGCGCCCATTTGGGTAAAGATGTCGCGCAATTGATCACCAGGTTGCGTTGTTGCACGTGGCCAATCTGAGATTGTGATGCTGCCACCGCAGACCATGGCAATTGATAAGAATGGAGATGCATTTGAAAGATCAGGTTCAATCACTAAATCTTTTCCGTGGAGCGCACCTGCCTTAACGCTCCAGGTTTGAGCTGCGGGATCGACTGTGACATCAGCGCCAAAATCACGGAGCATTGCAACAGTCATCTCAATGTGTGGCATCGATGGCAGAGATCCGCCGCGATGGGTAACAGTTATTCCTTCTTCCATACTTGGTGCAACAAGAAGCAGGGCAGATAAGAATTGGCTCGATGCGCTGGCATCGATAGTGAGCGCGCCGCCCTTAACTTTTCCGCGCGCCTTGATCACCATCGGCAAGCTGTAGCGACCACCATGATCAATTTCGATTCCAAGTTCTTCCAGCGCCTTAATTACTGGGCCAAGTGGACGCTCGTAAGACCTGGGATCCCCATCGAAGGAGATATCTCCTTGTGCAAAGGCTGCAAGTGGCGGAAGAAATCTCATAACTGTTCCGGCATTTCCTACATCAACTCGCGCTGGGCCACGAAGCGGCGCGGGAGTTATCTGCCACGCTTCGTCGCTGCCAGTAATTGAAATTCCAAGTGCCGATAGTCCGGCAGACATCAGTTCAGAATCTCGCGAGATAAGTGGTTTGCGAATAGTGGAAGGTGATGTTGCAAGAGAGGCCAGGATCAGCGCACGATTTGTGACAGATTTTGAGCCAGGGATTGTCACTTGTGCGTGCACAGGTGTGCGCCCACGAAAGGGTGCAGGCCAGTGCGCATCGCTCATACGCGCAGTCTATCTTGCTCTGCATGTAGTTAGGATTCGAGTATGTGTGGCCGATATGCGCAAACTTTAGGCGCTGAAGAGATTGTTCAATCCTTCGCTTTGGATGGTTCGACTCTGGATCAATCGCTGCCGCTCAATTGGAATATCGCCCCCACAAATGAGATTTATATTATTAGAAATGAATCAGACTCAAGGATTCTCGATAGCGCATCATGGGGAATCATCGCTCCGTGGCAGAAAACCATGGCAGATGCACGCGCATCTCAATCGCATGCAATCAATGCGCGCAGTGAATCAATCCACGAGAAGCCAACGTTTCGTCACGCCTTTAGAACTTCACGCTGTTTGATTCCGGCAACTGGTTATTACGAATGGGCGACTTCGCTCGGCAAGTATGCGCCCAAGCAACCGTTCTACATCAGCCGAGTTGATCAACGCCAACTTTCTATCGCGGGTATTTGGAGTAGTTGGCAGAGCGAAAAGGGGCAGGTGATTCAGAGCGCTGCCATCATTACGCGAGAAGCGGTAGGTGAGTTAGCGACAATTCACAGTCGAATGCCAGTTTTTATGCCGCAGGAGAGATGGAGCGATTGGTTAGATCCAGAAGGTCGGGATATCAATCGCCTTGTTAAGTTGATGGTCAATGAAGACCCCGCTGCTGGAGTAGCACCCGTGCCAGTTTCATCTCGAGTTAATCTCGTTGCCAACAACGGCCCTGAACTGATTGCTCCGATTGAGCTCGGAGCGCCAGAAACCCTCTTTTAGATATACGCTATCGACGATGACATCCAAGGATCTAGTTCTCGAGAGCGCCGCCGATCGCACTAGTCGGTTCGAGCGCGATGCTCTTGTGTTCACTAACCAGCTATATGCAGCTGCGCTGCGTTATACAAAGAATCCTGAAGATGCACGAGATTTAGTTCAAGACACCTACCTCAAAGCTTTTGCCTCATTTCACCAATTTGAGGAAGGCACAAATCTGCGCGCCTGGCTCTATCGCGTATTAACAACAACATTTATCAATACCTACCGCAAAGGTCAGCGCCAACCTCAAATTTCTAATAATGAGTTGGAAGATTGGCAGGTTGCCGAAGCGCAATCACACACAAGTGATCAAGGTAAATCTGCTGAGATGCAGGCTCTTGAAAACCTTCCTGATAGCGATATCAAGCGTGCGCTGCAAGAGATTCCAGAAGAGTTTCGTATAGTCGTCTATCTCGCCGATGTTGAAGGATTTTCGTATAAAGAGATCGCAGAGATTGTTGGTTCACCTGCTGGAACGGTGATGTCTCGTCTGCATCGCGGACGTAAGCAACTGCGCGAGAAGCTTGCTGACTATGCGAAAGAACTCGGCTACACGGTTGGAGGTGACAAGTGAGCTACATCGAGATTAAGTGCGGTGATGTATTGGCATCTGTCATCTTCATTATTGAGGGAGAACTTCAAGAGATTCCACAAGCGGAGGCAATTTCAAGCCACCTCATTACTTGTGGACCATGTGCTGCAGAGATTGAGCATGAACGCGCGATGCAGCAGATGTTGCAAGATGTCTTAAAGCGTACCTGTGATGAGCAAGCCCCAGATGATTTACATCAGAGTATTCATAGCCAACTACGTGCGCAGATGGCTGGCGCCGGCACCACTGAAGTGGTTACTCAGTTCAGCATGACTGAGATTTCCATTGAGATTGATGAGTTTGGCAATGTCGAGCATCGCGAAATTCAAATCGAGCAGACACATATCCAGCACTTTATTGAGGACGAGAAGTAACCTTCCAAGTATGAGACCGGCAGATGAAGTCCTTGGCGCAGTTGGCTTCTCTGTCTTAGCTGTCCGCCCCGGAGATACTTGCGTCACGATGGGCGTCTCTGATTTACCTGTCGTTGCACCATCTATCTATCTCTCATTAATGGAGAGCGCATGCGTAGCCGCTCTCTCTGAGTATCTCGATGCTGGCGAAACTACCTTTCTTACACACTCAAGCCTTGAGATCGTAGGTTCTGCAACGAGTGGAGTAGAGATACGAGCAAACGCGCGCGTGATTAACATTGAAGGCAGGGAGTTGACCTTTGAATGTGAAGTTTATGATGGTGAGCGCCACTTAGCCCAGGCAGAAATAACAAGGGCGACAGTTGAGCGATTATCTTTCCTCGCTCGCACTGCCGCCCAATCGTTAATTAACGAATAGCAACTGATTTCTAACTTAGGCCTTCTTGGTCTCCCAGAAGATTGCTGCAATCTCATCGATCTTTGCAATCAGCGAATCTGCAACTGCAACATCTTGAGTTCCCTTTGTACCTGCAGCGCCGGCAAGCTTGGTCGCTTCATTAAAGAGTGAGTGCAGTTGTGGGTACTTCTCGAAGTGAGGTGCCTTGAAGTAGTCAGTCCAGAGAACCCAGAGGTGCTCTTTGACTTGGTGTGAACGCTCTTCCTTAATTGCAACAGAACGTGAGCGGAAATCTGCATCTGGGTTAGCTGCATACTTTTCCATGCAAGCCTTTACAGAGAGCGCTTCAATCTTTGCTTGTGCTGGGTCATAGACGCCGCAAGGAAGATCGCAATGTGCGTGAACAGTAATTTTTGGTGTGAATACATTTCTCATGAGAGCGAGACTACTGCAGGTCTCACTAGAATTCGACTTATGGCGAAGTACGCAACCATGGTCGTAGAGGGTGACTCAATGGCGCCCACCTACAACGCTGGTGATTGGTTGATGGGTCGCTGGGCGAAGTACAAGCTCTCGGGCGCACATCGCATCAAGGTCGGTAACGTCATCGTCATCGAACGTGAAGAGCAGCCGGGTATCTTCTATGTGAAGCGAGTTACGCAGACGCGCACATCTGGTGGACATATGCCAACGATTTATGTCAGCAGCGATAACCCAGCAGGAACAGATTCCAGGCAGTGGGGATGGCTTCCAATTACTAGCGTGCGAGCAAAGATTTTATTTAGAGCCAAGCGCGCTTAAAGGCTAGCTAACTTCTCTTTCACAGCGATCACAGATGGATTTGTCAGCGCCTGACCATCTGAGAATAAAAGAGTAGGAACAACGCGATTTCCACCATTTACCTTTTCAACAAAAGAGGCGTAGTTCAACTCTTGTTCAACATTGATTTCACGGAAAGTAATTCCATGTTCATCAAGCTGGATCTTAAGTCGCTTGCAATATCCGCACCAATCGGTACTGAACATGACAAATTCTTGGCCAGTTAAGCCAAGTGTTTGAACTTCAGTACTCACTTGGAAACCTTCATCGGGTAAAGGCTTCGACGAGCAACGCCTTTGCCTCATCCTCGTGCAAGTGATGATTTCCTGTTGCAGGAGATGCAGCAGCGCGACGAGAGATGCGACGCAATACGCGATTATCAACCGCAGTTCCACCAATTGCTTGGGTTGTGCTGAGAGCGATATGTGGCCATGGACCTTGGTTAGCTGGTTCATCCTGAACCCAGAGCAAGTTAGCGTTTGGATGCTTCTTCGCTTCAACTTCCATCTGCGCAACAGGAAGTGGATAGAGGCGTTCCACGCGAACAATGGCGGTGCTGCTGTCGTTAAGACGTGCCCGCTCTGCAACGAGGTCGTGATAAATCTTTCCAGAGCAGTAGATCAAACGAGTAGCGTTCTGAACTTCATGGTCACCAATGACTGGCAAGAATGTTCCAGAGGTGAAGTCGCTGATCGCTGATGCAGCAGCCTTTAAGCGCAACATAGATTTTGGCGTGAAGACAACCATTGGGCGGCGCTTTGGATTTGCAGCATGGAAGCGGAGCAAGTGGAAGTAGGAAGCCGGCGTTGAAGGCTGAGCCACAGTCATATTCTTTTCAGCACAGAGCGCTAAGAATCTTTCGATACGCGCTGATGAGTGATCTGGGCCTTGTCCTTCATAGCCGTGTGGAAGCAAGAGGACAACCGATGAACGCTCGCCCCACTTCTGTAGAGCAGAAGAGACGAATTCATCGATGATTGTCTGGGCGCCGTTAGCAAAGTCGCCGAACTGTCCTTCCCAGAGCACGAGAGCTTCCTCGCGAACAACGGAGTAACCGTATTCAAAGCCCATCGCTGCATATTCACTTAAGAGTGAATCAACTACGAAGAATTGGTTGGCATCAGAGATTAGTGAGCGAAGGGGAGTCCACTCGCTGCCATTCTCCTTATCGATGATCACTGCGTGGCGATTGGAGAATGTGCCGCGACGTGAATCCTGTCCGGCTAAACGAATTGGGCGACCTTCTTTGAGAAGTGATCCAAAGGCCAACATTTCTCCCGTTGACCAATCGATAGTTGCATCGTTAATTGACTCTGCGCGCTTTTGTAGTTGCGGCAGCAACTTAGGGTGGACATTAAATCCTTCTGGGATAGCCACTTGAGTTGCAGCAATCTCACGGATGAGTTGTTCTGAGATGAAGGTAGGAACATCTTCAGCGTTAGGAACAGTTGGTGGAACGAAGTTGGGATCGTGCTCCTCTTCGTAGTTAGCAACGGATGCGAATACTTCTTCCAGCTGAGCTTGGTAATCGCGTGCAATTTCATCTGCCTGATCTGGCGTGATGTCACCGCGACCAACAAGCGCCTCGGTATAGAGAGTACGAGTTGAGCGCTTGGCATCAATGAGCTTGTACATCAGCGGCTGAGTAAAGCTTGGTTCGTCACCTTCGTTATGTCCACGGCGGCGGTAGCAGACCATGTCGATGACGACATCTTTATTAAATGCTTGGCGGTATTCGAAGGCAAGGTGAGCAACGCGAACACAGGCTTCAGGATCATCGCCGTTGACATGGAAGACAGGTGCTTCAATCAACTTAGCGACATCTGTTGAGTAACGAGATGAGCGAGATGCATGTGGAGATGTTGTAAATCCAACTTGGTTATTGATGACGATATGGATAGTTCCGCCTGTGCGATAACCAGGAAGTTGTGAAAGTTGAAGCGTTTCTGCGTTTACACCTTGGCCAGCAAAGGAGGCATCGCCGTGGAGCAAGATTGGTAGAACTGTGTAGGCGCCCTTGTTGTTGAGGCGATCTTGCTTTGCGCGCACAATTCCTTCAAGAACTGGGTTAACCGCTTCCAGGTGTGAAGGGTTAGCGGCGAGATAAATCTTGGTGGTTGCACCTGATTGCGCAGTAAAGACGCCTTCTGTGCCGAGGTGATACTTCACATCTCCAGAACCATGCACTTCATTTTCGGCATAGTGGCCTTGGAACTCTTGGAAGATCTGTCCCACTGATTTACCGCCGATATTTGCCAACATATTGAGGCGACCGCGGTGCGGCATACCGATGCAGACTTCATCAAGTCCGCGTTCTGCAGCTGATGAAACGATTGCATCAGTCAGTGGAATTACTGATTCGCCACCTTCAAGTGAGAAGCGCTTCTGTCCCACAAATTTTGTCTGCAAGAAAGATTCAAATGCTTCGGCGCTATTGAGCTTACGTAAGATACGAAGCTGTTCTTCGCGCTCGATAGCAGGCAGACCAATTTCAATATGCTGCTGCATCCACTTGCGCTCTTCTGGGTTTGAGATGTGCATGTATTCAACGCCGATAGAGCGGCAGTATGAATCGCGCAGAATTCCAAGAATTTTGCGGAGTGGAAGGAAGGTCTTGCCACCAAAACCACCGGTCGCAAATTCGCGATCGAGATCCCAGAGAGTAAGTCCATGATTGACCACATCAAGATCTGGATGTGTGCGCTGGGCATAGACAAGCGGATCGATATCAGCCATCAAGTGGCCCCATGTGCGATAAGCCTGAATCAACTGCTGAACGCGAGCGGTCTTATCGATCTCTTCATCTTTGGTGAAGGCAAAGTCTGATGCCCAACGAATTGGCTCGTATGGAATCCGAAGAGCGGTAAAGATTTCATCATAGAAATGTTCAGCGCCAAGAAGCAGTTCGTGGATGCGACGCAAGAAATCACCTGATTGCGCACCTTGAATAACGCGGTGATCGTAGGTGCTGGTAAGAGTAATAACTTTGCTAATTGCCATACGTGCAAGAGTCTCTTCACTTGCACCTTGAAATTCAGCTGGGTAATCCATGGCGCCAACGCCAATGATGAGCCCTTGTCCCTGCACCAAACGTGGAACAGAGTGAACAGTTCCGATTGTTCCTGGGTTGGTGAGCGAGACAGTGGTTCCTGCGTAATCTTCAACGGTTAAAGTTCCAGCGCGCGCCTTCTTTACGATCTCTTCGTAGGCGACCCAGAACTGACCAAAATCAAGTCCTTCACAACCCTTAATAGATGGAACTAGAAGTTGGCGGGTTCCATCTGGCTTTGCTAAATCGATAGCGATACCAAGGTTGATATGTTCTGGTTTTCCAAGTGCTGGCTTGCCATCGAGTTCGCCATAGAACGCATTCATCTCTGGCATCGCGCGAAGCGCCTTTATCATTGCGTAGGCGATGATGTGTGTGAAAGAAACCTTTCCACCACGGCCGCGCTTTAAGTGATTGTTCACCACAATTCTGTTATCGATCATCAACTTCGCTGGAATCGCACGAACTGATGTTGCAGTTGGTACTGAAAGCGAGGCTTCCATACTTGCTACGACTCGTGCACCGACTCCGCGAATTGGCTCAAGAGTTGCCGCCCCTGGTGTTGCAAGAGTTGGGATTGGTTTTGCTGCAGGTTGTGCAGGTGTTGCAGGTGCTGCTGCAACTGTGCGAACAACTGGTTGTGATACTGGCTGCGCAACTGGAGCTGCAGGTTGCGCGGGTGCAGGTGTTGCTGGCGCAGCAACTACTGGAGCAGCTTGCGTTACAGAACTTACTTGCGTAGTTGTTGGTTGAGCTGGAACCCCACCCATCGAAATATTCGGCGCAGTGACAGGCTTTGGAGTTGGAGGTGTCCCGCCTTTTGGTGCCCCTGCTACTGGCGCACTTGAACCAGGAGAAGCAGCCTGCGGATTGTTCTGGAAGTAGGTAATCCATTCGGTTGGAACGGAAGTTGGATCTGCTTGGTATCGCTCAAACATTTCTTCAACGAGCCAATCATTTGCTCCGAAGTCCTGACCTGATTGCGACACAGAGCGCTCCTTTGCGTTCTCACATACTTATCCGCTCAGATTCGAGCGTGGGCTAAGACTATAGGCTCGAGGCGCGCAGCATAAATGCCCCCATTGGCTGCCCCAGCGCGAGATTGCGCACATTCACCAGCGAGAACTCTTTGGCTATTTCAGGGTGCCGCTCTATCCAATCTTTGAGACCCTTCCCGCTATGGAGACCACATCAGCTCGCCCTTTAGCCGTCATTACGGGTGGAAGCAGAGGACTCGGATTTGAAAGCGCAAAGGCGTTGGCGCAACGTGGTTTCGATCTAGCCCTGATCGCTAAAGATGGAGCCAAGTTAGAGGGCTCTGCCAAGGAGATTCAAGGAGTGAACGTCTCCACCTTTGTCTGCGATCTTGAGCAGCCAGAGCAGGTGCGCGAAACAATCGCTGCGATTACACAATCCCTTCCTGTCCCACAAGTATTGATGTTGGCCCATGGCGTGATGAGCGAGAAGATGTCAAAGACTCTCAAAACTACCGATGCTGAATGGCGTCGCGTAATGGCAATTAACTTAGATTCAGTATTCCAACTAGTAAATGGAATTGCACCTGCGATGGCAGATGCGCGCAACGGTCGCATCGTTATCTTCTCAGCTTGTTTGGGTCGTATGTCAGGACCTGGAAATGCAGGAGGACTTGCTCCTTATCGAATTAGTAAAGCTGGAGTAAATGCACTCGTCCGAAACTTGGCTCATGAAACAGGGCTCGGCGCTCGCGGTTTATTAGTTGATGCAATCTGCCCAAATCATTCGCGCACAGATATGGGCGGACCTGATGCACCTCGTTCTGCTGAAGAAGGCGCTGCAACTGCAATCTGGCTAGCAACCCGACCATTTAACGCAGCTGGCACAACCGATCAAGAGAAGTTAACTGGCGTGCTTTGGGAAGACCAACAAGTCGTTCCTTGGTAATAACTCGCAGATGTTTAAGGCTAAGAGTTTTCGGATTTAGCAATAGCCAGTGCAAGATAAATGATTGATACAGCCAGCGGAATGATGATGGCTGCTCCAATATAGAAAGCACCTTGAATTTGGTAATAGGCAACGCCCAAGGCAATCAAGTTAGCCAATATCGCAGGCGATCTTCCGTAATTCTTTCCTCTTGCGTATCCACGTCCAGCCACATATAAACCAGCAGACCCGAGAAGTGCGAAACCTATTTCACCAAGCACTGGAGCTACTTCAACGTTTTCGTGAGTGAAGCTAAAAATGATTAACCAGAGCGCTAGGGCAAGCACTATCGCGGCCTCGATATAAAGCAGGGTTGCCACAATGGAACGCTTTGAGTTCTTCTTGAAAGAATTATCGTTCGACTTTGGTTGAGAGTTATTGGCTCTCTCCTTCTTATTGCTCACGGATGCACTTTATCAGTGAGACGAATAGTGAGCGCTAGATGATGTTCTCCCACGATGGATTACGAGATTCCCTGACATACCTCGCCGCACCGCCATACTTTTATGAAAATTTGAGACGTGAGTTAGCATCGGCAGAACGCAACAAGTCTCGACTTGCACTGATTCGCTTTCAGCTACTTCCCAACATCCCTGAGAATGAATCGTTGTATGAAGCGGCAATCCTCGCCTTTGCTGAATTACTGAAAGCCGCGACTAGATCTGCAGACCTCTCTGCTCGACTTGGTCGATTTGAATTTACTATGATTGTGAGCGCTCCTGTTGAGATCGCCAACGCAATTGCAGAACGAGTACAGGCTGGGTGGCTAGAGAGTGATTTCCTCTGTCAAGCTTACGTAATTGGTGCGACTGGAAAAGAGAGCTCCCTCGAGATTCTTAATCGTCTAGATAGCGCACCGGCGCTACGAGCGCGGTAAGTGACAACGTGTAACCAGACAAGCGCTGAGAGTTCAGTCCCATTCTCCTTTTCCACATCCACCTCATAAATTTCCCTCTTTATGTCAGCGCGCTCTTACCTTCTGCCCCATGGAAACAATGGATCCGGAAGTTGTCTTTGGGCCAATCGCTCACTTGATTGCAGATCCGACAATTGAAGAGATTTGGATTAATTCGCCAGAGAGAATTTTTGTAGCTCGTGCTGGAAAGAGCCAACTTATTAACCTCGTCCTCACCACAGACGCTGTAAGGCAGTTAGTAGATAGAACTCTGATTTGGAGTGGGAGACGTTTAGATATCTCACAACCTTTTGTTGACGCCAGGCTGCCTGATGGAAGCCGCCTGCATGTGGTGATTCCAGAGATAACTGCTGAACACTGGGCGATAAACATTCGTAAGCATCTAATGCGTCATAAAGCCCTTAGTGACTTAGTCGCTATGGAGGTCCTCTCTCACGAGGTCGCACTTGATTTATCTCGAGCAGTAAAGAGTGGACTGAATATCTTGGTGAGCGGTGGAACCCAAGCTGGAAAGACAACACTTCTTAATGCACTTGTAAATGAAGTGCCTCTTAACCAGAGAGTAATTACGATTGAAGAGGTCTTTGAGCTTCAACCAAAGAGCCCCGACCTCATTCAAATGCAAACACGTGGCGAAAATCTTCAAGGAGATGGTGCGGTAAATCTTCGAAAACTCATAAAGGAGGCGCTCAGAATGCGGCCTTCAAGAATTGTTGTGGGAGAAGTGAGAGAAGCTGAAGCACTTGATTTATTGCTTGCGCTTAACTCTGGACTTCCTGGAATGGGAACACTTCATGCCAACTCAGCCCGTGATGCAATTACCAAACTGCAGACGTTACCTCTGCTTGCTGGTGAAAACATCTCTCACAAGTTCATCGCCCCGATGGTGGCTTCTGCCATTGATGTTGTCGTTCAAGTTTCACTTGGAGATGATGGAGCGCGAAGAGTACGTGAAGTCGCCAGAGTTACTGGGCGATTTGAGAATGATCGAGCAGAGATTGAGCCTATTTGGCGATGGAATGGAGCTGAATATGAGAAGGGCCTCGGTGCAATTGCATGAATGCACTGAAGCAAGTTTCTTATAAGAACGCTTTGGCCATAACTTCTGCTGCAGCGCTTACATTTTTGATTGTTTTTGTAATTTCACAATCTCTCTACATAGCTGCAGCGTTCTCTGGTTTCTTAACCTTTTTTGTCACTATCGCACGCGCAAAGGCGGTTTCGAGAAGGACGATGGCAATTCAAAGCGCTGCTCCTGAAATGATTGACCATTTGCGAGCGGGCGTTCAATCAGGGCTATCCCTCAACGAATGCCTCATTGGCCTTGCAGATCGAGGGCCCGAGATATTGAGACCCTACTTTCTACGTTTTCGCGATGAGATATACCTTTCAGGAGATTTTGAGAAAGCAATTGCGCTAGCCAAGCGTGAATTAGCGCATCCGACCACAGACCAAATTCTGGAATCGCTCGCGATGGCTAAGGTATTGGGAAGTGCCGAGTTGCTCAATATTCTCCGCCTCTTGGGTAACTTCATTCGAGAAGATCTCACTCTGCGTCGCGAGATTGCTGTGAAACATAATTGGATTAAGAACTCCGCTCACTTATCTGCAGCGGCCCCTTGGCTATTGCTCTTACTTCTCTCCACTCAACCAAGTACATCTCGCGCCTTCTCCACTCAGTCGGGCGCCCTGATTCTTCTCGCAGGCCTAGCGATGACAGCTGCTGCATACCTCTGGATGAATCAACTGAGCAAACTTCCTGAAGCTTCTAGAGTCTTTTCCGGATCTCATTTAGGCCGACGGTTATGAACAATCCGCTCATTGTCACGCTTCTCTTTCTGATTCCAGCCTTCCTGATTCTTAACGAAGACTTTTCCCTGGAGCGAGCGAGTATCAAATCAATCCATCGCGTGGGGGATAGAACTTCCGTCAGAACAAAGTTAGCTGAACTTGGTTACTTAACAGAAAGTGACTACGAAAATTTTAGATATAAGCAACTCATTGTCTCGAGCGGATTATCGTTTTTCGTTATCTTCTTTGGGATCATCAAAGACTCATCCCTAACTACAATTCTCTCAATACTCCTGATTACATTCTCAGGATCAATCCTCTTACTTGAACGAAACCTCACTCAAAGAGTGAAGGCGTATCGGGTCGGTATCGAAGAAGAATTCCCCGCTATCGTTGAAATGCTCACACTCTCCATCTCTGCTGGAGAAAGTCCACTGAGTGCAATTCAAAGAATCACCAACCGAGGCTCGGGCGCACTTGTTTCGCAGTTGTCGAGAGTTGTCGACGAAGTATCGAGTGGGGCGCCATTTGAAGAGGCACTGGACGCACTTGGAAGGCGGCTACATTCGCTTAGCGTTCGTCGCTTCATCGACTCGATTGTGATCGCAATTTCACGTGGAGCACCTCTTGTAGAAGTTTTGCAAAGCCATGCTGAAGAGGCACAGAGTCTGCAAAGAAATCGAATAACTGCAATTGCGGCTAAAGCGGAGATGTCCATGATGGTTCCGGTGGTCTTTCTTATCCTCCCAATATCAATCCTCTTCGCCCTCTGGCCTTCACTATCGAATTTGAATCTATTTGCACAAAGTTAAATCAGAAGAAAAAACACAAGGAAAAGGGAGAGAAAGATGAACCGGATAGTTCAGAAGAAATTGGTAGCGATGCAGATTGAGATCTCTATGAGGCTTAGCGACTTTAAGCGTTCACGCTTCTTTCGCGCCCTCAGTGACGATCGAGGCGATGTTCCGGGATGGGTATTGGTGGTGCTTATGACTACAGGCTTAGTCACTGCTATCTGGACAATTGCAGCCCCACGACTGACTGCAATTCTCAAAAACTCTCTAGATGCCATGAACGGCATTCGTTAACTTGTTGCTGAAATTTCTCAGATGTGAACGGGGAAGCGTTGAGAGTGCGCTTGTTCTCCTTCCGCTCATGTCACTCTTCCTTATTGCGACTCAAATCAACGTGGCCATTCATGCAAGGAATTTCGAGAAGGTACTTGTCCAAGATCAGGCTTCAAAGAAGGCTCTCACGGGAGACTTTGAAGAGAGTGATCAATTCCTCTCAATTTACTCACCAGACCCAAATCAAAACTTGGATTTAGTCGTTACAACCAGGGAGAGAAATTTGCCGCGAGTTTTTGGGGATGAATATCAAGTTAAGGTAACTGGCATTGCGATTGTTGAGAATCAGCGATGAAGCTGGCCTTTGTTAGTGATGAGCGAGGTAGCGCTTCAATCGAGTTTGTCTTGCTTGCCATCCCATTATTCATTCCACTATTTCTTTACATGAATACATTCTCGAGCGTAGGTGATGATCATGAAAGACTTCGGACGCTGGCACGTGAATCTGCGCGGGCCTTCGTGACATCAGGTACTGATGGAATAGCTTTTGAAGTTTCTCGCTCGGTCATTATGGAAGGTGGACGCCTTCTTGGATTTAAGAATCCAGAGAGTGAAATTCGTAGTGAAGTAAGTTGCAGCAAGAATCCCTGCATCTCTCCTGATTCAGAGGTCGCAATAACTCTCTCCATCCCAGAGCGATCCATAAAGGTATCTGCAATTGAGTACGTAACTCCGTGGGCTTAACTTGTGAACGCTCTTAGATCTTTTGTAAAAGATGATCGGGGATCAATCTCCTTGCTGATCATGAGCCTTTTCATGTCAACTCTTATTGTTTTGGTGATTCTCACCAATATTTCATCTGTTTATCTGGCAAAGAGAGCACTGACTCAAGGAAGTGAAGCGGCAGTTCAGAGAGGCGTTAGAAATCTAGATTTAGAAACCTACTATCAAAGCGATTACAACCTCTGGCAATTTGCTTGGAATCTAACAGGTGAGGGCGAGTCCGATCCCGGAATTCCAATTGACTGTCAGAAAGGAAGAGAGGATGCCCTGAGCACTGTCGCAAGATGGATGGAGTTAAGTCGCACTGAGAGCGTAGCCAACGGACGCAAAAATTTAGAAGATATTCGAGTGAACAGAATTGAATGCGATGGTTACCAACTGACAATTTCAACTTCTGCGGATGTTCGGCTTCCATTCGTTCTCCCCTTCATAAATCTTGATTATGTTGAAATCTCTACTACCGTCGCAAGCATTGCTCAGCGGAAAATCACTACCAACTACTACGGGATCGATATCGGATAAATTCTCGCTATCCTTAACCCATGGCTCGCGAATACTCACTCGAAATCTCAGAGATAAGTGCGACCCTCACATCTATCGAAAAAGTTCTCGATCTTCCTAAACTTGAAATAGAAGCAGTTGAACTCGAAGTAGCCGCTGGCGTTCCGAATCTGTGGGATGAACCTGAGAAGGCTCAAGCGGTAACGAGCAAGCTATCTCGAGTCCAAGGAACTATCACGCGCCTAAAAAGCCTACGTCGCAGAGTTGATGATCTGCCTGTTCTCTTTGAATTGGCAGCAGGTGAACCAGATGGCTCAGCGCTTAAAGATGCAGAAGGTGAACTCGATGCCACAGTGAAGGCGATTAGCGAGTTAGAAGTAACTACCTTATTAAATGGTGAATACGATGACCGAGATGCGCTTATTACTATCCGCTCTGAAGCTGGTGGCGTAGAAGCAGCTGACTGGGCAGAGATGTTGATGCGTATGTATCTGCGTTACTGCGAGCGTCATGAATTTAAAGTTGATGTATTAGAAACGTCTTATGCAGAAGAAGCAGGAATCAAATCAACCACTTTCAGAATTAGCGCTCCCTATGCATATGGCACTCTCTCAGTTGAACAAGGGACTCATCGCTTAGTTCGCATCTCTCCCTTTGATTCACAGTCACGTCGCCACACATCTTTTGCTGGAGTTGAAGTAGTACCGGTGGTGGAACAGAGCGATCACATTGAGTTAGATGAGAAAGAGATCCGCGTCGACGTTTATCGCTCATCAGGTCCGGGTGGGCAGGGCGTGAATACAACTGACTCTGCAGTGCGACTGACACATATTCCAACAGGCATCGTTGTCTCATGTCAGAACGAGCGTTCTCAAATTCAGAATAAGGCGACTGCGATGGCTGTTCTGCAATCGAAATTACTCGAACGCCGCCGCCAAGAAGAACAGGCCAAGATCAATGCGCTTAAGGGCGATAACTCTGGATCTTGGGGAAATCAGATGCGTTCCTATGTTTTAGCGCCCTATCAAATGGTGAAAGATCTTCGAAATAACCATGAGACAGGAAATACCTCTGCAGTGTTAAATGGTGAAATCGATGATTTCATTGAAGCGGGAATTCGCTGGCGCCGCAGTTCTTCTCACGCTTAATCGCGCCTCAACTGTGATTTATTTCTGCCTGTGAATGGCGATATTTAGGGCGAATCAACCGAGAATTTCCAGCCTCACTCCATAAACTAGGGGCAGGTCTCAAAGGAGCTGCAGTGATTCGTTTTGAAAATGTAACAAAGATTTATTCGGGCCAGGATCGACCTGCGCTCGATAGCGTGAGCCTGGAAATCACCAAGGGCGAGTTCGTCTTCTTGGTCGGTATGTCCGGTTCCGGTAAGTCGACCTTCCTGCGCCTGATTCTGCGCGAAGAGCGTCCTACTTCAGGAACTATCCATGTGGCTGGAAAAGATTTAGGCACTCTGGCAAACCATAAGGTTCCAGAACTTCGCCGCCAGGTTGGAACAGTTTTCCAAGATTTCAGGCTGCTTCCAAACAAGACAATTTCAGAGAACATTGCATTCTCGCTCCATGTGCTCGGTTATTCTCAGAAAGAGATCAATCGCGAAGTTCCCGAAATGCTTGAACTCGTTGGTTTGGAAGATAAGGGCGATCGCCTTCCATCTGAAATCTCGGGTGGCGAACAACAGCGTGTGGCAATCGCTCGCGCATATGTCACAAAGCCAGCGATCATCATCGCCGATGAACCAACCGGAAACCTTGACCCTGCCCTATCCGTGGGCATTATGAAGTTGCTCGATCGCATCAACCGCGAGGGCACAACTGTTTTGATGGCAACCCACGATTCAGGCATTGTGGATCAGATGCGCAAGCGCGTAATCGAACTCGATGGCGGACATGTAATTCGCGATCAGGTTCGTGGCGTTTACGGATACACCGGATAATTACAAGAAGAGATATGGAGCAGTAAAGATGCGCGCAGGCTTTCTCATACGTGAAGTTCGAATTGGACTTCGCCGCAACCTAACAATGACCTTTGCTGTCATTGTTACTGTCGCAATCTCACTCTCACTTCTCGGCATCGGATTGCTTTCTAATTCGCAAGTAAGTGCGATGAAAGATTATTGGTATGACAAGATTGAAGTATCCGTATTTCTCTGCGGTTCCCTTTCAGAATCTCCTTCTTGTGCAGGTGGCGTAGTTACACAAGAACAGCGCGTTGCTATTAAGGCTGATTTAGAGGCGCTTCCAGTTGTTCAGAGCGTCTTTTATGAATCACAGACAGAAGCATTTGAACGCTTTAAGGAGCGCTTCAAGGATTCTGCAATTGCACAGAATGTGACTGCAGATCAGCTTCCAGAATCATTCCGCGTGAAGCTAGAAGATCCAACTCAATTTGATGTTGTCGTCAGCGCCTTTAGCGGTCGACCTGGCGTTGATATCGTGCAAGATCAACGAACAATTCTCGAGCGATTCTTCAAACTCCTTGAAGTTCTTCGCAATGGTGCGTTAGCAGTTGGTCTGCTTTCAGTTCTTACAGCAGCGCTACTAATCAGCAACACTCTTCGTATTGCCGCATTTAACCGTCGCCGTGAAACTGGCGTTATGAAGTTGGTCGGTGCTTCGTCCTGGTCAATCCAACTGCCGTTCCTTCTTGAAGGAGTGATCTCAGCAATTGTTGGTTGGGGATTTGCTTCCGGATTACTTGCCGGGCTGAAGTATGTTGTTGATACCGAAGTCGCTCCTCTTCTTACCTTCACCAAATTCTTTGGTTGGGGCGAAGTTGCTGCCGCTTCTGGCTGGTTACTCTTGACCGGCCTCGTAGTTTCTACCTTCGCATCACTTATTACCCTTCGCCGCTATTTGAAGGTTTAATTAGCCCTTCCAAGAGTTACTTGCTGGGAGGTGAGCGGATGGTGAAAGAACTAGGCAAAAAGCTCATCGCCCAGAATAAGAAAGCCCGCCACGACTTTTCCATTGAAGATGTTTATGAATGTGGAATTGTTCTTACAGGTACAGAGGTAAAGTCACTGCGCGCAGGTCGCGCCTCATTAATCGATGGCTTTGCCATGATTGAAAATGGGGAACTCTGGCTTCATGGCGTACACATCCCTGAATACACAGAAGGAACGTGGACAAACCACACCCCTCGACGCAAGCGCAAGCTCTTGGTTCACAAAGTTGAGCTACGAAAAATTGCTGGTCGCACCAAAGATTCTGGAATTACCCTGGTCCCGCTGCAGCTCTACTTCAACAATGGCAAAGCAAAGATAGAAGTGGCGATTGCAAAGGGTAAGAAGGCGCACGATAAGCGCTCTACTTTGATGGAGAAGCAAGCTACTCGCGAAGTAAACCGCGAACTTTCTCGCCGCCAAAGCGGTAAAGATTCCTAGTTACAGACGGAGTTTTTCGGGAATTTCTCATTTGTCATGGGCGTTCTCTATACTAAGAACATCGCTTAGATAGATCGAGTCAGCAGACAAGAATGCTCGCTCCATACCTTCTAAGAACCCAATCCACTCATTACAAATTTCCTAAATGGAATTTTTCATGGGTGAGTTCTCTAAAAATTAAATAGCGTGAATTACGTTTCTCAACGTAATTCCCAAGTATCTAGAGTTTTCTAGATAAACATGGGGGTGAACGGTCTCGACTTTAGTTGTTGAGGCAGGGGAAGCGGGCCGAGGAAGCCGGGATGATCTCGTAAACCATGAAACCTGTGCACACATAACTGCAGACAACAGTCGCAGTGATTTCGCCCTAGCTGCATAAGCTAGTACCGAATCCGTCAGCCCGGGCGCGCTCTCGTCCCGGAATCTGGCGTCGCTAGAGAGCTCTTCATCGAGATAGCGTTGCGAATATCTTGAGAGAACAGTTTCGCAAATGAGTTCGTTGAATACTCGTGTGTATGAGATTCAGAACTGAGAAAACGTTAAACACACTACGCCCGTAGAAGCCCTGTTTTAATTCTGAAGGACCCGGGTTCGATTCCCGGCACCTCCACGACAAGCGAACCCAAAAAAGTGTTTACATTTTTTTGGGCGAGTGCGGAGAGGAGGTTGAATCAGCGAAGCTGATAAAAACCTCCACCATTTCTTTACTTCTCGCCGTCCCGATCTTCAGGACCAGGTCTTAAGCCTTCATAAATCTCTTTGCAGATTGGGCAGACTGGATATTTTTGCGGATCACGAGATGGCACCCATTTCTTTCCACATAAAGCCCGCACCGCTTTTCCAGTAAGAGCGGATTCAACTACTTTCTCTTTCTTTATGTAATGAGCAAAGCGATCGTGGCCACCATCATCTTCTTGCTCAACTGGGCGAGTGAGTGTGTCTGTATCTGGTTCACGGCTGAAGAAACCCATGAGCAAAGTATCCATTACGGAGGGTAGAATCTTCCAATGAAAGACTTACTGCGCACCGAGCATTTATCTCGCGCTGATGTTGAGTTACTACTCGACACTGCCGCTGACTTTGCCAGTAAGCCTCTTCGCTCCAATACCGCTTTGAGCAATAAAACTGTTGCTATCTATATGACAAAGCCATCGACCCGTACTCGTCTGGCTTCTGAAACTGCTGTTGCTCACTTGGGGGGCACGCCAATCTTTATCCGCGGCGATGATCTACAACTTGGTCGCGGCGAAACGATTTCAGATACCGCCAAGATTATTAGCGGCTACTGCGATGCACTCCTTATCCGCACCTTTAAGCAATCTGATGTCGATGAACTTGGCGCAAGCGCCTCAATCCCTGTAATCAACGGTTTAACAGATGATGACCACCCAACACAGCTTCTTGCAGATTGGGTCACAATCCGCGAAAACTTTGGTTCAGATATTCAAGGGCGAAAGCTTGTCTATCTTGGGGACGGCAACAATATGACCCATGCTTGGTTAATAATGGGCGCAATCATGGGAGCACATGTTGTTGCAGCAACACCTGCTGGAAAGTGGGCACCCGATGAGGCTGTTGTTGCAAAGGCGAAAGAGATTGCAGTAAAGAGTGGCGCCACTATTGAAGTAACCACTGATGCAGAGGCTGCTGCCAAAGGCGCTTCGGTTCTCTACACAGATGTCTGGATGTCGATGGGAGATCCTGAAGCAGAGCGCACCGAGAAGATGAAAGCGCTAGCTCCATATGCAGTCACCGAGAAGTTAATGGCGATGACTGAAAAAGATTCAATCTTTATGCATTGCCTTCCTGCTCACCGCGGTGAAGAGGTAGAGGCCGCGGTAATTGATGGACCAAAATCTGTCATCTGGCGCGAGGCATATCATCGTCGCACCACTATTCAGGCGCTGCTTTATCACTTAACTCGCGGTGAATTAAAGGGAAATTAACTCGACATCGAGTTAATTTCACATAGACCGCACCAGTTCAACCCAGTACCTTTCTCCGTATGAGAATTGCTGTTCCTAAAGAGATTCGCGATGGCGAAAAGCGCGTAGCGCTAGTGCCAGATGTCATCAACAAATTGACTCGACTTGGCTATGAAGTAGTCATCGAATCAGGTGCAGGCAATTTTTCGCAGGCAACCGATGATCTCTACACAGCAGCGGGCGCCACAGTAAAGAGCGGCAACGTCATCAGCGATGCAGATGTAGTCCTCTCTGTTACCTCCCTTACGCCAGCGCAGATGAAGACCCTTAAGAAGGGCGCAGTCACAATCTCTTTCCTCTCACCAGTTACAGGCGTTGATTCGATTGAAGCGGCAACTGGGGCAGGGGTAACAGCTTTCTCACTTGAGCTAGTTCCACGTATTTCTCGCGCACAGTCAATGGATGCGCTGACATCACAAGCTCTCTGTGCTGGCTATCGTGCAGCGCTCGTTGGCGCAGAACTTTCTCCACGATTCTTCCCGATGTTAATGACAGCAGCAGGAACAGTGACCCCAGCTCAAGTTTTGGTACTTGGTGCAGGCGTTGCCGGTCTGCAAGCGATTGCAACAGCACGCCGCCTTGGTGGAGTTGTCAGCGCATATGACGTGCGCCCATCTTCCGCCGATGAAGTGAAGTCAATGGGTGCAACATTTATCAACCTCGAACTTGAAGCGCTTGAAGGCGCTGGCGGTTATGCGCGCGAGATGACTGAAGAACGCGCTGCTAAGCAACGTGAACTTCTCACTCCTTACATTGCTAAGTCACATGTCGTTATCACAACTGCCGCAGTTCCTGGTCGCACCGCACCTCGCTTGATGACAGCGCAGATGGTGGATGCGATGGAAGCTGGAACCATCATCGTTGATTTAGCTGCCGAAACAGGCGGAAACGTTGAAGGATCAAAGCCGGGTGAAATTGTTGTTACTGCAAAGGGAGTTCAGATCTGGGGCGGAAAAGATGTTCCAAGCCAGCTGCCTTTCCACGCATCTAGCTTGTACTCACGCAACGTGGTCAATCTCTTAACTTTGATGACCACTCCGAGTAAAGATGGTGCACCTGTTGCGCTCAATATCGATTTCACCGATGAAATTATTGATAAATCTGCCCTCTGTCACGCAGGTGCCAAGCACGTGCCTGGAGCTAGTGAAAAGGTTGGTGCATAAGAAATGGATGCAATCGCAATCATCTCGATCTTCGTACTCGCAGTTTTTGTGGGCTTTGAAGTTGTCTCAAAGGTCTCATCAACGCTGCACACCCCTCTGATGTCTGGTGCAAATGCAATCCACGGCGTCATCCTCGTGGGCGCAATCATCGTGGCTGATCACAGCAAAACTAACCTTGAACTTGGCTTATCTCTTGCAGCGATTGTTCTTGCGACAATCAATATGGTCGGTGGCTTCGTTGTTACCGACAGAATGCTGGAGATGTTTAAAGTGAAGAAGAACGACAGCTCTAAGGGAGGCGAATAATGAATAGCACTCTCTATAGCCTGATTGGTTTAGCAGCAGGTGTTGCCTTCATCTTGGCTCTTAAAGGTCTGTCTCATCCAAAGACTGCGCGACGTGGAAATCTCATCGGCGCATTCGGTGCAACCCTGGCAACACTTTCAGTGTTCTTCTACGGAGCTCCACTCCATAACTTCTGGTGGATCGTTGGCGCAATCGCCGTAGGTCTTGTTATTGGTGTCCCAGCTGCTCGAAAAGTTGAGATGACACAGATGCCGCAACTTGTTGCGCTCTTTAACGGCGTTGGCGGAGGCGCTGCAGCCCTCGTTGCTATCGTGGAATATCTCAACCTTGGCGCAGAAGCCACAACTGCTGAAGTTATCTTCACTGTATTCACTGTTGTCGTAGGTTGCGTCTCTTTCAGCGGATCGATCATCACCTTTATGAAGCTTCAAGAGTTGATGACTACACGACCAGTTGTATTCCCTGGCGGACGTTTTGTTATTGCTGCAACCCTGGCTGCAACGCTCGGAGTCTCTGTATGGGTCGTCGTTGCCTTAGGGACAACCCCACTCCTTGTCCTAGCGGTGCTCTCACTTATCTTCGGTGTGCTCTTCGTGCTTCCAGTTGGTGGCGCAGATGTGCCAATTGTTATCTCACTTCTTAACGCATTCACTGGTCTGACCGTTGCGGCAAGTGGTTACGTGCTCTCATCAACGCTTCTCATCATCGCCGGAACTCTGGTCGGTGCATCAGGAACCATCCTTACTCGTTTGATGGCAGAAGCGATGGGCCGTTCACTCTTTGGAACTCTCTTCGGTGCATTTACTGCAAAACCACAAGAAGCATCAGGTTCAGCAGAAGAACGCCCAGTACGTTCAGGTTCTGCTGATGACGTTGCAATCTTGCTCAACTATGCACGTCGCGTCGTCATCGTTCCTGGCTTTGGTCTGGCTGTTGCACAGGCGCAGCACACAGTGCGCGAACTTGCTGATCTGATGATCTCTAAGGGAATTGATGTTGCTTACGGTATCCACCCTGTTGCAGGTCGTATGCCAGGACATATGAACGTGCTTCTTGCAGAAGCAAATGTTCCTTACGATCAGCTAGCTGAGATGGATGAAGTGAATCCAACTTTCGGTCAGACAGATGTTGCAATTGTTATCGGTGCAAACGATGTTGTGAACCCTGCAGCGCAGACAACTCCAGGATGTCCTATCTATGGAATGCCAATTCTTGAAGTCAATAACGCTGCCAACATCATCTTCCTGAAGCGCTCAATGCGCCCAGGATTTGCTGGTATCGAAAATGAACTTCTCTATGATCCAAAGACTATGTTGCTCTTTGGTGATGCCAAGGCATCTCTTACAAAGGTTGTCTCAGCGCTCAAAGCTCTTTAATAAGAGCCCTCTCACTATCCCTCTTGCAGGGTGGTGGGAGCGTTATGAACATCCAGAACATCACCAGATAACTTATCTGTGCGATTCACTGGTCGCTTGGCATCTTCCTTATAGATAGCAGGAATTGAGCCCAGTAGACCCTTCTGGAAATCTTCAAAAGCTTGCAGTACTTCGCGCTTTGTATTCATGACAAAGGGACCCATCCATGCGACAGGTTCTTTGATTGGCTGGCCACCAAGAATAAAGAGTTCAAGATTTGGTGAACGTGATTCTTGCTGCGCAGCAGCGCGAACGACGATGGCATCGCCTTCGCCAAAGACAGTGAGTTGTCCCATTGAAACCGGACGTTGTTCATCGCCAACAAATCCATGTCCTGACATTGTGTAGACGAGTGCGTTGTAATCCTTGCGCCATGGCAGACGAAGTTCAGCACCAGGTGCCACGGTTGCGTGAATCAAAGTAATCGGTGTTTGAGTTGAACCAGGACCCACATGTCCATCGAGTTCTCCAGCAATGATGCGAATCAGTGAACCGCCATCAGGAGTTGAGATCAGCGCAACATCGTTTGCACGAACATCCTGATAAGCAGGTGGTGACCACTTCTTTTCAGCTGGAAGATTGACCCAAAGTTGGAAGCCGTGGAATAAACCACCTGACATCACCAGATGCTCTGGGGGAGTTTCAATGTGAAGGATTCCTCCACCTGCAGTCATCCACTGTGTATCTCCATCAGAGATTGTTCCACCACCACCATTTGAATCTTTATGATCAAAGATGCCATCAATAATGTAGGTAACAGTTTCAAAACCGCGATGTGGATGCCAAGGAGTTCCCTTAGGTTCACCCGGCGCATATTCAACTTCACCCATTTGGTCCAAGTGAATAAATGGATCAAGGAGCGCTAGATCTACTCCTGCAAATGCGCGACGAACTGGAAAGCCTTCACCTTCATAACCTTGCGGCGCAGTTGTAATGCTCTGCACGCGTCGTGCACGTAGCTGCGTTGCATCGCTGATGCGAGGCAGGATAGTGATGTCACTGACTGTTACTGCTGGCACGGAAGGCTCCGAATCTCGAAAGTTGTAGTAGAAATGTAGTTGAACTTTCAACTACCTGCAACTCTAGGTTGGCTCTCCCATAGGCCGGGCAGGAGTGAAGTAGCGCTTGCCGAGCGGTGAAGTCCAGGTACATGAGCCATCCGGGAAGCTTTCAATCCGCCACCCATCGTGAGTTTTTAAGCGATGGTGTCTTCGACAGAGAGCGCCAATATTGTCGGGAGATGTTGCGCCTCCGCTCTCCCAACTTTGCGCATGATCAAGATCAGAGAGAAGCGCCGATCGGCGACATCCTGGAAAGCGACAAGTTCGATCGCGGGCAATCAGAAAATCTTTCAGTGCTTGCGGCGGTTGATAACTTTCACGACCAAAATCGAGCAAGTTTCCACTCTGTGGCTCGGTGATAAATCGCTTCCAACTGGCATCACTTGCTAGGTGGCGGGCAACAGATGCAGGAATTGCGCCGTAACCGGCGAGTTGTCCAGGATTTTCAGCAAGTCCAAGGAGCGTTGGTAGATCCACGGTGACGTTAACGGTGAGTGGGCGGCGATGTGCAGCAACAGTGGAAGAGAGATCGCTTAGAACAGTTGCACATATCGCTGTCAAAGCATCTGCACGCTTTTGATCTGCAGTGCGGTTGGTATCTCTTGAATCTGTAGCTTGATCGCTCTGGTTCTGACGCAAGATAAAGGCTTCGATTGAGTTGATAACAATCTGCGCATCGGCAGCAGGAAGAATTGCAACAACGGTAGACATACCATCGGCATCGTTATAACAAGAGACGCGACGAAGTGATTGCGCTTTGGTGACTGTCTCTTCAAACTCTTCCGGAGCTAACTTTGCAATCTGGGTGCGTACTAAATTTGCGACTTGTCCTGGAGTATGAAATTCGGCATAGGCCAGTGCGCGCTCTTCAATGTGAAAAATTGTTGACTCAGGAGCACCATCGCGAATTGCAAGTGCTGTCTCGCGCGCAATAACTGTGGCATGTGCAGAAGAGATTTCGCCAGTGGCTAAGGCCGAACAAGTCTGTGGCAGGCTATTTACAAGGGTACGAGCGATATCGATACGTGATTGCGCAGTAGCTGGAGCCAACCGCAGCGCGGTTGAGATATCTTCGCGCTCTGCTTCATCTACTCCAGCTAAAGCTCCGTCGCCGATAGAGGGGGTAAATCCAGCTACTGCCGTGATTGCCCGTTGCTTGAGGGCATAGAGCCAGCCATCTTGTCGCTCGAGAGCCGAGAGATAGTCAATGCGATCGCTAGGTGAGAGCGCAAAGGGATCTATCTGTTCCAGTTGGAGCATTGTCTGAGCACAGGGAAGTGCAGTAAGTAGGCGCGCAACAGTTGCAGATGCTTCTTCTACATCGTGGAGCTTGGCTGTTGTCATGGGAGCATCATGAAAGTAGGCGCTGACAAACGAGAGTTAACGCAGGCGCGAAGGGGAGCGTGGCTGTGGAAAAGAAAAATAAATCTGGAATTTTGTGAGCAAAAGAGAGGTTTTTCTTACTGTGGGTAGCCACGTTAGAATGCCTACGTGAACAAGCACGCTCCTAAGCTCAAAAAGGTAGTTCTGTACTACTGCTTTACACCTATTGCAGACCCAGAAGCGATGCGTCTCTGGCAGAAACAGCTCTGCGAAACCTTAAATCTCAAAGGTCGCATTCTGATTTCACCACATGGAATTAACGGAACCGTCGGCGGAGAAATGGCCGATGTAAAGAAGTATGTGCGCGAAACTCGCCGCTACGAAGGTTTTAAGAAGATGGTCTTTAAATGGTCTGATGGAACCGGAGAAGAATTCCCTCGCCTTCGCGTCGTCGTCAAAGAAGAACTCGTGGCATTCGGAAATCCCGGTGAAATTCAAGTAGATAAGAATGGTGTTGTCGGTGGCGGTGTTCACCTGCGCCCTGATCAGGTAGATGAATTAGTTAAAGAGCGTGGCGATGAAGTTGTCTTCTTCGATGGCCGCAACGCATACGAAGCAAAGATTGGAAAGTTTAAGAATGCAGTCGTTCCTGATGTCAGCACTTCACGCGACTTCGTTAAGGAAATTGAGAGCGGCAAGTATGACTACCTTAAGGATAAGCCTGTAGTTACATATTGCACGGGCGGAATCCGCTGCGAAATTCTCTCTGTTGTTATGAAAAATCGTGGCTTCAACGAGGTCTACCAAATTGATGGTGGCATCGTGAAATATGGCGAACGATTTGGCGATGAAGGTGATTGGGAAGGTTCGCTCTATATCTTTGACGATCGCATGGCGATGGATTTCTCAGATAAGGCGAAAGTTATTGGCGAATGCGATAAGTGCAGCGCTCCCACAAAGTCATTTAGAAATTGCAATACCGCCTCATGTCACCAACTCATCTTGCTCTGTGATTCATGTGCCGACCTTCCATCAAATTTAAGTTGCACGCACGATCCTTCAAGAAACCGCGACTCCGAACTAGTCGGTTAACCCATGATTTGGTGGCCGAGTGAAATCCCTACGCTTACATACGGCCTGATAACTCTGCGGCCCAGCACCGAATCAGATATCGACAATATCTTCCAAGCTTGTCAGGACCCACTGATTCCTGCATTCACAACTGTTCCAACTAACTACACAATTGATCAAGCTATTGAATTTGTGCGCTCTGACCCATTTAGTTTTGCGGAAAGACGCGAACTTCGCTTTGTGATTGAGCATGGGAATGGTGGCGACCAGAAGTTTGCTGGAGTTATCTCGCTCCACACAATAAATATCAAAAATCACACAGCTGAAATTGGGTATTGGATGGAGAAGTCGATGCGAGGAAAGGGAATCGGCACAACGGCTGCGATGGTGATTTCTGATTATGGTTTCGCAACTCTTGGTTTTCGTCGTATTGATGGGTTGGTAGATGTCGATAATGAGGCTTCACAGAAAGTTCTCATGAAAGCAGGCTTTGAAAGAGAAGGAATCCTGCGCAACAAGGTCACACGTGAGGACGGTCGGCAGATTGATATGGCACTCTTTGCAACGACTCATACAGCTTGGAAGCCGCTTAACCCATAGGAGAAGAACGTGGAATCGCTCGCGCTCGTCGTGGCCATCATTATCTATGGCCTCCTCTTGAGCGGACCACTTTCACTGGCTCTCTCTTCACGAACAGCAAAGCGTTTGACTGAACAGTTAGCGCTCAAGATTATGCGCCGCATCGTTATGGGTCTTATCAACTTCTTTGGAATTTCAATCAGCATCTTCTTTGTTACTGGACCATTTCCAATTGCGCTCAAAGCAATTTGTGTACTCTGCTTCTTACTTAATGTCTGGGCGCTCGATCGTGAATACGGTGGATACCTCACCAATTCGATTAAGAATAAGTTTCGTCGCAATCCCAACGGTCCGGCAGGTCAGAGCTAACTGTGTCGACATCGATAGTTTCAAAGTTATTTAGGGCAGCGCTGGCTGCGCTACTCATTCTTGGATTAACGGCGCCAATTGCAAGAGCCGAGAATGCCCCGCGCAAAATTCTTACTGGGTGGATTCCTTATTACTCAATGAAGACTTCTCTGCCTGATGCACTCAATAACGCAGACATCATTAAAGAGGTCATGCCATTCTGGTACACCCTCAAATTCGATGGCAAGAATAAGGTTGCAGTCGTTACCGATCTCTATGCGCCAGCTAATCCCAGCGTTCCGATTGATCAACCACTGACTGCGCTCAAGAATGCGGGTTTCACGATTATCCCAACCATTACCGATGGCACGGCGAAGCTAGTTTTAGCAGGGCTCTTGAAATCACCCACATCGCGTGCACAGATTATTAGCGCGATCATGGATTTAATCCGCAAGCACAATTACGACGGTATTGATTTGGATTTTGAAGGCTTCGCATTTGTTGATGGAAATACAACATGGAAGTCAACGGCCCCGCATTGGGTGGCCCTGGTCAGAGAGCTAAGCGCTGTTCTTAAGGCTGAGAATAAATTGCTCTCAGTTTCAACGCCATATGTGTGGAACCCAAATGAGAAACAGAAGGGCTATTTTGTCTATGCCTGGGCTGATATTGCAGCGTATATCGATCGCCTTCGCATCATGACGTACGACTACTCAGTTTCAAAAGTTGGCCCCATTGGTCCGCTGGCTTGGACAGAACGCACTGTGAAGTATGCAGTTTCGATTATGCCTGCATCGAAGGTGTATATCGGAGTTCCTGGTTATGGTCGCGATTGGGTAACTGCTGTCAATGGAGTCTGTCCTGCAAACCTAGCTAAGTCTGTGAAGGTTGGAGCGAAGGCGGCAACATTTGTAATGCGCAATGCACTTTCACTTGCTGAAACATACGGAACTACACCAACTTACAATGAACAATTTGGTGAGAGCACATTTACTTATCAGAAGACTTATAACGGGCAGACTTCAACAGGACTTGCAACTACTTGTACGGCAACGCGTACAGCCTGGTATCAAGATGCACGGGGCTGGGAAATGCGCGCGGCGATGGCTGCTAAATATCGCCTTGGTGGAATCACGGCATGGACACTGGGCATGCAAGAGCCACTTGCAACCGAGAATGTTCGAAACGTTGCCAAGCAGATAGCGCCAGATCGCGTCAGCGTTACATCAGCTATTGATAAAGCGAACGTCGACTATGGAAATCCAATAGTTGTTACTGCAGCCTTCTCGATAAAGGATAAGTCGCCTGTTGCAAATATTCCAGTACGTATAGAAGGTAAATCTCCAGGCGAAACCACCTGGCGAACGCTGGCAAATGTCACCACGGATATGGATGGACGTATCGAGAAGGCAGTGATTCTCGGCAAAGCAACCACTGTCCGCGTCTTCTCTGATGCAACCTGGGAACGTAGTGAAGGTATCGGCGCAGAAATTGCAGTGACAGTAAATCGGACGATGACAGTCTCTGTACCGGGCACAGTGCGAACCAATGAATCACTTACGCTGGCTGGAAGTATCCGCCCACGTTCTGAAGGAGCGATAGTTCAGGTTGAGAAGTTAATTGGTAAGCAGTGGCAATTAGTTGGCCAACCAGTTACTACTGATGCTCAGGGTGCATTTACTTTCACCCTTGGTGCGCAGCCACGAGGGGTAGCAACCCTGCGCGTTACTGTGCCAGCGGATCTGAACTGGGGAGCGATAAGTAGCCCCACCTTCAATATCATTATCCGGTGATGGTAAAGACTGCGGATAAGATCGAAGAAGAGATCCGTGCAATCTTTTCGGGGGATACCCCTTGGGTCACCATCGTTTGGGATGACCCAGTAAATCTGCAGACATATGTTGTCTATGTCTTTATGGAGCTCTTTGGATATTCGAAGGCGCGTGCGACCGAGTTAATGTTGCAAGTGCACAATGATGGCAAGGCAATTGTCTCGACCGGTAGTCGCGAAGAGATGGAACATGATGTTGCTCGGCTCCATGAATATGGTTTGTGGGCCACACTGCAACGCGGTGATCAGCTATGACCGCAACAGAAGGCTTTAAGCGCCATGGTGATCATTCCTATATTGCCCAATTTGCAGATAGCGAGAAGGAAGTTCTTCTCAATCTCTGCGAGCAAATTATTGAACTTTTGGCTGAACGAACAGACCATGGCCATGATGATCCTCTTGCTGCGATGGTTGGCATCACTTCTCATGATTCCCCGCCTGAAGATGAAGTGCTTCATCGATTACTGCCAAATGCATATGCTGATTCGGTTGATGCGTCAGAGTTTCGTCGTTATACCGAATCCACTCTGCGGCAGAAGAAGCAAGCGCATGCAATTTCAATGCGTATCCATCTGAAATCTTCTGATGACGGAACCGTTGATTTAGATCATGAGAATGCAAATGCGTGGCTTGGTGCAATAAATGACATTCGCCTCGCCCTTGGAGTTCGCCTCAAAGTTGAGAACAATTCGCATGAAGAGCTTGAACTACTGGCTCCTGATGATCCTTTACGTGGGGTCTATGCCGTCTACACCTGGCTTGGCTGGTTGCAAGAAACGCTATTGAGTGCACTTATTGATGATGCGGACGAAGATGAAGAGGCGCAGTTAGGTAATTCTTAAGGCATGTAGTATTCGCGCATGACTCTTGAGATTTCACAGACGATTGTGGATGCAATCCTCGAGCAGTCACGAGCTGAATATCCTGACGAATGCTGCGGTGTAGTTCTTGGACCAGTGGGCTCAGATAAAGCGCTACGACATAAGCCGATGGTTAACTCGGCTCACTCACCCACTTTTTACGAATTCGATCCTAAGGATTTGTTGGCCCTGTATCGCGAAGTTGATGACAACGATGAAGAGATTGTCGTGATCTATCACTCTCATACCGAGACCGAGGCCTACCCATCAAGGACAGATATCGCCTATGCCGGCGAACCGGGGGCTCACTATGTCCTCGTCTCTACACGCAAAGAGATTGCACCTGCGACAGAGTTCCGCTCATATCGCATTATTGATGGTGTTGTGACTGAAGAACCAGTCGTAATTACCGCATAAATCTCAATTAGAGTTCACGGCGTTTTTTAGCGATAATACGGCTATGACAATCGAAGTACGCATCCCAACGATTCTCCGTCCATATACAAAGGATCAAAAGGCAGTCAGCGCTGAAGGTGCAACTCTTTCAGCTGTGATCACCAACCTTGACTCCAACTATGCCGGTCTCGGTGAAAGACTTCTTGAAAATGGTGCGCTACGTCGCTTCATCAATGTTTATATCAACGATGAAGATGTTCGATTTCTTGGGGGACTTGAGGCGCCAATTAAAGATGGTGACTCAATCACCATCTTGCCTGCTGTCGCTGGTGGCTAATTTTGGCTCGCTACGATTCCCTTGAATCATCTGTAGGTAACACACCACTCATTGGTTTACCTCGACTTTCACCTGCACCAAATGTTCGTCTCTGGGCGAAGATGGAAGATCGCAATCCAACTGGTTCCATTAAGGATCGCACAGCAATCGCGATGATTGAAGCTGCCGAACGTGATGGTCTGCTTCAGCCTGGCTCAACAATTCTTGAACCAACCAGTGGCAATACCGGAATCTCTCTTGCAATGGCTGCCAAAGTTCGTGGCTATAACTTGATTTGTGTGATGCCTGAAAATACAAGTCCAGAACGTAGACAACTTCTTGAAATGTGGGGAGCGAAGATCATCTCTTCTCCTGCTGCAGGTGGATCTAACGAGGCTGTAAGAGTTGCCAAAGAGTTAGCTGCTCAACATCCTGACTATGTTTTTCTCTATCAATACGGCAATCCTGCAAATACCTTTGCACATTACTCTGGTACTGGCCCTGAGATTTTTAAAGATCTTCCAACTGTTACACACTTTGTTGCAGGTCTTGGCACGACCGGAACTTTGATGGGAGCTGGGCGTTACCTACGTGAGCAGAATCCAAATATTCAGATTATTGCCGCCGAACCGCGTTACGGCGAACTGGTTTATGGCCTGCGAAATATTGATGAAGGATTTGTTCCAGAACTCTACGATGCCAGCGTCCTGACTCGACGTTTTTCAGTAGGCGCAGAAGACTCTGTCAGACGTGTACGCGAATTACTTGAAGTAGAAGGAATCTTCGCTGGTATTTCAACTGGAGCGATTTTGCATGCAGCTATCGCTATGGGGCAAGAGGCGATTCGCGATGGCAAAGACGCAGATATTGCATTTATCGTCTGCGATGCGGGTTGGAAGTACTTATCAACGGGGATTTACGGTTCCAGCGTCGATGAAGCAACCGAAGGGCTTGATGGAACTTTGTGGGCTTAACTTCCCCAGTTAGACTAAAGCCCATGAGTAACGCGCCAATCGGAATCTTCGATTCTGGCGTTGGTGGACTCACTGTTGCACGCGCAATTCTTGATCAACTTCCTAACGAATCCACAATTTATATTGGCGATACTGCGCGCGGTCCATACGGTCCCCGTTCACTTGCTGAAGTAAGAGACTTTTCGCTCGAGACTTTAGATTTTCTAGTTAGCCAAGGAGTTAAGGCGCTAGTGATTGCATGTAACACAGCAAGTGCTGCGATGCTCCGTGATGCGCGCGAGCGATACTCAATCCCTGTTATTGAAGTGATTCAGCCGGCAGTTCGTCGCGCAGTTGCTGCCACACGTACTGGTCGAGTTGGAGTTATCGGCACACGTGCCACTATCGATTCCAAGGCGTACCTGGATGCCTTTGCTGCAGCACCACAGTTAACGATTCACTCAATCGCCTGTCCACTCTTTGTTGAATTTGTTGAACGCGGCGAAACATCTGGGGATGCAATTACCAAAGTTGCCCGTGAATATTTACAGCCGATGATTGATGCCGACGTCGATACCTTGGTGCTTGGATGCACGCACTACCCACTTCTCACCGGAGTAATCTCCTATGTCATGGGCAATGGAGTCTCTCTCGTTTCTAGTGCCGAAGAGACTGCTAAAGACCTTTATCGAGTACTTATCGAGAACTCGCTATTACGTGCACCATCTACTACGCCTCCAACGCATACATTCTTAGCAACAGGAGATGCTCAAGCTTTTGAGTCGCTCGCTCGCAGGTTCCTAGGACCTGAAGTCACCGCAGTTCAACATCAAGATCTATAGGGAAACCGGAGCAACTCATGGCACGCAACGATGGACGTCAGGTAAATCAACTTCGCGAAATCAAAATCACGCGAGGCTGGCTCGACCATGCCGAAGGTTCAGTACTCGTTGAGTTCGGTAAGACTCGAGTTCTCTGTGTTGCATCCTTTACACCCGGAGTTCCACGTTGGCTAAAAGATTCTGGAAACGGCTGGGTAACTTCAGAGTATTCAATGCTTCCGCGCGCTACTCACACACGTTCTGATCGCGAGAGCGTGAAGGGAAAACTCGGCGGAAGAACTCAAGAAATTTCTCGACTGGTTGGACGCTCTCTCCGTGGAATCGTTGATATGAAAGAACTCGGCGAGAATACAATCGTGATTGACTGCGATGTTTTGCAGGCAGATGGTGGAACGCGTACCGCTGCAATCACTGGCGCATATGTCGCACTCGCTGATGCAATTGCATGGGCGCAGAAAGAAGGTCACATCAAAGCAGGAGCAAAACCTCTTGCTGATTCTGTCGCGGCAGTCAGCGTTGGAATTATCGATGGTGTGCCAATGTTGGATCTCTGTTACGAAGAAGATGTTCGCGCTGAAACAGATATGAACGTTGTCTGTTCTGGCGATGGTCGCTTTATCGAGGTGCAAGGAACTGCAGAAGGTGCGCCATTTGATCGCTCACTCTTGGACGGGCTACTCGACTTAGCTGTTGCAGGTTGTGCCGAACTCACCCAACTACAGAAGAGCGCGTTAGCAAAGTAGATGCCCCATCAATTACTGCTAGCAACGCGCAATAAGGGCAAGATAGAAGAGTTTCGACGAATTCTTGAGGCCATCGCACCAGGCCAGATTGAGCTTCTAGGGTTAGATAAATTTCCAGACCTGCATGATGTTGTAGAGGATGGGAAAACTTTTCAGGAGAATGCTTTAAAGAAGGCGCGCGAGATGTCGCTAGCCACCGGTATTCCTGCAATTGCAGATGACAGCGGTCTCTGTGTTGATGCACTTAATGGAGATCCGGGTATTTTCTCAGCGCGCTGGGCTGGTTCACATGGCGATGATGCAGCGAATACTGCAAAAGTTCTTACACAGTTAATTGAAATACCGGATGAGAAGCGGAGCGCGCACTTCACCTGCGTTGCAGCTCTCTTTCTACCTGATGGAAGAAGCCATTGCGAAGAGGCTCACTTCGATGGTTGGATTTTGCGAGCTCCTATCGGCGAACACGGTTTTGGCTATGACCCAATATTCCGCCCCGAGGGATACGAGATTTCTAGCGCTCAAATGAGCGCAGAGGAGAAAGATGCGATAAGTCATCGCGGAAAATCACTCCGTGCAATAGCGCCACATGTGATCGGATTGCTTACCTCTCTGGGATAAACTTGGCCACATAGCGTCTAGACCCTAGATTTCTCAATCACTCAAGGAGATACACCGTGGCAGTTAAGAAGAAGAGCGCAGTCAAGAAGGCCGTGAAGAAGTCTCCGGCGAAGAAGACAGCTGCAAAGAAGAAGTCAGTAGCAAAGAAGAGCGCAGTCAAGAAGACTGTAGCGAAGAAGTCAGCTACTAAGAAAGCCGTTGCTAAGAAAGCAGTAGCGAAGAAGAAGACAACAACGAAAAAGGCCGTTGCTAAGAAGGCAACCGCTAAGAAGAGCGCAGTCAAGAAGGCGACCGCTCTCAAAGCATCAACACCTGTAAATGTTTCGACTACACCTGCTCCAGCGGCTGCGAAGCCAGCGGTTAAGGCAGCAGCTGCAAAGCCAAGCGCAGCACCACGTCAAGGCTCATCAGGCAAGACGCTCTTTGCAGTTCTCGTTGCTGTTGTATTGCTCGCTGCCATCGTAATTTCAAATTCAGGAAAAGATTCTGATGAAGCGCCAGCTTCAGAGCCAGCTGTTACTGAATCAGCTGCTCCAGAAGCAACAGAAGAAGCCATGGAAGAGACAACCGAAGCTCCTGCAACTATCGATCCCGCAGCAGCAACAGGTGAAGCGCCTTCACGCTTTATCGGAAATTGGAAGGATAGCTCTAAAGCTGTCATGGTAATTACTTGGAAGGCGCCAGCAGGCGATGTCTCAGGTTACACAGTTGAAACCCGCGCAAACATGGGCGAGTGGAAAGTTGTCTCTGAAGTTTCTGCAACTACATATGCTGCAGAGTTTGCTAAGACATCAGCAGATGGATCAACATCATTCCGAGTCACTGCAGTTTACGCAGATGGTTCATACGGAGTTGCACCAGCGTTTGGATTTGCTGGCCAATTCGAATAAGAAGTACTTTATAAAAAACCCCGTCAGAGATGGCGGGGTTTTTTATTTGTCTTGCAACTTCTCCAAGATCGCACCGACATAAGCGTTAACTCCTGCGGGCACCAGATGAACTCCGTCAGGTGCAAAGTATTCAGGACGACCATTTGAAATTGCCTTCCAATCAACCACATCTGCTTGCGGATATCTCGCTGCAACTTCATTGATGATCTGATTATTTCCATCACGCCAAGGACGGGGGACAGCGGTATTTACGACGATGATTTGAGGCTGGGCCTTTACCGCTTCAAAAATCTCTTCTACTTGTTCGCGTGAAAGCGCATTGTTATTGCCTAAATTGAAGATGATTGGCGACTCTGATGCCTGTGGTTGATCTTGAATAAGTACCTCAAGTAACTCAGGTGCTTGACGCCCGATGCGTGCATTGACGAGCGAAATTGGGCGGTTCTGCTCAAGAACTGAGCGAATTCCTAGGATTACAGAGTCTCCAGTAACCCACAGCCCATCGGTCTCTGTGGGCGACTGGGTAGATGTATCGACTGTCAATGACTTTTCAAGAGCGGTACGGGCATCGTTAGCTATTGAGATAGCGCGAACGCTGATGACTGCAGCGATAATCACGACGATTACGGTCGCTGTACCAAGGAGAGATGTTTGGCGATTACGTTCTTTCTTCGTCCGGTATTTGCGTCCCTTAATCCAATATTGAATAACTCCGCGGCGAATTGGAAGTTCAACATAGCGAAGTGAGATATCTGCAAGAGCAAAGACAATCAGAATGCGCAGCGAGTAGAGCGCCCAAGCTTGACCTGCTAGATCTACGGTAGGGCGCGTTACTTGAAAGATCACCCAGTGCCAGAGATAGATGGCATAGGAACGCTCACCTATCCAGAGAAGCACCTTGTTCTGCAAGATCGGCGCAAATCGTGATGCAGGATGAACAATCGAGGCAATGATTGCTGCCCCAAAAATTCCAGCCAAAGGAAAGGCAACCTTATACATCGCCGGATTTGAGGCATCGATGAGTAAGAACGTTGCAAGGATTCCGACAAAGCCAACGATGCCAATTCCATCGATGAAATTCTGACCTTTACGCGATAGCTCAACTTTAAAGTTCTGTGGAATCCAACTGACGGCTAGTGCGGCCCCAAGAAAGAGGCCGATGCTGTGTGTATCTGTACCAAAGTAGATATGGCTTACCTTTGATGCGTTGGCTGCATCAATCGACAAAGAGACGAAGAGCAGTGCGATACCTGAGGCAGCTGCAATCGAAAGCGCTGCAACCGGAATATGTTTTTTTCCAAATTTCTTGAGAATAAAGTAGAGAATTAGCGGCCACACAAGATAGAACTGCGCTTCTACGGCAAGCGACCAGGTGTGCTGCAGAAGAGGTGGTCGGCCGATACTTTCGAAGTAATCTTGTTCATTTGCAACGAGCCACCAATTAATAGTGCCGGTAAGGGCAAATGGAGTATCAACCAGTAACCGCTTAATCGTATCTGGGGCCCAAATTCCAACAGCGATGATTGTTGTGGTGAGCATGAAAAGTAGCGCCGGCAACAAGCGACGAAGTCTTGCTAGATAAAACCCGCGGAGATCTAAACCGCCACTTTGTGCAATTGAATCTAATAGCAATCGCGTAATGACATAGCCAGAGATAACAAAGAAGAGATCGACGCCGAGAAAGCCACCAGGAATCCATGAGAAGCCAAGGTGGTAGAACATCACTGCAATTACTGCAAGCGCGCGCAGTCCATCAATTGCCGGGATGTATTGGATACTGCGTTTGGCAGCCATGAAAACTACTTACGCTTTGCTGGAGTTTTCTTAGCTACGCTCTTTGTGCTTTTCTTTGGAGCGGCGATTGCGGCGCGAGTTCTCTTGCTCTCAACTTTGATAGGAGCAGATTTCTTTACCGTGCCATCTTGGTTAAATGATTCGTCAACTTGTGACTGCATGCGCGCTAGGCGAGCAAAGGCAGAATCTAGCTTTTCGCGAGATTGTGCGATTGCAGATTCTGCAGCAGTCAGCGCTGATGCTTGGCTGCGGTAGAGACGCTCTGATTCAATGATGATTTCTGCCAGCCAAGCGCGGTAGTCAGAGACGTTTTCGGCCGCCTCGGCAATCACACGTTCTGCTTCTCGACGGGCAGCCGAGGTAAGGGCCACCGCTTCACGCTTCTTATTTTCAACGATCGAATCTGCTTCGCGAACCTTGGCATCTGCAATGGTGGCAGCTTCACGGCTGGCATCACGGATGAGTTCGGCAGCTTCTGCCTCTGCAGTAGAAATGTATTTACGTCCACGGCTCTCAGCTCCTGCCAGAATGCTGCGCGCTTTCGTTTCAGCGTTTTCAAGAGTGTCTTTCGCGGCGCGGTTGCTCTCATTCATTAAACGCTCAGCTGCTGAAGTTGCCTTCGCTTCGCGAGCCTGGGCCGACTTAATCATGGACATCGCTGTTTCAGTTGCGAGAATTTCAAATTCTTCGCGGCTTAGGCCGGTGATGTCACGACGTGAACGTAGATCAGCTAACTGTGATTCGAGTTCGCGAATGCGGTCGACAGGGTTGGCGATAGGTGCGCGCTCTTCTTCTTCGCGAAAACCTACCCAACTACGGAACTTCTTCTCTGCCATTACGCAACACTCACATTCTTCAACCAGGGAGGTGCCAAGATTAGGGCATCTGGCTACTTTCGGTAAATGGCGAAAGAGACCGCCAGATACTGCGAAATCCAGGCGGCGAGCACAAATACGTGGAAGAGCTCGTGGAAACCAAAGTACTTCGCATTACGCCCAGGCAGCTTCAGCGCATAGAAGATGGCTCCAATTGAATAGAGCAGACCGCCAATCAAGATTGGCAGTAACACCCATAAACCACCCTCGTCATAGAGCTGAGGCGTGTAGATGACTGCAACCCATCCGAGAAGTAAATAATTTGCAACGTAAAGCCAGCGAGGTGCGCCAACCCAGAAGACGCGCAGCGCAACACCAATCAGTGCACCAATCCAGACAACAGCTAACAAGATATTGCGATCACGGTTATCAAGAAGTGCGACCGCAAATGGCGTGTATGAACCGGCAATAAGTAAGTTGATATTGGCGTGATCCCAGCGGCGCCAAATCTTCTTCTTTGCAGGTACCCAAGGAACGCGGTGATAAATAGCTGAAACGCTGAAGAGCATGATTGCGGTAATTGAATAGAGGGCAACAGCAAGTTTGAAAGATTCACCGCTAAGAATAAAGAGTACGAGTGAAGCAGCAATCACCAGTGGTGTCGCTATTAGGTGCGACCATCCGCGGAACTTGGGAGGGGCAACGGGTGGTTCAACGCTCACTTTCAGAGCCTAGTCGTTTCTGAGATTTCGTACTGATGAGACGAATAAAGATGCTGTTGCAGCGAGCAACGTGGTTAGACCTGTAAAGAGAAGGATGGAATTGACTCCAAAGTGCATCGCAAGTGGTCCAGCCATGACTATGCCAAGGGGTGCGATACCAAAAGACCCCAAGGTGTCATAAGAGCTCACACGTGAAAATGACTCTTCAGGAACATGATGCTGCAGCGATGTATTCCACGTGACCATAAAGACTTCCAGGCTGATACCCGAAAAGACCGCAGCAAGAATTGAGACGATGAGCGATGAATCTAGAGCAAGTGTGAAATCCCAGATTGATGAGAGTGCAATCAATATCATGGCAAGAAAGAGCGGTCGCTCAATCTTTACCTTGAGAATCCAAATCCCGCCAATGAGCATTCCAATCGAAAGCCCGGCGAGGTTGTAGGACCAGTGTTGTGGACCAGTCTTGGGGTCGTTGAAATTCAGCGGTCCGAGTACCGAAAGCATGGAGTCAAATGCCATATTGATGAGCGCAAAAGTTAGGACCATCGCAATTACCCAAGAGCGCGAGATAAATTCGCGCCATCCCACTTTGAGATCATGAATCATTCCAGGGCTTTTATCTTTGGCGCGCCCGGTGATGGGCAGCAACCAGACAATGACGCCTGCGATAAAGAATGAGATGGCATCTGCTAACAAACCCCAGCCGGCGCCGATAGTAGAAACAATTATTCCGCCACCTAAGGTTCCGACGATATATCCGATATTTGTTAGTAACCCAACGACAGCATTTCCTTGTTGCAACTTCTCTTTCGGAACAATTTCAGGAAGAACGCCAGACATTGCCGGCCACCAAATTGCGTTAAGGATTCCGAAAATTCCAGCCATAATGGCAAGCAGCCAGGTCGATGAGAAACCTGCAATGAGTGAGACTGCGCTAACTCCAGCGACAAAGCTGCCGATTACGTCGCTGCTTCCAACTAATCGATTACGTTGAAAACGATCTGCAATCACTCCGCCAAAGAGCATGAAGACAAGGAGTGGAACAAAACGTGCAGCCATGACAATCGAAAGGTCTGTACCGGTAGCCCCAGGAAGGCTAAGCACGCCGTAAGCCAGGGCGATCGGCGAGATGCCATTGCCGACATTTGAGATAAATCGTGAGGCGGCGAGTAAATAGAAGCCGGGATAGCTTCGAAGTTCGCGCATCTGATCAAGCATCCCGTAAGGGTACTCACAGAGTTTAAATGTCCGTTTTCTACCCAAATTAACGCTCGAGTAGAGAAAATTTCACATGAAAAACACAATTTGTAGGTGCAAATCGTCCGCATCAGGTTCACACTTATCAGGTCAGGGTCGCTGGAGCTCCTCGAGGTCTCCATAGGTTTCTGAACGGAACGGGCCGTCCGGCCCGGACTGATACAGCTCTCACGGAGGCTTACTACATGTCAGTAACACTCGATAGCAACCAATGGAACCTCGTTTATGCGGTGTTCTCATTTGCTTTAATTTCGATGCTTGCTTGCACCGTATACACATTGGTGTCACAGTCAAGAGTTCTACCTAAGTACCGTAACGCGCTCGTTATGTCATCAATGGTTACATTCATTGCGGCATACCACTACTGGCGCATCTTCAACTCATTCACTGAAGCTTCAGAAGGAATGGTTGTAAATGTTTCAGGTGAGCAGGGTGCATTTAACGAGGCATATCGCTACGTTGACTGGCTACTCACAGTTCCACTTCTACTCGTAGAAGTTATTGCAGTACTAGCACTTGCAGCAGCAGTTGCTAAGTCACTCATCATGCGTCTGGTTCCAGCTTCAGCTGCGATGATCGCCCTTGGTTACCCAGGTGAAATTTCATCAGACCAGAACACACAGGTTCTCTACGGAGTTCTTTCAACACTTCCATTCCTCTACATCCTCTACGTACTCTTCGTAGAGCTTGGCAAGTCACTTGATCGCCAGCCAGCCGGTGTTGCAGAGACAGTAGGACGTCTACGTCTTCTACTTATCGCAACATGGGGTGTCTATCCAATCGCCTACATCTTCAACATCGTTGGTGATGAATCAGCATCATCATTCGTGGCTATTCAGGTTGGATACTCAATCGCTGACGTTCTAGCGAAGTGCGTATTCGGTCTAACAATCTTGAAGATCGCACGCATGAAGTCACATGCTGAAGGCATGCCAGCTGATCACTAAGTACAAAAGTAAGTAACGGAAGGGCGTCGGGAAACCGGCGCCCTTCTGCTTTACACTCACACTATGGCTACGCAACGTATCAACAATTACAGAATGGGCGCCTACGCTGCCCTAGCTGCGGGACTTATCAATTTGCGTTACCAAACTGGCGTCGAATCAAATCTTTTAAAGAGTTTGGTTTTAATCATTCCGGGCGCATTTATCTTTGCCATTTCATTTACTCAAGTCGGTAAAAACTGGCTACAAACACGGACTGCTGCTGCAATCACTGTCGCAGGCGGCAGCTTGTTACTTCTCTATAGCTTTATTCTGTAAGCAATTAGCCGCACCTGTTTTATCTTCGGAACGAGAGATCAGCCTTCTTCATCGCCGTTGTAATAATGCGGATTGCATTAGGCCCCATACCGTGGAGATCTTTAATCGCATCGAGCGAGGTTTTACGTAGGTCGCTTAACTTGTAGTAACCATCATCAATGAGGGCTCTTCGTGCAGGCGCTGCCAATCCAAGTTCGCGCCAGGCGCCATCGACCTGCGCATAAGCATCGAGATCTACTTCGCCTCGGACTACACCGCATTGAGATGCAGCCTTTGCCGCTCTTCGCTCTGCGGCAGCGCGCATGGCTTCGCCCCGAAGCTTCTTCGCTTTTGCTGGAGACTGTTTAGCCATAGAGGTAAGTCAATCGTAAATTTTGGTGCGGGAGGCGGGACTTGAACCCGCACGCCGAAGCACAAGTTCCTAAGACTTGCGTGTCTGCCATTTCACCACTCCCGCGGCGTCCCCAAGATTAGAGGTAGTACTGCACAAGTAACAAACTCTCCTGCCGCGAAGGCGAACCGCTAACCTTGCCGAGTGGAAGCCTCGCTTACAGATCAACTCTGCGCCGATGTACAGGCTGCAGTTGCGCGCGCCTTCACCGCCGCCGGCTTCTCAGGTCAGGTCCCCGCATCCATCACGCTCGAGCGCCCTAAGAACCGCGATCACGGCGATTACGCCACATCGATTGCGTTGCAGTTGGCGAAGGAGGCCGGAAAGAGCCCGCGCGAAGTTGCCGAAGTTCTCCTTCCAGAGATTGCAAAGATTGCCGGCGTTAACGCTGTCGATATTGCAGGGCCAGGTTTTATCAACATCACTCTTAATCGCGCGACGCAGGCAGAACTCGTACGGACGATTCTTACAAACAAAAAGGAATATGGCCGAGGCAAGGCGTTGCACGGCGTTGCAATCAATCTCGAATTCATTAGCGCAAACCCGACTGGTCCATTGCACTTGGGGCATACACGCTGGGCCGCAGTAGGAGATTCTCTCGGCCGCGTTCTTAGCGCCGCAGGAGCGGCAGTAACTCGCGAGTTCTACATCAATGATCGCGGTCGCCAGATGGATCTCTTCGGGCAATCAGTTCAAGCTGCAGCAACTGGCCAACCGATTCCAGAAGATGGATACCAAGGAAATTACATCGCTGATTTAGCGAAAGAAGTAGTTGCAGCTAATCCCAAGATTGCTACAACTGAAGAATTTCGTGAGGCCGCCTATAAAGTTCAATTGGCGCAACAACAGCGAGTTCTTGAAACTTTCCACACAAATTTCGATGTCTGGTTCTCTGAGCGCTCGCTCCATGAATCTGGCGCCGTGCAGCATGGTCTTGAGAAGTTGCGCTCGCAAGGTCATGTCTTTGAAGAAGCTGGCGCCATCTGGCTGCGCACAACTGATTTTGGTGATGATAAAGATCGCGTCATTGTGAAAGAAGATGGTGACCTCACCTACTTCGCATCTGATACCGCTTATTACATAAATAAGCGCGAACGTGGTTTTGATATCTGTATCTATATGTTGGGCGCAGATCATCATGGCTATATCCATCGCCTCAAAGCAACCGCTGCCTGCGCTGGAGATAACCCTGAATACAACGTCGAAATCATGATTGGCCAATTGGTAAAGATCATGGAAGGCGGCGAAGAACTAAAACTTTCGAAGCGCGCTGGAACCATCATCACACTAGAAGAACTTGTTGAAAAAGTCGGCGTAGACGCGGCTCGTTACACCCTCATCCGTTACCCGGTTGATACACCGATGGTGATGGATATCGATGTTTTGCGTCGAAATACAAATGAGAATCCCGTGTACTACGTGCAGTATGCGCATGCGCGTATTGCTGCCGTTTTGCGCAGTGCGCAAGAGCTCAAGATTGGCGCAGAGCTCAACACATTTGATCCGGCGCAGTTGGTTCACGATCGCGAAAATGAGCTATTTGGAGCACTTGCTGAATATCCGCGCGTTGTTGCAAGCGCTGCTGAATTTCGTGAACCACATCGCATTGCGCGTTACCTAGAAGAGTTGGCTGGCGTTTATCATGGCTTTTATGCTGATTGCCGCGTTCTTCCACTTGGCGATGAAGCACCCACTGCAGTTCACTCAGCTCGAGCTGCACTGTGCGCAGCAACAATGCAGGTCTTAGCCAATGGCCTTGATCTCTTGGGCGTTAGCGCACCGGAGAGGATGTAGCTATGTGGTCAAAGAACGTCTCATTTGAATCTGGAGTACTTCACCTTTCAGGAATCTCGGCTGCCAAATTGGCGCAAGAATTTGGAACGCCAGCGTTCTTCTTGGATGAAGATGCATTTAAGGCGCGCGCTGTAGCTTGGAATAACGGGCTCAGTAATGAGTTTGGCGATCATGCGGGAACAATCTTTTATGCAGCTAAGTCATTTATCAGCACTGCAGTTGCCCAATGGATTGAAGAAATTGGCATCGGGATTGATGTCTGCACTGGCGGCGAACTTGCGGTCGCTCTGGCTGGTGGCATTAACCCAGCACGCATCGAAGTTCACGGTAACAACAAGTCAGTTGCTGAAATCGAACGCGCCGTCGCTGTTGGCGTTAAAACTATTGTTATTGACTCACTCTTCGAAATCGAGCGTGTAGCTGCTGCGGCGAAAAAATATGGAGTTCGTCAAGCCGTCATGATCAGACTCATTCCTGGCGTGCAAGCGCAGACTCACGAGAAGATCTCTACGGCGCACGAAGATGTGAAATTTGGTTTCTCAATTGCTTCAGGGGCTGCCTGGCAAGCTGTGCAGAAAGTGCAAGCACATCCCGAGCTAGAACTCCTAGGCGTGCATTGCCATATTGGCTCTCAGATATTTGGTTCAGATGCTCATGAGATTGCAACGGATCGCCTCATGGAGTTTATGGGTAAGTATCGCGACGAGTACAAGGTTGAACTTCCAGAGCTTGATCTCGGCGGGGGATTTGGCATTGCCTACGTAGCTGGTGATGTGACAGTAGAACCAAGCGATGTACTTCCTGCAATGCGCAAAGCAGTTGAAGCTGCCTGCAAGAAATACTCTCTGCAGACTCCTTTGATTTCGCTCGAGCCAGGGCGCAACATTGTTGGGCCAACCATGTTTACTCTCTACGAAGTTGGAACTGTAAAGGATGTAGTGGTCAGCGCTAACGTCACACGTAAATATGTTTCAGTTGATGGTGGCATGAGTGACAATCTTCGCCCAACCTTGTACGAGGCTGAATATTCTGCAGTTATTGCACAACGTGTTAGTAGCGCGCCTCTAACTTTGTCACGCCTCGTTGGAAAACATTGCGAGACCGGCGACATCATTATTAATGAAATCCAATTGCCTGCAGATATTGCTCCTGGAGATTTGATTGCAACACCGGCCACTGGTGCATATGGCCGCAGCATGGCAAGCAATTACAACCATGTGCCAAGACCACCTGTTGTCGCAGTAAAAGATGGAAAAGCCCGCGTAATTGTGCGTCGAGAGAATGAGGAAGATTTACTCGCCCTTGATGTGAAAGAATAGGTTTATGAGCCCCGCAGATAAACCTGTTCGTATTGGCATGCTCGGCTGCGGGGTTGTTGGCAGCCAAGTTGCTCGCCTATTGCTGGCAGATACTGAAGAGCTCTCAACTCGAGCCGGCGTAAAGATTGAATTGGCTCGAATTGCAGTTCGCACAATCAAGCCTTACGAAGGTCTCGACCCTGCGCTGTTTACAACAGATCCATTTTCAATTGTTAACGATCCCGAGATTGATCTCATCGTTGAAGTCATGGGTGGAATTGAGCCGGCGCGCGAATTGGCTCTGACTGCAATTAACAATCGCAAATCAATTGTGACCGCAAATAAAGCGCTTCTTGCTAGCCATGGTGCTGACCTCTTTAGCGCCGCTTATGCCAAGGGTGAAGATATCTACTACGAAGCTTCTGTCGCTGGTGCGATTCCAATTATTCGCCCGCTCCGTGACTCACTTGCAGGAGATCACGTCGTTCGTTTGATGGGAATTGTCAACGGTACAACAAATTACATTCTTACCAAGATGCATGAAGATAACCGTGAATTTGCCGATGTCTTAAAGGAAGCGCAGAAGTTAGGTTATGCCGAGGCAGATCCAACTGCAGATATCGAAGGCTTCGATGCAGCAGCAAAGGCTGCCATTCTCTCTGGACTTGCTTTCCATACACGCGTCACAGTCGATGATGTGTATCGCGAAGGAATCTCTAAAATTACTTTAGAAGATGTTGCTATCGCAAAATCAATGGATCACGTCATTAAGTTGCTGGCTATCTCAGAACTCACTCCTGCTGATGAAATTTCAGTCCGCGTACATCCAGTGATGATTCATAAGAGCCATCCATTGGCTTCGGTAAGAGATGCATTTAACGCTGTCTTTGTCGAAGCTGAATCAGCTGGCCCACTGATGTTCTATGGTCGCGGCGCAGGTGGTCAACCAACTGCTTCTGCAATTCTGGGTGACATAGTTGCTGTCTCCCGCCACATAGCACTGAACTCGATTGGGCAGCGCGAGACTGATTATGCCGATCGTGACATCGCCCCTATTGAAACAACTAAGACTAAATTCCTCATTCGCCTCGAAGTTGAAGATAAATCAGGTGTTTTGGCAGCGATTGCCCAGTGCTTTGCAGCGCAGGGCGTTTCTATTCAAACTGTTGATCAAAATGGCCGAGATAGCGATGCTGAACTCATCATCGTTACTCACCGAGCAACTGAAGGCGAACTCAAAGCAACAGTTGAAGCGCTGAAAAATATGGATATTGTGAATAAAATTTCGAGCGTTATCCGCGTTGAAGGAGCGATTGCGTAATGGGCATCTTTTCCAAGAAGAGTGGCGCGCATCAATGGCGCGGTGTTATCGAGGAATATCGTCACCGCTTGCCTGTCTCTGCCAAGACTCCGGTTGTCTCACTTCGCGAAGGTGGAACTCCACTGATCTATGCATGTAACCTCTCTGAACTTTTGGGCAACAATGTGTGGATCAAGTACGAAGGTCTAAATCCAACAGGCTCATTTAAGGATCGCGGAATGACAATGGCTATTTCTAAAGCGGCTGAAGATGGCGCAAAGGCCGTTATCTGCGCATCAACTGGAAACACATCAGCATCGGCTGCGGCTTATGCGGTTAAGGCCGGAATGCGTCCAGCGGTTCTTATTCCCAAGGGCAAGATCGCAATGGGAAAACTTGCGCAGGCAGTAATCCATGATTCAACAATTTTGCAAGTAAATGGAAACTTTGATGATTGCTTAACGCTTGCACGAGAGCTTTCAGAGAATTATCCAGTAGCACTGGTTAACTCAGTCAACCCATTTCGCATCGAAGGCCAAAAGACTGCCAGCTTTGAAGTTGTAGACATGTTGGGTGATGCGCCAGATATTCATGCACTGCCTGTAGGTAATGCCGGAAACATAACCGCATACTGGAAGGGCTACAAGGAGTACAACAAGGATGGGCTATCAACAAAGCTACCGATGATGTACGGATTCCAGGCTGCAGGTTCGGCACCAATCGTTAAAGGTAAAGTTGTTAAGAATCCAGAGACCATTGCAACAGCGATTCGTATTGGAAATCCAGCATCGTGGCAGCAGGCGCTCGAAGCTCGCGATATGTCTGGTGGAGTAATTGATTCAGTAACAGATCGCGAAATCTTGGCGGCATACCGCTTAATTGCAGCTAAAGAAGGAATCTTCGTTGAGCCATCATCTGCTGCAGGTCTTGCCGGTTTGATCAAGTACAAAAAGGCGGGCAGGTTGCCTAAGGACAAGACAATTGTTATCACAGTGACAGGACATGGATTAAAAGATATTCCTTACGCACTAGAGGCTGCAAAGAAGCCTGTTGTTGTTCCTGTGAATGCAAAGATTGCAGCTAAAGCGTTAGGTCTTGCTTAGAATGAAACCAACCTTTAAGGCTAACCCGATTCAGGTGCAGGTGCCTGCAACTTCTGCAAACCTCGGCCCAGGCTTTGACTCATTTGGTCTGGCTTTTGGAATGTATGACCGTTACGTCGCGCAAATTCTTGATGAAGGCGGCCTAGATATCGATGTCACTGGTGAGGGCGCTGATGAAGTTCCTCGTACAGACAAAAACCTTCTCGTTAAGGCGATGTATAAAGGTTTCGATTTTCTTGGTGGAAAACCAAAAGGCGTTGCCGTTCGCGCGCTCAATGTCATTCCTCACGGAAGAGGGCTTGGTTCATCTGCATCAGCAATCATCGGTGGTTTAGTTCTAGCGCGTTCATTAGTTCTTACCGGCACTGACAAGATGAGCGATGAAGCTCTCCTGAACTTAGCGAATGAGATGGAAGGCCATCCTGATAATGTGGCTGCCGCTCTCTATGGAGGAGCAACTGTTGCTTGGCAAGATGAAGTAAAGTCAAAGATGGTTGCGCACGCACTTCATCTGCCGGTTGACCCGCGCATCAAGGTCATGGCCTTCATTCCATCCACATCGCTAGCTACGAAGAAGGCGCGCACTATGTTGCCTGATTCAATTCCATTTGCCGATGCACAGAGAAATAGCACTAACACTGCGATCATGATGCAGGCCTTAACAATTCGCCCAGATTTATTGCTCACTGCCACAGAAGATTTCTTGCACCAGAGTTATCGACAAGAAGCGATGCCAGCTTCATATGCGCTTATGACTAAGTTGCGCGCTGCCGGAGTTGCAGCATTTATCTCTGGGGCTGGCCCTACAGTCCTCGCTCTTCACACAGGTGATCAAGAAGAGAGTGAGCAGTTAGCTCGCGCAGGAGGCGCTAAATTTGAGGGTAAATCTCTCGAAATTGCTAGCCGCGGCGCCACCCTGCTATAGTTCCAGCATCGGTTCAGCCCGCAAGTTAGGGTCAAAGTAAGAATTGATGAAATCCAAAGAAAAAAATCTTTACAACTTTACTTCATAAAAAATCAACCATGGGCTTTACACCCTAAGCCCCAGACTGAAAAGAAATACATGACAACAACAGAACCTGTTCGTTCTAGCAGCCCCGAGCTTTCAGCGATGACCCTTCCAAAGTTAAAGGAAGTTGCGTCTCAACTCGGTATCGAAGGCGCTGCCAAGCTCAAGAAGGATGATCTCGTCTTAGCGATTGCAGATCTCCAGGCAGCTAACCGCGAAGCGGCAAAGGCAGAACGCGAAGCGCGTCGCGCAGCGCGAGACGCAAAGAAGAATAACCGCGACTCTAAGAATTCCAACAACTCATCTGACGATGAGGGCGATGATGAAGATTCATCAGATAACAACGCCCCACAAGATCGTAACTTTGACCGCGATGACCGTGGTGGACGTAATCGCCGCGATCGCAACCGCGGCCGCGATCGCAATCGTGACCGTGGACAACGCGAAGAGCGCGAACCTGTCATCGGCGAAGATGATGTTCTCGTTCCCGTCGGCGGACTCGTTGACATCATGGAGAACTATTCATTTATTCGTACAGGTGGATACTTGCCTGGTCCTAACGATGTCTATGTTTCACAAGGACAGGTACGTAAGTACGGTCTTCGCAAGGGCGATGTCGTCACAGGACAGGTGCGTCAGGCGCGCGAAGGCGAAACTCGCCAGAAGTACAACCCACTTATTACTCTTGAAACCATCAATGGCATGCCATATGAAGAAGCACGTGGCCGCGTTGAATTCGGAAAGCTCGTTCCGCTCTACCCACAAGAGCGTCTGCGCCTTGAAACAGAACCAAACATTCTGACAACCCGCGTTATCGATCTGATTGCACCAATCGGTAAAGGCCAGCGCGGACTCATTGTTTCGCCACCAAAGGCTGGTAAGACGATGGTTCTTCAGTCGATTGCAAATGCAATTACGACAAATAATCCTGAGTGTCACTTGATGGTTGTTCTTGTTGATGAACGCCCAGAAGAAGTGACAGATATGCAGCGCAGCGTTAAGGGCGAAGTAATTGCTTCTACCTTTGACCGCCCTGCTGATGACCACACAACCATTGCCGAATTAGCAATTGAGCGCGCAAAGCGCCTCGTTGAGATGGGCCATGACGTTGTAGTACTTCTTGACTCAATTACTCGTCTGGGTCGCGCCTACAACATTGCGGCTCCCGCATCAGGCCGCATCCTTTCCGGTGGCGTTGATTCTGCGGCTCTCTATCCACCAAAGAAGTTCTTTGGTGCGGCTCGTAATATTGAAGATGGCGGATCACTCACCATTCTTGCAACAGCTCTCGTTGACACTGGCTCTCGTATGGATGAAGTTATCTTCGAAGAGTTCAAGGGAACCGGAAATATGGAGCTCATCCTTGATCGCAAGATGGCCGATAAGCGCATCTTCCCTGCAGTTAACGTAGTTGCTTCAGGTACACGTAAAGAAGAAATCCTGATGGGTACTGAAGAGCTCAATATTGTCTGGAAGCTCCGCCGCGTGCTTCATGCACTCGAGCCACAAGCCGCTCTAGAACTCTTGCTTGAGAAGATGAAGGGCACCAAGTCCAACGTCGAATTCTTGATGCAGATTCAGAAGACAACTTCAGGTCCTGACGACAGCAAGTAAGCCTTTCTCCCGCGTGGATTTTGGGATTCCATCATTATGCGAGAGGATTTCCACCTATTGCCGATGACCTGGTTCACCGCCGTGATGCGGACCCAGCCATAGAGAAGGAATGAAAGATGAAGCCAGAGATCCACCCAGAATATAAAGAGACCCAAGTGACTTGTGGTTGCGGTGAAAAGTTTGTTACCCGCTCAACAGTTGCCAGCGGTTCAATCTATGTTGAAGTTTGTTCCGTCTGTCACCCGTTCTACACAGGCAAGCAGCGCATCCTCGATACTGGTGGACGCGTCGCTAAGTTCGAAGAGCGCTTCGGTAAGAACAAGTAGCTTTCTAAAGAGACCGCATCGCAACCCATTAGTGGTTGCGGGGCGGTCTTTTTATTTCTCCAAAGAAGTTGTGATTACAGATAGAAGGGATGAAGTCATATGGCTAATGATCGTTTTGCATCCGCTCATGAAATGGTGCGCGAATATCAAGAGCTTGAAGCAAAGATGGCTGACCCTTCTATCCATGAAGATCAAGGCACAGCCCGCAAACTCGGTCGTCGTTATGCGCAGCTCGGCCCAGTTGTTGCTGGCTTCAACGCTTGGAAGTCTGCCGCCGATGATCTTGAAGCAGCCCGCGAGATGGCTGCCGAAGATGCATCTTTTGCCGCCGAAATTCCAGCGATGGAAGCAACTGTTGAAGAAGCTGCCATAAAACTAGAAGAGTTGTTGCTTCCACGTGATCCAAATGATGATCGCGATGTCATCATCGAAGTGAAAGCCGGAGCAGGCGGAGATGAATCTGCGCTCTTTGCTGGAGACTTGGTGCGCATGTATCAGCGCTATGCAGAAAAGCGTGGCTGGAAGATTGAAATCATCGATATGACTGAGTCAGAACTTGGTGGATATAAAGATATTTCTATGGCTGTGAAATCAAAGGGAACTCCAGAACCTGGAACCACTCCTTATGCACGACTTAAATTTGAAGGTGGCGTTCACCGAGTGCAGCGCGTTCCAGAAACAGAGAGCCAAGGACGTATTCACACATCTGCGGCCGGTGTGCTCGTTCTTCCTGAAGCTGAAGAAGTTGATGTGGAACTGAATATGAACGATGTTCGTGTAGATGTGTATCGCTCATCAGGCCCTGGTGGACAGTCTGTAAACACCACAGACTCAGCTGTTCGCCTGACCCACGTTCCAACTGGAATTGTTGTCTCGTGTCAGAACGAGAAGTCGCAGTTACAGAATAAGGAATCAGCGCTTCGTATTCTGCGTGCCCGCCTTCTTGCAGATGCTCAGGAAAAAGCAGAGGCTGCTGCAATGGCAGAACGTAAGAGCCAAGTACGTACTGTCGATCGTTCCGAGCGCATCCGAACCTATAACTATCCTGAAAATCGCCTCAGCGATCACCGCGTGAATTACAAGGCTAACAATCTTGATGCAGTTCTCAATGGTGAGCTCGATGAAGTTGTACAAGCCCTTCTCGATGCTGATAGAGCCGCAAAGCTTTCATCTACAAATTAAGTATCGCTATGGAACTTACCTTTAAAGAATTCTTACAAGGCGGAAAAGAACAGTTAGCCCGCGCCGGATTTGCTGAAGTTGAGGCAGAACACTTACTTGCTCACACACTTGGAATCTCTCGCATGGATTTACATAATCCACTGACAGTCGAAAACGCGCTTTCAGCAATTGGCGATATGACAATTATTGAAGAGACTTACTGGAAGTTATTAGATCGCCGTTGCGCTCACGAGCCGTTGCAGTACTTAACCGGCGTTGCCTACTTCCGACATCTTGAACTCAAGGTGGGGCCTGGTGTTTTAGTTCCTCGGCCAGAGAGCGAACTCCTCGTAGAAGCCGTCCTCACCCATATTGAAAAGTTGCAAGGGGCGGTCAGCGTTGTTGATTTGGGTTCTGGTTCCGGTGCGCTGGCGTTGGCAATTGCTACAGAAGCGCCACAGACCCATGTGATTGCGGTAGAGAAAAGCGCAGATGCCATTCATTGGTTAAAGGAGAATGTCTCCTTCATTGATGAAAAGGTACGTATTCTGGAAAGCGATGTAGCCACCGCCCTCGAAGGAGTTAAGTGTGATGTCGTTATCGCCAATCCTCCTTATATTCCAGATAGTGAAGTGCTGCCAAAGGATGTAGCAACACACGAACCTGCGGTCGCGCTCTTTGGTGGACCAGATGGCATGCGCGCTCCACGTCTCTTCATTTCAGCAGCAGCTAGATTATTAAAGCCTGGGGGGTTTTTGGCGATCGAGCATCATGAGACCCAGGCAGATGAAGTGGGTGATGTACTAACTGTGGAATTCGAAGATATTCTTCTGCACAAGGATCTCAACGGTCGCCCCCGATTTACCACTGCAGTGAGGAGATAGCGATGCCACGTATCGACCTCAAGCAAGGTGAGCAGAAAAAACATGTTGCACGCGCTCTTAAAGAGATTCGCGATGGCTATGTCATCGTCGCGCCCCTTGAACATGGCTATGTCTATTTAGCTGATGCCTTTTCTCCGTATGCAGTACGCGCTATGCATGTGCTCCGCAAAGATGCTGATGGAGTAGCAGCGCAAGTATTGACTCATAGCGCACAAACAGTGGCCGGAATTGCTCGCGATATTCCTGAAGAAGCGAACGCTTTGATGGCTGAATTTTGGCCTGGTCTGCTTTCACTCAACCTCAAACCGATGAGAGCGCTCACCTGGGATTTAGGCGATGACACTGAACTTGATCTCTTCAGCGTTCGCGTACCAAAATCAAAGTTTGTAAAAGCTCTTCTCAAGGAGTCAGGTCCACTTGCAGTTGCAAGCGCAGCGCCTGCTGGGCAACCACCTATGTTGAAAATCAACCGCACGCAAGTCAAAGATTGGGATGTGGCTGTCGTCTTCGACAATGGACCACTTAAAGGCGGAGCTCGCACGACTGTTGTAGAAGTCTCAACATCTGGGCTGCGGATTGTGCGCGAGGGTGCGATATCCCGAGATGCGCTGAGCGCGGTTGCACCGAGCCTTTCTGGGCGGTAACTATTAGGCTGACGCCCATGTCCGAAACCTTCTATGGCCCAGATTTCACGCTACTTCAGAAGCAAGACCCTGATGTCGCAGCAGTTCTACTCTCTGAACTCAAGCGTCAACAGACCAATCTGCAACTGATTGCATCCGAGAACTTCACATCTCGCGCAGTCTTGGCAGCGATGGGTTCAACGCTTTCTAATAAGTACGCAGAAGGTTATCCAGGCAAGCGTTATTACGGTGGCTGCGAAGAAGTAGATAAGGCAGAAGTTATTGCTATCGATCGCGCAAAGTCCCTCTTCGGTGCAGAACATGCCAACGTGCAGCCGCACTCAGGTGCAAGTGCGAATATCGCTGTCTATCAAGCATTTACCAAGCCAGGGGATACCGTTCTAGCGATGTCACTGCCACACGGTGGCCATCTCACACACGGCTCAAAGGTCAACTTCTCAGGGAAGTGGTTCAACATTGTTTCTTACGGCGTCAGACAAGATAACGAGCTCATCGACTATGACGAGCTGCGCGATCTCGCGATTGCCAATAAGCCAAAGATGATTTGTTCTGGCGCCACCGCTTATCCATCGCTGATTGACTTCGAGAAGGTTCGTGCAATCTGTGATGAAGTTGGAGCGATTATGTGGGTCGATGCAGCTCACTTCATTGGGCTAGTTGCCGGAAAAGCGATTCCATCACCTGTTCCTTATGCAGATGTTGTCTCATTTACGACCCACAAGGTTCTGCGCGGTCCACGCGGGGGAATGATTCTTTCAAAGGCAGAACATGCTGCAGCGATTGATAAGGCAGTCTTTCCTGGAATGCAAGGAGGGCCAATCATGTCGGCAGTTGCTGGCAAGGCGATTGCGCTCGCTGAATGCGCAACACCTGCTTATCAAAAGTATGCAAAAGATGTCATCGTCAATGCGCAATCACTTTGCACTGCACTTGAAGCAGAAGGTATGCGCGCTGTCTCTGGTGGTACACAGACACACCTTGCGTTAATTGATATTCGCTCTACTGGCGTCAACGGCAAGGTTGCTGACGAACGCTGTGGCGCAGCTGGAATTGTTCTCAACAAGAATTCAATTCCATATGATCCAGAGGCACCTTCAGTGACTTCAGGAATCCGCGTTGGAACTCCTGCAACCACCACACAAGGCATGGGAGTTGAAGAGATGAAGACCATCGCTTCCTTAATTTCTCGCGCTATCAAGACCGATGATGCCAGCGCACATGCTGCAATCAAATCTGATGTACACGCGCTAACTGCACGCTTTCCTATCTATCAGGCTTAAAGAGAAGTAGCTCAATGCGCGAGTACTTAGTAACGCTGCTTCTGGCAGCAGCACTCTGTTACGTAGTGACTCCGCTTGTACGCACCTGGGCTTTGAAATTTGGTGCAGTCGCACATATTCGTACTCGCGATGTTCATACAACTCCCACACCTCGCTGGGGTGGGCTGGCGATGTGGATTGCCATGGCGCTGACCTTTGCCATGGTTAACCATTTATCGCTCGTTGGAAAATCATTTGGCCGCGAGACTTTAGGAATTTTTCTTGCGGCAACTCTCTTGGTCTTTATCGGACTTATCGATGATCGTTTTGAGCTTGATGCACTTACCAAATTAGCGGGCCAAGCCCTGGCTGCGGGAATTCTCCTGCTCTACGGAATTCAAGTGCTCTGGCTACCAATTAATGGCGTGATCACACTCCCTCCGAGCATTGGTCAACTAGTCACAGTTTTGATTGTTCTCGTCACCATTAACGCAGTGAACTTCATTGATGGTCTTGATGGGCTGGCAGCAGGAATCGTTGCTATTTCAGGAGCGGCCTTCTTTGCCTTTGCTTACTTACTTGCCGTGATTTATGGCTTTAGCCGTGCGGGCGCACCATCACTGATTACCGCGGTGATAATCGGTGTCTGCCTTGGCTTCTTACCTCATAACGCACATCCAGCGCGCATATTTATGGGGGATTCAGGTTCAATGTTCTTAGGCTTGTTGCTGGCAGCATCTGCGATTACTTTGACTGGGCAGATTGATCCCAACGCCATCTCTGCAGAAAATCTCGGACCAACGCTCTTGCCGCTTGCACTTCCCTTTGCTGTTTTGGCAATTCCGCTCATCGATTTATCTTCGGCAATCTTCCGCAGATTGCGTGCCGGACAGTCTCCCTTTAGTTCAGATAAAGAACATATGCACCACCGAATTATGCGTGCCGGCAATTCTCACCTGCGCACAACTTTGATTATGTATCTCTGGACAGCAACGATTGCCTTCCCAGTTGTTGTCTCTGCTTTCGCACCTATATGGGTTGCAGCAATTGTTGCGGGCGCTTTGCTTGCGCTGACAATTTCATTTTCACAGAGAAACTCAAGTGCTCGACTATGACAAAGAGCCAATCAAATGAAGCGCTCCTTCTTAAGGGTGCGCTGATTCCGACAGCGGTTGTGGGTGCAGTTGGCATTGCAGTGGCGACTTACTTTGAAGGTCGCGCTGGTCTCTTCGGTGCGCTTCTGGCCCAAGTTGTTGTACTTATCTATTTCGCACTCCATATCTTGGTCTCTAAGATCTCAACCAACCTCGATCCAGTCACGACGATGTCTCTTGCGATGTTCTCGTATTTCGCTAAGTTCCTAGCTTTGGGCGCCTTCCTATGGCTCCTTGGACGATTTACCTCTGAGACGCTCGTGGATCGTCGCTCCTTTGGAATCTGCGCTGTTGCCCTCACCTTTGCCTGGTTGGGTGGAGAAATCGCCAGTTTTTTGAAGCTGAAAACTCATCTACCATTACCCAATGAGCCAAAACCCAGTGAATGAAAACCCTGACTGGCAAGATCCGCAAAATCGTGAGCATCGCGCCAGCAGTCGCCGCGAAGAGAATGCGATCTGGTCGATCTTTGGCTATCTCCTCTCAGGTCTGCTCTTCTGGGGCGGGGTCGGCTGGGCCGCGGACCGCTTCTTCAACACCAGCTTTCTGACCCTAATCGGCCTCTTGGTCGGCATGGGCGGGGCGCTCTATCTCGTCTGGCTCCGCTTCGTTCGAGAGTAGGCCCTGGCTTTGGCTGCGACACGCCGAAGATGAAAAAGTGGCGAAAATAGGGGGCTCTGCCCCTGCTGCGGAGTAAAAGGGCCGTTTTGACCTTTCCTGCAGCGTGCCGATACCTTTCTCCTCTGCGCTTTTTGGGCGCGCTTGTTGCGTGACGTCCTTTTAAGAAATTAATCGGAAAAGAAATGCGAATCGGGTGCAACACACCCGACCGCGTGGGTCGGCGAATGAGCGTGAAGAAAAAGTTCAGACAACGTTATTGGTGCGGAAGATGAGAAGTCTTTGCACCAGATGAAATGGAGAAATGTAGTGCCAACAATTCAGCAGCTAGTGCGTCGTGGTCGTGCGGAAAAGACTACGAAGACATCAACACCTGCGCTTAAGGGTTCACCTCAGCGTCGCGGTGTTTGCACACGTGTGTACACAACAACACCTAAGAAGCCTAACTCTGCGCTTCGTAAAGTTGCACGTGTTCGTCTTACTAGCGGTATGGAAGTTACTGCATACATTCCTGGTGAAGGTCACAACCTACAAGAGCACTCCATTGTTCTTGTTCGCGGTGGTCGCGTAAAGGATCTTCCAGGCGTACGTTACAAAATTATTCGTGGATCACTTGATACACAAGGTGTAAAGAACCGTAAGCAATCACGTTCACGTTACGGTGCTAAGAGAGAGAAGAAGGCTAGCTAATGCCACGTAAAGGTCCTGTAGTAAAGACTCCTGTTGTTGCTGATCCTGTTTACAACTCACCAGTTGTTACAGCTCTAATCAACCGCGTACTTCTTCACGGTAAGCGTTCAACAGCAGAAGCAATCGTTTACGGTGCTCTCGAAGGAACACGTAAGAAGACTGAAGTTGATCCACTCATCACACTTAAGCGCGCACTCGACAACATTAAGCCTGCTGTTGAAGTACGTTCACGTCGCGTTGGTGGAGCTACCTACCAGGTGCCAGTTGAAGTAAAGGCATCACGCTCTTCAACTCTTGCACTTCGCTGGCTCGTTGATTACTCACGTGATCGCCGCGAAAAGTCAATGTCAGAGCGTCTTCAGAATGAATTAATCGATGCAGCAAACGGTCTCGGAGCAGCTGTAAAGCGCCGCGAAGATACCCACAAGATGGCGGAAGCAAATAAGGCATTTGCTCACTACCGCTGGTAATCAAGAAAACTAATACGAGAAGTTACGAAGAGACGAGAAGAGGAATATAAGTGTCAGTTGTAGAGAAGATCGATCTAGCTACGGTTCGCAACATCGGAATCATGGCTCACATCGACGCGGGCAAAACCACGACAACTGAGCGAATCCTTTTCTATACAGGTATCTCTTACAAGATTGGTGAAGTGCACGAAGGTGCAGCAACCATGGACTGGATGGAGCAGGAACAAGAGCGCGGTATCACCATTACCTCAGCTGCAACCACATGTATGTGGAAAGACCATCTCATCAACATTATCGATACACCAGGCCACGTTGACTTTACAGTTGAAGTAGAGCGTTCACTCCGTGTTCTCGATGGCGCAGTTGCAGTATTCGATGGCGTTGCTGGTGTTGAACCACAATCTGAAACAGTATGGCGCCAGGCAGATCGCTACTCAGTTCCACGTATTTGCTTTATCAACAAGCTTGACCGCACAGGTGCATCATTCGATAAGTGCGTTGGCATGATCAAGGATCGCCTTAACGCTGTAGCTCTCGTTCTTCAGCTACCAATCGGAAACGAATCAGATTTCATCGGCGTCGTCGACCTCATCGCAATGAAGGCTCTTGTATGGCGCGGCGAAACAAAGAAGGGCGAGGATTACGCAGTCGAAGAGATTCCTGCTGACATGCTCGATAAGTGCAAGGCAGCTCGTGCTGAAATGCTTGAAACTCTTGCTGAGAACGATGATGCGCTCATGGAGAAGTTCCTTGAAGGAACTGAAGTTTCAGAGGAAGAAATCATCGCCGGTATCCGCCGTGCAACAATCGCTGCAAAGCTTTCACCAGTTCTTACAGGTTCTGCATTTAAGAACAAGGGCGTTCAGCCAATGCTCGATGCAGTAACTCGCTACCTCCCATCACCACTTGATATCGATGCAATCGTCGGTACTGAGATGAACGATGTAGAGAAGCCACTTTCACGCCTTCCAAAGAATGAAGAACCATTCTCAGCACTTGCCTTCAAGATCATGACCGATCCACACCTTGGAAAGCTCACATTTATCCGTGTGTATTCAGGTGTGCTCGAGACCGGTTCAACAATTCTTAACTCAACCAAGAACCGCAAAGAGCGCATCGGCAAGATCTACCAGATGCACGCTAACAAGCGCGAAGAACGCGAAAACGTTGGCGCTGGAATGATCGTTGCAGTTATGGGTCTTAAGGACACCACAACTGGAGAAACTCTCTGCGATCCTGCAAAGCCAGTAATCCTTGAATCAATGGACTTCCCAGCACCAGTTATCTCTGTTGCTATCGAGCCAAAGACAAAGGGTGACCAAGAAAAACTCGGCGTTGCAATTCAGCGTCTATCCGAAGAAGATCCAACATTCCACGTCAACACAGATGAAGAGACAGGCCAGACAATCATCGCTGGTATGGGCGAACTTCACCTTGAAATTCTTGTTGACCGTATGCGCCGCGAATTTAAGGTTGAAGCTAACGTCGGTAAGCCACAGGTTGCATACCGCGAAACACTTCGTAAGCCAGTTGCTCGCCACGATTACACACATAAGAAGCAGACTGGTGGTTCTGGACAGTTTGCGAAGATTCAGATTGCCATCGAGCCACTTCCAACAGGTGAAGTTGAAGGCGGATACGAATTCGTAAATAAGGTCACTGGTGGTCGCGTTCCACGCGAGTACATCCCATCAGTTGATGCAGGATGTAAGGAAGCGATGACAGCAGGCCCACTTGCTGGATATCCACTTACAGATGTACGAGTAACTCTTCTTGACGGCGCGTATCACGATGTTGACTCATCGGAACTCGCATTCAAGGTGGCTGGTATCGCAGCGTTTAAGGAAGCAGCAAAGCTTGCTGATCCTGCAATTCTCGAACCAGTGATGAAAGTCGAAGTTGTTACCCCTGAAGACTTCATGGGTGATGTCATCGGCGATCTCAACAGTCGTCGTGGCCAAATTCAGGCCATGGATGAGCGGTCAGGTGCCCGCGTTGTTAGGGCGCTAGTTCCGTTGTCAGAGATGTTCGGCTATGTCGGAGATCTCCGCTCCAGAACACAAGGTCGCGCGAGCTACAGCATGGAATTCGACAGCTATGCCGAAGTTCCAGGCAACGTCGCAAAGGAAATCATTGCGAAAGTTCGCGGCGAATAACCCTAATAAATCAAAAAGCACAACCCCTAATAACTAAGCACTAGGAAACGAAAGAGGAACCAAAATGGCAAAAGCCAAGTTCGAGCGTAATAAGCCGCACGTTAACATCGGTACCATCGGCCACATTGACCACGGTAAGACAACACTTACTGCTGCGATCTCAAAGGTGTTGCACGACAAGTATCCAGATGTAAACCCATTCACACCTTTTGATCAGATTGATAAGGCTCCAGAAGAGCGCCAGCGCGGTATCACAATCTCTATCGCTCACATCGAGTACCAGACAGAGAAGCGTCACTATGCACACGTTGACTGCCCAGGCCACGCTGACTACATCAAGAACATGATCACTGGTGCTGCACAGATGGACGGAGCAATCCTCGTCGTTGCAGCAACAGACGGTCCAATGCCACAGACCAAGGAGCACGTTCTCCTTGCACGTCAGGTAGGCGTTCCATCAATCGTTGTGGCTCTTAACAAGTCAGACATGGTTGATGACGAAGAAATTCTTGAGCTCGTTGAAATGGAAGTTCGTGAACTTCTATCTAAGTACGAGTTCCCAGGCGATGACACTCCAATCGTTCGCATCTCAGCACTTAAGGCTCTCGAAGGAGATGCAAAGTGGGCTGACAAGATTATCGATCTTATGGATGCAGTGGATGCGTTTATCCCACAGCCAGCTCGTGACATCGACAAGCCATTCCTTATGCCAGTTGAAGACGTTTTCACAATCACAGGTCGTGGAACAGTTATCACCGGTCGTATCGAGCGCGGTATCGTCAAGGTTAACGAAGAAGTTGAAATCGTCGGTATCCGTCCAGATGCTCAGAAGACAACTGTTACAGGCGTTGAAATGTTCCGTAAGTTGCTCGACGAAGGTCAGGCTGGCGAGAACGTCGGTCTCCTACTTCGTGGAACAAAGCGTGAAGATGTTGAGCGCGGTCAGGTTGTTTGCAAGCCTGGTTCAATCACACCTCACACAGAGTTCGATGCATCTGCATACATCCTTTCAAAGGATGAAGGCGGTCGTCACACTCCATTCTTTAACAACTACCGTCCACAGTTCTACTTCCGTACAACTGACGTGACTGGCGTTGTAACACTTCCAGAAGGCACCGAAATGGTTATGCCTGGCGATAACACTGAGATGTCAGTAACTCTCATCCAGCCAATCGCTATGGAAGATGGTCTTCGCTTCGCAATCCGCGAAGGTGGCCGCACAGTAGGTGCAGGTCGCGTTACCAAGATCAAGAAGTAATCCGTCGTGGTCGCGCCGGCGGCGTAAAAACCGCCGGCGCTAACCGCGTCAAAGTTTGAAAAGTACATAAAAAGTTTGAACTAACGAAAGTAAAGAGGAGAACGACATGGCGGGACAAAAGATCCGCATTCGACTCAAGGCGTATGACCATGAGGTAATCGACTCATCAGCGAAGAAAATCGTTGAGACAGTCGAGCGCACTGGTGCAACCGTCGCGGGTCCAGTGCCGCTACCAACAGAGAAGAACACCTATTGCGTGATTCGCTCTCCTCACAAGTACAAGGACAGCCGCGAGCACTTCGAGATGCGCACACATAAGCGCCTCATCGACATCATCGATCCAACACCTAAGACTGTTGACTCATTGATGCGTCTCGACTTGCCAGCAGGCGTCGACATCGAGATTAAGCTCTAAGGAAAGGACGAAAACTCATGACACGTACAGTTGTAACTCAGTCTTACGGTTCGTCCATCAAGGGCGTTCTCGGTAAGAAGCTTGGTATGACCCAAGTATTCGATGCAAATAACAAGATGATTCCTGTAACAGTAGTTTCAGTTGATTCATGCGTTGTTACTTCGATTCGCACACCTGAGAAGGATGGCTACTCAGCTGTTCAGCTCGGCTTCGGTGCAATCGATCCAAAGAAAGTTTCAAAGCCACTTGCGGGCCACTTTGCAAAGTCAGGCGTCACTCCTCGACGCGCTCTTGCAGAGCTTCGCACCCTGTCGGCTTCTGATTACACAGTTGGACAAGAAGTTGGCGCTGCAACATTTGCAGTTGGCGACATCGTTGATGCAACTGGAACATCTACTGGTAAAGGAACTGCTGGTGTTATGAAGCGCCACGGATTCGGTGGTATCGGAGCATCACACGGTGTAGACCGTAAGCACCGCATGCCAGGTTCTATCGGTGCATGTTCAACACCAGGCCGCGTTTTCAAGGGAATGCGCATGATGGGTCGTATGGGTAACGAGAAGATCACAACACAGAACCTCACAGTTCAGGGTGTAGATGTAGAACGTAACTTGCTACTTATCAAGGGCGCAGTTCCAGGAACTGATGGCGGTCTTGTATTTATCCGTTCAGCTGCCAAGAAGGCAATTGTTGAGACAGTTGGGGCAGGTAAGTAACCATGGCGCTTACAGTTGAAGTAAAGAATGCAGAGGGAAAGAAAGTTGGCTCAGTTGATTTGCCAGCAGAACTCTTCGATGCGCAGACAAATATTCCTTTGATTCACCAGGTCGTCACAGCGCAACTCGCTGCTGCACGTCAGGGTACTCAGAAGGCTAAGAACCGTGGAGAAACTTCTGGTTCAGGCAAGAAGCCTTTCAAGCAGAAGGGAACAGGTCGCGCCCGTCAGGGTTCTGTCCGTGCTCCTCTTCAGCGTGGTGGCGGTGCTGCACACGCAGTTCGTCCACGTTCATATTTCCAACGCACACCTAAGAAGATGATTGCAGCAGCTCTCACTGGAGTGCTCTCTGATCGTCAACGTAACGAACGAATTCACGTTCTTGACTCTGTGACAGCATCACCTTCAACAAAGGCAGCGTTGGCAGCAGTACGTCAGTTCTCAACTCGCAAGAACCTCTTGGTCGTAATCTCACGCAAGGAAGACGCTGCATGGCGCTCACTTCGTAACGCTGATGATCTACACCTCCTAGTCCCAGATCAGCTCAACGCTTATGACATCTTGAAGAGCGATGACGTTGTCTTCTCAGAAGCTGCGATCAACGACTTCCTCAAGTTCAAGGGAACAGCAAAGACTTCAGGTAAATCTGTTAAGTCAGTAGCACGCGAGAGCGAGGTTTCAGCATGAAAGACTTCCGTGAAGTTTTACTAGCACCAGTGGTCTCTGAAAAGAGCTACGGGTTGCTTGATGAAAACAAGTACACATTCCTTGTTGCACCAGATGCCAATAAGACAGAGATCAAGATCGCTGTTGAAAAGGTATTCGGCGTAAAGGTTTTGAGCGTTAATACTCTCAACCGCGAAGGAAAGAACAAGCGCACACGTTTTGGTGATGGAAAGCGCAAAGACACAAAGCGAGCAATCGTGCATGTGGCCGCTGGCGACCGTATCGACATCTTTGGAGGCCCAGTTTCGTAACCCGGAACTGAGGACCTACTAGAAAAGGACATCCCATGGCACTTCGCAAACTTAAGCCGACTACACCAGGTCAGCGTGGAGCATCTGTTCCAGATTTCGCAGAAATCACTCGCTCAACACCTGAGAAGTCACTTATTCGCCCAATCCACTCTAAGGGTGGTCGTAACAATGCAGGTCGCATCACTGTTCGTCACCAAGGTGGCGGTCATAAGCGTGCATACCGTCTTATCGATTTCACACGAAATGATAAGGATGGTATTCCAGCAAAGGTTGCACACATTGAATACGATCCAAACCGCACAGCGCGTATCGCACTTCTTCACTATGCAGATGGAGAAAAGCGTTACATCATCGCTCCAAATAAGCTTGAGCAAGGTGCAACAGTTGAGAACGGTCCAAAGGCCGATATCAAGCCTGGTAACAACTTGCCACTTCGCAACATCCCAGTAGGTACAACTGTTCACGCAATTGAACTTCGCCCAGGTGGCGGAGCGAAGATCGCTCGTTCAGCTGGCGCATCAGTTCAGCTCGTTGCTAAAGATGGTCCATACGCACAACTTCGTATGCCATCAGGAGAAATCCGCAACGTAGATGTTCGTTGCCGCGCAACTGTTGGTGAAGTTGGAAACGCAGAACAAGCAAACATTAACTACGGAAAAGCTGGACGTAAGCGCTGGTTAGGTATTCGTCCATCTGTTCGTGGTGTTGTTATGAACCCAGTCGACCACCCACACGGTGGTGGTGAAGGTAAGACCTCTGGTGGACGTCACCCAGTGACACCTTGGGGTAAGCCTGAAGGCCGTACTCGTAAGAAGAAGGCATCAGATTCAATGATCGTCCGTCGTCGTAAGTCGAACAAGAAGCGCTAAGGAGCCCTCATGCCACGTAGTCTCAAGAAGGGTCCATTCATTGATGGACATCTCACCAAAAAGGTGGATGCCCAAAATGAAGCCAATACAAAGAATGTCATTAAGACATGGTCACGACGCTCGATGATCTCGCCTTCAATGATCGGACACACAATTGCGGTACACGACGGCCGCAAGCATGTCCCTGTATTTATCACCGACGCAATGATTGGTCACAAGCTTGGTGAGTTCGCGCCAACACGTACATTCCGCGGACACGTTAAAGATGATCGGAGAGCAACTCGTGGCTAATACTGATGCATTGGTAGCTCGCGCAGTATTGCGCGATATCCGTCATACACCACAGAAGGCACGTCGCGTTGTCGACTTGGTTCGTGGAATGCGCGCTGATGAAGCGCTTAACGTTCTGAAGTTTGCGCCACAGGCTGCAGGTTCAGATGTCTATACACTTCTTAACTCTGCAATCGCAAATGCGAAGCAGCAGAACCCTGCAATCCGCGATGCTTCCGAGCTCTGGGTTGTAGAAGCGCTCGTTGACGAGGGACGCACAATGAAGCGTTTCCGCCCACGTGCGCAAGGACGTGGATTCCGTATCCTCAAGCGTTCAAGCCACATCACAGTTGCAGTCAGCGATTCAAAGGTGACTTCAAAGTCTCTTTCTCGCACCTCAACTAAGGCGCAGACTCGCAATCCAAAGCGTTCAGACAAGTCTCCACTAGCAGAGAAGGGAGCGTCCAACTAATGGGTCAAAAAGTAAACCCACACGGCTTCCGCCTCGGCATCACAACTGAATTTAAGTCACGTTGGTATGCAGACAAGTTGTACAAGGATTACGTCAAGGAAGATGTCGAAATCCGTCGACTTATGCAGAAGGGTATGGAGCGCGCAGGCGTTTCACGCATCGAAATCGAACGTACACGTGATCGCGTACGTATCGACCTTCACACTGCACGCCCTGGAATCGTTATCGGTCGCCGCGGACAAGAAGCTGACGTTCTTCGTCAGAAGCTTGAGAAGCTCACCGGCAAGCAGGTTCAGCTCAATATTCTCGAAGTAAAGAACCCAGAAATTGATGCACAACTCGTTGCACAAGGAATCGCTGAGCAGCTTGCTGCACGTGTCTCTTTCCGTCGCGCAATGAAGAAGTCAATGCAGTCAGCTCTTAAGGCTGGAGCAAAGGGCATCCGTGTTCAGTGCGGTGGTCGTCTCGGTGGTGCAGAAATGTCACGCTCTGAGTTCTATCGCGAAGGACGCGTTCCACTACACACACTCCGCGCTGATATTGATTACGGTTTCTATGAAGCTGCAACAACATTCGGACGTTTGGGTGTAAAGGTTTGGATCTACAAGGGTGAAGTTATTGGTTCACGCTCAGAGCGCGCAGAGAAGGCACTTGCTGAAGCGCGCGCTCCAAAGCCAGAACGTCGCGGACCACGTGCACCTCGTGCACCACGCGGTGAAGTAACAACCACCCAGGCACCAGCTGCAGATGCAGCTCCAGTTGTTGAAGGAGGCGCTGAATAATGTTGATTCCTCGCAAGGTTAAGCACCGTAAGCAGCACCACCCATCCCGTTCGGGAGCAGCAAAGGGTGGAACTCAGGTTGCATTCGGCGATTACGGAATTCAGGCGCTTGCTCCTGCATACGTAACTAACCGTCAGATCGAAGCAGCGCGTATCGCGATGACTCGTTACATCAAGCGTGGTGGAAAGGTTTGGATCAACATCTATCCAGACCGTCCATTGACAAAGAAGCCTGCTGAAACTCGTATGGGTTCCGGTAAGGGTTCTCCAGAATGGTGGATCGCAAACGTGAAGCCAGGTCGCATTATGTTTGAAATTTCAGGCGTAACAGAGGCTGTAGCAAATGAAGCTATGCGCCTTGCGATTCACAAGCTCCCAATGAAGTGCCGCGTTGTAAAGCGTGAGGAGGCATAACCATGGCGATTACTAATGAAGAACTTCGTCAGCTTACTGCTGAAGAGTTAACTGCAAAGCTTCGTGAAGGAAAAGAAGAACTCTTTAACCTTCGCTTCCAGGCTGCAACAGGTCAGCTCGAATCACATGGTCGTCTCGGTGCAGTTCGCAAAGAGATTGCTCGCATTTACACAATTATTCGTGAACGTGAATTAGGAATTGGAGGCGCTGCATAATGTCACAGGCAAATAACGCAGGCACAAACGAGCGCGGATTCCGCAAGACACGTGAAGGTATCGTCGTCTCAGACAAGATGGATAAGACCATCACCGTTGAAGTATCGAATCGTGTTTCACACGGTATCTACTCAAAGGTTATGAGCCGCACGCACAAGCTCAAGGCACATGATGAGACAAACTCAGCAGGTACTGGAGATCGCGTTTTGATCATGGAAACACGACCAATTTCAGCATCAAAGCGCTGGCGTTTAGTTCAAATCATCGAGAAAGCTAAGTAAGGGGCGAATAAAGAATGATTCAACAAGAATCCCGCCTACGCGTTGCGGATAACACAGGAGCTAAAGAGCTTCTCTGTATCCGTGTACTCGGAGGATCAAAGCGCCGTTACGCAGGCATCGGTGACATCATCGTCTGTTCAGTTAAGGATGCAATTCCTGGCGGACAGGTTAAGAAGGGTGAAGTCGTAAAGGCTGTCATCGTTCGCACTGTAAAAGAACGTCGTCGTCCAGACGGTTCTTACATCAAGTTTGACGAGAACGCAGCTGTCATCCTCAAGGCTGATGGCGAACCACGCGGAACTCGTATCTTCGGACCAGTTGCTCGCGAACTCCGCGACAAGAAGTTCATGAAGATCATTTCACTCGCTCCGGAGGTGCTCTAACCATGGCGAAGATTAAGAAGAATGATGAAGTCTTGGTTATCGCTGGCAAGAACAAGGGCGTAACCGGCAAAGTGCTTCACGTTGATGGATCACGCGTAACTGTTGAAGGCGTTAATCGCATTCAGCGCCACACTAAGGAATCAACAACCGAACGTGGCGTCAAAGTTGGCGGAATCATCACTCAAGAAGCATCAATCCATATTTCAAATGTCATGGTCGTAGATTCAGATGGCAAGGCTTCACGTCTTGGCGTTCGCATCGATGATGAAGGCAAGAATGTTCGTATCTCACGTCGCACAGGAAAGGACATCTAATGACAACGACTACAGATGTTCGTCTCAAGGCTCGCTATAAGAGCGAGATTCAAGCAACGCTGAAGAGCGAATTTGGATATAAGAATCCAATGCAGATCCCAACGCTCGTCAAGATCGTCGTCAACATGGGTGTTGGTGAAGCTGCTCGTGATTCAAAGTTGATCGAAGGCGCAATTCGCGATCTCGCTGTAATCACCGGTCAGAAGCCACAGGTCACCAAGTCACGTAAGTCAATCGCGCAGTTCAAGCTCCGCGAAGGCATGCCAATTGGTGCACACGTCACTCTTCGCGGCGATCGCATGTGGGAATTTGCAGATCGTCTGCTCTCAATCTCACTTCCACGTATCCGTGACTTCCGCGGTCTTTCACCAAAGCAATTTGATGGCAAGGGCAACTACACCTTCGGTCTTACCGAGCAGGTTGTATTCCCAGAAATCGAACAAGACAAGGTAGATCGCCCACGCGGTATGGATATCACTGTTGTAACCACAGCTAAGAACGATGACGAAGGTCGCGCACTACTTAAGGCGCTCGGCTTTCCTTTCAAGGAGGCATAAGAATGGCTAAGACATCACTCAAGGTTAAAGCTGCTCGCAAGCCGAAGTTCAAGGTTCGCGGATATACACGTTGCCAGCGTTGCGGTCGTCCGCACTCTGTCTACCAAAAGTTTGGAATCTGTCGCGTCTGCTTCCGTGAAATGGCGCACCGCGGCGAACTTCCAGGTATCACCAAGGCTTCTTGGTAAAAATGATGGCGCCATTATTTTTTCCGGAGCAAGCTAGCTAAATCTACAAACGAAAAAAGTCCAGACAGATTGTCTGGATACTGATTCGAGAAAGGCCATAGGCCACGTATGACAATGACAGATCCGATCGCAGACATGTTGGCTCGTCTGCGCAATGCGAATTCTGCCTACCATGACACGGTTTCAATGCCGTCATCATCGGTCAAGGTACGTATTGCAGAAATCCTCAAGCAAGAGGGTTACATTGCAGATTATCGCGTTGAAGCCGCTACAGCAGGAGTGGGAAAGAACCTCATTCTTGATCTCAAGTTTGGTGCAAACCGCGAACGTTCAATCGCTGGTCTTCGCCGCGTTAGCAAGCCAGGACTTCGCGTTTACGCAAAGTCAACTGCGCTTCCAAAGGTTCTTGGTGGACTCGGAGTTGCAATCATCTCCACATCATCAGGTCTTTTGACAGATAAGCAGGCCAATAAGAAGGGTGTAGGCGGAGAAGTTCTCGCCTACGTATGGTGATCATCTAATGTCACGTATTGGTCGTATGCCTATCGCCGTTCCAAGCGGTGTAGAAGTTTCAATCACTGGTCAGAACGTTGCAGTTAAGGGACCTAAGGGTTCACTCGCTGTTGCAGTTCCTGCGCCAATCCAAGTTACACAAGCTGATGGTGTTATCACCGTTGCTCGTCCAAACGAAGAGCGCGTAACTCGTTCACTTCACGGCCTATCTCGCACACTTGTTGCGAACTTGGTCGAAGGTGTAACAAAGGGTTACTCACTCACAATCAACATCGTTGGTGTTGGTTACCGTGTTGCTGAAAAGGGCAAGGATCTTGAATTCCAGCTCGGCTACAGCCACCCAATTCTCTTCCCAGCTCCAGAAGGAATCACTTACAAAGTGGAGTCACAGACAAAGTTGATTATCAACGGAATTGATAAGCAGCTCGTCGGTGAAACTGCAGCGAAGATCAAGAAGCTTCGCAAGGCAGATCCTTACAAGGGCAAGGGCTTGCGTCTTGAAGGCGAAGCAATTCGTCGCAAGGCAGGAAAGGCAGGTAAGAAGTAATGGCAATCGGAGTTAAGGTCCGCAAGGGCTCAGCGCAGAACGCGCGTGCTCGTCGTGCATTCCGTCTTCGCAAGAAGATCTCAGGCACACCATCACGTCCACGCCTCGTCGTTTCACGTTCATCACGTCACCTCTTCGTACAGGTTATTGATGACACACAGAGCAAGACACTTGCTTACGCATCAACAATGGAAGCAGAACTTCGCAAGGCATCTGGCGATAAGACAGATAAGTCAAAGCAAGTTGGAGCTCTTATTGCTGAACGCGCTAAGAAGGCTGGAATTTCTACAGTTGTCTTCGACCGCGCAGGTAACAAGTACCACGGTCGAATCGCCGCAGTTGCAGATTCTGCACGAGAGAACGGATTGGAGTTCTAATGGCTGTTAATCCTACGAACGATGCAGCGTCAACTACAGGCGCACCTTCGCATACCGCTTCTAAAGGGTCTGGAGGTCGTGGCGAACGCCGCGAGCGTCGCGATGATCGCGAGAAGGAGAAGTCTCCATACACCGAGCGCGTAGTTTTCATTAACCGCGTATCAAAGGTTGTAAAGGGCGGACGTCGCTTCTCATTCACAGCACTTGTTGTTGTCGGAGATCAGAACGGCACTGTTGGTGTTGGTTACGGAAAGTCTAAGGAAGTTCCACAGGCGATTGCTAAGGCTGTCGAAGAAGCTAAGAAGTCCTTCTTCACCGTCCCACGCGTTCAGGGAACAATTCCTCACCCAGTACAGGGTGAAACAGCAGCGGGTGTAGTTCTTCTTCGCCCTGCAAGTCCAGGTACCGGAGTTATCGCTGGTGGACCTGTTCGTGCAGTACTTGAGTGCGCTGGCGTTCACGATGTACTTACAAAGTCACTCGGATCATCAAATGCAATCAACATGGTTCACGCCACTGTTGCAGCGCTCAAGATGCTCGAGTCACCTGCACAGATTGCAACTCGTCGCGGTCGTCCGCTCGAAGATGTTGCACCAGCAGCAATTATTCGCGCTTCACAGATGACAGTTGGTGCCTAATGCCACGTTTGAAGATCACTCAAGTTAAGTCAACCGTTGGCAACAAGCCAGAGATTCGCAACACTGTTCGTTCACTCGGACTTAAGCGCATCAATGACGTTGTTGTTAAGGAAGACCGTCCAGAAATTCGTGGCATGGCAGTAGCTGCACGCCACTTGATCAAGGTAGAGGAGGTCGAATAAAGATGACTCTAAAACTTCATCACCTTCGTCCAGCTCCAGGTGCTAAAAAAGATAAGACTCGTAAGGGTCGCGGTGAAGCCTCAAAGGGTAAGACTGCAGGTCGTGGTGGCAAGGGAACACATGCTCGAAACACGGTTCGTCCAGGTTTCGAAGGTGGTCAGCTTCCACTCGTAATGCGTCTGCCTAAGCTTCGCGGCTTTAAGAACCCAGCTCGTGTTGAATACCAGGCAGTGAATGTCTCAACAATCAACGCACTCTTTCCAAAGGGTGGCGATGTAACTGTTGCAGATCTCATTGCAAAGGGTGCAGTTCGCGATTCCTTGCCTGTAAAGGTTCTTGGAAATGGCGAAATCGCAGTCAAGGTTTCTGTCACAGCACATGCATTTTCAGCTTCAGCGATTGAGAAGATCTCAGCTGCTGGTGGGTCAACTGCAACACTGTAAGTCCTAATTGGTTTATTGAACGAGGGAGAAGATTGATGCTGTCAGCATTTGGAATGGCCTTTAAGACGCCTGAACTTCGCAAGAAAATCTTCTTCACTCTTTCAATCATGGCGCTCTTCCGCTTTGGTTCTACCGTACCTACACCGGGTGTTTCATACACAAACGTCAAGGTATGTATCGATCAGGCACAAGGTGGCGGGCTCTTCGGACTCATCAACCTGTTCTCAGGTGGAGCGCTCCTTCAGCTTTCAGTATTCGCACTTGGCATCATGCCTTACATCACTGCATCCATCATTGTTCAGCTCCTGACCGTGGTTATCCCACGCTTTGAAGCGCTGAAGAAAGAAGGACAGTCAGGAACTGCAACCCTTACGCAGTACACCCGTTATCTCACAATTGGTCTAGCAATCTTGCAGTCAACTGGTTTGGTTGCAGTTGCTCGTACACCAGGTCGTTTGATCTCAGGGTGTTCACTACCAATCATTCCTGACACTTCATGGCAGCGCATCGTCACCATGATTGTTGTTATGACAGCTGGTACCTCTGTAATCATGTGGCTCGGTGAGCTCATTACAGATCGTGGCGTCGGTAACGGTATGTCAATCTTGATCTTTACATCTATCGCAGCAAGCTTCCCAAGCCAGCTCTGGTCAATCAGACTTCAGAAGGGTCTCTTCGCATTCCTCTTCATCTGCGCAGTGGGTATCTTGATTGTTGCAGCTGTTATCTTCGTCGAACAGGCGCAACGAAGAATTCCGGTGCAGTATGCAAAGCGCATGGTGGGACGCCAGGCTTACGGCGGAACTTCAACTTATATTCCTATCAAGGTTAACCAGGCTGGTGTTATCCCAGTAATTTTCGCCTCATCACTTCTCTATATCCCGTCACTATTGGTCAACTTCACCAATAGCCAATCAGGATGGGCTGTCTGGGTTTCACGAAACCTTGTCAGCGGTGATCACCCAATTTATATGGTTGCCTACTCTGCACTCATCATCTTCTTTACCTACTTCTATGTAGCGATTACCTTCAACCCAGATGAGGTTGCAGATAATATGAAGAAGTACGGTGGATTTATTCCGGGTATTCGTGCCGGACGTCCTACATCTGAGTATTTACAGTATGTACTTTCACGTATTACAGCGCCGGGTTCTCTCTACTTGGCTCTCGTTGCAATCATTCCTATTTTCGCCCTCATCCTCTTCGGTGCAACGCAGAACTTCCCATTCGGTGGAACTGCAATTCTCATCGTTGTTGGTGTTGGTCTTGATACTGCCAAGCAGATTGAAAGCCAGTTGCAACAGCGTTCATATGAAGGTTTCTTGAAGTAATGCGTCTTGTCCTGGTAGGTCCACCAGGTGCAGGTAAGGGAACTCAAGCAGCTTTTCTCTCCGCGCACTATTCAATTCCCCATATCTCAACGGGAGATATCTTCCGAGCAAATCTCAAAGCAAGCACGCCTCTTGGCCTGCAGGCAAAGGGATTTATGGATTCAGGACAGTTAGTTCCTGATGAAGTTACTAATGAGATGGTCAAAGATCGCCTTACCCATGACGATGTAGCAAACGGTTTTCTCCTCGATGGATTTCCACGGAATACAGTTCAAGCTGAAGTCCTTCGCGCATTTTTAGCTGAAAAGCGCACGCCACTTGATGCGGTCCTTGAACTAGCAATCGATGACTCAATCATCATCAAGCGTCTTTCTTCACGTCGCACATGTAAAGATTGCGGCGCCCCTGCAGCAGCAGATGCTGCGAACTGTTCAGCATGCGGTGGCCAGCTCTATCAGCGCGAAGATGACAAGGAAGAAGTTATTGCAAAGCGACTTTCTGTCTATCAAGAGCAGACTGCGCCAATCGTCCACTTCTATCGCACCGAAGGGCTATTGGTAACAATCGCCGCAGATGGTGAAGTCTCTGAAATTACCGATCGCGCAATTACCGCGCTCAGCCGCGTACACGGCTAACCAAAATGGCAATCCAGCTCAAAGACCTTGATCAACTCAAGGTGATGCGCCGTGCCGGAATTGTGGTCGCTGAGATTCACCAATTAATTCGCGATGCAATTAAGCCTGGAATGACAACGAGCGCCCTAGATGCGATTGCATCCGCGCATATAAAGCGCAGCGGCGCCACCTCAAACTTCTTTAATTATCACGGCTTTCCAGCAACTATCTGCGTCTCAATCAACGACGAGATTGTTCACGGTATTCCAGGGCCTCGTGTCATCAATGAAGGCGATCTAGTCTCCATCGATTGCGGCGCCATTGTTGATGGATGGCACGGAGATGCCGCGTTTTCTGTTGGAATTGGCGCGATTGATGCGCAGGACCAGAAGCTGATGGATGTCTGCGAAGAATCTATGTGGGTTGGAATTGCAGCTGGAAAGAGCGGTGGTCGTCTTTCAGATATTGGATATGCGATTGAGCAGTATATAAATTCCCAAGGTAAGTACGGAATCTTGCAAGAGTACGGTGGACATGGCATCGGCACTGAGATGCACCAAGAGCCACACGTTCTAAATTTTGGTAAGGCAGGTAACGGCCCAACAATTACAGCTGGTATGGCCCTTGCTATCGAGCCGATGATTACTCGTGGAAGCGCCAAGACCAAGGTCCTAGCTGATGAGTGGACAGTTGTCTCTGTTGATCAATCACGTGGTGCGCACTTCGAACATAGTTACACCATCTGCCCAGATGGAAAACCTTTTGTTCTCACTAGCCCTGATGGCGGTCGAGCAGAGCTCGCACGCTTCGGGGTCGAAATCTCCGATCTTCTGCAATAGCGGGTTAAATCACACGTATGACCGGCGCCACCTGCTGGGCTGGAACCTCGGACACGCTGAGGGTAATCGTTGGGTTCGGACAGGATTTCCCTTATAAGGGGGGCTGGCCATAGAATCTCCCTTCGCGTCTCTCGCAAATCCGCAGGATTTTTGGGGGGCTCGACCCTGTTCGTTCAACCGATAACAAAGAAGAAGGTATTGATCCTTGGCAAGTAAAGATGGTGCGATCGAAATCGAAGGCACTGTTGCTGAGGCGTTACCTAACGCAATGTTCCGTGTTGAGCTAACAAATGGACATAAAGTCTTGGCACACATCAGTGGAAAGATGCGAAAGAACTACATTCGTATTCTTCCGGCTGACCGTGTGATCGTAGAGCTGAGTCCATATGACCTTACAAAGGGTCGAATCATTTACCGTTACAAGTAATTGTTTAGGTAAGTGCTTCGCCACTAACAAAAGGAAATTCGCGTGAAGGTTAATCCAAGCGTGAAGAAGATCTGCGACAAGTGCAAAGTCATTCGTCGCAAGGGTCGCGTAATGGTGATCTGCGAAAATCTTCGTCACAAGCAGCGTCAAGGGTAACTCCGAGACAATAAGTACGCGTGATGCGACTTAACTAGAAATAGTTAAGACCCCCGGACCGGTAGGCCGAGGCTCGATAAAGATGTCGAGGAGCATTGCGGAGGACCTCCGGATACAGAATGGTTGAATAAATGGCACGTCTAGTCGGTGTCGATCTCCCACGCGAAAAGCGCGTTGAGATTGCACTCACCTATATTTTTGGAATGGGTCTTACCCGTTCTCACGAAACGCTGAAGGCAACTGGAATTTCTCCAGATACTCGCGTTAAAGATCTGCAAGAAGCAGAGCTTGCACAGCTTCGTGAATACATCGAAGCTAACTACAAAATCGAGGGTGATCTCCGCCGCGAAATCGCAGGCGATATCCGTCGTAAAGTCGAAATCCAGAGCTACCAAGGTATTCGTCACCGTAAGGGACTTCCTGTACGTGGTCAGCGCACACATACAAACGCTCGTACTCGTAAGGGTCCACGTAAGGCAATTGCCGGTAAGAAGAAGGTGACTAAGTAATGGCCGCTCCTAAGTCAAAGACTGCAGCCCCAGCAAAGGGCAAAGTAAAGCTTCGTAAGAAAGAGAAGAAGAACGTTGCTGTAGGTAAGGCTTTTATCAAGTCAACCTTTAACAACACCATCATCTCAATTACAGATCCAACAGGAGCTGTTATCTCTTGGGCATCATCTGGCCAGGTAGGTTTCAAGGGCTCCCGTAAGTCGACTCCATTCGCAGCACAGCTTGCCGCTGAAGCAGCAGCTCGTCGCGCACAGGAGCACGGCCTCAAGAAGGTAGATGTTTTCGTAAAGGGACCTGGTTCCGGACGCGAAACTGCAATCCGTTCATTGCAAGCAGCAGGACTTGAAGTTGGAGCTATCTCAGATACAACTCCAGCTCCACACAATGGCTGCCGCCCACCGAAACCACGTCGAGTTTAAGGAAGGAAGAGAATAAATGGCTCGTTATACCGGAGCAGACTGCAAGCGTTGCCGTCGCGAAAAAGTAAAGCTCTTCCTCAAGGGCGCAAAGTGCGATGGACCAAAGTGTCCTATCGAATCTCGTCCATATCCACCAGGACAGCATGGTCGTGGACGATCAAAGGAATCTGAATACCTATTGCAGATGCGTGAAAAGCAGAAGTGCGCACGTATCTACGGTGTTCTCGAGAAGCAATTCCGTGGTTACTACGAAGAGGCTAACCGCAAGCAGGGCAAGACTGGTGAAAACCTTCTTGTCATCCTTGAAACTCGCCTCGATAACGTTGTTTATCGCGCAGGCTTCGGAAAGTCTCGTGACATGGCGCGTCAGTTGGTTCGCCACGGTCACTTCTTGGTCAACGGCAAGAAGGTAAACATTCCTTCATTCCGTGTCTCTCCGATGGACATCATTGATGTTCTTCCAAAGTCACATGACCTCACACCATTTATCGTCGCAAGCGCAGAGTTCGGTGAGAAGTCTGTTCCAGCGTGGATGGAAGTTGTTGCAGCACAGATGCGCATCATCATCCACGGTGTACCTGCTCGATCAGTGATCGATACACAGGTTCAAGAACAGCTCATCGTTGAGCTCTACAGCAAGTAATCGTTTTCTTATCCCCAACAGAGGAAATCAAATAGTGGATTTCCACGAGAAGAAAGAGGAGCACAAGTGCTAATTGCACAACGCCCAACGCTTAGCGAAGAAGTAATTTCCGAGAACCGCTCACGTTTCATCATTGAACCGCTTGAGCCAGGCTTCGGCTACACACTCGGCAACTCAATGCGCCGTACTCTGCTCTCATCTATTCCAGGTGCAGCAGTTACCAGCATTCGCGTTGCAGGCGCACTTCACGAGTTCACAACTCTTGAAGGCGTAAAGGAAGATCTCACAGATATCGTCTTGAACATCAAGAACCTCGTTCTTTCAAGCGATAACGATGAGCCTTCAGTCATCTACATCCGTAAATCAGGTGCAGGCGCTGTGACAGGTGCTGATATTGCTGTCCCAAGTGGCGTTGAAGTTCACAACCCTGAACTCCACATCGCAACACTTAACGGTAAGGCAAACCTAGAAATCGAACTTACTGTCGAGCGCGGCCGTGGCTATGTCACTGCGGTGCAGAACAAGCAAGCAGGAGCTGAAATCGGTCGCATTCCTGTTGACTCAATCTATTCACCAGTTCTTAAGGTGACATACAAGGTTGAAGCAACACGTGTTGAACAGCGCACCGACTTCGATCGTCTCGTTGTTGATGTCGAAACAAAGCCATCAATGAAGCCACGCGATGCAGTTGCATCAGCTGGAAAGACTCTCGTTGAACTCTTCGGCCTAGCCCGCGAACTCAATCTTGATGCTGAAGGTATCGAGATGGGGCCATCTGTTATGGATGCTGCCCTTGCTGCAGATCTCGCTCTTCCAATCGAAGATCTTGATCTCACAGTTCGTTCATACAACTGCTTGAAGCGCGAAGGCATTCACACAGTTGGAGAGCTTGTTAACCGTTCAGAGGCTGACCTGCTTGATATCCGTAACTTTGGATCAAAGTCGATCGACGAGATCAAGGCAAAGCTCGTCTCAATGGGAATGTCTCTTAAGGATAGCCCAGCAGGATTTGATCCTTCACAACACCAGAACTACAACGCATCAGATGAAGACTTCGCTGATGCAGATCAGGCATAAGGGAGAAGACAATGCCAAAGCCAACTAAAGGCCCACGTTTGGGTTCAGGCCCATCACACGAGCGCTTGATTCTTCGTACTCTTGCTGAGCAGTTGTTCGAGCACGGAAAGATCACAACAACCGAGGCAAAGGCTAAGCGCCTGCGTCCACTTGCTGAAAAGCTCATCACTTTCGGTAAGAAGGGTGATCTCTCTGCTCGTCGTGAAGTAATGGCGCGTATTGCAAATAAGACTGTTGTTCACAACCTCTTTACTGTGATCGCACCAACTTTTGCTAACCGCGAAGGTGGATACACACGTATTACAAAGATCGGTCCACGTAAGGGCGATAACGCTCCTATGGCAGTGATCGAACTCGTAACAGATAAGTAATCCCAGACAAACATTTCGATGGCGCAACCCACTCTCTTTCCCGAGAGTGGGTTTCGTCGTTTACGCCTAGATATTGCCTATGACGGCAGTAATTTCTATGGATGGGCAGCGCAACCCGGCATGCGCACACTTCAAGATCTCGTTGAAGAAGCAATATCGCGTATTGCCCGGATAGATGTGGAATCAATAGTTGCCGGGCGTACCGATGCGGGAGTTCATGCCACCGGCCAGGTAATCCATGTTGATGTCCCCGATGCCATCTTTGGTGCAGATTTAACTTATAGGGACTTGCGCTACAAACTCAATCGAATTCTCGATGAGGATGTGCGAATCATGAACGTCACGGATGCACCCGCAGGTTTTCATGCTCGATTCTCGGCGCTACGTCGTTATTACACCTACAAAATCATCGACAATAACGATGTCATTCCTCCTCTTTCGAGGCACGATGTTGCCTCGTGGTATCGCCCGCTCGATGTTGATCTGATGAATGAAGCCAGCGCGCTTGCTTTAGGCCATCATGATTTTGCTGCGTTCTGTAAATTTAAAGTGGGTGGAACGACAATTCGCACCTTAGAAAAGTATCAATGGCAGCGCACCTCTGATGGCCTATTGGTCGCAGATGTTGTGGCTGATGCTTTCTGTTACTCAATGGTCCGTAACTTGGTGGGCGCAGTTGTCTGCGTTGCCGATGGGCGTAAAGATCCTTCATGGATTGGTGAGTTGTTAGCCAATAAAGAGCGGGTATCAGATTCCTTAGTATTTCCTGCCCGCGGATTGACGCTCTATCAAGTTGATTACCCAAGTGATGATCAGCTTCTCGAACGCGCGCAAGTAACGATTGGCAAGCGCGCTTAATGGGCCATATCGATATTGCCAGCGTTGAATACTCACTCTCTGATGGCCGCGTCTTACTTAACGATGTCTCATTCCGCGTAGGCGATGGCGCAAAGGTTGCCCTGATTGGCCCCAACGGCTCTGGAAAGACAACTCTTATCCGCATGATCTGCGGAGATATTTCTCCTGATGAAGGAACTGTTGCAATTACTGGCGGCCTTGGCGTCATGCGCCAATTCATCGGTTCTGTACGTGATGAGACAACTGTGCGCGAACTATTGATTTCAGTATCCCCGGTGCGCATACGAGAAGCGGCAGCAAGAGTTATTGAAACTGAAAAAGCTATGAATGAGGATGGATCTGAGAAATCTCAGATGGCATATGCCCAGGCAATCATTGATTGGGGCGATTGTGGGGGATATGACTTCGAAGTGATCTGGGATAAGTGCTGCACCGAGATGTTGGAAAAGCCATTCGATGAAGTTGCCGATCGCAAGGTAAACACCTTGTCTGGTGGAGAGCAGAAGAAGTTGGTTCTACGCGCACTTCTTGAAGGTCCTGAAGAAGTCCTTCTACTTGATGAGCCAGATAACTATCTTGATGTGCCATCTAAGCGATGGCTTGAAAAAGTTGTCTCTGAGACCAAAAAATCTGTCCTCTTTGTGAGCCACGATCGCGAACTATTGCAGAACACCGCAACTCGAATAGTTGCGCTCGAACAAGGTGTCAATGGAAATACCGCATGGGTACACGGCGGCAAGTTTGATACATGGCATGAAGCTCGTCGCGCACGAAATGCTCGCTTTGCCGAGCTACTGCTGCGCTGGGAGCAAGAGCATCAGAGGTTGAAAGATTTAGTGCGTACATTGCAGGTTCAAGCAGCGAGTTCGCCGGATATGGCAAATAAGTATCACGCGATGCAGACCCGCTTACGTAAATTTGAAGAGGCGGGAGCTCCTGAAGCGCCACCACTTGAACAAGATGTCAAAGTTGGCCTTCGAGGTGGGCGTACTGGTCTACGTGCGCTGACTTTTGAACAGGTTGCGATAAAGAACGGTTCAGGTGAGTTCTTAACTCAGCCTTTTGATTTTGAAGTTTTCTTTGGGGATCGAATCGCTATCTTAGGAAAGAATGGCACAGGCAAGTCGCACTTCTTCCGTATGATTTCTGGAGATGCCTCCCTTGAATACACCGGTAACTTTAAAGTTGGTGCGCGCGTTGAGATCGGTTACTTCGCCCAGACTCACTCACATCCAGAGTTTGAAGGCAAAACACTTCTAGAGATTCTCTGGGAGACCTATTCACTGCAGTTAGGTCCAGCCAAAAGCGTTCTGCGCAAATATGAAATCGATAAACAAGCAGAGCAGAAATTCACATCTCTATCTGGTGGACAACAAGCTCGCTTCCAAATTCTTCTCCTTGAACTCAGCGGCTCCACTCTTCTCCTTCTCGATGAACCAACAGATAACTTAGATTTGGCCAGCGCTGAATCTCTCGAAAGCGCCCTCGATCAATATGAAGGCACAGTTCTTACTGTGACTCACGACCGCTGGTTTACTCGAGGATTTAATCGATTTTTGGTCTTTGGGGCAGATGGCCGCGTTTATGAAAGCCCTCAGCCGGTCTTCGATTTCTAGGCCAGCATTTACGCGGGGGTTTGAGGCCATTTTGACCCACCCCCCGCATGAAAGGTAAAGTTCATCCCCTGCGCCAAACGCGGCGCCTGAAGTTCACAGCATATAAACGAGAAGAAGAAGGTAGTAAAGCATGCGTACATATAGCCCTAAGGCCGGAGACGTAGTCCGTAAATGGCACGTCATCGATGCACAAGATGTTGTGCTCGGTCGTCTAGCAACCCATGCTGCTGTTCTTCTTCGCGGTAAGCACAAGGCAACCTTCGCTCCACACATGGATATGGGTGACTTCGTAATCGTCATCAACGCCGAAAAGATTGCTCTCTCAGGAAATAAGGCGACAACAAAGTTTGCTCACCACCACTCAGGTTTCCCAGGTGGTCTTACTTCGACTGTTTACGGCGAACTCATTGAGAAGCACCCAACACGCGCTGTAGAAAAGGCGATCAAGGGAATGCTTCCTAAGAACCGTCTTGGTGCGCAGGTTGCATCAAAGCTCAAGGTCTACGCAGGTCCAGAGCATCCACATGCTGCTCAAGCTCCAACACCATATGTATTTAACCAAGTTTCTCAAGTAGCGAAGTAAGGGATAAGCAGAATATGTCAGATACAACTTTCAACGAGCTAGAACTCGAAGACGAAGTTCCTACTTCTTACTCTTCTTCAACTCCAGCAGCTGCAACTAACCGCAAGGCGATCACCGCCCCAGGTGCAGGCACTGGCCGTCGTAAGGAAGCAGTAGCGCGCGTACGTCTTGTTCCAGGTACAGGTCGTTGGGTTGTTAACGGCAAGACTCTCGAGGCTTACTTCCCAAATAAGGTTCACCAGCAGCTCGTCTCTGAACCATTCCGCACAGTCGGTGCTGAAGGTACATACGATGTCTTCGCACGTATCAATGGTGGTGGAGTTTCAGGTCAAGCAGGAGCGCTTCGTCTAGGCGTTGCACGTTCCCTCAATGAAATTGATACAGAGGCTAATCGTCCAGCTCTTAAGAAGGCTGGCTTCCTCAAGCGCGATGCACGTGTTATCGAACGTAAGAAGTACGGTCTCAAGAAGGCTCGTAAGCGTTCACAATACTCAAAGCGTTAATATTTTTTATCTCGATATCCCGTTTGTTCCTGCAGTAAAGAGGAGTTATTGATGGCTCTCTTTGGAACAGACGGGATTCGTGGTTTAGCAAACGGCGAGACTCTCACAGCTGAAATCGCAGTAGATGTTGCAGTAGCTGCAGCGCACATCCTCGTTGAAAGTTCTTCCAATAAAGGTAAGCGTCCAAAGGCGATAGTTGGCCAAGACTCACGTGCATCCGGAGAATTCCTAGAAGCTGCAGTTGCGGCAGGCCTTGCAAGTGCAGGTGTTGATGTCTATCGCGTTGGAGTTCTACCGACTCCGGCGATTGCATATCTCGTTGGCGAATCTGGTGCAGATCTCGGCGTCATGATCTCTGCCTCACACAATCCAATGCCAGATAACGGTATTAAGTTGTTTTCACGTGGTGGTGGCAAGCTAGATGATGCCATCGAAGCTGCGATTGAGAAGCGAATGGGCGAGCCATGGGTGCGTCCAACAGGTCGAAATGTCGGGCGTATTGCTTTCGATGCAACAGCGCAAGATCGCTATCTCAACCATCTTTTGGCATCTGTCACAACGCCACTGAAAGGCCTCAAGATTGTGGTCGACTGCGCAAATGGCGCTTCATCGCATGTGGCGCCCCTGGCTTATGAAAGAGCGGGAGCAACAGTTGTAGCAATTCATCGCACACCCGATGGCTGGAACATTAACGAGAACTGCGGTTCCACTCATTTGGCAGATTTAGAGGCGCGCGTCGTTGCAGAGAAAGCCGATTTTGGAATTGCCCATGATGGTGATGCCGATCGTTGCTTGGCAGTAGATGCACAGGGAAAGGTCATTGATGGCGATGCCATTATGACAATTTTGGCTCGCGGCTTTAAAGCCCGTGGCGCTCTTAACTCCAACACAATCGTTGGCACAGTGATGAGCAACCTAGGTTTCATGCACGCAATGAAAGAGGCAGATATTCAGGTCATCTCAACTGCAGTGGGTGATCGCTACGTACTCGAGAAGATGCTCGAAGGCGATTATTCATTGGGTGGAGAACAATCAGGCCATCTGATTATGCGCGAATTTGCTAACACTGGCGATGGAATCTTGACGGCGTTGCAATTAGCTCAAGAGGTGGTGCGCACCAAGAAGTCACTTGCCGATTTGGCAGCTTCGATGAAGCGCTTCCCACAAGTTCTCATCAATGTTCCAAATGTTGCAAAAGATAAGTTGAAAGATTCGCAGGTGATTGCTGCCGCTGTTGCGAAGGCAGAAGCAACTTTGGCAGATTCTGGACGAGTTTTACTGCGCGCATCAGGTACTGAACCGTTGATTCGCGTGATGGTAGAGGCCTCGAGTGATAACCTTGCACAAGAGATTGCAGCCTCGCTTGCTGCAACTGTGAAAGCAGAACTGGAGATCTAATTCGTGTGCGGAATCGTGGGTTACACCGGACCACAATCTGCATTTACGCCCATCGTCGAAGGCCTTCGTCGCCTTGAGTATCGTGGTTATGACTCAGCAGGTATCGCACTCGGTACCAATAACTCTCTCTTCGTTGAAAAACGTGCCGGCAAACTCGCCAACTTAGAAGCTGCGCTTCCAGCAAATCTGCCAACTGTGCATTCAGGTATTGGCCACACTCGCTGGGCAACTCACGGCGGGCCTACCGATCGTAATGCACATCCTCATTTAGATAATGAAGGAAAGCTGGCAGTTATTCACAACGGCATCATTGAAAATTACACCGAGCTCAAGGCGCTCCTAGAAAAGCGTGGACACACCTTCTCTTCCGAGACGGATACCGAATCAGTTGCACACCTGCTCTCTGATTTACGGAAAGAACATGGCGGAGATCTTGCTGCTGCGATGCGTGCTGCCGTAGCTCAACTACGAGGCTCATTCACACTGCTTGCAATTCACGCAGATAGCCCTCAGACCATTGTCGGTGTTCGTCGAAATTCACCACTTGTTGCAGGTATCGGCAATGGAGAAAACTTTTTGGCATCGGATGTGGCAGCCTTTATCGATTACACCAAGCGGGCTGTTGAACTGGGCCAAGATGAAGTTGTCACAATTACCCCTGAATCGATTGAGATCACCGATTTATCTGGCAAGAAGCTACCACTGCGCGAATACGAGATTACCTGGGATAAGGAGGCGGCCCAGAAAGGTGGCTTCGCCCATTTCATGTTGAAGGAGATCTTCGATCAGCCAAAAGCGATTGCAGATACATTGATTGGTCGCTTGAGCGATAACAATCAGGTTCAGCTTGATGAGCTACATATGACCGATGATGAGATTAAGAAGATTCGCCGTATTTCAGTGATTGCTTGTGGCACCGCCTACCACGCAGGCATGGTTGCCAAATATGCCATCGAAAAATGGGCAAAGATTCCTGTCGATGTAGAGATTGCGTCTGAGTACCGTTATCGCGATCCGATTGTTGATAAAGATTCTCTTGTCATTGCCATTTCGCAATCAGGTGAAACTATGGATCTTTTGATGGCGGTACGACATGCAAAGGCTGCAGGAGCCCGCGTCCTAGCAGTCTGTAACACCAACTCATCGACGATTCCACGAGAGTCAGATGCTGTTCTTTACACACACGCTGGCCCTGAAATTGCAGTTGCATCCACTAAAGCCTTTGTCACCCAAATTGTTGCGGTCTATCTCATCGGATTAAAGCTGGCGCAGGTTCGCGGCGAACTCAGCGAGCAAGAAGTTCGTGGGCTATATCAAGAGATGCTTGAGCTACCGGGTAAAGTCGAACAGATACTTGAAACAATCGAACCGCTCCGTGAACTCACGCGAAAATTTGCTACCAATAACACAGTTCTCTTCCTGGGCCGCGGCATCGAATTCCCGATTGCGCTCGAAGGTGCACTTAAGTTAAAGGAACTTGCCTATATCCACGCTGAAGGATTTGCCGGCGGCGAGCTCAAGCACGGCCCTATTGCCCTCATCGAAGAAGGAACAGCAGTGATCGCAATCTTGCCAACTGCTGATGAACATCAACTCGATGAGAAGATGTTGAGCAATATTCAAGAAGTCAAAGCTCGTGGAGCGCGCGTTATTGTCATCGCTGCAGAAGGTGCAGAAGTTGTTGGAGCAGAGCACATCATCCGTATTCCAGTGGCTTCTCCACTCTTCCAGCCAGTGCTTGCAACTATTCCGCTACAAGTATTTGCTTATGAAATCGCAGTAGCCCGCGGAACCGATGTCGATCAACCGCGCAATTTGGCGAAGTCAGTCACTGTCGAGTAATTTCTCTTTATGCAGACTGTTCTAGATCAACGCCACCGCCAGATGCGCAGGGCGCTGAAGTGGTCTGCCGGTCTCTTTGCGGGATATCTCTTCGTCACCTTGCAGGTATTAACAAATGGACCTTTCATTGAAATTGATCGTTACTTCAACGATTTAGATCGTCCTCGCTTTACCGGAATCTCTAACTTCGTCATTAGAAGGCTTGATGACCTAGGTCTTCGTAGCGTTTCGGGAATTGCACTTCTGATTGTGGCTATCTTTATAGCAAAGCGATTTAAAACCTACCGCCCCTTTAACTTAGGGCTTCTTGCCTTTATCTCACTCAATGTTGTCGTTGGTTCATTTAAGTATGCGCTAGGCAGAACTAAGCCACGCGAAGGTTTTGATTTATTGCATGCAGGCGGAATGTCTTATCCAAGTGGCCACGCATCAAATGCCATATTGATTTGGGGAATCATCGCCTATCTCATCTATCGCTATGCGCATGTAGATCGCTATCGCGGTCGTTTGGCTAGCGCTGCAGTTGGCCTCCTAGCTCTCACTGTTTGCGTCGTATCTCTGGTGCGTAATACTCACTGGTTCTCTGACCTCTTTGGTGGCTTACTTCTTGGGGGAGCGTTACTCGTGCTTATCATTGCGATAGATCGCTTCTTCCCATCTGATAGCCAACTCCACTAACCACTAATAGACTCCCCGCCATGATTGATGGAATCGGCATTGATGTCGTGGATATTGCTAGATTCCAAGAATCCCTTGAGCGCACTCCGTCTCTTCGCGACAAACTCTTTACAGAATCAGAGCGAGAAAAACCAGTGCAATCTCTAGCTGCCCGCTTTGCCGCCAAAGAGGCGCTCTATAAAGCGCTCAGCCCAGAACACGGCTTGCATTGGCATGATGCTGAAGTGATTAACCATGAAAACGGCAAGCCAGATTTCCTCTTCCGTGGCCAAATAGCAGATCTGGTTGATGGCGCATCCGTGCACCTTTCGCTTTCTCATGATGCTGGAATCGCCTCAGCGATGGTGGTGATTGAGCGATGAGAGCAGAAGCGATCGTTGATGTCAGCGCCATAAAATTTAACGTTGAGCTATTAAAGAAGACTTCTGGCACAAAATTGCTCGCCGTGGTTAAGGCCGACGCCTATGGCCACGGACTTGTTCCAGTTGCACAAGCAGCCGTTTCTGCCGGCGCTGATTATCTAGGAGTCGCACTTCTTGAAGAAGCAATTGCTCTACGTGAAGCAGGAATCACTGCTCCGATATTGGCATGGCTCGTGCAACCTGGCTCTGATTTTTCAGAAGCGATATCACGCGATATCGATATCGCCGCAGCTTCTCTTAAAGCGCTCTCTGAGATTTCACTGGCTTCACGAAATCTTCAGAAGAAGGCTCGCGTACATCTAGAAGTTGATACCGGAATGACCCGCGGTGGTTTCTTAGCTGAATGGGATCAACTTAATTCAGAGCACGTAAAAGATGTTGAGATCGTTGGAATCTTCTCGCACTTTGCTCGTGCAGATGAACCAGATGAGAAACAGAATCTGGATCAGATGGCGCGATTTACCGAGATGGTGACAAAGTTAGAAACGCTTGGTTTTTCTCATCTGATTAAACATCTTTCCAACTCGGCAGCAACGCTAAAAAATAACGCCGCCGCTTTCGACATGGTGCGTACTGGAATCGCAATGTATGGACTCTCACCCGATGTGCAAACTCTTGGTAGTTCAAGCGCACTTAAGTTGAGACCTGCGATGCAGTTAAGAGCTGCCTTATATTTAGTAAAAGATGTACCTGCCGGAACGCCAGTTGGTTACGGAGCTACCGAATCAACTACAACCGATACTCGCCTTGGAGTTGTCACAATGGGGTATGCCGACGGTATTCCGCGCATCGCTCGCGGCGCTGGTGTGTGGCATAACGGAAAGCGCGCGCCAATCATCGGACGCGTTTCCATGGATCAATTTGTCGTTGATTTAGGCCCGGAATCAAAGGCGCAATCAGGTGATTGGGTAACGATTTTCGGTAATGGCTCGCATGGCGAATACACCGCCGATGATTGGGGAGCTGCGTCGCAGTCAATTAATTATGAGATTGTCACACGAATTGGGCCGCGGGTGCCTAGAATCTACTCGCCTCATATCTACTGAGATGAAGCTACAAGAGCGAAAGGGTGTGCGATGACTACAAATTCAACTCTGTCGATCTCGCACCTGACCGTAAAGTTTGGCGGCCTAGTCGCACTCGATGATGTCTATCTAGATGTGCCCAGCAATTCCATTGTTGGTTTGATTGGACCAAATGGCGCAGGAAAGACCACCATCTTTAACTCCATCTCAGGGCTAGTGCCGGTAACAACAGGTGAGATATCTATTCATGGCAAGAAAGTTTCTTGGCCAAAGAGCTATGACTTAGCTGGATACGGAATATCAAGAACGTTGCAAGGAGTTGGTCTCTTTAGTGGACTCTCTGTTGTTGAAAATGTCATGATGGGTGCAAATATTGAAAGTGGAAGTAACTTCTTTAAAGATCTATTCGGTCTATCAGGACAAGCAGAGAAGAAACTCCGTCGTCGCGCTGAAGATGCACTTGCCTGGGCTGGCGCGTTAGCGCTGGCAGATAAGAGCCCATCAGAACTTACCTATCCAGAGACAAAGCGAGTCTCGATTGCGCGCGCTTTAGTTCTACAACCTTCCATCTTGTTACTTGATGAACCAGCAGCTGGTCTTGGCCAGGATGACATCGATAAGTTTGCATCTCTTTTGCAACAGTTGAAGCAGCGTTGTTCCATCATTATCGTCGAGCACCATGTGGACTTTATTGGCCAGATCTCTGATCAAGTCTATGTCCTTAACTTTGGCAAGGTAATTGCCAGCGGCTCCTTCGACACTGTAAAGCGTGACCCAGCAGTTCTTGCTGCCTACCTTGGAACATCTAGTCAGAGTGGCAACGATCAGTTAGGTGGTTCTTGATGTTAAAGATTGAGAACCTAACAACTTCATTTGGCTCAGTGATTGCACTCGATAACGTCTCGATGGCTGCGCAACAATCCAAGATAACAACTGTCATCGGAGCAAATGGCGCTGGCAAGAGCACCTTATTGCGCACCATCTCTGGACTCGAAACCCCGGCATCAGGATCGATCACATGGGAAGGCCAATCCATTGTTGGTCGCAAACCTGAAGATATTGTCCGCGCTGGAATTGCGCATGTTCCTGAAGGCCACGCAGTCATCTCAGAGTTGAGCGTTGAAGAAAATATCAATATGGGCTCACTCTTTCGCCGCAGAATTGATAAGAACGATGTAGCAGCATCTCTTGAAGAGATGTATCAGCTCTTTCCTCGATTGCAAGAGCGTCGCAAACAATTAGCCGGAACTCTTTCAGGCGGTGAACGCCAGATGCTCGCAATTAGCCGCGCACTAGTGTCACGTCCAAAGCTTTTGCTACTTGATGAGCCATCTCTTGGATTGGCTCCACTTGTTGTTGAACAGATTATTGACTCTGTAAACATCTTATGTCGCACAACAGGCCTGACAGTTTTATTAGTGGAGCAGAATGCCAATACCGCCTTGGGCGTTGCAGATCATGGCGTTCTCTTAGCTCTCGGAAAGGTTGTAGCCGATAGACCAGCAGCAGAACTCAAAGCTGACGCCACCCTTCGCGCTGCATATTTGGGGTACTAATGGATACTTTTCTAGCAGCCCTATTTTCAGGAACTTCACGAGGTGCAATCTATGCACTTGTTGCACTTGGACTTGTCATTGTCTGGCGCGGCGCTGGCGTCGTTAACTTTGCTCAGATGGGGCAAGCGATGTTTACTACCTATATCGCTTCCACCTTAATCCAAAACGGAAATTCATATTGGGTTGGCTTCTTTGTTGCACTCTTCGCTGGTGCAGCGCTCGGTGCGCTTTTGGATTTCTTTGTGATGCGCCCACTCTCAAATAAGAAAAAGACTGAACTTCTCAGCAGCGAATCAATGCGCGCCGCAGTTCCCGTTATTGCCTCCCTTGGAATCTTGGGAGTTCTGCAAGCACTTGCTGGAATTATCTGGGCAGCTGAAGAGCGAGGATTCCCAGCACCTGCAGCGCAAGAAGGATTCACGATCGCAGGTAGCGTGATGCCATTTACCTCATTTGACGTCTTTGTCATCTCAATCGTTTTTGTCACCTTAACTGTTACCACGCTCTTCTTTAAGAAGACTGGTGTGGGCCTGGCAATGCGCGCGACCGCACTCAATCAAGAAGTGGCTCGCTTGAGCGGAATCAGAACAAACTTCACCCGCACTTTAAGCTGGGCGATTTCAGGGGCTGCATCATCTCTTGCCGGGCTATTGATTACGCCAACTTCAAACCTTTCGCCAAATACTTTAGATCTCGTTTTGATTATTGGCTTTACCGCAGCAGTTGTTGGTGGACTCGATAGCCCAGCAGGCGCGGTACTTGGTGGATTCATAGTTGGGCTCGTAATTTCCTTTGTCACCTTCTATCTATCTCCAGAAGATGTCTTCCTTTCAATTCTGGCTGTTCTACTGATTGTTCTAATTGTTAAGCCGCGAGGAATTTTGGGTGGAAAGGATTCACGACGTGTCTAGCACCGCCAAGAACCCATCCATAATTCGCCGCAGCTTGCGCCGAACCATCTTCTTCATAATCGCGATACTTGCCATCGGTTCAACGTTTGAGCCATATAACCAAGCGCAACTTGCAGTTGTCTTGATCTACTTTATTGGCGTCCTCTCGGTCACTATCTTGACCGGTATCTCAGGTCAGATATCTCTGGGTCAAGGCGCACTAATGGCAGTCGGTGGTTATACAACCGCTCTGCTGATGACCAATTACTCCATTTCATTATGGATTGCAGTACCAGCTTCAATTGTCGGCGCAGGTATTGCAGGCGCTCTCCTTGGAATTGCTGCTGCGCGACTTTCCGGTCCATACCTGGCAGGAACAACGCTTGTAATTGCACTTGCAATCCCAACAATTGCTAATCGATTTATGTCTGTCTTCAAGGGCGATGAAGGACTTCCAGTGGATGTTGGATATCCACCTACTTGGTTCATTAGCTTCTTTGGCGATCCAACATATGAAGAGTGGCAGTTATATGTTGTTCTTCCATTTGCCGCAATTGCGCTCTTCTTTGCATCCAATCTTCTTCTCTCACGCACAGGTCGCATGTGGAAATCCATTCGCGATCACGAGACCGCGGCAGCGCTGACTGGCGTTAACTATTCTCGCCAGAAGATCTATGTCTTTATTGTTGCTTCAATATTTGCTGGTCTCGCAGGTGCGCTCTATGGGCTACGAGGACTTGTTGGTCCAAGCGTCTATCCGGTTGCGCTCTCACTTACCTTGCTCACTGCAGCGGTATTGGGTGGAATCCGCAGCATCTTTGGAGCCTTTATCGGAACAGTAATTGTGGTCTTCTTGCCAGACTGGATTGATCTAGTTCTTCGCAACTTTGAGCTAAGTGAGCAGGTCTCGAACTTTATGCCAGCTCTGATTTCCAGCCTCCTCCTTATTCTGACCGTGGTTATTAACCCGGCAGGCGTGGCTGGCGGGCATCACCATAAGCATAAATAAACGTTATAAATCCCCGTTTCAACGCGACTAACCAGTAACCCCCGCTTGTGATTTGAGCGCGTTTGCCTTTCTTTTATTCACTTTGACTTCACCTTCAGTTAAAGTGGCACCGTTCTAGCCCAGTCAGGGCTAGTGGCAGGCGGGTCGAAAGGCGTGGCTGCGAAAACTGACAAAAGAGAAAGAGTGAATGTAGTGAGAAATCGTGCATCTCTGTCTAAACCATCACGCGGGCTAGTCGCCTCCGTTGCTGCAGTACTTGCTGGCGCCATGGCGTTTACAGCTGTACCAGCACAAGGTGCGAGCACGCCCGGTGTTAGTGACACTGAAATTGTTTTAGGTATGCAACTCCCACAAACGGGACCGGCCAGCCCTGGCTATAACAAGGTAGATGACGCGATGCGCGCCTACTTTGATTACGTAAATTCAAAGGGTGGAGTGCACGGACGTAACATCAAGCTAGTAGTTAAAGATGATGCCTACCGTGCAGGTCTTACAGTTTCCACTGCATCTGCTTTGATCAATAAGGACAAAGTCTTTGCGATGGTTGGATCAATCGGAACCCAGACACACATCTCAGTTATTAGAGATATTAACCGTCGTGGAATTCCTGATCTCTTCGTTAACAGCGGATACAGCGGTTTCTACACCGATCCAAAGAAGTATCCAACAACTTTCGGTGGACTTGGTACCTACATCGTTGAAGCAAAGATCCTTGGTAAGTACATCAAGGAGAACTTTGCAAAGAACAACGTCGGAATCGTCTACCAGACAGATGACTTTGGTCGTAACACGGTTGAAGGTCTTGCAACAGCTGGAGTGACATTTACTCCTAAAAAGAATGCGGCAACCTTTATCGCTGGTACACAAGGCAGCGGTCTTGATGCACAGATGCAGCAGCTTAAGGACAACAACGTTGATGTAGTTGTCGTTGGAGCTGTAGCGTCAGCATTCGCAGCAGCAGTGGCTTCAGCGAACAAGATCGGCTACAAGCCAGCTAAGTGGATTGTTATCTCAGTAGGTGCAGATGCAACTACCTTCCAGACAATCCTCGGCGCTCGCGGAATTGCTCCTGCAGTATCTGCAGCCCTTCTTGCCGGCACAATCTCAGCATCACACGCTCCATCACCTGGAGAAGAGAATGATGAGTTCGTCAAGGCATTTAAGAAGATCAATGATGAATTTAATAAGGGTCCAGATAAGCGCTGGGATAACAACGTTCTGCAAGGCATGAACATTGCTTACCTCACAACATCTGCTCTTCTTGGAACTGGTAAGAACCTCACCCGTCCAGGAATCATCAGCTACGTAAAGAACAATGCGGCGAAGTTAAGCAGCGCAGCTCTTTCACCACTTGGTTACGGTGCAAAGACTCACGAGGCTTACACAGGTTTCTGGATTGGCCAATACGATGCAACAACAACACTTAAGCCAGTGGATTCTCCACGCAAGGTTTGGACAACTGACTCTGCAAAGGGCCCAGTAACTGAACTCAAGTACACACGTCCTGCAATCGCAGCCGATGCTCTACCAAAGGTTGGTTAATCGAATGAAAATCAGCAGAATGCGTAAATCAATCGCAACAATCGGCGCTGCGGCTCTGGTTGTCACACTTGGCATCACAACGGCTCCAACTGCAAATGCAACGCCTAAATGTGCAACAGCTGCAGGAGTTGAAACCTGTACTGGAACACTCGCGAACGGTGCAGGCTATGTATTCAAGATGCCTTCTAACTTCAGAGGCGTCATGTTCTTCTGGGAGCATGGGTTCCGCCCAACATACCCAGGAGTCTCAGCTGTTCCTAAGGGAGTAGAAGAAATCACCCCTGGCAACCAGATCACTAACCAGGACATCACAAAAGAGATGATGCTTGCTGGCTACGGTGTAGCAGCGTACGACGGAACTGTTAAGGGTCTACGTGGATGGAACAACACCTTCCGCGTCGAGATGCTTAAGGAAGTCATTGACATTGCAATGGCTAAGTACCCACGTATTCAGAAGAAGGTTGTCTACGGATCATCTCAGGCTGGATCAATCATTACGCCGTTTGTTGAGAAGTATCCAACTTATGCCGACGCAGTTGGCATCATGGCAGGAACAACGCCATCGATTGCTAACTCAATCCAATCTGCTTGCGACATCATGTATATCTTGAGCGTCTTTGCAGATCCAACAATTAAGGGTTGTGCAGCATTCGGTGTTAAGGGCGTACCTGGACACCAAGCATCAGTTGCTGAACTACTCAAGGTAGTAGCGCTCCTACGTGCGTGGCAGGTCAACCTTGGTGCTCCAGGACTTGAATTCCCTGCAGCGCTTAAGGGTTCTGGAATTCCACAGCGTTCAGCGCTTCTCTTGACTGGTCTTCTTACAGGAGTTCCAACCAAGAGCACTCACATGGATGCAGTATCAACATCTGCAGTAATTCCTGAAGGCAGTATTAATGCAACAGTTGCAATCTTGCAAAACCTTGGTGAAGCAGTTGCAACCGGTGTCCTCGCTGGACAGTCAATCTCTGAAATGACTGGTCCTGGTTTCTACGACAACACCAAGACAAACTGGGCTGCACTTCTTGATGAAGGTGACTCAGGTCGTTACAACCTAGGACTTTCAGGCGATGAAGCAATTGCAGGCATGCTCGGCGTACTTTCAGCTGCTCCACGCGTAACAGGTAACGCTGACGCAATTGCTAAGTTCAAGGCTTTGGATAAGTCAACATTTACTTCAAAGCACCCAACGATTCTGATCGCTAACGAAGCAGATCGCCTTGTCTTCTCAGGCAATACATCTCGTTATGTAGATAAGAAGCGTGAAGTCTATGAAGCAGAACTTGCTAAGTGGGAAGCTACTAAGAAGGGTCCAAAGCCACTCTGGAACACACTTTCTCTCTATGCAATGACTCCAGAGACATACACCAAGTTCACCCCAGCAGGACTTCCAGACCTCACAGGTCCAGGATCTCCATCAGGTGTTGGCCACCAGGCCTTCACTAAGAAGCAGACCAAGGCATGGGTAGATATGCTCGCAGTGGCTGCACGTTCTGGAAAGGTTCCAACAGCGAAGTATGTTGAATACATCGCAACCAAGGTTCCGTACCTCAACGGTGATATCGATTATCGACCAGCTGATTTGAAGTACAACTTCTAATCAGTAAGTCAAAGAAGAAGGGCCTCGGGAGACCGGGGCCCTTCTTCTTTTCTTCAACTATCCTTCATGAGTGAAGATTGCTACAGCCGACCAGATGCACGCACTTGGAGTGCGCATTGGGAAACAGTGCCAAGCTGGCGATCTCATCCTACTTAACGGCCCACTCGGTGCCGGCAAAACAGTTCTGGTCCAAGGAATCGGTGAAGCGCTCGGTATTAGCGACGTTACCTCTCCTACCTTTGTAATCGCCCGCATCCATAAAGGGCCACTGCCGCTGATTCATGTTGATGCCTATCGCTTACTCGAGGGCGGCAACGCAGCAGCTTTTCTTGATGATCTTGATTTAGATTCACCTCGAGAAGGCGCGGTCACCGTTATTGAATGGGGAGGCGCAGAGTCTGCTCGGTTAAGTGAGGAACGACTTGAGATCACTATCGATCGCAGCGACGAAGTTCGTGAGGTGGCCATCAAGACAGTTGGCGCCCGCTGGGAAGGTCTATCGTTATGAGCATCTCGCTAGCGATCGATACATCAACTTCGCGGACTATCGTCGGAATCATTGAAGGCGGCCACGTAACTTTTGAAGAGTTTCATGAAGGCGCAACCGACCATGGTCGCGCTCTCTCTGAGCTCGTGGCAAAGGCTTTGAAAACATGTGCTCCTGTTACTCAGGTTGTGGTTGGTATGGGGCCAGGTCCGTTTACTGGACTTCGGGTGGGTATCTCATTTGCCCATACATTTGCACTTGCTCGCGATATTCCGGTCGTTGGAGTCTGTTCACTCGATGCGATTGCAGTCGAGGAAAGTAGTTACACAGTTGCTGTAGATGCGCGCCGCAAAGAGATTTACTGGGCTCGCTATGAAAATGGCACACGAGTCGATGGCCCTCATGTGAGCAAACCAGATCAAGTAGATGGATTTATCTTTGGCGTCTATCCAGATATGAAGAAGTTGGCTGCGCTGGCAGCTACTCAGAGCGTGACTGAGCCTATGTATTTACGTAGGCCGGATGCGGTTCCTACAGCGGAGCGCCCATGATTACCTATCGTCAACCGATTGCTCTAGATATTCCAGTTCTAGCAACATATGAGAAAGAGCTCTTCCCATATTCACCGTGGAGCACTTCGCAATTTAAAGAAGAGTTCGCTGGCATTCCAACTACTCGTTATATGTCAGTTGCAGAGTCTGGTAACAAAATTGTTGGTTATTGCGGAGTATTTCTGCCAGCCCCCGGCGTTGAAGCAGACATTCTTACCGTGGCAGTTCTGCCTGATTTTCGCCGCCAAGGAATTGCCCGCGAATTTATGCGCCAGATCGAGCAGTGGTCGAAAGAGCGTGGGGCTAGCGCCATGATGCTTGAAGTAGAGCAGAGCAATAGCTCAGCCATTGAGCTCTATACGAGCCTGGGATATATGAAGATTTCAGTTCGGATGGATTACTACGGCCCTGGCCAAGATGCCTTTGTGATGCGCAAGGACTTCAACTAATGCAACCAATAGTTCTGGGCATTGAGACTTCATGTGATGAAACCGCAATAGGCATTGTGCGTGGGCGCACCTTGATTGCCAACGTCATCGCATCGAGTGTTGATGAGCATGCGCGCTTCGGGGGAGTCGTACCTGAAATCGCATCCCGTGCTCACTTAGAAGCGATGTTGCCTGCGATTGAACGAGCTGTTGCTGAATCTCAGATTTCTCTTCGCGATATCGATGCTGTTGCTGTGACGGCCGGCCCTGGATTAGTTGGCGCACTCCTTGTTGGAGTTGCATCTGCTAGCGGGCTAGCGCAAGGGCTAGGTCGCCCGCTCTACGGCGTTAATCATCTGGCGGCTCACATTTCAGTTGATTACTTAACCCACGATCAACCTACTCGTCCAACTATCGCTCTTCTTGTCAGCGGTGGACACTCATCGCTGCTGCAGGTAAATGACATCACCGGTTCAATTACGAAGCTAGGTGCAACGATGGATGATGCAGCCGGTGAAGCCTTCGATAAAATCGCTCGCATTCTGCAACTTGGTTTTCCTGGTGGTCCTGCCATTGATCGCGATGCACAGAGCGGCTCTGCTAGCGCGATTGATTTTCCCCGAGGGCTAACAACATCAAACGATTGGGCAACGCGTCCTTACGATTTCTCTTTCTCAGGGCTAAAGACAGCAGTCGCTCGTTACCTAGAAAGCACTCCAAAATATGTGCGCGCCGATGTTGCGGCCTCATTCCAAGAAGCAATCGTTGATGTCCTACTTCTCAAATCCCTTGCTGCATGTAAGGCAACAGGTATCGATTCACTTGTGATTGCAGGGGGAGTTGCCGCCAACTCCAGGCTTCGCGCCGTGGCCACCGAACGATGCGCCAAGGCAGGGATCGAACTTCGTATTCCAGCGCCAGGGCTCTGTACCGATAACGGGGCGATGGTGGCAGCCCTGGGCAGCCTGATGCTCAGCGCGGGAAAGCCCGCCACACGGGGCGCCTTCGATGCCGATTCCAGCCTGCCGGTCGAGCAGGTCAGCCTCTAACGCTCGATTTGCTGGCGGGAATAACGCCCCATAGGCTTGGCGTTAGCACTCTAGGGTCGACACTGCTAACTGCAGCCCCCAAAGTGGAAAGACCCTTAACGTAAAAATAGCTAAAGGAGTACAACCATGGCAGTAGCCATTAAGCCGCTCGAAGATCGCATCGTTGTCAAGGCAAATGAAGCCGAGACAACAACAGCATCCGGTCTTGTCATCCCAGATACAGCGAAAGAGAAGCCACAGGAAGGCACAGTTGTTGCCGTAGGCCCAGGTCGTTTCGATGACGGCGCTCGTGTACCAATGGATGTAAAGGTCGGCGATGTCGTTCTCTACAGCAAGTACGGCGGAACTGAAGTTAAGTACAACAACGAGGAATACCTCGTCCTATCTGCTCGCGACATTCTCGCGATCATCGAGAAGTAGCCCATGGGCAAGATGTTGGAATTCGACGAGCACGCTCGTCGCGCAATGGAACGCGGTGTCAACCAGCTCGCTGACACCGTCAAGGTAACGCTCGGTCCTAAGGGACGTAACGTCGTTATCGCTAAGTCATTTGGTGCACCAACTATCACTAACGATGGTGTGACAATTGCTAAAGAGATTGAACTCTCTGATCCTGTTGAAAACATGGGAGCACAGCTCGTCAAGGAAGTAGCTACCAAGACCAACGATGTCGCTGGTGACGGAACTACAACTGCAACAGTTCTTGCTCAGGCAATGGTCAAGGAAGGTCTACGAAACCTTGCAGCCGGCGCACAGCCAATGGATCTTAAGCAGGGCATCGAAGCAGCTGTTGAAGCTGTCTCGAACCGTCTTCGCGAAAACGCAACTGTCGTAAAGGACAAGGCGCAGATCGCAGATGTTGCCACCATTTCAGCTCAGGACCGCGCAATCGGTGACCTCATCGCAGAAGCGATGGATAAGGTCGGCAAAGATGGCGTCATCACAGTCGAAGAAGCATCAACTACTGCGCTCGAACTCGAGTTCACAGAAGGTATGCAATTCGATAAGGGTTACATCTCTCCATACTTCGTCACAGACCAAGATCGCATGGAAGCTGTCCTAGACGATGCTTATGTGCTTATCTCTTCAAACAAGATCTCAGCACTTGCTGAACTCTTGCCGATCCTTGAGAAGGTTTCACAAGCTGGAAAGCCGCTCTTGATTATTGCTGAAGATATTGAAGGCGAAGCGCTTTCAACTCTCGTTGTAAACCGCATGCGTGGAGTCTTCGCATCAGCTGCTGTTAAGGCGCCAGGATTCGGAGATCGTCGTAAGGCGATGCTCGAAGATATGGCAATCCTTACCGGTGGAACAGTCATCACATCTGAAATCGGCATGAAGCTCGAGGCTGCAACTCTGGAAGATCTCGGTCGCGCACGTCGCATCGTTATCACCAAGGATGCAACCACCATCGTTGATGGCGCTGGCGATAAGGCTCGCGTTGCTGCTCGTGTTACAGAACTTCGCAATGAGATTGCAGCATCAGATTCTGATTGGGATCGTGAAAAGCTACAAGAGCGCGTTGCAAAGCTCGCTGGTGGCGTCTGCGTAATCAAGGTCGGAGCACATACTGAAGTAGAGCTCAAGGAGAAGAAGCACCGTCTTGAAGATGCTATCTCTGCAACTCGCGCTGCAGTTGAAGAAGGAATCGTTATCGGTGGAGGCGCAGCCCTAGTGCATGCAGCTGATGCCCTGAAAGATAACCTCGGCTTCACTGGCGATAAGGCTGTCGGCGTTGCTCTCGTACGCAAGGCATGCGATGAGCCACTTCGTTGGATTGCAGAGAACGCTGGCCTCGAAGGCTACGTTGTAGTTTCAAAGGTTCGCGCACTTAAGCCAAACGAAGGCTTCAACGCTGCAACTGATGTCTATGGCGATCTTGCAAAAGATGGCGTTATCGATCCAGTAAAGGTGACTCGTTCAGCACTTGCTAACGCTGCCTCAATTGCTGCAATGTTCATTACAACAGAAGCTGTTGTCTTCGAACGTCCAGCAAATGAAGAGCCAGCAGCAGGTGGACACGGTCACTCACATGGACCTGGTGGACACTCACACTAAGTACTCGAAATAAGAAATCCCCCGTGGTTGCCCACGGGGGATTTTCTTTTGAAGGGGTAAAGAAATTTATGAAGCGTTTGGAACCAAGGTGATTCCGCGGCGTGACAGAATCGCTAGGCGATCATCTTCTGAAAGACCGCCCCAGATTCCATAAGGTTCTTGAACTGCGAGCGCGTGATCGCGGCAAGCGTTGATGACAGGGCAGCTCGCGCAAACAGCCTTTGCGGCGTTCTCGCGATTGCGGCGACGTGGCCCGCGCTCTCCATCTGGATGGAAGAACATCTCAGGCTCTTTATCTCGGCATGCGCCTTCGTACTGCCATTCCCATACCTCTGCGATGGGTTGCGGTAGACGGGATAGTTCAGCCATAGCTTTTCTCCTTTGTCGTTCTTGAGCATAAGGTACAACCGATTCATAGGTTGTTCAAGCACCTAACGCGCCAAATGTTGTTCAGAGGGCGATATGTCCGAATTTCAGGTGGTGAGTTCCCCCACTAGCGGGGACGATAGCGCCATGTCTTCTAGTCCAACTGGAGAAGTTGAAGAGAAGCTGACGGTGGCCGCAGTTGCCCGCCGCATCGGTGTGGCTCCGGCGACCCTACGCACCTGGGATCGACGTTACGGACTTGGTCCATCAGATCACGTTGAAGGTGAACACCGCAGATACTGTCCAAGTGATTTAGCAAAACTCACCATGATGCGACGTTTGATTGTTGCAGGTGTTGCTCCGTCGGATGCTGCTGATCAAGCACGCGAATTCAAAGGCGAAGTGAAGCTATCGAAGATAGTGAAGAATATTGAAGTCCGCGAGGATGTAGTAGATGCGATTTATTCGGCGCTACAAATTTTTGATCGCGCCTTCGTTGAAGAGATTCTTACTCAAGAAATCAGCGCCTATGGCGTAGAAGGCGCATGGGCCGGAGTCATTGTGCCAACGCTCTTTTTGATTGGCCAAGATTGGGAGAATGATCAGAAGGGGATTGAGGTTGAGCATCTCTTCTCTGAAATTCTCACTCGCACAATGCATCACCGAGTTGTCGAGTTAAAGAAGCCGCTCAACGCGCGCCCGGTTCTGTTAGCAGCTGTCGGTGAAGAACTGCACTCACTTCCTATCTATGCTCTAGCTGCAGCTCTCTGCGAAAGAAATATTCAGACCTATGTATTGGGCGCTCGCACCCCGCTAGGTGCGCTATCTGCGATGGTGACAAAGTGTGCGCCTCCCGCTATTTTTCTATGGGCTCAGCTAGCCAAGAATGCAGAAGAGAAATACTGGCGTGAAATACCTGCAATCCGCCCAGCACCGCGAGTTGTTGTAGGTGGGCCTGGCTGGGATTCGGTCACTTGTGACGATGTCATTAGGGCAGAGGGACTTGAGCATGCCTGCGATGAAATTGCGCAGGCGCTCGGCGCCTAATTGAGCAGGTAGACTGCCCACTTGCTACAGAAGTGAGGAGCGGCAGCGATGATCGATTCTGAGAAGGTCGCGCTCCTTGGCCTGACATATGACGATGTCCTTCTTCTTCCCGACGCTTCCGATGTAGTTCCTTCTGAGGTCGATACCTCCACTCGTTTAACCCGCAACATCACCTTGGCAGTGCCGGTGGTCTCATCGGCCATGGATACCGTTACTGAATCCACCATGGCAATCGCTATGGCAAAGGCAGGCGGCATAGGAATCATTCACCGCAATCTGCCCATCGATGAACAAGTCACTCACGTGAAGTTGGTAAAGAACGTGGGGCTTGCTGGGGCGGCAGTAGGCGTTGGCGATGATGGATTCGCACGAGCCCAAGCTTTAATTGATGCCGGCGTTGATGTGGTTGTTGTTGATACAGCGCATGGCCACCACCGCGCAGTTCTTGAAGCGATTGCACGCATTAAGCAGTATTCACCGACCATCGAAATTATTGGCGGCAACGTTGCTACTCGCGCAGGTGCGCAGGCACTCATTAATGCAGGTGCAGATGCTGTCAAAGTTGGCGTAGGACCCGGATCAATTTGTACAACGCGCGTAGTCGCAGGCGTTGGCGTTCCTCAAGTAACAGCAATCATGGAAGCTTCAAAGGCATGTAACAAAGCTGGCATTCCATTAATCGCAGATGGTGGCTTGCAGTATTCCGGCGATATCGTTAAAGCAATTGTTGCGGGTGCACATTCAGTAATGCTCGGCTCACTTCTCGCCGGTTGCGAAGAATCACCTGGCGAACTCGTTGAGATTGATGGACGTAAGTACAAGGCATATCGCGGAATGGGCTCCCTTGGCGCGATGCAATCACGCGGTGAGAAGAAGTCATATTCCAAAGATCGCTATATGCAAGATGACGTCCTCTCAGAAGATAAGTTGGTACCTGAAGGCATTGAAGGAAAAGTTGCCTATCGTGGCCCGGTCGCTGAAGTTGTGCACCAACTTGTAGGTGGGTTGCGCAGCGGAATGGGATATGCCGGAGCCCCTGACATCGAAACGCTACGCCGTGAAGGTCGCCTGATTCAAATTACTGCAGCTGGCTTACAAGAGAGCCACCCACATGATGTATTGCATGTGGCCGATGCCCCTAACTACAGCAAGAAGAAATAACTATGGATATCGAAATCGCCCCCGGAAAACGCGCTCATCAGGCTTACTCTTTCGACGATATCGCTATCGTCCCTAGCCGTCGCACACGTACACCCGAAGATGTATCGACTGCTTGGCAGATTGATGCTTATAAGTTCGATCTTCCACTTCTTGCAGCTCCTATGGATTCAGTGGTCTCACCAGAAACAGCAATCGCAATCGGAAAGCTGGGAGGCCTCGGCGTACTTAACCTAGAGGGCCTATGGACTCGTTATGACGATCCACGTATTCCACTTGGCGAAATTGCATCGATGCCAGATAAGCATGCCACTCGCCGTATGCAGGAAATTTATAGCGCACCAATTCGCCCCGAACTCATCAAAGAGCGTATTAAGCAGATTCGCGATGCGGGCGTCACAGTAGGTGCATCACTTTCTCCGCAACGTACCGCTGAACTTCACAAGGCAGTTATCGATGCCGGTGTCGATATCTTCGTCATCCGCGGAACAACAGTTTCAGCCGAACATGTTGCGGCCGAGAACGAAGCGCTCAATCTTAAGAAATTTATCTACGAACTCGATGTTCCTGTGATTGTTGGAGGAGTTGCAACCACAACGGGTGCACTTCACTTAATGCGCGCAGGGGCAGCTGGTGTGCTCGTAGGTTTTGGTGGAGGCGCAGCACATACAACTCGCTCTGTCTTGGGCATCGAAGTTCCGATGGCATCTGCAGTTGCTGAAGTTGCGGCCGCTCGTCGTGAGTATCTCGATGAATCTGGCGGACGTTATGTACACGTAATTGCCGATGGTTCTATTGGAAAGTCTGGCGATATTGCAAAGGCGATTGCATGTGGCGCAGATGCCGTGATGATGGGATCAGCACTTGCTAAAGCTGTTGAATCTCCTGGACTTGGTTGGCACTGGGGTTCTGAGGCATATCACCCAGAACTTCCACGTGGTGCGCGTATGAATGTGGGCACTGTTGGAACTCTGGAAGAAGTACTAGTCGGTCCATCACATACCTCAGATGGTTCGATGAATATCTTTGGAGCACTTCGTCGCGCAATGGCAACCTGCGGATACTCTGATGTGAAATCTTTCCAGCGCGTAGATGTGGTTATTCATGGCCGCTAGCCACGGCGTACTTGTTGTCGATTTTGGTGCGCAATACGCGCAGTTGATCGCTCGTCGCGTGCGTGAGGCGAAGGTGTATTCAGAGATAGTTCCCTCTTCAATCACCGCAGCCGATGTACGTGCTAAGAACCCGGAAGCGATCATCCTTTCTGGAGGCCCTTCCTCGGTCTACGCCGATCACGCTCCAAAAGTAGATCCCGCAATCTTTTCGCTGGGAATTCCCGTCTTCGGCATTTGTTACGGCTTTCAAACAATGGCTGCAGCGCTACAAGGAGTCGTTGCGCAGACTGGTAAGTCTGAATTTGGACGTACGCCACTTTCGGTAAAGAGTGGCTCTAAAGTTTTTGCAGGACTACCTGAATCACAATCTGTCTGGATGTCACACGGAGATGCGGTCTCGCAAGCACCCGCTGGTTTTACCGTCACTGCCGCAACGAGTGATACCCCGATTGCAGCATTTGAAGATGCATCCGGAAAGTTAGCGGGAGTTCAATTCCATCCTGAAGTTCTTCACACCGAACATGGCCAGGCGATTTTGCAGAACTGGCTTATCAATATTGCAGGATGTGAGCCTTCGTGGACAACTGCCAATATCGCAGAAGATGAAGTCGCAAAGGCGAAGGCGCTCATCGGCAGTAAGCGAGTTATCTGCGGGCTATCAGGTGGAGTCGACTCAGCAGTAGCGGCTGCAATTGTGCAACGCGCTGTCGGCAAACAACTTACCTGTGTCTTTGTCGATCATGGCTTGCTGCGCAGCGGTGAATCAGAACAAGTGCAACGTGATTTTGTTGCAGCAACAGGAATCGAACTAGTTGTTGTTGATGCTGTTGATCAATTCCTGAGCGCTCTTGCCGGAGTTACAGATCCTGAAGAGAAGCGGAAGATTATTGGGCGAGAATTCATCCGCTCTTTTGAGAAAGCTGCCCGCGAAATTGCGGCCGGTGGTGAAGTTGAATTCTTAGTTCAAGGAACTCTCTATCCCGATGTTGTTGAATCAGGTGGCGGCACAGGAACTGCCAACATTAAGTCACATCACAATGTGGGTGGACTGCCAGATGATTTGAAGTTCACCCTTGTTGAACCGTTGCGCACGCTCTTTAAAGATGAAGTGCGCCATGTGGGCCTTGAGCTAGGTCTTCCTGAAGCGATTGTCTGGCGCCAACCTTTTCCGGGACCAGGGCTTGGTATTCGCATCATCGGTGAAGTCACCAAAGAACGTCTCGATATTCTGCGAGAAGCAGATGTCATTGCCCGTGAAGAACTCAAAGCGGCAGGTCTTGATCGCGTCATCTGGCAGTGCCCAGTTGTTCTGCTCGCTGATGTGCGTAGCGTGGGCGTACAAGGCGATGGCCGCACCTACGGGCACCCGATTGTGTTACGTCCGGTATCCAGTGAAGACGCTATGACAGCCGATTGGTCTCGCATTCCTTATGAAGTTCTTGAGAAGATATCCACTCGCATTACCAATGAAGTCCGTGAGGTCAACCGAGTAGTACTTGATGTCACTAGTAAGCCACCTGGAACGATTGAATGGGAATAGGAACTCGATAATGTTTAGAACCGCGAAGGTAGCAACAGTTGCACTAGCGCTTATTGCATCAACAACGCTCACAACTACATCCACACAAGCGGCAGAGCGTCCAGTCACGGTTCCGGGCTGCAAGACAACTACAGCAAAGAGCTCAACACCAAAGACTGTTAAGCAACCTGCGGCATCAGTAAAGCCAAATACTAAGTCGCTCACGCTCAAGACAAATTGTGGCGATATTGTGATTTCAATGCTCGGCAACAAAGCGCCAATTACCGTGAAGGCGATTTCTACTTTGGCCAATGCCGGTTACTACAACAAGACCCTCTGCCACAGATTAACGACAGAGGGAATCTTTGTTCTGCAATGTGGAGATCCAACACTTTCTGGTGGGGGTTCACCAACAGGGTGGACTGGTTATGCCGATGAGAATTTGCCAAAGATGGCGCCAAAGAATTACCCAGCTGGAACTGTTGCAATGGCTAACTCAGGACCTAAGACAAATGGCTCACAGTTTTTCTTGGTCTATCAGGACACTCAACTTGGACCTAACTACACAATCTGGGGAAAGATCACTAAAGGCCTTGATTTAGTGCAGAAGATTGGTGAAGTTGGAGCTTACAAGATGAGCGGAACTCAAGCGATGTATGCGCCAGACGGCTACCCAATTCAGATGGTGGAGATCGTTAGGGCTAGCGCTAGATAGTTTTTAAAATTAATCGGTATTTACGATTTTAAAGGCTTCAGCGACACGACCTTCAGGAAGTCCGCCGATACCTGCATTACGTTGACCCCATTCGCGCAGCATCTCTTCCAGGTTATCCATATGTCCTGTCTGTGATGCATGTTCTTTCAGCGCTGCAATCTTAAAGTGGAAGGTATCGGTGATATCTACGAAGTGATCTGGATGAGCATGTCCTTGCATCCATACTTCGCGGACCTTCCAAGGTTGTAGGCCTTCTTTTTCAAGTAAATCAGTAAATGCATAAGGGTTACGCGCATCAGGGTAGACCGCTTGAATGGTTGCTTCACCAGCAGCTAAGTGGTCAGGGTGGCTTGCGCCAATACGTTCCCAATTTCTTTCAGGTGATTGGCATATGATGCGATCTGGCTGTACGCGACGAATCTGGCGAATAATATCTTTACGTAGCTGCAGAGTTGGCTCGAGATGGCCATCGACATAATTTAAAAAGGTAACATCGCTAATTCCGAGCGCTGCACATGCTGCGCGCTGTTCACGTTGACGTACCGCCGGCATCTCTTCGCGAGAGTATTCGGATGCTTCGCCACCTTGATCGCCATTTGTGCAGAGCACGTATGAGACAGAGATTCCTTGTTGTACCCATTGCGAGATGGTTCCTGATGCGCCAAAGTCGGAATCATCGGGGTGGGCATTGACCACCAGAACGCGCTTGATTTCTGAATCTGCTATCGGTTCCACAACTCACCTTTATCTTCTCGTGTGGGTCAAGCCTAATAGACTGCCCGCCATGACCGTGACCGACCCATTGCTCGAGGGACTCAATCCCGAGCAACAGAAGGCGGTTGCGCATGCTGGCTCTCCTTTATTGGTTGTTGCAGGTGCAGGATCTGGCAAGACGCGCGTATTAACAAGACGTATCGCCTACATCATGGCCCGGCGAGAAGTGCGCCCCTATGAAATCTTGGCAATTACCTTTACCAATAAAGCTGCCGGCGAAATGAAAGAGCGAGTTGCTGATTTGGTTGGCCCAATTGCTAAATCAATGTGGGTCTCAACTTTTCACTCATCATGCGTTCGTATGTTGCGCCAGGAAGTTGAACGGCTGGGATATAGCAGCACCTTCAGCATCTATGACTCAGCTGATTCACAGAAGCTGATATCTCGAGTGATGGAGACTCTTAATTTAGATTCTAAGCGGTACCCCGCCCGCCAATTTCAACATCTGATTTCAAACGCCAAGAATGAATTACAGACCCCATACGAATATTTGAGTAAGGCCACCAATCAATTTGAAACGATTGTGGCCGATGTTTACACCATGTATGAAAAGCGGCTGCAGCAAGCAAATGCCATGGATTTTGATGATTTGATTATGAAAACTGTGCAGGTGCTCCAGAAGCATCCCGAAGCAAAGGCGCGCTTTCGCTCACGCTTTCGCCACATCCTGGTGGATGAATATCAAGATACCAACCATGCCCAGTATGCCCTCATCAAAGAGCTCACTGGCACCGAAGGCGATGGCTTTCCAATAGCCGAACTCTGCGTGGTGGGAGATGCGGATCAATCTATCTATGGATTCCGTGGCGCAACCATCCGCAACATCTTGCAATTCGAAGTCGACTACCCAAACGCCACCACTGTGCTCCTTGAACAGAATTACCGCTCAACTCAAAACATTCTTAACGCTGCCAATGCCGTCATCACCAAGAATGAATCTCGTAAAGAGAAGAATCTCTGGTCAGATGCTGGATCTGGCGCACCGTTGATTGGTTATGTCGCCGAATCTGAATATGACGAGGCTGAATTCATTAAATCTGAGATCCGCTCACTACAAGATTTAGGCCACTCCAATCCCGGAGACACAGCGGTTTTCTATCGCACCAACGCACAATCTCGTATCTTTGAAGAAATCTTTATGCGCGCAGCTATCCCCTACAAAGTAGTCGGCGGCTTGCGCTTCTATGAACGTAAAGAAGTAAAGGATTTGCTTGCTTACCTGCGAGTGCTGGCAAACCCTGACGATGAAGTCTCGCTACGACGCATCATCAATTTACCGAAACGCGGCATCGGCGATCGCGCCCTCGAAGAGGTCGAAGCCTTCGCTAACGCGCAAGGCATCTCCTTCTGGAAGGCGCTGCTTCGTGTTACTGAGGCAACGGGCGTACCCAATAAAGCTGCGCAATCAATTGTTACCTTCACTCAGATGCTCATTGCCCTACAGACTCTTGTTGAGGCAAAGACCAAGCCATCAGTGATTATCGAGGCAGTACTTGAACAATCTGGGTTGATGACAGAGTTAGAAAATAGTAAAGACCCTCAAGATGAGGTCCGCGTTGAAAACTTACAAGAACTTGTCTCAGCATCTATGGAGTATGAGGAGCGCCCCTTTGAAGAGCTCGGCGAAGATGAAGAGATTTCACTTTCAGGCTTCCTCGAGAAAGTTTCTTTAGTTGCAGATGCTGATGACATTCCCGATGGTGAAGACCATGGGGGAGTCGTTACCTTGATGACTCTTCACACTGCAAAAGGTCTTGAGTTTCCAACAGTCTTTCTGACCGGCATGGAAGATGGAATTTTTCCGCATGCGCGCACTCTTGATGATCCTCGCGAGATTGAAGAAGAACGGCGTCTTGCTTACGTTGGCTTAACCCGAGCTGAAAAACGTCTCTACATTTCGCGTGCTGAGTATCGACTTACCTTTGGTTCTCCTCGCTATAACCCTGCTTCACGTTTTCTCGATGAAATTCCAGCAGAGCTGATCGAATGGAAAAATGAAACTCGTTCTAGCTTCTCACCATCTGCTGTAAAGAAATCTCGCCTTCCATCTGCTCCACCTCCACGTGCAACTGGAAAGAAATCAACTGCGATGGAACTTGCAGTTGGGCAGCGTGTGTCACATGACACATTCGGCCTTGGGACAGTTGTTGCCCTTGCAGGTGACGGAGATAAGGCAGAGGCGACAATCAACTTCGGCCAATATGGCGATAAACGCCTCTTGCTGCGCTACGCCCCTGTCACAACTCTTTAAAATAACCACTTAAGATTGCCCTATTAACAACGCGCACCCATGAGGAGCAATTAGTGGATCTCTACGAATACCAAGCACGTGATCTCTTCGAAAAGCACACCGTTCCTGTTTTACAAGGAGCTGTTGCAACTACTGCTGAAGAAGCGCGTAACGCCGCAGCGAAGATGGGTGGCAAAGTTGTTGTTAAGGCACAGGTCAAAGTTGGTGGCCGCGGTAAGGCAGGCGGAGTAAAGCTAGCCAGCGATGCCGATGACGCTTTTGAAAAAGCTGGCGCAATTCTTGGGATGGATATCAAGGGACATACCGTTCATAAGGTGATGATTGCGCAAGCCGCACCAATTGCCTCTGAATACTATGTATCGATTCTCCTTGATCGCTCGAACCGAACTTTTCTCGTTATGGCATCTGTTGCCGGTGGAATGGATATTGAAGAGGTCGCACATACTGCGCCAGAAAAATTGGCCAAGGTTCCAGTATCTGCAGTAGAAGGAATTTCATTGGCGAAGGCGAAAGAGATTGTTGCGCAAGCACAGTTCCCGGCCGATGTTGCCGACCAAGTCGCAGATGTTCTAGTCAAGCTCTGGGAAACTTTTCAATCAGAGGATGCAACTCTCGTTGAAGTAAACCCACTCGTAAAGACTGAAGATGGCCGCGTCGTTGCCCTCGATGGCAAGGTCACACTTGATGAGAATGCAGATTTCCGTCAGCCAGACCACGAAGCGCTTGTCGATCATGACACTGCAAATGCTCTCGAAGCAGCTGCAAAGGAAAAGGGTTTAAATTACGTAAAGCTTGATAACGGTCAGGTTGGAATCATCGGTAATGGTGCAGGCCTTGTGATGTCTACCCTCGATGTGGTCGCTTATGCAGGCGAAAAGTTCGGTGGCATGCGCCCAGCAAACTTCCTTGATATTGGAGGCGGCGCTTCAGCTCAAGTAATGGCAGATGGCCTTTCAATTATTCTGGGCGATCCTGATGTGAAGAGCGTCTTCGTCAACGTCTTTGGTGGAATTACTGCATGCGATGCTGTTGCAAATGGCATTGTGCAAGCGCTCGAGCTACTGGGTGCAAAGGCGACAAAGCCAATTGTGGTGCGCCTTGATGGCAATAACGTCCTTGAAGGACGTGCAATTCTTAACGCTGCTAACCATCCTTTGGTCGAGCAAGCTGAAACTATGGATGGAGCAGCATCACGCGCTGCAGAATTGGCGGCAAAGTAATGTCAATCTTTATCAATTCAGCAAGCAAGGTCATTGTTCAAGGAATGACAGGTTCTGAAGGAACAAAGCACACTCGCCGCATGTTGGCATCTGGCACAAAGGTTGTTGGTGGAGTAACACCAGGTAAAGGTGGCCAAGTTGTTGATATTGATGGCACATCGCTACCGGTCTACAACACTGTTGCCGAAGCTATGGCAGCAACTGGTGCAAACGTTTCAGTTGTATTCGTACCACCTAAGTTTGCAAAGGCTGCAGTCATCGACGCTATCGATGCTGCGATGCCCCTTGTAGTTGTCATTACTGAAGGTATTCCAGTACATGACTCTGCCTACTTCTACGCTTATTCACTTAAAAAGGGCAAGACACAGATCATTGGACCTAACTGTCCTGGTTTGATTAGCCCAGAACAATCCAACGTTGGAATTATTCCAAGCGATATTACAAAGCGTGGGCCTATCGGGCTTGTCTCAAAATCAGGAACGCTTACCTATCAGATGATGTACGAGCTACGCGATATTGGATTTTCAACTGCAGTTGGTATCGGTGGAGACCCAGTAATTGGCACCACTCATATCGATTGTTTGCGCGCATTCCAAGATGATCCTGAGACAGAAGCAATTGTCATGATTGGTGAAATCGGTGGAGATGCTGAAGAGCGCGCAGCTGCATTTATTGCAGAGTATGTTCGCAAGCCTGTCGTAGGTTACGTTGCAGGTTTCACTGCTCCAGAAGGAAAGACCATGGGACATGCAGGTGCAATCGTCTCTGGTTCATCTGGAACTGCGCAGGCGAAGAAAGATGCTCTTGAAGCAGCCGGCGTAAAGGTCGGTCAAACTCCAAGTGAAACAGCGCAATTAATGCGCGGTCTACTAGGTCGGTAACACGTTCAATGCAACGCGTCCTCTCGGTCTCGTTGTCACACGTCATCCGTAGCGCTGCAACTTTGTTGCTGCCATTTTCATTTGTCGCACTGATTGCCTGGGCGACAGCAGGAAGTGCTAGCGGCAGTACCTCTGATCCCATTCGTGGCGCAGTCTGGATTTGGCTCGGCGCTCACCATCTTCCCTTTCAATTAGCGCTTCCACCAACATCACTGCCTGGCTATCTCACCTTCCTGCCTATTGGTGGTTTGGTTCTTCCCTTCCTAGTAATTCGCGCAGCCTTCAATAGAGCAATCGATAGATTGCAAGGCGACTTCCATGACATCAATGGTGTGCGACTTATTTTTTCCACGATGTATGCAGTTCTGCTTACAGCACTTGCTTTCTTTAGTGGTTCGACTGCAGTTACTCCGCAGTGGTACTTAGCGCCTATCTTTGGATTTCTTCTCTGCCTCCTTGCCACCATGAGCGCTGGCTATCGCATCAACCCTTCGCGATCACTTCGGATTGCACTTCGCATCACAGCGATTTATATAGGCGTTGCTCTAGTAGCCACAACTCTCTTACTCATTCTCAACTTCACACAGGTAAAGAACATCACCATCTCGCTACAACCAGGAATCTTTGGTGGAGTACTGCTGTTATTTCTCAATATTCTCTATCTACCTAACGCCGCAATTGCAACCGCCGCATACTTTTCAGGAACAGGTCTTGCAGTGGGAGCCGGAACAATCGTTTCTCCATGGTGGTATCAATTGGGGCAGATACCGGCGCTTCCACTATTAGGAATTCTGCCAACTTCGCGTCAACCGCTTGCTCTCTTTGGAGTTCTCTTCTTTATCGGTCTTGGAGTTCTCTTGGCACGGTGGGCTCTTGCCCACGGAATACAGACTTTGATTCAGAGCTATCTCTTCACTATCGCGCTAGCAACGCTGCTGGCATATCTTGGAAGCGGCGCGCTGCTCACTGCTGAGATGGGCGCGATGGGCGTTTCTATCTGGAAGTTTGTCCTATCGATTGCACTTGAAATCGGAATCGGTGCGGCGGCAACAACCTTCATCATGAATAAACGACTTTCGGTAAAGAGCTAACTCATGAAGCGCATCGTCGTTTTGGCATCCGGTAGCGGAACGCTGGCACAGGCGATATTTGATGCAGTAACAAGTGGGCAATTGGCCTGCGATATCGTCGCGGTAATCTCTGATCAAAAAGGCGCACAGGTATTGGAACGGGCGCATCGCGCCAAGATTGAGACTTTCACAATCCCGATGCTGGCCGATCGCAGTGAATGGGATCGCGAACTCGAAACTCTGATTGCTGCACTTCGCCCTGATCTCGTCATCAGTGCAGGATTTATGCGCATTCTGTCTCATCGCATCACCGAAAAGTTTCGCATCATCAATAGCCATCCAGCGTTGTTGCCGGCATTTCCAGGTGCGCACGCTGTTCGCGATGCCCTTGCTGCCGGTGTGAGCGAGACGGGAACCACGATTCACTGGGTAGATGCTGGAATCGATACCGGCACAGTGATTGCACAAGAGAAGGTGGCGGTTCTTGCCGGCGATACCGAAGAGTCGCTCCATGAACGCATTAAGATTAAGGAACGAGGTCTCATCGTCGCGACCATTTCTGCACTGCTTCCCACACTTAAGCAAGATCCTCGCTAGAAAATTATTTGGAGAAAAGGCAATGGCTGATCGCAAACCCATACGACGCGCACTAGTCAGCGTCTATGAAAAGTCGCGGCTCCTTGAACTCGGAAAAGCTCTGCAAGAAGCCGGAGTTGAAATACTCTCAACTGGCTCAACAGCCAAAACTCTTGCGGGCGCCGGAATTTCGGTTACAGAGGTAAGTGATTACACCGGCTTTCCAGAGATTATGGGTGGACGTGTAAAGACTCTTCATCCACGTATCCACTCTGGAATTTTGGCAGATCAGAATAATTCTGAGCATCTTGCCGCTATTGCAGACCTTGATATTGCACCCTTTGATCTCGTTGTTATCAACCTCTATCCCTTTGCAGCGACCATTGCATCGGGTGCGGAATTTGCAGAGTGCATTGAGCAGATTGATATTGGTGGTCCATCGATGTTGCGTGGTGCTGCCAAGAACCACGGTTCAGTTGCAGTTCTATGCCAGGAAAGCCAATATGACCAAGCGATTGCAGCCATTACATCAGGTGGCTTTACCGATGAAGAACGTAAGCGCTTAGCTCTCGATGTCTTTAGAACTACAGCTGAATACGATCTCACCATCGCGAGCTGGCTCGGTTCGACAATCAGCCACCAGATGCAAGAAATGGATTGGTTTGGACTCATCTACAATCGAGATAACGCGCTGCGCTATGGAGAAAATCCTCACCAGCAGGCCGCCATCTATCGGGGCGGTCCAGCTGGAATTGTGAACGCAGTTCAGTCACACGGCAAAGAGATGTCCTTTAATAATTACACCGATGCCGATGCTGCTTGGCGCGCAGCCTTAGATCACTCGCAACCATGTGTTGCCATCATTAAACATGCCAATCCTTGTGGCGTTGCTATCGGTAGCGATATCGCAGATGCATATACCAAGGCGCATGCGTGTGATCCTGTCTCCGCCTTCGGCGGAGTAATTGCGGCAAATCGCACCGTAACGGCTGCGATGGCTACGCAAGTTTCTGAAGTCTTTACAGAGGTAATCATTGCTCCTGAGTATGAGAGCGCAGCGCTTGATATCTTGATGAAGAAGCCATCCATCCGCATTCTCACCTGCCCGGTAACTCGAATTTCACCGCTCGAGATTCGCCCAGTATCTGGTGGCGCACTTGTGCAAGAAACTGATCTGATTAGCGCTGCAGGCGATGACGCTAAGAATTGGAAGCAAGTAACAGGTGCTGCTGTCTCATCTGAAGTTCTTGCAGATCTACAGTTTGCTTGGCGCGCTGTGCGCGCTGTGAAGAGCAACGCCATCTTGCTGGCAAAGAATGGCGCCGCAGTTGGAATTGGAATGGGGCAAGTCAATCGCGTTGACTCTGCAAAGTTAGCAGTTGATCGCGCTGGCGATCGAGTGCGCAATAGCGTTGCCGCATCTGATGCCTTCTTCCCCTTTGCGGATGGGTTAGAAATTCTTACAGCAGCTGGGGTCATAGCAATCGTGCAACCAGGTGGAAGTGTGCGAGACGAAGAGGTAATCGCTGCGGCAGAGCGAGCAGGAGTCGCCATGTTCTTCACCAACACCCGACATTTCTCTCACGCATAAATCACGCAATAGGATGGCCTTATGAGCAGCGCACAATTACTTGATGGCAAGTCTCTTGCTGCATCCATCAAAGCTAATCTGGCGCAACGTACAACGGCGCTCAAAGCTCGAGGCATTACTCCTGGGCTCGGCACGGTTCTTGTAGGAGATGACCCAGGATCACATTCCTATGTCAGCGGTAAGCATCGCGATTGCCAAGAAGTAGGAATCAACTCCATCCGTATTGATTTACCAGCAACAGCTACACAGGCAGATGTGCTTGCCGCAGTCCGCGACCTTAATGCGTCAAAAGAGTGCACTGGTTACATCGTTCAACTTCCACTTCCTAGCGCAATCAATACCCAAGTGATTTTAGAAGCAATCGACCCTGATAAAGATGCTGATGGATTACACCCAATGAATTTGGGAAGGCTGGTGGCAGGGTATGCCGCGCCACTTCCATGTACACCACGTGGAATCGTAGAACTCATTAACCACTACAAAATTCCATTAGCCGGAGCGGAAGTTGTTGTTATTGGACGAGGCCTTACAGTCGGTCGCCCACTCGGGTTACTACTCACACGCAAAGCCGAAAATGCCACAGTTACTTTGACGCATACCGGAACAAAAGATTTAGCCGCACATACCAAGCGCGCCGATATCGTTGTTGCAGCTATCGGACAGGCACATTTTCTCAAAGGCGATATGGTCAAGGCTGGCGCTACTGTTCTTGATGTTGGAATCTCTCGCACCGATACTGGACTTGTTGGCGATGTGGATCCATCTGTGATGAATGTGGCAGCTTTCGTTGCTCCAATGCCTGGGGGAGTCGGACCAATGACTCGTGCGATGCTTTTGACGAATGTGGTTGATGCATGCGAGCGATAACTTCTCTTCAACTTCGCGTGGCATATATCGTGATTGCGCTCGGCGTTATTGCAGGTATCGCCGGTTTTGTTCGCTCTGGCGCCCTTGCTATCTCGGCCGGAACAGCTGTGATTGCCCTCGCACAGTGGAACCAACGTAAATTTGAGCGCTATCTACCTCTTGCGATAGCGCTTGTGCTCTTTGGGCTGGCTATCGCTCTTCCTAAGGGGTTGTAGAGTTCGCTCGATATCAAGATAACCCGATATCAAAGTATTGGGTCAACTCGCTCAAAGGGATCACCATGGCAAAGAAAGTCACCGTTGTAGGTGCAGGTTTCTACGGTTCAACTACCGCTCTCCGGCTCGCTGAATACAACATCTTCGATGAAGTTGTTCTCACAGATATTCTCGAAGGCAAGCCCGAAGGTTTAGCGCTCGATATGAACCAGTCTCGTTCTATCGAAGGCTTTGAAACAAGAATTACTGGGGCAACCACAACACCTGAAGGCGCAGGCTATGAGAAGACTGCCAACTCCGATGTTGTAGTCATTACCGCTGGTCTTCCACGTAAGCCAGGTATGAGCCGCATGGATCTCATCGGCGTTAACGCTGGAATCGTCCGTGGCGTTGCTGAAAATATTGCAAAACATTCTCCAAACGCCGTGATCATCGTGGTCTCAAATCCACTTGATGAGATGACAGCGCTTGCTCAGATTGCGACCAACTTTCCAAAGAATCGCGTGATGGGTCAGGCTGGAATGCTCGACACTGCGCGCTTTACCAACTTTGTTGCTGAAAAGCTCAACGTTCCAGTCGGCACAGTGAAGACTCTCACCCTTGGTTCACACGGTGACACCATGGTGCCGGTGCCAAGTCGCTGCACAGTCAATGGCGTTCCGCTGTCAGATAAATTGTCACAATCTGAAATTGATGAACTCGTAGATCGCACACGTAATGGTGGCGCGGAAGTTGTAGCTCTCTTGAAGACAGGTTCTGCTTACTACGCGCCATCTGCAGCAGCAGCGCGCATGGCAAAGGCTGTCATTGAAGATTCAGGTGAAATCATGCCGGTCTGCGCATGGGTTGATGGCGAATACGGAATCTCTGGCGTCTATTTGGGCGTGGAAGCAGAGCTCGGCAAGTCAGGTATTCGCAAAGTTGTTGAAAGCAAGCTCACTGATTCTGAAGTTGCTTCACTCAAAGAAGCTGCAGAAGCTGTGCGTGCAAAACAAGCTGATGTAAAGGATATGTAATATGTCAAAGATCAAAGTACAAGGCACCGTTGTTGAACTAGATGGCGATGAGATGACTCGCATCATGTGGCAGTTCATCAAAGATAAATTGATCTTGCCTTACCTCGATGTCAACCTCGAGTACTACGACCTTGGCATGGAACACCGCGATGCCACCGATGATCAAGTCACCATCGATTCAGCGCTTGCAATCCAGAAGCACGGCGTCGGAATTAAGTGCGCAACTATTACCCCTGATGAAGCGCGCGTGGCTGAGTTTGGCTTGAAGAAGATGTGGAAGTCTCCTAACGGAACTATCCGCAATATCTTGGGTGGAGTGATCTTCCGCGAACCAATCATCATCAGCAATGTGCCACGTTTAGTTCCACATTGGACCAAGCCAATCGTGATTGGCCGCCATGCATTTGGTGATCAATACCGCGCAACAGATCTCAAGATTCCAGGTCCAGGAAAGCTCACGCTGACCTATGTTCCTGAAGGTGGCGGTGAACCGCTCAACCTTGAAGTCTTCAACTTTGAATCATCCGGCGTCGCCATGGCGATGTATAACGTTGATGATTCGATTCGCGACTTCGCTCGCGCATCTCTTAACTATGGACTTCTTCGTAAGTTCCCTGTCTACCTTTCAACTAAGAACACAATTCTCAAGGCTTACGATGGTCGCTTCAAAGATATCTTTGAAGAGATCTACCAAGCAGAGTTCAAGGCGCAATTTGATGCAGCTGGTATCTGGTACGAACACCGCCTCATCGATGACATGGTCGCTATGTCACTTCGTATGGAAGGCGGCTACGTCTGGGCATGTAAGAACTACGACGGAGATGTGCAGTCAGATACCGTCGCACAGGGATATGGCTCACTTGGTCTCATGACATCTGTCTTGATGACTCCAGATGGAAAGGTCTGCGAATCAGAGGCAGCCCACGGAACAGTGACACGTCACTACCGTGATCACCAAGCTGGAAAAGAGACTTCGACAAACCCAATCGCCTCAATCTTTGCCTGGACACAAGGCCTTGCCCACCGCGCCAAGCTTGATAACAACGCAGAGCTTGCGAAGTTCTCAAAGACGCTCGAGCAGGTATGTATTCAGACTGTTGAAGAAGGAAAGATGACAAAGGATCTAGCACTTCTGATCTCACGTGATGCTCCTTATCAAACAACGCAAGAGTTCTTGGCATCAATTGATGAGAATCTCAAGAAAGCCATGGCTTAAATAGAGATGAAGCAGGGCGCAGGTGCTTTAGCGCTCGTTGGTTCTGGTGAGTATTCACCGCAGATGCAGGAGTTTGAAGGTGAACTCCTGCATCGTGCTATTTCTGGGGGCAAGAAGAATCGTTTTATTCAAATCCCTACTGCTTCATCACATGAAGGGGCCGCAAGTCGAGAGAAGTGGCAACGCCTCGGGCGTGAGCAAGCAGAGCGAATCGGTAGTGAATGGGTCTACTTACCTATTCATGAGAGAGAAGATGCCTTTAACGAAAAATTTGTAGCAGAAATTAGCGGCGCAGGGCTGATCTATTTCTCTGGGGGAGATCCTCATCGAGTCGCAGATGTCTTTACAGGCTCGCCAGTGTGGGAAGCCATTGATAGTGCATGGCAGAGCGGTTCATCGCTCGCTGGATGTTCAGCAGGTGCGATGGCATTTGGTGGAACAATTATGGGAATCCGCAGGTCTCATCACAGCGTTGGTTTGGGAATAGTTCCGGCAATTGAAGTGATTCCACATTACGACAAGATGTTGGGCTGGCTTCCTGAACGCGTGACTGCCTTTGTGCTTCGCCCCGATGCCGATACGACGCTGATTGGGATAGATGAGAATACTGCGCTCGTCTACACGGATAAGTGGCAGAGCTACGGACGCGGAAAGATTCATATCTTGCGTGGAGAACTTCAAATAAGTCCTGAACCATTTTCTATTCAATAGCCCTCATGTAGTATTCACGAAAAATCCATGGGGGAGTACTCGTGAAGTCGCTACAAGATAATGGGCTAGAAATCTGGTTTCTTACAGGAAGCCAGTCACTCTATGGTGATGAAACTTTGGCGCAGGTTGCGAAACAGTCACAAGAAGTAGTTGCAACTCTTAACGCCGCGACAAACATTCCTATCAAGGCAACCTGGAAGCCAGTTCTGACAACCCCAGAAAGTATTAAAGCCATCTGTTTAGAGGCTTCCTCTAACCCAAAGTGTGTTGGCGTCATCGTCTGGATGCATACCTTCTCGCCAGCGAAGATGTGGATCGCTGGCCTTAACGCGCTGCAAGTTCCGATCTTGCATCTACATACCCAAGCGAACTCTGCTCTGCCTTGGGAGACCATTGATATGGATTTCATGAATCTCAATCAAGCAGCACATGGCGATCGCGAACATGGACACATCCAGGCGCGCCTGCATCTGCCGCGCAAGATTGTGGCGGGCCATGTCAGCGATGCAACGGTCTCTACCCGAATTTCTCATTGGATGCGCGCCGCCATTGGCTGGTACACCGCTCAGAACCTTAAGGTCGCGCGCTTTGGTGACAATATGCGCTTTGTTGCAGTCACAGACGGCGATAAGACCAGTGCGCAGATCGCCCTCGGGATGTCTATCGAAGCCTATGGCGTTAACACCTTGGTAGATCTGGTTGCAGCTGTTGAACCAAGCGCAGTCGATGCTTTGATCAATGAATATGAAAAGATATTTGATATCGCACCTGAGATTGCTAAGGGTGGGCCACGTCATGACTCACTTCGTTATCAAGCAACAATTGAAATTGCGCTAGAACGTTTTCTTGAAGCCGGAAACTTCGGAGCTTTCACGACAAACTTTGAAGATTTAGGTGCGCTCAAGCAGCTTCCTGGACTTGCTGTTCAGCGATTGATGTCTAAGGGATATGGCTTTGGTGGAGAAGGTGATTGGAAGACTTCTGCGCTCTTGCGCATCGTCAAGGCGATGACTGAAGGGCTGCCAGGTGGCACCTCGTTTATGGAGGATTACACCTATCACTTTGGCCCAGGTGAACCAAAAGTTCTGGGCGCACATATGCTCGAGGTCTGCCCAACAATTTCTACACAACGTCCGCGTTGTGAAATCCACCCACTTGGTATCGGTGGAAAAGATGATCCGGTCCGCTTGGTCTTTAACGCAAAGCCTGCCCAAGGCCGCGTTGTTGGTCTGATGGATCTTGGTGATCGCTTCCGAATTGTCTCCAACGATATTGAGGTCGTTAATCCGGATAAAGATTTGAAATCTCTACCGGTGGCATGTGCTGTCTGGAAGCCGGCGCCAACTCTTGCCACCTCGGCTGAGGCCTGGATCTATGCCGGCGGCTCTCACCACACAGTCCTCAGCACCGCCCTGGACCCTGAGGCGCTCGCTGATTTCGCTCAGATAGCCCAGGTCGAACACCTGCGCATCTCGGCTGGCACCACCATCGATGAATTCCAGAAGGAGATCAGGTGGAATGGCGCCTTCTTTAAGCTCTCCAGCCTGACCTAAATCGAGGGCGATTTACACCTGGCGCGTAACCAAATCGTTATCACCCACGGGGTTAAACCCGTTGACTACCCGCATGTGGCACAGAAAGATGTCGGAGTGTAAAACCTAATCTTTGCGGCCATGCCGTAAATCTTTAGGGAGTACGCAACCCAAGTGAGGAAAGTCCTCAAATTTAAGAAAGGCGCTACATGCTAAAGAAGTCAAAAGTCGCGGCTGTCTTTGCTGCAATTGCGCTAGCTGTTTCATCAGCTCCAGCATCAAATGCTGCAACTGATAAGCAACTAGAAATCTTTACCTGGTGGGCATCAGGCGGAGAAGCTGCAGGTCTTGCAGGAATGACAACTGAGTTCGAAAGACTCAACCCAAACACACCATTCATTAACGCTTCAGTTGCAGGTGCAGCTGGTGTTAACGCTAAGGGTGTTCTTGTATCACGTATGCAAGCTGGCAATCCACCTGACACATTCCAGGCACACGCTGGCGAAGAACTATCTTCTTATGTAAAGGCCGGACAGATTGAAGACGTCTCATTCCTTTACAAGTCAGAAGGTTGGGACAAGGTATTCCCTAAGGATCTTATTAAGACACTTACAACAAAGGGAAAGATTTATTCTGTTCCTGTAAACATCCACCGTTCAAACGTTTTGTGGTGGAACCCTGCAGCAGCAAAGAAGGCTGGAATCACTAAGGCTCCAGCAACACTCGATGCAATGATCGCTGACATGGAGAAGTTCAAGAAGGCTGGAATTGATGGAATCGCACTTGCTGGAAACGGCGACTGGGCGATTGCTCACCTCTTCGACTACGTTCTTCTTGCTTCAATGGGACCAGATAAGTTTGATGGTCTATGGAAGGGCACAACAAAGTGGAACGGACCAGAAGTAAAGAAGGCAATTGGTCAGTTCTCAAAGGTTCTTTCATACGGTAACTCAAGCAAGTCACTTGACTGGCCAGATGCTGGAAAGCTTGTAACAACAGGCAAGGCCGGCTTCTTCATCATGGGTGACTGGGCTTCATCACAGTGGCAGTCAGAAGGCCTCAAGCTAGGCAAGGACTACACATGGGCACCAGGTCCAGGAACTGCTGGCGTATACCAGTGGCTCTCAGACTCATTCACATTGCCTAAGGGCGCAACAAACCGCGATGCAGGTATCGCATGGCTCAAGGTCTGTGGATCAAAGGCTGGACAAGATGCATTTAACCCTAAGAAGGGTTCAATCTCTGCACGTACAGACTCAGATCCAAAGCTCTACGACAGCTACCTCCAGGCAGCAATGAAGTCATGGAAGAAGGATCGCCTCGTCGGTTCAACTGTCCACGGCGTTAACTGGGGCAATGCAGGTATGGCAGCGTACAACTCAGCAGTTGGCCGCTTCTACACCGGTGGTGCAAAGGATTCAGCGGGCTTTGTTAAGGCTCTCCTTGCAGCTCAGAAGGCAAACGCACAGGGATAAACCCCTGTTTGGTTGTCATCAACTGAACATCTAAGTTCTGAAGTTCTGGCGGAATCGATAAGGTTCCGCCAGAACTTCAGACTTTTTCACAATTTCATAGCAAATACATTTCTCAAATAATTTTTAGCAGTGCGAGAGGCGCAACTTCTGTGAGAGCCACCCGAAAGAGAATCCAGAGCCCTTGGGGCGGATTTCTATTTGTTCTTCCATCCGTTATTGCGATGGCTGTTTTCGTCTACGGAATGATTGGTTACACACTCCTAGAATCTTTAGAAAATAGATATAACGCCTACACAACCAAGATTGAGTTTGTAGGCCTTATCAACTACATCGAACTCTGGTCAGATCCTGAGTTCACACATGCTCTTTCAAATCTTTTGAAATTTACCGCAGTATTCATGATTGGCTGCTTGCTCTCAGGTCTGATCATGGCGCTCTTGCTTGAAAAGGGAATTAAGGGCGAAGGATTCTTTCGCTCTACCTATCTCTATCCAATGGCTATCTCATTTATCGCTATGGGAACTTCATGGCGCTGGTTGATGGACTCAGCTAGAGATGATGATGCAACTGGACTTAACTACATCTTAAAGAATATTGGTCTCGGCGCTCTGCAGAGCGATTGGTATACCTCTGAAGCTGGCTCGATGTATGCGATGGCTCTTCCTGCAATCTGGCAGATGGCGGGATATGTCATGGCGCTCTTCCTCGCTGGTTTCCGTGGAATTCCTGATGACCTACGTGAAGCAGCGCGAGTCGATGGCGCGACAGAGTTCAAGATCTACCGCCATATTCTCTTCCCACAGTTGTCACCAACATTCCTGACAGTTCTGATTATTTTGGGCCATATCTCCATGAAGGTCTTCGACCTCATCTTCGGTATCGCTACCAAGAGCTATGTGACTAAGGTGCTAGCTATCTATATGTGGCAGACCATCTTCGATTTCCAGAACTATGCAAAGGGCGCTGCCATTGCAATCGTCATCTTGTTGATGATTGCAGTAGCCGTTATTCCATATCTGATCTATGTCAACAAGACTGAGGAGGCGAACAAATGAGTTCCGATCTCGCAACTCGCGTAACCCAAAAGCTCGACGTTCGCACTAAGAAGCGTTTAGATGGCAAGGGTCAGTTCTGGCTCGTCTTCCGCTACTTCGCTTTAACAATTCTCTTTGTTATTGCAGCGCTTCCGATCTACGTAATGGTGATCAACTCAGTAAAGGGCATCACCGGCGTATCTCAGTCAGCAGCATTTATTCCACCAACGAGCTTGAACTTTGAAGCCTGGGGGCCAACATGGGAAGTTCTACGCGAGCCAATGCTGCGTACTCTCTTCTTTGTTACTCAATCGTCAATTATCTCGGCAGTAATCGGAGCAATCAACGGCTTCGTCTTTGCTAAGTGGAAGTTCAGAGGCTCTAACCTAATCTTCACAACATTCCTCTTCGGAATGTTTATTCCATACCAAGCAATCATGATTCCACTTACCAAGTTCAATCAGTGGGCTGGTATCGGTGGCAGCATCTACGTTCTGGTATTTGCACACGTCATTTACGGTATTCCGATCTGTACTTTGATCTTCCGTAATTACTTTGCAGCTATCCCTAACGAACTCATCGAGGCAGCCCGCGTTGATGGAGCTGGAATGGTCCGTATCTTCCGCACCATCTTCTTGCCACTATCTATCCCAGGTTTCGTTGTGGTTCTGATCTGGCAGTTCACCTCTGCGTGGAATGACTTCCTCTTCGCTATCTTCCTTACTGGTGGTTCGCCTAAGTTGTCGGTTGCAACAACTGCGCTTAACTTCATCACCGGTTCAGGAAACCAGGTCTACTACGGAAATAACATGACAGCATCGTTGATTGTTTCGATTCCAACGTTGCTTGTCTACCTCTTCCTTGGACGCTACTTCCTCCGCGGAATGCTCGCAGGTTCACTCAAGGGTTAAGAAAAAGAAAATAAAAAGCCCCGCTGCACACTGTGCAGCGGGGCTTTTTCTTATACGTCTTAGTTGATGCGGTTACCTGTTGCTGTATCAAAGAGGTGAAGCGCACCTGGCACATTTACCACAGTGACGGTATCTCCAACCTTTGGTGGGTTCTTTGGATCCCAGCGCACGATTACCTGAACGCCCTCATCTGATGAGTTTGCGAACTTAACATTTGTATCTGCAGGCTTTCCGTAGACAAATGCATCAGAACCGAGTTCTTCAACTACTTCTACATAGACATGGAAGCCCTTAGCTGCTGGCAACCATCCTTCTGGACGAATTCCAACAGTCACGCTTGATCCAGCTGATGCTGGAACATCGATATCGAGATCACCAAGATGAGCCTTGCCACCAGATACTGGAGCTACAAGGAGGTTCATCGCAGGCGAACCAATAAAGCCTGCAACGAAGACATTTGCTGGCTTGTCATAAAGATTACGAGGAGTATCAACTTGCTGGAGCAAGCCATCCTTAAGAACTGCTACGCGATCACCCATGGTCATAGCTTCAACCTGGTCGTGAGTTACGTAGACAGTCGTGATTCCAAGGCGACGCTGCAGAGCAGCAATCTGTGTACGAGTTGCTACGCGCAACTTCGCATCAAGGTTTGAAAGTGGTTCGTCCATCAAGAAGACTTGTGGCTCACGAACAATTGCACGACCCATAGCAACGCGCTGACGCTGACCACCTGAGAGAGCCTTTGGCTTACGCTCTAGATATGGTTCAAGATCGAGCAACTTCGCCGCTTCACGGACTCGCTTATCGCGCTCAGCCTTATCGACTCCTGCGATTTTGAGTGCGAAGCCCATGTTCTCTGCAACAGTCATGTGTGGATAGAGCGCATATGACTGGAAGACCATTGCGATATCGCGATCTTTCGGTGCAACGTTTGTTACATCGCGATCACCGATAAGAATTCGACCACCGTCGATTTCTTCAAGGCCTGCCAACATACGAAGTGATGTTGACTTTCCGCAACCTGATGGTCCAACAAGAACAAGGAACTCTCCATCTTTGACGGTGAGGTTGAGCTTGTCTACGGCAGGTGCTGTTGTGCCTGGGTAGATGCGAGATGCATTTTCGAATACGACTGATGCCATGTTTCTACTTCCTAATCCGGGCAGGTACGTGCCCGACGGTCCGAGGATGAGGTCGCTAGCCGGTTGGCTAGCGTGGGAAAGGTTATGTCAGGCGGGCCCCAATAGGAAGGGGCTTCGCTAGACTTCTCACATCATGGAACCTAACCCGAGTAGCTCACTCTTTACCTCTATAGGCCTGATCGCTGCCCTGATTGTCCTGGGCGCAATCTTCGTAGCAGCTGAAATCGCACTTGTATCGCTGCGCGAAAGTCAGATTAAGCAGATCGCAACCCGCGGCAAGCGAGGCGCCAAGGTTGCCTCTGTTGCCAGCAATCCCAACCGCCTTCTGGCTACCTTGCAGGTCGGCGTCACCGTCACAGGATTCTTATCAGCAGCCCTTGGCGCTGATCGATTAGGCGACCATTTCATTCCATGGCTTGAGTCACGGGGACTTTCTGGTGATTCTGCATCCACTGCATCCCTTATCGGCCTGACATTTATCATCGCTTACTTCTCGTTGGTCTTTGGAGAACTTGTACCAAAGCGAGTTGCCCTCTATCGCACCGAACAGATCGCCATGTATTCAGCTGGCTTTATCGACATCGTTGCCAAGATTTTCCGCCCAGTTATCTGGGTCTTATCGCACTCGACAAGTTTGGTAGTGCGCCTCTTTGGTATTGACCCTAAAGAGCAGCGCTCGCAGATTTCTGAAGAAGAGCTTCTTGATTTAGTTGCAGGGCATGCGGCTCTTACAGATGAAGAGCGCGATATCGTTGAAGAAGTCTTTAACGCATCAGAACGCCAAGTTCACGAAGTCATGGTGCCTCGTACCGAGGTTGACTTTATGGATGCTTCGTTGACAGTTGGTAAAGCGATCTCACTCGCCATCGAAAAGGCTCATTCACGTTATCCAGTTGTGCGCGGATCATCGGATGAAGTCGTTGGCTTTATTCACGTACGAGACTTATTGGATACCAGCCTTGCGAATAACAACGCCAAGATTCAAGAGTTAGCTCGCAACATTATGTATTTACCGGGAACAAAGGCGATTCTGCCTGCGCTGACTGAAATGCGTAACCAGCGCCAACATCTGGCGATTGTTCTGGATGAGTACGGCGGAACCGATGGCATCGTTACCCTCGAAGACCTTGTTGAAACGTTGATTGGCGATATTCGCGATGAATATGACACCGATGAAGAAGAAATTTCACAAGAATCTCGTACCGGTGACTTTGAAGTAGATGGCTTGATTTCACTGGAAGATCTGATGGAAGAGACTGGAATTGAGCTGCCTGAAGGCCCTTACGAAACCGCCAGCGGTTTTGTCATGAACTTCCTTGGAAGAATTCCCGTTGTTAACGACGTCGTAGGCGTCAATGGCGTGCGAATCACAGTGCTTTCTATGGAAGGAAAGCGAGCCGGTCGTTTATTGATCTCGCGTAACTACTAACTCGTGCGAGAATTGCAGCTATGAAACGCGTCCTTTCTGGCATTCAGCCAACGAGCGATTCTTTCCATCTTGGAAACTATCTGGGCGCGGTCAAGCAGTGGGTTGAGCTACAAGATGGCCATGATGCTTTTTACTGCATCGTAGATTTACATGCACTGACAGTCGAAACCGATCCAGCTCTTCTCCGTAAGCGCACCTTGGCATCTGCAGCGCAACTCTTAGCTCTTGGAATCTCACCTGAAAAATCAACGCTCTTTGTGCAGTCGCAAGTTCCACAACACAACCAACTAGGTTGGATTATGGAATGTATGACTGGCTTTGGCGAGGCAAGTCGTATGACGCAATTTAAAGATAAGTCATCAAAGGCTGGTGCAGATTCTGCCCGCGTTGGATTGTTTACCTATCCGATGCTGCAAGCAGCTGACATCTTGCTCTACCAGCCACATTACGTTCCAGTCGGTGAAGATCAACGCCAACATATTGAACTTACGCGAGATTTAGCTGGGCGCTTTAATTCTCGTTACGGGCAGACTTTCCAGATTCCAGAGGCATACATCCTTAAGACAGCGGCGAAAATCAATGATATTCAAGAGCCAACTACCAAGATGAGTAAGTCATCTGGGGCAGTTGCAGGCGTTATTGAGATTATGGATACGCCAGAAGCCAATCTCAAGAAGATTAAGAGCGCAGTCACAGATGCAGGTCGTGAAGTGAAATTCGATGTGGTTGAAAAACCTGGAATAAGTAACTTGCTTACTATTCATTCAGCGCTTTCTGGCCGTACCATCAGTGACCTTGAAAATGAATTTGCAGGTAAAGGTTATGGAGACTTCAAATCTGCAGTGGCTGAGGTTGTTGTTGAATACCTGCGCCCAATTCGCGCCAAGGCAGTTGAACTACTTGAGGATGAAAAGCACCTGCTCGATATCCTGCATCAAGGTTCTGCCAAGGCTCGAGTCGTTGCACAAGAGACTGTCAACGCAACCTACAAGAATTTAGGCGTTGTTCTCTAATGAAGTCCCGCCTCCTTTTAGTTGCAGCGATTCTGGCGACTGCGCTCATGCCAGTGTCAGCATCTGCTGAGCCCACACTTACCGTGGGCGTGGCCTATGACATCGGCGGACGTGGAGATCGTTCCTTTAATGACGCCTCACACGCTGGCCTAGAAAAGGCGCAGAAGCAATTTGATTTCGACTTAGTTCCGGTTGTTACCGACGGCTCTAGCGCAGACCGTGAAAAGCGCATCCGCTCACTGATTGCCAAGAATTGCGACCCCATCATCGTTATCGGCAGCGGCTATGCACCAACGCTGCAAGCACTCGCCGTTGAATATCCAAGCACTCACTTTGCAATCATCAATGATGCATCTGTGGCAGCGCTCAATGTGACCTCAGTAATTTTTGCCAATACGCAGGGCGCATATCTTGCTGGCTTCAGCGCAGCTCAGATCTCCAGAACTGGCAAGGTAGCGATGATTGCTAACCCTGATCAGGCAGATATTTATAAGGATGGTTTTGCAGCTGGAGTACTAGCGGCAAAGCGCAAGGTAATTCCTATCGTTAAGTATGTCTCTGGTTCATATTCACTAGCGACGACCCAAGTCCTAGATGCCGGTGCAGATATCGTCTATGTCACCACTCAAGGTTCAGACTCAGAAATTTTAAAGGTCATTGCCTCCCGTGGCGCCAAGAAGAAGGGCGCACCGATTGGAATGATCAACGTAGAACCTGACCAGTTCATCACAATCACAAACTCAACAAAACGATTCTTGCTTGCCACTGTCATTAAGCGAGTCGATAAGGCGATGTATGACATCGTTGCGCTCTCCCTTGCCAAGAAGCAGTACCTCGACATCCTTGATGAGGATGCTGGAATTTATGGACGCCGCTACGGAATTACTGGTGGGGGAATCGAACTCACTATTCGATCTAACTCTCTGCTGCGATTGAGCAACTCAATCAATGCCGCAGCTGCCACTGCGGAAAAAATCCCCGCCTAGCGCTCAAGTTCTACTTGAGAGTTTTCCAAACTGTTACATGCCACACTGACGGATACTTCCGTGTTTTTTGTTCAATTTAAACGTGAACTACTAGGCTCCCATCTACAGAACTATCCAACTCTCTTTGGAGGAAAATTGAAAAAGACAACAACATTTGTTGCACTTTTGGCTGTAGCTGCGTTTTCATTTAGCGCAACACCTGCAGCAAATGCAGCAACAACTAAGGCATGCCTTGCACTCGATACCGGTGGCGTTGACGATAAGTCATTTAACGCATCAGCATGGGCAGGCGCTAATGCAGCAGCAAAGGCAAACTCATCTGTAACAGTTAAGTACCTTTCAGCATCATCAGATGCAGATTACGCACCAAACATTAAGAAGCTCATTGACGAGAAGTGCACCATCATCGTAGGTGTTGGCTTCCTTATTAACGGAGCAATCGTTGCAGCTGCGAAGGCAAACCCAAACGTTAACTTCGCGATTGTTGATCAAGATGGAGAAGATCACGGTCCTGATGGATCTATCTACCCAGGTACAAAGTTTAAGAACCTGAAGCCACTTCAGTTCGACACCAACGAGTCTTCATTCCAGGCTGGCTATGTAGCAGCTGGAGTTTCAAAGACCGGTAAGGTCGCAACATACGGCGGACTTAACATCCCACCTGTCACTATCTTCATGGATGGTTTTGCAAAGGGTGTAGCTCACTACAACAAGGTCAAGGGCAAGAAGGTAGAAGTTCTTGGATGGGACATCGCTAAGAAGGATGGAACATTTGTTGGTGGCTTCTCAGATTCAGCAAAGGCTCTTCAGATCTCTAAGAACTTCGAGCAACAGGGTGCAGATGTAATCTTCCCAGTTGCTGGTGGACTTGGTGGAGCAACAGCAGGTAACTCACTTACTTCAAAGAAGTCAGTTGTTATCTGGGTTGATACTGATGGCGTTAAGGCTGCACCACAGTACAGAAAAGTACTCCTCACCTCAGTAGTTAAGGGTGTCGATACATCTGTAAAGGCAGTCATTCTTGATCAGGCAACTGGAAAGTTCTCTTCAACAGGTTACTTCGGAAACCTCAAGAACAAGGGAACATACCTTGCTCCATACCACGACCTAATCCGTCGAGTTCCAACTGCGCTACGTACCGAAGTTACAAAACTCGGTAACGATATCCGCAACGGAAAGGTTTCAGCTAAGTAATTAACTGAATACTTGTAAGAAAAGCGGGCTAGCACTTCGGTGTTAGCCCGCTTTTTACTTTTCATTAAAACTTTCTAAAGTTCGATAAAGCGAGTAGATTTACGCACATGTCCTTAGAGTTGCGCGGCATCACCAAGAGGTTTGGTTCTCTTACTGCAAATGATGCAATTGATTTAGCAGTTGGTGATGGCGAAATCCACGCAATCCTTGGCGAAAATGGTGCAGGAAAATCAACTCTCATGAATGTTGTGTATGGCCTGCTGCAACCTGATGAAGGCACAATTAGCGTAGACGGCAAAGAGATAAGCATTCATTCACCGCTCGATGCTCTTGCTGCTGGAATTGGCATGGTGCATCAGCATTTTATGTTGATTCCTGTCTTTACAGTTGCCGAAAATATTGTGTTAGGCCATGAGAAAACTAAGGGCTTAGGAATGCTTGATCTTGAGAGCGCCAGAAAAGAGATTCTGCGCGTATCTGCCGAGTTTAACTTTGAGATTGATCCTGACGCCTTGGTAGAAGATTTGCCGGTTGGACTGCAGCAGCGCGTTGAGATTATTCGCGCCCTCATCTATGACGCAAAAGTTCTTATCCTTGATGAGCCCACGGCGGTTCTCACCCCACAAGAGACCGATGAGCTTCTTCGCAATATGAAGAAGTTGAAGGCCAAAGGAACATCTATCGTCTTTATTACCCACAAATTGCGAGAGGTAAAGGAAGCTGCCGACAAGATCACCATCATCCGTCGCGGCAAGGTTGTAGGGACTGCATCCCCATCAGCCTCCCAAGAAGAGTTGGCATCTTTGATGGTGGGCCGTCCGGTCTCGCTCGATGTCGAAAAGAACCCAGCTAAGTTGGGCAACGTCACTCTCTCAGTCTCAAACCTGACTATCTCTGATCACACAGGTCGCTCATTGGTAAAGAACGTTTCTTTTGAAGTTCGCGCCGGAGAAGTTTTGGCAGTTGCTGGTGTACAAGGAAATGGCCAATCTGAGTTAGCGGAATCAATCGTTGGATTACAAGAACATGTCACAGGCTCGATAAAGCTCGAGGGCCAAGAGATCACCAAGTCTTCTGTCAGAGATGCGCTACATGCAGGAATCGCCTTCGTGCCTGAAAGCCGCGAAGAAGATGGCCTGATTAGCTCCTTTAGTATTGAGGAGAATTTGATTCTCGACCTTCATGATTTGTCACCATATGCAAAGGGCCCCGTGATTTCTCAGACTGTTGTGAGTACAGAGGCTGAGAAGCGAGTCAAAGAGTTTGATATCCGTACGCAATCTGCAAAAGATCCTGCCTCATCACTTTCTGGTGGAAATAAGCAGAAGGTCGTTTTGGCGCGTGAACTTTCCAGGCCCGTGAAGTTGGTCGTTGCATCCCAACCCACTCGCGGCCTTGATGTCGGCTCCATCGAGTTTGTGCACGAGCGAATCATCGCTGAACGCGATTCTGGCCGTGCAGTCCTTCTCTTTAGTACTGAACTCGATGAAGTTTCAGCGCTAGCCGATCGCATCGCTGTTATGTACCGCGGTGAATTTATCGCCATCGTTCCAGCAGATACTTCCCGTGAAGAACTTGGTCTCTTAATGGCAGGAGTAAAGCGATGAAGTTGAAAAAGTTAGCCCTTCCATTTCTTTCATTTGGTTTGGCGCTCTTTGTCAGCGGCTTGTTAGTCGCATTCTCTGATTCAAAGGTCTTGGCACTTAAAGGAGCGCCGCTTGAGATGTTACAGAAGGCGCTCTCTACAGCAGGTGGCGCATATTGGGCGCTCTTTCGTGGCTCTATCTTTGATCCGCAATTGGCAGAAGATCGCTTTATCGAAGGTTTCTATCCATTCTCTGAAACTTTAGTTGCCGCAACTCCACTTATCCTGACTGGACTCTCAGTCGCACTCGCCTTTAAGGCAGGACTATTCAACATTGGTGCGCAAGGACAGTTTATTGCAGGCGCAATTGGTGCCAGCTGGGTTGGATTTGCATTCGAACTTCCAGTTGTTATTCATACCTTGGCCGCTATGGCAGCAGCGATTCTCTTTGCCGGAATCTACGGCGGCATTGTTGGCTTACTTAAGGCGCGCACCGGAGCACATGAAGTGATTGTGACAATCATGCTCAACTATGTGGCCGCCTACTTTCTCTTATGGCTACTTAGTACGACAGCATTTTTACGTCCTGGCAGACAAGATCCACTAGCCCCTGAGGTACGCGAAAGCGCACAACTTCCTCACCTCTTTGGTGAAGATCTCCGCGCAAATCTAGGATTTATCATCGCGCTCATTGCCGCTGGCGCAGTCTGGTGGCTTCTCAATCGCAGCACGTGGGGATTTAGATTCCGTGCAGTAGGTGCAAATGCGGATGCATCGCGTACAGCTGGAATTTCAGTTGCGCGAGTAACAACCACAGTTATGTTTATCGCAGGCGCCCTCGCTGGCTTAGGTGGTGCGATGCAGATTCTGGGCTCTGAACCGGCAATGACAGCTGGCATCGGTGGCTCTTTTGGTTTTGATGCAATTACTGTTGCCTTGTTAGCGCGCGCCAACCCAATCGGAACAGTCTTTGCAGCGCTTCTCTTTGGCGCTCTTCGCGCAGGTGGATTGACCATGCAAGCAAGCACTGAAACTCCACTTGATTTGGTTCTCGTGATTCAAGCACTCGTTGTTCTCTTTATCGCAGCTCCTGCTCTCGTGAAGGCGCTCTTTAGATTGAAGAACGTTGAAACAGGCGAAGCAGTAGCTTCGAAGGGATGGAATGGTTGATGAGCACCACTGAAGTTCGCACTCTCTCAGCTCCCGAGCGACGTCGCAAGCGCGGCATCATCACCATGGCTGTGCTCTCACTATTTGGTTTTACTGTCTTTGGAATTCTGCCTAAGGAAGGCCTGCCAGTTACCTATAGCTTCGTACTTGGTAATGAGTGGATATTTGTTAAAGAGTGGATTGTAAATTCGAAGACTGGTGCGCTTGGTTTCTCTATCGCTTCTATGCTCGCGGTCTTACTGGCAACGTTGCAGTTCAGAGCGCGCAAGACCAGTCGCTTTGCTAGCGGCTTCTTCGCCGCAACTTTCTTGATGTCATTTCTCTGCTGGGCTGCAGCCGGTAAATTCATTCCATTTACAGGTCTACTACAAGGTGCGCTCCTCTTATCTGTGCCACTGATCTTCGGTGCGATGGCAGGTGTGCTCTCTGAAAGATCTGGCGTAATCAACATTGCCATTGAAGGACAGCTGCTGGCTGGAGCCTTTATGTCAGGCGTTATTGCCTCCCTTACGCAGAACACGTGGTTGGGCTTACTTATCGCTCCCTTTGCAGGCGCTGCCATCTCATGGCTGCTCGCCGTCTTTGCCATTAAATACGGCATCGATCAAGTAGTCCTTGGCTTTGTACTCAACGTTTTAGTAATTGGTCTTACCAACTTCCTCTATAAGAAGTTGCTCATTCCGTATCAATCAACCTGGAACTCAGGTGGCACCTTTGCCCCGATTGAGATTCCTCTACTCTCAAAGATTCCAGTCATCGGGCCAATTTTCTTTAGCCAGAGCATCATTGTGTATCTGATGTATGTCGTAGTGATTGTTATTCACATCGCACTCTTTAAATCTCGCTGGGGCTTACGCACACGTTCTGTCGGCGAACATCCAACGGCTGCTGAATCTGTCGGTATAGATGTCAACAAGATCCGCTTTAGAAATGTGGTGATTGCAGGCGCTGTTGCCGGACTTGGTGGCGCATTCTTTACACTCGGCGCAGTTGGCGCCTTCAATAAGGAGATGACGGCGGGTAAAGGATTTATCGCACTCGCAGCTCTTATCTTTGGACGCTGGTCGCCAATGGGAGCAGTTGCTGCAGCGCTTATCTTTGGCTTTGCAGATAACCTGCAAGGTTTGCTGACAATTACTGGAACGCCAATCCCATCTGAATTTATGTTGATGGCGCCATATATCGCGACCATCATCGCTGTCTCTGGCTTTGTTGGAAAGGTGCGAGCCCCCGCGGCCGATGGAATTCCATATAAACGTGGAGGGCGATAATGGTCATTGACTGGGATCTGCTTCGTAGCGAAGCGTTAGGTGCGATGAAGCGCGCCTATGTTCCATATTCACACTTTCCTGTTGGAGTAGCAGCGCTGGTCGATGATGGGCGAATAGTTACTGGATGCAATGTTGAAAATGCTAGCTATGGCCTGACGCTCTGTGCAGAGTGTGGATTGGTCTCATCTCTTGTTGCAACAGGTGGAGGGCGCCTAATCGCCTTTGCCTGCGTTGATATCAACGGCAATCCACTGATGCCATGTGGTCGTTGCCGCCAGCTATTGCAAGAACATGGTGGGTCTCAGTTGCAGCTCATGACAGATCAAGGCGTGAAGCCATTATCAGAGCTTCTGCCGTGGGCATTTGGGCCAGAAGAGATCACAACAAGGTTGCCATCTTGAGTTCAAGCGTTGAACCATTTGCTGCTGTTGAAATTATTGCGGCGAAGCGAGATCGTAACGAGCTGACCGATACTCAGATTGATTGGGTAGTTGACGCATATACCCGCGGAGTCGTAGCTGATGAACAGATGTCAGCTCTGCTCATGGCGATCTTGCTCAATGGAATGAACTCGCGCGAAATCTCGCGCTGGACCAATGCCATGATTAATAGCGGCGAGCGAATGAATTGGTCAAAGCTAGATCGAAAAACTGCCGATAAGCATTCCACGGGTGGCGTGGGCGACAAGATCACTCTGCCACTTGCACCACTCGTCGCTGCTTGCGGCGGTGCAGTTCCACAGTTGTCAGGTCGTGGACTTGGACATACAGGTGGCACTCTCGACAAACTTGAATCAATTCCAGGATGGCGCGCATCTCTTACCAATGATGAGATGCTTAAAGTTTTGCAAGATACCGGCGCAGTAATTTGTGCAGCAGGAGCAGGTTTAGCACCTGCCGATAAGAAGCTCTATGCCCTCCGTGATGTCACTGCGACAGTTGAAGCAATTCCACTGATTGCATCTTCAATTATGAGTAAGAAGATTGCAGAAGGAACCTCTGCTCTTGTTCTGGATGTAAAGACAGGTAGCGGAGCCTTTATGTCAGATCCTGCCAAGGCGGCAGAGCTTGCGCGCACCATGGTGCAACTTGGTAAGGATGCAGGCGTTAATACTCGTGCACTTGTTACAGCGATGGATGTTCCACTTGGGCTCACTGCAGGCAACGCCCTCGAAGTCCGTGAATCTGTTGAAGTTCTTGCAGGCGGTGGACCTGCTGATGTTGTCGAGTTAACTATTTTATTGGCGCGCGAAATGATTGATGCAGCTGGAATTGTTGGCAAGGATCCTGAAGTAGCGCTAAAGGATGGCAGCGCCATGGATCATTGGCGTCGCATGATTAGCGCGCAGGGTGGCGATCCCGATGCGGCCCTTCCTGTCGCACGTGAACAACAGATAATTACGGCACACGAGAGCGGAACTATTACAACGATGGATGCCATGAAGGTGGGCGTGAGCGCCTGGCGATTGGGAGCTGGCCGCTCTAAGCAGGGTGAGAAGGTGCAGGCTGGCGCTGGCATCGAGCTACATGCAAAGCCAGGGGATTACATTAAAGCTGGCGCACCTCTGATGACCTTACATACCGATGAACCAGCTCGCTTTGAGAGAGCGATTGATGCCCTTGCTGGTGCTGTCACAATTATCGAAGGAGGAACGGTCAGCCGTCTTCCGCTAGTAGTAGAGAGAATCCTGGGATGAGCAATCTATTAAAGAAACCAAGTGAAGACCAAGTAAAGCGTCTACCGAAGGCGCTATTGCACGACCACCTCGATGGCGGTCTGCGTCCACAAACAATTATTGATATCGCTCAAGAGATTGGCCACACCCTTCCAACCTACGATGCCGCTGAACTTGCTGAATGGTTCCGCTCTTCCTGTGATTCGGGATCTCTTGTTCTCTACCTCGAAACTTTTGCTCACACTGTTGCTGTGATGCAACGACAGGAAGATATTGTGCGGGTCTCACGCGAATGCGCGGTTGATCTAGCGCGCGACGGCGTTGTCTATGCCGAAGTTCGCATGGCTCCTGAACTCTTGACTGAGAAAGGTCTCTCGCTTTCACACATCATCGAAGCGATACTCGAAGGCTTCCGAGCTGGCGAAGCAGAGGCGAAGAGCGAAGGTCGCACAATTCGTGTGACATCGCTTCTCTGTGGAATGCGCCAGAATAACCGTTCACAAGAAGTTGCAGAGTTGGCAGTTAAGTATCGCGATCAAGGAGTTGTGGGTTTTGATATTGCAGGCCCCGAAGATGGTTTTCCACCCAGTGATCAACTCGATACCTTTGAATATCTTCGCCGCGAAAATGCTCATTTCACTATTCATGCGGGTGAGGCATACGGACTTCCTTCTATTTGGGAAGCGATTCAACTATGTGGGGCTGAACGTTTAGGCCATGGCGTGCGTATCGTCGACGATATCGATTTCAACCACACCCCGGCCCGCTTGGGGCGCCTGGCTGCTTATGTACGCGATCGTCGCGTTCCGCTCGAGCTCTGTCCTTCATCAAATATTCAAACAGGCGTTGCAGATTCATTTGCTAGCCACCCGTTGGCGCGCTTATCTAAGCTCCGCTTTAGAGTCACTATCAATACTGATAACCGCTTGATGTCAGCAACATCGATGTCACGCGAGATGAGCGAGATGGTCAAGCAATGTGAGTGGACCTTCCAAGATCTACAGCGAGTGACTATCAATGCGCTCAAGAGCGCCTTTATTCCCTTTGAAGAGCGCTTAGCAATCATTGAGGAAGTTGTGAAGCCGGGCTACCAGAAGATTTCAGGGGAGTAGATAGATGGCACATCCGAAGTTCACGCTACGTCAGGTTGCAAAGACCATTGACCATGCCTTGCTGCGACCAGATATGACTCGCGCTGAAGTCCGCGAAGGATGCGAAGTTGCGTTGAAGTACGACGTGGCATCAGTCTGTTGCAAGCCTGCCGACGTCGCCTACTGCGCCGATCTACTTAAAGGAAGCGATGTTCATGTTGGAACTGTTGTTGGCTTCCCGCATGGAAATTCAGCAACAGCAACAAAGGTCTTTGAAACTAAGCAGGTAGTTGCAGATGGCGCGACTGAGATAGATGTCGTCATCAATATCGGATGGCTTAAATCAGGTATGTTCGATGAAGTAAGAGATGAGATTGCAGCGGTTGTCGCAGCTGCCAGCGGTAACCAAGTGAAGGTAATCCTGGAAAATGCTTATCTGACTAAGGAAGAGATTGTGAAGGCATGCCAGCTCTGTGAGGCTGCGGGTGCAGATTATGTAAAGACATCTACCGGTTTTGCGCCAACGGGTGCGGTGCTTGAAGATGTGAAGTTGATGCGCGCATCAGTCTCATCCAAAGTTGAAGTCAAGAGCGCCGGTGGAGTGAAGACCTTAGATGCCCTTCTTGCTTTTATGGAAGCTGGAGTAAAGCGCAGTGGTGCAAGCGGAACTGCAGCGATGCTCGATGAGTTTAAAGAGAGATTTGGCGCTTAAGCAGATAAGAAAGTTTTGAGCGGTCCGCGTAAGGCGTCGAGTAGCGCTTGCGATTCTCCTGCACTCTTTGTGACAACTTCGATATAGCACTTCATCTTTGCCTCAGTTCCTGATGGGCGAACAATGATGCGGATATCTCCATCCAGCCAGATGCGAAGTCCATCTGTTGGCGGCAGTCCATCCCGAGGAGCCGCTAAGTCATCAATTGATTTCACAGCACGTCCAGCAATTTCACGCGGTGGACTTTGGCGTAGTCCATTGAGAAGACGGGCAATCGAACTCATATCTGTAACGCGAATCGAGATTTGTTCGGTTCCATGGAAACCGTGTCGACTCCAGACTTCATTGAGTAGATCAGTAAGGGTCAATCCACTTTTAGCTAAATCTGATGCGATCTGAGCTAGGAAGATGGCAGCAGAAATACCATCTTTATCGTTGACGGTCTTCGAATCTACGCAATAGCCAATTGCTTCTTCGTAGCCAAAGGAAAGGTCTTCAATCTTGGCGAGCCACTTGAAGCCGGTAAGGACCTCTTGAAAATCAATTCCGTAATGAGCACAGATCTTTCGAAGCGCAGATGAAGAGACGATGGAATTTCCAAAGGTACCTTTTGGATGCGTGCGCGCAATCCATTCGCCGAAGATAATTCCTAATTCATCACCACGCAGCATGCGCCAACCCACGACAGGGTCGCTAATTGCAGCGGCGCACCGATCGGCATCAGGATCATTGGCAATAACAAGATCTGCCTCTACTTCACGCGCTTTTGCAAGGGCTAGGTCAATCGCTCCTGGTTCTTCAGGGTTAGGAAAGGCCACTGTCGGAAAATCTGGATCTGGTGTGCACTGCTCGTCAACAGTAATGAGATTGTTAAAACCTGCTTGCGAAAATACTTTCTTTACAGTCTCTGTCCCAACGCCATGCATTGCGGTGTAGACGATTTTGATGTCACTTGGGCGTGGAGCCAGAGCGCTCGTGCGTTTGACGTACTCATCTACCTCTACTTCGCCCAGGATTGTCCACTCAGAGCCTCGTGGCTGTGATTTGAGAGTAGTAACTGCAGCAATATCGCTAGCAATAAATCCATCGGTGGGGTTAATGATTTGTGATGATGCGTAATTAATTCCATCTGCAACTGGGCCGATATAAACCTTGTAGCCATTATCTTGTGGGGGATTATGGCTCGCGGTAACCATGATGCCGATATCGCACTTCAAAGAAGAAGTTGCATATGCCAAGACAGGAGTTGGTAGTGGGCGCGGCAGAATAAATACCTTCATTCCAGCACCGCTCATGATTTCTGCAGTCTCAAAGGTGAAATCTTCAGATCCATAACGGGCATCGCGACCGATAACCACCGAAGACATGCCACGCTTCTTCATATAGGCAGCGATTCCGGCAGCTGCACGCCCAACAACGGCGCGATTCATACATGATGGGCCTGGTCCTATAGGTCCACGTAGGCCAGCAGTTCCAAATTGGAGAAAGCCGCTGAAATATTTGCGCAGCGTTGCTTCATCACCACAGTTGACTAGTTCGGTTAAGGCACGTGCAGTCGCTGGATCAGGATCGTCGGCAATCCAATCTTCAACTTCTTGCTTGAGCGCTGCATCCATAAGAGGAGATTAACGCTACTTAGATGAGTTTAGGAATAGTTGATTTCAGCAGTGCGCCCATGCGATCTGCCGCAGCTTTACCTGCTGCAATTACTTCTTCGTGGTTGAGCTTTTCGCCAGTGATTCCTGCTGCAGCATTTGTAACAAGAGAAATTCCTAAGACTTCAGCGCCCAGTGCATGTGCTGCAATCGCCTCTGGGACAGTAGACATTCCCACTAAATCCGCACCCATGGTGCGCATCATGGCGATTTCTGCCGGAGTTTCGTAGGTAGGTCCACGCCAGTGCACATAAACGCCTTCAGCAAGAGATGAATCTTCGCTCTTTACAAGAGCGCGAATTCGCTTGCTGTATAAATCCGTTAAGTCCACGAAAGTTGCACCAGATAGCGGCGAAGCAGCGGTTAATGAGATGTGATCGCGAATTAGTACCGGCTGCCCAACTTTAAATGATGTGTTAATTCCACCGCATGCGTTGGTCAGAATAATGACCTTACAACCTGCTTTTACCGCAGTGCGAACTCCATGCACCACAGGCTCCATACCTTTTCCTTCATAGAGGTGGGTACGTCCAAGAAAGACCAGTGCGCGAAGAGTTTTTCCACCTTCGGTGATTTCGTAAGAACGCACCTTTCCGGAGTGACCTTCAACTGCTGGTGCAAAGAATCCAGTGAGTTCGTGCGCATCGCATTCGTAAGCTGGCGTTCCCAACGCATCGGCTGCAGTTACCCAACCAGAACCCATCACAAGCGCTACATCGTGAGAAGCCACGCCTGTGCGTTCTGCAATTTCTGCAGCGGCTGCAGTTGCAGCTGCCAAGGGATCTGAATACAGGAGCTCAGTAGATGTCATGCCTCAATAATGTCACAGAGAACTGTTGCCGCTGCAACGGTCTCACCAATTACAGCCTTTAGGTTCTTAATCACACCATCTCGATGTGCATTTAGGGGCTGCTCCATCTTCATCGCTTCCAGAACGATTATTAAGTCGCCTGCAGAAACCTGCTGACCTTCTGTCACAGCAATCTTTACCACCGTGCCCTGCATTGGACTAGCTAATCCTGTGCCCGCTGCCCCAGCCGCGGATGCCTGCTTAGCGCGATGGCGCTTTACAACAGGATCGGGTGCATGGACAAGAATTTCAAAACGCTTTCCATTGACCTCGGCCACCAACTTTTCGGCAGCAACTTTTGTCTGAACATCTTGAACTGCGCTCTGGAACGCAGGAATTTCATTCTTAAACTCATTTTCAATGTAACTGGTATAGACCTTGAAGTTCTCGGTATAGGCGGGATCTTCCAAGATTGCTCTATGAAAAGGAATTGCTGTAGCTAGCCCGCCAACTTCGAATTCGGCAAGTGCGCGACGGGCACGTTCGATAGCTTCTTTTCGGGTAGCGCCGGTGACAATCAACTTAGCTAGCAGCGAATCAAAGTTGCCACCGATAACATCGCCATTTCTAAATCCAGCATCTACTCGAACACCTGGTCCGGTAGGTAGATTCCAGGAAGTGATTCGACCTGGAGCAGGCAAGAAGGAACGTCCTGGATCTTCTCCATTAATGCGAAATTCAAGTGAGTGGCCGCGAATTGTTGGATCATCGAAACCTAAGCTTTCACCTATCGCGATTCTAAATTGCTCACGGACTAGATCAATTCCTGTTACTTCTTCAGAGACAGGATGCTCCACTTGAAGTCGGGTATTGACCTCTAAGAAAGAGATTGTGCCATCGGCTCCTACTAAGAATTCGCAGGTACCAGCGCCGACGTAACCGGCCTCTTTCATAATTGCCTTACTGGAGCGATACAACTCTTCATTTTGCGCATCAGTTAGAAATGGTGCTGGAGCTTCTTCGACCAGCTTTTGATGGCGACGCTGCAGCGAGCAGTCGCGGGTAGAGACAACAACTGCATGTCCATGTTGATCCACTAAGACTTGAGTCTCTACGTGGCGCGGTTTATCTAAATAACGTTCAACGAAACATTCTCCGCGACCAAAACCTGCAATCGCTTCACGAACAGCAGATGCATAGAGCTCAGGAATTTCTTCCATAGTGCGAGCAACTTTGAGGCCGCGACCGCCACCACCGAATGCCGCCTTAATTGCAACTGGCAGGCCGTGTTTTTTGGCAAAAGCTAATACTTCGTCATGTCCTGTTACTGGATCTTTTGTTCCAGCTACAAGTGGCGCACCTGCAAGGGCGGCAATACGACGAGCAGAAACCTTGTCACCCAACGCGCTAATTGCTGATGGGGGAGGGCCAATCCAAATCAGCCCTGCATCAATGACTGCTTGGGCAAAGTCGGCATTCTCAGAGAGAAAGCCATAACCAGGGTGAACAGCATCTGCGCCTGATTCTTTTGCAAGAGCGATGATCTTTGGAATATTCAGGTATGTATCTTTAGCAACAACTCCATTGAGTGAATATGCGTAATCAGCGCTCTTGGCATGTAGCGCATCACGATCTTCTTCAGAGTAGATCGCGACAGATTCCAGACCATGGTCTTTACACGCACGAATAACGCGAAGGGCTATCTCGCCTCGGTTTGCAATCAGCACGCGCTTCATGACATCTCCTTCACCTGCGGCCAAGAGTAGCCAAGTTGCTTCATGGCGCTGCGAAGAAATGGCATCGATATTCCAACCACATTGGTGTAATCGCCTTCAATGACTGGAATAAAGGGAGAGCCAAAGCCATCAAGAGTAAATCCTCCTGCGACATGGAGAGGTTCACCAGATGCGATGTAATCATCTATCTCTATATCGCTCATCTCCGAAAAGGTTACCTTTGTAGTTACTCGGTCTGCAATCTCAATGCCTTTCTCGGTATCGATAATGCAATGCCCAGTGTGCAGTAGTCCAGAGCGGCCGCTAATCTTCTTAGCGCGTTCGCGCGCAACAGCGGCGGTGCCAGGCTTACCGAAGGAGACTCCATCAACGTCAAAAGTTGAATCGCAACCAATAATCAGCGCTGGATAATCAATGAGCTCTCGCACGGTGTGTGCCTTAGAAATTGCAAGTGCGATCACCATATCTTCAGGAGTCATGGCGTTGAAGAAATCAGTTTCTTCATCGACGTTACTCACGATAATGGTTGGCTTGAGTCCAGCATCTTCCAACAACCGTCTACGGGATTTTGATTGAGAAGCAAGAACTATGCGTGGCATTTATTCAAACTTTCGTGCGCCAAATGTGATTTGGTGAGGTAAGGGTTGACGTAGTTGTGGCAGGCCGAAGACGCTTCGTTTGATGACAGGTGTGAGTTCGACTGCTTTGTGATTGGCCAAGACAGCCTGCAGGGCAACGAGCTCTTCAGGTGTGGGATTTCCTGCAGTGACAGTAAATTTCATTGCTACAGCGGGATGTTTCCGTGTTTACGAGCCGGCAAGGTATCTCGCTTTGTCTTCAGAGTACGGAAAGCCTTGGTGATGTATTGACGAGAATCTTCAGGCTCAATCACGCTATCGATGGTGCCGCGCTCTGCTGCAAGATATGGGTTGGAAAACTTTTCTGTGTATTCAGTGATCAACTCAGCGCGCTTAGCATCTTGATCCTTAGCCTCCGCCAAATCTTTGCGATACAAGATATTAACTGCTCCTTGAGCGCCCATCACTGCAATCTCAGCACTTGGCCAGGCGAAGTTGATATCGCTACCTAAGTACTTTGATCCCATCACGATAAAGGCGCCACCATAGGCCTTGCGAGTAATGAGAGTGACAAGTGGGACGGAAGCTTCAGCGTAGGCGTAGAGCAACTTTGCACCGCGACGAATGATGCCGTTCCACTCTTGCTCTGTGCCAGGCATAAATCCTGGAACATCAACGAGAGTGAGAATTGGAATATTGAAAGCATCGCAGAAGCGCAAGAAACGCGCAGCCTTTTCAGATGAGTTGATATCAAGGGTGCCGGCCAGCTGTGAAGGTTGGTTGGCAATAATTCCGATTGATTGTCCTTCGATGCGTGCAAAACCAACAACAATATTGGGCGCATAGAGAGCATGAACTTCGAGGAACTCACCTTCATCAACCAGCGCTTGAATCAAGGACTTCATGTCATACGGCTGGTTTGGGCTATCTGGAATCAAAGTGTTGAGCGCAACATCTGTCGTTGATTTATCTAGCGTCTGCGTTGGAGGAAGAACTGGGGAGCCATCCATATTATTTGATGGAAGATACGACAGAAGCGCCTTCACATAATCGATTGCATCAGCTTCAGAATCTGCCATGTAATGAGCATTTCCAGATTTTGTGTTGTGGGTAAAGGCTCCACCGAGCTCTTCCATGCCAACATCTTCACCAGTCACAGTCTTGATGACATCGGGACCTGTAATAAACATATTTGAAGTCTCCTTCACCATTACAGTGAAGTCAGTCAACGCTGGAGAGTAGGCAGATCCACCTGCGCAAGGCCCCAGAATGAGCGAAATCTGAGGAATGACACCAGAAGAGCGAGTGTTGAGCCTAAAGATTTTTCCGTAACCGTTAAGGGATGCGACGCCCTCTTGGATGCGCGCTCCACCTGAATCATTGATTCCAATCAATGGAATTCCAGACTTCAGAGCAAACTCGGCAATCTTTACGATCTTCTCTGCATGTACTTCGCCAAGGGATCCGCCAAAGACTGTGAAGTCTTGTGAGTACAACGCTACTGGACGACCGTCGACTGTCGCCGTACCGATAACTACACCATCACCGTAGGGACGGTTCTTCTCCATGCCAAAGTTTTGTGCGCGATGGCGGGCAAACTCATCGATTTCTGTAAATGAATCTGGGTCAACCAGCATCTCAATTCGCTCGCGCGCTGTGCCCTTACCCTTTGAATGTTGCTTCTCTACAGCACGGGCAGATCCAGCATGCACAGCTTCATCAATACGCTCACGAAGGTCTTCGATTTTGCCGGAAGTAGTGTGCAGATCTGGGCTCATGAACATAAGGTACTAGTCGTGAGCACAGTTGCGCCAAGACCACCGCTAGATAGTTCGGTGATCTCAGAAAAAATCTCGCAGTACTGGCGAGTAAGCGTGGTTGAAGTCACGGGGTCCACTCAAGATGACTTAACGCAATTAATTGCAGATAGAAAAGCTAGCAATGGCGATGTCATTGCAACAGAATTTCAAAGTGCAGGTCGCGGTCGCCTCGAAAGAAAATTTGATGCACCTGCATCTTCAGCGCTCTTGTTCTCGTTCTACATCGAACCTCAACGCGAAAAATCTGATTGGTCTTTCTTGCCTCTTCTTACGGGACTATCTGCAATCTTTGCGCTGACAAAGTTAGATCCTCAAACTTCACCCACCCTTAAATGGCCCAACGACATCCATTTAAATGGAGGAAAAGTTGGCGGAATCATCGCGCAAGTAAGTGGCGATGGTGTTGTTATAGGTGTTGGCATCAATGTCGGCATGACCCGGGAAGAACTTCCTGTTGTTCACGCTACTTCCCTTGCTCTTCAACAATTTGAAAACCTTGATCGCAATCTGATTCTCTCCACATTCCTCACGACATTCGAGGAGCTCTTCTCAAGATGGCAGAACGGCGAAGATCTGCGCCATCTCTATAAAGAACGCTCTGCGACAATCGGCCACGATATTCGCATTGAAAATCCAGATGGCAGTCATAAGAACGCAAAGGCAGTGGATGTGACGCCTGCCGGCGAACTCATTCTCGAGGATGGTTCTCGGGTAACGGTGGGAGACATCGTTCATCTACGATAGGTCTGTGAATGAAAGATTCCCTCGCGTTGGCGTCATAGGCGCAGGGCAATTAGCGCGCATGATGGTTGCGCCTGCTACAGCTCTTGGAATCGATCTCCATCTCTTCGCCGCTAGCCCGCAAGATTCAGGTGCTCAAATCACCCACCATGTTGTCGGCGATTACACCGATCTAGATGCGCTCAAGAAATTTGCAGCCAACTGTGATGTCATCACCTTTGAACATGAACTAGTCCCGCTCTCAGTAATAAAGGGGCTAGAGGCGGCTGGCGTTCGCGTCTACCCACCGGCTAGCGCATTTGTGTATTCACAAGATAAAGCGCAGATGCGCGAGAAGCTAAGCGCCTATCCATCTCCAGAATGGAAAGTGGTGACTTCCACTCAAGAGATTGAGAGATATCCATTGATTGCCAAGGCGATCTCTGGCGGTTATGACGGACGTGGAGTCTGGAAGATTAATTCTCAAGACGAATTGGCAGAAGTACTCAAAACTAGCCCGAAACTACTGATTGAAGAGTTGATTTCATTTGACTCTGAAATCGCCGTGATGGTTGCTCGCTCTCCTCATGGTCAGGCTACGAGCTGGAGTCCAACTGAAACAGTGCAAGAAGATGGAATTTGCATTCTCACAATTTCACCCGCGCAATCCATTTCACCTGAGTTAGCTGAAAAAGCTCAGAAGCTAGCGCTTGATATTGCGCAAGAAGTCGGAGTTGTTGGCGTGATGGCTGTAGAGATGTTTGTTAAGGGCGAGAAGATCTTTATCAATGAGTTAGCAATGCGCCCACATAACTCGGGACATTGGACTATTGATGGCGCGCGCACCAGCCAATTTGAACAACATCTTCGCGCCATTCTTGATTTACCGCTGGGGGACCCAGCTATGACAGCTGAGTATTCAGTTATGGGAAATATCTTGGGCGGCGAGAAGACCGATATGTATCGCCCCTATCTCCACCTGATGGCTCGTAACCCAGAGCTAAAATTTCACCAGTATAAGAAGGAAGTTCGCCCAGGTCGCAAGATCGGACATGTCACCGCTGCAGGCTCTGACCTTCTACAATTAACTACTGATGTGCAGCATGCGCGTGGCTATATGAGTGGAGCTATCGATGAGTGATCGTAAAGATGTAGCAATCATCATGGGCTCTGATTCAGATTGGCCAGTCATGGAAGAAGCCGCCAAAGCCCTTGATTCATTTGGAATTAGTTACAGCGCTGATGTTGTTTCGGCGCATCGCATGCCCGAAGAGATGGTTGATTTTGCAAAGACAGCGGCATCAAAGGGTTACAAGGTAATCATTGCTGGCGCAGGAGGAGCAGCCCACCTTCCTGGAATGGTTGCATCCCTTACAACGCTTCCAGTGATTGGTGTTCCTGTCTCTCTAAAGAACCTCGAGGGAATGGATTCACTTCTCTCTATCGTCCAGATGCCTGGCGGAGTCCCAGTTGCAACTGTTGGTATCGATAACGCAAAGAACGCTGGAATTTTGGCAGCGCGCATTATCGGATCAGCTGATGCAGTTGTTGCTAAGAAGATTGAAGCTCAGCTTTCAGAGTTAGCTATTGAGGCAAAAGCAAAGGGCGCCCAATTGAGCGCCCGTCGCAATACTAAAACTGGTTTTTAGTCGGTTCTGCCCTAGTCAGTTCTACCTAGGGCATGCACGCGCCATCCAGCTGCTCGCCAGAGGTTGCGATCTAACGCATTGCGCCCATCAATCAGGAATTTAGACTTTACAAGCTGACCAATGACTGAAGGATCTAGCTCGCGATATTCCTTCCATTCGGTCAAGTGCAAAATTGCATCGGCGCCCTTAACGGCATCTGCAATCTTCTCTTGATAATCCAAATTAGGAAAACGCTTACGCGCTGGCTCAATGCCCTTAGGGTCATGAACAACAACCTGCGCTCCCGCTGCCTGTAACTGCGCTGCAATATCGAGAGCTGGGGAGTCGCGCACATCATCGCTATCGGGCTTAAATGTCGCACCGAGTACTGCAATTTTATATTGAGTGAGATCTTCTGAAAGGTCTGCACGTACAACATCGATCACGCGTTGACGTGCGCGGAGGTTAATTGCATCAATCTCACGAAGGAATTCGAGCGCTTGATCTGCACCAAGTTCTTGAGCGCGCGCCATAAATGCACGGATATCTTTAGGAAGACATCCACCACCGAAACCGATACCTGCCTGCAAGAAGCGGCTACCGATACGTGGGTCGTAACCAATTGCCTTTGCAAGAACAGTGACATCGCCACCTGCTGCCTCGCAGACTTCAGCCATAGCGTTGATAAATGAAATCTTTGTCGCAAGGAATGAGTTTGCGGCCACCTTGACGAGTTCAGCTGTTGGTAGATCGGCGCGAATCCAAGGAGTTCCAAGGTCGATTACAGGCTTATAGACCTCTTTAAGAATCTCTTCAGCGCGATCATTGGCAACGCCAACAACCAATCGATTTGGCGTCAGGGTATCTTCGACAGCAAAGCCTTCACGTAAGAATTCTGGGTTCCATGCCAAATCAGCCTGTGGAGCAGAAGTTGCTAACTGTTCACGCAACAACTGAGCTGTTCCAACTGGGACTGTCGACTTTCCGACTACGAGAGCGCCATCTTTAAGAAAAGGTGCAATCGCTGCAACTGATGACTTTACATAGGTCAGATCTGCAGCCAAGCCATCTTTACTCTGAGGAGTACCTACACAGATGAAGTGAACATCTGCATCCTTTACAGAAGAAAAGTCAGTGCTAAAGGAGAGACGCCCTGTCTTCATCTCCGCAGCGAGCAAGGTATCTAGCCCTGGTTCGTAAAATGGAAGTTCGCCCTTGGAGAGAAGATCTACTTTGTTCTGATCAGTATCAATACCAACTACTTCAAATCCAAGTGAGGACATACATGCTGCGTGGGTGGCGCCGAGATAACCGCAGCCAATTACTGAGAGCTTCAGAGTCATGCGCGAGAGTCTATTGCAGCGCAAGGATTATCTGCGGCTGTCTTTGACTTGAATTTATCGATTATCACTGGCTTCGCTGAAGCGCTCGCCGTTGGCTTAACGGTCTCAAGCAAGGCTTCATCGTTACGGATCTTGGTCCAGAGGTTAGCCGCGAGGACATCATCCCAAATCACAACCGATCCTGCGGTGGGATGGCGCCCGTTGGGATTAGAAATTGGGACTGTAAGGGTTCGCACATTTCCGGATGAGAGATTGCGAAGCTGCTTAGCTAGTGTGAGTAAATCATTCTTCGTTACGCCGGCATCCATCTTTACGCTAGAGATTGCTGCGTTGTAAAAATTAGTTAACTTAATTGGATTAAGTAGTACGCCTGAACTTGTTGCTTTGCGCAGTACAGCGCCAACAAACTGCTGCTGACGTTCCATGCGACCAATATCGCCCCGTCCATCAAAATCGCGGGTACGGACATATTTCAACGCTTCAATTCCATTGAGGGTATGTGTACCCGCTGCCAACACTAGGTGGCTCTTTGGGTCATCAATTGCAACTTTAGAACAGACTTCAATTCCGCCAAGCGCATCAACAATTCCAGTAAAGCCAGCGAAACTTACTTCAATGTAATGGTCAATCTGTAAATTTGTTTTCTCCTCAAGAGTCTGGATGAGCAGTGGTGCGCCACCGAATGCATAGGCGGCGTTGATCTTGCCTGGAAGCGGCGGAATATCACGAGTTCCATCTTGGCTTCTATGGGCTGGAACAGTGACCAACGTATCGCGCGGGATTGAGACGATATAGGCAGCATCGCGTGACTTGCTGATGTGTACAAGCAGCATGGTGTCTGATCGCCCACCTGCTGCAACCTTGGTGCTTCCAACGCGTAGAGCTTTAATCTGTTCTTTAGTAAGCCCCTCGCGATTATCTGATCCCACAACTAGGTAGTTGAGCGCCTGTGAAGTTTTTTCGGGGCGGTCTTTGAGGTTGGCGAAGACATCGATACGAGAAATCTGTCCACTGACTTGCCCTAATCCGAGCCAAGAAATGGATGCAATCGCGACAACACCCACAGAGAGTGATGTAATAATTCGAATTGCACGAGAAGATTTCACATCCGTAGGGTACTTGCACGATAGCGTGGAGGGGTTATGGCGACACCAACACATGAGTTAATTGGCTCACCGCTGCCTGCAATTAGCGTCATTCTCCCAGTTCTCAATGAAGAGTCTCATTTAGAGGGCGCAGTTCTCTCGGTTCTTTCTCAGGATTATCGTGGTCCACTTGAAATAATTTTGGCGTTAGGTCCATCGCGTGATCGCACCAATGAGATTGCAGCAAAGTTGGCATCACAAGATAACCGCGTGAAGTTACTTGATAGCCCGACAGGAAAGACTGCAGCTGGACTCAATCTTGCGCTCGCTGCTTCCAAGAGCCCTGTCGTAGTTCGCGTTGATGGCCATGCACAGATTCCAAATGATTACATCTCTCTTATCGTCGAAATTCTCAATAAGACCGGCGCTGTCAATGTTGGTGGCGTAATGGCTGCAGTTGGTACTACTGCATTTGAACGAGCTGTCGCCGGCGCCATGAGAAGTCCGTTGGGCGTTGGTGCATCACGTTTTCATACTGGAGGCCAAGCCGGTGAAGTAGACACCGTTTATCTTGGCGCTTTTAGACGCGAGGCACTTGTTGCAATTGGCGGATTTGATGAGCGATTTACTCGCGCGCAAGATTGGGAGCTCAATTTTAGATTGCGCGAAAATGGAGGAGTCATTTACTTTGATCCTCGTTTACACGTTACCTATCGACCACGTTCAACAGTTCGTGCACTTGCTAAACAATATTTTGAGTACGGTCGCTGGCGTCGAGTAGTTTCTCGTCGACATTCCGGAACAATCAATTATCGCTACCTTGCACCTCCTTTTGCCTTACTTGGCTTTAGCGCATCACTTGTTCTTGGAATCGTCTTATCTGCAGTGTTCTTTATTCCGGCACTTGTCTATCTACTCTTTGTTGTACTTGCTTCACTAAAGATTTCCACCTCGATAAGTGAATATCTGCTGCTACTTCTCGTTATTCCGACTATGCACTTCGCATGGGGTGCGGGATTTATCTCATCACCAAAGACTCTCGTACCCGCTTCTCAATGAGGTCTGGAGTACTGCGGTAGCCTTTCGCACGTGGATAAGCCAGTAGTCGTCTATGAGCCGTTTCGTGCGGGTTTGCCACCCATGCGCGATTATCTGCGCACCTTATGGGGACGTAGAACCTTTATCGCTGAATTCTCTCGCTCAGAGCTAAGAGAGAAGAATTACGGAACAGTCTTCGGTCAACTCTGGCTCGTCCTTAACCCACTTTTACTTTCCGGCGTTTACTTTCTTCTTATTTATGTGATCGGTGGCAGCAGCGATGCCAATAGATTTGGACATCTGACCGCAACGCTCTTTCTCTTCTACCTCATCTCCAATAGCTTGACCGGCGGCGTCAAGGCAATTACCTCTGGCCAAAGACTTATTCTCAATACCTCTTTCCCGCGCGTGATGCTTCCAATTTCAGCATCTGTCATTGCACTCTTCAAATTTGTACCTACCTTGATTGTCTTTGCGGCAATCCATCTACTCATCGGCCTGCCATATTCATGGCAGATGCTGTGGGCAATTCCAATCTTCTTGATTGCGATGCTGATGGGGCTCGGCATGTCGATCTTGATCTCTTGCGTCAACGTCTACTTCCGCGATGTTTCTAGCATGCTTCCTTATCTGACACGAAGCCTTCTTTACTTATCTCCAATTCTTTATGAAGCAAGCAGCGTCTCTGATGAAATCAAATCTCTACAGATTGCTAATCCACTCTTCTATCTCCTTGATTCTTGGTCACGAGTCGTTGTGTACGCAGAAGCGCCAACAACCTTTGGTCTGCTTCATTCGCTCATTTGGGCGCTGGCTATCTTCACTGTCGGCGCTTACTTCTTCTTATCGAGGGAGCGTGATTTCGCTGTCCGACTATAACCATCCACATTCTCCGCAAGGCTTGGCAGTCTCTGTCAAAGACTTGGGGCTCACTTACACAACTTCAATTGATAAGAAACCAACGCTTAAGGCGCGCCTTCGCACTTTGGGCAGAGGTAAGAAACATACGCGAGTTGTAAATGCGCTCAGTGGCGTCAATATTGATGTGCACTATGGGGCAGTATTAGGAGTTATTGGTTCTAACGGCGCTGGTAAATCATCGCTAATGCGCGTTATCTCAGGAATTGTTCCACCGACCCAAGGAAGAGTTGAAGTCTACGGAAGCGTCAGCACGTTACTTGCGCTGGGAGTTGGATTTAATCCAGCTATGACTGGCCGTGACAATGTTTACCTCGGCGGGCTGGCTGCAGGCATGTCGCGCGAAGATATAGATGATAACTTTGAGGCAATCGCAGATTTCTCTGAACTAGGTGATGCCATTGATGCACCGATGCGTACTTACTCATCAGGAATGTATGCGCGCCTGGCATTCTCAGTAGCTGCAGTCGTTGAGCCGGATATTCTCATTATTGATGAGGCACTCAGCACAGGAGATGCCAAGTTTAAAGAGAAGAGCCTGAATCGAATTAAAGAGTTGCGCTCTTCAGATCGTGCACTGATTTTGGTCAGCCATGCACTAGCAACTATCGAAGATGTCTGCAATGAAGTGATTTGGTTAAATAAGGGCACACTCATGGCGCGCGGAAATCCTTCTGAAGTGATTGCGGAGTACCGCACCTTTGTAAATGCCAGAAAGAGCGCATCCTCTGATGAGGACGTTTAAAGCTTTTTCTCTAGCAACAATTCTGGTTATCTCATCCCTCTCTTCTGCTCGCGCTGAAGCTCCCGCCTCATTCTCATTTACAGGTTCTGGCTATGGACATGGCGTAGGCATGAGCCAGATTGGCGCGAAGGTACGCGCACTTGCTGGAGAAAGTGCGACAGCAATCTTGAATTACTACTACAAAGATGTCGTCATCGCCCCAATCGTTGATACACATACTGTGCGCGTCAATCTGGCACACGCTGTTCGCGCTGCATCATTTGTCACCGCAACACCCGAAGCGCTTATTGAAATCTTTGCTGGCGATATTGGTGATAGCCAAGAAGTATTACCGATTGCAACGTTACAAAACCGTCAAAAAGCTACCTTCAGAGTGCAGGCAGGGTTGGCAACGTACGGTGCGATATCTGGCACTGCTTTCACAATTCGCTGGAAAGGGCCAGGCGCTGTAATCACAGTGGGCCACCCAGGTGAGACCGCGCGATATCGATATGGACAGATTCAAATCAAGATTGTTAAAGGCGCTATGGAAGTGACCAATTCTCTGAGTATGCATGATGAGTATGTACTCGGAATTAGTGAAGTTCCATCGAGTTGGCCGATGGCAGCGCTGGAAGCGCAAGCGATTGCTTCACGCTCTTATGCGCTTTCAAAGTTAGGCCCTGTAAGAGCTTCATGTGATTGCCATGTGTATGACCACATCCGTGATCAGAATTTTGTTGGATACTCAAAGGAGATAGAGCCACGATTTGGAAAGTTTTGGCGGGCTGCTGTGATCAATACCCACGTCGATTCATCAACAAGTTTGGCAATCCTGGCAGACGGTAAACCAGTGCAGGCTTATTACTTCTCATCTTCAGGAGGCGCAACGCAGACAACGAGAGATGCTTGGGGCCAAGCCACTAGCTACACGCAATCTGTGCCCGATCCAGGAAGTCTTGATATTAAACATAACCCGCGTTTTGTGAACTGGAAGGCAAGTGCAACTCAGGCCATTGTTGCTACAGCATTTCTCCTTCCCGATGTTGTGGCGTTAGAAATCCTTACACGCAATACGGCGGGAGCTGTAACAAGTATTAAAGGTATCTCTAGCGATGGCTCTTACAAGATTTTGCGCGGGGATACCTTTAGAAGTCGCGCCAAGATTCCATCGCCATACTTCTCATTAGCTGCGCCTGCGTAATTAATTGGCGTGCAGAACTGAATTGAGCCCGCCCCATGTGCCGGTGCGTAAGACGACTTCTAGCCCACCGGTCAATGAGTTTCTGCGAAAGAGCAGGTTGTGAGCGCCCGATAACGTTCCAGCCTTAACAACTTCTCCATCAGGAAGAGTGACCTTGGCAGCAGCGGTGATGTATGTACCAGCTTCAATCACGCAATTATCTCCGAGTGAGATTCCAAGACCAGAGTTTGCGCCGAGCAGACATTTTTCGCCGACAGAGATCACTTCTTTTCCGCCACCGCTGAGGGTGCCCATAATTGATGCGCCGCCGCCTACGTCAGATCCATCTCCAACGACAACGCCGGCAGAGATGCGACCTTCGACCATAGAGGTTCCAAGGGTTCCAGCATTGAAATTAACAAATCCTTCGTGCATGACAGTTGTTCCAGATGCCAGGTGTGCGCCCAGTCTGACGCGGTCCGCATCTGCGATACGTACTCCACTTGGCATCACGTAATCAACCATTCGTGGGAACTTATCGACAGCAAAGACAGTGACATGGCCATCGCGTGCACGTAGCCCAGTGCGGACCTTTTCAAAACTGTCAACTGCGCAAGGTCCAGATGATGTCCATACAACGTTCGCTAACAAGCCAAAGATTCCTTCAAGCGATTGTCCGTGTGGCTTTATAAGTCTGTGTGAGAGTAGATGCAATCTCAAGTAGACATCTTTTGCATCCTTAGGCGCTGTCGTGAGATCAATCTCTATCGAAACTAATTCACGAGTGATGCCGCGAACATCATCTTTTCCGACAAGAGCTGTCAGAGTTGCATCGGGCGCACCTTGAAGAGCTCCCAACGCTGGAGCTGGGTACCAAACATCAAGCACAGTAGATCCAGCGAGAGTTGCGATTCCATGGCCATGAGCGAGAGACGACATGCGCTAAGCCTAACCCCTATCCTGTCCCTCATGCGTATTGCAGTCTTCTGTTCGTCATCGCCAACCATCGATTCTAAATTTATCGACCTGGCATTTGAACTCGGTGCCGAAATTGCATCGCAAGGCTCCGAATTAGTTTCCGGTGGAGGACATATCTCAGCGATGGGAGCAATCTCTCGCGGCGCTCGCAGCAAAGGTGGAAAGACGATTGGAATCATTCCGCAGAAATTGGTAGATATTGAATTTGCCGATCACGATAGCGATGAGTTGATTGTTGTCGACTCGATGCGTACACGTAAAGCGAAGATCGAAGATTTAGCCGATGCCTTTATTACCTTGCCGGGCGGACTTGGCACTCTGGAAGAGCTCTTTGAAATCTGGGTCGGGCGCTACCTTGAGTTCCATAAGAAGCCAGTAATCATTCTCGACCCTCATGGAATTTATGAACCCCTTCACGCGCTGGTCGAACATCTAGAAACTCATAACTTTGTAAAGCCAGGAATGCGAGATTTAATTTATTGGGCAACTTCTGTAGAAGATGCAGTTGCTAAGGCTTTTGGAAGATAAGAAATGAAATCCAACACCCTACGTATCTCATTTACTGTCGATGCTCCCTGCGAGAGAGTATGGGAAAAGATTGCAGATTGGCCTTCGCAAGGGGAGTGGATGTTGCAAACTAAAGTCTGGGTAACCAGCAATCAGCACGAAGGAGTCGGCACTTCTATTGCAGCATTTACTGGACCACTGCACTTTATCTACCCGCGATTTAAATTTCTTGGCTTACTCGATCTCATGACAGTCACACATTGGCAACCGCCTCATCGCTGCGATGTTGAACATGTCGGCAAGATTCTTAAAGGCAGCGGCAGCTTTCTCCTCACTCCGCTATCAGCAACCAAGACGCGATTTGATTGGTCCGAGACCTTGATTGCGCCAAAGGCGCTCTTTTTCTTGGGTGCGCCATTCTTATACGTGGGCGTGCGTATCTCTCTTGCTCGATTTGCTCGACTATTTTAATTGGTGACCGAGTAACCTTTATTCTGTGAGCAACCAAGAGACCATCGCGCAGTTGCTTGCATCTTTGCCAGAAGAAGAGCGCATCATCTTGACGCTGCACTATCTGCGAGGCAAATCAAGTGGCGATATTGCGATCCTTCTACAAGTCCCTGAACGCGCTGTTATTGCCGTCATAACATCAGGAAAATCCCGCCTAAAAGGCCATCTCGGAATCTAGAGATAGCCCCCTCGATACCCTCTTTGGCTCGATTTCACCCGCGCCCGATTCTGCGAGATACTTCTCCCTGCACTACTCGACCTCACGGTCCCCGGCAGTTTCGACAACAAGGAGTCCCCACCATGGCAGCTATGAAACCCCGTACAGGTGATGGACCAATGGAAGTTACTAAGGAAGCCCGTTCTCTGGTCATGCGCATCCCACTTGAAGGTGGCGGACGCCTCGTAGTTGAGCTCAACCCACAGGAAGCAAATAATCTCAGCGCAGCCCTTGAAGCCGCTGTAGCGCTCATCAAAAAGTAGAGTGGATTAAAAAGATTCTTGCAGTAGTTTCGCCAGAGATTGATTCAATTGTTGGCGCCGATATCTTGGCTCTTGGCTATATCAAGAATAAAGATGAGAAATTTGAATTTACCGCCGATCCTCGGTTAATCGCAAAACTTGAGAAGTATTTCGAAGTCAGTTTTCTTGACGAGATCAATTTCTTTGAAGCCTCAGCAAAAGCGGGGGAGCTCTTTGAAATCCCAGTAGCTCACGAAGATGCTGAAGTCGATCGCATCTATCTCGTTGGCGTCGGCGATAACTCCTTAGCTTCATTGCGTACGGCAGGTGCTGTCCTGGGCAAGAAAGTTCGCGGCAAAGCTCTCTCGCTCGTCTCGCTCTGTGCGCAGAGCGCGGCCGAAATTAAAGCCCACGGAGTTTCATTGACCTTGGGTGCATACCAGTGGAGCTTAAAGACAGGAAAGACTCCCGAGATCCCACAATTTTTAATCGCTTCTAAAGATGCAGCGCCTGTGAGCGTCGCACTCACGATTGCGCGCGCACTGTATACGGCTCGTGATTTGATTCTTACTCCTTCAAATATCAAGAACCCACTCTGGATGGCGCAAGAGGCGCAGACAATTGCTAATCAATCAGAGCTCTCGATTCGTATTCTTGCTGGCAAAGAGCTTGCAAAATTTGGCGGTCTGCGCGCTGTCGGAAATTCATCTCCTAAACCTGGACCTCGCTTTATCGAGATTACATACGTCCCGCGAGGTAAAGCAAAGTTAGCTGCGGCATTGCCACACGTTGTTATCGTCGGTAAAGGCATCACATTTGATACTGGTGGCGTCTCACTGAAGCGTCCTTATGAATTCATGACCGCGATGAAGAGTGATATGGCCGGAGCTGCTGCAGCTCTTGCAACGCTCAGTGCGCTTCCTGATTTACAGCCGAAAGTAAAGGTGACTGCGCTACTGATGTGTGCAGAGAATGCACTGTCTGGAACAGCACAGCGTCCATCTGATGTGATTACTCAATATGACGGAACCACTGTCGAAATCATCAATACCGATGCAGAAGGTCGCTTAGTTCTTGCCGATGGCTTGGGTTATGCCCTTGAAAATCTTGATCCAGATTATTTAATTGATATTGCAACCCTGACAGGGTCGGCCACCTTAGGTTTAGGTCGACAGTATGCGGCGATGTATACACGCGATGAAAAGTTAGCGCGTGAATTAGTCGCAATCGGTGAACAGAGCGGCGAACGCGTCTGGCATATGCCTTTAGTAGATGACTACAGAGATTCACTAGATAGCGATGTGGCAGATCTCAATCATGCAGCAGATAAGGGTGACTATTCAGCAGGTTCAGTTACTGCAGCTCTGTATCTCGAGCACTTTGTTGGAGATGCGCGTTGGGTACACCTTGATATTGCAGGTCCAGCTCGTAGTGAGTCTGACTCTGGTGAAAATGTGAAAGGCGGCACAGGTTTCGGCGTGCGCTTCCTGCTCGATTGGATAGTGTCTCTCTCGTGAACATCAACCCGCACGACTATGCCGAGAGCTTTATTGCTGAAGATTCTGTAAAGACCGCCGCACGTGCCCGTGGAGTTGAAATCGGAACACACGATGTATCACCTGGAACTGGCGCATATCTCAGGCATCTCGCACAACTCTTAAGCGCACAGTCTGTTGTTGAAATTGGAACCGGATCAGGCGTTGGCTCACTCTGGCTCCTCGAGGGCATGATCAAAAGCGGAACGCTGACATCAATTGATGATGAGATGGAACATTCCAGCATCGCAAAGCTCGCATTTGCTGAGGCAGATATTGCAGCTGCACGTTTTCGTCTGATTACCAATTCAGTGATGGATGTAATGACCAAGCTGGCCGATCGTGCCTATGACTTAGTTGTCTTCCGCCACAACCCAGAAGACCTAAATTTTGCAATCTCTGAAGCTCATCGTGTTCTACGAAGTGGTGGCGTTTTTGTCATCGATAACTTCTTTGGTGGTGCGAAGGTGCCAGATCCAGCGCAGAGAGATCCAAAGACAATTGCGCTACGTGAAGCAGGTAAAGCGATCAAGGCGGATTCAGAATCTTGGATGAGCGTTCTTGTGACAACCGGCGATGGTCTATTAATCGCTACAAAACTCTAGAGAAAGAACGCTAAAGCCAGATGAGTAATTGGAATGAGAGAGGCCACCGCAGCGATGGCCCTTGGTGGGTTGCTCCGAGCCAGAGCGGTTTAGGCCGTTCCATTTCGCTGCGTACAGCAATTTTGATTGCACTTGTCGTCGGAGTTGTGGGTGGGGCATTTGGCGCATCATCTTCAGGTTCACTCTTTGGCCGCTCAGTTAATTTAGTTAAGACAACTTCAGCTATCGAAAGACCAGCTGGATCAGTTGCGGAGATTGCGCAGAGAGTTCTGCCATCAGTGGTCTCGATAGAGGCTCAATCTGGCAGAGGTGGTTCAACCGGTTCAGGATTCATCATCGATAGCACGGGTTACATTTTGACCAATAACCATGTAATTGCCTCATCAGCTATGAGCGGTGGAGATATTCGCGTTCGCCTCAATGATGGATTCTCATATGACGCCAAAGTAGTTGGGCGCGATAGTTCTTACGATTTGGCAGTCATAAAGATCGTGGCTCCCAATTTAAAGGCACTTCAATTTGGCGATAGCGATCAGGTTGCAGTTGGCGACTCTGTCATTGCAATTGGTTCACCACTTGGCTTATCAGGCACAGTAACTTTAGGAATCATTAGCGCTAAAGATCGCGCCGTAACTGCAGGAGAAGACGATGCAGAGAGCGCCTTTATCAACGCGCTTCAAACTGATGCAGCCATTAATCCTGGAAATTCAGGAGGACCGCTTGTTAATTCAACAGGAGCAGTCATTGGAATCAACTCAGCGATTGCATCCCTTGGAACATCATTTAGCGGCCAGACAGGTTCCATTGGACTTGGTTTTGCGATTCCCATCAATCAAGCGCGCAAGACCGCAGATCAACTAATCAAGAACGGCAAGGCAACGTATCCGGTTATGGGTATCTCGGTTGATATGAATTACTCAGGTGATGGAGCGATGATTGCCAAGACTGGTGTTTCCATCGTCCCAGGCGGGGCTGCGGCAAAGGCGGGCTTAAAGGCTGGTGACATCATCACTGAAATCGATGGTCGAGCAATCACATCTTCAGAAGAGCTTATTGTCGCTATTCGATCCCATAACGTTGGTGAGAAAATTGAGGTCACGTATAAACGTGGCGGTACGAGCAAGACGGTAACTCTGACACTGTCGGCATCGAAATAGCCGAGTAAGGTAGAGCCACTATGTTCTTCGATTTTGGTGCAGGCGAACTCATTGGGTTAGCAATCCTTGCCATGGTGCTCGTTGGCCCTGAACGCCTTCCTCGCCTTGCAGTTGATGCCGCTAAATTTGTGAAGAAGGCGCGTGATTTTGCATCCAATGCAACCACTGAGCTCAAGGCCAACTTGGGACCAGGCTTTGAAGATCTTGATGCCACCGATCTCAACCCAAAGAACTTCATTAAGAAGCAGATTGGCAACGTCCTAGATGATGATGCCCCAAAATCTAAAAAATATCCTTCCAGCTTTGCATACTCAATTGATCCAGATTTGCTATGACAACACTTGATTTAGTCAACGCAGCTCTTGCCACCGTGCAAGATCCTGAACTTCACCGCGCACTTCCTGAACTTGGGATGGTCAAGTCTGTAAATATCAATGGTGATGTTGCGGAACTCGAAATTTTGCTCACCATCTCAGGCTGTCCGATGCGCGATCGCTTAACGCGCGATATCGAGGCAGCAGTGACAGCTGTTGACGGCATTGCTCGCGCAGAAATCACATTTGGCGTCATGGATGAAGAGCAGCGTGCAGATATTAAGAAGTTGCTCCGCAATGGCCGTGAAAGTTTTATCTCATTTGCCCAGAAAGATTCACTCACTCGAGTTATCGGCGTTGCATCAGGCAAAGGTGGCGTTGGAAAGTCATCACTTACCGCCAACTTGGCTGTGGCTTCAGCTCAGCGCGGCCTTCGCGTTGGTATCTTGGATGCAGATGTTTATGGACATTCAATTCCTCGACTCATGGGGTTGATTGGCCAGCGACCTACAGCAATCGATCAGATGTTTATTCCACTTGAATCATATGGAGTCAAAGTTGTTTCGATGGAGATGTTTAAGCCTGAGCGCAGCGATGCCATCGCTTACCGCGGGCCATTACTTCACCGCGTTCTTGAGCAACTTCTCTCTGATGCCTACTGGGGAGATTTAGATCTTCTCTATATCGATCTGCCACCTGGCACGGGCGATTTGGCTATTTCGCTGGGCCAGCTAGTGCCATCATCTGAAATTGTGGTTGTGACAACGCCGCAGATTGCAGCAGCCGAAGTTGCAGAACGCGCTGGCAGAATTGCTCACCAGATTCACCAGAGAGTTATCGGTGTGATTGAGAATATGTCGGCTTATCCATGCAGTAAATGCGGAGAACTCACTTCACTCTTTGGTGAAGGCGGCGGTGAAGAGACATCTAAACGACTTTCACAATTGATCGGGGGAGATGTTCCTCTTCTAGGCAAGATTCCATTTAGCCCAGATTTACGAGAAGGTGGAGATGCAGGGGCTCCCGTTGTTATCTCTGCACCAGATAGTCCAAGTGCTCAAGCAATCGATGAAATCATTGCCAAATTGATTGTGCGCGAAAAATCTTTACTTGGTGTCCGACTCGGGCTTGCGTAGCTCTTCGATAATCTCTTTGGCGATATCGCCGAGTTCATTTCGCAGGTAATCGCGTGTTGCCACTTCCCCGAGTGCAATTCGTAAGCTCGCTAGTTCGCGAGTCAGATACTCAGTATCTGCGATGCTACGCGCGTTCTGTGCGCGATCTTCATTGAGTGCGATGCGATCACGGTCTGCCTGGCGATTTTGTGCCAAGAGAATTAGTGGCGCTGCATATGAAGCTTGAAGTGAAAGAATGAGCGTTAAGAAAATAAATGGAAACTCATCAAATCTCAGACTTTCAGGGCCCAAAGAGTTCCAAAGAACCCAACTTGATACAAAAGCGCTCATGTAGACAAGAAAGCGCGCCGTTCCCAAAGCACGTGCAAAACGTTCAGAGAGGCGACCAAAAGTCTCTGGATCGATATTGCCGCGAAGTGAGCGGCGAGTTTCTCTAGGTGTGTCTAGGCGATAGCTACGAGCCATCTTTAGACCTCCTTCGCAAAATCAGTATCGATGCTCTCGAGCGCTGCAGAAGTTGCAGCTGTGTGAGCCGACGAATCTCTGTGGTCATGTCGCCAGTTTTCAGGCAACAAGTGATCGAGCACATCGTCAACCGTTACGGCGCCGAGCAGGCGATCATTGGCATCTATAACAGGCAGTGAGAGCAAGTTATAGCTAGCTAAGTATGACGAAACTGCATGCAGCGATGCGTCGGGATTAACGCCCTTGGTATTGGTATCGACAATTGATCCAAGCAAAGTCGATGGTGGTTCACGCAATAAGCGCTGGTAGTGGACCATTCCTATAAATCGCCCAGTAGGCGTTTCAAGTGGCTGGCGAGTAATGAAGACCTGTGAGGCTAAGGCTGGTGATTTCTCACTCTGGCGTACCGCAGCCAATGCATCTGCAACTGTGTAATCAGCTGACATCACGATTGGTTCGGTTGTCATCATTCCACCAGCAGAATAATCTTCGTAAGTCATCAAACGAAGAACATCTTCAGCATCTTCAGGATCCATGAGTTCAATCAGCTCTTGTGCTCGCTCTTCGCCAATTTCACGGAGTAAGTCAGCTGCGTCATCAGGGTCCATCTCTTCTAGAACATCTGCTGCGCGCTCACCTTCAAGTTCGGCAAGGAGGGCAACGCGCTCTGACTCATCCATCTCTTCAAGTACATCTGCAAGTCGCTCATCATCTAGCGCACGAGCTACTTCAACTCGACGCTTCGGGGCAAGATCTTGGATAACAGCTGCTAAATCTGCGGCTCGTAAGTTGCCGATAGTTGAAAGCAAATTTGAAACGCCCTGATTGGTTTCGTGCTGAGCAAAGCCGGTGACTTCTTCCCAGGCAACAGTTGATGTTGCACCTTTGCGTCGCAGCCCACGACCCTTGCGCATAATATGAACGCGGCTAATCAGCCAGTCGCCGGTGCGGTTCTGTTCCATCGCCATATCTTCGACAAGAACTTGCTCACCATCTTCAACGAGCGCCACTGAGCGATCGAGTAAATCGCCAAGTACCAACATTTCACCAGCGCGAGTTTCAAAACGTCGCATATTGAGAAGGCCTGTAATCACAACCGCACCTGATTCGATGGATGTCACACGTGTGATTGGAACGAAGACGCGACGACGCAGTGGAACTTCAACGACTAAACCGAGAATTCGGGGAGGCTGATTATTAGAACGCAGGGTCGCGACAGCATCGCGCACCTTGCCAACTGGATCCCCATTAGGGTCAAAGACCGCTGTACCTGCAAGACGGGCGAGAAATATGCGATTGATGTTATTTCCGCTCATGGGATAAGAGTAACGCGTGCACCATCGGCTAGGTTTGCCTAATGTCCGTAGCCCCGCGTAATGAATCAGTGCATAACCACACTGCTCTACCTGCGCGGCCTGACCTGATTCGCTTGATCATTGGAATTTTCGGCGTGGGCTCATCAGGTCCACTGATTGCCCTTAGTGCAATGCCGGTACCAACTTTGATTTTCTGGCGAAATCTAGGTGGCTCGCTAATCACCTTGCCATTTGCGCTTCGCCACAAAGTTGATCGCACTGGTGCGAAATGGGCAGTGTTGGCAGGAATTTTTCTCGCCTTTCATTTCATGGGCTTCTTCTTAGCGATGAGAATGACGAGCGTTGCTGCAGGGACTGCAATTGCGGCGCTCCAACCGATCTTTGCAGCGCTCTTCCTCAGATTTAGAGGTGGATTTATTCCAAATAAAGCTTGGCTAGGTATGTTCGTTAGCTTCATGGGAGTTCTTGTAGTAACTGGCATTGATATTCAGTTAGACCGACGTTCGTTTCTGGGCGATCTTGCGGCTCTTGCTTCTGGCGCACTCGCCGCTGCCTATATGTTGATTGGCTCGCATGCACAAAAGTCTTTACAGACAACTTCCTATACATCAATCTGTTATCTGACCTGTGCGCTCACAGCTCTTCCAATTACCTTGATTGCGGGTTACGAGCTCTTCTCATTCTCAACAAGAGAGTGGATCATTTTGCTGGGGTTGATCATCGGGGCTCAGCTTCTTGGCCACACCATGTTTAACATTACCTTGAAGCGAGTCTCACCAGCCGTCGTCTCACTTATCGTGTTTTTCGAAGTTCCTATTGCAGCGTTCTTGGCATCTATATTCGGAGTTGGCAAGCAACCTTCACCAAGTATCTACTTAGGTGTGCTTTTGATTCTTATTGGCTGTATCTTCTTCGTTACTCGCACTAAGACAGAGAATGTGATGACCGTTGAATGATTGACCTACATACCCACACCACTGCAAGTGACGGTACCGACTCACCCTTCGCTCTGGTTAAGAAAGCTTTAGCAACTGGCGTCACAATCCTTGGAATCACAGATCATGATTCAACTGCTGGATGGGTAGAGGCAACCACCGCCATTCAACCTCAGATTCAATTGGTTCTTGGCGCAGAAGTTTCTTGCCTGACCACTGATGGAATTAGCGTGCATATGTTGGGGTTGCTCTTTGATGGCGCAGATGTACCGATGCAACAGATGCTCTCTGATTCTCGTGACACTCGACTTCCGAGAATGCGCAAGATGGTGGCGCTCCTACAGGCTGATGGCTTTGATATCTCGCTTGAGGATGTTTATCAAGCAGCCCCAGATCAGGCAACGATTGGGCGCCCACATCTAGCTGATGCCCTGGTAGCGAAGAAGATAGTGGCAACGCGCGATGAAGCCTTCGCTGATTTACTTCACAACGAATCTAAGTATTACGTCACCCATGCAGCGCCTACTCCGGCTGATGCCATTGCAACTATCAAGAAAGCTGGGGGAGTTGCTGTTATTGCGCACCCATTTGCATCTCGCCGTGGCCAGATTCTGACAGCAGATACTTTTCAGGATTTGGTTATTGCCGGGCTTGATGGAATAGAAGTTCTCCATCGCGATCAGAACGCAGCAGAGCAGCAAGTGCTCACTGAAATCGCACGTGAGTTACATCTCGTCACTACAGGTGCAAGCGACTATCACGGAACCGGAAAACTTAATGCAATGGCAGAAAACACTACTCATCCTGCACAATGGGAAGCCTTAGAAGCGCGCGCAAATGCACGGAGGGTAGTAAAGATATGAATTCAACAGATGCACTCACTTTTGCGGCCCAAGCATTTGTCACTCTCTTTGTGATTATGGATCCACCAGGTGCCACCCCGATTTTTCTCGGGCTTGTCAAAGATAAGACTCCGCGCGAACGCGTGCGCCTCGCCTGGCAGGCAGCAGGAGTTTCACTCTTTGTTATTGCCAGCTTTGCCATTTTTGGCCAGTTGATCCTTGATTACATGCACGTATCCATTGAAGCGTTGCAGGCAGCAGGTGGCTTACTTCTTCTCTACGTTGCACTTCAGCTGCTTACAGGAACATCCAAAGGTGGAGCAGAACAGAAGAGCGACAATATTGGAATGGTTCCACTAGGAACTCCACTGCTTGCAGGTCCTGGCGCAATTGTGGCGACGATGATTTATGTGCAGCAGGCAGATACCAATTCTCAAATTCTTGGCTTGGCTCTTGCAATCATTGCAGTGCATCTCATTATCGGAACAGTCTTGATGGCCTCAACGAAGATTGTTGGGCTGATTAAAGAATCCGGTGTAACTCTCCTTGCCAGCATTGCTGGTCTACTTCTGGCTGCGATCGCGGTGCAGATGCTTGCCAACGCAATTAAGGCTTTCGCCGCTAGCTAGAGATTCGTTTAGTACGTGTGCGCTCTCGCTTCACGCGAGGAGCGCTCTCTTGCTTTGCAGCAGCTGGCTTAGCAACCTTTGGAGCCGCAGCAGCTGGCTTAGCTTTAACAATACGCCCAGTTGAACCGGCAGGAATATTGAGCATTTCGTAAAGATGCTCAGAGGAAGAGTATGTCTCGAGCGGCTCAGGAAGACCTAGAGACAAGGCTGTATCAATCATCTTCCAGCGAGCAAGTTCATCCCAATCAACAAATGTGACGGCAATACCGTGAGCGCCAGCGCGGGCAGTACGTCCGATGCGGTGAACGTAGGTCTTCTCATCTTCTGGGCACTGATAATTGATGACGTGGGTAATGCCATCGATATCAATTCCGCGCGCTGCAACATCAGTTGCGATCAGCACATCAGATTTACCGGCCTTGAAATCATTGAGCGCCTTTTCGCGAGCAGATTGGCCAAGATCACCGTGGATAGTTGCGGCTCTAAATCCGCGCTCGGCTAAGTCATCAGAAGTTTTCTGAGCTGTGCGCTTGGTGCGGCAGAAGACAATTGTTGGTCCACGGCCATCTGCTTGCAGAATTCTTGCCAACATTTCAATCTTGTCCATCGCATGAGCACGAACTACATGTTGTTCGATACGCGATACAACTGCGCCTTCATCTTCATTATCTTGTGTGCGGATATGAACTGGTTGGTTCATGAAGCGGCGCGCTAGCGCAATAATGTCGCCAGGCATCGTGGCAGAAAAAAGCATTGTCTGTTGACGAGCAGGAGTACTCGTAAAAATCTTCTCCACATCAGGCAAGAAGCCGAGATCGAGCATTTCATCAGCTTCATCGAGAACTACTCGCGAGACATTCTTTAAGCGGAGTTGCCCCTGGCGATAAAGGTCCAAAAGTCGCCCAGGAGTTCCGACAACAATTTCTACACCGGCTTGCAGCGCTTCAATCTGTGGTTCAAATGCACGTCCACCGTAGACAGCAAGTGTGCGAATGCCGCGATTAAAGGAGAGCTCCTCAATATCTTTCGTTACCTGAACGCAAAGCTCGCGAGTTGGAACAACGATAAGAACTTGCGGATCGCCTTGGTTGGCGAGATCTTTCCAATCAGCGTCATTAGGTGCGATTACTCGCTCAATAACAGGGATACCAAATGCCAGAGTCTTTCCAGTTCCAGTCTTTGCCTGACCAATGACATCGCCATCGGCTAGCGCGATAGGCATGACCTGCTCTTGGATAGGAAAGGGCGAAGTAAATCCATGCTCGTTGAGAGCGGCGATAGTTTCCTTACGAAGAGGAAGATCTGCGAATGTCAGAGCCACTTACACAACGCCGAAACCGACGCGACGTTCAGTTGGCTCGCCGATTTCGACATAACCAATCTTGTCTGCAGGGACGATGATTTCGTGTCCCTGAACATCTTGAAGAGTGAGGGGAGTCTGCGCTGAGAGAGCAGCAGCAACTGCCGCTTTGATTTCAGCCGGAGTAGAAGGGCAATCAAAATTTAGTTCGCTTCCTACATTTGTAATCGAGATGCGAACTTTTGACGCCTTTTCACTTTTCTTAGAACTCATGTGCCTATCTTATTCGCTATGAGTCTGTACGGGGAAATCCAGATATGCCTCGCCACATGAGGTTCTCGACAAGTTCCATCGCTTGTTGACGAGATAGCTTGCTATCACGCTCAAGCCAGTGACGTGCTGTGACTTGGACATATCCAATCAATCCCACACCAAGCATCATTGCCGCCTCTTTTGGAAGGCCGGTGTCATTTGAAATCACTCCGCTGACAGCTGCGGCGCAGTCATATGTCATGCGATTGAGGCGTTCACGCACTTGTGGTTCAACGCTCATATCACTTTCGAAGAGCAATCTAAATGCTTCGCCTTCATTTTCAATAAAGTTGAAGTACGCCTCGATTGTGACGTGAACGCGTTGTTCGTTATCTGGTGTTGAAGAGATTGCTTTTTGGATTTCGAAGACAAGTGAATCGATATGCAGATCCAAGACCGCCAGGTAGAGATCTAACTTTGAAGGAAAGTGTTGATAGAGAACTGGCTTGCTGACATTCGCGCGATCTGCAATCTCATCCATAGCTGCCGAGTGATATCCAGCCGCTGTAAAGACTTCAAGGGCTGCCGATAAAAGTATTGCGCGGCGCTCATCGCGAGGGAGTCGAGACTTATCTGTTCGCGAACTGTTTGCAGAAACTGAATCTGTAGTCATTGTGCGCATCGTATAAGAATTCGCTTCGATTGGCACTGTACGGCAGAATTGGCTCCATGAAGACCCCTCCGCTTGTTGCACCAGGCCCTGCTCTATCTGTCGATGAAGTCCGCCGATACAGCCGCCATCTGATCATCCCTGATGTGGCGATGGCAGGGCAACAGCGCATGATGAATGCGAAGGTCCTCTGCGTTGGTGCTGGTGGCTTGGGTTCTCCCGCTCTTATGTATTTAGCCGCTGCAGGTATCGGCACTTTGGGAATTGTTGAATTCGATACCGTTGATGAATCTAATTTGCAACGCCAGATCATTCATGGTCAATCCGATATCGGAAAGAGCAAAGCGCTAAGTGCTAAAGAGAAGATTGCTGAAATCAATCCTTTTGTAAATGTTATTTTGCACGAAACACGTCTTGATAATTCAAATGTTATGGAGATCTTTTCTCAATATGACATTATCGTCGATGGAACGGATAACTTTGCAACACGTTATTTAGTAAACGATGCCTGTGTGCTTCTTAAGAAGCCATATGTGTGGGGCTCTATCTATCGCTTTGATGGCCAAGCTAGCGTCTTCTGGGCAGAGTACGGCCCTTGTTACCGTTGCTTGTATCCAGAACCACCACCTCCCGGAATGGTGCCAAGTTGCGCCGAAGGTGGAGTGCTCGGAGTTCTCTGTGCAACTATCGGATCAATTCAAACAACCGAGGCGATTAAAGTGCTCACGGGCGTTGGCGAACCTCTCATTGGTTCACTCATGGTCTATGACGCGCTGGACATGACATTCCGCAAAATCAAGGTTCGTAAAGATCCTAACTGTCCTTTGTGTAGCTCGAACCCTCGCCAGACAGCGCTCTTACCTGATTACGAAGCATTCTGCGGAGTTCTCTCTGAGGCAGCCGCTGAGGCGAGTACGGGCTCAACCATTACAGTGCAAGAGCTGAAGTCGAAGATTGATGCGCATGAAGATTATTACCTGATTGATGTGCGCGAACCAAGCGAATTCGACATTGTTCGAATTCCAACATCGCACCTGATTCCTAAGCAGGGCTTTATCGATGGCTCAGTGCTTGCTACCTTGCCGCAAGATAAGCCAATCATCTTGCACTGTAAGAGCGGCGTGAGATCAGCTGAGTGCTTGGCAATTCTTAAGTCCGCAGGTTTTGCTGACGCCTCACATGTATCTGGTGGAGTAGTTGCCTGGGCTAAGCAGATTGATACATCGCTTCCGGTGTATTAATGCGCGATAGTTATCAAGGCTTCCGCGCTCTCTTAGTTCATGCTCATCCTGATGATGAGACCATCAACAACGGTGCAACCATGGCTCTCTATGCAGCTCTTGGAGCATCAGTAACTCTGGTTACCTGCACGCGAGGTGAAGAAGGAGAAGTTCTAGTTCCAGAGCTTTCTCATTTAGCTGCAAGCGCTACCGATGGATTAGGCGCTCATCGCGTTACTGAACTCGCACTTGCTATGAAAGAGTTAGGAATTACCGATCATCGCTTCCTCGGAGCTGGCAACAAGCTCTATCGAGATAGCGGAATGATGGGCACCGAACCGAATAACCGACCAGATGTTTTCTGGCAAGCAGAGCTAGAAGAAGCTGCAGATTTACTTGTCCACGTCATTGAAGAAGTGAAGCCACACGTTCTGATTACCTATGACGAATTTGGCGGCTATGGCCATCCAGACCACATCCAAGCTCACCGAGTGGCGATGCGTGCGGCAGAAAAGTCAAAGTGGGATATCCCAAAGATTTATTGGAACGTTATGCCCGTTTCGGTAATCCAAGAAGGTATTGATGCCATGAAAGGTATCGACTCTGATTTCTGGGGAGCAGAGAAAGCCGAAGATCTTCCCTTTGCCAAAGATGATTCTTTTGTCCACGCACTTATTGATGGCAACGCTTACGTTGAAAAGAAGATGAACGCCATGAAGGCGCACGCCACACAGATTGCAGTTGATGGACCTTTCTTTGCGCTTTCAAATAATGTCGGATTACAAGTGTGGGGTAATGAGTACTACACGCTGGTTAAGGGCGAGAAGAGCGCGCCACTCAATGAAAAGGGCTACGAGACCGATCTCTTTGCTGGAATCTCGCTGTGAAATTTCTTTATGCGATTGCACTTGGTGCCGCAACTGCGCTCGGTGCGACGTTGATTCACCAAACTCTTCCCCCATTCGGCGTTGCTCTCGGTATCTTTACAACCTACGTCATGATCTGGTGGGTTGGTCGTTACTGTGGCAAACGCCGCTATCGCATCTACGCACTCGCTGCTTGGTTTATTGTCATTGCTCGCGCTGGATCATTTGGCGCAGGCCAAGAACTCTTGATTCAAGGCGATAACGCGGGAAGTGCGCTTCTGACGCTGGGATTCTTCGCTGGCGTTGCTGCGCTCTTTCGTAAGCTTTAGTTTATTTCCAACTCCAACTTTGCCCGCCCGCACCATCTTTGATCTCTAAACCTGCATCTTCTAGCTGCGCACGTAATGAATCACTCGCAGACCAATCCTTATCTGCACGAGCTTGTGCACGTTGCGCAAGAAGAGATTCAATCTCTGGAGTCAGAGGCTTCTGTGCCACAGTTCTGGCTAGGCCTAGCCCCAAGACTTGATCTGCAAATGTAAAGATTGCGCGCTTATCCAGTGCGCCGATAGTTGAATCCTTTTCAACTGTGCGAAGGCGTTGCATTGCACGAGGTGTATCAAGATCGCTAGTCAGTGCATCCATGACTTCTTGGTCAAATTTAGCGTCATCGGACACTCCCCATTCAGCCATAGCTGCGCGCCAGCGACGTAGAGTTGAATTCGCAGCTTCCAGAGATGCCCAACTTAAATCCATCTGTGACCGGTAACGGTTTTCAAGGAGCGAGAATCGAAGCGCAAGTGGATCAAGGCCACGGTCGATTACATCCTGGAGAAGTACGACATTACCTGCGCTCTTAGACATCTTCCGTCCCTCAAAGAGGAGATGTTCTCCATGAACCCAGGAATCGACAGTCTCTTGCGCAGTCAGCGCATTAGATTGGGCGCGCTCATTTTCATGGTGAGGAAAGCGCAGATCGATTCCTCCAACATGGACATTGACGTGAGCTTTCAAGAGATTAATTGACATGACGCTGCATTCGATATGCCAACCAGGAAATCCTGGACCCCAAGGGGAGTCCCAAATCATTTGAGTGCGACCGCCAGCAACTTTCCAGAGCGCCCAATCTGCGTGGAATCTCTTTCCGCCTTCATCGGTGTATTCGTAGCGATGGCCGGGCTTGAGTGAATCTAATTTGTTTCCACTAATTGCTCCGTAGCTTGAACACGATGCTGCATCAAAGTAAACCGAGCCGTCGCTTCCAACATAAGCGCTTTTATTGGCGATCAGCACTTCAATTGCCGCAATCATCTCGACCATATTTTCAGAAGCTTTCGGATAGAAATCTGCAGGAATAACATTGAGACGTGCTAAATCTTGATGGAACCTATCTTCGTATCGTCGCGCAATTTCAAATGGGTCAGTATTTGTGCGTTTAGATTCAGCTAACATCTTGTCGCCTTCTGCACCAGCTTCCTGAAAATCATCGGCCAAATGCCCGACGTCAGTGATGTTCTGAATCAAGTGGACTTCGAGCCCTGTCAGAACAATGGTGCGAGCAATCAGATCGGCAAGAAGAAAGGTGCGCAGATTGCCAACATGCGCATCGCGATAGACGGTAGGTCCGCAGCAGTACATAGTGACTAATCCATCGGTCTGAGTAATCTCCTTCACGGATCGACTCATGGTGTCGTAAATAGATAAACGTCCATGCGAGATATCGCGGCGGTTAAAGACAGGAATTACCCTCATGACCGCAATATCGTCTGGGTTGAAGGTGATGAGTTCTCCGCGACGATTGATTAGCTCTGTCTCACTCTGTAAAACTCCGACAATATCCCGGAAGCCTCCATCGCTATCTCGCAGGCGCAAGGTGGCTCGTTTACCAAGGGCCTTGGCCACTTCGCCACGAAAATCGTTCACGTGATAACACTAATCGTGCAATGCTCGCCCCGCAGGGTTAGAATTACCGCCATCTGTTAAGGAAAGCCAACTGGAGGATTCTTCGTGACATATGTGATTGCCGAACCATGCGTTGATGTGAAAGATAAGTCCTGCCGCGAGGAATGTCCGGTGGATTGCATCTACGACGGCTCTCGAATGCTCTATATCCAGCCTGACGAGTGCGTCGATTGCGGAGCCTGCGAACCGGTCTGCCCAGTTGAAGCTATCTATTACGAAGATGATGTCCCTGGCCAGTGGCAGAACTATAAGAAGATCAATACTGAATTTTTCATAGAGCTCGGTTCACCTGGAGGAGCATCAAAGGTCGGAGAAACTAACTCCGATCATGCAGATGTAACTGCTCTTGCGCCAAAAACTTCCTGATTTTCCTTGGGATGCGCTCGCTCCTTATGGAGTGATTGCGCGCTCGCATCCAGAGGGTGCAATCGATTTATCGGTTGGCACTCCTGTAGATGCAACTCCACAAATAATTCAGATAGCTCTACAAGAAGCAGCAAATTCTCCGGGGTATCCCGTCACAGCCGGAACTCCAGAGCTACGTGAAGCAATCGAAAAGTGGGCGCGTACGCAACTTGGTGCAACTGGAGATTTTGGAGTTCTTCCTCTCATCGGTTCTAAAGAATTTGTGGCGTGGCTACCAACTCTTGTTGAAGCACAAAGCGTTCTCTATCCAAAAGTTGCCTACCCGACTTACTTAGTGGGCGCACTCCTTGCCCAAGCAGAAGCTTCAGCGGTAGAGCTTGATGCCTCAACGTGGCAGAGCGCTGACATGGCATGGGTCAACTCACCATCAAATCCGACTGGTCGCGTCCATTCAGAGAGCGAACTGCGCGCTGCAATTGCCTGGGCGCGCACAAATGACTCTTTAGTAGTTTCGGATGAGTGCTATTTCGAATTTGGCGATAGCGCTGCGCCCACATCAATCTTGAAACACACCGATGGCGACAATCGCAATATCTTGGCTGTTCATTCGCTTTCTAAGCGCTCTTCTATGGCGGGCTATCGCGCCGCCTTCGTTATCGGCGACCCGGTGCTGATCGCGCGCATTTTGGAAGTGCGCAAGCACGCCGGAATGATTGTGCCTTTGCCGGTACAGCGCGCGATGGTGGCAGCTCTCTCCGATAGCTCACATGTGGCAGAACAGCGCAGCAGATACAACGCACGCCGTAGCGTTCTGCGCCCGGCGTTAGAAGCTGCTGGCTTCACTATTGAAGATTCTGTAGCAGGCCTTTATATCTGGGCTACTCGCCACGAAAGCTCTTGGGATTCAGTTGCTTGGCTGGCCGAATTAGGAATCTTGGCAACCCCCGGTGTCTTCTACGGCGATGCCGGCGCACAACATATTCGCATTGCGATGACTGCAACAGATGACCAGATTAAATGCGCTGCAGCTCGACTTCATGCAAAGGTGCGCGGATAAATGGCCGTTGGCATCTTGCTCGTTGGAGGTTTTGGCACGCGCCTCAAGCCTTTAACTAATGAATCTCCAAAACCGATGTTGCCAGTAGCTGGCCTTCCAGTGACCGAGCATCAGATTCTCGCTGCAAAGAGAGCTGGAATACATACCTTGGTTTTGGCTACTTCATATCTGGCAGAAGTTTTCACTCCTTACTTTGGCGATGGATCCAAGTGGGATATGAAGATTCTTTATGCTGTTGAGAAAGAACCTTTGGGTACAGGCGGGGCGATTCGCAATGCAGCACAGCTAATTGGGCGCGATGAAGAAATCGTGATTTTCAATGGTGATGTCCTCAGTCGCCATTCAATTGCAGATCAACTGGCTTTTCATCAGCAGCACAAAGCCGACGTCACGCTCCACCTCATTAAAGTCGATGATGCTCGCGCCTTTGGTTGTGTACCAATTGATAACGATGGGCGAGTGACGGCATTTCTTGAGAAGATGGAAAATCCTGTCACCAATCTCATCAACGCCGGCTGCTACATCTTTTCTCCTGATGTCATCGACCGCATTCCTTTAGACACCGTTGTCAGCGTGGAACGCGAAACTTTCCCTGCGCTCGTTGCAGAGCAACGCCCAATTTTTGGCTATCACGAGCAGGCATATTGGTTGGATGTAGGTACTCCTGCTGCGCTCTTTAAAGGTTCACGCGATTTAGTTGTAGGCGATTTTCACGCGATGGCAGATTGCGTGATTGCCCCAGATGCCACTATTACGGGAGGAACTTCAATAGGGGCTCGCTGCCAGATCGGGGCTGGAGCCACCATCGACGATTGCATCATTGGCGATGACGTCACGATCGGGGCTGGAGCATCTTTGACGAGAACTTTTCTGGCACACGGTGCGCAGGTTGCTCCAGGCGCTGTTTTTCTCGAGAGATATCTATCAAAGAGCGCTGATTTACCGATTTCACTCTAATTTTTCCCACTTTTTCGCCAAATGAGCCCAAAAGTGTCTACCTCGGGGTTGACTCCGAGGGATTACACGGGTGTAATTCTCTTCTAGAGCGCGTGGTTAATTAGAAATCGCCGCCTATGACTTGAGGAGATTTGCGAATGCCAATCCGCCCAGAAGGAACATCTACTGGCAAGCCATCAGCCCCCACTGCTGGACCAACTATTCAACTCGCTAGCGGAGAGAACCTAGAACTCTCCTGGCAAGAGCGCTCACTCTGCGCACAGACCGACCCTGAAGCTTTCTTCCCTGAAAAGGGTGGATCTACACGTGAAGCCAAGCGCGTCTGTCTCTCATGTGAGGTTCGCCAAGAGTGCCTCGAATACGCCCTCGCTCATGATGAGCGTTTTGGCATCTGGGGCGGACTCTCTGAGCGTGAGCGTCGTCGCCTCAAGCGACGTCCTGCTTAACTCACGATTTATATCCGCACACCACGCGATAAGTTTCCTTTATGAGTACGCAACGCGTTACTGCGATTCTCGTTGTCCATGATGGAGCAACGTGGTTGCCAGAGGTTGTGACTTCTCTTGCAACACAGACTCGTAGCGCAGATCGCATAGTTGCAGTTGATACCGGTTCTGTTGATGCATCGGCAAAGTTACTTAAAGGCGCGCGCATCCCAACTATTTCACTTGATCGCGAAATAGGTTTCGGTGAAGCAATCTCTTTTGCAGTCGGTCAGCTTCCACCAACAACAGATCCACTCAATGAATGGATCTGGGTTCTGCACGATGATTGCGCACTTGCTAAAGATGCACTTGAAAATCTCTTAGTTGCAGTCACAGAACGCCCCAATGTTGCGATGGCTGGACCGAAGCTACTTGGCTGGCACGACAGAACACATCTACTTGAAGTCGGAATTAGCTTAGCTACCAATGGCGCTCGCTGGACTGGCCTTGAACAAGCAGAGTACGACCAAGGCCAGCGCGATGGAATTCATGAAGTCTTAGCGGTCAGCACTGCGGGTGCACTCATTCGACGCGATGTATATGAAGAGCTGGGTGGCTTTGATAAAAATCTAGAGCTCTTCCGTGACGATGTTGATTTTGGATGGCGCGCACGTGTAGCTGGCCACTCTGTGATTGTTGTTCCAGATGCCGTCGCCTATCACGCACAAGCGGCAGCATCTGAGCGTCGCACCGTCGATGTAAAGGGAGCGCTCCTACATAGACCCCTACTTCTTGATCGTCGAAATGCTGCGTATGTCTTATTAGCTAACGCGAGCATGTGGGCTCTGCCGATGTTGTCATTGCAACTTCTTGCCGGAGCGCTATTTCGTTCGGTGGGTTATCTCTTTGCAAAACTTCCTGGTTATGCCAGCGATGAGATATTGGCAATTCTTACTCTCATTATTCGTCCTACTGAACTTATTGCCGCCAGAAGAAGTCGAAAGAAAAATAAATTTATTTCAAGCGCTGCAGTCAAACCATTTATCCCTTCACGTTTTCAGCAGATTCGCAGCTCATTGGCGCGCGCCGTTGATGCACTTCGTGAACGCGTCATCCCAGATCGCGAAGAGACTGTAGCCACGAGCGCCTTAGAAATTAACGAAGATGAAGATTTATTGACCCCATCGAGTCAACGTTCCTGGCTGCTTCTCTTTACTCGTCCGATTATTGCTATGGCATCGGCGCTAGTAGTCATCACTTTGTTATGGAGCCGTCATCGCCTCGGAGCAATCTCGGGTGGTGCGTTGGCGATGGCGCCAGAGAGCGCGCAAGATCTCTTTAAGCTCTACATCGCAAGCTGGCATGACATCGGTATGGGAAGCGGGCTATCTACACCTGTGTGGGTACCGATTGTCGGAGTGGCTTCATTTATCACCTTTGGAAATGTTGCCGCCTTCATCTCGCTCTTCTTCCTGCTAGCACCATTTGCCCTTCTCTTTTCAGCGCACCGCTATGTAAAGAGCTTCACCACAAATAGTTGGTTGGCTGCTGGTGCTGCGCTGCTCTATGCGCTTTCTCCAGTTGCGATTTCGGCAGTTAATTCAGGGCGTCTGGGGCTTCTGCTCTTTCTTATCCTGCTGCCGTTTACCTTGCCGCTCTTTAAGAACTGGGCTGATATCCATACGTGGACGGTGCGAAGGTTAAGCGCCATCACGCTACTTATCTGGATTCTTTTTGCCTTTAATCCATCAGTGATTCTGGTGCTGATAGGAATTGTTGCTTATTCAGCTACCCGTGATTTCTTAGCTGCAAATAAGAACTTTAGGGATGCGCTCTTCCTTCAACGCGCTGCTCGTTATGCCACCTTGTTATTTACGCCAATGCTGCTCTGCGCTCCTGGCTCCTTTGCAATATTCGCGCGACCACAACTTTTGATGAGCGAAATTGGATTTACCGTTGCCGGGGGAGGACCAAACCTGGCAATCATGGGCAATCCCGGTGGACCAGGGTCGCTGCCTTGGTGGTGCATTAGCCCCATCACTGTTATTTTGATGGTCACTTACTTCTCATCGACAGCAGCGCGAAGGTTTGCAACGCCTGGTGTTGTTTTCCTATTGAGCGGTGCATTTGTCTCCGCACTCGTTATCTCTGGAAACGGATCTTCCTCTACAACTCGCGCAAGTGCTGGGATTTTTCTGGCGGTTGCAACCCTCTTTGCAATCGCTGCGGCAGTCATCATGTTCGACAAGATTAAATCTCGTCTCGAGCAATCACATATAAATTACCGCCATATCTCTATCGCCTTGGTGCTTCTACTGACCACCGGCTACACAGCAACTTCAACATTCTGGCTAGCAACAGCTGGATCTGATTCTCCGGTTCGCACAACTCAAACTGAGATTCTTCCTGCCTTCTTAGCAATTGAGAAAGGTGCCAAGACTGTGGTTATTCGCCCTTATCGACAGAAGGGCGAACAGACGCTTTCGTATTACATCTCTCGTGGCCGCGAAGTAACTTTAGGCGAACCAGATATTGCACCAAAAGATACGGCAATCATTTCGCGCGCTATTGAAGGTTTAGTAGATAACACTGGAGTTACCTCGAGCAATATTCTCTCCATTTATGGCATTAAGTATGTCTTCTTGAAGAATCCTGTGAGCCAAGATGTCGTTCAAACGATTGATGGCTTAGGTGGATTTAGCAGAACTTCAGCAACGGATGCTGGAATTGTTTGGAAAGTTCTTAAAGACACTGGACGGATTAAGTTCACTAATTACTCCGGCCGTGAATTTGTACTTGAATCCAAGGGGGTTCGTACATTTGTACCTGCCCCAGGAACACTTACCCTTGCTGAAACTTACAGCGATGCCTGGCAGGTCTCCCAAAATGGTTACCGCCTTGCCAAGGTTGAGGATGCAAATGGTCTACCAAAATTTGAAGTAACTGAAGCTGGAGAGATCTCCATTATTCATGATGGCCGTGCTCGCCGCGCTTGGATTTCATTCTTCATTATCGCTCTCGTCACTCTTGTTGTTCTAGCGCTACCTGGTGGCCGCCGTAGAGCCGAGATTTCCGATAAGGAGATCGCATGAGAAACCAAAGAACTTTAATTCTTGTCATTGCGGTTACCGCAGTGATGTTCCTGAGTAACGTCTTGAACTTCACTGTTTCTACCAGCCGCTTTAATGAGTCATATCCAGCGGTTGTCTGTCCGCCAAATACCAGCGGTTTAAGCACTGCTATCTCATTGACGTCACCAAATACCCTTGCTCGCAAGACGGGTACCGCTTCGATGAAGTCGTCAGAGGTCGGATTTAGGCGATATGCAGTCGCTGCGCAATCTGCAGTAATTGAATCCGGAAAAGTAACTCCAGTTGTGTGGCAAGTTCGTAAGGGTGTCTGGGCGGGTGCAATTGCGTGTAGCGCACCTGCTGCGTCTCAGTGGTTTATTGGCGCTTCAGCAGATATCACCGCTAAAGGTTCGCTCCATATCGTCAATAGTGGTTTAGGGCGCGCGCTCGTTGAAGTAACTGTCTTCACCGAAAATGGCGAATTAGCTCCACGCACAGTTTCAATTAGAGCGAACTCTTATACCTCGCTCTCTTTAGCATCGTTAGCGCCTGGTTCGAAGAAGATTGCAATTTATCTTCTTCCACGTGCTGGCCGAATCAACGGATTCCTTATCGATGAACGCGGTAAGGGACTCACCTCCCTTGGTGGCGACTTGATCAACCCAACGCAAGCAGCAACAACGAAGCTTCAAATTCCGGCAATTCCGCAACAGGTTGGGCGTGGCGGAACTACGCCTCACACGTTGCGACTACTTGTACCGGGCGATGTTGATGCGCGAATTTCAGCAGAGATTAGATCCACTGATGGAACCTTTGCACCAGTAGGAATTACTGATCGCGTAATCGCTCATAAGAAGGTGATTGAGCTTCCTATGGATATCACAATGGCCGCCGGAAAGTTCGCGCTCCACATCTCTTCAGATCAGCCGATCCTAGGTTCGGTCTTCTCACCGACAAATGCTCAAGGCAAACGTGACTTTGTCTGGAGTACAGCAGCAGAGGATTTAACTGAATTTACGATGGCAACGACGGGGCTCGCCCCAATTTTGGTCTTCACTGGCCGTGATGTTCGAGTTACGTTGGGGCTCACCTTTACTAATGGCAAGAGCAAGTCAGTCAAGATTGCGCAAGAAGATATTGCAACATTTAAGGTGCCAGATTCCGTTCGCTCAGTTGCCTTTACTGGAATATCAAAGGGAACTTCAGGAGCTGCGCTTATTGCATCAAAGAGTGGTTATGGTTACTTGCCACTCAATCCTGGTAGCCAACTGACCAAATCTTCAGTCCCCGCATCAAATATTCGCGTGCTCAATCCATAACTTTTCACACTGAGACCACTAATCTATTTACATGGTTCCACAGTCTCGTCATGGTCGCGTCTGCTCTCGCGTCTCTTGCCGCGCCGTCGCAACCATGACCCTTACCTATATCTATGCCGATTCAACGGCGGTGTTAGGACCTCTTGCAACTTTTGCCGAACCACACTCTTATGATCTTTGCGATAAGCACTCTGCTCGATTAACTGTTCCTAATGGTTGGGAAGTAATTCGCCATGTTGCAGAAACGGATGCCGCAGGGCCAAGCGATGACGATCTCATGGCGATTGCAGATGCAGTGCGCGAGGCGGCTTCGGCGCATCTTCAACCTGCACAGTCAGAAGTTGCTCAAGTAGCTCACTCCAGCGTTGGTCGCCGCGGACACTTAAGAGCAGTTCCTTCCTAATTTCGCATTTCTTCCCAATTCTCTTTACGATACTTATATGAGTTCTTCAATATTTAAGGCTTACGATATTCGCGGTCTTGTCGATAAAGAGCTCACCCCAGATTTTGCCTTTGCAACGGGAGTAGCAGTTGCTCGTTTTCTGGAACAAGAGCGTGAACCAGGCACCGTAGTAATCGGTGAAGATATGCGTCCATCGTCACCGACGCTGGCAACTGCTTTTGCAGCAGGAGTTACTTCACAAGGTTTAGATGTCATCCGGATCGGTTTAGCGTCAACCGATATGTTGTATTTCGCCTCCGGAAAACTCAACCTTCCGGGAGCAATGTTTACCGCTAGCCACAATCCTGCTGAATACAACGGGATCAAGCTCTGCCTAAGCGGTGCACGGCCAATTGGCAAAGAGTCAGGTTTAGTTGTCATTGAAAGCTATGTCCGAGATGGCGCACCTATGGCGATGCGTAACGTCGGAGTTGAAAAGCAACAATCAATGTTGACTGACTATGTGGATCACTTACTGACGCTGGTAGATGTCTCAGCAATTCGACCTTTGAAGATAGTCATTGATGCCGGCAATGGAATGGGCGGATACACAGCCCCTGCAGTCTTTGAGCGGCTAAACGCAGAAGTCGTGGAACTCTATTTTGAACTCGATGGCACTTTTCCAAATCACGAAGCCAATCCCATCGAACCAGCAAATTTAGTTGATCTGCAGAAAGCGGTGAAGAAACATAAAGCTGATATCGGGCTGGCCTTTGATGGCGATGCCGACCGCTGCTTCCTAGTTGATGAAAAGGGTGCGCTCGTAAACCCTTCTGCTCTGACGGCTCTCATCGCAACGCGCGAACTTGCTAAGAACCCAGGCGCATCAATTATCTATAACTTAATCTCATCAAGAGCAGTAAGAGAAGTAGTTGAAGAAAATGGCGGCACAGCTATTCGTTCTCGCGTTGGGCATTCCTACATTAAGAAGTTGATGGCTGAAACTAATGCAGTATTTGGTGGTGAGCATTCCGGCCACTTCTATTTCCGTGATTTCTGGCGAGCAGATTCTGGAATGTTGGCAGCGCTTCATGCGATTGCAGCTCTTGGTGAAACAAAATCAACGCTCTCAGAGCTACTCAAGACATTTAATCGTTATCACTCAAGCGGTGAAATCAATTCAACTGTTAAAGACGCAAAGGCAGCTATGGATCAGATTGAAAAAATCTATGGCAAGAAAGATGGCGTTGAAGTCGATTACCTCGATGGACTGACTATCAGCCACGCCGATTGGTGGTTCAATCTCAGAGCCTCAAATACTGAGCCGCTCCTTCGACTCAACGTTGAGGCTTCAACTGAAGCCCGCATGAATAAGGTTCGAGATGATGTACTTAACACGATCCGTGGGGACCTCGACATCCTCGTATTAATCCCTTAACCAGTAGGCTATTCCCATAGCCGACTAGCACAGTAGAGCCCTACGCCGAAGGTCAAGCGAACAAACAGCCGTTTATCTAGGGAGATATATCTAAATGACACCTGTCACAACTATTCCAAAGCACGATATTGCAGATGCATCACTTGCTGAAGCTGGCCGCAAGAAGATTGAATGGGCAGAACGCAACATGCCTGTCCTTGCACAGATCCGCGAACGCTTCGAGAAGTCACAACCATTTACTGGTGTGCGTATCGCAGCCTGTATGCACGTCACCACTGAGACCGCGAACTTGATGCGCGTTCTTAAAGCAGGCGGAGCGGAGATTGCACTCTGTGCTTCAAACCCACTTTCAACACAGGACGACACAGCAGCAGCGCTTGTTCACGAATATGGCATCTCAGTATTCGCTCGCAACGCAGTTGACCGCGATGGTTACTACGCGCACATCAATGCAGCGCTAGATATCAATCCACACCAAGTCTTTGATGATGGTTGCGATCTCGTCAATACGCTTCACACCACACGCAAAGAACTTCTTCCAAACATCTCAGGTGGATGCGAAGAGACCACAACTGGTGTAATCCGTCTTAACCAGATGGCAAAAGATGGCGCACTCACATTCCCAATGATCGCTGTCAATGACACCGATACAAAGCACATGTTCGATAACCGTTACGGAACAGGGCAATCAACTCTTGATGCTGTCTTCCGCGCAACCAACTTCCTTCTTGCTGGACGGATCGTCGTCGTTGCAGGATTTGGTTACTGCGGTAAGGGTGTTGCTGAGCGCGCTAAGGGTATGGGCGCCGATGTCATCGTTACAGAAATTGATCCAACTAAGGCACTTGATGCCATGATGCAAGGATTCCGCGTTATGCCAATGGTCGATGCTGCCAAGGTTGGCGACGTATTTATCACCGTCACCGGAAACCGCGATGTACTTCGTGACGAGCATTTTGCAGTCATGAAGGATGGCGCAATTATGGCTAACTCAGGCCACTTCGATATTGAAATCGATGTTGCTTGGCTTGAGCAGAACTCAGTGAAGAAGAATGAAAAGATGCGCCACCAGACTGACGAATATGTCATGAAGGATGGGCGTCGACTACTTCTCCTTGCAGAAGGACGTCTTGTAAACCTTGGAGCTGCAGAGGGACACCCAGCATCAGTTATGGATATGTCATTCTCGGATCAGGCACTTACCGCTGAATACCTTGTTAAGGAGGCCAAGAATCTTCCTGCTGGCGTTCACGAAGTTCCTACCTATATCGATAAGGAAGTTGCTTCACTCAAGCTCAAGTCAATGGGTGGACGTATCGATGTTCTAACACCTGCTCAAGATATGTACCTCAACTCTTGGGAGCACGGTTCATAAATGGCACTGGTTATGGTCGTCGATGACGATCAAGACCTTGCAGAAATGCTCGGAATTGTTTTAACAAGTTCGGGTTTCGATGTAGATCTTGTCAGTCGAGGAGACGAGGCGCTGGAGGTATTTAGAAATAATCCTCCAGACCTCGTCTTGCTCGATGTGATGTTGCCAGGAATAGATGGCATTGAGGTCTGCAGATTGATTAGACAAGAATCTATGGTTCCTATTGTCATGTTGAGCGCTAAGGGTGAGACGCAAGATATTGTCCGCGGTCTTGAAGCTGGCGCTGATGATTACATGCAGAAGCCTTTCCGCGATAAAGCCGAACTTATTGCACGTATTCGTACTCGACTGCGCCGCACCAACGCAGACGTCACAGGGTTACTAACAATTGGTGATCTCAGCATTGATGTGACAGCCCACGAGGTCCATCGCGGTGCAACGTTGATTCAACTGACACGTCTTGAGTTCGACTTATTGGTAGCTCTTGCAAAGGATCCGGGCAGAGTGTTTACACGTGATGCGCTCTTGAGCGAAGTCTGGGGTTATCGCCACAGCACAGATACGCGCTTAGTGAATGTTCACGTGCAGCGTCTACGTTCTAAAGTCGAACATGATCCAGAGCACCCTGAAATTGTTATGACTGTGCGCGGAGTTGGTTACAAGGCGGGCGGCCCAGCGTAAAGGGCGCATTCACCATGAGGGGAATTCGAAAGACTCTGGCGCAATCACTTGCGACCAAAGTTATCCTTTCAACAATTCTTCTCTCATTAGGCGTCGTGAGCCTCACAGGTTCAGCCCTTAACTCACGTCTATCTGACGGCATTCGATCCGTAAGCTTAGATTCAGCGCTGACAGAAGCTCGCTTCACCTTCTTTAATGCGCAGTACCAATTGATTCTGTCACAAGGTAAATCAGTGGAAGAGCGCAAACAAGTTATTGCAGGTTTGGTTGTTGAAGCCACAACCCAGGATGTTAATGAAGATAGTCGCGACATCATTCTTCTCAAGTTTCCAAATGAGAAGAACACGCAAGTTTCCTATGAAATGGCTTCGGCGCTAGTCGACCCTAAATCTGTTCCAGAGCCACTGCGCGAGAGGGTAAGAGCCTCCAAAGAAGCACAGTACGAATATGCCCAAAACCGTTATTTGAATTCACTGACCACTGATGCGCTCTTTGTCGGAGAGCCCATCAAAATACCTGGTGGGGGAATGTATGAAATGTATGTTGTCTTCACTCTCAATACTCAAGCTGAAACTCTTACCCTTATTCGAAACTCACTGATCTTTACTGGTTTCGCACTTATCTTGCTCATCGGACTTATTACTTGGCTCGTGGTACGACAAGTTGTGCGACCAGTACGTGATGCAGCTCGCGTTGCTACTCGATTTACCGATGGTGACTTCAGCCAGCGCATGAAAGTAGAGTCGCAAGATGAGATGGCAACGCTGGCTCAGTCCTATAACGAGATGGCCCAATCAATCGAACAACAGATTTCACGTCTTGAAAACTTATCGCGCGTTCAGCAGAGATTCGTGTCAGATGTTTCTCACGAACTACGCACGCCCCTGACAACATTACGTATGGCATCTGAAGTTATCTACAACCAGCGCACCACATTCGACCCAGTAGTTGCACGCAGCTCAGAGTTGCTTGCTGCGCAGATTGATCGCTTCGAAAGGTTGCTCGAGGATCTCCTTGAGGTAAGTCGCTTTGATGCAGAAGTTGCGGTGCTGGAACCAGTCGACTTTGATGTTGTGAGCTTGGTAAAGCGCTGCGTTGCAGATTTTGAGTTAGGTGAAGTTCCAACAGATTCTGGTATTCGCATCGAATCGCAATCACCATCTGTGCAGATAAAGGCCGATATTCGCCGAGTAGAGCGCATATTGCGCAACCTGCTCTCAAATGCGCTCGACCATGCCGATGGTAAAGAAATTGTTGTCACCATCCTCGCCACAGAGACTGAGATGGCAATTGGTGTCCGTGACTTTGGTCCAGGACTTGAGCCATCTGCGCTCATTCGCGTCTTCGATAGATTCTGGCGCGCTGATCCTTCTCGCGCACGCATCCGTGGAGGTACCGGCCTCGGGCTCTCTATATCTCTGGAAGATGCTCGTCTACATAACGGCGAACTCGATGCTTGGGGCCGACCAGGTAAAGGCGCACACTTTGTTCTTACCTTGCCACGCGTTGCTGGCGAACAGATTCAATCAAGACCTATCAAAGCTACCCCGTTAGATTTCCACGAGGAGAATTTCTACCTCTAAATCTTTAGCTGTGACAATGAAGAATGCGCGCCATGAAGAGCATTCGCGCACTACAAGAAATTATTTTCCCAAGTCGCTGTTTAGGGTGTGGGCAACTTGGGCTTGAGATCTGTTCACTGTGTCGCAAGAACTGGCATCCACATATCTACCGCCAATGGTCGCAACATCTGCCAACTTTTCCGATCTATTCAGCAGTTTCATATTCGCCAATTGCAGGAAAGGTTCTGCTTGCAGCAAAAGAAAATAATTTGGCAGTTGCCGACCAACTCATTTATAGAGCGCTCAGCCATTCCTTGAGCTATTTAATGAAAGAGATCGGTGGAGATTTTTTAGTTCCAATACCATCACGCCGATCGGTTGCCCGTTCACGTGGTCGTCAATTTATTGCAGCCCTCACAAGTCAGCTCAGCACAGAGACAGGGTTACCTGCTTATGAAAATTTAGAACATATACGTCGGGTCCGTGATCAATCCTCGCTCGATGCGACATCAAGATTTCATAATTTAGATGGCTCTATGAAATCCCTGAGTTTTCTGAGTGGAACAGCCATCATCGTTGACGACCTCGTCACAACGGGGGCCACGCTTCAGGAAGCCGTGCGGGCCCTTCGGGATAGGGGAATTGAGGTCGCTGCTGCTGTAACTGCCTGCGTTGCAGAACCCCTACGATAAGACCCTCATTACGGGCATATGCGGAAGGTAGTTGCAATGGCTTCAATTCTTGATCGACTCATGCGCGCTGGCGAAGGCAAGATCCTTCGCGACCTCAGCAAGATCGTCGACAAGGTCAACGGATTTGAACCCAACATTTCATCTCTCTCAGATGAGCAATTGCGCGCCAAGACAGATGAATTCAAATCCCGCCTTGCCCAGGGTCAGACCCTCGATGATTTACTTCCTGAAGCTTTTGCTGTCGTTCGCGAAGCTGCAAAGCGCACACTAGGTCAGCGCCACTACGACGTTCAGATTATGGGTGGAGCAGCGCTTCACAAGGGCAACATTGCAGAAATGCGTACCGGTGAAGGAAAGACGCTTGTAGCAACCCTTCCTTCTTATCTCAATGCGCTGGCTGGTCGCGGCGTACACGTTGTAACTGTCAATGATTATTTGGCAGAACGCGATAGTGAGTGGATGGGTCGTATCCATCGCTTTCTTGGGCTAACAGTTGGAGTAATTCTCAACAGCATGACCCCTGCTGAGCGCCGCGCTGCTTACCTATCAGACATCACTTACGGCACAAATAATGAATATGGTTTTGATTACCTCCGCGACAACATGGCTTGGTCTATTGAAGACTGTGTTCAGCGCGATCACTTCTTTGCAGTTGTTGACGAAGTTGACTCAATTTTGATTGATGAGGCTCGAACTCCTCTGATTATCAGCGGCCCGGCTGATAAAGCCACCAAGTGGTACGAAGAATTTGCAAATATCGCTACCAAGTTACAGCGCAATGTTCACTATGAAGTAGATGAAAAGAAGAAGACCATCGGCATTCTGGAAGATGGCGTCACCAAGGTAGAAGAACTTCTCAAGATTGAGAACCTCTACGAGGCAGCCAACACCACGCTTATCGGCTACCTCAATAACTCTGTCCGCGCGAAAGAGCTCTTTAAGCGCGATAAAGATTATGTAGTGATGAACGGTGAGCTCTTGATCGTCGACGAGCACACTGGCCGCATGCTGGCTGGACGTCGCTACAGCGAAGGTCTACACCAAGCGCTAGAAGCGAAAGAACGTATTGAGATTAAGGATGAGAACCAGACACTGGCGACCATCACCTTGCAGAACTACTTCCGCCTCTACGAAACCATCTCAGGTATGACCGGTACTGCGATGACAGAGGCTTCAGAATTCCACCAAATCTACAAGCTAGGCGTTGTTCCGATTCCTACCAATCGAGATATGCAACGTATTGATCAACCAGATTTGGTCTACAAATCAGAGAACGGAAAGTTTGCAGCCGTTACTCTCGATATCGTCGAACGCCACCGTAAGGGCCAACCAGTGTTGGTCGGTACTGTCAGCGTAGAAAAATCTGAAGAGCTTTCCGCATTCCTTAAGAAGGCCGGCGTTCCACACGAAGTTTTGAATGCCAAGCACCACGAACGCGAAGCAGCGATCGTTGCTCGCGCAGGTACAAAGGGCGCCGTCACAGTTGCAACTAATATGGCCGGTCGCGGTACCGACATCATGCTCGGTGGAAACCCAGAATTCATGGCTGACTTCGAACTTCAGCGCCGTGGAATTTCTCCAGTTGATAACGCAGCTGAATATGAAGCTGCTTGGCCTGCAGAGATTGCAAAGCAGAAGGAAGCAATCGCTAAAGAGCACGAAGAGGTAGTTTCACTCGGCGGTCTCTACGTTCTTGGCACTGAACGCCACGAATCACGCCGTATCGATAATCAGCTTCGTGGTCGCTCTGGTCGTCAAGGCGATCCAGGTGAATCACGTTTCTATCTCTCGTTGCAAGATGATTTGATGCGCCGCTTTAACTCAGGAATTGTTGAACGCGTACTGTCTGCGGCAGGCCTGCCTGAAGATGAACCGATTGAATCCAAGATGGTCTCTAACGCTATTCGCTCAGCGCAGACACAAGTTGAAGCGCAGAACTTTGAGATCCGTAAGAACGTTCTTAAGTATGACGATGTCATGAATCGCCAGCGCGAAGTTATCTACGGAGAACGCCGCTTAGTTCTAGAAGGTAAAGATCTTGGCGAACAAGTAGGCGACTTTGTCGCGGATACTCTCTCTGCCTACGTCCATGCAGCAGCAGAGCAGGGCTATGCCGAAGAATGGGATCTCGAGAAGTTGTGGACTGCTCTCAAGCTCATCTACCCAATCTCATTTACTCCCGAAGAGTTGATTGCAGAAGTTGGCTCAAAGGATGCTCTCGATGTTGACTATCTTGAGTCAAAGATTCTTGAAGATGCCGAAAAGGCATATAAGAAGCGCGAAGAAGAACTGGGCGCTGATGTATTGCGCGAGCTAGAACGTCGCGTCTTGCTCTCTGTACTTGATCGTAAATGGCGTGAGCACCTCTACGAAATGGATTACCTACAAGAAGGAATCGGTCTGCGCGCAATGGCGCAACGTGATCCGCTTGTTGAATATCAACGTGAAGGTTACGAACTCTTTGCCGCAATGATGGATGCCATCAAGGAAGAGCTCGCAAGCTTGGTCTTTAACGTGCAGGTAACGATTGAAGGCGACGGTAGCGGCATTAAGGCGCAAGGCGTCGACGAAAAGCCTGCGCAGAGCCAACCACTTCGCTACTCAGCAGCCGATGAAAACGGTGTTGTGACAAGCGGAGATGTCTCGCGCAATAGCCAATGCCCATGCGGTTCTGGAAAGAAATACAAGCGCTGCCACGGCGCCGCCTAATTTTCTTTACAACAAGTGCAGGGCTGTACATAACCATCGCCCGTCTACTCCTTCAAAGCGAATGACTGCAGACCGGTAGCGCGCTCCAAATCGGATGACAACCGTTGATTCACAGATTCCATCAAATGGTTCTGATTGATGAATACTTTTGATCTTTCCGATTTCTCTCTGAGTTCCAGCGGCCTTCAGTAACTCCATATAGATCACGCGATGACACCAGCGAATAAGTTGTGCTGGCTGCCGTCTTCCGCCCCACACTTCGACAACGCTGACAATAAATTTCATGGTCCAGGCATGCAGTTCAGGTAACTCTGATGCTGAAGTTGGTATCGGCATCTCATCAGGCTCAAGATCTTCGCCGAAGGTCGATGGTACGAGATAGAGCTTTGCCTTCTGCGCTGGCACTTCCCGCAGAGGCGGTGCAAAGATTTCGAGTACTGGATGTTCCCAAAGCGCGCGATCTTCGGTACTAGACACCAGTTGCAGAAATGAGCGCTGATTTTCAATCAAGGTATGAGTTGTATCTGTAGTCATGGCGCGATGTTTCATCCTCATGAACAGATTCAAATCAGCCAGAAGTATGGGCGGTTCTCATACTTAACTCCTACTGTGGAGAAGAACCTCTAGAAGAACTCTGCTCACTTTTACCGTGCGCCCATGGCCGTGAAGAAGAAATCTCAGACTCGTCTCTATCTCTCAATTGCTCTCTGTCTTGGAGCCTTACTCGCCTCATATCTCATGACGCGAGCTGCAAATACGCATCAGAGTTATTGGGTGGTCCTGCGCCCAATAGCCGCAGGCACTCAGATAGGAGCCAGCGATCTGGGCTACCAATCTGTTGTCCTAGGGGCGGCGGCGAAGAACTACCTTGCAGCTTCAACCAATCCCATCGGGTCGATTACACGCCGGCGCTTAGTTGCTGGCGAATTGCTGCAAGGTAGTTCGCTCACCGATGATGCACGAGCACTTACTCATCAAGAGATTTCACTGAGCGTCAGAGCGGTAGATATCCCAATTGAAGTGGCAGTGGGGGAGCTAGTTTCGCTCTATCAACTTCATGATGTTCGTGAAGTAAATGCAACGATTGCTCCAGAATTTATTGTCAGTGGCGCATTCGTCACTTCTATTGATCGCAAGGGCAGCAACTTCGGAGGAGAAGTGGCGCTAGGCCTTGCTTTAGATCGAGCTGATGTAGCAACAGTTTTATCTGCATCAACCAGTGGGCGTTTAGTGGTTGTACGTGCCCGTGGCTGAAGTTCTTTACTCTGCAATCACCGGAATCCGCGATCCAGAGCGCGAAGGATTCATTGCAAGCACTCTCTTTTCACAAGGCTGGAATATCACTTTACGGGCGCTGAATTTCGATGAGATTTGGAATCTATGTAGCGCAGATGCACAAGAGAAGGCAACAATCATTCTCGCAACTGACCTAGAAGGTCTGACTCCTACCTCTCTCGCAGAGTTAAAGTCACGTGGTTATCCAGTCTTTCTCTTCTCGTCCACAGATTCCACGCCAGCTTCATTTGTTGGTGCCCAAGTATTTCCTGCTACGGCGCTCGAACTCATCTCGATGATGCGTGGATCGCTACGTGCGCCGATGATCAGAACACAATCACAGAGCGCTCCCATTAGAGCGCGCACCATGGCAATCGCCGCATCAGCGAGTTCTTCGGGCTGCACCTTGACTGCAATAAATCTCGCCACAGAGTTGAGTGTGCTGGGTAAGAGAACTCTCTTGGTTGATGCACATGCTCAAGCCCCTGCAATTTCATCGCTCCTTGGCCAGCGAGGTTTACGTGCCAGTGCTCGACATCCGCAGATCTCAGAAAACCTCTGGGGCATGGAGATATCGCAAGCAAATCTAGAAAGCGATATGGGGCAACTACATATCGCTCGCTCCGAATACGACTTCATTGTTATCGATCTTGGCGTGCTGCGAAATATCGCAACGCAATTAACAGGAAAGAGATGGGAGAGTGAAGCTTTCATCTGGAGCTCCACCTTTGCTGATGAGCTCTGGCTGCTCTCTAAAAGTGATCAACTTTCTCTTGAGCGTTTACGCGATGTACTTCGAGAACTGGCACAGAATTCGATAAAGCCGGCAATAGTCTGCGTCCAGAGCATGCGCACCCCTGGAAAGAAGAACTCTCCACTTGATCAGTCATTTGCTCAGAGCACGAACGCGATAAAGCCAGCACGCGTGATTAGCCTGCCGGTTGATACACGTAACGTTGCGCGCGCTGAAAGTGAGCGCAGTAGCCTCTATGAAGTAAATGAACGGAGCCATCTGCGCCGTACCATCACGGAAATTGCAGGTCAGCTCATCTCTTAAATTCTTATAGGCTTAGCACATGCGTGGATATGCGGCTATGACAGCCCAAGAAGTCTCTGACTTTGCGAGCTCCGAGACTCTTGATATTTCAGATATCTATGCACCAACTGCAACTTTCCTAGCTGCGCACCCAGATCTTGATGAAGAAGAGATTGAATTTACCTTGTCTATGGTGGCCGCAGAAGATGCGCTAGAGATGAAGAGTGATGGATCAGGCGCGGCGTGCGTACTGGCCTTTGAAATTCCGCAGCAACTGATCTCTGAAAACCATGAGATGTCGGTATCGCTCTCTAGCTCATTATCGTGGAACGATCTGCAATGTCTCTTTGAGGTATCTGCAGATGGCGAAGAGCTGACTTGGTTTGCCACCCAAGAGATTTCTCAGAATATATCTACATGGTTGAAGCAGGCATAAATGGCCGCCATCGAAGATTATGTGCAAGGTAGAAGCCCGCTCGCTTCTGAGCAGATTCACCGCTTACGCGAACTGATTGCTGATTGGCAGCTGCTCTCAGATTTATCTTTCGCAGATCTCATTCTGTGGGTTCCGTTGCGAAAAGATTTCAAGAGCTGGCCAACTGGCTATGTTGCGGTGGCGCACATTCGCCCAACAACGGCGGCCACTCTCTTTCCACTCGATGTAATTGGTGATGAGATTTCATATGGCAAACGTCCTCACATTGATCAAGCGCTCTCAACTGCAGAAATCGTTCGCGATACTCAGCCTGAACAGATGGGGGAGTACCTTGTAAAAGAAGAGACTATTCCCGTTATGTTCGACGGTCATGTCATCGGCGTAATTTCACGACATCGAAATGCAGATTTAATGCGTCAACCATCTCGCCTCGAGCTTAACTATCGCGAGATTGCACACAAGCTCTATCGCATGATCTCTGAAGGAACATTTCCTTACCCAGATGCCGGTTCACTCTTTGATCCTGCACCTCGCGTAGGTGACGGACTTATTCGACTCGATGTCAATGGAGTTGTCTCTTATGCAAGCCCTAATGCTCGCTCTGCCTTTAGCCGTCTTGGTTGGATGAGTGAAGTTGAGGGACATATTTTAGGTGAAGTCGCTCAATCGCTTGCTCGTGTAAAGCCAGATGCACAAGAAGAAACGATTGCCATGGGGCTTACTGGAAAGTCGTTGAAGCGCGTAGAGATTGAGAATTCAGGCGGAACGATTGATTTCACAGTGCTGCCATTGCTACAGGCAACAGATCGCGTTGGTGCCATTGTTCTCCTTAACAACGTCACCGAACTACGCCGCCGCGAGCGAGAGTTGGTCACAAAAGATGCAACCATCCGAGAAATCCATCACCGCGTAAAGAACAATCTGCAGACAGTTTCGGCGCTCTTACGTTTACAAGCCCGTCGCATTGAAGATCCAGGTGCTAGCGCTGCGCTTAATGAAGCTGTACGTCGCATCGCATCAATTGCTTTGGTCCACGAGACGCTTTCAAGTAGTCGCGACTCATCCGTGGATTTTGATGATGTCTTAGATAACTTGGTGTCACACGCCCTTGAGCTCAGCCCACGTATGGGCGAGCTTCATATTGATCGCACCGGAACAATCGGTTCCCTTGAACCGCGCATCGCAACTCCGCTAGCGCTCGTTGTGACAGAACTTATCCATAACGCGCTCGAGCATGGATTAGCTGAAGAAGGTTCTGCGCTCGGTATTCATGCCACCCTCAACGGGCGAGGGTTAGCTGTAACAATTAGCGATGACGGCGTAGGTTTTCCTGAAGGTTTTGATATCGCGACTTCACCAAATCTTGGTCTGCAGATTGTGCGCACTTTGACTGAGAACGAACTACGTGGTGAGCTGCAATTGATTACAGATGATCAGCAGACGAGGGCGATTCTTACTTTCCCGATTTAGTTTAAGTTTTTTAAGAGTTTGCTTGATCAGCAAGGCGGGCGCGGTTACGAGCAGCGCGACGCTTTAAGGCGCGACGCTCATCTTCTGAGAGACCGCCCCAGACTCCGGCATCCTGGCCCGATTCCAAAGCCCATGCCAAGCATGGCTCTTTGACGATGCAGCGATTACAGACCTTCTTCGCTTCCTCGATCTGGGTGATGGCGGGGCCGGTATTGCCCACAGGGAAGAAGAGCTCAGGATCTTCTTCGCGGCAGGCCGACTGATGTCTCCAATCCATGGTTCTCCCCTTCCTGTAATCGAGTGTGGTGCTGCGTAAAGAACGCGCACAAGAGAGTAATTCTCCCTGTAACTCTCAAGTTAAACAAGAAGGTACGAGAAAAGATTTCGTTAATCAGGGTGATTTGCATCCCTTTGGAGAATTAATCTTTTAAATTCAGTGGTGCCCCCGACAGGAATCGAACCTGTGCACCTGCCTCCGGAGGGCAGTGCTCTATCCCCTGAGCTACGGGGGCGCAGGTACAAGGGTAGGTTATCTGACTATGAGTACTTCCGAGAAAGCTTTTTTTGCGACAGGTTGTTTCTGGGGCGCAGAGCGTCGTTTCTGGAATATCGATGGAGTGATCGCAACCAGCGTTGGATATATGGGTGGCGCTCGTCCCAACCCGAGCTATGAACAAGTCTGCACCGGTGTCACAGGACATGCTGAGATGGTGGAAGTTGATTTCGATCCTGAAAAAGTTTCTTATCGCCGCCTACTCGAAGAGTTTTGGGTAATGCATGATCCGACTTCACTGAATCGCCAAGGTGGAGATATTGGAACCCAATACCGCAGCGCGATCTTTACAACAACAGCGGCGCAGCAGCTACAGGCCGAGGCAACTCGCGATGTATATCAAGCAGCACTTTCCCGCGATGGCATGGGTCAGATTGTCACTGAAATCCTCAGCGCCGATGGGGTGCCATATTTCTTAGCCGAGGAGTATCACCAGAAGTATCTAAAGAAGAATCCCAATGGGTATGACTGCCACTCCAGCACAGGTGTGGCATTTCCGCAGTTGAGTAACTCTTAACCCAGCGCTCGCCAGCAGTACCAAGCAACTACGCTTCGGTAAGGTCGAAACTTCTCACCCTTCTTTTCTAACGCAGCGGGTGTGATTTCTTCACTGAGTCGATAAATCTTTTCATAACCACGCCTAACCCCGAGATCTCCAGTTGGCCAGATATCTAAGCGCCCCAGTTGAAACATCATAAACATATCAACTGTCCATGGCCCGATTCCCCAAAGGCCAGTGAGCTGTAGAAATATCTCTTCATCGCTATCAACTTTATGGAGCTGATTAATATTTAACTTCTTAGTCAGCGCTGCATCTGCTAGCCCCTGAATAGTTTTGAATTTGGCTCCTGAAACGCCGGCTTCGCGCATCTCTTTCTCGGAAATAGCCGCAATACGCGCAGGTACTACTCGACCCTGTGCCAGCCCTTTGACCCGGCCATAAATTGTGTCAGCCGCCTTTACGGCAAGCTGCTGTGAAATGACTGATTCAACCAGCGCCTCAAAGTGGCTGACTGGCTTTGGATTTCTGCCAATGGTGCAAAGTGGATGGGCATCAATCACCTTTGCAAAGCGAGCATCGCGCGTGACCAAATCCGCAACGATCTTCTTCATCTGTGAAGCTGTAATCGTCATATTCGAGGTCATGGATAAAGCGTATTCTCGGTGACATACTAAGTCTATGAGCAAGCAGACCAGTCTCGAGTTACAAGCTCTCGCTCTTAGTGAACTCAAAACCCATCGCAGTGAAAAGTGGCGCTCCTTTCCTGACGATGTCTTACCGCTTCCCGTTGCTGAAATGGATTTTCCTGTAGCAGAGCCCATTCGAAGAATTTTGCGAGAGATGGTCGATGCTTCAGATCTTGGCTATCTCGGCCCGATTCCTGAAATCGGAAGAGCATTTAGCGGATTTGCCGAACGTCGCTGGGGCTGGAAGGCAGATGCTGCACAGGTTCGCATCGCAGCCGATGTTGGTGTCGGGGTTGTTGAAGTTTTGCGAGTGATTACACATCCGGGTGACAAGATTCTTATCAACTCACCTGTCTATCCAAATTTCTGGACATGGTGCGCTGAGACCAAGCTTGAGCAAGTAGTTGTCCCATTTTCGCAAAGCCCTGTGGAAGTCGATGGCAGCCATTGGGTTCTAGATTGGGATGGAATTGAAAAGGCTTATGCCTCTGGCATCAAGGCGCACTTGATTAGCAACCCGCATAATCCACTCGGAAAGGTCTTTACGCGCGAAGAGTTATCTCGCTTTGCAGACCTTGCCAAAAAGTATGGCGTATATCTTTTAAGTGATGAAATCCATGCCCCGCTGACATTTAGTGAACAGACATTCACTCCATTCTTGGCAGTCTCTGATGCGGCTCGCGAAGTTGGAATCACGATTACCTCATCTAGCAAGGGTTGGAATATCGCAGGTTTGAAGTGCGCCTTCATCGTGACTGAAAATGAGAAGCTGCACGAAAAGTTAAACGCTATTGCACCAGCTACGCACTATCGCGCCTCGCTGCTGGGCGGATTCGCATCTGTTGCCGCCTTTGAAGAAGGCGAGCCTTGGCTCGATGCCCTTATGGTAAACCTTGATCACAATCGCACACTGGTCGCAGATTTGATTGCAGAGTTAGCCCCCGAGATTGGCTATCTCATTCCGCATTGTTCATACCTGGCATGGCTTGATCTATCAGCACTTAAGTTAGGCGATGACCCCGCGGCTGTGCTTGTTGAGAAAGCGAAGGTTGCCTTTGTTCCAGGTATTCGCTTCGGTCAGCAATCATCACAGTTTGTGCGCCTCAACTTTGCAACCAGCCCTGAAATTATTCGTGAAGCGATAACTCGCATCGCCTCACTGAGGTCTTAACGCGCAAAAGTGCGCAATCTGGAGTATTTTTATACCCATGAAAGCGCTACGTAGACTCATTGCCGCAGTTACTGTGGCAATTCTGGCCTTTCGCGCCGTCGGTTCATTCCTTTCATGGGTTGAGAAGCAAGATGACTCCAGCACTGATGCCTGGATCGATGAAGATGAATTCGAAGATGCTAAATGAGCGTTGATACCTATATCCCCGGTACCTGCAATATTGGTAAAGGTGAAGTTCGCCGTCGCCAATTAGTTGCTCTCATTGGAGCTGGTCTCAGCATTTTCACTTTGGTCGGTCTCATCTCAACAAGTGCAGCCCCTGGCGCTCGACTCGGAATCTTTATCCCATTATCTGTAGCCTCTATTGGCTGGGTTCAATCACGGAAGAAATTCTGTTTAGCCTATGGCTTTATGGGCACCTTTAACTTTGGAAAGTTGGGAGAGCTTTCTAAGGTTGCAGATAAGAGCGCGCTGGCCGCAGATCGTAAAACTGCCTTCTCAATCTTGGGGCAATCTCTATCGCTGGCCGCAGTTCTGACGCTTATTGTCTATCTACTGCCACTTAACTAATTAACGCTTAGCTTTACCTTTTTGATCTGACTTATGCTCTGATTTTTCCATACTTGATTTCTCTGGCTTTGCAGGGGGAGTAGGCATAGGTCCGAGAGCCTGAATCGCAGCGTCGCGCAGGGTGATTGCCAGTGCAATTGCGTTGCGGCGAGCCGAAGAAGTTGAAGTCTTCTGTTCTGGAGTAATTGCATTGAGCATGGCAGCTCTGGCATCAGCGTTAGCTTTATCAACGGAGTTCTTGAAGATTGCATTGATAACGCGCATCCTGGAATCTCGATCTTTCACAGCTTGCAGATACTCATCGCGATCGAGTTTGTACTGCTCTAGCGGAGATTTGTAAGCATCAGCAGTCGCAGATGGCGATGGGGTTGGTTCAGCATGTGCTGGAGTTGAAGCCGCGAGCGTAAAGAGAAGCAGCGTTGCTGCGGTTAACTCTCGACGCTTTTGCATGGCTAAATAATAGATGCGATGGGGTGTGAATATTCTGTGAAAGGGCTCATGAGTCCGTGTGCAATGGTGCGGTTTGGTAGCAAACTCGCATAGGGCGTGGCAGGGTATAGCCATGAGCCAACTAATCATGATTATTGATGACGAAGCGGGTATGCGCGATTTATTGGGTGATGCGCTGAAATTGGCCGGCTTTGAAACTGTCACAGCGGCAGATGCCATGATTGCTCAGACACTTTTACGTACAACTAAGCCTGATTTGCTCATCGTTGATATCAATATGCCGTTGATGGATGGTTTTGAGTTTATCGAACGTATTCGCGGTAACGGCGACAACACCCCCGCACTGATGCTCAGTGCACGCGGCGATCGCGCTGATATCACGAAGGGTCTGACTCTCGGAGCAGATGATTACGTCACCAAACCTTTCGGGCTGGAGGAGCTGGTTCTGCGAATTAAGGCAATTTTGCGACGTTCGCAATTCACCGTGGCAACGGCTACAAATTTGAGTTGTGGACCAATCACTTTGGATAGCGACTCTCACCAAGTTACCTTCAATGGCGAAGTCGTAGATTTATCACCGACTGAGTTCCGTCTTCTGCATGTGTTACTTGAAAGCAAAGGCCGAGTATTAAGTAAGACCTATCTCCTCGATGAAGTATGGGGAATCACCTTTGAATCCGAGAGCACCGTTGTAGATACCTACATTTCATACTTAAGAAAGAAGCTTCACCGCGACGGATATGAAGGAATTAAGACAATTCGAGGAGTTGGATTTCAGCTGCAGCCGGAGAAGCAGTGAAGTTATCTCAAACTTCACGCGTTAGTTTCTTTACCGTATTACTTCTAACCTTCTTTACCGTTGGAATTGGCGGAATCACCGTCAAGCACTCACTTGATGTCGAGGTGCAAAAGGTCGATCAGAGCCTGAGTTTTGTGGCTCTGAGCGCCTACGAGAATCCGGGTCAGGCTGTTGGTGCTGCGCTCTTTGCTATTGAGCAATCAAATTTAGATGCAACTCTTACCTTGCTCGCCCGCGATGGTTCAGAGACAGTTATTAATGAGTCCACTCTGCGATATCCAGGCGCTCCGGCGCTTACTGAAGTAGAAAAAGCGGTGCGAAGCCCAATTCGCGTAGATGTTCAGCCACCCTTTCGAATCCGCGCTGTTCCGTTAGAAGGTGGAGATTTCATCATCATCGCACGTTCTACGAGCGAGATAGATGCCAACTTCATTTCAGATTTGCAGTACCTGGCTCTTGTTACCTTGATTCTCAACTCAATTGCAGCTGGCCTACTATTTCTATATTTTCGTCGCGAACGTCGCACTGCAGATTCAGCATCTCTTGCGCGCATGCAGGAATTTTTGGGGGATGCTTCCCATGAACTTCGCACGCCACTGACTGTCATCAAGGGCTATGTCGAAATGCTGAGCAAAGATCAGTTAACTGCACCGGCAGATAAATCACGTGCCTTTAATCGAGTGGGTAGCGAGATTAATCGTATGGAGACCCTGATCCAGGACCTGTTACTTCTTGCTGAACTCGGCGAAAGTGGAGCTCGCGATATCGAGACTATTGATTTAAGTGAGATTGTCAGTGCGCATGGAACTGACTTCACAACGCTTAATCCAGATCGCACTGTTGGCCTGCAGGTAACACCTGGCCTATTTATCGTGGGATCTCGCGACTACATCTCGCGATTTATTCAGAATGCCTTGACCAATATTGTTCGCCACACTGACTCACGTGATGCGGTTCGAATAACGCTGGCCAAGAGCGGTAAACAAATTGAGCTGATCATCGAAGATGCTGGCCCGGGCTTACCAGCGGGTGCTTACCGCGAGAATGTCCGTTCGCTCAATCGATTTGATAAATCACGTTCACGTGAAAATGGTGGCTCAGGGTTAGGTATGAGCATCATGTCGGCAGTTATTGAAAAGCTCGATGGCAAATTTTCGTTGCGCAAGAGCGAATTAGGCGGACTTGCAATTGTTGCCGAACTGCCAATTGCTTAAACTTTTTTGCGTGTAGCAATCAAGCTAGTAACTGTGGCCGTTCCGATGCACAGAACAATGACACTCAGGCTCTGAGTAATGGTGATTTCTGGAATATGAATGCCCGCGATCTCATGCCAGCCAACCGCGTGGCAGGCATGGAAGATGAGTTTTACTCCAATAAAGCCAAGGACAACTGAAAGCCCGCGACCGATATGAATGAGCCTTTCCATCAGCCCGCCGATAAGGAAGTAGAGCTGGCGCAGACCCATTAGTGCAAAGACATTAGCGGTGATGACGATGTAAACATTTTGAGTCAGACCAAAGATTGCTGGGATTGAATCCAGCGCAAAGAGTAAATCGGTCATTCCGAGCGCGATCAGGGCGATAGTAAATGGCTTGATTCCGCGCTCTTGGAGAACGCGGATGATTCCACTCTCCTTCTCATCTTCGCCATGGGTGGCGCTCTCGGCATAGAGCTGGATAGCTGTGTAGAGCAAGAACGCGCCGAAGACAAAGAAGACCGCTTCAAATCGAGCTATTACTGCAGCTCCTACGCTAATTGCGATCACGCGCAGTACGAGCGCAATAACGATTCCGATAAGCAAGGCGAGCTGTTGGCGCTCTTTAGAAATTTTGAGCTTTGTAAGAATGATGACAAAGACAAAGAGATTGTCGAATGAGAGTGAATACTCGGTGAGCCAACCTGCAAAGAATTCTTGCTGTGCTTGTGAATCAATCCAGCTTCCTAATGAGATGCCAAATCCGATTGCCAGGCTGACATAGAACGCGGTCCACATAAGGACTTCGCGCATAGAAGTCTCTTTATTACGATTCTTAATGGCCCAGGTGAAGTCAAAAGCAAGGATTGCAAGCAGTGCGATTATTGTTATGAGCCACTCAGTAGTCGAAACCATTAAGGCAGACTAGCATTCTCCATCGTGAGCACTGAGCAACTCGAAGATGTATTTAGTGAGATTGAGTCACTATTTAGCGCTCATCAATCACTTGTGCGCGTAGTTCTCTCTGGTCGTCGCAGAAATATGCAGACTCCACACGAGCGTATTGATATGCGACCTGTGCTCATCAAGAATTCATTACAGATACAACTTACCTATAGCGATGGTCGCGCTATGACGACAAAGAACTATCCACCTGCCGAGACACCACTGTCGTCACTTATTCGCGCTGGATATGCCAATATTTTGCTAGAACATACTTCTGGTTCAATAAGTGTGCGCATTACAAAAAAGGGTGAACCACTTATTCATCGCACCAGCGAGAAGAAGGAACAGATTCTTGAGCACGATCGCGCCAAGTCACGTTTGCTCGAACCTTCTGACCCCTTTCTTATCGCTGTGGGGATTTCAGATAAAGATGGCAATCTCAAACCAAGTAAGGCTGATAAGTATCGCCAGGTAGAAGAGTTCTTGCGTCTGCTCACCCCAGCGCTGACGAGCGCGATTTCTGCTGGCCATATTCCAACCCCAACCCAAGAGAAGCCGCTAACGATTGTTGACTTGGGATGCGGCCATGCCTACCTGACATTTGCAGCGCATCAATATCTGCGCGGTCAAGGTCTGCAAGTCTCAGTAATCGGTATTGATGTCAGAACAACTTCACGAGATCGCAATAATGAAATTGCCAAGCAGTTAGGAATTGCAGGCAGCATTGAATTTAGAGCAGAAGAGATTGCCGATACATCGTTGACGAAAGCTGATGTTGCTATCGCACTTCATGCCTGCGATACCGCAACCGATGATGCAATCGCCTGGGCGGTCAATGCAGGTTCAGGGCTGGCGTTGATCGCTCCTTGCTGCCACCACGATATCCAGGCCCAGATGAATGAGATCCCCGAGCCTTGGTCGATGATGACTCGAAATGGAATTATGAAAGAACGTCTCGGTGATTTATTGACGGATGCTTTACGGATGCAGATCATGAAGTTACATGGATATCGCGTCGAGGCAATCGAATTCATTGGTGGAGAACACACACCTAGAAATCTCATGATTCGTGCGGTAAAGACAGGCGCTATTGCTGATTCGGCAGAACAGCAGCGTTATGAGCAGATGCTCTCGCTCTGGAAAGTTAAACCTGCGCTAGCAGCCCTATTGAGCCGTTAGACTTACCGCCATGTCCAAAGTTCTTGCATCGCTGCCAGTCGGCGAAAGAGTCGGCATCGCATTTTCTGGCGGTCTCGATACCTCTGTAGCTGTTGCATGGATGCGTGCAAAGGGTGCGATTCCTTGCACCTACACCGCAGATCTGGGCCAATACGATGAGCCAGATATCGACTCAGTTCCAGGTCGCGCAAAAGAATATGGCGCAGAGATTTCACGTCTTGTTGATTGCAAAACCCCACTCGTTGAAGAAGGCCTTGCTGCAATTGCTTGCGGCGCCTTCCACATTCGCTCTGGTGGAAAGCAGTATTTCAATACAACACCGCTAGGTCGCGCCGTAACCGGCACGCTTTTGGTGCGCGCAATGTTGCATGACAAAGTTGAAATCTGGGGAGACGGCTCAACCTACAAAGGTAATGACATCGAACGCTTCTATCGTTATGGACTGCTAGCCAACCCAAATCTAAGAATTTATAAGCCTTGGCTTGATGCTGACTTCGTACGCGAACTCGGTGGACGTAAGGAAATGTCTGAGTGGCTTGTGGCAAATAACCTGCCGTATCGCGACAGCACCGAGAAGGCTTACTCAACTGATGCCAATATCTTGGGAGCAACCCACGAAGCTAAGAACCTGGAAAACCTCGATGCATCTATCGAAATAGTCTCACCGATCATGGGCGTGAAGTTCTGGGATGCAAGCGTTGCTATCGCATCTGAAGATGTGAAGATTCAATTTGTTCAGGGTCGCCCCGTTGCAATCAACGGTAAAGATTTCACAGATGTTGTTGCTCTGATGAATGAAGCCAACGCAATCGGTGGCCGCCATGGACTTGGAATGGCTGATCAAATCGAAAACCGCATCATTGAAGCTAAGTCACGTGGAATCTATGAAGCACCTGGAATGGCGCTGCTCTTTATCGCTTACGAGCGTTTGATTTCGGCAATTCATAACGAAGACACTATTGCCAACTATCACGCTGAAGGTCGCCGCCTCGGTCGCTTACTTTACGAAGGTCGTTGGCTCGACCCACAGAGCCTGATGCTTCGTGAATCTCTGACTCGCTGGGTGGCATCTGCAGTTACCGGTGAAGTAACGCTACGCCTGCGCCGCGGAGATGACTATTCAGTTATCAATACAACGGGCCCTGCGCTGAGCTATCACCCAGATAAGTTGTCGATGGAGCGCACAGAAGATGCAGCATTCGGTCCAACCGATCGAATCGGCCAATTAACTATGCGCAATCTCGATATTGCCGATACCCGTGCAAAGCTTGAGATGTATCGCGATCAAGGCCAACTCGGTGGCGGAGATTTCAACCTCATTAAGGAGCTCGAAAATTAATAACGCAACTAGAAAAGTCTTGGCAGCGATCTTCGTCGTTGTCCTAATCGCTGCAACCATTCTCGGAGGAATTCAATTGACCGGATCAGACTCATCAAAGCTTCCTACTGTCTCAGCTGCTGCCGGACAGACACCGACAATTTCAGCGCCTGAAGGAACTCCTCCCGCTGAACTGACAACTGAAGATGTCATTGTTGGTACAGGTGCAGAAGTTCTTCCTACATCAACTTTGACTGTTCATTACGTCTTGATGACTTGGTCAGATGGAAAACTCATCGAGTCTTCATGGTCAGGAGAACCTGCAACATTCCCGTTGGCACAAGTTGTTGAGGGATGGCAGAAGGGTCTTCCGGGAGCAAAGGAAGGCGGACGTCGCCTCTTGGTTATCCCACCAGATATGGGTTACGGACCATCAGGTGCTGGCCCAATCAAGCCTTATGAAACTCTTATCTTCGCAGTCGACATTATCAAAGTCGCCTAGTTTTTAAGAGTTACTTCTTCTTAAACCAGACTGTTGTACCGGCTGGAATCTTTCCATTTACAAGTGGTTTAGAAGAGAGCAATATTTCACCCTTTGGCATGGTGTATTCCTGCGCTCTAAAGTTGGTGATGCAGTTCCAACCATTTGGTCTTGAGAAGTGAAGCACTGACACATCGCTGGTCTTATGCCACTTGATCTCTTCTTTGGCCTGCAACTCTTTACGTAGCTCTAACGCGCGGCGATAGATAGCAAGAGGTGAGTGTGCATCCTTCTCTTCGACCTCTACTGAGTAATCGCCAAACCAATTTGGTTGCGGCAAGTGTGCACTGCCGGTACCAAAGCCAAATGATGAGCCTGACTTTGTCCATGGCAGCGGCACGCGGCAGCCATCGCGACCCTTATCAATCTTGTGGTTGCGCAGGTACTGCGGATCTTGAATATCTTTCTCCGGAATATCCGTAACTTCATGTAAGCCAAGCTCTTCGCCTTGGAACATATAAGTACTTCCAGGAAGAGCCAAGATATAGAGCGTTGCCGCTAGCCCATTATTTGTGCCAGATTCTTTATCAAGTGGGTGGGATGTGCCATTGCTCAACATCCAATCACGGCGATTTACTGCAGGGTTAAGTCCCATCTTTGTTGCATGGCGAATCTGGTCGTGATTTGAAAGCGTCCAGGTGCATGTGGATTTATTCTTCTCGGCCAGCTCGATAGCCTCCTGCGTAGCGTTGCGATAAGCGCCTGCCTCAAATGGAGTTTCAATAAAGCGGAAGTCAAAGCACTGACCCAATGTCTTTGTGCTGGCATAGAGCGGTAAACGATCTGGATGTACAAATGCTTCGGCTACTGCAACACGTGGAGGGTCGTAGGAATTAAAGAGTTTGCGCCACTCTTTATAAATCTTAAACAAATCATCACGGTCGGCAAAAATGCCTTTGCCCTTATTGCCGCGCTGCTCAAGGCCTTCAAAGACATCAAGGTTTCGAAGTGGTTCTGATAAATCTTTCTTCAAGGCATGCGCAACATCGATACGGAATGCATCTACACCGCGATCAGCCCAGAACTTTAAAGTCTTGAGAAAGTCCTTCTGGATCTCTGGGTTATCCCAGTTGAAATCTGGTTGCTCTGGTGCAAACCAGTGCATGTACCACTGATTATGTTTTCCACCCATGGCAGATTCATGGGTCCATGCGTTTGGCGCAAAGTGTGAAACCCAATCCGTTGGTGGCAGCTCACCCTTCTTGCCGCGACCATCGCGGAAGATATATCGGCTACGCGCCTTTGAGCCAGGTTTTGCAGCAATCGCTTCCTTAAACCATTCATGCAAATTAGAAGAGTGGTTTGGAACGATATCTACATAAACGCGAATACCAACCTTATGAAGAGCGGCAAGCATCTCGTCAAAATCAGCAAGTGTTCCTAACTTCGGATCCACATCACGATAGTTGTCGACGTCGTAACCACCATCGACTAACGCAGATGGATAGAAAGGGCTAAGCCAGACTGCATCAATATTGAGAGACTGAAGATATGGAATCCGCGAAGTAATTCCTTTGATATCCCCAATGCCGTCTCCATTGGAATCAGCGAAGCTTCGTGGATAAATCTGATAAACCGAGGCTTGACGCCACCAATTCTTATCTTTACTCAGGCCCTTGGACTTTGACATGCGCCGAACTCTACGCAAGCAGAGCAAGGGGTGATAGGTAAACACACAAATTGTGACGGAAATGAAACATTTTTGCAGTTTTGTGCAGAGACGTTATAAATTCCGTACTCTTACTCCATGTCCTTAATGTTGACCTTGGATTTACTCGCCACCTTCGCCTTTGCTCTAGTGGGCGCAAGAGTTGCAGCAGATAAAGGACTTGATTACGGCGGTATTGCTTTCATCGCAGCCGTAGCTTCACTTTCAGGTGGAACGCTTCGAAACGTTTTCCTCGGAATTCGCCCTGTATGGATTATCGATCCTTGGATAGTTCTCAGTGTTATTTCAGCGGTACTCCTAACCTTGGTATTCAGGCGCGTGACTCACATTGGAAAGACTCTTCTCATCATGGACACCTTTGGCCTAGCCGTAGCTGCCATGTCAGGCACACAACTTGCCTACGAGATGGATGTTGTCTGGTTCGGTGCAATTTTTCTTGGAGTCATTACAGCAGTAACTGGGGGACTCGTCCGTGATGTTCTCTGTCAGCTAGAGCCAGTCTTGCTTCATCGCGAAACTATTGGAACTTCAACGCTGATTGGTGCCTCCACTTATGTCGCACTTCACGGTCTGGGGTTTGCCGATAATGTCTCAGCTATTGCTGGTGGCCTGGTTGTAATCATGACCCGCTTAATCTCGATTAAGTTCGATCTCCACTTGCCGAAATTTGAGAAGAAGTAGCGTCTCTATGAGGATTCACAAGCAAGCCCTGTAGGTTTCTCCCATGTCCACCGAGCTCGAGATTCTCAAGTCTCTTGAATCTGAGGCTATAGAAATCTTCCGCGAGACGGCTGCCAGTTTCAAGAATCCAGTTCTTCTCTATTCAATCGGCAAAGACTCTTCCGTCCTTCTGCACTTGGCCAAGAAGGCTTTTTATCCAGCCCCAATTCCGTTCAAGCTACTGCATATCGATAGCACCTGGAACTTTAAAGAGATGATCACCTTTAGAGACAGAATTGTTGCTGAAGGCAAGTTCTCACTGATTGCTCACTCCAATCAAGAGGGTATTGCAAGTGGGATGAACCCATTTGATTTTGGAATCTCTGAATACATTCGAGTGATGAACACCGTGCCACTACGTGAGGCGCTTGATCTACACGAGATTGATGCGGCGATTGGCGGATCTCGTCGTGACGAAGAGAAATCGCGTGCAAAAGAGCGAATCTTTAGCGTACGTGAAGCAGGCCATCGCTGGGATCCGCGTGCACAGCGCCCTGAACTTTGGCGTACGCACAATCCAAAGCTTGCACCAGGCCAGACCATGCGCGTATTTCCAGTTTCGGACTGGACCGAACTCGATATCTGGCGTTACATCGCTCTGGAAAACATTGAAGTAAATCCGCTCTACTTCTCAAAGGTGCGTCCTGTCGTGAAACGTGGCAAGCAGTTAATCATGGTTGATGATGAGCGCTACCAACTTAACGATGGCGAAGGACCTGAGATGAAAGAGGTTCGCTTTAGAACTTTGGGTTGCTACCCGCTTACCGCCGCAGTTGAATCGAGCGCAACGAACGTAGAAGAAGTTGTTGAAGAAGTTTTCCAAGTCAAGCTCAGCGAACGAGCAACTCGTTTGATTGATGGCGAGAATGAAGATTCTATGGAGAAGAAAAAGCGCGAGGGCTACTTCTAATGAAGATTCCAGTAGTTCGCCTACTTACTTGCGGCAGCGTTGATGATGGCAAGAGCACCCTGATTGGTCGATTGCTAGTTGAAACCGACAGTATTCCTCACGATACAGTCGACACGACGCGCAAAGTACGTCGCGCAGGATCAACAATTCCTGCCGGAGAAATAGATTTCAGCTTGCTCACAGATGGCCTTGAAGCAGAGCGCGAGCAAGGAATCACCATTGATGTTGCTTATCGCTCCATGTCGCTTCTCGATGGACGCCGTCTCATCATCTCTGACGCACCCGGCCACGAGCAGTACACACGAAATATGGCAGTTGCCGCATCTCGCGCACAGATTTCGATTGTTCTCGTTGATGCGACAAAGGGCGTGCGAACTCAGACTCTGCGCCACCTCACCATCTGTTCGTTGATGGGGGTTGAAAGAGTTCTTGTTGCGGTAAACAAACTTGATGCTGTCGGTTTCCAAGAGAGCGTCTATACAGAAATCAAAACTGAAATTGAAAAGACCTTAGCTCGCCTCAATTTGCCTGATGTGCACTTCATTCCGCTGAGCGCATTGGCAGGCGATAACGTGGTTCAGCGCAGTACTCAGGCGCCTTGGTATCAAGGGCCAACACTGCTTGAGGCGATTCAGTCATGGCAGCCGGTTAAGAGCGCAAGTGCAACAGCGCGTATGCGCGTTCAATCAATCTCTCGTGCTGAAGATTTCCGCGGCATAAGTGGCACTATCCACGAAGGCAACTTTGCTATTGGCGATGAAGTGAAGATCTTCCCAAGTAACAAGGTCGCTCGTGTTGGCAAGATCATTTATGACTTCCAAGAACAGAAGTCGGCTCCTGAAGGACAGGCGGTCACGCTCGTCCTTGAACCAGAAGTAGATGCAACGCGTGGCGACTTGATTGCCGCAGAGAGTGAAGAGCTACATTCATCTGATCGATTTAATGCCCATCTAGTCTGGTTTAACGAAGATGCGCTGATTCATAGCCGTTCTTACCTGCTTATCTCTGGCCCAACCCAGACACCTGTCATAGTGACCAAGATTCGCCACAAAATCGATGTGAACACAGGCGAACATAACTCTGCAAATACATTAGTGATGAACGAAATTGGTGAAGTTGAAATCGCTACCAACCAGCCTTTAGCGCTGCTTCCATATAAGCAATCCCGCGAATTCGGAAACTTCATCCTTGTCGATCGCCTAAATTTCCAGACCGTCGGTGCTGGAATGATTCGTCATGCGCTTCGCCGTGGTGAGAACATCACATATCAAGAGTATGAAGTCGATAAAGCAGCTCGTGAGAGTGCCAAGAATCAGAAGGCGAAAGTAATCTGGCTTACCGGTCTCTCTGGTTCAGGTAAGTCAACGATTGCAAACGTTCTCGCAAAGCGCCTACATGCCCTGGGCATGCATGCCTATGTTCTCGATGGCGACAATCTACGTATGGGGCTCAACGTAGATTTGGGTTTCACACCTGAAGATCGCGCAGAGAATGTCCGTCGAACCTCTGAAGTCGCAAAGTTGATGGTTGATGCAGGTTTAATTGTTATTACCGCGCTAGTCAGCCCCTTTGAAGCAGATCGCCAACGTGCTCGTTCAATCTTTGACGAAGGTGATTTCATCGAGGTCTTCGTCGATACCCCTGTTGATGTGTGTATCTCGCGCGATCCAAAGGGCTTATACAAAAAGGCTAAAGATGGTCAGATTCCTAACTTCACTGGAATCGGTCAAGATTACGAAAAGCCATCTCAACCAGAACTCGTACTTGATGGCACTGCCGATACTGAAGCAAATACGACGATCATTTTGGAACGCTTGCTGTGAATTGGATTTTCTTCGCTCTCGCAGGTTCTGTTGCGCAGTTAATTGATGGCACCCTCGGTATGGGATTTGGGCTTACTAGCTCAACACTTCTTCTGACACTAGGAGCATCAGCAGCAGTAGCTTCTGCTGCAGTACATGCTGCAGAGATTGGTACAACGCTAGTCTCGGGCGCATCTCATTGGCATGCTGAAAATGTTGATAAGAGAATTCTGCTCAAGCTGGCAGTCCCAGGTGGAATCGGAGCGCTCCTTGGAGCAACGTTTCTTTCTTGGATTGATCTCACGAGTGCAAAAATCTTTATCTCAACTCTTCTCTTGCTCCTTGGATTCTTACTCCTATATCGCAATATCTTTCCTTCAACTCAACCGCAGCCATCTGTTGAGCTGACCAACCCTCGCTATCTCACCTACTTAGGTTTCACTGGTGGATTTGTTGATGCATCAGGTGGCGGGGGATGGGGCCCTATCGTCACGCCCACGATGATGACCACAACGACTGTTGAACCACGAAAGATTATTGGAACAGTCAGCGCTGCCGAATTCATTGTTGCTGTTTCAGCAAGCGTTGGATTCCTTATAAACCTTCATCGCCTCGATATTGATTGGTCAATCGTGGGTGGGTTGGCGCTCGGTGGTTGCTTGATGGCGCCTATCGCCGCACGGATCGTCGTGGCGCTACCGCGCAAGCAGATCGGAATACTTGTTGGCATCGCCGTCATTGTCATTAACGGCTACCGAATTTTGGCGGGCTAGTTATAGCTCTTTGATATTGATGCCGTTACCGCTGAGCTCCTGCAAGATTGATTGATAGTTAGCACTGAACTTTGTGGCGTTGACCGGTTCACTCTTCCATCTGCCGGCGTGAAGTTTCTCGGGAAGAATCTCCTGAGTGAAGTAAGAATCAAAGCGCTTGTTGCTGGGTAGATCTAGAAACACCTTAATCTTCTCAAGCGTTGCCTCACGTTGATGTATCACCAAGTCTTCAATTCTTAGCTCTAACTTATTCTCTGTTTTGATCCTGGAAAGAGCCAGCTGCCCTGTGACTATTCGGTTCTTCCACCAATCTAGGGCGGCGAAATGTTCGTTTGGCCCCCACTTCTCTTTCAAAACCGAAGATGCCACATCGCGCCCATCGCGGATTACGTGGATGAACTTACTTCCTGGCAATAACTTGTTAATCAAGTCCGCCTGCATAATGTTAACGGGAGTGGAATCTCCGAAGTATTTTTGGACGCCATCTTTCATCTGAGCTCGAGCAAGAGATTCAAAGAAGGCTCGTGATGCACTTACGCGATCATTTTCAAAGCCAGATTTAAAGGTTTCAAGTGACTGCTCTAACTCTTCACGAGTAATTCCTTGAACAAGGCCACGTTGGTTGCCCTTTTTACCAGTTTCAGACCACCATGGGCCTAGCAACTCTTTCTCAAAAAGTGAGAGTTTGCTCTTACCCAAGAGCGGAAGAACGCGAGCAATCAGATTGTTTCGCCTGGCTTTGAGATTCTCTTCGATTCCTAATGGTCGCGTCAGGGCAATGTCAACAAGTCCATGCCTACTTGTCAGGTACTTAATCTCGCGCGGCATGCTCGCATGAAAATCTGGATGGCGGTTTAAGAGATTAAGCAGAATGGTTGTTCCACTTCTACCTGTACCTCCGATGAATACCGGAGTGAAATCAAATGCCATGTATTGACACTAGAGTGCGATTTTGAAATTCAAGGCGCTATTCTTGTCAAATGGGAAAGTCTCCGAGATTTCACAAAGTTATCCCTGTCTTCGTTGGCGGAACTGGGCGAAGCGGCACCACAGTTATGGGTGATTTACTCGGCAATCACCCAGATGTGCGGACCAGCACTCCCATCGAGATTAAGTTTCTATCCAACCGTTCAGGTCTACTCGATGTTGTCTTTGGTCGTGAAGATTCGCCGAATAAGAAGAAAGAATCAGTCTCAATCTTTCACTTTCGCACCTATCGCAAACGTAGACAACGCGAAAAAGAGAAGCTTGCAGTTATCTTGGCAGAGTTCGAAGATCAGGTATGGAATAAATGGTGGGATATCGATGCCCCACCACCGCATGGACGTGGTTTAACTTCAGGAATATCACGCCCCAACCTTGAAAAACTTATGGCGTCACTTCGCAGGGATTTAAAAGTTAATCGCATCTGGGCCGCCCGCAAATTCATGAAGAGATTCATAGCCCTGCAGGATGATGCAGGATTAGAAAAGTATTGGGTTGAAACGACCCCCATGAATATTCCAACTGCAGACAAACTGCTGAAGCTCTTTCCCAACGCACTCTTCATCACCATGGTTCGCGATCCAAGGGACGTGATTGCATCCCTTCTTACAAAGAATTGGGGGCCAACAACCCCGATGGAAGGTTTAACCTGGATAGAAAAGCGCCTGACAGATGGACACAATGCGCTCAAAGTGGTTCCTGCGAAGCAGAAGATCACAATTGCACTTGAAGATCTAGCGATTAATAATCGAGAAGAGACCTATCGAAAGCTCACAAGATTCTTAGGTATTTCTGAATCACCTCTAATGAGAAAGTTCTTTGAAGAAGAGCTCACACCAGAAAACGCGACCAGCGGACGATGGAAGAAGGAAATTTCAAGCCCTGAATTTGATGCCGCTTACGCCGCACTTGAGCAGAGGTTGCGATCGACCTTAAATAGTTGAGGCAAGAGCCAAGCTGATTCGCAAGTAAGTCTTTCCTGACTCAGAGCTGATGTCTATTCCATCAGCAGATTGTTGCGCTAACAACAAAGTGCCAAGCCCCAACTTCTTAGAGATCTCACCTTTACCATTATGTGTAAGTTCAATTTGTAGATGAGTTAAGCCCTTTACAAGCTCGACCTGAATGCTATCCGCCAAGCCGTAACGAATTGTATTTGTAATCATCTCTTCCAGGACTTGTGAAGTTCGCTGCGCCAGGCTCGGATCCTCTTCGAGGTAATTGAGCCCTACTACTTCAATATCCGCAATTCCTTGCCAAGAGGCAATCAATTTCTGAATACGCATAACTCCACCCAACTCACTAGTTGAAATATCTTGATAGTCACGATTAAGAGCAGATTCAAGAGATTGCAATGCCTCTGCAGTACCTGCACCTGATGTATCTCGAGAGGCGGCCTCTAGACGTTTAGAAATCCCGAACAACTCTGATTGCAAAGAGTTATGGAGATACTCGGCAAGCTCAACCCCACTTTTAGAAGACTGATCTTTTGCGGACAGAGAGGCGACTCTAAATCCAACGGAAGTAGCAGCCCCAATTGCAAAATCTCGATCTCGAATTACTAAACGATAAGCCGAAACCAAAAGAATTAGCCCAGGAATGGTTGGGGAGATAAGTAATCCAGCAACAGCACTGGCTGTTTCATTGAGCGGGTTGCGAAGAGCAATGGGGACAAAGACTGGCAGTAATCCAACGAGGGTTAAGAAAGTGATCCCGAGAGGAAAAAGTCTAATTCCCACTCTACTTTGCATGAAGAAGTAACCACGAATCAGTAGTAGTGACGTAAGTGTCCCAATAGTTGTCACGTAAAGAGATGATTCGAATCCAAGAACAAGAGCAATTCCGTAACCACCGACAAAGAATTGGTAAGCCAAAATGTACTTGACGCTAAAATCTAAATTGTCAATCGCATCTTTAAGAATTCCAAGCATGTGGCGGTGTTTAACCTGACCCAGCGCATTCACCCATAATCGGTGGCTCAGCGGCCTCAGAACTTCATTTATCTGAGACTGGATCACCTTTGAAGCCTCTAGTAATACCCCTGGCTCTGATCTCTCCTTTCCGACCCCAACAGCGCCCATGCTGTTCTTGATGCCTTCAAGTGTCTCCAAATACAGACGACGCGGATCCATTTTGTCATTGATCACAGAACGGGGATTTGCAAGCAGCAGCGAGGCTTCGGCAAAAACCTTATTAAACTTATCTCGCCTGTGTAAGACCATCTCCATGAATGAAGAAATCGTTATGAAGTAGATACTTGTAAAGATCATTGAAGAGATAATCGCCATTTGTGGAGTTAAGTTATCTTCTAGCCCAAAACTATTGATTAATTGATGCACTATCTCGCCTCTTACAGCCCCCACGAGAGCAATTAGCCCCAACGGATAGAGGATGCTGCGCCTCCCCAAGCCATATTTCTCAGTGAAGAAGCAGACTAGCCACAGCATGGGAAGCGTAATCACCGCGATGAGAAGACCTATAGAAAGACAGAGAAGAAGGAATGCAAAAGATGAGTCATCTTGGATAAGACGAGAAGGAACAGAAAATATTGAGACCAAGCCGTAATAGAAGAAAGTAATCTTTCTAAACTTAAGGTTTTGAAGTCCAAACTTGAACATGGTTGGCCTTAGATTTTTCCAGAGAACTTCTTAAAGGAGTTTGCTAAGAGAATTCGTGGATTGGTTGCCTTCTCTCGCTTGATCTCAAGGAAGGTGTAAATTCTTGCCAGAATTGCCTCTACAGCTTTTTCGCTAATGTTTCGTCGCGCAGCTATCTCGGATGAAGAGAGGCCTTCAGAAACTTCTCGCCACACCTCTATCTGAAGATCGGTCAGCTTCTCAAATTTGTTGATGTGATTGACATTCTCATTAAATGGTCTGTGTTTAGTCTGGAGAATTGTCGAGATAATTTGAGCGACATTATCAATCTCAGACTTCACCAGGTACCTAGATCCTTTAGGTGCACTAATTCCGCTAATTGATGCAAATCTTGGATCTTGGTAAGAGGTGAGAAATACAATTCCAATCTGCGGCGCAGACTTTCTCAGCGCATGTGCCAAGTCAAAACCTGTTGGACCTATTCCTAGATCCAAATCGAGGAGTGCAACATCAGCAGGGTGTGTACCATTAATTTGAAGTGCGTCTTTCGCTGTTGAAACCGAGCCAGCAATTTCGAAACCTGAATTACTCAATGCGCTATCTAGGGCAGTACGAACGAACTTGTCGTCATCAACGACAAGAATGCTTCCTAGTTTTACTGACCTCATAGCCCCGAATGATTCTCTGAAATTAGGGGTATCCCTAATGGGTGTTAGGGGTGACCCTACGGGGTTATGCCTGAGAAACACAGAGTGACCGATTCTTTACCCAATCAGATCAAGCGCCACATACGTAATGGCGCTTTCTGAGTCAAAATCCTAGAAAGGGATTGATATGAAGAAGAAGTTTGTTGGAGCTGTAGTAGCTCCGATTTCAATCCTAGGGCTCACCTTTGCCCTAGGTTTAGGCACAACTGCGTTTGGTGTTGGAGAAGAAAAACAAAATCAAGAGGATACAGTGATTAGCACTCTTGATGTGACAACCGATATTCCAGTAGCGCCATGGTGTGGTTGGTATGTCTCAGGAGCAGGAGATGCAGATTTGGTTCTCGAACCAGATGCTGGCGCTCCGACACAATACATTGGTACTGAAATTGCTCTCACTGCAACTGCTGATGCAAATACAGCTTACGTTGGACCAAACAGTGGCTTAACTTCTCAGGGCGCAACAGAAGATTGCTCATGGTTCACTGAGAGCAATAAGTACGGCGCTCGTTACGATGTTGAAGCAAGTGGAGCAGCCTTTACTGCTGAAGCACTTCTTGCATCACCGACCGCTGATGCAGGTATGGATTTTAGTGCTGACGACTCAAATCCGTTGAACATCACTAATGTGGATATCGGTGCTTGCTCTAGTGAAGGCTTCACAACAGACCCTACTGCAAGCCTCACAGATGGCGATCTTGAAACTACTCCTTGGACAGTAATCAAGGACGATGTAACAAACATCAACTTCTGCCAATGGTCTGCAAAGTATGATATCAAGATCCCAAGCGGCATGAGCCCTTTGTATGGAAATGTTACTTATCGTTGGACTGGTCCAACGCTGACACATACATTAATCATTCCAGAGGATCAGCTGTAATTTCTTCAAGAATTAGCTAAAGCTAGTTCATAAGACCAGAAACCCAGTGGATAAAAGTCCGCTGGGTTTCTGGTACGAACAAGGAGTATTGAAAATCAAAAAGATTCTATTGGGGTTCATAGTGCCGTTGGTGGCATTGTCTAGTTTCGTCGCCCCAATTAATAGCGCTCATGCAGAGGGTGGCTTCTTTCTGAGAGTTTTACCTGATCCCTCAAAGGAGTGGTCAGACAACTCAAAACTATGGGTCGTAGCAGTTCCGGGCGATAAAAGCGTCCGTAGGTTTACGGTCTCAAACACCAGCAATCAACGTGTAGACGTAGACCTTAAATTGGGTGGGGCACAAATTCTCGATGGCATTATAAGTTTCGATAAAAATGCCAAGCTTAAATCCGAAGGTTACGCATCATTTTCTGAGAATCCCGTGAAACTTTCACCAAACGAACAAAAAGTAATTGAAGTGGTCTTCTCTCCTCCAGTTGGGGCAGATTCATTTGCTGAAGACGGGTATCTTGTCGCAAGCATCGCTGGAAAAGATGTTTCATCGAAGAGTGGCTTACAGGTTGTCATCCCTACCGTCTATCAATACGCCTACCCAATGTTTGTTGGCATTGGAAGTTATGCTGAGTTTAGATCCGACTTTGAAATTTTAGATGTAGATGGCTACATCAACTCCAAAGGAAATGCACTAAAGGTCTTTCTGAAAAACACTGGAAAGATTCCAATTCTTCTCAATGGAGATGTAAGTTTTCAAGATGCCACTTTTGGTGGACCAGTCCTTGGTCCATTTGAATTCAGCACATCACGAATTTCTCCTGGTCAGACAGCTTTTGCGGCCGTGCAGCTACCGGAGACTATTACTGAAACAAAGTGGAAGATCTTCACCAAGGCAAGCGTAGGCATTAATACCAAGACTAGAATTTTTGAAAAAGACTTGTCCTTTACGGGAGTTTCACTCTTTACTCGAGCTGGTCAGGCCTTATTGGCCATCGTCTCCTTCTTGGGCTTACTGTGGTCATGGAGACAATTCAGACCTTCAAAACGCGAAGGAGTCCCGGAAGGTTCAACGGTCCCAAAGAAGCCCCTTTGGACTCGTTCGAGAAAGCGCAAAGAGCCAGAAGTTGATGATCTTGACTTCGATACAGATGCTGTCATTTCGAAATTGATGGAGGAGATACGTGCAGAGTCTGAAAAGACCCTCAGTGCGAGTAAGGTGAGAGTTGCATCTCAAAGAAAGCCAGTGAAGAAAGTGGTTACTACGAGTAAAAAAGTAGTGAAGGGAGCAAAGAAATGAAATCTTCTTTCAGCGGACGAAAATTTCTCGCCGTACTACTTGGACCCATCTCAGCTGTGGTGCTAGCTGGATCTCTCAGCTCTTCATTTGCTTCAGCCGATCCTTATGTTCCTCAAACCACAACGCCCATTGCAGAATTCGGCACTGGGGCAGAGGTGCCGGTGCCACCTTGGTGTGCTTGGCATTCCTCTATTCAAGAAGATGTGCTCTTGGCTCCTGCTGATGATCCATCCGGGCCCATCATATATAGAGGTGATGAAGTCGATTTAGCTTTCAGGAGCGATTGGAACTACACATACGTAGGTGGCGAAGTAGACCGCACAACCAAAGCCCGATCCAGTAACTGTTCTTGGTTTGGCGACCCGGCTTATGGTTCACGTCTGGATGTCGAAATCAATAGCGATAGCTTTACTGCCTACATCGTCGATGGTGGATCATTTACACCAGATCCAGCCATGAACTTTAACTTGACTGAATCTAATCCGATAACCTTGACGAGAAATATGGACGCTGCTTGCGATGATGATGCAAATGCATTTAGCTCAGGTGAATTGATAACAGCTCTGTACCAGTCTTCTACACCCTCAACTGGTTTAACAACTGTTCCTGGGATATCGACTGTCACCAACAATTTTTGTAGGTGGAAAGTTGATTATGCAGTGAAGCTACCTGCAGGACTGGAACCAACGTATACGCGCGCTCTTTATGCATGGGTTGGGCCGCAACTGATTTATACACTCTCATTTCCAGTTGAATAAACGAAATTCATGAAGTCGACGTTGCGTCACAGACTGCGAACCAGTAAAAGTGTTTTTGGGCTCCTGACTTTCTTGCTTGCCCTGACCTTGCTTGGAATGGATTCAGGACATGGGTTTGACGGTAGCGATTCTGAAGTTCCTCGCATTGAGCAGATGTCATTGGCAAATATAGGCGCGCTTAAACCAAATGAACCTATTGCCATAGTGCTTAAGACTTCTGATGATAAAAACTGGGTAAAAATCGAAGGAACCTTAAACATCGGGTACTCATATAGATTGCTTCCAGGGCGTAATACGCCGCCGAACTGCTCCACTGTGACTTCAGCTTTCTCCAAGTTAGAAGCTATTGAGATTTCTTCACTGAGATCAACGGCCTCAAATGCTCGAAAGAGTCAGACCTTCTGGTTGGTGGGTTATTTGCCGGCAAAGAAAGAACTGGTAAGCAACTGTGCTGAGTATCGTGATTTAACTCAAGCGCCTGTGGTTACAGTCAACTCTTCGTCGTTCAAGTCTGTGACACCCAGGGGTTCTTCAGTTCCAGTAGTTACCGGTGGAGTGTTTGTCCCGAAACTCACAGATGAGTCAGGTCGTTCGGCTCCAACAGCGATCACGCAACGAATGCAGGAATCTCAGTTCTTGCCTGGTGTCTACAATTTCGCACCCACAATATCTTGCCTGTCATATGCAGATAGCGTCAGTTTCAAAGGGAAGAATCAGAGCGCGCTAGATCAGTTCGAATTAGAGGCGAAAGCCGCACGAGAACTGGCAAATACTGAGGGTATCGAAATTGCGGATCAGGTTCTGAGTCTTTTAAGGCAAGTTAACTTGTGGCTCGAGTTTGGGGCGACTCCGAGCATGGACGCCCTTAAAGCAGTGCCTTCATGTGCTCTTGCCAATTCCACGAGCTCTCTGCTGAAGTCAGTAAATGAGGCACGAGTAAAGATCAAAGCGAGCAATGCCCTTGTTCTGAAAACGAACCTACTGAAAAGATGCGAGATTTATCAGGGTAAGTACCTGAACCTTGAGAAGAGAGTCTTAGCCGCTCGAGAGCAGTTTAAGACATCAAAAATGCGTGATGGCTTCTTAAGGTTCTCGTACTCCAGCCTGAGAGTTGATTGCGCTTCCAGCTCGACTACTGACCTGCTTCTCACTTCACGTGAAAGCGCTTTTCAACTGAGCGAACAGACATTTAATACTCTCGAGCAAGAAGCTCTATATCAAGTTGTTTGTGAGCCATTTAATCTAAGACTAAAGACACTTGAGAAGAGTTACACCAAGGCAAATCTAAAGTTTTCAGGTAGTCGTTATGAGAAGTACTTTCAAACTCAAAATTTTGCAGAGACCTACACTGCCTGCGGAATCAGCCCATTGAACACAGATGCTATTGAGATAATGACTGGAGATCTTGAAGCTTTCATCACGCAGTTTTCGATCAGACTGGATGAGGCTGAAAAGCTGCTGAAGGCTAAGAAACTTACTTTTAATCTAACCTGCTCTAAAGGCGCTAGTCAGAAGCTGGTTACTAATAAGACTGGCCAATGCCCCAAGGGGTTTACTCGAACCTACCAACCTGCCACCACTTGATCTTGTGGGTTGTGAGGGACTCGAACCCCCGACCCGGTGATTAAGGGTGCAGCCTAGTAAGTTCATGCGTGTATCCCTATGCAGATGGAGTTAGCCATTTGGAAGGGCCGCATCCAGGGCAGCTTTGCTTGCAAGATCACGTGCTTTTACCGCAGCAAGATTGCTTGTCTTGTAATCTGCAGAGATTTTTCTTTGAGTAGCGATGTAAGTTTTCAGTGCTGCAGTGATGAGGCCACTTTTTGTCCTAGAGGCACCCATCTTTTTAATGCGAACTACCTCTGCATCATAAGTCGCTTTGCTTTTTGTAAGCCCTACTCGCCAATTAGTGCGGTTATCAATTAAGGCTTTTCGGTAAGCTTTGGCAATTGCAGCTTGCGCGGCTGCGTAAGTAACATCTATGGTGGTCATAGTTGTCGTCTGTGTGGGTATAGCCGGGCTGAGAACAGTTGGAGTTGCCGTCACTGGAAATACTGCTGTGACGACCCCTGAATTAGCGTTGTGTGTAACGGTTGTTGCACCAGAAACAGTAAAGAAGTTTGCACTAACTCCCGTAAGTGTGTAGTTGGAAGTCGCCGTCAATGTGATTGTCGCTGTGTACGTTGTAGCAGGAGCAAAAATCGTTGGCGAATCCGACCACGAAACAGTTCCGGTATATCCAGTGCCAGCAGTTGTTGTGCTCACAGGGGTTGCACCTGTCACTGGAGCTGTGACACCCGCGATAGCAGCGATGTTAATGACACCCGCGATAGCAAATGTTCGAATCACATCTGAAGCAGCTTCGTAGTTTGCATTTCCTGCCTGGCCAGCAGTAATCGAACAGGTCCCTGATAAAACTGCTGTGATAATAAATCCTGAAACTGTGCAAATACCTGTAGTTGTCGATGTCAGGGTCACTGTCAAAGATGATGAGGCGGTCGGGGTAACTGTCTGAGTAGATCCGCCTACTGACATAGCTGATGGTGTGGCAAAGGCGATGGTTTGTGCTAACTTCGCAGTTACTGGAAACACTGCAGAAATGACACCTGAGTCTGCAGCGTGAGTAACGGAGGTCGCACCGGAAACCGTAAAGAAGTTCGCGTTAACACCTGTCAGTGAATAGCCAGCTGTTGCAGTTAAGGTAATTGTCGCTGTATACGTTGCAACAGGAGCAAATGTTGATGGCGATGCCGACCAAGAAACAGTTCCTGTATAGCCAGTCCCTGCAGTAACGGCAGTAACGGGTGTCGCTCCTGTAACAGGCGCCGTTACGCCGGCAATGGCGGCCGATGAAATTGTTGTAAGAGTTCCAAATGCTCGGATAGGTCGGACGGGTGTGGTGCTCCACTTGTTAGCTTGACCTTGGTTGTAATTATTTCCCTCATCCCAAGCCTTTGTTGCACTGATTTCAGAGGATGACCAATAGCCAGCATTTGCTGCGAGCAGATTTTGTTTAACTGTAATCTCACGTAATTCATTTTTTGAAGGTAGATACCAGTCCGTTAAGTTGTTGGGACCTGTATATGAACGCGCTAAAGCTGCAGCTGAACTTCCTGGCAAATTTCCACCGTGATTCACGATAGCGACTGAGTTCCGATAACCCGTGCCAATCGCTGTTCCGGTTGCACCGGCTCCAATAACGATCATCTCTTGGTTGCCTCGTCCAGAACCTGGATCGGTATCCGTTGCCCAAGTTCTACGCGGATCTTCGCCACCGTCAAACCACCCCTCACGCGCAGCTTCAAGATATCTACATACTGAAGACAGCGTCGGGCCACATCGAAATCCGTTGGTATTAACATAAAAAACTAGCCCACCGCCTGGTCCGATATCGCCGACCTGGCAAGTAAGGGTAGAGCCATCACACGTCGTTCCGGTTAACGTCACCGTTGATGTAGCAACAGTTAATCCAACTGCAGTATAAGTAATTGTGTAAGTGGATCCCACGGTTCCATTAACGCCTAGGTTGCTGAAAGTTGCAACACCGTCAGATGCGGTGGCAGTTGTTGTTCCAACTAAAGTTCCACCTGCACTTATTGTGGCGGTTACCAACGCGGATGACGAAACGGTGCGACTGCTTACATCTTGAATTGTTATCTGAGGCTGAATAGCAAAGACGGAGTTTGTCGTGAGTGTCCTTACTGGTGCACGCGTAATTACAACTTTAGTAGGAGTCCGCGGTAGACCAAATGCCCGAATTGCTCGGACATAGTGTGGCTCTGATTTAGGTGTTAACTCCGGAAAAGAGTTGAGATCAGTAATATCTTTCCCCACTGCCTCTATATCTGACGTCGTCAATTCGCTAGAGGACCAGTACCAACCGAACTGCCAATTCGCACTATCGAACTCCCCTTCGTCAAAAATTATCGAAGTAAGCTCAACTAGCTCATCTTTAGATGGCAAAAACCAGTCTGACTTTGAGCCACCTGTATACGCCCTGGCTCTTACCGCGGCAGAAGTAGCGGCCAGGTTGCCACTTTGATTCACGATGGCAACAGAGTTCTGATATCCAGTACCAATGCCTTCTCCACTTGCATCAGTAACTTGGATTGAACTGTTTGCACCAGTGGACCAGGTCACGCCCGGGTCTGTGCTTCCCCCAGACCACCCGTTGGGCGCTGCTTCAAGATATTTGCAATCAGTTGAGCACATCGAACCAATTGCACCCAATTGAGTAAATGTCCCATCATTTGGTGCAACGTAGAAGACTCTTCCACCTCCAGGTCCAATATCACCATGGAGGCACGGCCCCCCTTGCGCACAAGTTGGCGTGGACGCGACTGCTTGTTCTGGTGCAGCTGTGAATGAAAGTAATGTTCCAAACAGTGCGATCGCGAGCACTATGTGATGGACTTGTCGAAGCGGCGTAGATTTAAACTTCAATGGTCTCTCTCCCTTAGCCCCACGATTGAATAATCGTGGTTTTTCGGGCAAATAACTCCGTAGGAGTTGGGGAAAAGGACCGAATATGGTCTGGATTTACAACCTTTTCAGGCGCTTATTTCGGCGAAGGCTTATCTCAATGACTGATTACTGTCATCATTGTCGTGTGAAAAATGCACGTTTAATTCTGGTGGAAGATGATCCATTTACGCGTGCAACCTTGGGAGATGCTTTAGCTCAGCATGGCTTTGATATCCGAGCCCGGGTGGGAACCGCCTTTGATGCTATCGAAGCCCAGAAAATTCATGATCCACAAGTTGCCTTGTTAGACCTTGATCTTGGAGTTGGTGCATCTGGCATCGATGTCGCAATAACTCTGCGAGAAAGAAATCCAAAAATAGGAATAGTTTTTCTCACAACATACAAAGCCCCTCGATTAATTAACTCGAATTTACCTAACTTGCCTCAAGGTTCCATCTTTCTGAATAAACTTGAAATTAATTCGACAGCAAAGATTGCAACGCAGATTTCTCTAGCTATCCTTAAGCCGCTGGCAAAGCGAGCCTTACCTTGGGTGCGTAGTGGACCTTTCAGCACTATGCCTGCAGGACAAATCGAGATTTTGAAGGATATTGCTGCTGGGTTAAGTACTGCAGAGATTGCCCGGACTCGAGGTGTCTCGGAACAAGCTATTGATAAATCAATCACCAGAATTTCAAAGAATCTCGGTATTCCAAAATCTGCTGATCAAAATCTTCGAGTTCAGATAGTTCGGGCATACTTCGAAAATAAGGGACAAGGTATTTAGGTGACACGAACGCCTTGGCTTTCCTGGAGGCTATATTTCTCAACAATTCCCGTTGATCTAATCGTCTTACTGTTGTCTAGCGATCATGCAAGTACAGGTTCTAGAGATTTTTCAAATTGGGCAATTCTTGCACTAATCGCCCATGGGTCGATCGCACCATTTATCGCGGTTGCTCTTTTCTTCACCTCAAGAGTTAATCGCTGGGAGGCTGACCTATTTGCGCTCATCATTTTGGGTGCTGTCCGTGGTGTAGCAATGAATGTTGGAGTTATTGTTTTGGATTTAGAGCCGACAGTTTCTAATGCATATAAGGTGTTTAACTCTGCGATATCCCTGCCTTTGTGGTTCATAGGCATTGCGAGCTTCGTTGAATCGCGGCGCCAATATCAACAAGAGTTTCAGGCGCTTTTTCTACGTTATGTGCGTAATGAGCAATCAACTGAAGGTAGTCAAAGTTTAGATTTGGCCGAGGTGCTGGCGGGGGAGTCGATCAAACACCTTCAATCTGCAACAACAGAGTTAGCTCATGAAATCGAAAGAGCCTTAAACCATCCAACATCGCAAGTAAGGTACGCACACCATAAAAACAAAATTCAAGATTTAATAAACAAAGAATTACGGCCAGCCAGTGCCAAGTTGTTGAATGGCTCCGCCTTTTCCGCTCCCAAGCTTTCCATTTTGACTTTGCTAAGAATCTCATTACTGGAGCAAAAATTAAAGGTCACTTCTGCTGCTTTGTTCTTTAGTCCATACATCTTTATTGGACTCAATGGGACTCAAGGATGGAAGTTGGCAGCCGCAGAGACAGTCCTTGCTACATTCTTGAATATTCTGATTTACCTCTTATGCGAAACTCTTTGTAAGAAGTCACTCTTGAGCCGAAGAAAGACAAATATTGCGATAATTTGCCTTAGTTTTGTAATCCCGTTAATTACGATTCTCTTTTTTCTCCCAGCTGATCTATTCTGGACAGATAGCGTTTCAACTATATTTGTTTACCAGTTATTTCTGTCCTCTTGCCATGTTTCATTCCTTTTAGCTTTTAATCTGCATAAATTGTTGGGTGAGCAAAGGTCCATCGTGCTAGCAAGTTTTGAAAGCATCATTCGAGGTAAAGAATTCTTGCCTATTTTCAACTCCAATTTTGCTGCAGCTAGAGATATCGATTTTGCACGCTATCTGCATGGTGAATTGCAGGCTGGATTAATTGCTTCAAGTTTACTTCTAGAACGAGCCTCAAAAACAGGGGATGCCGATTTAGCGCGCCATGCATTAAAGAGTGCGGTGGATATTCTTAGTCAAGATCATGCTCAAGTTTCACAATCTAGAGTGTCCTTCCCACAAGAGAGATTAGAAAAGATATCTTCGGGTTGGCGTGGAATAGCGGAAGTGAGAATTGATCTGGACTGGATTGATGATTTAGAAATTTCATTGCAAAATGATGTAATCGCATTAATTGATGAGGGTGTTTCAAATGCAATTCGTCATGCTAAAGCGAGCCTGATTTCAGTTACCGGTTCTTGGTTGGATAAGAATGTGAATATTGAGATCAAATCCGATGGAGCAGGGATGAAACAGAATGCACCCGGCTTGGGCACCAAGTTGTTTACAGAATTGGCCACAAGCTGGAATTATTCCCGCAATGGGGAAGAAAACATTTTGAAATTTACGATTAGAACTAAAGACTAAAGATTTCGACCTTACATTCATAAGTGGGTTGTGAGGGACTCGAACCCCCGACCCAGGCATTAAGAGTGCCTTGCTCTACCAACTGAGCTAACAACCCATTTAAACGTCGAAACGCTTAAATGCAGAGCAGACCCTACCAGCGCCGTGCTCCTTGTTTAACCACGTATCTGCGGCCAAGATAGTGAGATGTCTCGCTGGGAAATACGGATAGCCGCAGTAGTTGCAGCCCTTCTTATTGGGGCTACCCCTAACTCAGCAACGGGTGTGGAGCAAGAACCTGGCATGGCTACAGCGGTACTTGAGACTTTGGCCGTTAAGGGACGAGCTCCCAAGACTGGATATACACGTGCTCAATTTGGACCGGCATGGGCAGATGTTGATCGCAATAGTTGCGATACTCGTAACGATGTTTTGAAGCGAGATCTGACCTCAATTACTTATCGCGCCAAGACACGTAACTGCGTCGTCGAATCAGGAACGCTTATTGATCGATATTCGGGAGAAACGATTAACTTTGTTAAAGGCAATATCTCCAGCATGGAAGTTCAGATTGATCATGTGGTGGCACTTTCCAATGCTTGGCAGACGGGTGCATTTAAATTAAGCGCGGATCAACGTAAGGCGCTGTCGAATGATCCGTTGAATCTCTTTGCGGTGAAGGGAAGATTGAATTCGCAGAAGGGCGATGGTGATGCTGCAACGTGGCTGCCACCGCTGAAGAGTTTTAGATGTAGCTATGTAGCTCAGCAGATTGCGGTGAAGGCTAAATATTCGTTGTGGGTAACAGCTCCTGAAAAAGCTGCGATGGTTTCAATACTTGCTAAATGCCCAACGCAGAAGGTGCCGGTTAGTTAGGTAAATCTACGGTGTAGTGAACACCGCTAAATTGCTTACGCCATTCGGTAATTTCGCGCTGAATTGATTTTGGCTCAACGTTTGTATCGAGCGAGCGAGCAATAAATCCAGCAAGATCTTGCATATGTTCGACCTTCATGCCGATACGAACAATTTCGGGTGTGCCAATACGAAGACCGTTGAGGTCTCCTTCAACTTGTTCAATAGGAAGACCGATACCGCAGGCAAGTAGCCCTGCTTCACCCATGCGACGTGCTGCCGTCTGACCGCCGCCATAAGGAGCTGCCAGAATGGCGAATTGATGTGATGTAGTGAAGCCTTTATCTGCTGCAAAGATATTGACGTCCAAGTTTTGTAAATGTTCAGCAAGTGCCTGTGAAGTCTTCACCATCATCTGCGCGTAATCGCGGCCCACGGATTTCCAATCTTGCAAGGTAATTCCAAGCGCTGCTGTCTTGGCAGCATCAAAGTTTGCGGTCAACCCTGGATATGCGATGGCATCAAGCTTCTGAGCGATCTCATCATCGTTGGTAACAATCAAGCCACCCGCTGGTCCGCCCAGTGATTTATATGTTGAGAAAGTCATCAAGTGTGCGCCTTCAACCAGTGGTTGTGGCCAGACCTTGCCTGCGATCATTCCGCAGAGGTGGGCTGCATCAAAGAGAACCTTTGCGCCAACTTCATCTGCAATGGCACGTACTTGTGCAATTGGGTGGTGGAACAAGTTCAATGATCCACCTACGGTTATGAGCTTTGGCTTTACTTCGTGGGCAAGCTTGCGCAGCGCATCAATATCGATTGTGTAACCGGTCTGATCAACGGGCGCAGAAATTGTGTTGAGGCGATAGAGACCGGCAGAGCCACCCTTGTGGTGAGTGACGTGGCCACCAATGGAAGCTGGGGGAGCGATGATGGTGTCATGTGGCTCGGTTGTTGCCATAAATGCGTAGAGATTTGCGATGGCGCCAGATGGGACGCGGAACTCGGCGTAGGTGGAACCAAATACTTCACAGGCAAGTTCTTGCGTGATGATTTCGATTTGTTCGATAGCGCCAAGACCTGTTTCGTACTTATCTCCTGGATGACCAAGGGATGCACGAGAGCCCATTCCAGATGAGAGCAACTTCTCTGCGCGAGGATTGAGGATATTTGTGGCGGGGTTAAGATTGATGCCTTCAATATCGTGGAGGCGATGGTTTTCTTGCGCTAGATCTTCAATCCACTTCTGAACATCTGCGCCGGCTTTGGAATCTACTTGAGATGCAATCCGAGTAATCAGCTCTTGTGAAGCAGCTGTTGCCCAAGTTTGCGTCTTAAGTGACTGCATTACTTATTTGCTTCCTTGTAACGCTGATAAGAGGCGTTGATCTCTAACTCTGCAGCATCGTGTCCGACCCAGTCGCCACCATGTACTTCTTTACCTGGCTCAAGAGTTTTATAGACTTCAAAGAAGTGCTTAATTTCATCGAGTTCATAACTTGGAACATCTACCAAATCTTTGAGGTTGTTCTTGCGGATATCTCCGGCTGCAACGCAGAGCAGTTTGTCGTCGCCACCTTTTTCGTCGGTCATGCGGAACATGCCGATGACGCGGCAGGAAACTACGCAGCCAGGAAAGGTTGGTTCATCGAGCATGATGAGTGCATCGAGTGGATCGCCATCGTTAGAGAGAGTGTTCTTTACAAAGCCATAGTCGTGTGGAAAGCGGGTTGCGGTAAAGAGCATGCGATCGAGGCGAACTTCGTGGGTTTCATGGTTGATCTCATACTTATTGCGTGACCCTGCTGGGATTTCAACGACTACGTCAAAGATCATTTCTACTTCTCTCTCATTGGAGGAAAAACCTGGGGTGAACGACGGGGCTCGAACCCGCGACATCTCGGACCACAACCGAGTGCTCTACCAGCTGAGCTACGCCCACCATGTGCTGTGCAGGGTGCTTACTTTACCCGCTTACCTCTTCAGGGGTCGAATTGTTAGCAGGGCTTACGAAGAGCGCTGTGCGGTAATACGCCAATTCAGCGATGGAATCTTTAATATCGCCGAGCGCGCGGTGATTGCCGGTCTTGGCAGGGGATGCGAAGTAGGTCTTTGGCTGCCAGCGGCGGGCAAGTTCTTTAATCGATGAAACATCGATGGTGCGGTAGTGCAGGTACTCATTGAGCTTTGGCATATCGCGCGCGATGAAGTTGCGATCGACTGAAACTGAATTGCCAGCAAGAGGTGATTTACCAGGCTCGGTGCCTGATGCTTGTAGGTATTCGAGAATCATCTCTTCGGCTGCGGATACTGAAATTCCAGAAGGAATCTGAGTAATCAGGCCTGAGGCAGTGTGCATGTTCTTTACAAAGTCATTCATGGCATCGAGCTGGCCCTGAGTTGCATGGATGACGACATCCACGCCTTCGCCAATGACGTTGAGCTCTGAATCGGTAACTAGGACGGCAATCTCAACGAGCGCATCGGTGGTCAAATCCAGGCCGGTCATTTCACAATCGATCCAGATCAGGTGCGGGAGCTCGGTAGCCATGGCGGAAAGGGTACCGACTGCACGGGCGCTCGCCCGCCAGTTTGATTTCACCATTCGTTCACCTGGTGTTCACTTACATTCTCATTATCGACTCTCAACTCCAGCCATTATCTGCCCATGGCATCTGAGCTCAAAGAGCGCATGGCACCTCCTGCTCCGCGTGAGATCACGACCCAGCCGCGTCGCTCAGATCAGGTTTTCCGCGCAATCGTTACCACCGGCGGAATGGCATCGCTGGTAATACTTGGATTGATTGCGCTCTTCTTATCTATCAAGGGTGTTCACATCCTTGTAGACGAAAAACTTGGATTTATCACTGGCTCTGCCTGGGAAGTTGTCACCGATGAGAACGGAAACATTGCACAGGCAAAGTTTGGAATTGGCGCAATGCTTATCGGAACCATGCTCTGTGCTCTCATTGCAATTGTTGTTGGCGTTCCAATTTCAGTACTCAGCGCTTTGTACCTAACTTTTTATGCAAATGGCAAAGTCAAGAAATTCCTGATCTCCGTAATCGACTTAATGGCAGCTTTTCCTTCACTTCTCTTCGGTTTCTGGGGCTTCTTTATCTTTATGTCTTCGGCGGAATACTGGGCCAAGTTAATCAATAAGTATTTAGGATTTATTCCGTTTTTCGATGTGCCAACTCCAATTTTTGAGCGCTCACCATTTATTGCAGGCCTAGTCCTAGCAATCATGATTATTCCAATCGTTACATCTATCTCGCGTGAAATCTTTGACCAGACTCCACTTGATCGCGTGCAGGCAGCCTATGCACTTGGCGCAACAAAGCTTGCAATGATTAAGGCTGTAGTTATTCCTTATGGTCGTGGCGGAATCATCGGTGGCGCCATGCTTGGTCTTGGCCGCGCTATGGGCGAAACTGTTGCTGTCTACACAGTTCTCAACGTTGTTTACCAGGTTAACTGGCAAGTTCTTTTCGGGGCTGGTGGAAACGTCGCATCTCTCATTCTCCTTAAGTTTGGCGAGGCTGGTCCATACGAAGTAGATGCGCTGATGGCTGCTGGCCTCATCCTCTTCCTCTTAACGCTTGTCGTTAATGCGACTGCAGATTTCTTGATCAATCGCTTCGGAGGTAAGGGTCGATGACCGCTGTTATTCCAACACCTCAAAAGCCTTGGCAGCCAACTGCTCTCGATAAGTTGGAAGATTTTCTGATTGTTGTAGCCGCCTTCGGTGTAGCTGGGATGTCCGTTCAATTCACCGGGCTTAACGGGAAACTCGGTTTCTTTGTCTCCCTATTCATCGCGCTCTTAGTTCTCAACTTTGGTTTCCATTACCTAAAGCGCGGAAGTGCAGCAGCTAAAGATTCGATCCTTCAAGTTTTCACCATCATGGCAATTGTTTTAACCTTGATTCCAATCGTGAGCATTATCGCCACCGTTGTCAGCAAGGGTTACAAAGGTTTGCACTGGGGTCTGCTCACAAAAGATATGGCGCTGGCCTCCGTTAACGATCCGATTGCAGCAGGCGGTCTTCTGCATGCGCTGCTTGGCACGATCATCATGGTCGGTGGTGCGCTCATCATCAGCTTCCCAATTGGCGTACTGACAGCGCTCTATCTCACTGAAATTCGTGGACCACTAACACGTCCAATTAGGTTCTTAGTTCAAGCGATGTCTGGAGTGCCATCTATCGTCGCTGGGCTTTTCATTCTTTCTAGCGTGATTTACCCAATCACCAATGCACTTTCAGGGCTCATGGGTTCCTTTGCGCTAACAATCTTGATGATTCCAACAATTGCACGAACCTCTGAAGAAATGTTGCACTTGATCCCTAATGAACTTCGTGAAGCTGGCGTTGCATTGGGTGGCACCCAATGGCGCACAGTGGCTGGTGTAGTACTCCCAGCAGCTAAAAGCGGATTAGTCACAGCAATTATTCTCGGAATCGCACGCATCATCGGAGAAACTGCGCCGCTGTTGCTTGTTACTGGTGGTGGAGATGCGACAAACCTCAACCCAACCCAAGGCGCAATGGGATCTCTTCCTTATTACATCTGGAAGTCATTCCTCACCGGCGGTACACCGGAAGCGTTCTCCCGAGCATGGGGTGGAATGTTGGTTCTACTTAGCTTTATCTTCATTCTCTTTGGGCTAGCTCGCTACTTAAGCGGAAGAAAGGTTGGGTAGCACGATGACGCAGTCCAATGAATTTAACAATAACGAGAAGGATGAATCGATGACTACATCTCAGACTAAGCCAGCTTCACTTGCCAGCGTCGCTTCTGCGCGCACATTGACTCAGCCAGGCACATCACTTCTCGGAACAGGTCTTGAAACACGTGGAGTACATGCATGGTTTGGAAAGAAGCACGTCCTCTCGGATATCAGCCTTGATTTCGCGGCAGGCACAGTCACGGCTCTGATTGGACCATCAGGTTGCGGTAAGTCAACATTTATACGCACGCTCAATCGCATGCATGAATTTATTCCGACAGCTGCAATGGCTGGTGAAGTACTTCTTGATGGAAAAGATATTTATGCTCCAGGCACCGATGTAACCAAGATTCGCTTGCGCGTAGGAATGGTCTTCCAGAAGCCAAACCCATTCCCATCTATGACAATCGGAGAGAACGTTCTCTCTGGCCTCAAGCTAGCGCAGTTAAAGAAGGACAATACCGATGAGCTTCTGGAAACTTGTTTGACTCGTGCGGGTCTCTGGAATGAAGTCAAGGATCGCCTAGACGAACATGGTGGATCGCTCTCTGGAGGTCAGCAGCAGCGTCTATGTATCGCTCGTTCTCTCGCTGTAGCGCCTCAGGTCTTGTTGATGGATGAACCTTGTTCAGCACTCGATCCAGGGTCAACATTTAGAATTGAAGAGACAATTGCAGATCTTGCTAAGTCGATGACTATCGTCATCGTGACTCACAATATGCAGCAGGCTGCTCGCGTCTCTGACTACACCGCCTTCTTCCTATCTGATGGCGGACCTGGTGAAATGATTGAGGCGGCTCCAACAAGCAAAATCTTCTCTTCGCCTCAAGATAAGCGCACTGAAGATTACGTCACAGGCCGTTTCGGCTAAACCCATTTGTTCACCTTCTAGAACCTAAACGTTTACCTTCCGGTGGCTAATAAGTAACGGTCGCTGACTACCTTTTCGCGAGTAAGGGTTACTTACATCCGTCCTACGAAGGGTAAAAGATGAAGTTTTCAAAGAAGGCCATGGCGTTTATTGCCGCAGGCTTTATGGCAGTTTCGACTGCTCCGGCATACGCTGTAGATCTAACGGGTTCAGGTGCATCGTTTGTTGATCCTCTTCTCCAGGCTTGCAAAGCAGGCTACGCCAAGGCAACAAACCACTCATATGTTTACACATCAACTGGTTCAGGTACCGGTCGACGCAACGCAGATTCAAAGCTTGGAGATTTCTGGTTCTCAGATACTCCACACACAGCCGCTTCAAAGCGCTCAACTGTTTTCCACGCTCCAATCGTGGCAGCTCCAATTTCAGTGCTTGTCAACCTTCCTGCAAAGAAGGACATCTACCTTTCCCCTACAACAGTTGCAAAGATTTTCGCTGGTGAAATCACCAAGTGGAATGATCCAGAAATTGCTGCAGATAACAACCGCTCAGTGACAACTACTGTCTACAGAAAAGATGCGCAAGGAAACGCTGTTAAGGATAAGAGCGGAAACCCAGTAGTTCTTCGTCAGGGTACAAAGTCAATTATCTACACACTGCCAAACCAGCCAATCAAGGTAATCTTCCGTGCAGACGGATCAGGTACTTCAGGTAACTTCACCAAGTGGCTCAACGGTGTTGCTCCAAAGGTATGGACAAAGCCAGGAAATGACGCATTCACAACAGCGTTCCCAGGCAACATCAATGCTCCTGGAAACATCGGCCGCATCGTTGGCGCTAACCAGTCACAGGGCATTGCAACACTTGCCGCTAAGACCAAGTATTCAATCACTTATGCTGAGAAGAACTGGGGAGATGCTTACGGTCTGCGCTCTGCCTACATCGGTAACGAGTCAGGTAACTTCGCTTATCCAGATTCCGGTGCAGTCTCAGCATTCCTCGGTGAAGCATCACAGAACGCTGAAGGCATAGTGACTTTTGACTACAACACAAAAGTTGCAGGTGCATACACACTCGGCATCGTTTCTTACATGTTGGTTGAAACCTCATATGCAGATAAGGCGCGCGGGGCAGCTGTAAAGCAGCTCGCTGAGCACATCTTGTCTCCAGCATGTGCAGCAGTTGATCCAAAGCTTGGTTTCGTGGTTTTGACTGGTTCATACCTCGATAAGGCAAAGGCACAGATTGCAAAGATGAATAAGTAACCACTTACACATAGAACTGGGTAGTCCACTTCGGTGGGCTACCCAGTTTTGTTTTTCCCTAAAGATTGGAAATCTGCGCGCCTGGCAGGAATCGAACCTGCGACCTACCGCTTAGAAGGCGGTTGCTCTATCCGACTGAGCTACAGGCGCCTGCAGGGTCGTATGGCGCAATTGTAGCGAGTAAGGTTGCGCACTATGGCTGAGTTCATTTACACGATGAAGAAGGCGCGTAAAGCGCATGGTGAGAAGGTAATTCTCGACGACGTAACTTTGATGTTTCTGCCTGGAGCAAAGATCGGCGTTGTAGGTCCAAACGGTGCAGGTAAGTCAACTGTTCTGCAGATCATGGCTGGTTTGCAACAACCATCAAATGGCGAGGCCTATCTTTCGCCTGGCTACTCAGTCGGAATTCTTCTCCAAGAGCCACACCTCAATGAGGAAAAAACTGTTCTTGAAAATGTGCAAGAAGGCGTCGCTGAGACCATGGAGATGGTTCGCCGCTTCAATGAAATCTCTGAAGAGATGGCTAATCCAGATGCAGATTACGACAAGTTACTTGCTGAAATGGGCGAGCTGCAAGAGCAGCTCGATCACCGCAACGCTTGGGAACTAGATTCACAGCTTGAGCAAGCAATGGATGCCTTGCGTTGTCCGCCACCTGATGCTGATGTCAAAGTTTTATCTGGTGGAGAAAAGCGCCGCGTAGCGCTTTGTAAGTTGCTCCTTGAAGCACCCGATCTTCTCTTGCTCGATGAACCTACCAACCACCTTGATGCTGAATCAGTTCTATGGCTAGAACAACATTTAAGTAAGTATCCAGGCACAGTTGTAGCGATCACTCACGATAGATACTTCTTGGACAACGTTGCACAATGGATTCTCGAACTCGATCGCGGTCGCGCTTATCCTTACGAAGGCAATTACTCGACTTACCTAGAAACGAAGGCAACCCGGCTTAAGGTTGAAGGTCAGAAAGATGCCAAGCGTGCAAAGCGCCTCTCTGAAGAACTTGAATGGGTTCGCCAAAATGCAAAAGGTCGCCAAGCCAAGTCAAAGGCTCGCCTTGCTCGCTATGAAGAGATGGCAGCTGAAGCAGACAAGATGCGTAAGTTGGACTTCGAAGAAATCCAGATTCCACCTGGCCCACGCCTTGGAAATGTTGTTGTTGAAGTTTCGCATCTCACAAAGGGCTTCGGAGACCGCGTTCTAATCGATGATCTCTCATTCTCACTTCCACGTAACGGAATCGTTGGTGTTATCGGACCTAACGGTGCCGGTAAGACAACGCTCTTTAAAACCATTCTCGGTATGGAACAACCTGATTCAGGCGAAGTGAAGATTGGCGAAACTGTAAAGATTTCATATGTCGATCAGTCACGTGGTGGAATCGATCCTAAGAAGACGCTCTTTGAAGTTGTCTCTGATGGTTTAGATTTTATGAAGGTGGGCCAAGTTGAAATGCCTTCACGTGCCTATGTCGCAGCCTTCGGATTTAAAGGCCCTGATCAACAGAAGCCTGCCGGAGTTCTTTCAGGTGGAGAACGTAACCGACTTAACTTGGCGCTAACGCTCAAGCAGGGCGGAAACTTACTGCTCCTCGACGAACCAACAAACGACCTCGATGTTGAAACACTGGGATCTCTTGAAAATGCGCTCCTGGAATTTCCTGGTTGCGCAGTTGTGATTTCCCACGATCGCTGGTTCCTTGACCGCGTAGCCACACATATTCTGGCCTACGAAGGCGAATCAAAGTGGTTCTGGTTTGAAGGTAACTTTGAATCCTACGAAGAGAACAAGATCGCACGTTTGGGTGCAGATGCAGCTCGCCCACATCGCGTCACGTATAGAAAGCTCACACGTTAATGATTTATACCAATCAACAATTTGTTCGCTGGGATGACATTGATGCCTTTGGCCATGTCAACAACGCCAAGTATCTGACCTATATCCAAGAAGCTCGCTTTCAGTGGTCTTGGTATCAATATGCCGCTAAGAACGAGAAGCCAACTTTGGTTGAGATGGTTGTTGCCAAAGCTGAAGTTGATTTCCTCGTACCTATTTATGAAGGTGGTCGTTTCTACGATGTAACTCTCTGGGTGGAACAAGTCGGTAACTCATCATTTACCCTGGGCTACGAAGTCATCGGCGATAACGGCGTTGTTCATGCCAAGGTCAAGACAGTTCAAGTTGCTGTCTCTATGGAGACAAAGAAATCTCGTCCACTAACTGATCCAGAACGTGAATTCTTGAAGCAGTACCTCAAGGCGTAATTGATGTCGAAGAAAATCCACCCAGGTTGGATTGCAGCAACAGTTACCTTCTTTACCTTGATGGCAACTGCCGGATTTAGATCGGCGCCTTCCGTTCTCATCGTTCCTCTTGAAGAAGCCTTTGGTTGGTCGCGTTCGCAGGTTTCCTTAGCGGTTTCTATCAACGTTCTGCTCTTTGGTTTGGTGGCTCCATTTGCGGCAGCGCTCATGGAGCGATTTACGGTTCGCAAAGTTGTGATGTCAGCCTTGATGGTCGTTGCAATCAGTTCATCTTCGACAATCTTTATGACACAGCCCTGGCACTTATGGGCGCTTTGGGGGATAGGCGTTGGTACTGGCGCAGGGTCAATGGCGCTGGTCTTTGCCGCAACGATTGCTAATCGTTGGTTTGTGGCACGAAAGGGAATCGTTGTTGGTGCGCTAACTGCAGCAACTGCAACAGGACAACTCATCTTCTTGCCGCTGCTTTCGCATTTTGCAGTTACTTATGGATGGAAGAGCGTCTCACTCACTGTTGGCGCTGCATCAGCGCTGGTTGTTCCGTTCATCTACTTCTTCTTGAAAGAGAAACCGGAATCACTCGGAATTACTCCATACGGAGCACCCGATGATTGGCAGCCAACAGCGCCACACGAAATGTCAGCTGGAAAACTTGCCATGGATACCGCAGTGCAATCGAGTAAGTCACGAGATTTCTGGATTCTCTTCGGAACATTCTTTGTCTGTGGACTTTCAACAAATGGGTTGATTGGCACTCACTTTATTCCGGCAGCCCATGATCACGGCATGCCAACGACAGTTGCCGCTAGTTTGCTTGCACTTATTGGCGTCTTTGATGTGATCGGCACAATCTTTTCGGGTTATCTCACTGATCGCATTGATCCGCGCAAATTGCTCTTCTTCTATTACGGCTTACGAGGCCTGTCGCTCTTCCTGCTTCCTTCAATTCTTTCCAGCACCCTGCACCCTTCCACTCTGGTATTTGTCATCTTCTATGGACTTGATTGGGTAGCAACTGTGCCGCCCACGATTGTGCTCTGCCGCCATGTATTGGGTCCACAGCGCGCAACAGTGGTCTATGGCTGGGTATTTGTTGGCCACCAGATTGGTGCATCCGTGGCAGCAATTGGAGCTGCAGTGTTGCGCGTGAAGTTGGGCGACTATGCCATCTCGTTCTATATTTCAGCAACGATGTGTTTAATTGCAGCTTTAGCCGTCTTGCAGATTGCAAAGACCAAAACCTCTGCAGAGTTACGAGGTTAACGTGGAGCGCGATACCACCAATTACTATGAAGAATTCGGGGGAGAACCCTTCTTCGCTGACTTGGTCTCGCAGTTCTATGCGCACGTTGCTACCGACGAAATCTTGCGCCCGATGTATCCAGAATCAGATATGAAGGGCGCAGCGCGCAGGTTGCAGATCTTTCTTGAGCAGTATTGGGGTGGTCCGACCACTTACCAAGAAGAGCGCGGACATCCCAGGTTACGAATGCGTCATGCCGGCTTTCATATCAATCCTGCAGCGCAAGATGCCTGGCTTGATTGCATGCGCAAGGCAGTCGATGGCATGGAGATGAAAGCTGAACATCGTGAGAAGTTATGGCGCTACCTCGAAGGAGCCGCGCACCACATGGTTAACGCTTTAGATTAAAGAGCTACTTTTTAGATTTATTTCCAACAGTCAGGATTTCACCGTTGCGGATATACCAGAGCACACCCTTCTTATCGCGTACTTGGGTAATACGTAAACCGACTCGTTCCACTTTTCCTTCAACATCTTGTACGTGGACTTCATCGCCAACGCCGTATTGATCTTCAATCAACATAAAGATTCCCGAGAGCACATCGCGTACAAGCGTCTGCGCGCCAAGACCCAGAGCGACACCGATAACACCAGCAGATGCGATTACAGGGCCAAGGTTAAAACCGAATTCACCGAGAATCATTCCGACTGCGATGATCCAAACAGCTGCGTTAAATGTTGAGCTAAATACAGTTCCGATAGTGCGCGCACGTTCTGCTTGGCGCTTTGCTGTACCGGGACCCGGCTTGAGATCAGCATCTGCCAGGCGACCAATGGCGCGATTGATAGCGCGATGGCCGGCCGCATGGCTGATCATGGCGATTAAGAGGATGACGAGAACGCGTAAAGGGGCGCCATTGAACCAATCCCAGATGGCCTGCGTACGCTCGTTCATAGCGGTAAGGGTAGTGAAATCTTTATCAAAACTTCACCATTAAATGCCCCGCAGCGGCGTCCTTTTGAGGCAATATAACCCAATCAACGCGAGCCACGCGTTGGAAATAGAGGTCATCATGAACCGCACATTGGTGCTCAACGCCACCTACGAACCGCTGGGTGTTGTCACTGATAGACGTGCGCTTATTCTCGTGCTGAACAATCGCGCGACTATGGTTGAAGCATCCGGAACCGTTCTTCACTTCTCATCTGGTGAATTAGATCTTCCATCTGTAATTCGACTCAATAAGTTTGTAAAGATTCCATATCGCCATGCAGTTCCACTTTCACGTCGCGCAATCTTTGCTCGCGACGGTGGTCGTTGCGTCTACTGTCATGCACCAGCAACTTCGATCGACCACGTAATTCCACGTTCTCGTGGCGGCGGTCACAACTGGGAGAACGTCGTCAGTGCTTGCCACAAATGCAACCATCTCAAAGCAGATAAGCCACTAAAAGAACTTGGCTGGAGATTGCGCTCGTTGCCACGTGAACCCGTGGGAGCCGCTTGGAGAATTCTTGGTACCGGACGAACCGAATCGCGTTGGTTGCCATACCTTGAACCATTTGGCGTCACTGCTGCCACTGCATAGACTGCGCACATGATGAAGCAACTTACTGACATCGCTTTAGCTGCGCCACGAATCAATCAAGAACCAGGCGCAATGCCAGGTGAAGGACTTACTGCAGTGCAGACATTTTCTTACTTCGTCGCAGCGCCAATCGTGCTCTTCGTTGTGATCTCAGTATTGGTGTGGGCGCTAGACGGTGGAAGAAAGAAGAACCGCGCTTCTTCTTCTGTCATTACTCACATCGAATAGTTATTTGTCGGCCATTCTGGCCTTGAGCGCACGAGACATTGCATCACGTCCTTCAGTCACAGATCTGCGAAGAGCATTAGAAGCATCTTTGCCTGTGACATCGAGCCAGTGCTGAGCCTTCTTTACCGTCTCATCGCTAATAACCCATGATGGGAATAACAAGGTTGCAGTAGTTTCAGCGATTTCAAAGCCTTTGGTCTCCCAGACTTTCAAGATTGCATCAAAGTACTGATCAACAAACCCAGCCAGAAGCTCATGATGGATATTCTCGTTAAATCCACGGCACATATATGAGTGGATTGTGTTGGAGAGATTATCTGTTGTGACTGATGTGAAGGCGGCAGTCTTTGCTTCCTTAGTCGGAATCGCAGCGTAGGCATAAGCGGTGTACTGCTTACCGTGCGCTGTGTTGTCCTTTGCAGATTCAGCTTCAATCTCAGCTGGGCCAAATACTCCACGCTTTACGCCAGAGATAAAGATGTACCAGCGGATTTCAGCATCGATCACAAGACCCTTCTCTGAACCGTTGAGAATCTCCTTGAGCTTATCCAAGTGCGCTGGAGTGATTGCATTGTTAGCAAAAGCGCGCGCAAACTGCATTTGGTGGTCGCTGCCAGGTGCTGCGCTAGCAAGCATTGCAGCAGTCGCATCAGCCACTTGCGTGCGTAGCGCATCTCGCTTAGCAGGATTGGCATAAGCCCAGATTGCTGTCTCGAACTGGAGATATGTTGCTGCAACAATCGAAATATCTGATTCAGTTTTGAGTGCGTTAAGAGCGATAGAAACGTAATCAGATGTCGATAGTTCGCCATCGCGGCATGAATCCCAGAGAGATGCCCAGATAAGCCCACGAGCAAGTGAGTCATCTAGCTTTCCGAGGTGGCTCTTCATCGTTGCGATTGAGCGATCATCAAAGCGAAGCTTTGCGTAAGTCTGATCCTTATCGTTGATAAGAACTAAGTCGGCCACTTTCTGGCCAGCAAGAGCTGTTACCTCTGTGAGCGCGCCCGCAATATCTAACTCAACGCTGGTACGACGAGACAATTTTTCGCCCTGAATATCAAAGAGACCAACGTGCAAGCGGTGTGGGCGAAGTTCCTTAGAGCCTACCGGCATCGTTGGAGCTTCTTGCTGAATCGAAATCGACTTGTATGAATCTCCATCGAGTGCAATCTCCGGACGTAGGGTGTTAACGCCGGCGGTACGAAGCCACGTTGAGACCCACGGGGTCAGATCGCGACCTGATGCAGCCTCTAGCTGATCAATGAGATCTTTCAGCGTTGTATTTCCATAGGCATGCTTTGCGAAATACAGGCGAAGACCTTTAATGAAGTTATCGCGACCGACGTGCGCAACAAGCTGCTGCAGAACTGATGCACCCTTTGCATACGAGATTCCATCGAAGTTGGTACGAACTGCATCGAGATCTTCCATCTCTGTGGCAATCGGGTGTGTAGTAGTTAGCTGATCCACGCGATAAGCCCAGTTCTTGCGCAGCGAATTGAACTCTGTCCACGCCTCTTTGTACTTAGTTGACTCAGAAACTGATTGATAAGAAGCCCATTCTGCGAATGATTCGTTAAGCCAAAGGTCTTCCCACCACTTCATGGTGACCAAGTCCCCGAACCACATATGAGCCATCTCGTGGTGGATAGTGGTTGCACGGCTAACGTAGTTGCGCTCAGTTACCTTAGAGCGGAAGATCAGAACATCCTCGTGGAAAGTAACGCAGCCGACGTTCTCCATCGCGCCCCAGTTGTATTCAGCAACAGCAATCTGGTCGTACTTACCAAATGGATATGCCAAGCCGAAGGTCTTTTCAAAGTAGGCAAAGCCCTGCTTAGTTACTTCAAAGATGTTCTCGGCATCGACATACTTAAAGAATGACTTACGGGCATAGATGCCAAGCGGAATAGTCTTCTCGCCCTTGTACTCATCATGAACTGACATATAAGCGCCAGCAACGATTGCGGTGACATAAGTCGAAATGACCTGGGACTGCGCAAATTGAATGAACTTACGGTCTCCGTCGACATCCTTGGTCGATTCGATTCCGTAGTTGGAGATAACTTCCCAATGCTTTGGGGTAATCGTGCTAATTGTGAATGTTGCCTTCTGGTCAGGTTGGTCAAAGCAGGCATACATGCGGCGGGCATCGCCAGTTTCAAATTGGGTATAGAGGTAGACCTCATTATCAGCAGGATCTACAAAGCGGTGCAGGCCTTCGCCAGAGTTTGAGTAAACGCCATCATGTTCAATTTCAAGAATGTTCTCTGCGGCAATTGCAGGAAGGTAAATCGTTTCGCCATCAAACTTGGGATCAAAGTCCACGCCATTGAGTTTGGCGCTAATCACTTTGCTTCCTACACAGTCGATATAGGTAGTTGCTCCTGGCTTGAGTCCGGCAAATTTCACAGTTGTCTTCACGCGGAAGTTTTCAGCGCCTGTGGTCAGATCTAAGTCGATGCGATAGCTCTCGGTCTTAACAATCGTCGAACGTTCAGCCGCTTCAACTTGCTTGATATTTGTACCTGGCACGGTTACTCCTTCAATCGGGTGACTTACTGGCTTTCTTGCCTTATCCAACCATTAACTCATCTATTCGTCACACGTTAGGATTGCATAATGGAACAGAGCTCGATTCGCACGTATCGCCTGCGTGGATCGCGCATCACTGGGCCGCAACAGAGCGCTTTAGACAAGCATTGGGACGCATACGGCATCGAGTACTCCACTGAATTTTTGAATATCACCTCACTTTTTCCTACTGCAGAACAAGTGGTACTCGAGATTGGTTTCGGCATGGGCGAAGCCACGGCGTTGATTGCACGAGATTTTCCAACTACGGGCTATTTAGCTGTCGAAGTTCATAAGCCAGGAATCGGAAAATTGATGGCTCGGGTTGAAGAGTTGGCTTTATCCAACATCCGCATCATTGAAGGCGATGTCCACCCAATCATCACAACCATGATCCCTGATAAATCAGTAGATGGAGTTCATCTCTTCTTTCCGGATCCATGGCCAAAGAAGCGTCATCACAAACGGCGCATTGTTAACGCGGAATTCTTAGCGCTGATTCATCCAAAGATTAAAGATGGAGGGTTCTTCCATATTGCAACAGATTGGGTTCCATACGCCGAACACATCGAAGAAGTTTTTGCAGCGAGCCCGCTATTTTCCGGGGGAGTAGTCGAACGCCCTGAGTGGAGACCAATCACACGCTTTGAAGGTCAAGGAATTACCAAAGACCATCAAGTTACTGACTTGCGTTACACCAAGAACTGATTGCTTACAGGTCGCCCGTAATCTCGTAGTTACTGACCTTGGTAATTCTGCGTTGATGACGTTCATCGCCAGGAAATGGCGTTGCAATGAAGGTATCAATAAGCTGCTTTACAAAATCAGCCTCGTGCATTCGTCCACCAACTGCGATGATATTTGCATTGTTATGTTCACGCGCTAGCTTGGCTGTTTCGATGCTCCAGACAAGTGCGGCACGAATGCCCTTCACTTTATTTGCAGCCATCTGTTCGCCATTACCTGAACCACCCAAGACGATTCCAAGAGACTCAGGGTTCTTGGCAACAGCCTCGGCACAAGGAATGCAGAAATCTGGATAGTCATCGAGGGCGTCATATTCATATGGCCCGTGATCTGTAACGTCATGGCCATTCATCACTAAGTGGGTGATGAGTTCGTTCTTAAAATCAAGACCAGCATGATCGCTGCCGATATGAATGCGCATGCGCAATTTAAGCACTAACTGTTATAGCAACGAAAAACCCGCCACGCATTTCACGTGACGGGTTTTTCTACCCATGGAGTTACTACATGCTGAAAGGTTATGCCGCTGGCGCTGAAGGAAGAGTCAGTGCAGAAGTCCCCGCTGCACCACCCCTTGGACCATGTCCACGTCCATCTTTGCCACCTTTATGACCTAACTTTCCGCCCATAGGACGAACTGAGTTCACTTCAGCTGTCACAAGTGCGGTGAGCATTGCTTTCTTTGCAGTTGCCTGAGCAGCAGTGAGCTTTCCAGCCGTCACTGCAGCATCGATGCGCTTTGTTTCATCTGCAACGAGCGCTGCGATGAGTGCATCTTTCTTAGCACCTGCAATTGCAGCAAGTGTCTCACCTGCTGCAAGTCTTTTTTGTACTGTGGCAGTGTCAACGCCAATTGTTGTTGCAATCAGCGCTAAGCGAGCTGCGTGATCAGGCTTTGCTGGACGCATTGAATCCGCAGCGGCTCGCGCAGCATTTGCCGCAGCAAGGATTGCATCTGCCTGTGTTTGAGTGATTGTTCCCTTTGCAACGAGAGCTGCAAGAGTTGCTGCGAGATCAAGGCCACGTGGACCCTTAACTGCTGAACCTGAGATTGAAAGACGATTGGTCTTTGAATCTGCGGAAGCGATTCCAACTGTTCCGGATGAAATAGCCACAGTTGTAATGAGTATTGCTGCCACTCTCTTCTTTGTTGACATTGATATGTCTCCTGTCCCGTTCGTTATGTCGAAACCTCGATTTCCGACTTGTGGGTACTTAATCCTGCGATGCTGAAAAAGGTATCCCTAGAATCTGTGAGCACCTTGCGAATTCAAAAGACTTTCCTGAGAGCGTCACAAGGGAAGCCCTATCTTTCCTGAGAGAAAACTGAGGGGTTTCCTGATTTCACTACAGGTAAGCGCTCTTCACACTGGGTACATCACCAAGCCTTGGAGGTCACCAGTGAAGGTTCGTTCCTTATCCACCCTTTTCGCTATTGCTATTTCTGCATCAGCACTTTCAGCGCTACCAGCAAGCGCTGCGGGCAGAAGCGCCACTTCAATTCCAAACACAATTCTGAATGGGAAAGGTGCTCCAACTCTTGCAGTAGGAATTAATGGTGATTTCTACATCGATACTCGTTCACTTTTGATTTACGGCCCTAAGAAAAATGGAAAGTGGCCAGTACCGCAGAACTTGCAGGGACCAACAGGGGCCGCTGGCACAAATGGAGCAGATGGAAAAAATGGAAACGATGGCAAGAATGGAAGTGATGGAAAGACGGTAGCTAACGCATCAACTACTAGTGGGACAACTGGCCCCGCTGGTCCGCAAGGAGAGAAAGGTGCAACCGGTCCTGCTGGCCCAACGGGTCCCGCGGGACCACAAGGTGCAACTGGTGCAACGGGAGCTGCAGGATCTTCTGGAAGTGGAAGCGGAACACCTGGACCACAAGGCGCAACAGGCGCGACTGGTCCGGCAGGTGCAACAGGTGCGACGGGACCAGCTGGCGCGACTGGAGCTACAGGCGCTGCGGGAGCAACTGGTTCAGCAGGTGCGACTGGTGCAACCGGTGCGACAGGTCCTGCTGGAGTTTCTAAAGCAATTTACGGAGCGCTCGCAATTCCAGATATCACCGGCATGGCAGGCACTGCACAGAATGGAACGATTGATGGATTCAAGGCGACGAAAAGTTATGTTGTGAGGGTACTCATCTGGACCCATCAACCAAATGATTCGAATGAAAACTTAATGCCTTTATCAATTACTGCTACAGGCACAAATGGCACGCCTACCTTGGTTACTAAATATGTGTTGAGCCGTTCTTACTCATACAGGACTGGCGCTCTACGATATGAAAACTCGATACAAGTTGATTTGGTTGCGGATGGGAGTGCTTCAGTGACAGACTTTTCGATTGTTTTCACTATTACTGCTGGCAGATCCACTGCATCTAGTGCACTACTTCGCTTAGAGGGCAGCTACACAGCTATCGAGGTTCAATCAATTGCTTCGACTTTCTAATACTGGAGCGGGTGACCGGGATCGAACCGGCATGGCCAGCTTGGAAGGCTGGGGCTCTACCATTGAGCTACACCCGCAAGTGGTGCGAGAGGCTGAGCGTACAGGGTGTGTAACCGAGAGTAAAAAATTACTCTAGACTCCGCTATTGCGCCTCGGGGCGTAGCGTAGTGGCTAGCGCGCCTGCTTTGGGAGCAGGAGATCGGGAGTTCGAATCTCCCCGCCCCGACCAGTTTCACTTATTTAGATGTGTAGCTGCATTTACCAATTAGGAGCACTTCGTGAAAAGCACGGTCGAGACACTTTCTCCAACTCGCGTTCGTTTAGATGTCGAAGTTCCCTACGTCGAGCTCGGCAAGTATGTCGATGCTGCATATAAGAAGGTAGCTGCAACAGTAAATATCCCAGGATTCCGTAAGGGCAAAGTTCCAAATGCCATGATCGACCAGCGCGTAGGAAGAGGCGCAGTTCTAGATCAGGCAATCAATGAAGCTATTCAGGATTTCTATGTTGCAGCAGCTCGCGAGAACGAAGTTCTTGTAGTGGGTCGTCCAACAGTTGATGTTAAAGAGTTCGTTGATAACGAGAAGCTCAACTTTTCTATCGAGGTCAACGTTCGCCCAGAAGTGACTTTGCCTGATTTTTCAAAGATCACCATCACCGTTGAAGATGTTGTTGTAACAGATGCAGATATCGATGAGCAGATTGACGAGCTCCGCGCTCGCTTCGGAACTCTCAATACTGTCGAGCGCGCAACTAAGTCTGGTGACTTTGTCACTATCGATCTCACAGCTCGAATTGATGGCCAAGAAGTTGATGGCGGCAAGGCCAATGAAATCTCTTACGAAGTCGGCTCAAACCGCATGATTGATGGACTTGATGAAGCCCTCGTTGGTATGAACACAGGAGATACAAAGACTTTCACAACACAGCTCGTTGGCCAGAAAGATGGCGAAACCGGCGATGTTGAAATCGTTGTTAAGGCAGTTAAAGAACGCGAGCTTCCAACACTCGATGATTCATTTGCAAAGCTTGCCTCTGAATTCGACACAGTTGCTGAACTTCGCGCTGATTTTGCAGATCGTCTCAAGCGCATCAAGAGTATGGAGCAAGGAACACAGGCTCGCGATCTTCTCGTCGAGAAGTTGCTTGCCGATCTTGATATTCCAGTCCCTGATGAGATTGTTCTTGACGAGGTAAATGATCACCTCGAGGGCGAAGGACGTCAGGATGATGCAGAACACCGCGCTGAAGTAGATGGCCAGGTTCGTGCATCGATTAAGTCAGATTTCCTCTTTGATTCAATTGTGAAGGCTGAAGAGATTCAAGTTAATGAAATCGAATTAACTGAGTACCTCATTCGCATGTCACAGCGTTACGGCATGGGTCCAGAGCAGTTCGCGCAAGAACTTCAAAAGGCTGGCCAAATTAGCCAGGTAGTTGCTGAAGTAACTCGCGCAAAGGCTCTCGCATCTGTTTTGGCTCGAGTCTCTGTTGTCGATAAATCAGGCAACAAGATTGACCTCGAAGCGCTTCGCCCAGCACAGCCTGCAGAAGTTCAGGCCGCTGACGAAGCGGTGCAAGCCAACGAGCAGTAACTCTTTAGCCGTAAGCGAACATCGCCTCTTTTAGGGGCAATCTCCCCAATTTGGGAAGCATTTTGCTGCTCTCATTGTTAAGGTCACTACTGAAGAAAACGATCGGAAGGATGACACGTGGATTTTATTAACCCACAGGACAACACACCTGTTGCCCGCTCAGCTGGAACAGAGCTCATGGGGCTTGGTGACCAGATTTATAGCCGTTTGCTACGCGAACGCATCATCTTTCTTGCCGGCGAAGTACGCGATGAGATGGCTAACTCCATTTGTGCGCAGATGCTCCTGCTTGCCGCCGAAGATCCTGAAAAAGATATTTACCTTTACATCAACTCACCAGGTGGCTCTGTCACTGCAGGTATGGCGATCTACGACACCATGCATTACATCAAGAACGATGTAGCAACAGTTGCGATGGGAATGGCAGCATCAATGGGCCAGTTCTTGCTCACTGCCGGTCACCCAGGAAAGCGTTACGCAACTCCAAACGCGCGCATCTTGATGCACCAGCCACTTGGTGGAATCGGCGGAACAGCTACTGATATTCGAATCCAAGCAGAGCAGATGGCGATTACAAAGCAGACAATGTCTGAACTCAACGCCAAGCACACAGGCCAGCCACTTGAAAAGATCATTGCAGATTCTGATCGCGACAACTGGTTTAACGCTAAGGATGCACTTGCTTACGGATTTATCGATCACATTGCAACTAACGATGGCCAAATTGCGGGAGGTAAGAAGTAATGAAGAACATTCAAGAAATTACAAACCGCTACATTCTTCCAACAATCGAAGAGAAGACCGCCTACGGTTACAAGCGCCTTGATCCATATACAAAGCTCTTCGAAGAGCGCATCATCTTCTTGGGTCAGGCAATCGATGACACAGTTGCAAACGATGTTATGGCGCAGCTTCTCACTCTCGAGTCAATGGATCCAGATCGCGATATCTCGATCTATATCAACTCACCAGGTGGCTCATTTACAGCGCTAACTGCAATTTATGACACTATGCAATTTGTTCGCCCAGACATCACCACTATCTGTCTCGGCCAAGCAGCATCAGCTGCAGCAATCATTCTTGCTGGTGGCACAAAAGGTAAGCGTTATGGACTCGAACATTCACGTATCTTGATTCATCAACCATCATCTGAAGGTGGCGGTCAGGCATCAGATATCGAAATCCAAGCACGCGAAATCATGCGCATGCGCGGACTCCTCGAGACCATGTTGGCAAAGCACTCCAATAAGACTGTCGAAGAAATCGAAAAAGATATCGAGCGCGATAAAATCCTTACCGCTGCAGAAGCAGTTGAGTACGGAATTATCGATAAGGTTATGGCTTCACGAAAGGCCAAGCCTTCATCGTAAAGAATTAGAAAGCGGGCCCGGCGAGAAATGTTGAAGAAATATTTCGAACCGGGCTCTCTCTTTGCCAATCGCTCTTATAGAAACCTTTGGCTTTCTACTGTTCTGACAATTGTGGCGATGACTGCATTCCCAATCGCTCTTGCTATTTCAGTGCTCGATGCTGGTGGAAGCGCCACTGTTCTCGGATTGATTCTTGGTGTTCGTATCGTCGCTGGCGTTCTCTTTGCACCAGTTGGCGGCGTATGGGCAGATCGCTTACCGCGTAGAACCGTTTTGATTGTGGCAGATGGCTTTCGTGCAGTTATTAGCAGCATCGTTATCTTCGCCGAACCTGAATCCATCTCCTTCTGGATATTGGGTGGAATCATTTTTCTTATGGGCGTCAGTGATGCCTTTGGTGGCCCAGCAGTTGGCGCGATCATGCCAAGCATCTTGCCCGATCATCAGTTACCAGCTGGAAATGTTCTCCGGGGGATTGCAACAAAAGGCGGAACTATTGCAGGGCCAGGAATTGCCGGAGTCCTCATCGTTTCATTCGGCACACACATCACATATATAGCCACATCGTGCTTCTTCTTACTGGGCGCTGCGATGCTCTTTCGCGTCACCGAAAATCGCACTGAAGATAATGATCGCGAGCCAGAGAAGTTCCTGCACGAAGTTAAAGAGGGCTTGCGCGTTGTTTGGTACTACAAGTGGATTGCGGCGATGATCGTGATGGCCACCTTCCAATTGCTGATGGTCGTAGGCGTTGAGAATGTTCTGCTGCCAGTAATCACCAAGCGAGATTTCGGAACTGCAGCCGTCTATGCAACAGCTGCTGCGCTCTTTAGCGCCGGCGGTCTGATCTCGGCAATCATCAGTATCAAATTGAAGATCAAGAATCCCGGAACAGTTGCCGTAGTTGTGTGGGGGCTCTTTATCTTTGCGCCACTTGCCTTGGCATTTCCATCTTCGCGCGAATTTATCTTCTTGGCTTACTTCTTAGCGGGATTCTCGGTCGGCCCCTGGGAAGCTTTCTGGTTTACAACTGTGCAGCGAGAAGTTCCTGGCGAATACCAAGCTCGCGTTTTCAGTATCGATTACATGGGAACGGTAGGACTGCTTCCACTTGGAATGGCACTTGCTGGACCGATGGCTGATTGGCTCGGCGAACGGCCGCTCTTGATTGGTATTTCTGTTTTCCATCTCGCCATCTGCGCTGTAGTGCTCTTTGTACCTGGGGTTCGCCAAATGAAATCAGGGCTGCCGCCTTACACACCGAAGGTGCGCGATTCTTCTATGGGCGAACAGGATTAGGGCGGATTTAGAGCACATTTGTTGGGCACAAAAACTACTCTTTACCCATGTCTACACGTATCGGTGAAGCGAACGACCTTCTCAAATGTTCTTTCTGTGGCAAGACCCAGAAGCAAGTCAAAAAACTTATCGCCGGACCTGGCGTATACATCTGCGATGAATGTATTGAGCTCTGCAACGAGATCATCGTCGAAGAACTCTCTGAAGCCGCATCCCTTGGCTTAAGCGAACTTCCAAAGCCACAAGCAATCTTTGAATTTCTCGATCAATATGTCATCGGACAGAACCGCGCCAAGAAGTCACTTTCAGTTGCTGTCTACAACCATTACAAGCGCGTTCAATCTGGTGACTCTCGTGGAGATGATGGCATCGAACTCGCGAAGTCAAACATTCTTCTCCTAGGACCAACAGGTTGTGGCAAGACCCTGATGGCACAGACGCTAGCTCGCATGCTCAACGTTCCCTTTGCGATTGCAGATGCGACAGCTCTTACCGAAGCAGGTTACGTTGGTGAAGATGTTGAAAACATTCTCCTCAAGCTTTTGCAGGCAGCTGATTATGATGTAAAGAAAGCTGAAACTGGAATTATCTATATCGATGAAATCGATAAGGTGGCGCGTAAGGCTGAGAACCCATCCATCACACGCGATGTTTCAGGTGAAGGTGTTCAGCAGGCGCTCTTAAAGATTATTGAAGGAACTGTTGCATCTGTGCCACCGCAGGGTGGACGTAAGCACCCACACCAAGAATTCATTCAGATTGATACAACCAACGTGCTCTTTATCGTTGGTGGCGCATTTGCGGGCCTCGATAAAATCATCGAAGCGCGTAGCGGTTCATCAGGAGTTGGTTTCGGCGCAGAACTTCAAACTGCTGAAGATAAGAATCGTAAAGATATCTTCGCTGACGTTATGCCTGAAGATCTTCTTAAGTTTGGCATGATTCCTGAATTCATTGGTCGCTTGCCTGTTCTTACAAGTGTTGAGCAACTAGATAAGCCTGCGTTGATGCAGATTCTTACTGAACCAAAGAACGCTCTCGTGAAGCAATATCAGAAGCTCTTTGATCTCGATGATGTCGAACTTGAATTTACTCCAGAAGCCCTTGATGCAATCGCAGAGCTTGCTCTCAAGCGCGGCACTGGTGCACGCGGATTACGCGCAATCATGGAATCTGTGCTGCTTAGCGTGATGTATGACGTGCCTAGCCGCACCGATATTGCAAAGGTTGTAATCGAGAAGGCATGCATCGAAGATGGTGCAGCGCCAACCTTGGTCAATCGAACTGGTGATATTCCTAAGCGCGCTTCTCGTCGCGAGAAGTCCTCCGAGGAGAAAAGCGCTTAAAAAGTAAACTAGAATCGCCTCCATGTCCTCCAGTCAGCGCGAACTAGCATCGTCATTTGTTCCTGGCGATATTGAAGCTCCGCTCTACAAAAAATGGATCGACGCCGGTTATTTCACAGCAGATGCAAACTCTCCAAAAGAACCATTCACCATCGTTATTCCTCCACCGAATGTCACCGGAAATCTCCATATTGGCCACGCGCTAGATCAAACTCTGCAAGATTGTTTAACTCGCCTTAAGCGCATGCAAGGTTTTGAAGCGCTCTGGCTACCTGGCATGGACCACGCAGGTATCGCAACACAGAACGTTGTCGAAAAGCAGTTAGCGGCAAAAGGATTATCTCGCCACGATTTAGGTCGCGAAGATTTTGTAAAGAAAGTCTGGGAATGGAAAGCCGAATCAGGTGGACAGATTCTTGGACAGATGAAGCGCCTTGGAGATTCTGTTGATTGGTCTCGCGAAGCGTTCACAATGGATGAGAACCTATCTGCGGCAGTCTTAACAATCTTTAAGAAGCTATTTGATCAAGGGCTTATCTATCGCGCTGAACGCATCATCAACTGGTGTCCACGCTGCCTTACAGCGCTCTCTGATATTGAAGTAGAACACCAGGACGACGAAGGTGAATTTGTTCAGGTCCGCTACGGCGATGGCGAACAAAGCATTGTTGTTGCAACCACTCGTGCTGAAACCATGATGGGTGATGGCGCAGTTGCAGTTCATCCTGATGACCCACGTTACAAGCACATGATTGGCACCGAAGTTCTCTTGCCTTTGGTTAACCGCATGATTCCAATCATCGCCGACGAATTAGTTGACCCTGATTTTGGAACAGGTGCCGTAAAGGTGACTGCCGCTCATGATCCAAATGACTTTGAGATGGCGATGCGACATAACGTGCCCTTCGTTGTCATCATGAATGAACATGGCGTTATGGATGGTACTGGCACTGAGTTTGATGGCATGGATCGTTTTGAAGCTCGCGTTGCTGTAGTTGCCAAGCTGAAAGAGATGGGCCGCATCGTTGCAGAAAAGCGCCCTTACATCCACGCAGTCGGCCACTGTTCACGTTGCGATACAACTGTCGAACCACGTTTATCTAAGCAATGGTTTGTGAAGGTTGCACCTCTTGCAAAAGCCGCAGGCGATGCTGTGCGCGATGGTCGCGTCAAGATTGAACCTGCAGAATTGGCGCCACGTTACTTTGAGTGGGTAGATAACATGCACGACTGGTGCATCTCTCGCCAACTCTGGTGGGGACATCGCATTCCAGTTTGGTATGGACCAAACGATGAAGTAATTGTTGTAGGCCCTGGCGAAAGCGCGCCAGCTGGTTACACACAAGATCCTGATGTTCTCGATACCTGGTTCTCATCTGCCCTTTGGCCATTCTCAACTCTAGGTTGGCCGAATGAGAGCGCAGATGTAAAGAAGTTCTATCCAACCAGCGTTCTGGTTACAGGCTATGACATCTTGTTCTTCTGGGTAGCGCGCATGATGCTCTTTGGTCTCTTTGCTATGGATGGCGTTCCACCGTTCCACACCATCGTTCTGCACGGTCTTGTGCGCGATCAATTCGGTAAGAAGATGTCTAAATCACGTGGCAACGTTGTTGACCCACTTGAATTTATCGATAAGTACGGCGCTGATGCGCTTCGCTTCACTTTGGCGCGTGGCTCTAACCCGGGTAAAGATCAAGCACTCGCAGAAGATTGGATTGCGGGTTCACGTAACTTTGCTACCAAGCTCTGGAACGCAACACGTTTTGCCATGATGAATGGCGCAACTACTGAAGGTCCACTTCCGGCGCAAAGCTCACTTTCAGCAATTGATGCTTGGATCCTTTCGCGTCTAAGCGAGACAACTACCGAATACACAGCGCTCCTTGAAAGCTACGAATTTGCCCGCGCCTGCGAAACTATCTATCACTTTGCTTGGGATGACCTCTGCGATTGGTACCTAGAGCTATCTAAAGAAACTTTCGCCTCAGGTAACGCTGCTGCTTCACAACGCGTACTTGGCCATGTTCTCGACACTCTCTTCCGCCTACTTCATCCAGTGATGCCATTTATTACTGAAACTCTTTGGACAACTCTGACGGGCAAAGAAACTCTTGTCACTGCTGCTTGGCCAGTTGCCGACGCAGCACATGTAGATAAGAAGTCAGAGACTTTGATTGGCGAATTACAGAAAATCATCACCGAAGTTCGTCGCTTCCGTAATGATCAAGGTGTTAAGCCAAGTCAGAAGATTCCAGGGCGCATCATCGCTCCTGCCGATGTAACTGCCTATTCATCTGCGATGGCCTTCTTGCTCAAGCTTGAGCTGACAGAGTTCACGCCGAGCGCATCTGTAGAAATTGGTGCTATGAAGGTGGAACTTGATTTATCTGGAACAGTTGATGTCGTCGCAGAACGTGCACGTCTAGAAAAAGATTTAGCTACAGCGCAGAAGGATCTGAAGACTGCAGAAGTGAAGTTAGGTAATGAAGGCTTTATGGCAAAGGCGCCAGCTGCAGTTGTTGTAGAAATCAAAGAACGTCTTGCTGTAACAACTGCCGATATCGAGCGAATCACCGCTCAACTTGCAGCGCTTAAGTAAATGGCACATATCTCAGCAGATGACCAAGCGCGTCTTGACGCAATTGAAGCAGCGCTGCTCAAGCGCTGGCCAGAGACTCGCATCGAACCGAGCCTAGAAAGAATTGCAGCGCTCGTCGACATTTTGGGATCGCCGCAACTGACCTATCCAACAATTCATATCGGTGGCACCAACGGCAAGACATCAACATCACGCATGGTTGATTCACTTCTCTTTGAGATGGGCCTGCGCACCGGCAGATTTACCAGCCCTCATCTAGAAAGCTTCTTAGAGCGCATAGCAATAAATGGCGAAGCCATTCCAGCATCTGATGCAATCTTCGCATTCAATGACATCGCTGCCTACCTTGATTTAATGGATTCAAAGTTTGAACACCCAATTTCATTCTTTGAAGCAATCACCGCTCTAGCTTTTGTTGCATTTGCAGAACACCCCATTGATGTTGGAATCATTGAAGTAGGCATGGGCGGCCAATGGGATGCCACCAACGTAGTTGCCGCCGATGTATCGATGATTATGCCTATCGGTTTAGATCACACCGAATATTTAGGTGAGACCCTGGCTGAGATTGCACAAACTAAAGCTGGCATCATCAAAGAAGGTGGCTTTGTAGTGATGGCCCATCAGGAACCAGAGAGCGCCGTCGAATTGTTGAAGCAAGCTGCAGCGGTGGGTGCCGATATCGCACGTGAGGGCATCGAGTACTCAGTAATTTCTCGCGCGGTCGCTGTCGGTGGACAACTTGTCACGATTCAAGGAATCAAAGAGATCTATACAGATATTTTCATTCCGCTACACGGCAAGCATCAGGCATCTAATGCAGCAGCAGCCCTTGTCGCTGTCGAAGCATTCTTTGGAGATCAAGATTTAGATATCGAGGCGGTGCGAGCAGGCTTTGCCAACGTGAAGTCACCGGGTCGTTGTGAAGTACTCCATCGTGACCCAACAATCATAATTGATGCCGCTCACAACCCACATGGGGCTGCGGCTATCGCCGAGACAATTCAAGGCGAATTTACCTTTGATGAAGTCATCGGCATCTTTGCTCCGATGGGAGATAAGGATGTTCGGGGGATTCTCCTTGAATTAGAACAAGTCATGGATTCGATTATCGTCACTGCAAACTCATCACCGCGAGCTATGAAGGTGACCGAACTCGAGAAAGTGGCCACCGAGATATTTGGCAGCGATCGCACCTTCTCGGCGCCGACCCTTACCGAGGCAATTGATAAAGCGGTCAAAGATTGCATCCGCCCCTTAAGTGATGAAACCCTCGGAATTTTAATTACCGGCTCAGTTGTTTCGGTGGGAGAATCACGCACAATAATTCGAAAGAAGTTTGCAAAGGAGTCGAACTAATGCGCATGCTGGCATCAGCCGTACTCATCATGGAAGTTTTCATTATGGGCTTTGCAATGCTTCTTGCAAAAGATAACCATGGCTCCTCAACAATTATCGCCGGCGCAGTCATTGCACTTTTGATGCTTCTCACCCCAGGACTTCTCAAGAAGCGCACAGGTTGGATTCTGGGATCGCTTCTGCAAGTTGCGATGATTGGGTATGCCGTTGTCGTGCCTTCCATGGCCATTGTGGGGCTGCTTTTTGGGGGACTCTGGATTGCAGCCATCGTGGTGGGTCGTAAGGGTGAGGCAGCCCGGGCAGCGCTCATGGCTTCGCAGACGCCAAACCCCTAATAGACTGCACCGGTGAGCACAGAAAAGACACTCGTCCTAGTTAAGCCAGATGGCGTTGCACGCGGTTTGGTTGGCGAAGTCATTGCTCGTATCGAAGACAAAGGTTACAAAATCTCAGCGCTTCGTATGTTGCAAGCAGATCGTGCGCTCCTTGAAAAGCATTACGCAGAACATCAAGGCAAGCCATTCTTTGAACCACTCGTTGAGTTCATGATGTCTGGCCCAATTGTTGCAATTGTCGCCGAAGGTAATCGCGTGATTGAAGGATTCCGTTCGCTTGCAGGAGTTACAGATCCAACAGTTGCTGCCCCCGGCACAATCCGAGGAGACCTGGCACGCGATCAAGGAACCAAAGTTGTACAAAATATTGTTCACGGCTCTGATTCACCAGAATCAGCAGCTCGTGAAATAGCAATCTTCTTCGAAGGGAAATAAATGTCTAACAGAATGTCCTTCATTGGTCGCGACATGGCCGTGGATCTAGGTACTGCAAATACGCTCGTCTATGTACGAGGTCGTGGCATCGTTCTTAACGAGCCATCTGTAGTTGCCGTCAACCAAGACACTGGTGGAATTCTCGCTGTTGGACTTGAAGCCAAGAAGATGATCGGTCGTACACCAGGCAACATCGTTGCTATCCGCCCACTTAAAGATGGCGTGATTGCAGACTTCGACACCACAGAGCGCATGCTCCGTTACTTTATTCAGAAAGTTCATCGCCGCAGCTACCTAGCAAAGCCACGAATCGTGGTCTGCGTTCCATCAGGTATTACTGGCGTTGAACAGCGCGCAGTTAAAGATGCTGGTTACGCCGCAGGTGCGCGCAAGGTTTACATCATCGAAGAGCCAATGGCTGCAGCAATCGGTGCAGGTCTGCCAATCCACGAACCAACCGGAAACATGGTTGTAGATATTGGTGGCGGTACTACTGAAGTAGCAGTGATTTCACTTGGTGGAATCGTTACAGCGCTCTCAATTCGTATTGGTGGCGATGAGCTAGATCAATCAATTATTAACTGGACCAAACGCGAATACTCACTGCTTCTCGGAGAACGTACCGCTGAAGAAATCAAGATGGCTATTGGCTCTGCCTATCCACTACAAGGCGAAAACGATGCTGAAATTCGTGGTCGCGACTTGGCGACAGGTCTACCAAAGACAATCGTTGTTACAGCTGCTGAAATTCGCAAAGCACTTGAAGAGCCTGTCAATCAGATTGTGAACGCAGTCAAGGCAACTCTTGATAAGTGCCCACCAGAACTCTCTTCAGATCTCATGGATCGCGGAATCGTTCTTACCGGTGGAGGAGCGCTTCTTAAAGGCCTCGACGAAAGACTTCGCAAAGAGACAGGAATGCCAATTCACATTGCAGACCGTCCACTCGATGCAGTTGTCGAAGGCTCCGGTAAGTGCATTGAAGAGTTCGAAGCCCTTGAAAAGGTTTTGATCTCCGAGCCTCGTCGATAGGTAGTCCCAAGTGCGCTACGGCGGCGACAACCGCGGTCGCTTACTTATCATCGTATTAATTGTCACCTCGCTATTTTTGATCACTCTTGATCTTCGCGGTGTGCAAGTAATCGATGGTTTGCGCACTGGAACTCAAACAGCAATTACACCCGTACAAAAAGCGGGTTCATGGGCGATCTCTCCACTCCGCAACTTTCTCTCAGATGTCACTAGCCTCGGACGCACCCGCAATAAGATTGAAAAGCTACAAGCCGAGAACGATAAATTGCGCTTGTCGCTACAGAACCGTAAAAACGCCGATGCGCTCTTAAAGCAGTTAAAGGGCGTTCTTGATTTAGCTGGAACCGCCGGCTATAAAGTTGTTGGCGCAAAGGTTATTTCGCAAGGTTCGACAACATCCTTTACTCAATCAATTTCTATTGATGTGGGCTCCAACTCTGGCGTGCGCAGCAATATGACAGTTCTTTCTAGCTACGGAATAGTCGGCGTCGTTAAGTATGTCTATCCAAATAGTGCACTTGTGCAGTTGGCATCTGACCCAGCATTTCGAATCGGTGCCCGAATCGCAGGTTCGCAGCAGATCGGAATCTTGAGCGGACAAGGCACTCGCCGAGGCGTTCTACAACTTCTCGACAACCGCACACAGATTAAGAAGGGCGATGTACTTCTCGCTCGTGGAAGCCAAGGTGGCAGACCGTTTGTACCAGGTGTGCCAATCGGTTCTGTCACAGATGTTGATAACTCACCAGGAGCTGTTACTCAGACAGCTGACGTGAAGTTCTATACCAATTTCTCAACTCTTGGAGTCGTTGCAGTCGTGGTTTCAGGTGAAGGCGCCGATCCACGCGATGCGCTTGTTCCACCAAAACCAATCCCAACACCAATTCCAACTGTGACTGTATTTGTCACGCCGTCACCGAGCCCAACTAGTTAAGCGACTTTAGCCATGTCACTGCGCAGTTTCCTTTACTCGGCTCCAGTCTTTCTCACTGTCTTTCTCTTGCAAGAAGCAGCTGTTACACAACTACGTCTTCCACTCGGTGGCTTCAATTTGCTTTTAATCGTGGCTCTCATTTGGGCCGCGTTAAGTACCCCTGAAATTGGAGCGCTCACAGGTTTTGGCGCAGGAATTGCAATGGATTTATCACAGAGTTCATCCGGTCCTATGGGGCAGTGGACCTTGGTCATGATCATCGCCTGCCTTACTGTGGCATTCCTTGGATATGGCGATGACAATATTCGCGCCAATCCAATCAACATTGTCTTGCTGACAACAGTTGGAGTGGTTGCGGCACGCATTGTCTATCTCGTTCTCGGAGTTCTCTTGGGCGAGGAAGCAGGAAGCTTGCAGAGTATTTTCTGGAGTATTGCTGGATCTGCATTCTGGACAGCAATTGTTTCGCCGCTGGTGCTGAAAGTGATTTCTTATATTCATGCAAATGTATTTGGATTGAGTTCACGAATATGAATCAGCGTGCTCGCCTCAGTTTGCTCGTTACACAAATCTTCTTTGCTAGCTTGATGTTCGCACTCTTTGGGCGCCTCTTCTATCTGCAAATTGCTGCAGGTCCCGTCTATCGCGATGCTGCACTGAGCATTCAAAGCCGTGATGTTGTAACTCCTGCCAACCGCGGCTTTATCGTTGACTCTTCCGGCGTCCCACTAGCGCTCAATAAAGTTGGCTTAGCGATTACTGTAGATAGAACCAAGATCGATAAGTTGCCAGATAAAGGCGAAGCGGTCATTCGAGACTTAGTGGGATTGCTCGGCCTTGATTACGCCGACGTCTGGCAGCGCACTCGCTTGTGTGGAGAACTTCCCGTAGGAAAGAAAGCTGGCTGCTGGACCGGTTCACGTTTTCAACCAATTCCGATTACTAAAGAGGCCGACCCACAGCTTGCGCTGCGCATCGTTGAGCGTTCAGATCGTTATCCAGGTGTAACTGCCTCGCCAGTTGCTATCAGAAGCTATCCAGAAAATTTGGGGCTCAACGGGGGACATGTACTTGGTTATGTAGGTCCACTGACTGAAGAAGATTTATCTGGTGCAAATGGACGAACCTATTTCCGCTCTGAATCCATTGGTAAAGCTGGACTTGAAGTCATGTATGACTCATATCTGCGTGGAGTTCCGGGCATTAAGACATTTATTGTTGATCGCAAAGAGGCGGTTACGACAACGCGAAAGAACACACAACCAACTCCTGGCTCTCATCTCGTCACAAGCCTTGATATGCGTTTGCAGGCAGCCTCAGAGAAAGCGTTGGCCGATGCGGTAAAGCGCGCACGCGGACTCGGCTTTCCGGCAGATGGTGGAGCTGCGATTGTGATGGATGTGCGCAATGGTCAGGTGCTAGCCCTCGCATCCCACCCAACTTTTGATCCCAACGCATTCGAACGTGGCTTAAGCGTTGAGCAAGCCAATAACTTGTTTAGTGAAAAAACAGGAGTTCCAGCGCTCAACAGAGTTTTGCAAGGGCTCTATGCACCGGCATCAACCTTTAAGGCAGTTTCACTAGTTGCAGCAGCAAATGCTGGTTATGACTTAACTAAGAACTACGCCTGTCCATCAGAGGTTCAAGTAGGTACTCGCGCATTTAGAAACTTCGAAGGTAAAGCACAGGGAACCATCTCCATGAAGAAGGCGATGGCGATCTCTTGCGACACAATTTGGTATCAGATTGCCTACGACGAATGGGTGCGCGATGGCGGTCTTCGCCCAAAGTCCAACGCCAATGATTACTTCTATAACGCTGCTAAGCGCTTTCAGATTGGCGTAAAGACTGGGGTAGATCTACCTTCGGAATCTTCTGGACGTCTGGCTGACCGACAGTGGCGCAAGGATTGGTATAGCCAAAACAAGGATTACTACTGCAACTACAAAGAGCGAACTAAGAAATCAGAGCAGACCCCATTCTTGCTCGAACTTGCTCGCGAGAATTGTTTAGATGGTGACAAGATTCGAGCAGGAGATGCGGTCAACTTCTCTATTGGCCAAGGAGATACCGTCATCACGCCAATCAAGTTGGCACAGATGTATGCAGCGATTGCCAATGGTGGGACTATTTGGAAGCCAACAGTTGCTAAGGCGATTGTGAAATCCGATGGCACTGTTGTGAAGAAATTCGGATCAGAAAACCTTGGAGATATTGGCGTAGATCCAGTCACGCTCAAGCTCTTGCAAGAATCTCTCCACGAGGTAACACTTACTGGAACTTCTGCAGGTGTCTTTAGCGGGTTCCCAGTGCAAACTTCTGGAAAGACTGGAACTGCGCAGGTATTTGGAAGAAATCCAAATGGAACTTTGAAGTCAGATACATCTTGGTATGCCGCATACGCGCCAACCCAGAATCCACGTTACGCCGTTGTGATGATGGTGAGCCAGGGCGGATTCGGCGCGAGCACATCAGGTCTTGGTGTCAGAAATATCTTTGAAGCGCTCTTCGGAGTTCAATCACGTGTTGTAAAGCCAGAGCTTGCACTCTTCCCACAAGGTAAGCCACCAACGAAGTTGCCACGTATTTCACCTGCGACAAAACCAAAACCGTCTATTCTCAACCCAGGTAAAGCAGTCAGTACAAGCCCAACACCTAAGGCGGTAGCGAAGAGATGAGTACCTTCCTCAATCGCAACCCTTACCGCCGCGCACACCGTCCATCTTTCTTTGCAGGCTTTGATCCAATTCTGACTGCCGCTGTTGGCGCACTTCTCGTTATTGGAACCTTGTTGGTCTATGCCGCAACGCGCGATTGGTATTCAGCAAACGGTTTAGATCCTGAGTATTACCTCAAGCGCCACGTCATCAACATTGTGATTGGTATTGCTCTTGCTTGGGGAACCACGATTATTGATTACCGATTGCTGCGCGCCTACACGCCATTTATCTGGGGGCTAGGTGTGCTTGGTCTGATCCTGGTTCTGATTCCTGGAATTGGCGCTGAAATCAACGGTGCACGCGCTTGGATCTCTCTCCCATTTGGTTTCCAGATTCAACCGGCCGAAATTGCCAAGATTTCCATCATCATCGGTATCTCCATGTTGCTTTCAGAACGCACACACAATAGTGATGAGCCAAGTAATCAGGATGTGCTCAAAGCTTTAGGTGTTGCCGCCCTTCCTATCCTGCTCATCTTGTTGCAGCCAGATATGGGAACTGTCTTCATCATTAGCGCATCTGTTGTCACCATCATCGCAGTCTCTGGCGCACCAACTCGTTGGATTGTTGGGCTCTTACTTGTTGCCGTTATTGGTGGCTTTGTTGCAACAAAGGCTGGGGTCGTCAGCGAATACCAACTTAAGCGATTGCAATCATTTGTTGATCCCAATGCAGATTCACAAGGAGCTGGCTACCAATTACGTCAGGCACGTATCACTGTGGGCTCTGGTGGATTATTGGGAACAGGTTTATTTGATGGACCGCAGACAAGTGGGCGATTCGTTCCAGAACAACAGACTGACTTTATCTTTACAGTAGCTGGCGAACAGCTCGGCTTTATCGGTAGTGGATTTATCATCTTCCTCTTATTTATCGTTCTCATGCGTGGATTTGCCATTGCGCGAAGATCTACCGACCCGTACGGAACTCTTGTGTCGACAGGCGTTGTTGCTTGGTTTGCATTCCAAATATTTGAAAATATTGGAATGACGTTGGGGTTGATGCCGATGACAGGGGTGCCCTTGCCATTCCTCTCCTACGGAGGATCGAGCATGTTTGCCAACCTCATCGGATTTGGGCTCTTACAGAATGTTCACGCCAGCCATCGCGGCTAAATCACGCTCAAAATAGGGCTTGGGCACTTTTATCTGCCATACTTCAGCCAACAGTTCAGCGCGGCCAGCGATCCTTATCGCGCCTGCGGCGGACTACACAAAAAGATTTGCTCGTCATGAAAGTTCCATCATGGAAAGTTCGCAGCGGGCCACGAGAATGCATATCTACCCCTAGATATGCGCTAAAGGATTTGGTGCCATGGCTATTGAGCCAAAATCACCGCGTAAGCGCGCGGTTAAGAAATCAAAAGGTAAGTCCAAGGTTGAAGAATCGACCTCAGAGGCAGCCCCAGAAGCAGTAGTTACCGAAGAAGCGCCAGCGCGCGCTGCTAAGTCGGCTGTTAAGAAAGCTGCTGCAATTCCAGTGCCAATCTTCCAGGCTGCAGATGTTGTTGCGCCTCCTCGCGCTAAAAAATCAAGCGCCAAGAAGGATGTTGCAGAAAAACCTGTCGCTGTTGAAGAAACATCAAACGATGATGGCGATGATTCAGATTCACGTGGTGGACGTAACCGCCGCCGCCGTCGCGGTGGACGCGGTCGCCGTAAGCCACAAGGCGATGAGCTCACTACTAACGAAGATTCCCAAGAAGGCGAAGATTCGCCAGAAGGTGCATCAGAGGATGGCGCAGAAGGTGGAACACACCGACGTCGCCGTCGCCGTCGTGCAAGTGGAGATGGGGTAACACCTGGCGAGGTTATCGATGAAGATGGCGTAGTTACAGTTGTTAAGGTCCGTGAAGTCCGTGAAAAATCAGAACGTCCTGCACGTGAGCGCTCAGAGCGCGGCACTCGTAATCGCCGCGATCGCGATCGCGACCGTGGACGTAACGATTCACGCGAATACCGCGAGCCATATCGCCGCCGTGGAACTGTTATTACCGATGGAGAATTCCTAGCGCGCCGTGAAAACGTTGATCGCGAGATGGTTGTTCGCCAAATCGGAGACAGAATTCAGATCGCAGTTATTGAAGATAACGTAATGGTTGAGCACTACGTCAACCGAAATGCCAACGTTTCATATGTCGGTAACGTCTATCTCGGCCGCGTTCAGAACGTTCTTCCATCTATGGAAGCTGCCTTCGTCGATATTGGTAAGGGCCGTAACGCTGTTCTCTACGCCGGTGAAGTGAATTGGGATGCAGCAGGTATCTCTGAATCTGAACCTCGCAAAATTGAGATGGTTCTTAAGACTGGCCAACCAGTTCTAGTTCAGGTAACGAAAGATCCAATCGGCCAGAAGGGTGCGCGTCTGACAAGTCAGATCTCACTTCCTGGTCGCTATGTTGTCTTTGTTCCTGGCGGGGGAATGAGCGGTATTTCAAAGCGCCTTCCTGAATCAGAGCGCACACGACTTAAGGCAATCCTTAAGACTCTTATCCCTGAAGAAGCAGGCGTCATTGTCCGTACAGCTGCAGAAGGAGTTTCAGAAGTTGAGCTCACAGCAGATGTAGAACGACTGAAGGCGCAATGGGAAGACATCTACCAAAAGTCGGTCAACCCTAACTTCCATGCACCAGCGCTTCTGCTCTCAGAGCCAGATCTCGCTGTTCGCGTTATTCGCGATATCTTCAATGAAGATTTCCGCAAGCTCATTATTCAAGGTAACGAAGCATGGGATGAGATCACCTCATACCTTGGCTCAATCGCACCTGAGTTAATGCCAAAGATTGAAAAGTATGCAGGCGCCGGCGATCTCTTTGCCGACTACCGCGTTGAGGAACAGCTCGCTAAAGCATTCGATCGCAAGGTATATCTGCCTTCAGGTGGTTCCCTCGTGATCGATCGCACCGAAGCGATGGTTGTTATCGACGTTAACACCGGAAAGTTCATCGGTAAGGGCGGCAACCTCGAAGAGACAGTCACCAAGAACAACCTAGAAGCGGCAGAAGAGATTGCTCGTCAGCTCCGTCTTCGCGACTTAGGTGGAATCGTTGTTATCGACTTTATCGATATGGTTTTGGAATCAAACCGTGATGCAGTTCTGCGTCGCTTAATTGAATGCCTCGGCCGCGATCGCACCAAGCACCAGGTTGCAGAAGTAACATCTCTTGGCCTTGTGCAGATGACACGTAAGCGCGTGGGACAAGGACTGATTGAAGCCTTTTCAACAACATGTGATTCATGTAATGGTCGCGGAATCCATATCCATATGGATCCAGTAAAGATGAAGGCTCCGATGCCACAGGTAAATGCGCAGAGCGAGCATCACCCAGATATTGAAGAAGATGCAGCCGACGAGACTCCAATTGAGTCTGAAGAGGTCACAACCCCAAAGGGCAAGCGCCGTCGCAGGGCGGCTAGTTCAGGGGTTATCACCGCATAGCAATGAGCTGATTTGACCCATGGGGTACGAAATCCGTACCCTTAGCGTCTGCCCGAGCACGCCTCACGCGTGGATCAGGCTTGATGACTAATACGAAGAACTGAGGCAATGAGCATGTACGCAATCGTTAAAGCTGGCGGACGCCAGGAGAAGGTAACTGTTGGCGAGACCATCACCGTCGATCGCATCGACGCTGCTGCTGGCGCATCAGTTTCATTCCCAGCCCTCCTCGTTGTCGATGGCGCAAGCGTCACTACTGACCCAAAGGTTCTTTCAAGCATCAAGGTAACTGGCGAAGTTATCGACGAAGTGAAGGGTCCAAAGATCGACATCCTTCGTTACAAGAACAAGACAGGCCATCGCCGCCGTCAAGGTTTCCGTGCACAGCACACACGAGTAAAGATCACCGCAATCAGCGGTGCTAAGTAAGCGAACCGGTTAAGGGAGCAAAGTAAATGGCAAGTAAGAAGGGCGTTTCCTCAACACGTAACGGTCGCGACTCCAATCCACAGTACCTCGGTATCAAGCGCTTTGGTGGTCAAGAAGTTAATGCAGGAGAAATTCTCGTTCGCCAGCGTGGAACACACTTCCACCCAGGCAAGAACGTAGGACGCGGTAAGGATGACACTCTCTTCGCTCTCGCAGCAGGAGCAGTTGAATTCGGTCGCGCTCGCGGTCGCCGCGTAGTGAACGTAGTCCCTGCAGTTTAATTTAGGTTTCTCTTAAAGGAGCGGGCCGCATTTATCGCGGTCCGCTTTTTTATTGCACACATACTTACCACCAGGAAAGGGGAGTGAAGGAAGATGACAACATTCGTTGATCGCGTCACTCTCTTTGCATCCGCTGGTAAAGGTGGAGATGGCTGCGTCTCTGTAAAGCGCGAAAAATTTAAGCCACTTGGTGGGCCAGATGGTGGCAACGGTGGTCGCGGTGGAGACATCATTCTCGTCGTCGATTCATCAGTCACGACTCTCCTTGACTTCCACCACTCTCCACATCGCAAAGCAACTTCTGGCCATCAGGGTTATGGCGATCGCAAAGATGGAGTATCTGGTGAAGACCTCATCTTGGCCGTTCCAAATGGAACAGTTATCTACGATGAAGATGGAACACAATTAGCAGACCTAGTTGGAATCGGTACGACATTTCTTGCTGCTCGCGGCGGACATGGCGGCCTCGGCAACTTAGCTCTCTCATCTTCAAAGCGCCGTGCACCAGGTTTTGCACTCCTTGGAGAACCTGGAGAAGAACGCAAACTCACTCTTGAACTTAAATCAGTTGCGGATATCGCACTCGTTGGCTTTCCAAGTGCCGGTAAATCTTCATTGATTGCTGCGATATCAGCTGCTCGTCCAAAGATTGCTGACTATCCATTTACAACGCTCGTTCCAAACTTGGGTGTTGTGCAGGCCGGAGATACTCGCTTTACAGTGGCCGATGTTCCAGGGCTTATTCCAGGAGCATCACAAGGTAAAGGTCTTGGACTGCAATTTTTGCGCCACGTCGAACGTTGTGTCGCCCTTGTTCACGTACTTGATTGCGGAACTCTAGAAACAGATCGCAACCCAGTTGATGACCTACAAGCGATCGAAGATGAACTTTCTCTCTACGGCGGACTCGAAGATCGCGTGCGTATCGTGGCTCTTAACAAGATCGACCTTCCTGATGGCAAGGCCATGGCAGATATGGTTGAAGAACAGCTGCGCGAAAAAGGTTACGAGGTTTACAAGGTATCGGCTGCAAGTCGTGAAGGCCTACAAGAACTTCTCTATGCCATGGCTCGTCTCGTGCAACGCGAACGCGCAGAGGCTGCAAAGGAAGAACGCACTCGCATCATTCTTCGCCCAACAGCTGTAGATGACTCTGGCTTTATCGTTCAGAAAAATGGCGATGGATCATTTAGCGTGCGCGGACAGAAGGTTGTGCGCTGGGTGCGTCAAACAAACTTTAAGAATGCAGAAGCAATTGGGTATCTGGCCGATCGATTGGCTCAACTCGGTGTTGAGAAAGAACTCTTCAAAAAAGGTGCAGTTGCAGGTTCTGAAGTTCGTATCGGCTCTGGCGATAATGAAGTTGTCTTTGAATGGGAACCAACGATTGAAGCAGGCGCAGAACAGCTCGCTGGATTCTTACATCGTCGCGGAGAAGATTCACGCCTTGAAGGCGCATGGCAGGCAGTAGAACGTGAAGAAGACGTTCTTTCTGATGAAGAGATTGCTCGCCAATGGGAGTACAACGTGGCCAATCCCCATACTCCTGAAGTAACTGAAACACCAGAATTAATCGAGGGAGATGACAAGTGAGCCGCGCAGCGATTGCCAGCGCTAAGCGCGTTGTCATCAAAGTTGGCTCATCATCTCTGACTGGTTCTGCTGGAGCAGAACTTGATCCAAAGGCTGTTCAAAAAATTGTTGATCTTGCCTATGCGTTTAAGCAGCGAGGCGCCGAAGTTGTTGTTGTCTCATCGGGTGCCATCGCCGCAGGGCTTTCACCACTAGGTCTAAAGGTTCGCCCAAAAGATTTGGCAACACAGCAGGCGGCTGCATCTGTGGGACAGGGTCTCTTGATTGCCCAATATAGCGAAAGCTTCAAGACGCATGGCGTTGTCTCTTCACAGGTTCTGCTCACCACTGAAGATGTTGTGAGACGTTCTCACTATGCCAATGCGCAGCAAACGCTGACGAAGCTGCTCTCACTCGGAGTTGTTCCTGTGATTAACGAAAATGACACAGTCGGCACTCAAGAAATCCGCTTTGGTGATAACGATCGCCTGGCAGCTCTCGTTGCTCTCTTGATTCAAGCAGACTTACTTATTCTCGTTTCTGATATTGATGCACTTTATGATGCGCCACCATCACAGAGCGGTGCGCAAGCAATCCGTAACGTTGCGCAGATGGCAGATATCGAAGGAATCGCACTCGGCGGTGCAGGCTCTGCCGGCGTTGGTAGCGGGGGAATGGTTACTAAAGTTGAAGCAGCGCGCATTGCAACCAGTGCAGGAATTCCTATGCTCCTTACCTCACTCGCACAATCTGATCGTGTCATTGCTGGCGAAGAGCTGGGTACTTTCTTCGAAGCTCATTCTTCGAAGACAAACTCACGACTTCTCTGGTTGGCACATGCTTCAACTCCACGTGGAAAGTTAACTCTCGATGATGGAGCAGTGACCGCGATTCTGGAACGAGGAGTTTCGTTATTGCCGGCAGGAGTTACCTCCGTGTCTGGGGAATTCATCTCAGGAGACACAGTCGAACTCGTCTCTCAATCTGGAAAAGTCATTGCACGAGGCCTCGTTGCCTTTGACGCCGAAGAGATTCCGCAGATGCTGGGCCGTTCTACCAAAGAACTCGCTGCATCCCTTGGCGCCGAGTACGAGCGCGAGCTTGTGCATAGAGATGATTTAGTACTCCTATGAGCGCCACTGAACTCGTTGCTGATTTAGCAACAAGAGCACGTACTGCAGCTCGCACTCTTTCTACTGCAACAGGCGCTGAACGCAAAGCAGCTCTTGATGCAATCGCACAGGCCATTGAATCTCGCAGCGCAGAAATTCTGGCGGCCAACGAAGCTGACATGGTGAGCGCTCGTGCAGAGAATATGCACCCACAGATGCAAGATCGTTTACTGCTGACACCAGAGCGCATTAAGGCCATTGCATCGGGTGCGCGTCAGGTAGCAGCGCTTCCCGATCCACTGGGTCAGACTCTGCGCAAATCAACTCTTCCAAACGGTCTTGAACTCGAGCAGATCTCTGTTCCATTTGGCGTTATTGGAATGGTCTATGAGGCCCGTCCAAATGTCACCGTCGATGCCGCAGTGATTTTGTTGATGTCGGGAAATGCTGCGCTGTTACGTGGTTCATCAACTGCGCGTAATAGCAATGAGATTTTGGTAAACGTCATGAAGGACGCTCTTGCCACAACCAAGATTTCACCTGAGGTGCTGCAATTAATCCCATCTGAAGATCGCGATACGGTGAAGGCTCTTCTGACCGCTCGTGGCAAAGTTGATCTGGTTATTCCGCGTGGTTCGTCTTCTTTGATTCGCATGGTCGTTGATGAGGCGACTGTGCCAACAATCGAAACGGGAGCTGGCGTCTGCCATGTCTATATCGATGAGTTTGCTGATATCGAAAAGGCGCTGCCGATTCTGATTAACTCAAAGACCCATCGTCCAAGCGTCTGTAACGCTGCTGAAACTCTGCTCGTGCACAAGGCGATTGCACCTACCTTCTTACCGATGGCTCTCAAGGCCCTCAGCGATGCTGGCGTTATCTTGCACTCGGATGCAACTGCCCAGAAGGTTGCAGATACCTTCAAGATTGCATCGACTATCGCAACGGATGCCAACTGGTCTACCGAATACGGCGTCCTTGAGATGAATGTGGCAGTTGTAGATTCGGTGGAGGCTGCAGCCGATCACATCGCTCGATACGGCACGAATCACACAGAAGCGATTGTGACTGAAGATAAAGCCAACGCTGCTCGCTTCATTGCGCTCTCTGATTGCGCTGCGGTGATGGTCAATACATCTACACGATTTACCGATGGCGAGCAGATGGGCTTTGGCGCAGAGATCGGTATTTCTAATCAGAAGTTACATGCGCGTGGACCTATGGGCCTTGAAGCGATGACCACAACAACCTGGATTGTTACTGGCACGGGCCAGATTCGCTCTTAAAGTAAAGATTTTATAGACTGCGAGCATGAGCAGCCTCTCCCGCGATGATGTCGCAAAGCTTGCAGGCTTAGCCCGCATTGAAATGACTGAAGCTGAACTCGTCGAACTCTCTTCACAATTTGGAATGATTCTCGATGCAGTTGCCCGCGTCCAAGAGATGGATCTATCTGGCGTTAAGGCAACGTCGCATCCACAGCCGCTAGAAAATGTCGCGCGCCCAGATGTGGTTCTTCCAAGTCTTTCTCCTGAAGATGCGCTCTCAGGTGCTCCAGCGCAAGAAGAGTCACGTTTTAGAGTTCCACAAATTTTGGGTGAAGCCGAATGATTAATAAGACCGCCGCCCAAATGTCAGATGCCCTAGCAAAGGGTGAAACCACTTCAGTTGAGTTAACACAGGCGCATCTTGATCGCGTTGCAGCCGTTGATGGTCAGATAAAAGCGTTCTTGCACGTTGATACTGAAGGCGCACTTGCGCAGGCAAAAGATGTCGATGCGCGTCGCGCCAAGGGCGAAAAGCTTTCTCCTATCGCCGGTATTCCTCTTGCTCTTAAAGATGTACTTGCACAGAAGGGCGTACCAACAACTGCAGGTTCAAAGATTTTGCAGGGATGGCGCCCACCATATGACTCAACAGTTGTCAGCAAGCTCAAGAGCGCTGGCGTTGTCATTATGGGTAAGACCAATATGGATGAATTTGCGATGGGTTCATCGACAGAAAACTCCGGTTACGGACCAACTTTTAATCCGTGGGATCTAACGCGTACACCGGGTGGTTCATCGGGTGGATCTGCAGCAGCTGTTTCATCATTTGAAGCGCCCCTTGCGATTGGTTCAGATACTGGTGGCTCGATTCGCCAACCTGCGGCCCTTACCGGAATTGTCGGAGTGCGACCAACATATGGAGCTGTTTCACGCTTTGGTCTGATTGCTTATTCATCAAGCCTTGATCAAGCAGGACCCTTCGGTCGCACAGTCTTGGATACTGCTTTGCTACACGAAGTAATGGCAGGTCATGATCCTAAAGATGCAACAAGTATCAACGCACCTGTTCCTGCAGTATTAAACGCTGCCAAGAGCGGTGATGTTAAGGGAATGAAGATTGGTGTAATCAAGCAGTTGCAAGGTGAGGGATATCAAAAGGGCGTGCAGACTCGCTTCGATGAATCACTTCAGGTACTTGCATCCCTTGGCGCCGAAATTGTTGAAGTTGATTGCCCAAGTTTTGAGTATGCACTTGCGGCTTACTATCTGATTGCGCCATCTGAGTGTTCTTCTAACTTAGCTCGCTTCGATGCCATGCGATATGGCCTTCGAACTGGCGATGTTGATGGTGCATCAGCAGAAGCAGTCATGAGCGCCACTCGTAACGCTGGTTTCGGCCGTGAAGTAAAGCGCCGCATCATCCTGGGAACATATGCGCTCTCATCAGGTTATTACGATGCTTATTACGGCAGCGCCCAGAAGATTCGCACCTTGATTATTCAAGATTATGCCAAGGCATTTGCGAAAGCAGATGTGCTGGTTTCACCAACTGCGCCAACGACTGCCTACAAGATTGGCGAGAAGGTCGATGACCCGATGGCGATGTACTTAGGCGATGTTGCAACAATTCCTGTAAACCTTGCAGGTATCTGCGGAATGTCACTGCCTGCAGGTTTGGCTGATGAAGATAACTTGCCGGTCGGCTTCCAAATCATGGCACCTGCGATGCAGGATCAACGTTTGTATCAAGCAGGCGCAGCGCTTGAAGCAGCTCTCCTCTCCAAGTGGGGCGCACCAATTCTTTCCAAAGCTCCAGAGTTGAAGGGAGCGAAATAATGGCTCTTCCAACCTATGACGAAGTAATTGCAAAGTGGGATCCGGTTTTAGGTCTTGAAGTTCACGTTGAACTCAACACTCACAGCAAGATGTTCTGTTCTTGTGCGACTGAATTCGGCGGCGCACCTAATACACAGACATGTCCTGTCTGCTTGGCACTTCCGGGCGCACTTCCAGTAGTCAATGAGAAGGCAATTGAATCAACCATCCTGATTGGACTTGCCCTCAACTGCAAGATTGCGCCATATAGCCGTTTTGCTCGTAAGAATTATTTCTATCCAGATATGCCAAAGAACTTCCAGATTTCTCAATATGACGAGCCCATCTGTTTTGATGGTTACGTTGATGTTGAAATCGAAACTGAAGAAGGCCCTAAGCAGTTCCGTATTGAGATCGAACGCGTACATATGGAAGAAGACACCGGTAAGTCACTTCACGTAGGTGGTGCAACTGGACGTATCCACGGCGCTGATTACTCGCTCCTTGATTACAACCGCGCGGGAATTCCACTCGTTGAAATCGTCACCAAGATTGTTCCTGGCACAGGTAAGTACGCACCAGAAGTTGCTAAGGCCTACGTTGCAGAACTTCGCGACATCTTGCGTGGACTCAAGGTTTCCGATGTAAAGATGGAGCAAGGATCTCTGCGCTGCGATGCCAACGTCTCGCTCAAGCCGATTGGTTCTGATGTTCTTGGTACTCGTTCAGAGACTAAGAACGTTAACTCACTTCGCTCTGTCGAACGCGCAATCCGCGGTGAAATGATCCGCCATGCTGAACTTCTCAACGATGGAAAGAAAGTGAAGCAAGAGACTCGTCACTTCCAAGAAGATACTGGCCTTACTCGCTCAGGTCGTTCAAAGGAGCAAGCAGAGGATTACCGATACTTCCCAGATCCAGATTTGGTTCCAGTAACACCTGCAGCCACCTGGATTGAAGAGCTCCGTGCGAGCTTGCCGGAGCGTCCATCACTTCGCCGTAAGCGCATCAAGGAAGAATGGAACGTGCCAGATAAAGAGATGGCGGCGATGATTAACGCTGATGTTCTCGATATCGTCGAAGCAACTGTTCTTCTCGGCGCAGATCCAACAAAGGCGCGCACCTGGTGGCTCGGTGAGATCTCACGAATTGCTAATGAGAAAGAACTTCCTATCGCCGACCTTGCGATTACACCTGCACACGTTGCAGAGTTGGTAGCGCTTGTTGCAAAGGGCGAATTGACCGACAAACTCGCGCGCCAAGTAGTTGAAGGCGTAGTCGCCGGAGAAGGAACTCCATCAGAGGTTGTGGCAAAGCGCGGAATTAAAGTTGTGAATGATGACGGCGCGCTGATGGCGGCAATCGAGAAAGTTTGTGCTGAACAGGCAGAGACTGCTGAGAAAGTTCGTGGGGGACACCTACCGGCCGCTGGTGCGCTTATTGGCGCAGTTATGAAAGAGACTAAGGGCCAAGCAGATGCTGCGCGCGTGCGCGAACTTCTACTTGGCCACCTTGGTCAACCAATCTAGTTATTAGTGAAAGCCAGCGCCTTCAGTTTCAACAAGTGATTCTTTACCAATATTGATAAAGAAGAAGAGCACTACAGCGCCAACAAAGAGCAGCGCAGCGCTGAACCTAAATGCCACTGTAAAGCCATGAGTCATTGCAAATGGCATCACCTTGTCGCCGAGTTGCGTATTTGCCGCAGCAAATGTTGTTGTAGCTGTTGCTGCGACTGTATTGAGCAGCGCAGTACCAAGGGATCCACCAATCTGCTGTGAGGTATTAACCATTGCGCTGGCAACGCCAGTGTCGTGGTTTGAGACAGCATGAAGAGATGTTGATGTCAGCGGAATAAAGACAAGCGCCATACCGCTAGACATGATCAGAAGAGAAGGAACGACATGTGTCATATAAGAAGTCTCAGGCGTAATTTGCGTCAGGAGCAGTAGCCCAATTCCAGCAAAGATAAGCCCCGGAACCATCAGCGGCTTTGGACCAACCTTTGGAAGCAGTTGCGATGCGATTCCTGCGAAGATAATGATTCCGAAGGTAAACGGTAGGAATGCAAAACCAGATTTCAATGGGCTAAATCCAAGAATGACTTGTAGATAAAGTCCAAGGAAGAGGAACATTGAGAATAGTCCGGCACCCACTACGAGTGAACCAAGGTATGAACCACCGCGGTTGCGCTCTGTAACGACGCGAAGTGGCATCAACGGATTAGCAACGCGCTTTTCGATCGCCACAAAGATGACGAGAAGGAAGACAGCTGAGACCAAGAAACCAATAGTGAGCGATGAAGACCAACCCTTTGTTGCAGCTTCATGAAAACCGTAGGTAAGTGAGAAGAGACCAGCGGTTGCAGTGATCACACCTGGAATGTCGTAGGTGTTATCGCCCTGTGCCTTTGATTCGCGAACGAACTTGATTGCCAAGATTGCTGCACCAATTGCAATCGGAGTGTTCACTCCCAAGCACCAGCGCCACGATGCATATTCGGTAAGAGCTCCACCGAGAATAAGACCAATAGCAGCGCCTCCGCCGGAAATTGCCCCGATAACGCCAAATGCTTTGGCGCGCTCTGCTGGAACTGTAAATGTGACTGAGATGATAGAAAGAGCAGCTGGTGCAAGAAGAGCAGCAAAAACTCCCTGAAGCGCGCGGGATGCAAAGAGAAGTTCTTGATTAGAAGCGATTCCACCAAGCGCCGAGGCTGCAGCAAAGCCCATGAGGCCAATGAGGAAGATCTTCTTGCGACCCATGTAATCGCCGATTCGACCGCCGAGGAGAAGAAGTGATCCAAAGGCCAAGGTGTAGGCAGTGATAATCCACTGCTGGTTGGCATCAGTAATTCCAAGTTCAATCTTGGCGCTAGGAATCGCAATATTCATAATGGAGCTATCAAGGACAATCATCAATTGAGCGATTGCTACGACAAAGAGGGTGCGCCATCTCGTTGGATCTAAGGTTTTATCTTGGGCTGACGCGCTGTTTTGGACTGACACAGAGGTGTCTCCTTCTTTCGTTGTTATATTTCATGAGTGGGTATATGCCGTGCAGAAATCTTCAGGATAGAATTATCTCATGTCTTCTATGAAACCACGTTCTGGCGTTGTCACCGATGGTCTTGAAAGAGCTCCTGCACGAGGAATGTTGCGCGCAGTAGGAATGGGCGATGAAGACTGGGTAAAGCCTCAGATTGGTATTGCATCTAGTTGGAATGAAATCACCCCATGCAACCTCTCTCTTGATCGTTTAGCAAAGGCTTCAAAGCTAGGCGTCATCGAAGCTGGTGGATTCCCAATGCAATTCGGAACCATCTCAGTCTCTGACGGTATTTCTATGGGCCATGAAGGTATGCACTTCTCGCTTGTTTCTCGCGAAATCATCGCAGACTCAGTTGAGACAGTAATGAATGCAGAACGCTTTGATGGAATGGTCACATTCGCCGGTTGCGATAAATCACTTCCTGGCATGATGATGGCAGCAGCTCGACTCGATGTTGCTTCCGTATTTGTTTATGCAGGTTCGACTCTTCCTGGCCAAGTAGATGGCAAAGATGTCACGATTATTGATGCCTTTGAGGCAGTTGGTGCATGCGCACGTGGCTTGATTACCAAAGAGCGTGTAGACCAGATTGAAAAGGCAATCTGCCCAGGCGAAGGCGCTTGTGGTGGTATGTACACCGCAAACACCATGGCAAGTATTGGTGAAGCAATCGGACTTTCACTTCCAGGATCCGCGGCTCCTCCTGCAGTTGATCGCCGTCGTGATGATTACGCCATCAAGTCAGGCGCTGCAGTTGTAGAACTCATCCGTAAGGGAATTACCACTCGCGATATCTTGACGAAGAAGGCATTTGAAAACGCCATCACCATCCTGATGGCGCTCGGCGGCTCTACCAACGCTGTTCTTCACTTACTTGCGATTGCTTATGAAGCAGAAGTTGATCTGACTCTCGAAGACTTCCACCGCATTGGCTCTAAAGTTCCGCTACTCGGCGACCTCAAGCCATTCGGTAAGTACGTCATGACAGATGTCGATCGCGTTGGCGGAATTCCAGTTGTACTTCGAATTCTTCTTGATGCGGGTTATCTGCACGGAGATTGCATGACAGTCACAGGAAAGACCATGGCTGAAAACTTGGCGGATATTAATCCGCCGTTCCCTGATAGCGATGTGCTTTTCCCTGCAGATAAGCCAATCTCTACAGATATCGGAATTACGATTCTTGGTGGATCACTTGCTACAGAGGGCGCTGTCTGTAAGACAGCAGGAATCGGCATCGACACCTTCGAAGGTCCAGCGCGAGTCTTTGAACGTGAACAAGCTGCGATGGATGCGGTTGAAAATGGAACCATCAAAGAAGGCGATGTAGTTGTTATCCGCTACGAAGGTCCTAAGGGTGGACCAGGTATGCGCGAGATGTTGATGGTTACAGGTGCAATTAAGGGCGCCGGTCTTGGCAAGAAGACACTACTTCTCACCGATGGTCGATTCTCTGGTGGTTCAACCGGTCTCTGCGTTGGACATATTTCACCTGAAGCAGTCGATGGCGGACCGATTGCATTCATTAAGGATGGCGATCGCATCCGTATCGATGTAAAGAATCGAACACTTGATCTGCTTGTCGACCCAGCCGAACTGGAAGCTCGTAAAGTGGGTTGGAAGCCAATCCCACATAAATTCACCAGGGGAGTACTTGCCAAGTTTTCCAAGGGGGTCAGTTCAGCCTCTGAGGGCGCTGTCTGGAAGTAATCGGATTAACCATCCCATTTATTGAGACGTTCATCTCATCTCTTGACGCATAGCCCCGCACATTGGAGAATAGAGTCATGCAATCAACACAGTCAGTAGTTTCAGTGGTGGTGATTCGATAGCGCGTGCCTTCATGTCACGCGCGCCCTCAGATATCTGAGGGTTTTTTCGTTTAGTAAAGAAATAGCTAGATAAGAGAAGAAAGGAGCAAGAAGATGGCCACACACGTTCCAACAGCGAACGGCACAGAAATGACAGGAGCTACTTCATTGGTGAAAAGCCTTGAAGCAGCTGGCGTAGAAGTGATGTTTGGACTTCCAGGTGGCGCAATTCTTCCTGCCTACGATCCGATCTTTGATTCAACTATTCGCCACATCTTGGTTCGCCACGAACAAGGCGCAGGACATGCCGCAACTGGTTACGCACAAGTGACAGGTCGCGCAGGTGTCTGTATTGCAACGTCAGGACCAGGTGCAACTAACTTAGTAACTCCACTCATGGATGCTGCGATGGATTCAGTTCCCCTCGTTGCTATCACTGGCCAAGTTCCATCTGCGGCAATCGGAACCGATGCATTCCAAGAGGCAGATATTCGCGGCATCACGATGCCATTTACCAAGCACAACTATCTAGTCACCGACCCTGCGCAAATCCCAGGCGTTATCGCTGAGGCTTTCCATATTGCAACGACCGGTCGTCCAGGTCCAGTACTTGTTGACGTAGCTAAAGATGCGCTGCAGAAGATGACAACGTACAACTGGCCAACTTCCATTAACTTGGCAGGTTACAAGCCACGAGTGAAGCCAGAGGCGCAAGCAATTACAGATGCTGCAGCGTTGATCGCACAATCTTCTAAGCCGGTCTTCTATGTCGGCGGCGGCGTCATAAAGGCAGATGCTCATAAAGAGCTCCGTCAATTAGTTGAGCTTCTTGGCGCACCAGTTGTCACCACTTTGATGGCACGAGGCGCATTCCCTGATTCACATCCACTTCATATGGGTATGCCAGGTATGCACGGCACAGTTGCTGCGGTTACTGCGCTACAAAAGGCTGACCTGCTTATTACTTTGGGCGCTCGCTTTGATGATCGCGTCACCGGAAAACTTTCGACATTTGCAGTCAATGCCAAGATTCTCCATGCAGATATTGATCCTGCTGAAATCGGTAAGAACCGCCATGCTGATGTTGCCGTAGTCGGCGATGTCCGCGAAACAATTACAGCGCTGATTCCTGCACTAAAGGCAGCTCTTGCTAAGAACCAGCCAGATCTTGCTCCATGGTTGCGTCAGATGAACTCACTTAAATCTACATATCCATTGGGCTATGACCTACCTGATGATGGTTCTCTTTCGCCTCAGCAAGTAATTCAGCGCATCGGCCAGATCTCTGGAACTGACACCATCTTTACTGCAGGTGTTGGCCAACATCAGATGTGGGCGTCGCAATTTATTTCTTATGAACATCCACGCACCTGGCTTAACTCGGGTGGAGCCGGAACCATGGGTTACGGAGTTCCTGCTGCGATGGGTGCAAAGGTCGGCGCACCAGATGCAACTGTTTGGGCTATCGATGGCGATGGTTGCTTCCAGATGACCAATCAAGAACTCGTTACCTGCGCCCTCAACAGCATTCCTATCAAGGTCGCAATCATTAACAATGAATCTCTCGGCATGGTTCGCCAGTGGCAGACCTTGTTCTACGACGGTCGTTACTCAAATACATCACTGGATTCCAAGCGCGTACCGAACTTCCCAATGCTGGCAGAGTCCATGGGTTGCGTGGGACTTGCCTGTGATAACCCAGCCGATCTTGATAAGACAATCGAAAAAGCGATGTCAATCAACGATCAACCAGTTGTTGTTGATTTCCGTGTTCACAAAGATGCCATGGTCTGGCCGATGGTTGCAGCCGGAACATCGAACGATGAAATCATGATCGCCCGCGCTACCGCGCCTGACTGGGATTCACAGGAGCTCTAATGACTACTGCGCCTCGCCGTCAACACACACTCGAAGTTTTAGTTGAGAACGCTCCTGGCGTTCTTGCACGCGTTGCGGGTCTCTTCTCGCGCCGCGCTTTCAATATTGATTCGCTCAATGTTGGACCAACTGAAAACTCAAGCATTTCTAAGATGATCATCGTGGTGGGGGTTGAAGGACACTCACTCGAGCAGGTAATCGCCCAGCTCGATAAGTTGATCAGCGTCATCTCGATCAAGGAAATCACGACCGATAAGACGCATGCAGTAAACGACACCCAACCTGACTACCAAAACTAAGTTCAACTACACAAAGGAGAAGTACCGTGGCAGCAACGATGTATCACGAAGAGGATGCAGATCTATCAATCATCCAGGGTCGCAAGGTTGCGATTATCGGTTACGGCTCACAGGGCCACGCACATGCGTTGAGCTTGCGTGATTCTGGCGTTGATGTTCGCGTTGGTCTCAAGGAAGGTTCACCATCACGTGCAAAGGCTGAGGCTGAAGGACTTCGCGTTGTAACTGTTGCTGAAGCTGTTAAAGAAGCGACCGTCATCATGATCTTGGCGCCAGACCACGTGCAGCGCCACATCTACACAGAATCAATTTTGCCAAACCTTAAGAAGGGCGATGCTCTTTTCTTCGGCCACGGATTCAATATTCGTTTCGGTTACATCAAGCCAACTGCAGATGTTGATGTCTGCATGGTTGCACCAAAGGGTCCAGGACACTTGGTCCGCCGCGAATACTCAGCAGGTCGTGGAGTTCCAGTAATCGTTGCCGTCGAGCAAGATTCAACCGGTAACGCATGGCCACTTACCTTGTCTTATGCAAAGGCAATCGGTGGACTTCGCGCAGGTGGAATCCTCACAACATTTACTGAAGAGACAGAAACAGATCTCTTCGGAGAGCAAGCAGTTCTCTGCGGTGGAGCATCACAGCTCGTTATGTACGGCTTTGAAACTCTCGTTGAAGCTGGATACCAGCCAGAAGTTGCTTACTTTGAGTGCTTGCACGAACTCAAGTTGATCGTTGACTTGATGTACGAAGGCGGAATTGCAAAGCAGCGTTGGTCAGTCTCTGACACAGCTGAATTCGGCGATTACGTATCAGGCCCACGCGTTATTGATCCACGCGTAAAGGAGAACATGAAGGCAGTACTTGCTGATGTTCAGTCTGGTGCATTTGCTAAGCGCTTCATCGATGACCAAGAAGCAGGAGCTCCTGAATTTAAGGCGCTTCGCGCAAAGGGCGAGACCCACATCATTGAAGGCGTTCGACGCGAACTTCGCAAGATGTTTAGCTGGATGAAGAACTCCAACAAGGACGATTACAAAGAAGGAAGTGCGGCGCGTGGCTAAACCTGTCGTTCTGATTGCTGAAGAACTCAGCGCTGCAACGCTTGATGCCCTTGGTCCTGACTTTGAAGTTCGTAATTGCGATGGTGCAAACCGCGCAGAACTTCTAGCAGCCCTAGGCGCTGGCGTTGATGCAGTGTTGATTCGCTCTGCGACCAAGATGGATGCTGAAGCAATCGCTGCAGCAAAAGGTTTAAAGGTTATTGCTCGTGCTGGTGTTGGCCTAGATAACGTTGATATTCCTGCTGCAACCGCTGCGGGCGTCATGGTTGTTAATGCACCAACATCAAATATTGTCTCTGCGGCAGAGCTAGCAATTTCACTATTGCTCGCCTCTGCTCGTTTTATCTCACCAGCACACGCAGCTCTCAAAGCTGGAAAGTGGGCTCGCTCTAAGTACACAGGCGCCGAACTATTTGAAAAGACACTCGGCGTAGTTGGCTTTGGTCGCATCGGGCAACTCGTTGCTCATCGCATGCAGGCATTCGGAATGAACGTCATTGCCTACGACCCATATTTGCAACCAGCAAAGGCTGCGCAACTTGGCGTCGAGCTCGTTGAACTCGATGATCTCTTAAAGAGATCTGACTTCATCACCATTCACTTGCCTAAGACAAAAGAGACTGCAAACCTCATCGGCGTTGAAGCTCTCAAGAAGGTCAAGAAGGAAGTTCGTATCATTAACGCCGCACGTGGTGGAGTACTTGATGAAGCAGCCTTGTATGACGCAATCACTGAAGGTCGCGTTGCCGGTGCTGGCCTTGATGTTTATGTGACAGAACCTTGCACTGATTCACCTTTATTCCAACTCGATCAAGTTGTTGCAACACCGCACTTAGGTGCATCAACTGATGAGGCACAAGAGCGCGCAGGTATTGCTGTCGCTGTCTCAGTACGTAAAGCACTCGCTGGAGAATTGGTACCGGATGCAGTAAACGTTAAGGGTGGAGCAATCCACGACGAGATCCGTCCATCGCTTCCACTAGTTGAGAAGATGGCACAGATTGCAACTGCAATTGCAGGCGAGACTCCAGTTTCTATGGATATCACCGTCAAGGGCGATATCTCAGGACATGATTCATCTGTTCTTGCTATCAGCGCGCTCAAGGGCGCACTTGTTGCATCAGGTTGCGAAGATGTTACCTACGTCAACGCTCCAGGACTAGCCGCAGAACGTGGCGTTACTTCATCGGTAACAACAACTCCTGAAAGCCACGAATACCGAAGCATGATTTCACTTCACGCAGCGCTTTCAAATGGAAAGTCAATCAAGGTTGACGGAACACTTATGGGAATTCGTAAGGTTGAAAAGATCATCGCCGTCGACGGCTTTGATCTTGATCTTCCACCGGCTGAAAACCTTCTCTTCTTGCGCTACAGCGATAAGCCAGGTGTAGTCGGCGCAGTCGGTAACACGCTTGGCACCGCGAAGATCAATATCGCTGGCATGCAGGTTGCTCGCGAATCTGCTGGTGGCAGCGCTTTGATGGCGTTAACTGTTGATTCTCCTGTCTCTGATGCAGTTGCTGAAACTGTAAAGAAAGAGACTGGTGCCGAGCTCGTTCGTTCAGTTACTTTGGTGAACTAATGGCGCGCACAATTAACCTTGCAGTAATTCCAGGCGATGGAATCGGGAACGAAGTTGTAGGCGAAGGCCTTAAAGTTCTTGATGTCGTTGCCGCAAAGTACGGCGTGACATTTAACAAGACAAACTACGACTTAGGAGCCGGATATTGGCACCGCACTGGCGAAGTTCTACCTGACTCAGTTCTGGCAGAGCTCGCAAAAGCTGATGTCATCTTGCTAGGTGCAGTAGGGGACCCAACAGTTCCAAGCGGCGTTCTTGAGCGCGGCCTACTTCTTAAACTTCGCTTTGCCTTTGACCACTACATCAACTTGCGCCCTGCAAAGTTGATGCCAGGAGTTACTGGCCCACTTGCAACAAAGGCGCCAATCGATTTCATCGTTGTCCGCGAAGGAACTGAAGGCCCATACGTTGGCGCTGGTGGCGTACTTGCTGAAGGCACCGATGCAGAGATTGCAACGGAGGAATCACTCAACACCCGTCGTGGCGCTGAGCGCGTTATCCGCGATGCCTTTGCTCGCGCTGCAGCCCGTGATCGTAAGAAACTCACCTTGGTACATAAGAACAATGTGCTTACTCGCGCTGGCAGCTTATGGACTCGCACCTTTAATGAAGTTGCTAAAGAGTTTCCAAACGTCACAACCGACTACTTACACGTCGATGCTGCATCTATGTTCTTTGTTACCAACCCAGAGCGATTTGACGTTGTTGTTACAGATAACCTCTTCGGAGATATCTTGACCGATATCGCAGCAGCTATCTGTGGCGGAATCGGCCTTGCCGCGTCAGGAAATATCAATCCAACCGGCAAGTTCCCATCAATGTTTGAGCCGGTGCATGGCTCTGCGCCAGATATCGCTGGGAAGAACATTGCAGATCCAACTGCAACAGTGATGTCTGTTGCGATGATGCTTCATCACCTTGGTTTATCTGATGCAGCAAAGGATGTTGAAAAGGCTGTGGCAGCTGATTTAGTTTCACGCGGTGATACCAAACGTGGCACCACCGAAATCGGTTCAGCGCTAGCAGAATTGGTGAAGTAAATGAAGATCAATCTCAATCCACACGCAGCTCCAACGGCAGAGCGCGAAGAAAAGGTCGCTAACTGTGGTTTTGGAAAGTATTACACCGACCATATGGTCGTCTGCGAGTGGACTGAAGCCGGCGGTTGGCAAGAGCCAGAGTTAAAGCCATATGGCCCACTGACACTTGATCCTGCAACTGCAGTCTTTCATTACGGCCAGGAAATCTTTGAAGGGATGAAGGCATATCGCCAACCTGATGGCGGTATTTCACTCTTTCGCCCTGAAGCAAATGCGCGACGTTTTGCAAAATCTGCTCATCGTTTAGCGCTTCCCGAAATGCCTGAAGAGCTCTTCTTGGAAACTGTTCATACTCTCGTGAAGCACGATGCAGGTTGGACTCCAGGAAAAGTTGGCGAATCCTTGTACATTCGCCCATTCATGATTGCCACTGAAGTTGGATTGGGTGTTCGTCCGACAAATAAAGCGACCTACATTCTCATCGCAACTCCAGCAGGTGCGTATTTTGATCCATCAAAGGCTGTCTCTGTCTGGATCTCAACTGAATATGTTCGCGCTGCTCAAGGCGGAACTGGTGAAGCAAAGTGCGGTGGAAACTACGCAGCATCCCTCGTTGCACAGAAAGCTGCTGCAAAAGAAGGTTGCGATCAAGTTGTCTGGATCGATGCCAAAGAGCGTAAGTGGATTGAAGAGATGGGCGGCATGAACCTTTACTTCGTAAAAGGTAAAGGCGCTGATGCAACTGTTATTACTCCAAAGCTAACTGGAACTTTGCTCCCTGGAATTACTCGCGATTCGATTCTTTCTGTCGCTCGCGATCTTGGTTACAAGACTGATGAAGTCATGCTCTCTATCGATGATTGGCGCGATGGCGTTACATCGGGTGACATCACTGAAATCTTTGCCTGCGGAACTGCAGCTGTTGTCTCTCCAGTGGGACAAGCAAAATCTGCGATGGGCACATGGGTAACAGGAGATGGACAACCAGGACCAATCACCATGCAGATCCGTAACCACCTCCTTGGAATTCAACACGGCACCATCGCCGATAAGCACGGCTGGGTGAAGAAGGTTTCTCTGTGACCTTAGACAAGGAAGCCCTCCATATCTATGACACCACTCTTCGTGATGGTGCACAGCAAGAAGGGCTCAATCTCTCTGTCCATGACAAGTTAACGATTGCGCGCCACCTTGATGATTTAGGCGTTGGCTTTATTGAAGGTGGATGGCCAGGAGCAAATCCCAAGGACACTGAGTTTTTCGCACTCGCAAAGAAAGAGTTAAAGCTTAAGAACGCAACTTTTGTCGCCTTCGGTGCAACCCGTCGCCCGAATGTGAAGGCAGCCGATGATGTATTGCTCGGTGCGCTCCGTGATTCAGGCGCTCCTGCAGTAACTCTCGTTGCCAAGTCATATGACCGCCACGTTGATCTAGCTCTTAAGACATCCCTTGATGAGAACCTTGAAATGATTCGCGACTCCATTACACATCTGCGCCAAGAAGGTCAGCGAGTTTTTCTCGATGCAGAACACTTCTTCGACGGCTATCGCGCCAATCGCGCCTATGCACTTGAAGTCATTCGCGTTGCTATGGAGGCAGGCGCTGATGTTGCAGCGCTCTGCGATACCAACGGTGGCATGCTGCCTGATGAGATCGCTGATGTAGTTCACGATGTATTAGGTGCAACCTCTGCTCGACTTGGAATTCACTGCCATAACGACACCGGTTGCGCAGTTGCCAACTCAATGGCTGCAGTTGCCGCAGGTGCGACCCACGTTCAAGGAACTCTCAACGGCTATGGCGAGCGAACTGGAAATGCAGACCTTGTCACTATCATCGCTAACTTAGAGCTGAAGAAGAAGAAGGAAGTTCTTCCTACGAACGCGCTCCGTGAAGCCTTCCGTATTTCTCACGCTGTTGCTGAGGTAACCAATATTTCTCCTTCTCCTCGCCAGCCATATACCGGCGTATCAGCCTTTGCTCACAAGGCGGGTCTTCATGCATCTGCAATCAAAGTTGATCCATCTCTCTACCAGCATGAAGATCCATCTTCTGTCGGAAACGATATGCGCATGCTTGTTTCAGATATGGCAGGACGAGCATCTATCGAACTTAAATCTATGGAACTTGGCGTAGACCTTGGGGGAGATCGCGAACTCATTGGTCGCGTAGTAGAACGAGTGAAAGAGATGGAATCTCGCGGCTTCACCTTCGAAGCAGCCGATGCATCTTTTGAACTACTTCTACGCGAAGAAGCCACAGGAAAGCGCCCATCATTTTTCACTATTGATCACTGGCTGACCACAACCGAACGCGGTTCCAAGAACTCAATCATTACTAAGGCTGAAGTAACAGTGACTGCTCAAGGTAAAGAGATCACATGCTCTGGCGAAGGGAATGGTCCCGTCAACGCATTCGATAACGCGCTACGCGATGGTCTCAATCAGCTTTATCCAGAGCTCGCCTCCCTTGAACTCACCGATTACAAGGTTCGTATCCTCGAAGGTCGCCTCGGCACCGGTGCAGTTACCCGCGTTCTTGTTGAAACATCAGATGGCAAGGGTGAATGGAACACAGTGGGCGTTCATGAGAACGTGATTGCCGCATCTGCAATGGCTTTGGAAGATGCACTTACCTTTGGACTATTACGTCAGGGAAGAAAACCAGAGTAAATACTCGCATGAGCGATTTCGAGAATGCGCATAGGGATTACATCCGCCATCTCGAAAAAGAGCGCAACTTGTCTGCACATACAGTCCGTGCCTATGTTGGCGATCTCGATAGTTTCTTTGAGCATTTAGCGCTGCAGAAAGTTTCATCAGTAGGTGATGTCACCTTGGCTCATATCCGCTCATGGCTTGCCACGCAGCAGGTCAAGGGCGGAGCACGCACCACGCTTTCACGTCGCGCCACATCCATTCGCCTCTTTACAAAATGGGCGACGAAGAACGATTATCTGGCAAAGGATGTGGGCGCAACGCTGGCAACTCCAAAGGCGCACCGAACACTTCCTGATGTGCTCTCAGTCTCTGATGCAACGACGGCGATGGATTCGCTTGCTACACGGGTAGCAGAAGAAGAAAGTTCGATGTCGATTCGCGACTGCGCAATAGTCGAGCTGCTCTATGCCACAGGGGCTCGTGTCTCTGAGCTATGCGGTTTAGATCTTGATGATATTGATTATTCGCGCAATACGATTCGAGTATTGGGTAAGGGCAATAAAGAGCGCACGATTCCGCTGGGAGCTCCTTCTATGAAGGCGCTCAATAACTGGATCAAGAACGCTCGCACCGAGTTACTCAATGATAAATCTGGACGAGCTGTATTTCTTGGCGCACGTGGAAAACGTATTGATCAGCGAACAGTGCGCACGATTGTCTATGAAGCGCTTTCGGCACTGGAAGGCGCAGAGCGAATGGGGCCGCATGCACTTCGCCATTCTGCGGCTACCCATCTTCTCGAAGGGGGAGCGGATCTGCGCACCGTTCAAGAGATTTTGGGACATGCATCCTTAGCTACCACCCAGATTTATACCCATGTATCGACTGAAAGACTTCAAAAAGCATTTAAGCAGGCTCATCCCAGGGCCTAAGCCCTGGATTTTGCACCCCTTGGCGGCAGGTAAGATTTACCCTGCATTAATCGCGAGATTGATGACATCTCAGCATCTATGTATGAACTGACTTTTCAGGGAATACAAGCCACTTCGGTCCGCTCTTTATTGAACGGTCGGCGTTGTAGGTGCGACGGTCTTAGTAAATTGCTAAGACATTAACCGAGCAGGTTTATTGCGCTCTGCGCAAAAACCTAAGAAGGAGCGTGCCGTCATGGCAGTTGTAACAATGCGCGAACTCCTCGACAGCGGAGTCCACTTCGGACACCAGACTCGTCGTTGGAATCCAAAGATGAAGCGTTTTATTTTCACAGAACGCAATGGCATCTACATCATCGACATCCAGCAATCACTTGCACTTATCGACTCTGCATATGCATTCGTTAAGGACACTGTTGCTAAGGGTGGCCACGTCCTATTCGTAGGAACAAAGAAGCAGGCTCACAAGCCAATCATCGACCAAGCAGCTCGCGTTGGAATGCCAACCGTTACAGAGCGCTGGTTGGGTGGAATGCTCACCAACTTCCCAACTGTCTACAAGCGTATTCAGCGCCTCAAGGAGCTTGAAGCTCTCGAGACAGCAAACGATCTTTTGCTTACAAAGAAGGAACTTCTTGTTCTTCGTCGTGAGCGCGAAAAGCTTTTCAAGAACCTCGACGGTATCCGCAACATGACCAAGCTGCCTTCAGCGATCTGGGTAGTGGATACCAAGAAGGAGCACCTCGCAGTTCAGGAAGCTAAGAAGCTTGGCATTCCTGTTATCGCAATCCTTGATACCAACTGCGATCCAGATGAAGTTGATTACAAGATTCCAGGTAACGACGATGCGATTCGCTCAATTGAGCTCCTTACACGCGTTATCACCGATGCAATCGCTGAAGGCCTCAAGGCTCGTTCAGCTGCTGCACCAGCACCGGCTGCAGTTGCGTCCGAAGAACTCGCAAAAGAGATTCTCGAATCAGCATCACCCGAAGCACCAGCAACAACAGTGGAGGCATAAGTAAATTGGCTAACTATTCAGCAGATGATGTAAAGCGCCTACGCGAAGCAACTGCAGCAGGAATGCTCGATTGCAAGAAGGCACTTGATGAAGCAGAAGGTGATTACGACAAGGCTGTTGAAATCATTCGCGTTAAGGGACTTAAAGGCGTTACAAAGCGCGAAGGTCGTTTAACTTCAAATGGTTTGGTCGTAGCAAAGGTTTCAGGTGACCTCGGTGTCATGCTTGAACTTAACTGCGAGACAGACTTCGTTGCAAAGGGTGAGCGCTTTATTGCACTCGGAGATGAACTCGTAGAACACCTACTGGCTTCAAAGTCAGCAGATGTTGCTGCATTCCTATCTTCAACAATGGCAAACGGCAAGACCGTTCAAGCTGTTATCGACGAAGGTAACGCAACACTTGGAGAGAAGATTGAAATTCGCAACGTTGCAGTGATCGAAGGACCAGTTGGTCTCTACCTTCACAAGACAAGCCCAGATTTGCCACCACAGGTTGGCGTCTTGGTTGCACTTGCTAAGGAAGCAGCTGAAGTTGGTAAGGATGTTGCACAGCACATCGCAGCTTTCGCACCACGCTTTGTTAACCGCGAAGATGTTCCAGCAGAGCTCATCGAGACCGAACGTCGTTTGGCCGAAGAGACAGCTCGCGCCGAAGGTAAGCCAGAAGCATCGCTTTCAAAGATTATCGAAGGCCGTGTCACTGGATTTGTGAAGGAAGTTTCACTAATCGAGCAGGCTTTCGCTAAGGATGCCAAGAAGACCGTGAAGCAGATCCTCGATGAAGCAGGAACCGCCGTCAAGGCATTCCACCGTTTCCGCGTAGGTCAGTAAACTAACGAACAGTCGAGCGAAGGGAGCACTCATGCCAGGTTCTAGAGGGAATTACGGCAGAGTGCTCCTTAAGCTTTCTGGTGAAGTTTTTGGTGGCAAGAAGGGCATCGGTGTTGATCCTGATGTCTTACAAGATGTAGCAAAGCAGATCGCAGATGTTGTGCGCAGCGGTGTACAGATTGCAATCGTGGTTGGCGGCGGAAACTTCTTCCGCGGCGCCGAACTCTCTGAACGTGGCATGGAACGCTCTCGTGCTGACTACATGGGAATGCTCGGAACAGTCATGAACTGCCTTGCGCTACAAGATTTTCTAGAAAAAGAGGGCGTTGATACTCGCGTCCAAACAGCAATCACCATGGGCCAAGTTGCCGAACCATATGTTCCACGTCGCGCTATTCGCCACCTTGAAAAGGGTCGCGTAGTCATCTTCGGTGCAGGCGCTGGAATGCCATTCTTTACAACAGATACGGTCGCCGCTCAACGCGCCCTTGAAATCGGTGCTGGCGCACTATTGCTCGCAAAGTCCGGCGTCGATGGCGTTTACAACGCAGATCCTCGCAAGGATCCGAGCGCTACAAAGTTTGATGCCATCTCATACGATGAAGTTCTCCAGAAGTCATTGGCAGTGGCAGATGCTGCAGCCTTTAGCCTCTGCCGCGAGAACAAGCTCCCGATTGTTGTCTTTGACTTGATGACCAACGGAAATATCGGCCGCGCAGTACGTGGCGAAAAGATTGGAACTCTCGTTTCCTAAAGCGAGAGCCAGATTGATTATTGAAGGACTAGGGAGATAACGACAATGGCAGATGTAGCAAGCGCACTCAAAGAGGCGACAGATAAGATGAATAAGGCTGTCGAAGTTGCTAAAGATGATTTCGGCGCAATCCGCACAGGCCGCGCTCACCCAGCTATGTTTAACAAGATCATGGTTGATTACTACGGCACCTTCACCTCTCTTTCACAACTAGCGACCATTCAGATTCCAGAATCTCGTATGGCCATCGTCTCTCCCTTTGATAAGGGCGCAATGGCATCTATCGAAAAGGCGATTCGCGAATCAGATTTGGGAGTAAATCCAGCATCTGATGGCGCAGTTATCCGCGTTAATTTCCCGCAGCTGACAGAAGAGCGTCGCAAGGATTACATTAAGGTCGCCAAGACAAAGGCTGAAGATTCCAAAGTCTCAATCCGCAATATCCGTCGCGCTGCCAAGGAACTCATGGAGAAGCTCGAAAAAGATGGCGATATTGGTAAAGATGACTTAAGCCGCGGCGAAAAAGAACTTGAAAAGATTACATCGGATCACGTAGTCAAGATTGATGAGCTACTTAAGCATAAGGAGGCTGAACTTCTCGAAGTCTAAAGACTTCCACCAAAGAAGTTCACTTACCGTGTCTGATTTACATTCGATCAACGAGGCTATTAACAAGCGCGCCGGTCGAAAACTCTTGCCATCTATTGGTGTTGGAATCTTTCTTATTCTCTTGGTCTGGGCATCTCTTGCCACTTACCGAGTTATCTTCGCCGCAGTAGTTGCCATAGCTGTTGTTCTCGGCATTCGCGAACTCAATCGCGCGCTTTCGGCAGCCAGTATCCATCTTCCTTCGTGGGCACTAACAGCTGCAGGCGTTGGTCTTTCGGCTGCAACATGGTTCGGGGGAGTCTCAGGCCTTGCAGTTGCTACCGCAATCGCCTTTCCATGTTTATTGGTGTTGCAACTGCCACGAGGAACAGAGAACTTTGTAAAGACAGCATCAGCATCAGCGCTGGTCTTGATGTATCTGCCCTTTCTTGCTGGGTTTCTCATTCTGCTTGCCCGCCCAAGTAACGGCCTTGAGCGCGTAATGACTCTTGTAGTTCTTGTCGGATGCAATGACACCTTTGCTTACTTAACTGGCGTCTTACTTGGAAAGCACCCACTTGCTCCGAAAATCAGCCCTAAGAAGACAATCGAAGGTTTGGTGGGCTCTCTCGTCTTTACAACACTTGGTGGGTCTCTAGCTTTTGTCTACATCATGAAATCTGATTGGTGGCTGGGTGCAATCGCAGGACTTGTCACAGTCTTTACGGCAACAGCAGGAGATCTCATTGAATCTGCGCTCAAGCGCGATATGGCAATTAAAGATATGGGCACTCTCTTGCCAGGACACGGCGGCATCATGGATCGCCTTGATTCAGTTCTCTTTGCCGCGCCCGCGCTCTGGCTTGCGCTAGAAATCGTGCGCCGTGCGCAAGACTCTGGCCTATTATGACAACAGAGCGCCCAACAGAACTAAAGCTAGTCTTTGACGAACCGGTACAGAGAAAGAAAGCCCCTAAGCACTTAGCTGACTTCTCACCGGCAGAGCGAAAAGCTTTTGCTAAAGATCTTGGCTTTCAACCATTTCGTGCCGCACAAGTTGCAACGCACTACTTCACTCACCTTTCCAATAATCCAGAGGAGTGGACAGATATTCCCGCGGCCGAGCGCCAAGCGATTTCTGATGCGTTAACCCCTAAGCTGATTGAACTAGTCACCACTCGCACAACAGATGGTGGAATGACCCGCAAAGATTTATGGAAGCTACATGATGGGGTTCTCGTTGAATCTGTCTTAATGCGTTACTCCGATCGCACAACAGTCTGTATCTCATCCCAAGCAGGATGCGGTATGAACTGTCCTTTCTGTGCAACCGGGCAAGCAGGACTTACTCGCAATCTTTCAGCTGGCGAAATCACCGACCAAATCGTGGCTGCAGCCCGCGCATGTGCAAACGGTGAACTACCTGGAGGGCCAACTCGTCTATCCAACATCGTCTTTATGGGAATGGGCGAACCACTGGCAAACTACAACGCAGTCGTGCGCACGCTTCATAACATCACAGATCCAAACCCAGATGGTCTTGGAATTTCAGCGCGTTCAGTCGTTGTCTCAACTGTCGGCTTAGTGCCAGGCATTGAGAAACTGACTGAAGAAGGCATCAACTGCACTCTGGCGGTTTCACTCCACACACCCGATGATGAACTTCGTGACAGCCTTGTACCAATTAATAACCGGTTCAACGTCCGCGAAGTATTGGCAGCAGCCGATGCCTATGAGAAGAAGACAGGACGTCGCTATTCCATTGAGTATGCACTTATCCGCGATATCAATGATCAATCGTGGCGCTCAGACCTATTGGGTCGCTTACTTAAGAACCGCAACGCCCACGTCAACTTGATTCCTCTCAACCCAACACCAGGTTCAAAGTGGACCGCTTCCCGTCGCGAAGATGAGGCAGAGTTTGTTCGCATCCTTGAGTCGTATGGGGTGCCAGTCACGGTGCGTGACACTCGCGGTCGCGAGATTGATGGCGCATGTGGTCAGTTGGCCGCTAGTGAGAACGCAAAGAATTAACTAGTATCACTGCATGGCCTCTACAGTGGATTTAAAAGAAGCAGCAGCTGCATACGAAGCTGCCACGCAGTATTTTCTTAATTTAGCGCGGGCCGTAACCCCTGATGTGATTGATGTGCATGCTGAGAATGAATGGTCGGCGCGTCAATGCATTCACCACATGGCAGATTCTGAGGCGCAGTCATATGCGCGCCTGCGTCGCTTGGTTGCCGAACCTGAAGGTTCGATTATTCAGGGATATGACGAAGGTGCGTGGGCTAATGAACCAAAGCTTGCATATGCTGATGGCGACGTTGCGAATTCGATTGCGGTCTATGCCGCTGTGCGTGCCGCCTCTTTAGATTTAGTTAAGCGGCTGGAAGAGAGAGATCTCGAGAAGTTCGGCGAGCATACAGAATCAGGTAAGTACACAATTGCTCGCTGGTTAGAAACCTATACAAAACATCCATACGATCACGGTGATCAGATGGTTAGGGCTACGAAAGGTCAGGCATAGCAGGTGAAGAAGTTACAGAATTTCATCAATGGCAAGTTAGTCGATAGCGCATCTGGCGAGACCACAACTCTGATTAATCCTTCGACCGGTCAGGCCTTTGCAACGGCTCCTAACTCAAACGCTGCCGATATCGATAAGGCGATGAAGGCTGCAAGTGAGGCCTTTCCTATTTGGCGCGATTCCACACCTTCAGAGCGCCAACGCGCTCTTCTTAAAATTGCCGATGCCATCGAAGCTCGTGCGCAGGAATTTGTTGATATTGAATCTGAGAACTGCGGTAAGCCAAAGGGTCTGACTTCGTCAGAAGAAATACCACCGATGGTGGATCAGATTCGCTTCTTCGCAGGTGCTGCTCGTAACCTTGAAGGTCGCTCTGCTGGTGAGTATATGAAGGGGATGACCTCATTTATTCGTCGCGAGCCAATCGGCGTTTGTGCGCAGGTAACTCCATGGAACTACCCAATGATGATGGCGGTCTGGAAATGGGCGCCAGCTATTGCCGCAGGAAACTCTGTAGTGCTTAAGCCAAGTGATACAACTCCTGCATCAACACTCTTTATGGCACAGATCATGGGCGAATTCTTGCCCGATGGCGTTATTAACGTTATTGCTGGAGAACGCGCAACAGGGGCTGCGCTCGTGGATCACCCAACTCCTGCGATGGTTTCAGTAACAGGTTCAGTGCGCGCAGGTATGGAAGTTGCAGGGGCTGCAGCTAAATCACTCAAGCGTGTACACCTTGAACTTGGTGGCAAGGCGCCTGTGGTTGTCTTTAATGATGCTGATTTGCAAGCTGCCGCTGAAGGAATTGCACTCGCTGGTTACTTCAATTCAGGCCAGGATTGCACCGCTGCAACTCGCGTCATCGTGCAAGAAGGCGTCTATGAAGAGATGGTGAAGTTGCTGGCAGATCAGGCGACAAACCATATCGGCATGGGTATGCCAGATGAAGATGTCATCGTAGGACCGGTAAATAACGCATCACAGTTTGAACGCGTTAATGGATTTGTTTCTCGTACGCCTTCACATGCTCGCATCGTTGCCGGTGGTCAGCCAACAAATCGCCCTGGTTACTTTGTGGCACCGACTGTCATCGCTGACCTCAAGCAGAGCGATGAGTTGATTCAATCTGAAATCTTCGGCCCAGTTATTACCATCCAGAAATTTAAGGATGAGGCCGAAGCTATCGCGATGGCCAACGGAGTTGAATACGGCCTGGCCTCATCAGTCTGGACCAAGGACCACGGTCGCGCGATGCGTCTTGCCAAGGCCTTTGACTTCGGCTGCGTCTGGATTAATACCCACATCCCAGTGGTGGCCGAGATGCCTCACGGTGGATTTAAGCGCAGCGGATACGGCAAGGATCTCTCGAACTATGGCTTTGAGGATTACACCCGCATCAAGCATGTGATGACCAATCTCAACGCCTAAATCCCTAAGAAATCACAGAAGAATTCTTTCATTTTAGGTTTGGCTCACGCTCAAAAGGGCTACATAATGAGCCCTGCACGTCCGTCCCTTACACCGGCAAGTTTTACTAAAAAGGAGCCCATGACTCATGGCTAAGAAACCACTCTCTTCAGAAGCACGCACAATTCTTAATTCACATGTTTCACGTCGTGCTGTCTTAGCCGGCGCCGGAGCAGTCGCGGGTGCTGGTGCGCTCGCATCATGCGGAATCGGCGGCGGAGGATCTGATTCAGCAAACTCTGTCCGTTGGGGCAACTGGCCGCTCTACCTTGATGTTGATGACTCAGGTAAGAAGTACCCAACTCTTGAAGCTTTTACAAAAGAGACTGATATTGCAGTTAAGTACTTTGAAGATTACAACGATAACGATGAGTTCTTCGGAAAAGTACAAGCACAACTTAAGATTAAGAAGGACATTGGTTACGACCTAGTCTGCCCAACAGACTGGATGGCAGCACGTTGGATTCGCCTCGGATATGCGCAGAAGTTTGATGGCGCAAATATTCCAAATGCAGCCAATATCCTCGACACACTTGCAACTCCATCATTTGATGCCAAGCGCGAATACACACTCACATGGCAGGGCATCATGGGTGGATTCGGTTGGAACGTCGAAAAGAATCCAAAGGGAATCCGCACAATCGAAGACCTCTTCTCTCCAGCAAATAAGGGAAAGATTGTTGTTCTCTCTGAAATGCGCGATACCGTTGGAATCATCTTGCGCTCACAGGGCGTTAACTTGCAGACAGTTACAGAAGATCAATTTATGAATGCAGTTGATTTCTTGGCTAAGAAGATTGCAGATGGCTGGATCCGCGGCGTTAAGGGCAACGAATACGCTGAAGACCTCACATCAGGAGATGCCACAGCTGTTATCGGTTGGTCAGGCGATATGTTTATTCTTAAGTCTGAAAACGAGGGCAAGTTTGACTTCGCCGTTCCAGAATCAGGCGGAACAATCTCAGGCGATAACATGTTGATTCCTTCAACTGCGACAGCAGAGGCTAAGGCGAATGCTGAGAAGCTCATCAACTACTACTACGAGCCAGCTGTTGCTGCTGAAGTAGCTGCCTACGTTAACTATGTTTGCCCAGTTAAGGGTGCACAGGCTGAGATGGAGAAGATTGATCCAGAGCTTGCAAAGAGCGAGTTCATCTTCCCAACTGAGAAGATGATGGCAAACCTCAGCGTCTTCCGTTCACTTTCACCTACAGAAGAATCAACTTGGACCGAGGCTTTCCAGAAGGCCGCCGGCAACTAAGTGTCAGATGTAGCTAGCTCTGCACGCGGAGATTTAATACTCTCTTCAATCACCAAGTCTTATGGTGATTTCACTGCTGTAAATGATTTGTCGCTGACAATTCCTAAAGGCTCATTCTTTGCACTCCTTGGGCCTTCAGGATGCGGCAAGACAACAACGTTACGCATGATTGCAGGGCTAGAAGAACCAACCCGAGGAACAATCTCTTTGGGCGTTACTGACATTACTGATACCAAGCCCTATCAGCGCCCCATCAATACAGTCTTTCAAAATTACGCTCTCTTTCCGCACCTGACCATCTTTGAAAACATCGCATTTGGTCTGCGCCGTCGTGGAATTAAAGATGTAGATGAGGCTGTTAATAAGGCGCTGAACTTGGTTGAACTTCCACACCTTGCGCAGCGAAAGCCAACTCAACTATCTGGCGGGCAGCAGCAACGTATCGCGCTAGCGCGTGCGATTGTTAACCGCCCAGCGTTGCTACTTCTTGATGAACCTCTTGGCGCACTTGATCTCAAGCTTCGTCGCCAGATGCAGATTGAACTTAAGTGGATTCAGAAAGAAGTTGGAATCACCTTCGTGCACGTGACCCACGATCAGGAAGAAGCCATGACTATGGCTGACACCATCGCGGTAATGAATGAAGGACAGATTGAGCAGATGGGTTCACCAGCCGATTTGTATGACAACCCAGAGACAGCATTTGTTGCAAACTTCTTGGGACAGTCAAACCTTATTAAGGGAACAGTCAGCGGAAACGATGGCGAAAATCAGATTGTTGATCTCTTCGGTCAGAAGATTTCTCTGCGCAAGGATCGCTCTCACGCTGTAGACAATTCAATCTATGCAGGAATCCGTCCAGAGAAGTTCCGTATCTCGCGCCTTGAAACTGCGACATCCGGAAATATTTTGACTGGCGGAAAAGTTGAGGATGTTTCCTACATCGGTGTATCTACTCAGTACCAGGTGTTGATGCCGTGGGGACAAGAGTTGATGGTCTTTGAGCAAAACGATGATGGTGTTGCGCCATTTAGCGTTGGTGAAAGCGTCAACATTTCTTGGGAACCAAGCTTTACCTTTGGCCTTCGCGGTGATGAAGATGCCGAAGCAGGTACTGAAGTAAGTCCTGATGAGGATCTCGACGAAGAATGACAAAGATTAGAACTCCCTATCTCCTGTTACTTCCGGGGATGGTGTTCCTCTTAACCTTCTTTATCCTGCCTCTGATTAATCTTGCCCAGACTTCAACGCAGACCCCAGTAGGTGGGGGAGATACAGGACAATACGAGCAGACCTTACGTTTTCAGAATTACTTCGACGCCTTTATTGAAAATAGAGAACAGTTTGGTCGTTCATTTCTCTATGCAACTATCGCAACGATTCTTGCTCTATTGATTGCGTACCCGCTGGCGTATGCAATCGCATTCAAAGGTGGCAAATATAAGAACTTAATGCTGGTCCTTGTGATTGCGCCATTTTTTACCTCGTTCTTGCTGCGCACCGTCGCCTGGAAGCAGATCCTGGGTGAAGAAGGATTCGTTGTGCCGCCACTTCGAACGCTTGGCATCATCTCCGAAAGTACAACGCTGACTTCTAGCGCCTTCGCTGTTGTTGCCGGTATGACCTATAACTTCCTGCCATTTATGACCTTGCCACTGTACGCATCCATTGATCGCATCGATCCACGTACTCTTGAAGCATCAGGGGACTTGTATGCAAATGGATTTACAACTTTCCGCAAAGTAACTCTTCCGCTTTCAATGCCAGGCGTTGTAGCAGGCACGTTACTAACCTTTATTCCAGCAGCTGGTGATTATGTAAACGCTGCAATCCTCGGTAGCCCAACGACGAAGATGCTGGGAAATGTTATTGAATCTCGCTACTTCCGTATCGTGGATTACCCAACGGCGGCAGCTCTCTCATTTACTCTCATGTTGTCGATTCTGATTCTTGTGACTTTCTATGTTCGTAAGGCCGGAACCGAGGAGTTGGTATGAGAAAAGTTTCTCGCTGGTTCCAACGTAACCTTATTCGCATCTACGCAGTTGTGGCATTTACCTATCTCTTTATCCCAGTTGCCTACACCTTCGCTTTCTCCTTTAACGATTCTCGTAAGAGCAACTTGGTCTGGCAGGGCTTCACCCTTGAGAATTGGCAGAACCCTTGCGGTGCACCTGAAATCTGTACTGCGCTCGGTAACTCCATCAAGATTGGTTTCTTAGCAACTCTCTTTTCAACAATTCTTGGCACGATGATTGCTTTTGCTATTGGGCGCTATCACTTCAAGGGTCGCTCAACGACTAACCTGCTTATCTTCCTGCCAATGGCAACGCCTGAAATTGTTCTGGGCGCATCTCTTCTCTCGCTCTTCTTGGTCTTCCAGATCAATCCAGGATTTTGGCCAACAGTGATAGCGCACGTTCTCTTCTGTGTTTCATTCGTTGTAGTCACTGTCAAGGCGCGTATTGCCAGCCTTGATCCTCGCCTAGAACAAGCTGCAATGGATTTGTATGCCAACGAACGCGAAACTTTCCGTCGCGTCACACTTCCACTTGTGGCTCCTGGCATTGCAGCAGCAGCGCTACTCGCATTCAGCTTATCTTTCGATGACTTCATCATTACCAACTTCAACTCCGGAACAATGACAACCTTCCCTAAGTTTGTCTACACGTCTGCAGCGCGCGGTATTCCTGCGCAGGCAAATGTGATTGGTTCGGCGATGTTCTTCCTAGCCCTTGCCGTTGTCATCATCGGACAATTTGTAGGACGCAAGCGCAAAGTTTCATGACGCGCCAACTGATTATCCTGGGTTCGACCGGATCAATCGGAGTTCAAGCTCTCGAGATAGTTGCGGCAAACCCTGATCGCTTTACAGTTCTTGCAATCACCTCTGCTGGCGCGCAACCTGATGTGGTCATCGAACAAGCAAAGAAGTTCAACGTCAAAGTAGTTGGAGTCACCAAGAACGCAGATCAGATACGTACGGCGCTTCCTGGAGTTCAAGTCATTGATGGTCCGAACGCATCCACTGAGATTGCAGCAATCTCTTGCGATGTTGTACTCAATGCCATCACTGGTTCTATCGGGCTTGGCCCAACTCTGGCAGCGCTCGATGCCGACAATCGTGTGGCGCTGGCAAATAAAGAATCTCTCGTTGCCGGCGGTGACATCGTCACATCGCGCGCCAAAAGCGATCAACTCTTGCCGGTTGATTCAGAACATTCAGCGTTGTGGCAGGCGTTGATTGGCGAAAAGAAGTCACAGGTTTCCAAGTTAGTACTGACTGCAAGTGGGGGACCATTCCGCGATCGCAGAGATTTAGAAAGCGTCACAGTCGCGGAAGCGCTCAACCATCCGACCTGGGTCATGGGGCCAGTTGTCACCATCAATTCTGCGACGTTGATGAACAAAGGTTTGGAAATCATTGAAGCCCACTACCTCTTTGATATTCCCTATTCAAAGATCGAAGCAGTTGTTCATCCGCAGTCGGTGATTCACTCTATGGTCGAATTTGATGATGGTTCAACGATTGCGCAAGCATCACCTCCCAATATGAAGGGGCCAATCTCTTTTGCGCTCGGTTATCCCGATCGCGTCAAGGGTGCGATGCCACCTGTTGATTGGACGCAATCTCATTCGTGGAGCTTTGCGCCCATCGATGTTGCGCGTTTTCCAGCGATCTCACTTGCTCGCCAGTGCGGAGAAATCGGCAAAGGTTTACCTGCTGTCTTTAACGCCGCGAATGAAGTTGCTGTGCAGGCATTTGTTGATGGGAATATCTCATTCCCACAGATTGTTAAGACAGTATCGGCAGTTGTTGAAAAGATGAGCGCATCCGCACTTACTGCACCGCGAGATTTGGCCGATGTCAGTGCTATCGAAGAGGATGCTCGTCAGGTGGCTTCCTCCGAAGTTGCACGGGCTCGAGCATGAAGGACGGTCGATGGAAATCTTAGGAATTCTCGCTTTTGCAGTTGCACTTCTGCTTTCGGTAATGGTCCATGAACTTGGACATTACTTAACTGCAAAGCGCTTCGGCATGAAGGTCACCGAATTCTTTCTCGGCTTTGGCAAGCGCATCTGGTCTTTCACCAAGGGCGAAACCGAATTTGGAATCAAAGCAATTCCGGCTGGCGGTTACTGTCGCATCGAAGGAATGAGCCCGCGTGATGAGATGCCTCCTGGCGAGGAATCTCGAGCATTCTTTACCGCATCCTCGGGCAAGAAGCTCATTGTTTTAGGAGCAGGATCCTTTGCTCACCTTTTAATCGGCTTCATCCTTATCTTTGCAATCTTCTTTGGCGTCGGTGTTAATACTCTTCTTTCAGATATCACCAAGGTCAGCCCCAACACCGCAGCATCTGCTGCTGGCTTTGTACCCGGAGATAAAATCCTTGAGGTCAACGGCCGTGAAGTTAAAGATTGGTTTATCGACTCTCAGGTCATCGCTAAATCTGAAGGTAAGCCACTTACCTATGTAGTTTTGCGTGGTGGCCAGGAAATTGAAATCACTGCTGCGGCTCGCTATGACGAAAACGCAAAGCGTTACATTCTTGGAATCATCACCAAGATTGGCACCGAACGGCAGAGTTTCTTCCCTGCAATTGTTGAATCCACACAAGCCACAGGCGTCTTACTGCGTGAATCCGTAAAGTCACTCTTCACCCTGCCTGCCAAGGTTCCAGAACTCTTCCGCCAAACATTTGGTGGAGAAGAACGTGATCCCAACGGACTAGTAGGAGTAGTTGGCGCAGCGAGAGTTTCTGGTGACGTTGTCAGCAGTACCAAACTTGATAACACTGAACAGCTCGGCACATTCCTTCTCATTGTGGCAAGCCTCAATATCTTTGTGGGGCTCTTTAACTTACTTCCAATCTTGCCTCTCGATGGTGGCCATATGGCGGTGGCGATTGCCGATGAAATCCGCGCCTTCATCGCACGATTACGTGGACGCCCAAGACCTGCAGGTATTGATGTGAATGTTCTTACACCTATCACTATCGGAGTCTTTGCAGTCTTAGCGGTGCTCACTGTGGTTCTCTTAATCGCTGACATCTTTAATCCCATATCGCTGAATTTCTAGAGATAAGGCAGAATACGGCTCATGGTTGATCTCGGAATCCCCAGCGCCCCACCTCCTACCTTGCATCCGCGTCGCAAGACTAGACAGCTCAATGTGGGTGGAGTCGGAGTAGGTTCTGATTCACCGGTTAGCGTGCAATCAATGTGTACAACGCTGACATCTGATGTCAATGCAACCCTGCAACAGATTGCCGAACTCACTGCATCTGGTTGCCAAATTGTTCGCGTTGCAGTTCCATCACAAGATGATGCAGATGCACTTGCGCAGATTGCCAAGAAGTCACAGATTCCAGTAATTGCAGATATCCACTTCCAACCTAAGTACATCTTCGCCGCAATTGATGCAGGCTGTGCTGCAGTTCGCGTCAACCCTGGCAATATCAAACAATTTGATGACAAGGTGAAGGAAGTTGCAAAGGCTGCAGGTGATGCGGGTATTCCCATTCGTATCGGTGTCAACGCTGGATCTCTCGACCCACGCCTTCTTGCAAAGTATGGCAAGGCAACACCTGAAGCGTTAGTTGAATCTGCAATCTGGGAAGCATCCCTCTTTGAAGAACATGGCTTTGGCAATATCAAGATTTCAGTTAAGCATCACGATCCTGTCACTATGGTCAGCGCATATCGCTTGCTTGCGGCCAAGACTGATTACCCACTTCACCTCGGCGTCACCGAAGCTGGTCCAATCTTCCAAGGAACGATTAAGTCTGCAACTGCATTTGGAATTCTTCTCGCCGAAGGAATTGGCGACACAATCCGGGTTTCTCTTTCGGCGCCGCCTGTAGAAGAGGTAAAGGTTGGAATTTCAATCCTTGAATCACTTAATCTGCGCCAACGTAAACTTGAAATTGTTTCCTGTCCTTCATGTGGTCGAGCTCAAGTAGATGTCTACACCCTTGCTGAAAAGGTGCAGGCAGGTCTACAAGGAATGACAGTTCCACTGCGCGTTGCTGTGATGGGCTGTGTTGTAAATGGTCCAGGCGAAGCTCGTGAAGCAGATCTCGGCGTTGCATCAGGAAATGGCAAAGGTCAGATATTTGTGAAGGGACAAGTCATCAAAACGGTCCCTGAAGCGCAGATTGTTGAAACTCTTATTGAAGAAGCTATGCGTCTTGCCGAAGAGATGGAAGCCGCAGGCGTTGCATCAGGAGAACCTTCCGTCACAACTTCGTAATCCTCTAGTAGGGTTCGCGTTATGTTGCGAATGTCTACGCTCTTCTTACGCACGCTGCGCGATGATCCGGCAGATGCTGAAGTCCCTAGCCATCGCCTCTTAGTCCGCGCTGGATATATCCGCCGCATCGCAGCTGGTATCTATTCATGGTTGCCACTGGGCGTCATCACCCTTCGCAATATTGAAAATATTGTGCGCCAAGAGATGGACCGCGCAGGATTCCAAGAAGTTCATTTTCCGGCTCTCCTGCCAAAAGATGCCTATGAAGAAACTGGCCGCTGGAACGATTACGGCCCAGATCTATTTCGCCTTCAAGATAGGAAAGGGAGTGACTATCTTCTAGGCCCAACACATGAAGAGATGTTTACCTTGATGGTTAAGGGCGAATATTCATCCTATAAAGATCTGCCACTTGCTCTCTATCAAATCCAAACGAAGTATCGCGATGAGGCACGTCCTCGTTCAGGAATCATCCGCGGGCGTGAATTCGTGATGAAGGATTCATATTCATTTGACCTTACCGATGAAGGTTTAGTCGAGTCTTACCAGCGCCATCGCGAGGCATATATCAAGACCTTTGATCGCCTGCGCATGAAGTACAACATCGTCAGCGCTATGTCCGGTGCAATGGGCGGTTCAGCTTCTGAGGAATTCTTAGCTCCCTGCGACACTGGCGAAGATACTTACGTTCTCTGCCCGAAGTGTGGGTATGCAGCAAATGTGGAAGCGATGACAACCGTTGTAGCACCAGGTGATGCGACACAGGTTGCACCCCTTGAAGTCTTTGATTCACCCAATACTCCAACAATCGATACCTTGGTTGAACTCATCAACGCCAAATTCGGTGGGGGATATGACGGGTCAATGACTTTAAAGAACGTCATGTTGATGGCCGATGAGAAACCAATCTCAGTCTTAGTTCCAGGAGATCGCGAAGTAGATCTCAAGCGTTTACAAGCAAACCTTGCCGGCGTTAACGATGTACGCGTCTTTGAAGATGCAGATTTCGCTAAGTTCCCAGGGCTCGTCAAGGGATATATCGGCCCACAAGATGCCAAGAAAAATGGAATTACTATCTACGCAGATCCTCGTATCGCTCCAGGAACTTCATGGGTAACGGGCGCAAATGCCAAGGATAAGCACGCACGTAACGTTGTTAATGGTCGCGATTTCACAGTAGATGCTTATGTTGAATCTGCACAGATTAAAGAGGGCGATGCTTGTCCAAAGTGTGCGACCCCAGTCATTATTGATCGCGCAATTGAAATCGGCCATATCTTCCAGCTAGGTCGCAAATATGCAGATGCGCTAGGCCTCACTGTCCTTGATCAGAACGGTAAATCACAAGTTGTCACAATGGGCTCTTACGGGATTGGGGTATCCCGCGCGGTTGCTGCGATTGCTGAACAGAGCAATGACGAGCTCGGTCTTTCTTGGCCGGTCGAAGTAGCACCTGCCAAGGTTCATATCGTTGCAACCAGTAAAGAAGATGCAGTATTTGCCGCTGCTGAAAAGCTCGCTGCTGATTTAGAAGCAGCAGGAGTCAGCGTGATGCTAGATGATCGTCGCGGCACATCTCCTGGTGTGAAGTTTAAAGATGCTGAACTTATTGGAATTCCTGTCATTGTTGTCGTTGGCAAAGCGCTCGAACAAGGAAATGTTGAAGTTCGCGTCCGTCGTACCGGTGAAAAATCTGAAGTTCCGGTAGCGCAAGCGCTCACAGCAGTTACTGAACTCCTTCCAACGCTGCCATAAATGCTCAGCGATATTTCAACGCTGACGCTGGTCTTTATTCTTGTTGCTGCCTTCTCTGCCGGTTTTGTTGATGCCATCGCAGGTGGTGGAGGTCTGATTCAGCTTCCAGCTCTTCTGATCTCTTTCCCTGATCGCGAAGTGGCAGAAGTTTCTGGGACAAATAAACTGGGTTCAATCTTCGGCACATCAGCTGCCGCTCTGAACTACCGCAGAAATATCAAGACAGACCCGAAGTTACTTCTGGCTATGGTGCTGCCAGCATTTATCGGCTCTGGCTCTGGGTCACTCCTGGCAACACAGATTTCAACAGAGCAACTCAAAGTAGCAATTGTCGTGATGCTGGTTGCTGTCTTTGTATACACACTTGCAAGACCAGATCTAGGAAAAGTTGAAGTTCTCAAAGGCGCTGCCAAGCGCCAGCGAACAGTGGGGGCAGTCGCGGGGCTGACTATTGGTTTCTACGATGGCTTTATTGGGCCTGGTACCGGAACTCTGCTGATGATTGTCCTGGTTGCCGCGCTTGGTTTCGCATTCGTTGGAGCATCAGCGATTGCCAAGGTGGTCAACGTTGCGACCAACTTCGCATCGATTCTCGTCTTTGGCATCAGCGGTTCGATTATGTGGGTAGTCGGGCTAGCAGTTGGTGTATGTAATTTGGCGGGAGGAATCATCGGTTCACATGTGGCGATTCGCCGCGGCTCTGACTTTGTTCGTAAGTTCTATCTGGTGGTCACCTTTGCGCTCATAGTCAGGGTATTATTTGACCTGTTCTAAAGCGGTAATAAAACTCAATAACAATTGAATATGAAAGGCGCATCGTGGCAATCACAGATCAAATCTCTCAACTGGTTACACCTGCAGTTGAAGCCCAAGGTTTATTCCTTGAAGAAGTCCAATTAGTCTCACCCGGCAAACATCGCATCGTTACCTGCATCGTCGATGGGCCTGCATCTCTTAATTTAGATCAAGTCACTGCTGTATCTCGCGCCATCTCAGAGTTGCTTGATGAAGCTGCCTTTATGGGGGATACCCCGTTTACTCTTGAAGTGACTTCACCTGGGGTCGACCGTCCACTGACTGCGCCTCGCCATTTCGTGAAGAATCATGGCCGCTTACTCAAAGTCGTTAAGAGCGATGGCGTAGCAATTACCGGACGTATTGAAGAATCCACGGAAACGAGCGTCACTCTTTCTTATCTTGAGAAGAAGGAAGTCAAGCGCGTTGAAGTTGCGCTTTCCGATATTAAGCGCGCAACTGTTGAAATTGAATTTAATCGCAAAGATGGTGACAAGTAATGCATGTAGATATGGCAGCACTTGTTCACCTGACAACCGAGAAAGCGATGCCGCTTGAGCCACTGATTCAGGCGATCGAAGCAGGAGTTCTTACTGCGTACGGAGAAACCCAGGAACCAAATCGTTACGCGCAAGCAAGACTTAACCGCGAAACGGGCGAGATTCAGATCTTTATTCCAATCTTTAATGAACTGGGTGAGCGCATTGGCGAGGAAGTAGATTCACCTGAAGGATTCTCTAAAGTGACGACTTCTACTGCGCGCCAAGTAATCAAGCAGCAAATGCGCGCCAGTAACGATGCTGAGATTGTCGGAGAGTTCACAGCAACTGTGGGCGATATCGTCTCAGGCATTATTCAACAAGGGCGCGATCCAAAGATGATTAACGTCAACCTTGGTCGCATCGAAGGTCGTATTCCACCGCAAGAGCAGGTGCCAGGTGAGGTCTATACACACGGAGAACGCATTAAGTGTTTTGTTGTAGAAGTAAAGCAAGGCATGAAGGGCCCCGAGATCATGCTTTCTCGTAGCCACCCTGCTTTGGTCAAGCAACTCTTTGCACTAGAAGTTCCTGAAATCAAAGATCGCATCGTAGAAATCATGGCGGTCGCGCGCGAAGCAGGACATCGCACCAAGATTGCAGTGCGTTCACATCGCGCTGGCGTTTCACCGAAGGGTTCTCTCATCGGACCAATGGGCGCTCGTTCACGCGCTGTCATGGATGAACTCAACGGCGAGAAGATAGATATCGTTGATTACGATGAAGATCCAGCAAAGTTTGTAGCAAGCGCACTCGCACCCGCGAAGGTAACGAGAGTTGAAATTGTTGATGAAGCAACGCGTTCTGCCAAGGTGATTGTTCCGGATTACCAACTCTCACTGGCCATCGGTAAAGATGGGCAGAATGCCCGTCTTGCCGCACGTCTGACTGGATGGCGTATCGATATCCATCCAGACACCCCCGCACCGACCGCGTAAATATGGTGTGGAATAGGGAATTTCCCGCCTATTCGATAGACTCGCCACATCGTCTTCGGTATAAAAGTACTGAGGCGCAAATGAAATGGATGCGAAAGATATGAAACTCAAATGAGCTCGTTTACATCATGAGGTCGAACAACTAGGGCTCGCATCCCACAAGTTTTAATGCGGGCCAAGACAGGAGAAATGTGTCAAAGGTCCGCGTACATGAGTTGGCAAAACAACTCGGTATGGAGAGCAAGGAAGTCCTTGCCAAACTCCAAGAGATGGGTGAATTCGTTCGCTCAGCATCATCAACAGTTGAAGCACCGGTCGTTCGCAAGTTAATTGCGCTTTATCCCGATGCCAAGCCGGTAGAAGAGAAGAAGCCCGTCAAGAAGGCAGCCGCTAAAAAGACAGCTGCCTCAAAGAAGACTGCCGAAGTAAATCCTGAGCTCGCTGCAGAACTAGCAGCTGAACTCGGCGTTGATCTTGCAGCGCTTAAGGCATCTCGCGATGCTGAAAAGGTTGCGCAAGATGAAGCAAAGGCAGCATCTGCAGCATCTGCTGCAACACCAGCAGCTCCAACTCCTGCAACGCCAGCGGCTCCACGTCCTGGTAACAATCCATTTTCAACTGGCGGTGCGGTTCCACGGCCGCCACGTCCTGGTAACAATCCATTTTCAACAGGTGGTGCGGTTCCACGCCCACCACAACGACCACAAGGAACGGGTGCACCTCGTCCAGGTATGGCAGGTGCGCGACCTGGTTCTGTTCGTCCAGGTTTTGCAGCGCGTCCTGGTGCGCCTCGTCCGGCATCAACTGGAACAGGAAATTACCCACCACGTACTGGTGGAGCGCCATCATCGCAAGGTCCTTATCGTTCACAAGGAGCAGCAACTGGTGGAGCGCCAGGTGGTCCAGCTCGTCCAGGTGGCGGCGGTCCTAATCGCGGCCCAGGTCGCGGTGGAGCTGCAGGTGCATTTGGAAAGAATGCAAGTAAATCTTCAAAGCGTAAGCAGAAGTCAAGAAAAGTATTACGTGAAGAGTTCGACAATATGCAGGCACCGAAGTTGGGTGGCGCAGTTATTCCTCACGGAGATGGTTCAACCAAAATCCGTATGCGTCGCGGCTCTTCCCTTGCAGATTTCGCCGAAAGAATTGGCGCAGATCCAGCAGCGTTAGTTTCAGCGCTCTTCCACCTCGGTGAAATGGTCACTGCAACTCAATCAGTTGATGCAGATACCTTCGAAATTCTTGGTGCACAACTTGGATATGTCATCGAAGTTGTCTCCCCTGAAGAAGAAGACCGCGAACTCTTGCAGGGCTTTGATATTGACCTTGCTGCAGAACTCGCTGATTTTGATGAAGAGAATCTCACTCCTCGTCCGCCCGTAGTTACTGTGATGGGTCACGTTGACCACGGTAAGACTCGCTTGCTCGATGCGATTCGTCAGACTGAGGTTGTGCAATCTGAAGCAGGTGGAATTACACAGCACATTGGTGCTTACCAAATTCACCATGATCATGATGGCATAAACCGCGCAATCACCTTTATCGATACACCAGGTCACGAAGCGTTTACCGCTATGCGTGCACGTGGTGCCAAGGTCACCGATATCGCAGTACTCGTTGTCGCAGCTGATGACGGTGTGATGCCTCAGACTATTGAAGCGCTGAACCACGCTCAAGCAGCCGATGTTCCTATCGTTGTTGCAGTGAACAAGGTTGATAAGGAAGGCGCGAACCCAGATAAGGTCCGCCAGCAATTGACTGAGTACAACTTGATCGCCGAAGAGTACGGCGGAGACACAATCTTCGTAAACGTATCAGCTAAAGCAGGTACAGGAATCAATGACTTGATCGACTCAATTCTCCTTACTGCAGATGCAGCTATCGATCTTCGCGCAGTTGCTGAAGATGATGCTCGCGGCGTTGCTATCGAAGCTCACCTCGATCGCGGTCGTGGACCAGTTGCAACCGTCTTAGTACAACGCGGAACTTTGCGCGTTGGAGATGCAATCGTTGCCGGTGGTTCATTCGGTCGCGTTCGCGCAATGCTCGATGAGCACGGTGCCAGCGTTGAAGAGGCAGGACCATCTCGTCCAGTGCAGGTACTCGGATTTACCTCAGTACCTAACGCTGGAGATACCTTCCTTGTTGCAGATGAAGATCGCACCGCGCGCCAGATTGCTGAGAAACGTCAGGCAGCTGAGCGAAATGCACAGCTTGCTAAGGCGCGCAAGAAGGTCTCACTTGAAGACTTTATGGAGCAGTCCAAGATCTCAACTCTTAACCTCATTCTTAAGGGTGACGTTTCAGGTTCTGTAGAAGCGCTCGAAGATGCGTTGATGCAACTTGATGTCGGAGCTGAAGTTGATCTTCGTGTTATCCACCGCGGTGTCGGTGCAATTACCAAGAGCGATATCACTCTGGCATCTGCATCAACTGCTGTTGTTATCGGCTTTAACGTTAAGCCTGAACCACAGACTGCAATATTTGCAGACCAAGAAGGCGTGGAAGTTCGCTTCTACTCCGTCATCTACAATGCGATTGAAGAAATCGAGCTCTCACTTAAGGGTCTTCTTAAGCCAGAGTACGAGGAAGCAATCCTTGGTAACGCTGAAGTCCGCGATCTCTTCAAATCTTCAAAGGTCGGCACAATCGCTGGTTCTATCGTCCTCGATGGAATCATTCGACGTAACGCTAAGGCGCGCGTCATTCGCGCCGGTGCAACAATCGCAGAAGAGGTCTCTATCGAATCTCTCAAGCGATTCAAGGATGATGCCACTGAAGTCCGCGAAGGATTTGAGTGCGGTATCGGTGTCGGCAAGGGTGCTGATCTTCAGGTCGGAGACATCATTCAGGTCTTCGAGATGCGCGAAAAGAAGCGCGCTTAGCGCAAGGTTCGGATATCACCGTGGCAAATTCACATCGCAGCCAGAAGGTTGCAGACCGCATCAAGGTAGTAGTGGCACAGCTGCTTGAGACAAAGATCAAAGATCCACGTCTTGGCTTTGTCACTGTTACCGATGCGCGAGTTTCAGGTGATCTACAAAGCGCTTCAATCTTCTACACAGTTCTTGGCGGAGATGATGAGCGCGCAGCAACTGCTGCAGCTCTTGAATCTGCCAAAGGTGTTCTGCGCAGCGCAGTAGGTAAAGATCTCGGAACCCGCGTAACTCCATCACTTGAATTCATCTTGGATGGACTTCCAGAATCTGCGAAGGCGCTTGATTCACTTCTTGAGCGAGTGCATGCACTCGATGCAGAGGTTGCTAAAGCGCGCGAAAATGCCAAGCCAGTTGTCGAAGATCCATACAAAGTCCCACGCACCATTCAAGAATGAGCGACGGCTTCTTAGTAGTAGATAAAGCTGGCGGTATGACCAGCCACGATGTTGTTGCTGTGGCTCGCAAAGCGCTAGGTACTCGCAAAGTAGGACATGCCGGAACTTTAGATCCAATGGCTACGGGTGTTCTTGTTCTCGGTTTCGGAAATGGCACACGCTTGCTGCAATACATCACAGATGGCGACAAGTCTTATCAAGCGAGCGTTGTGCTTGGCGCTGCAACAATCACTGATGACAGCGAAGGCGAAGTGATTTCATCCGCTGATGCATCTGCGGTGGCTGATGCTGATATCAGGAAGATTCTTGCGAAGATGATTGGCACTATCGCCCAACGTCCATCATCTGTCTCTGCAGTTAAAGTTGGGGGAGAGCGCGCTTATGACCGAGTGCGTGCTGGCGAGAAGTTTGAATTAGCAGCGCGTGAAGTAACCATCACTCAATTAGATATTCGCGCCATTCGCCATCTTGAGAAGACCACCGAAGTCGATATTGAAGTCACCTGCTCTGCCGGAACATTTATCAGAGCCATTGCCCGTGACCTGGGAGATGCGCTTGGCGTTGGGGGACATCTCTCTGCGCTGCGCCGCACACGCGTTGCCGGATTCACAGAAAATGGCGCTACTACCTTTGAAGACCTGAAAGCGCAGAAGTTCACAGCACTGGATCTTGCTGAAGTTGCGCGCACCACATTTACACCACGCGAATTGACTCTCGAAGAAGTACAAGAACTCTCATTCGGTCGCCCACTGAAAGAGAACGGAAATACAGTCATCAATGCTGCGATGTCACCGGATAATCGACTGATCGCGCTCTTAAAGGATGAAGGAGATAAGGCCAAACCCATCGCTGTCTTTGCAGCTGCGAACTAGGTGAGGCAAGATTTGCTTATGAGCGATACCAGCGTCGTTGTCATCGGAACCTTTGATGGTGTCCATAAAGGACACCAGGTTCTACTCAACCGCGCCAAAGAGATTGCAGAAGGCCGCTCGATTATCGCTCTGACCTTTGATCCACATCCAACAACAATCTTTGCGCCAAGTAAGGTGCCAACCATGCTCACGACGCTGGCAGATCGCGTTGAGCTGCTTAAGATTCATAACGCTGACCAGGTGGCGGTACTCAAATTCAATGAGAAGTTTGCAGCTATGTCGCCAGATGATTTTGTGACATCCGTGCTCGTCGGACAGCTGCACGCAAGTACAGTCATTGTCGGTAAAAACTTTACCTATGGCCATAAAGCTTCAGGAAATATTGAATCACTTATTAAGTCAGGACAAGAGCATAACTTCACAGTTGATGTGCAAGAGTTGAAGGCTGATACAGAAGTCATCTCATCTTCTCGAATCCGAGCTCTTGTTGTTGAAGGAAAAGTTGAAAAAGCCCGTGAACTTTTATCTCGCCCACATCGCCTCGATGGGGTTGTTGTGCACGGTGAAAAACGTGGCCGCGAAATCGGTTACCCAACAGCAAATCTTGGAAAGATTGAAGGACAGACAATTCCTGCTGATGGCGTTTATGCTGGTTGGCTTACCGTTGGAATTAACTTCTGGCCCGCTGCTATCTCGATAGGAACAAATCCCACTTTCGAAGGAGATCGCGGACGCCAAGTAGAGGCGTATGCACTTGATCAAGAGGGCTTAGATCTCTATGACAAGAACGCATCGATTGAATTTGGTTGGTATCTGCGCCCTACATTGAAATTTGATAGTCTCGATGAGCTTTTGGTCCAAATGAAGAAAGATTGTGACCAAGCCCGAGAATTAACCGAAAAATAGCCTCACTTAGGGCTCAATTTCACTTATCCACACCCCACAGGTAAACTTCAGCCTGTCCAACGAGAAAGTGATTTCCCGTGAATCAAACCGGGAAGCCTCTTGAACAGTAACTGTGATTAGTCACAAGAAATGAGAAATGAAAATGGCGTTAACACCAGAAGTAAAGAAAGAAATCATTGCTAAGTACGGATCATCAGCTACTGATACAGGAAGCCCTGAAGCTCAGGTTGCTTTATTGTCACGTCGTATCGATGACATCACAACTCACCTACAGACCAACCCTCATGACCACCACAACCGTCGTGGTCTCTTGTTGCTCGTAGGTCAGCGTCGCCGCATTCTTCAGTACCTCGCAAAGACAGATATCAATCGTTATCGCGCAATTATCGAAAAGCTCGGTATTCGCCGCTAATTAAGAATTACACGCCGGGGGACATATGGTCCTCGGTAGTGGTTTCCAGATGTAAGCATCTGTGAACTTCGATCGAAGATTCATTTGTTTCGCCTCGCGTGTAGTTACCGCTCCAAGGTCTCTTAACCGTGCCTTGGAATTGAAACACGAATCAAAGGAGGACCCATGGAGGGTCAAGACGTAAAGTCAGCAGTAGCCGTTATCGATAACGGAAAGTTCGGAAAGCGCGAGATCAAGTTCGAAACAGGACGCCTCGCAAAGCAAGCAGCAGGAGCTACAGCTGTTTATCTAGATGATCAAACAATGATCTTCTCAGCAACAACAGCATCAAAGACACCTAAGGATCAATTCGACTTCTTCCCACTCACAGTGGATGTAGAAGAGAAGATGTATGCCATCGGCAAGATTCCTGGTTCATTCTTCCGTCGCGAAGGTCGTCCATCAGAAGAGGCAATCCTTACCTGCCGTCTGATTGACCGTCCATTGCGTCCATCATTTATTAAGGGACTTCGTAACGAAGTTCAGATCGTCGTAACAGTGATGGCTCTGGATCCAGACCATATGTATGACGTCATCGCAATTAACGCAGCATCTATGTCAACACAGCTTGCAGGTCTTCCATTCTCTGGCCCAATTGGTGGAGTGCGCGTTGCACTTATCGATGGTCAATGGGTGGCATTCCCTAACCATTCACAGGTAGAAAACGCTGTATTCGATATGGTCGTAGCAGGTCGCGTAACAGCTGACGATGTTGCAATCATGATGGTTGAAGCAGAAGCAACAACTCGCACAATCGGTCTCATTGCTGAAGGCGCTAAGGCTCCAACAGAAGAAATCGTTGCGCAGGGACTTGATGCGGCTAAGCCATTTATCCGTATTCTCTGCGAAGCGCAGTCAAAGCTTGCTGCAGTTGCTGCAAAGCCAACTGCTGATTTCCCAGTCTTCTTGGATTACCAGGATGATGTATTTGCAGCTGTTGAAAAGGCTGCAAAGGATGATCTAGCTAAGGCGCTCACAATCTCAGGTAAGCAAGAGCGCGAAACTAAGATCGATGAGATCTCAGCTGCAACAAAGGAATCTGTATCTGCTGCCTTCGAAGGCCGCGAAAAGGAAGTTCCTGCAGCGTTCCGTTCACTTACAAAGAAGCTTGTTCGTCAGCGCGTACTTCGCGACAAGATTCGTATCGACGGTCGTGGACTCCGCGACATTCGTGCGCTCTCTGCCGAAGTTGAGGTTATTCCTCGCGTTCACGGTTCAGCGATCTTCGAGCGCGGTGAGACCCAGATTCTTGGAATCACAACTCTTAACATGCTTAAGATGGAGCAGCAGCTCGACACCATGAGCCCTGATACATCAAAGCGCTACATGCACAACTACAACTTCCCACCATATTCAACTGGTGAAACCGGTCGTGTAGGTACACCAAAGCGTCGCGAAATCGGCCACGGTGCTCTTGCAGAGCGCGCACTTATCCCTGTACTTCCAACTCGCGAAGAGTTCCCTTACGCAATCCGTCAGGTCTCTGAAGCGCTCGGCTCCAATGGATCAACATCTATGGGTTCTGTCTGTGCTTCAACGCTCTCAATGTTGCAGGCAGGTGTGCCACTTAAGGCTCCTGTTGCAGGTATTGCGATGGGTCTAATCTCAGATGATGTCGATGGCAAGGTCGAATACGTTGCTCTCACAGATATCCTCGGTGCAGAAGATGCATTTGGAGATATGGACTTTAAGGTTGCGGGTACAAAGGATTTCGTTACCGCCCTACAGCTTGATACAAAGCTCGATGGAATTCCTGCATCAGTTCTTGCTGGTGCACTTCACCAGGCAAAGGAAGCGCGTCTTGCGATTCTCGATGTCATGAACGAAGCAATCGATACACCAGATGAGATGAGCCAATACGCTCCTCGCATCATCTCTGTAAAGATTCCAGTAGATCAGATTGGTGCAGTTATCGGCCCTAAGGGCAAGATCATCAACCAGATTCAAGATGAAACTGGCGCTGAAATCTCAATTGAAGATGATGGAACCATCTACATCGGTGCAACCGATGGACCTTCAGCTGAGGCAGCTCGCGCTCAGATCAACGCAATTGCCAATCCACAGATGCCAGAAGTTGGAGAGCGCTACCTCGGAACCGTCGTAAAGCTTGCAACATTCGGTGCATTTGTTTCATTGATGCCAGGTAAAGATGGTCTGCTCCATGTATCTCAGATTCGCAAGATGCACGGCGGCAAGCGCATTGAAAACCTTGAAGATGTCATGAAGGTTGGCGACAAGATTCAGGTTGAAATCGGTGAGATCGATCCAAAGGGCAAGCTCTCATTGGTTCCGGTTCTCGAAGATGGAACAACTCCAGCAGCTGAATAAATGTCAGTAAAGAGATCAGTTCACTCAAGTGGCTTACGTATCGTCACGGAAGAAGTTCCGTCGGTACGTAGCGCCGCTGTGGGTATCTGGGTCAATGTAGGTTCTCGTGATGAAGCACCGGCAACTGCCGGTGCTTCTCACTTTTTAGAGCACCTCCTCTTCAAAGGCACCACCAGTCGTACTGCACTTGAAATCTCATCCTCCATTGAATCTGTCGGCGGCGAGATGAACGCCTTCACATCTAAGGAGTACACCTGCTTCTACGCGCGCGTGATTGATACCGATTTGCCAATGGCCATTGATGTCGTCAGCGACCTAATCACCTCATCAATTGTTACAGCCCTCGATGTTGATGCAGAGCGCAAGGTTGTCCTTGAAGAAATAGCAATGCGCGATGATGATCCCAGCGACTTAGTCCATGATCTCTTTAGCGATACTTATTACGGCGATACCGCTATCGGTCGCCCCATCTTGGGCACGATTGACTCCATCAAGGGAATGTCGCGCAATACAGTCTTTAATTACTACAAGAAGAAGTACCTTCCGCAAGATCTGGTTGTTGCAGTAGCGGGCAATATCAAACATAAGCGAGTCGTCGCGATGGTTGAAGAAGCGCTTTCTCGCGATAACTTCCTCGATGAACTCGGCGCTCCCGTGCTTCGCCCAAATACACCAGTCAAGAATTCAAAGCAGCAATCAGTTGGGTTGCTCTATAAGAAGAGCGAACAAGCTCATATGTTCTATGGCATGGAGGGCGTTGCTCGCGCAGATGATCGCCGTTTTGCGATGGGCGTGCTCTCAGCAGCCCTTGGTGGCGGAATGTCATCTCGACTCTTCCAAGAGATACGCGAAAAACGCGGTCTGGCCTATTCGGTCTACGCATATGCGCAACAATTTGCCGGCTCTGGAGTTCTAGGTTTCTATGCAGGGTGTAATCCAACAAAGGCGATTGAAGTAGTTGAAATCATCCGCAGCGTACTTTCCGATGTTGCAGATAACGGAATGACTCACGAAGAGATCGAACGCGCCAAAGGCGCAGTGCGTGGCTCGCTCGTCTTAAGCCAAGAGGATTCTGGCTCGCGTATGAGCCGTATCGGTAAGAATGAGATCGTCTACGGACAGGTCATGGACTTTGATGACATCCTCAAGGCCATCTCACGCGTAAGCGCCACAGACATCCGCGAAATTGCTGGCGAGTTCTTGGTGAAAACGCCTACCCTTGCTCTTGTCGGTCCATTTAAAAATGAATCTAAATTTGAGAAGGTGTTAGCGCGATGATTAAAGTCGGAGTTCTCGGTGCTCGCGGTCGCATGGGCTCAGAGGTCGTCAAAGCTGTAACAGAAGCTGCAGACCTAGAACTCGTCGCTGCCTTAGATCTCGGTGACTCACTTGATGCTCTTGTCAGCACTGGAGCACAGGTCGTTGTCGATTTCACAACGCCAGATTCAGTAATGGCGAACCTCGAATTTCTTATCTCTCACAATATCCATGCAGTCATCGGAACAACTGGATTTGATGACGCTCGCATCGCCAAAATCAAATCACTTCTCTCATCATCAAAGTCTGGAGTACTGATTGCTCCTAACTTTGCAATCGGCGCTGTCTTGATGATGGAGTTTGCCGCTAAGGCAGCGAGATTCTTTGAATCTGCTGAAATTATTGAACTGCACCATCCCAACAAGGTGGATGCACCTTCTGGAACTGCAGCGCGTACCGCCGAACTTATGTCACAAGCGCGCAAAGAGGCAGGTTTGGCACCAGCGCCAGATGCGACAACAACGTCACTCGATGGTGCGCGCGGAGCAACAGTGGGCAGCATCCCGGTTCACTCTGTGCGCCTACGTGGATTGATTGCCCATCAAGAAGTTCTCTTAGGTGGAATTGGTGAAACTCTCACCATCCGCCACGACTCACTCGATCGAGTTGGCTTTATGCCAGGTGTACTTCTTGGAGTACGACAAGTTATTTCACATCCAGGGCTGACCTTCGGCCTTGAGAACTTTATGGATTAAGGGGATACCAAAATGGCTCACGCAGATATCACTATGTACGGCGCCGATTGGTGCGGAGATTGCCGTCGCTCTAAGCGCGTCTTCGAAGAGCTAGATATTCAGGTCAACCATATCGATGTTGATGCAGATCTATCTGCGGCTGAAAAAGTTATTGAGATCAACGGGGGAGCGAAGTCCATTCCCGTTATTGTCTTCTCAGATGGCACTCATCTGACTGAGCCATCAGATAATGATTTAAAGGCAAAGCTTTCTGCCCTCGGCATTATTTAATTCTTCGTACTAACCAAAGTTGTAAATTGCAGCCGATGTGAGCGCTGCGGAGATAACAACGACAAAGTACGGCGCCTTAAGCGCAAGCGCGATACAGGCAACGACCACGCCTGCGAGGCGCTGATCAATGACCAACTTCGATTTATCAGCAACGGTTTGAACTGCAACGAGAGCGCTTAAGAGCACAATCGGAATCAAGGTATTGATTCGCAGCATCCGCTCGTTCTTGAGGTATTTTTCAGGAACGCTATGTCCCAAGTACTTCAGCCCAAATGCAATCACGCTGGTGCCGATTACACCTATCCAGATAGCCGTCATCTGCGCACCTTCCAACCGAAGGCCACAGCCAGCAGAGCAGTTGCGATAATTGGTATACCGGCTGCAACAAACGGTGTGAGCACGAGTGAAAGAAGTACTGCAGAGACCGCTAAAGCTCGTTCAAAGTTTCCGTGAAGACGCGGCCAGACAAGTCCCAGAAATGCAGCAGGGACTGCAGCATCAAGACCCCACGCAGATGGATCTCCCATTGCTTGCGCACCGAGGGCGCCTGCCAAGGTAAAGAGATTCCAGAAGAAGTAGACGCCAAAACCGGTGAGCCAGAAACCGTGCTTCATCGCATCTGGACCAAGATCTTCTTGTCCGATTGCAACCCCGGTTGATTCATCGATTGTTATCTGAGCTGCGACAACTCTTTTAAAGCCGCGAACTTTGAGAATCGGCGCCATACGTAGTCCGTAGAGACCATTGCGAATTCCAAGAAGTGAAGCTGTTGCAATTCCTGAGATTGCACTTCCTCCTGCACCGATAACTCCAACGACTGCAAATTGTGATGCGCCTGAAAAAGTCAGAAGTGAGAGTAGGCACGTTTGCAGAATTGAGAATCCGGCTGCGACTCCAGCTGCCCCAAAAGCGGTTCCATAGAGTCCAACAGTGAAGGAGACGCTCAGACTCTGCGTTACGGTGGCGCGGCTCACTGATGACACGCGGCAATTGTGCCCTAGATATCCATCAGGTGGAGGGGGGTTGATAGATAAGGTGCGAACATGTCTGAGACCGTAATTTTTAGAGACGATGTCTCTGTTGAACTCATCAAATCCAGCGCAAGCGATGCCGATGTAATTTGGGCAGCGCGCGTATCTACAGCGGGCGAACTATCGCTCGATGAGATTGGTGAAGATCCAGCGCGTTCTGCAGGATTGATCAATTACCTAGCACGCGAGCGACATGGCTCTCCCTTCGAGCACACATCGATGACATTCTTCGTCTCAGCTCCAATATTTGTCTTCCGCGAATTTATGCGCCATCGCATCGCTTCTTACAATGAAGAATCTGGTCGCTATCGCGAACTCAAGCCGGTTTTCTATATCCCATCTCCTGAACGCAAATTGGTTCAAGTTGGAAAGACTGGTGCATACACATTTGTTGATGGCACACCTGAGCAATATGAAGTAACTGTCAAGGCGATGAAAGATGCTTACCTAATTGCCTACGATTCTTATCAAAAGATGTTGGAAGTAGGAGTTGCCCGCGAAGTAGCGCGCGCAGTTTTGCCTGTTGCAACATACTCATCTATGTATGTCACCATGAATGCGCGCGCACTCATGAACTTCCTCTCTCTTCGTACCGCGCGCGAAGGTTCGCACTTTCCTAGCTACCCACAGCGAGAAATCGAGATGGTGGCTGAAAAGATGGAAGCCGAATTCGCTAAATTGATGCCGCTAACGTACGGAGCATTTGAAAAATCTGGTCGTATCGCGCCTTAAGCGATAAGATGCCCAAATGAGTACGCACGCTCCCTTCGGACAGTTAATCACCGCAATGGTGACCCCCTTTGATAAAGATGGGGCGATCGATTGGGATGGCGTTGCCAAACTCGCGCAACATTTAGTTGATACCGGCCATGACGGTATCGCGGTCAACGGAACAACCGGTGAAGCCCCAACAACGAAATCTTCTGAAAAACTTGAGATCATCAAGGTCGTAAAGAGCGTCGTCGGCAGCAAGGTGCAGGTTCTTTCGGGCGCTGGCGATAATGAAACTTCATACACAGTCGAACAAGCCAAGCGCTCTCAAGATGCTGGCGCTGATGGAATCTTGATTGTTACTCCGTATTACAACAAACCGCCTCAAGCTGGAATCGAAGCGCACTTCCGCGCTGTTGCCGCCGCTACAGATCTTCCCATCATGATGTATGACATCCCTGGTCGCACAGGCGTTGAAATTGAATCAGACACAATCGTCAAACTCTTTGAAACTGTCGACAACATTGTCGCTCTTAAGGATGCCAAAGGAAATATTGCGGCAACTTCGTGGGTAATCAAGCGCTGCGGAATTCCCGTCTATTCAGGAGATGACATCCTCAACTTACCTTTCCTATCTGTCGGTGCAGTTGGTTTCGTCTCAGTCTGCGGCCACACGGTAGGTCGCGAACTCAAAGAGATGCTTAACGCTTGGTTTGCCGGCGATAGCGCTCGTGCACTTGAAATTCACCAACAACTTCTTCCGGTCTTCACCGGAACTTTCCGCACACAGGGTGCAATTTTGACCAAGGCTGCGATGAACCTCATGGGTCTACCTGGAGGAACAACTCGTCTGCCACTCGTTGATGCAACAGCCGCACAGATCGAGCAACTGCGTAAAGATCTCAGCGCTGGTGGCGTCACTCTTAAAAACTAATGACACAGCACCCTCACCCCAATTTAGGGACGCCATCGAAGTTAGTTGATGGCGGTCTTCGCATTGTGGCTCTTGGCGGTATCTCTGAAATTGGTCGCAATATGACTGTCTACGAGATGCAGGGCAAGCTACTTATCATCGACTGCGGCGTTCTTTTTCCTGAAGATAATCAACCTGGAATTGATCTCATCCTTCCTGACTTTAGCTACATCCGCGATCGCCTTAACGATGTTGTTGGAATCTTTCTTACTCATGGTCATGAAGACCATATCGGTGCGGTGCCTTATCTTCTGCGCGAACGTGGGGATATTCCGGTCTATGGCTCGCCTTTAACTATTGCGCTGATTACAGCAAAATGTAAAGAACATCGAATTTCACCGCTGACTCACGAAGTTCGCGAAGGAAATCGCGAAGATGTTGGACCTTTTGAACTCGAATTTATCGCAGTAAACCATTCCATTCCTGATGCGCTTGCAGTTGCAGTACATACTCGTGCCGGAACAGTTCTGCATACGGGTGACTTTAAGATGGATCAACTTCCACTCGATGGGCGCATTACCGATTTGCGCACCTTCGCGCGCTTGGGGGATGAAGGCGTAGATCTCTTTTTAGTTGATTCCACCAACGCTGATATTCCAGGATTTACTCCAGCTGAGCGCGAAATTATGCCGGCGCTTAATCGCGTTATCGCCTCAACACAGCGCCGCGTGATTGTTGCTTCCTTCTCATCCCATGTGCATCGCGTTCAGCAAGTCATTGATACCGCCGCACTCCATGGGCGTCGCGTTGCATTTATTGGCCGCTCCATGATTCGTAATATGAAGATAGCCGAAGATATGGGTTATCTGACCGTCCCATCTGGAATTCTTTTTGATGCTCGAGAACTCGATAATTACGATGATCGAGTAGTTCTGATTTGTACTGGTTCACAAGGTGAGCCGATGGCAGCGCTCTCTCGCATGGCCAATGGCGACCACCAAATCCGTGTTGGAGATGGTGACACCGTAATTTTGGCTTCCTCTCTCATTCCTGGAAATGAAAACTCGGTGTACCGCATTATCAACGAACTCACTCGCTATGGCGCCAAGGTCGTTCATAAAGCAAATGCGCTTGTTCATGTCTCTGGCCATGCTGCAGCTGGTGAACTTCTTTATTGCTACAACATTGTTAAGCCGAAGTATGTTTTGCCGGTTCATGGTGAATGGCGCCATCTCAAAGCAAATGCTGAGATTGCGATTCAAGCGGGGGTACCGCGCGAGAATGCATTCATCATTGAAAATGGAATTGTTGTAGATCTGGTCGATCACGGTGCTGAGGTAGCCGGTGCAGTTCCTTGCGGATTTGTCTATGTAGACGGCCAGAGTATCGGTGACATTACTGAGTCCTCTCTGAAAGATCGCCGCATCCTTGGTGAAGAAGGATTTATCTCAGTGATTGTGGTTATTGAATCACAGACCGGAAAAATTGTGGCCGGCCCAGATATTCATGCACGTGGATTTAATGAAGATGAAGCGCTCTTTGATGAAGTACGTGGACAGATTGAACGCGCATTGACTAGTGCTGTTGCAGAAGGCGTCAATGGCACACATCAGCTTTCACAAGTTGTACGTCGCACTATCGGAAGTTGGGTCGGACAAAAACATCGTCGCCGTCCGATGATTGTCCCGGTAGTAGTAGAGGTATAGTTCGGCGCGCCTTCATCCACGAGATTTACCCTCCACCTAAGATTGAAGGTGTGGCTAAGAAGAAGAAACGCACATCCGGAAGGTCAGCCTTCTCGGTAGTTTCGCAAGCCCTAGGTGGATTATGGCGAGTTCTTGCCAGAGCGCTCGGCTCGTCTGTCAGATTTGTTGCTCGCGGTGCGCGCGATTTAGATCCTGCTCATCATCGCGATGGAGCTGCGCTCCTTGTCCTCCTTATTGCTCTCGCAGCCTTTGCCGGAACTTGGTTCCATGCAGATAACTTAGTCAGCAGAAATCTATATTCATTCTTTGTAGGTGCATTCGGAGTTATTGGATTCTCATCTCCTCTGGTCCTTCTCTACTTTGCAGTTCGACTGTTTCGTAAACCGGAAGATAGCCATGCAACTGGTCGCATTACCATCGGCACTCTTCTTCTGATTATCAGTTCTACCGGGCTTGCGCATCTGCTCAATGGTTCGCTCGGAGCGACCAACCCAACCGGCGCAACAGCGATTCGCGATGGGGGAGGCCAACTCGGATATTGGGTAGCTAAACCACTTGTTGCGCTGATGACCTCGCTACTTGCATATCCGCTACTCATTGTTCTCTTCTTCTTCGGCATCTTAATTATTACCGCTACGCCACTTTCAAAAGTTGGTATCCGCATCAAAGTACTTTCAATCTGGCTCTGGTCAAAGCGTCCTGTGCGTGAAGAGAAAGAGTTCGAGATCTCAGATACTCCGCCATTTGAATCTCCAGTAGTCGCCTGGAATCAAGAGGAAGAGATTGATGAAGAAGAGTTCGACCAAGAATTCACAGTTGAGGTGCCTCGCACTCCACTGGAATCTCAACTAAAGCCAGCGCCACAATCTGAAAAGCGCCCTGAGCAACTTCTTCTGACGAGTGACGTTAAGTATGAACTTCCATCACAGGATCTTCTTAAGGTAGGACCCGCGGCAAAGGCAAAGTCGAAGGTCAATGACTCTGTCGTGGCGGCGCTGACTGAAGTCTTTAAGCAATTTGAAATTGATGCCCAAGTAACAGGCTTTATGCGTGGTCCAACCGTTACTCGCTATGAAGTTGAACTAGGAAACGCGGTAAAGGTGGAGCGCATTACCGCGCTTTCAAAGAATATTTCATATGCAGTTGCAAGTAGCGAGGTTCGAATTCTCTCGCCAATCCCAGGCAAATCAGCGGTTGGAATTGAGATTCCCAACGCAGATCGTGAGATTGTCGCCCTTGGTGATGTCATGCGTTCAAGCGTGGCTGGTCAAGATCACCATCCGATGTTGGTTGCCCTCGGCAAAGATGTTGAAGGAAATTATGTATGCGCCAACTTGGCGAAGATGCCGCACCTTTTAGTTGCAGGTGCAACAGGCGCTGGAAAATCTTCGATGATTAACGCGATGATTACCTCGATATTGATGCGTGCAACACCTGATGATGTGCGTTTAGTTTTGATTGACCCTAAGCGCGTTGAGCTCACCGCCTATGAAGGAATTCCGCACCTGATTACACCCATCATTACCAATCCAAAGAAGGCTGCCGATGCGTTGACTTGGGTAGTCCGTGAAATGGATCTACGTTATGAAGATTTGGCTACCTTTGGCTTTAGACATATCGATGATTTCAATAAAGCAGTTCGTGCAGGCAAGGTAGTTGCTCCTCCTGGTTCAGATCGCATCGTTGAGCCTTACCCATATCTCCTTGTCATTATCGACGAGCTTGCAGATCTCATGATGGTGGCCGCTCGTGAAGTTGAAGAATCAGTTGTACGAATTACCCAATTGGCGCGTTCAGCAGGTATCCACTTAGTTCTTGCAACGCAGCGCCCATCTGTCGATGTTGTTACAGGGCTCATCAAGGCAAATGTGCCATCGCGACTTTCATTTGCTACTTCTTCCCTTGCTGATAGTCGTGTTATTCTCGATAGCCCAGGAGCCGAAAAACTGATCGGTCAAGGCGATGGGCTCTTTATTCCGATGGGGGCAAGCCGCGCTATCCGTATTCAAGGCGCCTACGTTTCAGAACGTGAAATCGAAGCAGTAACAAACCACGTTAAGAAGCAACTTTCACCGCGCTATCGCGAAGATGTCACCCAAGTTGCTCAATCAAATAAGAACATTGATAAAGAAATTGGCGATGATTTAGATATCTTGATTCAAGCCGTTGAACTTGTGGTTGGAACTCAATTCGGTTCAACCTCTATGTTGCAGCGCAAGCTGCGCGTTGGCTTTGCTAAAGCCGGTCGCTTGATGGATCTGATGGAATCTCGAGGCATCGTGGGTCCTTCTGAAGGTTCCAAGGCGCGCGCTGTCTTGGTTAAGCCTGATGAACTCGATTCTGTTCTTGCCACGCTCCGCGACTACTAACTCGACATCCAAGCGTTGGGTGCTATTCAGGGGTGATTTACCTAAATAGGGGACACTTCACTACAAGAAGATAAAGGTCTAAAGTTAGAATTGCCTTCCACACTTTCCCACCAAAGGCGGCGCCAGATATGACTCTTGGTCAGGTAATTCGCGATGCTCGCATCGCCGCGCGCCTTTCCATTGAGCAAGTTTCTGAATCAACCAGTATTCGCATCGGTCTTCTTACCGAGATGGAAAATAACAATTTTATTCATTGCGGTGGAGATACATATGCGCGAGGACATCTTCGTAATATCGCATATAAAATTGGTGCAGATCCTCTTGAGTTAATCAACCTTTATAACGAAGAGCATTCACTCGAAAATCGCGCGATTGGTGACTTGCTTGTTGAGAATAATGTCATGCAGGTTCCTCATGAGAAGAAGGCAATCTCCTGGAAAGTGCCTGCTTCGATTTCTTTAGCAGTGCTTTTCACCTTCGGCGTAGTCCAAATTGTGATGTCTAATCAAAGTTCTGACACCCAGCCAACAGTCGTTGCATCTGCATCTCCAACTGCAGAACCCTCTGTTGCGCCAACGCCATCTCAAGAAGCAACTGCTCCAACTGAAGTATCTGATGGAAGCGTTAAGTTGACTCTCAGCGCAGTTCGTGGCAACTCATATATTGATGTGATTGTTGATGGAACAAGAGTTATTAAGGGATCTCTCTTCCAGGGCGATACTAAGAATTTTCAAGGAACTAGAGCGATTAGCGTTTACTTAAGTAACCCAGCAGGGCTTGATGTGACAGTCGATGGAGAACTTTTGCCTCCATTAGGTGGTCAAAATGAAGAGGTTCGTCGAACTTTCCGTTGAAGTAAGAAGAAGTAAACGGGGTAACCCTGTAACATCGCCCCTATGTCTCGCACAGTAGCAATTGTCACTATGGGCTGTGCACGTAATGAGGTCGACTCCGAAGAACTCGCTGGCCGCTTAGCCGCCGATGGCTGGACTCTTGTTGAAGATGTTGAATCAGCCGAAGTTGCAGTTGTAAACACGTGCGGCTTTATCGAATCTGCAAAGAAAGATTCAGTCGATGCTTTACTCGAAGCTAACTCACTGAAAGGCCATGGAACCACGCGAGCGGTAGTTGCGGTTGGCTGTATGGCAGAGCGGTACGGAAAAGAGTTAGCAGAGGCCCTTCCTGAGGCTGATGCCATCCTAGGTTTTGATGACTATCAAGATATCTCGGAACGTTTGCAATCAATTGTCAGCGGAAATGCGCACACTCCACACACGCCACGAGATCGACGCGCTCTGCTTCCCATCGCTCCAGTAGAACGTGCACAAGCGCGCGATGAATCTTTTCAATCAGCAGTGGGCGCCGGTGGTTCCCTCTTTCGCAAACGCCTCGGAAACGCGCCATGGGCGCCACTGAAGATTGCATCAGGGTGTGACCGACGATGCTCTTTCTGTGCGATTCCATACTTCCGCGGCTCCTTTATATCTCGTCGCCCCACCGAAATTCTGCAAGAAGCGCTCTGGCTTGGCCAGAACGGCGTAAGCGAACTCTTTCTCGTCAGTGAAAATACAACTTCATATGGCAAGGATCTAGGTGACCTCAAGCTGATGGAGAAGATCCTTCACGAGTTTGCCGAGATTCCAGGCGTTGAGCGAGTACGCCTTTCGTATCTACAACCAGCTGAGATGCGCCCGACGTTGCTTCAAGCGATGATTGAGACCGACAAGGTTGTGCCTTACTTTGATTTATCTTTCCAACATTCCAGCCCATCAGTGCTTCGCCGCATGCGCCGCTTCGGTGATTCCGAGAAGTTCTTACATCTAATTACTCAGATTCGGGCGCTCTCTCCTGAGGCAGGAATTCGCTCTAATTTCATTGTGGGATTCCCTGGCGAGACCCAGAGTGATTTTGATGAGCTGGCAAACTTCATTACAGCTGCAAAGCTTGATGCAGTGGGAATCTTTGGATATTCAGATGAAGACAATACCGAGGCCCTCGATCTTGGTGACAAGGTTGCCGAAGAAGTCATTCGCGAACGAGTTGAATCACTTTCGTCGCTTGCTGATGAGATGGTTTCTATTCGGGCTGCAGGGCGAATAGGCGAGCATGTACGGGTTCTCATTGAAGATGAAGAGCTACAAGAAGGCCGAGCTGCGCATCAAGGACCTGAAGTTGATGGAACTACCTCATTTATCGGCACCAATTTTTCAGTGGGCGAATATATTGATGCGGTGATTGTTGATTCTATGGGCGCCGATCTTGTGGCTGAGGTTCATAAGTAGATCCCATGAAGCTTCCATCATTTATTACCCCCAACACTTTGACGGTAACGCGCATCGCCTTAATTCCCTTCGGCGTCTATGCGCTCTTTCTTGATGGCGGAGATAATCCGAGCTATCAGATTGCAGCATGGTGCATCTTCTTCATCCTCGGCATGACAGATATCGTCGATGGCAAATGGGCGCGCAGCTCTAATCGAATTACTCCACTTGGCGCATTTCTTGATCCAGTGGCAGATAAGGCGCTTATCGGAGCTGCCATGATTTCACTTTCGATACTAGATCGCTTTCCTTGGTGGATCACAATTCTTATCTTGACCCGCGAAATTGGAATCACCATCTTCAGACTCTTGGTCATTAAGGGTGGAGTAATTCCGGCAAGTAAGGGTGGAAAGATCAAGACCCTGATGCAGAACTTTGGCGTTGGGTTCTTCATCCTTCCCTTCCCATCGTGGTTGGAATGGTTCCGTGTTGGCTTTATCTCGATAGCAATCGTTCTTACTGTCACCACTGCATATGACTATGTGCGTGCGTGGATGCGCAGCCGCTAGCCAGCTATGGCGTGGATCCAAATACACGAGTAACTTTGGTGCATGCCTACATCTGCACATGCTCGCTTAATTGTTGAGCACCTGAAAGAGCGCGGTGAAACAGTTGCAGTCGCTGAATCGCTGACAGCTGGTGGCGTAGGTCATGCTTTGACCACAGTTCCTGGTGCATCCTCAGTATTTCTCGGCGGAGTGATTTCTTATACATCTGAGGTCAAAGTTAACTTCTTGGGAGTATCGCCAAAGACAATTGAGCAGTACAGCGTTGTCAGCGAAGAAGTCGCAAATGAAATGGCGGCAGGCGTTCTTGAAAAATTTGGATCAACGTGGGCTATCGCAACAACAGGTATTGCCGGCCCAGGTGATTACATGGGAATCCGCGAAGGCACAGTCTGGATTGCTATTAAGGGGCCCATGTCACAAACCCTGCACCTACAACTCGATAGTGGGCGAGAAGGCGTGCGCACAGGGGCTATATCCAGCGCAATAGGCAACTTTGCGCGTATTCTTAGCTCTAGAAACGAGGGGAGTACGCAATGACGCTTTTACGTGAGGCAGTTGGCCACACACTTCGCGATGCGCGCACCTCACAATCTCGCACACTGCGCGATGTAGCGCGTGAAGCGCGCGTTTCTCTCGGTTACCTCTCAGAAGTTGAACGTGGTCAAAAAGAGGCATCCTCTGAACTTCTCAATGCAATCTGCGAAGCACTTGGTCTCACACTCTCATCAGTGATGACCGGCGTTGCCCACGAAATCAAATCTCGTGAAAGCGCAAAGCTCTCCGTTGTCGACGCAGCCTAGATATTCATTGCAAGGCGGAATTCATCGCCGTACCGAGAGCGCAATTCTTTCGGCTACTAAGAACCTCATCGCCCTCAATGGTGCATCAAATATCTCAATGATTGAAATCGCTGACGCCTCAGAAGTTTCTCGGGCGACTTTATATAACCATTACCGCGATAAGAACGCTGTCTTAATGGCGCTCATTACCGCCGAAGTTGAGCGACTTGTGGAAGCAGCGCAGCGAGCTGGAACTCCTGCAGATGCGCTGGAACTTCTCTCACGTGAGATATCTGCAGACGCGGCTCTTAAGGCGATGCGTGATCACGATCAAGAATTATTAATCGATGTCATGTCACAAGCACAGAACCCTCTCTATCTTGTCCTTGCTACCTGTATCTATGAAGCAACCAAGTCAGAGGCTGGCACTGGGCTTGCGATGCGCTGGCTGCTCGGTCAGGTGATGCAACCAATTACACCCAAGCAATCGCGTGATCAAGCAGAGCTGCTGGTTGATCGCACGCTCTTCTGAGAGTTTTATTGATGCGCATCTCTGACCTTCGCGAACGCCTGTCTTTATCTTTTGGTGAAGCATGGGCGCCATCGTTCTCGCAAGATATTGCAATCAGCGAACTCGGCTCACTTACAGTGAATGAGGCGCTCAAGGCAGGGCGTGAAGCTGATGAAATCTGGCGCGCAGTGTGTAAGCAATGTCCATCTGAGACAGAGAAGTACCGATATTAAATATGCCAGTTTCAACAGTTGTAGTCGGTCACGCACCTGATAAACCAGCACTTGTCTTGATTCATGGACTTGGTTCTGCAGGAACTATTTGGAAATCCCTTTATTCCGGTCTAGAAGAACACTTTGTCATCTATCCCATTGATCTACCGGGCCACGGCAGCGCAGCTCTTCATGATGATCGGCTTGATCCGCAATCACTTGCACATGCAATAGCGGCGATGATGGAGAACGAACATCAGATAGAAGAATTTCATGTCGCCGGCAACTCACTTGGGGGATGGATTGCTCTTGAAGTTGCCGCTGCCTATCCAGGCAGGGTTAAGAGCGTGACCGCCCTTGCACCTGCCGGGCTCTGGTTTGAAGGTCCCACGCAGCTTCTGCCACCAAGTTTATTTGCACGCATCTTGGCAAAGTGTGCTCAGTATTTTCTTCGACTTGCGTATCACTTACCGCCGTTAAAGGCGATGGGCTATCGCAAAATTACACACCTCTGGCGCGAACTCTCATTTGAATCCTGTAAAGATTCGGTGTTGGCGATGGCAAAGTCAACTGGCTATATGCCGATGTGGAAGGCGTTGCGTAGAAAGAAATTCGATTCTCATATTCCGCCATCGGTTCCGGTCAAGATTGTCTTCGGCGATTACGACTTAACTCTGCCGCATCCTCGTGCGCAAGAGAAAGAGGCCGCGCCCCAACATTCAGAGTGGATTACAGTTGAAAACTGTGCGCATGTAATTATGTGGAACTACCCTCAACTCACAATTGACTTTATTGCAAGCCATCTTAAACGGCGATAACTTCTAGCACCCAGGGCGCAACTCCATCAGAAGGGGTCAGCGCGCATGGGTATTTCTCGGAGACGATGGCATAGAGATCTTCAGGGCTCTTTGCTGCAGCGCGTGATTGCAACAACCACCTCGTTATCTCGCCACGAGTTTTCTTGGACATGTGGGTGACGACGGCGCGCACACCATCGACAACTGTAGAAATACGAACTTCAACGGTGATATCAGCTGGTGCGCGCCAGACGGTTTTGTAGGTAGATGATCTGCAATCAACAATGAGCCCGCGCGCAAGAGGGCGTAGTTGTTCTTCCACCTGTGCAGCCAGCGCTCTGTTATCGATCTTCGCCTTGTAGCTTTCAATTCGGGCCGAAGGGGCGATAGCGCCATATTTAGCCGAGATGATGCGTACCGACGCCTCACCGCGGGTGCGAGCCGCCGCCGATAACGTGGCCCAACCGAGCGCCTGATAGAGCACGCCTTGATACACAGCGATCGCGGGGGTGGGCTTGGTTGTCTCAGCCTTCTTCTCAGAGGGCGGCAGGAGGATCAACACGCGACACACCCTACTTGTCAGTGGCTCCTGCTACCTTTCGAACAGATGTTCGGATACCCTTATCCGCATCACCTCGCTACCAAGCGCAGGCGATGAGTCAGGAAACTGATTGAACAGCCAGAGCGGTGCTCTACCTGTCGCCCACAGCGTCTCTATAACGCCAAGGGCCGTCGTAGAGATATTCCGTACCTTCTGGGCCGAATACCAACGGCTGCGCTCGCAGACGTTCGAAATGAAATGGAGAAGATAGTGGCTACTGAAAAAGCAAAGCCTGAAGATAAAAATGTATCTGATCGCCAGAAGGCGTTAGATACCGCGCTCGCTCAAATCGAACGACAGTTTGGTAAGGGCTCAGTAATGAAGATGTCAGATCGTCAAGCACAGGTAATCGAGGTTATTCCTACCGGTTCCATCGCGCTCGACATCGCACTCGGAATTGGCGGCCTTCCACGTGGTCGCATCATTGAAATTTATGGACCAGAATCTTCAGGTAAGACAACTCTTACCTTGCATGCAATTGCAAATGCACAGAAGGCTGGCGGAATCTGCGCCTTCATCGATGCAGAGCATGCATTTGATGCTGAATATGCAAAGAAGCTCGGTGTCGATATCGACGCACTTCTCGTTTCACAGCCAGATACCGGCGAACAAGCACTTGAAATCATGGATATGTTGATCCGCTCTGGTGCGCTCGACCTCGTAGTCGTTGACTCAGTAGCAGCTCTTGTTCCTCGCGCAGAAATCGAAGGCGAGATGGGCGATTCCCACATGGGTCTACAAGCTCGCCTCATGTCACAAGCTCTCCGTAAGGTAACTGGCGCGCTGCACCAATCAAAGACAACTGCAATCTTTATCAACCAGCTCCGCGAAAAGATCGGCGTCTTCTTCGGTTCTCCTGAAACAACAACTGGTGGAAAGGCGCTTAAGTTCTATGCATCAGTTCGCCTTGATATCCGTCGTATCGAAACACTTAAGGATGGCACCGAATCAGTCGGTAACCGTACTCGCGTCAAGGTAGTCAAGAATAAGATGGCTCCACCATTTAAGCAGGCAGAGTTCGACATCATCTACGGCATTGGTATCTCACGCGAAGGCTCACTTCTCGATATGGGCGTTGAGCTCGGTATCGTCAAGAAGTCTGGCGCTTGGTACACATACGAAGCTGACCAACTCGGCCAAGGTAAAGAGAATTCACGAGCATTCCTTATCGATAATCCGGATCTCGCCAACGAGATCGAGAAGAAGATCCGCGAATCCTTTGTGCCCGTTGCCGTAGATCCAGCGCTTATCGCTGAGATCGATGAAGCAGCAGCAGAGGTTGAGTTCTAATTTCTCTCCAATTTGCCAAGGTAGAACGCGGCGAGGGCTCTGACCCTTACGAAGTTGCTCACACTATTGCGCTCAATGCGCTGGTAACACGAGCAAAGAGTAAGGGCGAGCTTCTCGCTCACCTTAAGACACGTGGCGTTGAAGATGATGTTGCCCAAGCGGTGATCTTCCGTCTCCAAGAGACAGGGTTGATCAACGATCGCGAATTTGCAGCAGCCTGGGCAACATCTCGCCACAACCATAAGAAGATCTCAAAAAGGATTATCGCCGGCGAACTTCGCCAGAAGGGCGTTCTCCAAGAGCAGATCGATGAAGCTCTCGATGGGATTGATGATGAATCTGAATATCGAGCAGCCTTTGATTTAGCATTTAAGAAATTTAACACCATGTCACGTCTCGAACCTGACGTTCAGATTCGTCGCATTCAATCGCTCTTGGCGCGAAAAGGTTTTGGATTTCCAATTATCTCTCGCGTACTGCGCGAGCTCGATCTTCTAAAGAGTTAAGCTACTTTCCAGACTTTAAATGCTCAGTTAAACGTTCTGCAGTTGCTACAACGGCTGCCGCATGTAAACGACCTGGTTGACGTCCTAAACGCTCAATCGGTCCGCTAATTGAAACGGCTGCGATGACCTTGCCATTAGGTCCGCGAACTGGGGCAGATACTGATGCAACGCCTGCTTCGCGCTCACCAACAGATTGCGCCCAACCGCGGCGACGATCGGCAGCAAGATGGGCTGCAGTAAATCGAGCGCTCTTGAGCCCGCGATGAATCTTTTCGGAATCTTCCCAAGCCATCAAAATTTGAGCCGCAGATCCTGCTTGCATCGTAAGAGATGCGCCAACGGGAACAGAGTCACGTAAACCTGAAAGTCGTTCTGCAACAGCTACACAGATTCGGATATCTCCTTGGCGGCGATAGAGCTGGGCTGATTCACCTGTTGCATCGCGCAGCGCTGCCAGAGCAGGAGCTGCTGCTGCAATAAGTCGATCTTCGCCAGCGGCTGCGGCCAACTCGCTTGAGCGAGGGCCAATGATGAAGCGCCCGTTAAGGTCGCGAGCTACCAGGCGATGAAATTCAAGCGCTACAGCCAGGCGATGCGCTGTGGGGCGAGCGATACCAGTTGCTGCCACCAACTCTGCGAGGGAGTGGGGGCCGGATTCAAGGGTTGCCAGAATTGCTACGGCTTTATCTAAGACGCCAACTCCGCTATTCTTCTTATCCACGGAGTGATATTAGCATCCCACCTATTGAGATGCCAATTGAATGAGCACGAAGGAGTACACCACCGAAATGGGTAAGACGTTAGCGCAGAAGATTTGGGAAGACCATGTCGTTCGATCTGCTGAAGGGGAACCAGACCTTCTCTACATCGACTTGCAACTCATCCATGAAGTAACCAGCGCCCAGGCATTTGATGGCCTGCGCCTTGCTGGACGTCAGGTGCGCCGTCCTGATCTAACGATTGCAACGGAGGATCACAACACTCCCACTATCGATATTTTGAAGCCGATTGCAGATCCCGTCTCTAAGTTACAGATTGACACTCTGCGCAATAACGCTAAAGAGTTTGGAATTCGCATCCACTCACTCGGAGATGCCGACCAGGGCGTTGTGCACGTCGTTGGCCCACAGCTTGGAATTACACAGCCCGGAATGACAATTGTCTGCGGCGATTCACATACCTCAACACATGGAGCTTTCGGTGCAATTGCATTTGGTATCGGAACCTCTGAAGTTGAACATGTACTTGCTACACAGACTCTGCCATCAAACCGCCCGAAGACCATGGCAATTAACGTTGAAGGAACTCTCAAGACCGGTGTTACCGCTAAAGACATTATCTTGGCCATCATCGCCAAGATTGGTACCGGCGGGGGACAGGGCTACATCATTGAATATCGCGGCTCTGCGATTCGCGCCCTTTCTATGGAAGGTCGCATGACCATCTGCAATATGTCTATCGAAGCGGGAGCTCGCGCAGGGTTAATCGCACCTGATCAAACAACTTTTGATTACATTAAGGGCAAGCCACATGCTCCTGAAGATTGGGATGCAGCCCTTGCTTACTGGCAGAGCCTCTACACAGATTCAGATGCGAAGTTTGATCTTGAAATCGATCTCAACGCTGATGAATTAGAGCCATTTGTTACATGGGGAACTAACCCAGGACAAGGTCTGCCACTCAACGGCGCAGTTCCAAATCCTGCAGATATCGCTGACTCTGAAGAACGCGGAGCCGCAGAACGCGCTCTGCAATACATGGGACTTGAAGCAGGAACGCCACTGAAGAAGATAGCGATTGACACTGTTTTCTTGGGCTCTTGCACTAATGGACGTATTGAAGACCTTCGCGCAGCAGCAGATATTTTGAAGGGCAAGAAGATTGCTCCCAAGCTTCGTATGTTAGTTGTGCCTGGTTCAGAGCGCGTACGTCAGCAAGCGATGAAGGAAGGGCTCGACAAAGTATTTCTCGATGCCGGAGCAGAATGGCGTAACGCTGGTTGCTCTATGTGTCTTGGTATGAACCCAGATCAACTTGCAGTTGGCGAGCGTTCTGCATCGACATCAAACCGTAACTTTGAGGGCCGCCAAGGTAAGGGTGGACGTACCCACTTGGTAAGTCCACTAGTGGCAGCTGCAACTGCAATTCGCGGCACCCTTTCTTCACCGGCAGATTTGTAAGAGGGAGGCATCTAAAAATGGAAAAATTTATTAAGCATGTTGGTACTGGAGTTCCACTTCGCCGTAGCAATGTAGATACAGATCAGATCATTCCCGCTGTCTATCTCAAGCGCGTTACTCGTAGTGGTTTTGAAGATGGCCTCTTCTCAGCTTGGCGCAACGATCCTGAATTCGTTCTCAACCAAGAAGCATTTAAGAAGGGCACCATCCTGGTTGCCGGTCCGGAATTTGGAACCGGCTCATCTCGCGAACACGCAGTCTGGGCGCTTCAGAATTACGGCTTTAAGGTGGTCATCTCTAGCCGATTCGCCGATATCTTCCGTGGCAATTCGCTCAAGAGCGGCCTCCTTACCGTGGTGCTGCCACAAGAGAGTGTAGAGGCGCTCTGGGTTGCCATCGAGGCAGATCCAAGCCTTGAAATCGCAGTCGATCTCGATTCACGAACTGTGAGTTATTCAGGCGTCACTGTCGCATTTGAACTCGATGACTACACACGTTGGCGCCTTATGGAAGGTCTCGATGACATCGGATTAACCTTGAAACAAACTGATTTCATCGATGCCTTTGAGGCAAAGCGCCCTGCTTATAAGCCAAAGACGTTACCAATCCGCATCTAACGCCTAAAAATGAGCGTAAATCGCTGATTTTTAACTGCGGGGTGAGAGATAGTTGTAAAAGTCTCGACTTCAGAATGAGGGTTTTTTACGCATAAAAATGCGAATTTTCGCAGAATATTAAAGTGCGACACGCGCGCACCAATAACGCTCTCACCCCTTAATTAGGTTTAAGTTTTACGTAGTTAAGCAAGCGCTTAATTATTTACGCGTAAATACAACAACATTAAGGGGAATTGAATGAATAAGGCCCAGTTCATCGCTGCGTTGGCCCCACACTTCAACGGCAGCAAGAAGGAAGCAGCTCACGCTGTAGACATCGTGTTCGACACAATCGTGCGTAACATGTCAGCAGGCAACGACGTCATGATCAATGACTTCGGTAAGTTTAAGAAGGTTGATCGCAAGGCACGTATGGGACGTAACCCATTCACCGGCGAAACCATCAAGATCAAGGCTTCAAAGAAGGCTCGCTTCCTACCAGCAAAGGCTCTCAAGGAAGTAATCGCTGGCGATCGTAAGCTCGGTCCAGCTCCTAAGCCAGAGGTAAAGGCTGCTCCAAAGGCAGCAGCAAAGCCAGCAGCTAAGAAGGCTGCAAAGAAGGCTCCTGCAAAGAAGAAGAAGGCAGCAGCTAAGAAGAAGGTTGCCAAGAAGGCTCCTGCAAAGCGTAAGCCAGCTAAGAAGGTTGCAAAGAAGAAGAAGTAAATCTTCATTTCTTAAAAATCAGGGTCCGCTACACGCGGGCCCTGATTTTTTTATCGCTAGGATTCTAGATATGGCGCAGTTCAAGGTCTCTTATGACCCACCAACCGGTTACCCGCTCGGCACTAATCGCGCCTTTAAATTTGGCACACGTGTACTGATCCCAATCTTTAACTTGGTCATGAAGCGCGATTGGAAGGGCGCTGAGAATATTCCAGCTACCGGTCGAGTAATAGTTGCCAGCAACCACATGTCCTACCTCGACGTTCTGGTCTTCACCCACTTTCTCTACCGCAACGGTCGCGCACCGCGTTATCTTGGAAAATCAGGGGTCTTTAAAGTTCCCGTGATTGGCAAGATTATTTTGGCGGCAGGGCAAGTACCGGTTGAACGCGAAACATCAGATGCCAAGAAGGCAGTTGATCACGCAAAAATTCTCTTGGAGAAAGGTCACATGCTCGGGGTCTATCCAGAAGGAACCCTTACTCGCGATCCACAGCTTTGGCCCATGATTGCAAAGACTGGATGTGCCAGGTTAGCTCTTGCAACGGATACCCCCGTTATTCCGATTGCGCAGTGGGGTTCGCAACTGATTGTTCCTAACTACACAACCAAGCTCAACCTCTTTCCGCGAAAGACAATCATTATCCGTGCTGGAAAACCGGTAGATCTTTCGCGCTGGAAGGGAAAGGCCGAAGATCCGCAGGCGCTCATCGAGGCAACTGCTGAAATTATGCGAGCAATCACTGTTCTTCTCGAAGAGATTCGTGGCGAGAAGCGTCCTGAAGTAATCTTTGACCCTCACACATCTGATTTACCGCGAACCGGTAACTTCAAGAAGAAGAGGAAATGAGTAAAGTCACCGTTTTCGGAGCAGGCGCATGGGGATCAACTATGGCGCAGGTTCTAAACGATGCTGGAAATGATGTTCTTCTCTGGGGTCGTAGCATCGATGTAATCGCTGAAATTAACTCGACTCATACAAATAAGAAGTATTTAGGTAAGCATGAACTCCCGCATACCCTTCAAGCCACCACAGATTTAGCGCAAGCTTTTGCCCATTCAGATATCTATGTTCTTGCTATCCCGGCGCAACAACTTCGCCTGACACTGGAAGAGTGGAGACCGTTCTTCAAAGCCGACTCAATCATCGTCAGTACTCTCAAAGGTATTGAAATCAGCACGCAGATGCGCATGACTGAGGTCATCGAAGATGTTCTAGGACCACACGCTATTGCCATCATCACGGGTCCAAATTTGGCCGATGAACTTGTTCTACGGCAACCAGCAGGTGCGGTCGCAGCTGCTGCAACCCAAGAGTTAGCAGATCAGATCCGAGAACTCTTCCGCACTCCTTATTACCGCGTCTACACCTCGGTTGATGTGATGGGCTGTGAACTATCTGGTGCCATCAAGAGCGTTATCGCTCTTGCAGTTGGAATTTCAATTGGAATGGGATTTGGTGAGAACACACAGGCGATGCTCATTACTCGCGGGCTCAATGAAGTTGCCCGTCTCTGCGCCGCACATGGCTCTGATCCACTCTCTGCCGCAGGCCTTGCTGGCATGGGAGATTTAGTAGCAAGTTGTGGCTCACCACTTTCTCGCAATCGCACCTTTGGTGAAGTCCTTGGACGCACAGGTTCGATGGCACAAGCTCGCGAACAAGTTGCCAAGACTGTCGAAGGCGTGGCATCTGCAGGCGCAGTTGCTGAAATTGCCCATCGCGTCGGCGTTGAAGTGCCTGTCATTGAAGCAGTTGGAGAGATTGTCAGTGAACAATTGACCCCGGCTGCGGCGTTGCAGAAGCTTATGGAGATCACTACGAAAGCTGAGAATTTCATCCGATGAAAAAGCGAGTCGCAATAATCTGTGGAGGCCGCAGTAGCGAGCATGAAATCTCTTGTATTTCGGCTGGGGGAGTACTCGGCGCAATAGATCGCACTCGATATGAACCAGTTCTTATCGGAATTACTAAGGCAGGTAAATGGGTTCTTATTCCAGAGGGCCATCCGATGGATATTTCTGGAACAACACTTCCTTCAGTACCTGAATCCGCGCCAGCAGTTGTTGCAGATGTTGCAGGATTTACTTCCGGTGGAAAAAATCTGGCAATTGATATCGTCTTTCCGCTCTTGCATGGACCATTTGGTGAAGATGGCACCATTCAGGGCTTACTTGAGATTGCTGATATTGCCTACGTGGGCTCAGGAGTTCTGGCATCGGCAGTTGCAATGGATAAATCCTTTGCAAAGCCAATCTTTGCCTCACATGGAATTGCAACAGCGCCAGGGCTAGTTGTGAAGAAGAGCGATTGGAACAATCGCAGCGCTGAAATCACCAGAGAAGTCTCGGCTCTTGGTTATCCAGTTTTTGTTAAACCTGCTCGCGGCGGTTCATCGCGGGGCACATCAAAAGTAAAGAGCGAAGGCGAACTCCTTACTGCAGTTCTAGAAGCCTTTACCTTTGATGCAAAGATCATGATTGAAAGTGCGATTGTCGGCTCTGAAATTGAATGCGCTGTCCTTGAAATTGATGGCCAGGCGCAGGCCTCAATTGTCGGCAAGATTGTGATTGATTCAAAGTTTGAGTTCTACGACTTTGAAGCCAAGTATCTTGATGGGGCTACAGATATTGAGCTACCGGCTCCAATTACAGCTTCTTCAGCGGAGGCGATAAGAAAGGCAGCAATTGCAGCCTTTACAGCGCTGGGATGTTCTGGATTAGCGCGAGTTGATTTCTTCCTCACCACTTCAGGTCAAGTAATCATCAACGAACTCAATACGATGCCGGGCTTTACCTCAACATCTGTCTTTCCGAAGATGTGGGCTGCAAGTGGCGTCAGCTATACCGAAGTGATTTCACATTTATTGCAGAGCGCGCAGGCCCGTACTAATGGACCGTTAGGAAATTAACTTTTAATTTGTAACTGGGCAGGTGAGCGTGCGAGTAATTCCAGGCACTGCTTGCACCTTGCTCAATATGGCGCGACCAAACTCTTCCATCGAAGGAGCTTCAGCGCGCATGATTACATCGTAAGGACCGGTTACGCCTTCAGCGAGTGAAACCCCAGGGATTGCCTTGATAGCAGCCGCAACAGAGTTAGCTTTTCCGACTTCGGTTTGAATCAAGATGTAGGCCTGTACGGACATATGAGTTTCCTTTCGCTTCGCCCTAACGCTATCTCATGTCCTAGGCTTATGGCTATGGGATATAGCGAGAGCGATGTTATATCTGTGTTACAGCAGATATTCGCTAGCCGAGATTCCCGAATTCACGTTGGGATCGGCGACGATGCAGCAGTTGTAGCAACATCCCCGCACTCAGTACTGAGCTCAGATATGGCTGTTGAAGGAGTTCACTTCAAGACGGAATGGTCTTCAGCCTTTGATATCGGTCGAAAGATCACCGCCGCAAATGTTGCCGATATTCTGGCGATGGGTGGTCGTTGTGATTACTTGGTTGCAGCAGTTTCATTGACTGGAACCGAAGAGTTAAGTTGGATCGAGAGCCTGGCTCGCGGCATGCAGCATGAAGCAAGTCTGGCTGGCGCTGTCATTGTCGGCGGAGATATAGCGCGCGCCTCTCAGATCGTTATCGCAATGACCGCGGTGGGCACTGCGCTACGTCCAATTACGCGTGGCGGTGCACAAGTTGGCGACTCTCTCTATCTCTCATCCCTTCCAGGCTGGTCGGCGGCAGGGCTTGAACTTCTCACTCGCGAAATTTCAGTCAATTCTCTCGCAGCCGATATAGCGCTCTCGCAGTTTTCTGCGCCAACGCTGGATTATGCGATTAACTTTTCAGGCGCCACAGCGATGGTGGATCTCAGCGATTCGCTGATGGTTCAAGGTGGACAACTTGCAGCTGCCTCTGGAGTATCTCTTGCGCTTAACCAATCTCTCTTTGCGAAATCTAATGAGTTCAATGAGCTCAATAGTTTGGCAACCGAAATCAACGCCGATGTGTGGCAATGGATTTTGGGTGGAGGAGAAGATCATGTTCTTCTCGCTGCCGGAAGAGATTTACCTGGCCTTCATATTGGCGAAGTTGTGGCAGGCTCAGGAATTTCCGGCCTAGAAATGGAAATAGCCCCAGTTTCCTGGAGCCATTTTCAACCTTAAAAATCTAGCGAATTAACGTGTGACTTTTCCAGCCTTAAGGCATGAAGTACATACGTTCTGACGCTTTGCAGTTCCCTTAACGAGAGTCTTCACGCGCTGGATATTTGGATTCCAGCGACGACGTGTCTTCACCTGTGAATGTGAAACGTTGTTACCAAAGCTTGGGCCCTTGCCACAGATGTCGCATGAAGATGCCATGAGAGGTACTCCTTCTAGATTAAAAAGATTCCATACTGAAATCAGGGCGTTAGGGTAGCAAGAGGGGGCCAGTTAGAGCGAATCCATGCGTAGCGCAGCGGGATTTACCGAGGGTTAGACCCGTATGTAGAGAGAATAGGCGCATGGCTACCCTCGACTCGAAACTTGTTGGTGTCGTGGGCGATAGAACCACCAAGGTACTGCGTGAATTGTTTGGCTATACAACTATTTCAGATCTGCTGCATCACTATCCCCGTAGATATTTAGTCCGAGGTGAACTCTCCAACATCTCTGAGCTCATCGAAGGCGATGAAGTCACGATTCTGGCTGAGATTTATAGCGCGACTAGTCGAAGGCTGCATGCGCGCAAGGGAAATATCCTCGAGGTGGTTGTTACTGATGGAACCGCCAAGTTATCGCTGACCTTCTTTAATCAGGCTTGGCGCGAGAAGGAACTTAAAGTTGGAAAGCAGGGGCTCTTCGCTGGAAAGGTCGGCGTCTTTAACGGCAAGCGTCAATTGGCACATCCAGATTACGAATTAATTGCTGATGGTAGCGATGTCGACTCTGCAGTTGAGGGATTCGCCGGCAAGTACCTGCCCATGTATCCAGCAAGCTCAAAGCTACCTTCCTGGAAGATCTCGCAATGTATAGAACTAGCGATAGGCGCACTAGATGAAGTTCCAGATTTTATGCCGGACTGGGTGCGCGATAAATATGGATATCCCACTTTGCATCAAGCGTTGGTGCAACTGCATAACCCTGTAGATCTAGAAAGCGCAGAGAAATCTCGGCAGAGAATTACCTTTGATGAGGCGCTGCTTCTGCAATTACTACTTCTTACGCGCCGGCGAGAACTTAAAGGCCTTGATGCGGTTGCACGTCCCGTCAAAAGTAGTGGATTGCTCTCAGCCTTTGATGCATCACTTCCATTTGAGTTAACGGCCGGACAGAAGGCAGTTGCCAAAGAGATAAGCGATGACTTGGCTCAACCTCACCCCATGCATCGTCTGCTGCAAGGTGAAGTTGGATCGGGAAAGACCATCGTTGCACTTCGTGCAGCGTTGACAGTTATTGATAACGGTGGACAGGCGGCGCTACTTGCCCCGACTGAAGTTCTTGCAGCGCAGCATCTGCGCACCATCGAGAAACTTCTTGGGCCACTATCGCAAGGTGGCATGTTGGGTGCCGACGATAAGGCAACGCAAGTGACTCTCATTACGGGTTCGCAAAGTGCCGCTGCACGCCGTGAAGCGCTGGCAAAGGCGGCTTCAGGGGAAGCCGGAATTGTTATCGGCACACATGCACTTCTTGGTGAGAGCGTTGAGTTTAAGGATTTAGGTTTGATTATTGTTGATGAGCAACATCGCTTTGGCGTTGAACAGCGAGATGCTCTGAAGAGCAAGGCCGTGAATCCGCCACATTTGTTGGTGATGACAGCAACTCCTATACCTCGCACAGTGGCAATGACTGTCTTTGGCGATTTAGATGTTTCCACTCTGCGCGAACTTCCTTTAGGTCGCGCGCCGATTACTACACATGTAGTTCCCGTTCTAGAAAAACCTGGTTATCTCGAACGTGCATGGAGCCGCATTAAGGAAGAGGTAAGCCAAGGACACCAGGCATATATCGTCGCTCCGCGTATCTCTGCTGCGGTTTCAGAGGATGCCGATATGGAATTTCTGATGGGGGAATCTGCAATTGCGATTGCCTCTGTTGAAGAACTTGGTCCGCAATTGCAAAGTGGACCACTCAGTGGGCTTAAAGTAGCGCCGCTGCATGGTCGTCTTTCGGCGGAAGAAAAAGATGCCACGATGCGCGCTTTTGCCAATAAAGAGATTGATGTATTGGTCTCCACCACTGTTATTGAAGTTGGCGTAGATGTTCCTAACGCCACAGTGATGGTAATTATGGACGCTGATCGCTTTGGAGTTTCGCAGTTACACCAGCTACGTGGACGTATCGGTCGAGGTACATCTCCGGGCCTATGTCTTTTAGTGACAAGCGCTGAACCTGAAAGCTCCGCGCGCACACGTCTTGATGCAGTTGCTGCAACTCTTGATGGTTTTGAACTTTCGCGAATAGATCTAGAACAACGCCGCGAAGGTGACGTCCTTGGCGTTAACCAATCTGGTGGCAAGTCTCACCTTCGCCTTCTGCGCGTGCTCCGCGATGAATCTTTGATTGAATCTGCCCGCGAGGATGCATCTACACTTCTCGATACAGGTATGCAGAGTTATCCTCTTCTGGCAGCAGAACTTGCCCAGGTGCAGGCAGATGCAACAGCAGAATTTATAGATAAGGCGTAATTAATGAGAATCATCGCAGGGCTCGCCAAAGGGCGACCGCTAGATGCTGTTGGTTCATCAACTCGCCCCACATCTGATCGCGCACGTGAAGCGCTCTTCTCAACTTTGGCTTCTGAGTTCGGCGACTTCGATGGCTTACGTGTCCTTGATCTCTACGCAGGCACTGGTGCGATTGCACTTGAATCGCTCTCACGCGGTGCATCCCTTGTCCACGCAGTTGAAAAAGATGACGCTGCTGCTCGAGCTATTACAGCAAATTACGAGAGTATCAAGAGCGCACAGTGCCCAGGCACTTTTCACCTTTACGCGATGAACGTCCATCGCTTCCTGCAAGATAAAGCGCAACAGAGTTATCACTTTATCTATGTTGATCCACCATATGATGTCTCAGATATTGATGTTGTCGAATCACTTATCTTGATACGAGATGGTGGCTTTATCGACCCACAGGGATTGATTGCAGTTGAGCGGAACAGTCGCGTCAAAGAAATTTCATGGCCAGAAGGACTCACAGCGCTTCGTGAAAAAAACTATGGCCAGGCAACAATTTTCTACGGGGCTCCCACGCTTACAGATGGTGAGAATGGATAACGGCTGGATTCATTGCTAGCGTTTGCACCATGAAACGCGCTGTGTGTCCAGGATCCTTTGATCCCATCACCTTTGGCCACCTCGACATCATTGAGCGCGCCAGCCTGCAGTTCGACGAGGTCATCGTTGCCGTCTTCGTTAACCGCAACAAGTCTGGCCTCTTCTCTATTGAAGAGCGAATCCAGATGATTGGCGAGAATGTGAAGAAATTTCCAAATGTTCGCGTTGATTCTGGCAGCGGATTGCTGGTCGAGTACTGCAAGAAGAATGGCGTGCAAGCGATCGTGAAAGGCCTTCGCGCTGTGACTGACTTTGACTACGAGCTTCAGATGGCACAAGTACATATTCAAGCTTCAGGGGTTGAGACTATGTTCATGGCCACATCTCCGACACATTCATTCCTTTCTTCCTCAATTGTGAAAGAGTTGGCTCACTACGGGGGAGATGTCTCCTCTATGGTTCCAGCAAACGTCAATACCGCCCTCAAAGCACGAGCAGGAGAATCACGATGACTATGGATTCGATTGAAAAGCTCAATACAGCGATAGCAATCGTCGAAGAAGCCCGCGGCGTTCCGCTTTCGGCTTCCTGTGTTGTACACCGCGGTGAGATGCTCGAAGTCCTCGAGGGTGCGCGCGATGTTCTTCCTGCTGATCTTTCGCAAGCAGAAGGCATCCTAACTCAACGCGACCAAATTATTGAAGAAGGTCGCTCTAGCGCCGAAGCGATGATTGCAACTGCGCGTGAAGATGTCGCTCGCATGGTCGAGCAGACCTCAATCGTTCAAGCTGCTCGCGATGAAGCAAAGCGAATCCTTGATGATGCACGTGATCTAGCAGCGCAAGAGCGCGAAGAGGTAGAGGCATATATCGATGGCCGACTAGCTACCCTTGAAGTAATTCTTAACAAGACCATGGAGGCTGTTGCCCGTGGGCGTGAACGTCTCGAGGGAGCCAACGATAAGGATGTTCTCTCGCAACTTAACGCTGAAGACTAGCGCGCACCTCTAGGCATACTTATGAAAACCAATCCATTTATTCTCAATACCCACGAACTCCCGCGCCGCGCAGGTGAGATGAAAGAGTATGAGCTCGATATTGAGGCGCCAGTGCGAATTGGAGTTCCTCTCATTGGAGTTCCCGAAGGCGATGTCATTGAGGCTGATGTCCGCTTGGAATCTGTCACAGAGGGCGTGCTGCTCAGTGCCGAAATTTATGCCGTTGCGCATGGTGAGTGCATTCGCTGCCTCGACCCGGTTGAGCAGGTGATTGATAGAAAGATTCAAGAGCTCTATCGCTACGAACCAACAAATGAAAAGGGTCGCAAGAAAAGGCGTGAGGATGAAGATGTCGATCTAGATGCAGAAGATGAGTTGCAGATGGAGGGCGATCTCATGAACCTTGAGATTCCCATTATTGATTCAATAATTTTGGCCTTATCGGTCAATCCGCTCTGCGATGAAGAGTGCATGGGGCTCTGTCCAGATTGCGGCGAAAAGTGGGAGTCCCTACCGGATGGCCATGGCCACGAGGTGGTCGATGCACGTTGGTCAGGGCTGGCCTCCCTGCTTGAAAAACCAGCCGATTTTGGCAATCAAGAGAAATAAGCGATACTTAGCGCCATAGCGATTTAGGGCCCATTAAGGTCCTTTGAAGATTAAGGACGATTACCGTGCCAGTACCAAAGCGAAAGATGTCTCGTTCGAAGACACGTTCACGTCGCAGCATGTGGAAGACAACAGCGGCAGCAATCTCAACTTGTGCGCAATGCCAGCAACCAAAGCTCAACCACGTAGCGTGCCCAACATGCGGAACATATAACCGCCGTCAGGTTCTCGAGGTCTGATCTGTACTCAAAACTTCTTGAGCAATTAGGAGTTCAACTCTCTCCTGAAGTGCTCGAGTTGGCCTTTACCCATAGGTCTTTCGCCTATGAAACTGGAATTTCCACAACCAATGAACGCTTGGAATTTCTCGGCGACTCAGTTCTTGGACTGATTGTTACCGAAGAGCTCTATATCAAGTACCCAGATTTAGATGAGAGTCGTTTATCTCCGCTCCGCTCAGGAATCGTCAATATGCGCGCGCTCGCAGATATTGCTCGAACACTTGAACTGGGCCAGTACATCCGACTGGGCAAAGGTGAAGAAGTCACCAATGGCCGCGATAAGAACTCACTTTTAGCCGATGCTCTCGAGGCGCTTATTGGTGCGGTTTATCTCGAATCTGGTTTTGCGCAGACATCAATCGTCGTCAATAAACTCATCAAAGAAACCCTTGAAAGTGCGATGGCCAAAGGTGCAGGCCTTGATGGAAAGACAGCGCTACAGGAATTAGTCGCCTCCCTCGGAAAGGGAACGTTGGAATACCAGGTCTCTGAAACTGGTCCAGATCACGATAAGAGTTTTACCGCTATCGCTGTTGTAGGTGGTACTCATATTGCAGAAGGTTCGGGAAAAAGTAAGCGAGAAGCCGAACAATCAGCAGCCCGCGCTTCCTTTGAAATTTTACGTAGCGAAATAGAGTAAACCCTCAAGTTCAACTTGATACGAGTCGCTTTTATACCAATGGCGCACCTACCGATAGGTTTACCGCGTGTATTTGAAGTCGCTCACCCTCAAAGGATTTAAATCCTTTGCATCAGCGACCACTCTTCGCCTTGAACCTGGAATCACCTGCGTGGTCGGTCCAAATGGTTCTGGTAAATCAAACGTTGTAGATGCGCTCACCTGGGTAATGGGTGAACAAGGCGCCAAGTCACTTCGCGGTGGCAAGATGGAAGATGTCATCTTTGCCGGAACTTCTGGACGCGCACCACTTGGCCGCGCAGAAGTTGCGGTAACTATCGACAATACCGATGGCGCACTTCCTATTGATTACACCGAAGTCACAATTTCGCGCATCCTCTTCCGCAATGGTCAGAGCGAATACCAGATTAACGGGGAAGCATCACGCCTTCTAGATATTCAAGAGTTGTTAAGTGACTCGGGTATTGGTCGCGAAATGCACGTCATCGTTGGTCAAGGTCAGCTCGATGCCATCTTGATGGCAACGCCAGAAGAACGTCGAGGATTTATCGAGGAAGCAGCGGGAGTTCTTAAGCACCGCAAGCGTAAAGAGAAGGCGATCCGCAAGTTAGATTCAATGCAAGCTAACTTGGCGCGCGTCAACGACCTCACTGTTGAGCTCCGTAGGCAACTGCGCCCTCTAGGCAAGCAGGCCGAAGTTGCCAAGAAGGCAGCGACGATTCAGGCTGATTTACGCGATGCCAAGCTCCGACTTCTTGCTGATGATTACATCGCTCTCTCCAAGACTCTCGATGCTGAAGTTGCAGATGAAAACGCGCTGCGTGAACGTAGATCTCTGGTCGAAGGCGAGCTTGAATCAGTTCGACGCCGCGAAGAAGAGCTCGATGCGCAATCTGCCTTCGAAAGCCCACTTCTTATCAAGGCACAAGAAAATTTCTATTCATTAAGTGCGCTACGCGAAAAGTTCCGCGGTACCCAATCACTTGCTCAGGAACGCTCACGATTCTTAGCTGAAGAGGCTGAAGAAGCGCGCAGCGCTGGGCGCGATCCACAACTTCTAGAAGAAGAGGCAGCGACACTTCGCGCCGAAGAAGCTCAATTGCGCGCTGATGTAGTCACTGCGCAGAATTTATTGGCAACTTCCAGCAGCTCTTTGATTGCAGCTGAGGCAGCGCTCAAGGGTGAAGAAGACACAATCGCTGCAGCTCTTCGTGCACTCGCTGATCAACGAGAAGGCACTGCTCGCCAGGAAGGCCACATTAAATCTTTGGCAGCTCGCCTAGAAGCAATCACTGAAGAGATTTCTCGATTGACATCAGCGCGCGATGAAGCCCAAAGCCGGGTCGATGCTGCAAAGCGAGATTACGCGCAGTTTGAGATGGAGATCGCCAATGCAGATGCTGGTGAACTCGGTCTGGACTCTCATTTTGAAAGTGCAAAGAACGCACTTGATCAAGCGAAGAAGACTCATGCCGACCTAGTCGATGCTGAGCGAGCTGCAGATCGCGAAAGAAACTCTGTTGAATCAAAGCTAGATGCAATGAAGCTAACATCCAATTCGCGCGATGGAGCAACAGCGCTCCTGCGCGATTCACGTGGTGTCTCAATTCTTGGATCCATTGCATCTCTTATTGAAATTGATAAGGGATGGGAAGCTGCAACGGCCGCGGCTCTTGGACAACTTGCCGATGCAATTGTGGTTCGCGATCTCTCTTCAGCTGTCAGCGCGCTTACAGTTTTACGCAGTGAAAATCTTGGCCAGGCAGATGTTCTTGTCTACGAACCGGGACAGAACGCAGCGCCATCTACTCCTGCAGGCCTGACTTCGCTTTTGAACCATGTCCGTTCATCACAGATCTCAGAGCTACTTTCTGCGCTCCTGTCACAGACAGTCGTCGCAGAGAATCCACGCGATGCTCAGAACATCTTGGGGGCGCATCGCGGTGTCACCGTAGTAACCCGTGATGGCGACATCATTACATCCCAGCGTGCGCGTGGAGGATCGGCATCTTCGACTTCCCTCATTGAGATTCAAGCCCTCATTACCGATCTGGCCAAGAAGCTTGAAGAACTCACCCACACATGCGATCGCCTTAAGTTTGAAATCTCAGCAGCAGCAACTGAACTTGAGGCCAAGCAGAACCTCTTTGATGCAGCTCTAGCTAAGCTCAACGAATCCGATGCCCGCATTGCAGCGCTGACCGAACAACTTGCTGTATCTGGTCAGAATATAAAGTCGGCAACCGCTGAAGTAGATCGCTTAACAACTGCAATTAACGATGCGACTTCTGCCAAGGCGCGGGATGAGAATGAACTCTCAATCGCATCAAATCAATTACAGCAACACGGAGATATTGCAGAACCTGATCACTCCAAAGCCGAATCTCTTCGCAATCAGGTCTCGAGCGCTCGAACTGCCGAAGTTGAAGCGCGACTTGCCGTTCGTACCTCAGAAGAGCGAGTTGCTTCAATTGCAGCGCGGGCACAGGCGCTAGAAGATTCTGCACGAGCTGAACGTGAAGCATCAGAACGTGCCGTTTCGCGACGCGGCGCTCGTGCGCGTGGAGCTGTAATCTCACAAGCAATAGCTGAAGCAGCTTATGAAGCACTTATCCATATCGAACGTTCTATTGCAAAGGCTTCAACTGAACGTGCACGCCTAGAAGCCAATCGCACTGAGCGAGAAGGTGAGACCCTCACAGTTCGCTCACGCAGCCGTGAACTGACGCAAGAGTTGGATCAACTCACATCAAGTGTGCACCGAGATGAAATTGCTCGCGCCGAACAACGGATGCGTGTTGAAGCGCTGCAGACCAAGGCCGTTGAGGAGCTTGGCATTGATATCCCTACTCTCATTGGAGAGTACGGTCCAAATAACGATGTTCCTACCTTCATTGAAACTGAAACAGGCGAGATAGTTGCTACAGAGCTAATTCCTTACCGCCGCGATCAACAAGAGAAGCGACTTGCTTCGGCAGAACGTTCGCTCACTCTTCTTGGAAAGATTAATCCACTCGCGCTTGAGGAGTACAACGCGCTAGAAGAACGCCTTAAGTTCTTGGCAGAACAGCTAGAAGATCTAAAGCGCACAAAGAAGGATCTCCTCGACATCATCAAGGAAGTAGATGATCGCGTTCAGCAAATCTTCATGGAAGCCTACGAAGATGTAGCAGAGCACTTCAAAGATATCTTTGCTCGCCTCTTCCCAGGCGGAGATGGAAAGTTGATTCTTACCAATCCTGATGACTTGCTCAATACCGGTGTGGATGTTGAAGCTCGCCCACCTGGAAAGAGAGTCAAGCGACTTTCTCTTCTCTCTGGTGGAGAAAAATCGCTCACAGCGGTTGCGATGCTTGTTGCAATCTTTAAGTCACGCCCAAGCCCGTTCTACGTTCTAGACGAAGTCGAAGCAGCGCTCGATGATGTAAACCTTGGGCGCCTTCTTACTATCCTCGAAGAGCTGCGCGAGAGCTCTCAGCTCATCATCATTACCCACCAGAAGCGCACCATGGAGATCGCAGATGCGCTCTACGGCGTAACGATGCGCGGAGATGGCGTCACTGAAGTTATTTCGCAACGTTTGCGTGAATCTGAAACTGCTTAGCTTTTAGATTTGCCATGGGTCTTTTCAATCGATTAATTGCCAAGGTACGTGGCACCTCAACTGCATCTGCTCTTGATTGGAAAGAGATTGAGGTTGAACTGCTCGCCTCAGATTTAGGGCCCAATCTTGTGGGCGAACTCCTCGAAGCTGCCAAGAAGATGCGCGGTGATGATGCAGAAGGCGCAATAAAAGAGATTCTTCGTTCCAAACTTTCACAGCGCGAACGAGCACTTGTTTCGGGTGGCGAACAGAAGGTGATCCTGGTTGTGGGAGTTAATGGAACGGGAAAAACTACATCCGTTGCAAAGTTGGCAACTTCTCTCAAGTCATCAGGAAATTCGGTCGTGCTGGGAGCTGCAGATACCTTCCGCGCTGCAGCAGTTGCTCAACTGCAGACATGGGGAGAGCGCATCAACGTTGAAGTTATTAGTGGCAAAGAAGGTGCAGAACCTGCAGCTGTCGCCTTCGATAGCGCAAAGCGCGCAGTAGATCTCAAGTGCGACTACCTCATCATTGATACAGCCGGTCGCCTTCACAACAAAAATGATTTAATGGCAGAGCTTGGCAAAGTTAAACGAGTGGTTGAAAAAGTACTTCCGATCACTGAAGTACTTTTGGTAATCGATGGAACAACTGGACAGAACGGATTGGCGCAAGCAAAAATTTTCAGTGAAGCCGTTGATGTAACTGGTCTCATTGTTACCAAACTCGATGGCAGCGCACGTGGGGGAGTTGCCCTAGCAATCGAGAGCGCGCTTGATATCCCCATCAAATTCATTGGCACAGGTGAAGGCCAAGGCGACTTCGCAGCCTTTGAGCCCGATAGCTATATCGAGGGACTTCTCGCCTAGCTTTCGGGCTTGGGCGTAACTCACTTGTAACAAAGCGCACCTTTTTGTGACCGCTTCTTAACCTGCCTCGCCACTGCCTGTAACCCTGCAACGGCACCTTTACCCCATCTCAATGGTGAGTTCAGTACCTTTCTTGATTGGAATGAATATGGATGTTCTCAACGCAGGTGATACAGCCTGGATGATGATGAGCGCTGGCCTTGTCACGCTCATGATTCCAGGTCTTGCACTCTTTTACGGCGGCATGGTTCGAGTGAAGAGCGTGCTTAACATGATGATGATGTCATTCGGCGCACTCGCCGTAGTCTTTACACTTTGGATCATCTTTGGTTTCTCGATGGTCTTTGGTGATTCTGTAGGTGGAAATGGTTACATCGGAGATGTCACTGAATTTCTCTTTTTAAAGGGGTTAGATAACTCTGGCGCTCTCATTGGCACAATTCCTGCAGCAGTGTTTATCGCATTCCAGGGAATTTTTGCAGCGATCACTGTCGCTCTTATCTCAGGTTCGATTGCAGATCGTGCGAAATTTGGAGCCTGGATGGTCTTTGCTGGAGTGTGGGCAACTCTCGTCTACTTCCCAGTCGCACACTGGGTATTCGCATTCGATGATTTTGTTGCAGAAACTGGTGGATGGATAGCTAATGATTTAGGAGCTATCGACTTTGCTGGTGGTACCGCTGTTCACATTAACGCTGGTGCTGCAGGTCTAGCAGTTGCAATAATTCTAGGAAAGCGAGTTGGGTTTGGAAGATCCCCAATGAGACCACATAACCTTCCGCTCGTAATGTTGGGCGCAGCTCTTCTATGGTTTGGATGGTTTGGTTTCAACGCAGGTTCTGCGGTTGCATCAAATGGAACTGCAGGTCTTGCTCTTCTCAACACCATTGGAGCAACAGCAGCTGCTGTACTTGCATGGTTAGTTGTAGAGAAGGTGCGTGACGGCCACGCAACAAGCCTGGGCGCAGCATCTGGTGTTGTTGCCGGACTTGTTGCAATCACTCCTGCATGTGCTGCGGTGACTGCAAGTGGCGCCCTCATAATCGGAGTAGTTGCCGGTGCGCTCTGCGCAATGTCGGTAGGACTCAAATTCCGCTTCGGATTCGATGATTCACTCGATGTTGTTGCAGTGCACCTTGTTGGCGGCATTGTTGGAACAGTGATGATCGGATTTGTCGGAGTTGAGGTAGGTATATTCAACGGGGGAGGCACTGAGCAGCTTGTAAAGCAAATCACAGGCGTTGTTGCTGTCCTTGCTTACTCATTCATCATGACTCTCATAATCGCTAAGGTAATTGACTTACTGATGGGATTCCGCATCTCAAGAGATGATGAAATCTCAGGAATCGATCTGGCAGTTCATGCAGAACGAGGCTACGAACTCACTGATAACACACAAGGGAGCGTCTCTGGCGCTTCAAAGGGGGCATAGAGATGAAGTTAATTACTGCAATTCTCAAACCGTTTAAGTTAGATGATGTGAAGGATGCCCTTCAAGCTGCAGGAATCACCGGTATGACAGTCTCGGAAGCAAGTGGCTTCGGACGTCAGCGTGGACATACAGAGGTCTACCGCGGCGCTGAATACACAGTTGACCTAGTACCAAAGGTTCGCCTGGAAGTACTTGTCGATGACAAAGACGCTAATTCAGTAGTCGATGTCATTGTCAAAGCTGCATCAACAGGTTCTATCGGAGACGGAAAAGTCTGGACGACTCCTGTAGATCAAGTAGTTCGCGTTCGTACTGGCGAGAAGGGTCCTGACGCGATTTAAAGAAAATAGGATGAGCGCTGTGGGAACTAGAGAGAGACGAGCTCGATCAAACGAGGGCGATCGACTTCTGACATCTCTATTCGAAAAAAGTGGCGCTCATCCACTCGAGGTAGCTATCGCCGCGGTCGGAGGTTTCGGCCGCGGCGAACTATCTCCAGGTTCAGATTTAGATATCGTCATTATCCATTCTGGCTCTTATCGAGCACAGGAGTTATCAGAGCTAGTAAACAAAATCCTTTACCCGCTCTGGGATGAGAAGATTTCAGGACGTGCCATCAAAGTAGATCACTCGGTTCGAACCCGCTCTGAAATGCGAGAGGCTGCAGAGTCAGATTTAAAGGTGGCACTTGGTCTTCTTGATATACGTCTAGTTTGCGGCAGCGCTGATTTGGTGGCAGCCGTTCAGGTAGATTCTCTAGAGTCGTGGCGCAAGAACTCCAAAACTCGTCTACCGCAGCTACAAGCATCTCTCTTGGAGCGCCATCAGAGAGCGGGCGAACTGGCTTATCTGCTCGAGCCAGATTTGAAAGAAGCCCGCGGCGGTCTACGAGATATCACGGCGTTACGAGCGCTCGAACGATCTCATGCAATTGCAGTACCAATGGAAAAAATCAGCGTCGCAGAATCACTGCTGGCGAATGTGCGCGAGGTGCTCCATCTAGTGAGTGGGCGCGACAAAGATAGATTGTTCTTTCAAGAACAGGATCAAGTTGCAGAAATTCTGGGTTATCAAGATGCCGATCTCTTAATGAGCGATGTTGCGCAAGCAGCGCGAACTGTGGATTACATCCTCGATTCCACTTGGTATCGCCTGGCTCATAAAGGCAAAGATGGAGCGGGCAGGTTTCTCAAGAAGGTTCGGTCGACAACGATCTCGCGCGATATCTCAGTTTCAAATCGCGAAGTGGTAATTAGTCCAGATGCAGATTTTGCACTTGATCCGGTAATCGGCTTAAGAGCAGCCTCGGCTGCCGCACAGCTTGGCCTACCAATCTCAATGGACTCGCTTGCGCGACTCGGTGAAAGTTTAAATAAAGGCATCGGTGCGCTTCCCAACCCTTGGCCACGTGAAGCGCGTGAAAATCTCATCTCCTTAATCGGTGCAGGTTCTGCCATGGTCCAGATCTTTGAAGCGCTAGACCAAGAGGAGATTATTTTTCATTGGATTCCCGAATGGAAGAGCGTTCGCTCACTACCTCAGCGCAATGTTTTACATAGGCATACTGTCGACAGGCACATGGTTGAGACAGCAGTTCATGCGGCGGCTCTCACGCGACAAGTTCATAGACCTGACTTACTGTTGTTTAGCGCTCTCTTCCATGACATCGGAAAAGGTAGCGAGGAAGATCATTCCGAACGCGGTGAACGGCTCATCGCTCCGATTGCAGCACGTATCGGTTTCTCTGAATCCGATATCGCCGTTATCAAGGTACTTGTGAAGCAGCACTTACTGCTTTCAGCGACAGCAACAAGACGCGATCTAGATGATCCGGCAACGATTGCATCAGTTCTTGAAGTCATCCCAGATCTGCAGACTCTTGAGCTATTGCATGCACTGAGCATCGCTGACGGTGAAGCAACCGGCAGGGCGGCTTGGACTGATTGGAAGGCATCTCTAGTTGCAGACCTGGTTGCCAGAGTGACAAGCGCTCTGACCGATAACACGGTCGCGCAACAACCAGAGTTGAGCCCTGAGCAGAGAACGAAGGCTGAACTAGGAGAGTTAACTGTCACTATCGATGACAGAGGAAATCTCTACGCAATTGAGATTGTCGTCAGCGATAAGCCTGGGCTGCTTTCGACTGTCGCTGGCGTGCTCAATCTCCTTCGACTCGATGTGCGTTCTGCTCGAACTAAATCACATGGTGCATCTGCTGTCATGGAATGGATTGTCATTCCTGACCCTCATGCTCCAGCACTCACAGAGAAGATCCTGCATCGAGAACTTATTGATGCGCTGGCCAGCAAGAGTTCGTTGGCACAGAGAATCGCAGATCGTATTGACGCTTATGCGCAACTGCCCACAATCCCAGTGCCAGCGCCCGTAGTAGAGACTTTCCTCGATGCAGCAACGGATGCGACGATTATTGAAGTACGCAGCCACGATAGACCCGCTCTTCTCTTTGGAATTGGGGACACAATCACAAAGAGCAATATCGATATCCGCTCAGCCATCGTCACTACACTTGGCGCTGAAGCAATCGATACCTTGTATGTCACAGAGATTAATGGGGGACCACTTACGCCAGAAAGGGCTCATGAAGTAGCAGAAAGATTGCGCTTGGCACTGAAGTAGACTGCGCTTCTTATGTTTGAGTCACTTTCTAGCAAGTTTGCCGGCGCCTTCGGAGCGCTGCGCTCTCGGGGCAAGATTTCTGAGAAAGATATCGATGCTGCTATTGCAGATATCAAATCTGCTCTCCTGGAAGCCGATGTTGCGCTAGAAGTTGTTGAGAATTTCACTGAAAAAGTCCAAGAGAAATCTCTGGCGCTACTTTCGACTTTGCAGGCAGGTACGAATCAGGCGCAAGCAATCTTTGATGTTGTAAATCAAGAGCTCACCGAAATTCTGGGTGGGGGAGCGCGGCGCATCCGCTTTGCAAAGAATCCACCAACAGTCATCATGTTGGCTGGTCTGCAGGGTGCCGGTAAGACAACGCTTGCCGCCAAGTTGGCTAAGTTCTATAAAGACCAAGGCGAAACACCAATTCTGATCGCCTCAGATTTACAGCGCCCCAATGCAGTCAATCAATTGCAAGTTGTTGGGCAATCTGTTGGAGTGCCGGTCTTTGCTCCCGAACCTGGAAATGGCGTAGGCAATCCAGTACGAGTTGCACAAGATGGAATCAAGTTTGCACAATCAAAACTACACAGCATGGTGATTGTCGATACTGCAGGACGCTTAGGTGTTGACCAAGAGTTGATGCAAGAAGCCATCGCTATTCGTGATGCTGTCTCACCGCAAGAGATTCTCTTTGTTGTGGATGCAATGATCGGTCAAGATGCCGTTCGTACTGCTAAAGCCTTCCAAGACGGCGTTGGTTTCGATGGCGTAGTCCTTACAAAGCTTGATGGTGATGCACGTGGTGGAGCTGCGCTTTCTATCGCATCTCTTACAGGCAAACCGATCATGTTTGCTTCCACCGGCGAGAAGATCTCAGACTTCGATATCTTCTATCCCGAGCGTATGGCCTCTCGAATTTTGGGAATGGGCGATGTTGCCACCTTGGCAGAACAAGCCAAGAAAGCCTTTGATGGTGACTCGGCAAAGAAGTTAGAGGATAAATTTGCAGCTGGAGAAGATTTCACGCTCGATGATTTCCTCGAGCAGCTCGAGGCAATGTCGAAGATGGGATCGATGGGCAAGCTACTGGGAATGCTTCCAGGAGCTGGTGCGATGAAGAAGCAGATTGATAACTTTGATGAATCAGAGATCACGCGCACGAAAGCGATTGTGCAATCAATGACGCCACTAGAACGTCGCGATCTTAAAGTTCTTAACGGCTCGCGCCGTGCCCGTATCGCACTCGGTTCAGGTCGAAAAGTTTCTGATGTAAATGCCCTCGTCGATAAATTCACGGCGGCGCAGAAGATGATGAAGCAGATGCGAAATGGTGGGGGGATGCCCAATATGAATATGGCTAGGGGTATGGCTCTTCCTCCTGGCATGCCTGGGCTGCCGCCAGCTCCCAAGAAAGCGGCGCCGATTCAGAAGAAGAAGTCGAAGTCGGGAAACCCCGCTAAACGAGCGCTGGAGAACGGCTGATTTCCTGCCAATTTCCGGATTGAGAGCGTAACTGGCAAGATTAGCCACCTGTTACAGGGCCCTCTACCCCGGTAACAACCCAATCCACAGTTGGACCTCATCGCTACGCACCCCGCTGTAGCAGTTGCGGATCGACACACTTTTTTAGGAGCACTACTTCTTTGTCTACAAAAATTCGTTTAATGCGCATGGGAAAAATTCGCACACCTTATTTCCGCATTGTCGTCACAGATTCACGCAAGGCTCGTAACGGACTTTCAATCGAAGAGATTGGTCGCTACGTTCCAGGGCAAGAACCATCAATCATCGAAGTTAATTCAGAGCGCGCTCTGTACTGGCTCGGTGTTGGTGCACAACCTTCAGAGGCTGTAGAGGCTCTTCTTAAGGTGACTGGCGATTGGCAGAAGCACAAGGGTCTTCCAGGAACAGAAGGCACTCTTAAGGTTGCAGCTCCTAAGCCACACAAGAGCGTTGCCTACGAAGCAGCTGTTAAGGCTGCCGCTGCAGAACCTGCAGAAGGCGCGACAACAATGAAGAAGAAGGCGCAAGAGAAGTTGGCTGCTAAGGCAGCACCTGCTGTTGAAACTCCTGTAGTCGCGGAAGCTCCTGCAGCTGAAACAGCTGAGCTAGAGACACCTGCTGTTACAGAACAAATTGCCGAAGACACAACTTCAGCTGGAACCTCGGACGAAGCAATCTCAGTAGAAGCCTCGGACACCAGCGAAGAAACTCCAAGCGCATAATGATTGATGAAGCTCTCGAACATCTCGTAAAGGGAATCGTTGATAACCCTGACGATGTCAATGTGAAGGAGAAGACGCACCGTCGTGGCACCACGCTCGAAGTGCGCGTTAATCCTGAAGATATCGGCAAGGTAATCGGTCGTAACGGTCGCACAGCAAAGGCGCTTCGCACAGTCGTAAGCGCTCTTGCAGGTCGCACCGTTCGCGTCGATCTCATCGATACCGACGAGGTTCGCTAACTTTTCTTCAACCCATGAAATTAAACGTGGGCCGCATCGGTAAAGCTCACGGAATATTGGGTGAAGCTACTATCGAAGTCCGTACAGACGAAGCAGAAGATCGCTTTGCTATCGGCGCAGTTCTAGAGACAGAAAGCCACGGTAATCTCACCGTGGCTTCTGCACGTGTGCATAATGGAATTCTCTTACTGGCTTTTGATGGCATTGAAGATCGCAACTCAATTGAGGCGCTACGTAATGAACTTCTATATGCAGATGTAGATATCAATGCGCCAGGGGTTGATGAAGATGATTATCACGTCCTTCAACTCATCGGCTGTAAGGCGTATCTCGTCGATGGCGATGAATTTGGAGAGGTAACAGAAGTTCTCAATCTTCCAGGCCAAGATGTCTTGGTGATTAAGTCAGAGTCTGGCGAAACGCTTATTCCCTTTGTCCGCCAACTTGTTCCAATAGTAGATATTTCGGCTCGCCGCTTGGTTGTCATTCCACCTGAAATTGAAGGAGAGATCAAGTGAAGATCGATGTCATCTCAATCTTTCCTGAATATTTAGCACCGCTTAACCTTTCACTTCTAGGCAAGGCGCAGAGTTCGGGAATTGTCGAGATTAACGTTCATAATCTGCGAGATTTCACCAACGATAACCACAACACTGTAGATGACACTCCGTACGGTGGCGGAGCGGGCATGGTCATGCTTCCTGAGGTTTGGGCGCAGGCAATTGACTCGATCATTGAGGATGGGGCAGAGATCATCATTCTGACTCCTGCAGGAAAGCGCTTTAACCAGAAGATTGCCGCTAGCTTCTCATCTTCAACCCAATTGATCTTTGCATGTGGGCGATATGAAGGAATCGATGATCGCATTCGCCAGTATTACTCACAACCAGAGTTTCAAGCACGAAACATCAGAGTCCATGAAGCATCGATCGGCGACTATGTCCTTGGTGGCGGAGAAGTAGCAGCCATGGTGATGATTGAAGCAATCACCAGACTGATTCCAGGCGTTCTTGGAAATCCAGAATCGCTGGCTGAAGAGTCACATAACAGCGAGGGATATCTTGAATATCCAAACTTCACTAAACCGCAAGAGTGGCGCGGAATCTCAGTTCCCGAGATTTTACTAAGCGGTAATCACGCTGAGATTGCGAAATGGCGCACAGAACAGGCTCAAAAACGCGCGAAAGATAATTTATAACTCGTAAGTAACAAAGTCACTGCCGTACTGTTGCAGGTATGAGCGAAGAGTCAGCACAAATCCAATCACGCTTGATTCGAGATCTCGAGCCAGTTGTCGCTGTGGAGCTCGAGCGCCATCTCTCAGTTCAGAAGAATTGGTATCCCCATGAGTATGTCCCATGGTCCGAGGGGCGCGATTACGCAGGTCCGCTCAACGGCGATGCTTGGGAAGCTAAAGATTCACGTCTGACTCCAGTGGCACAAGATTCTCTTGTACTTAACCTGCTCACCGAAGATAACTTACCGAGCTATCACACTGAGATTGCTATCTCTATGGGCCGTGATGGCGCATGGGGAAACTGGATTGAACGCTGGACGGCAGAAGAAGCGCGCCACGCAATTGTAATTCGCGATTACTTGATGGCTACCCGTGGAGTCGATCCATATCAGCTTGAAGATCTTCGTATGGCTCATATGTCTCTGGGTTACCAAACACCATATGAAAACGATATGTTGCACACAATCGCGTATGTTTCTTTCCAGGAACTGGCAACACGTATTTCACATCGTAATACTGGAAAGCTTTCTGACGATCCCATTGCCGAAAATATGATGCAGCGCGTTGCGCTCGATGAAAACTTACATATGCTCTTTTATCGCAACACTCTCTCTGCAGCTCTTGATATGGAACCGAATGCGGCCATGCGTGCAATTGCAGATGTTGTAACAAACTTCGATATGCCGGGCGCCAATATGCCTGGCTTTGGTCGTAAGGCTGTTCAGATTGCCTTAGCTGGAATCTATGACCTTCAGCAGCACTTAGATGATGTTGTGGCGCCAGTGTTGCGTGCGTGGAAAGTTTTTGAGAGAGAAGATCTCTCTGGTGATGGCCTTAAGGCTCGCGATGAACTCAAAGCATTTATGGATGAGACTTACAAGGCTGCTGCGGTCTTTAACGACAAGCGCGAGGTCCATTTCGAGCGTCAGATTGCTCGCGGCATCGCACCAATTCGCATCACCAACTAGACCTGAAATAAGATGAGTCTTATGACTCGCACATATCTCGTTGAAACCTACGGGTGTCAGATGAATGTGCACGATTCCGAGAGAATCGCTGGTCTCTTAGATGAAGCAGGTTATCTTCCTGTCGCAGAAGGAAATCAGGCAGATATCGTTGTCTTTAACACCTGCGCAGTCCGTGAAAATGCAGATAACAAACTCTACGGAAACCTTAGTTTCTTAGCTCCCATCAAGAAGAAGAATCCTGGGATGCAGATTGCAGTGGGCGGATGTCTTGCTCAGAAGGATCAATCACTTATTCTCAAGAAAGCCCCGTATGTCGATGTGGTCTTTGGAACTCATAACGTGGGTTCGCTACCTGTGCTGCTAGAGCGCGCCCGCATCGAGGAGGAAGCGCAGATTGAGATCCTGGAATCTCTCGAACACTTCCCATCCACCTTGCCTGCGCGCAGATTCTCAGCATTTACTTCCTGGGTCTCAATCTCAGTGGGATGCAATAACACCTGTACTTTCTGTATCGTCCCAACTCTTCGAGGTGTTGAAAAAGATCGCCAGCCTGCAGATATCTTGACCGAGATGAGAGCGCTGGTTAATCAAGGCGTTATCGAAATTACTCTACTTGGCCAGAACGTCAATGCTTACGGCGTTGAGTTCGGCGATAGAGGCGCCTTTGCCAATCTATTGCGCGAGGCCGGCAAGATTGAAGGCTTGGAGCGGGTCCGCTTTATGTCGCCGCATCCACGTGATTTCACAGATGATGTTATTGAAGCGATGGCGCAGACAGCCAATGTCATGCCACATCTTCACATGCCGCTTCAATCTGGTTCGGATTCAATTCTGCAGAGCATGCGTCGTTCGTATCGCACCGATAAGTATCTGGGGATTCTTGAGCGAGTACGAGACGCGATGCCAGAGGCGATGATTACGACGGATATCATCGTTGGATTCCCAGGGGAGACTGAAGAAGATTTCCAGGCAACACTCGATCTGACCACTCAAGCAAAGTTTGCAGCTGCATACACCTACAAGTATTCAATCAGACCAGGCACTCCAGCAGGTGCTATGCCTAATCAAGTAGCCGAAGAGATTGTTGGAGAGCGCTATACCCGTCTACATGAGCACCAGCAGAAGATCTCGCTTGCAGTAAATCAATCAGCGGTCGGAAGCGTGCATCGCGCACTTGTTTCAGAAGTTGAGGGACGTCGAGATGAAGCGCAATCTCGAATGACGGGTAAGACAGAAGATTTCCGCCTTGTACATTTCAGCGCAGATACCGATGCTCGCCCTGGAGATATTGTCGATGTGAAGGTTACTGAAGCATCTGCACATTACCTGCTAGCCGATGCCATCTCAGTAACACGCACTCGTGGGGGCGATGCACACCAAGCACGTACCGCACCTGCATCTACTACTTTGGGAATGCCAAAAGTTCGCGCTTAAGCATGAGTAAAGTCATTGTTATTTGCGGTGCTACTGCAACTGGAAAGAGCGACATCGCCCTGGATATCGCTGAGCGCATCGGTGCTGAGATCATCAACGCGGATTCAATGCAGCTCTATCGGGGAATGGATATAGGAACCGCAAAGTTAAAAGTTGCTGAGCGTCGAAATATTTCCCACCATATGCTCGATGTACTAGATGTCACGGAAGATTCAACCGTCGCTTGGTATCAAGAACGCGCCCGAAGTGCGATTGCCGAGATTCATAGCAGAGGACTTCACGCCATCATCGTGGGAGGCACTGGTCTCTACATCAAGGCAATCCTGGATGACCTGAATTTTCCAGATACAGATCCCCAGGTTCGCGCCAACCTTGAAAAATTGGGAGAAGAGTTCGGTGCCAACTATCTCTTTGAGCGCTTGCAAGACTTAGACCCGGCAGCAGCGCTGGCCATTGACCGCGCAAATATCCGCAGAATTATTAGAGCTCTCGAGGTTATCGAGATTACCGGTAAGCCATTTACTGCCAACTTACCCCGTGAAGATAGTTCACGCTTTCCTGATGCGCTTCAGTTTGGCTTGGTCATGGATCGCGAGCATCTGCGTGAACGTATTGATCTGCGCGTGGATCGAATGTGGGAAGAGGGATTTGTCGCCGAAGTAGATGAACTCATTACACAAGGAATCCGTCGCGGATCTACTGCACAGCGCGCTCTGGGGTATGCGCAAATTTTGGCGATGCGCGCGGGCACTCTCTCTGAAGACGAAGCGAAGGAAGAGACAAAGAGAGCTAGCCGCCAATATGCCCGGCGCCAAGAAACCTGGTTCTCTCGTGACCAAAGAATTCAATGGGTAGCCACACATCAACCTCGACTCGAGACCATCCTAGAAAAGATAAACTCCTAGCCTGATGAGTTCACCGATAATCGCCACATATGGCCACGGAACCGAAAATGATTTTGTCATTCTCTTTGACCCTGATTCGCAGTATTCAATTACCCCAACTCAGATAGCTGCCATCTGCAACCGTAGCTCAGGCATCGGCGCCGATGGTTTTATTCGAGCCACTAAGCCCGATGGAAAATGGTTTATGGATTACAGCAATTCTGATGGGTCGAGCGCTGAAATGTGTGGAAATGGTATTCGAGTGATGGCTCGCTACTTAGTAGAACGAGGCCATCAGCCAGAGGGTATCTTCGCTATCAATACTCGCGCCGGCGTTAAACATTTACGTGTTCCTCTTGAAGGAGATATCTCGGTAAATATGGGGCACGTTACTGATGAGATGGAAGAAATCGAAGTAACTCACAATGGAGCGACTCACTCGGGGCTTAACATCAGCGTTGGAAACCCACATGCGGTTGTCTTCATCGATAGCCTGGAAAAAGTAGGCTCACTTGAAATAGCACCGGTTGTTTCACCACGATCTTCTTATCCAGAAGGCGTCAATGTTGAATTTGTTGAACTCATGGCCAATAACGAGGCACGTATGCGAGTTTATGAACGGGGCAGTGGTGAGACTCGTTCATGCGGAACAGGCACCTGCGCAGTTGCACTTGCTGCAACTCTTCATACTCGTGGCACGTTGCCGAGCCGTTGGACCATCTACCCGCCAGGAGGACGTTTGATTGTTGATATCGATGGACACTCAAATGCAACCCTGATTGGACCTGCTGTATTGATTGCAGACCATAACATCTCAAAGTATTTGGCGTAATGACGACCCCTGGAGATAGCTACGACAAGTTATTTGATGAGCTGCTCCGTGAATCAGCACGCGCTGCGGCAGATTTCGATGCTGATGAAAATAGTTACCAAGAAGATTCTCAGCAAGAGCTTGTAGATCGCCACGCACTTCGTCGCGTTAAAGGTTTTTCAACAGAACTTCAAGATATCTCCGATGCTGAGTATCGCCAGCTCCAGCTGGAGAGAGTTGTACTTGTAGGTGTGTGGACTGAAGGCAGCGCTGAGATGGCCGAGAATTCACTCGCAGAACTCAAGGCGCTTGCCGAGACGGCGGGTTCTGAAGTATTAGAAGGTTTGATTCAGCGTAGAGATAAGCCTGATCCTGCTACCTATATCGGTTCAGGAAAGGTAGTCGAACTACGCCAACTCGTTGTTTCAACTGGCGCAGATACTGTGGTCTGCGATGGTGAGCTCTCTCCTTCGCAACTTCGTACTTTGGAAGAGAAGTTAAAGGTCAAAGTTGTCGATCGAGTCGCTCTCATTCTCGACATCTTTGCTCAGCATGCCAAGAGTAAAGAAGGTAAAGCCCAAGTTGAATTGGCGCAGATTGCATATCTACTCCCACGTCTTCGCGGCTGGGGTGATTCACTTTCACGTCAGGTAGGCGGTCGTGCTGCAGGGGGCGCAGGTATCGGTGGCCGTGGTCCTGGTGAAACTAAGATTGAGACAGATCGACGCAGAATTCGCGACAAGATGGCAAAGCTACGACGCGAGATTGCTGAGATGAAAGTCTCGCGCGATACCAAGCGACAAGAGCGTAAACGTAACAATATTCCTTCAGTTGCCATTGCTGGGTATACCAATGCTGGTAAATCTTCACTTCTCAATGCGCTCACTGGTGCTGGAGTGCTGGTGGAGAACGCACTCTTTGCAACCTTGGATCCCACGGTTCGCAAATGCGAAACTACTGAAGGGCGCGTCTACACTCTCTCTGACACAGTCGGTTTTGTCCGCCATCTTCCTCATCAGCTCGTAGATGCCTTTAAATCAACGCTCGAGGAAGTTTCTGGAGCGGATTTGATTGTGCACGTTGTTGACGGTTCGCATCCTGATCCCTTTGAACAGATACGCGCCGTTCGCCAGGTTATTGCTGAGATTGGTGGGGGAGATATCCCTGAAATTATCGCAATCAACAAGGTCGATATCGCTAGCCCTGATGTTGTTATGGAGATTCTGCGTAAAGAACCGAATAGCTATGCATTCTCTGTCAGATCAGGGTTTGGAATTGATGGCCTTGTCCATGCAATTGAAAAATCGCTGCCACATCCGGCGATTGAAATCTCGACAGTGATTCCGTACCACCGAGGAGATTTGGTCAGCGCTATCCACGAAACTGGAGAGATCTTGAGCGAAGAGCATTTGGCGCATGGAACTGCGATTCACGCGTATGTTGATGGTGGATTGGCTAAAGCCATCGAAATTGCCACCTCAAAGGTGGAATAAACGCGACACGCCGAGGGTTGTAACCTCTATAGAGCCGCTCTATGCGCGACTATTCGCGCAGGTTAAGGCACAAGTAATGGAAGCGAGGTGAGAGCAGTGGCAACAGATTACGACACACCCAGAAAGACCGATGAGGAACTTCATGAGGAATCGTTAGAAGAACTCAAGGCTAAGCGCGTAGATGCGCAATCAGGTCAGATTGATGTGGACGAAGCAGAAGCTGCAGAGAATCTTGAACTTCCAGGTGCAGATTTATCAGGCGAACAGCTAGCCGTCAGAGTTGTTCCAGTACAGGTTGATGAATTTACATGTTCACGATGCTTCTTGATCCATCACATCACACAACTTGCTAAGGGCGAAGGCGCTAAAGCAGTCTGTAAAGAGTGCGCGTAAGTTCTTCGGATTTTCTTACGCTGATCAACCAGTAAGGAACGCTATCCCTGTCATCGTTCAGGACAACCTTTACCCCTGTCGGAATCCAGAATGCAAGCGATAGAAATGCAGCTGGATCGGCATCTCGAGTGCGCATCCGGCGCATATCCTCGCCTCTGAGCGCAGTTACCTCTTTGAGATACTTAATCTCTATATGAGCAGCTCCAACTCGTAATTCTTTGTCATCGAGGGTGATTTCGGTACGCCAATGAATTGCAATAGCGATAATCCCGACAGTGGCCGCAATCCATGAAATCAGCGCGCTGCGGTTATCGAGCGCCGCCCAAATTGCGATAACCAGTGAGAGAAACATGAAGTAGATAAAGCCCAGTACCCAGAGTGGGGGACGAATCACTTCGCGGAAGACCATGCGCGCTAGGTTATCTTGCAATTCTCTCCTTATGCACTCCATGAAGTAACCTTGCTACATGAGTCGCGTTCCCAGTACAACGCCTCCTGAAGGGGCGCTCATTCCAGAGCGACACCCGCAATCACCAGAAACGGGAACTCAAATCCCATCCCACTTCAAACATTGCTTTGGTTGCGGAGAGCTACACCCAACTGGCTTACATCTTGTAGCGCACGTTGGCGAGGGCGCCGATATCACCGCTGAATTTATCGTGACAGAAAATCATCAAGGCGCACCAGGGCTGGCACACGGTGGTCTCTTATCTCTTGCCTTCGATGAAGCGCTTGGAAAGTTGATGTGGTTACTTCGCGCACCTGCTGTGACTGCTCGTTTAGAAACTGACTTCCTCAAGCCAGTTCCAATCGGAACCCGCCTTCACATTACTGCGCGCATTACCGGACAAGTAAATCGAAAGGTTTACTCCGAAGCAGAGGGCAGACTCGGTGGACCAGATGGTGAAATTGCAGTTCGTGCCGCCTCACTCTTCGTCATCGTGCCAATGAAGCACTTCCTCGAGAACGCACCAGCTGAATATCTAGAGACTATGCGTAAGAACCCAGAGCTGCTCTCGTTTGTTGATCCAGAGTTTGATATCAATCCATGAGCGCTCTCAAAGTTTTGATTACGCGGTTAGATCCTGACTTGCCGCTGCCGAAGTATTCCAAGGGGGGAGATGCTGGGGCAGATATCGTCTCTCGTATCGATATAACGTTGGCACCTGGGGAGCGCGCACTAGTTCCAACCGGAATATCTATCGCCTTGCCAGATGGCTATGTAGCACTTGTGCATCCGCGCTCAGGTCTTGCGATAAAGCATGGCGTCACTATGGTCAATGCACCCGGCACGGTCGATGCTGGCTTTCGTGGAGAGCTACAGTGCATCATGATTAATCACGACCCACACGAAAGCGTCACATTTAAACGTGGTGATCGAATTGCACAATTGGTCTTCCAGAAAGTTGAGCGCGCTGAATTTATCGAAGTAGAAGAGTTGCCTGGTTCGGGCCGTGGCATCGGTGGCTTTGGATCAACGGGGCGCGCATGAGTCAACAAGAAGATCGCGAGAAAGTTCTCAGCGCCTTTGGTGGAAAGAAGGGGCTGATTGATTCGGGTATCCCAACAATCATCTTCCTCATTGTTTTCAATGTTACAGATGAGTTGCAGAGCGCTCTCTTTGCATCTATCGCTGTTTCAGCAATTCTTACCATTACGCGCTTGGCGATGCGCGATACCGTGCAGCACGCAGTAAGTGGATTTATCGGAGTATTGATTTGTGCTTGGTTTGCCAACAGAACTGGTAACGCCAGCGATCTCTATATTCCAAAGCTTCTGACCAACTTGGGTTACGGCACCGTCTACCTCATCGCCAATTTAGCTGGATGGCCAATACTCGGTCTCTTGCTCGGACCGATTCTTGGCGAAAATCTCAAGTGGAGAAACCATCCAGAGCGAAAGCGCGCCTACATGCTGGCCAGTTGGCTCTGGGTGGCGATGTTCTTTACTCGAATCGCTGTGCAGTATCCGATTTACAGAACTGGAAATGTGAATCTCTTGGGCACAGTTAATTTGGCAATGGGCTATCCGCTCTTTCTAGCAACTGCATATGGGTCCTGGCAGATTATTAAGAACGCGCCACCTATTCCGGCTGAGCGAACAGATACTACTGAGCGATAAAGCAGCCCTTGATCTGATCTTCGGCTTCGGCAGAGGCAACGAAGAGAAGTTCATCGCCGGCGGTAAAGACATCGCTAGCAGTCGGTGCGATAACGCGGCCATCGCGGACAATAGCTGCAAGAGATGCATCATCTGGAAGCGTTACTTCTTCTACAGTCTTTCCAATACAGATTGATGTATCTGGAAGTGTAATTTCAACAAGATTTGCTTGGCCTTTTCTAAATGAGAATAGACGCACTACATCTCCGACGCTCACTGCTTCTTCAACGAGTGCGGCGATAATTCGTGGGGTAGAGACGGCAACATCTACACCCCATGATTGATCAAAGAGCCATTCATTCTTAGGGTGGTTGATACGTGCGACCACGCGTGGCACGCCATACTCGGTCTTTCCAAGGAGCGCCGTCACAAGGTTGACCTTGTCATCACCAGTTGCTGCAACTAAGACCTGACACTTATTGAGTTGGGCATTATCAAGAGCAGCAATTTCGCAGGCATCTGCCATCAACCATTCTGCATCTGGAACAGAATCAATCTTGAGCGCCTTTGGATCGCGGTCGATCAGCAGAACTTGATGGCCGTTATCGAGAAGTTCGCGAGCGATAGCTCGACCCACATTTCCAGCTCCGGCAATTGCAATTCTCATAGGTTAATTCCCTGGCCCTTGTGTAAGTGCGCTTTCAGCGATTGCCATCTTGTCATCCTGAATTGTCATATGGATTAGATCGCCATCTTGAAGAACTGTGTGATGTTCTGGAATAAGTCCTTCGCCGAGGCGAGTAAGAAACGCTACGCGAGCCTCTGTGGCTGCTTCGAGCTCTGTGATGGGGCGACCATACCAATCAAGGTGAGGATGAACTTCAAGGAGTTGCACGGTTCCGGTGGCATCGCGCCACTCAGAACGCGCACCACCTGGTGCGATGCGACGCAAGATTTGATCGGTTGCCCAAATAACAGTTGCAACAGTTGGGATGCCGAGGCGCTGATAAATTTCTGCGCGCCCTGGGTCATAAATACGAGCCACAACATTGGTAACGCCATAGCTTTCACGAGCTACGCGCGCCGCCAAAATATTTGAGTTATCACCGTTACTGACGGCCGCAAATGCTTCGGCGCCTTCAATGCCCGCTTCAAGCAGAGTATCTCGGTCAAAGCCAACACCGACCACAGTGCGGCCCTTAAAGTCTGGGCCGAGGCGACGGAAAGCTTCCTTCGATTGATCGATGACTGCAACTGAATGTCCGGCTGCTTCTAATTCAATTGCGAGTGAGGATCCCACTCGACCGCAACCCATGATTACTACGTGCACGGGACTAACTTACTACTAGGCTAGCCATTATGTCTCCACACAGTCGAAAAGCTTTATCCGTTGGAGACCGCTTTACCGTCACAATTGAAAAAATCGCTCATGGTGGGCACTTTATTGCGCGCCATGAGGGCGCTGTGATTTTTGTGCGCCACGCAATCCCAGATGAGGTCTGCACCATTGAAATTACCAGTGTGGGTTCTTCATTTAATCGCGCTGATGTCATCTCAGTTGAAACCAGCTCCGCCGATCGCGTCACCGCTCCCTGCAGATACGCGCACCGCCAAGGCTGCGGAGGGTGCGACTTTCAACATATTTCGCTAGATCGACAACGAGCGCTCAAAGGTGATGTCATCACAGAACAGTTTTCTCGTATCGCCAAAATGGAAGTTTCTGTAGAAGTTGAGGAGGTTGCAGGACCTCTTGGGTGGCGCACCCGTTGCACTGCTGTAACGACCAAGGCTGGTGCGCTCGGTTTTTATCAAGCCAGAAGCCACTCGATTACTCCGGTGGATGATTGTCGAATTCTTGTCCCAGAGATGAAATTCGCAGAGCTAGCAGCACGCGGCGCCAAAGGTGATCAGCGTATCGAGATCTCGCTTTCGAATACTGGCGAACGAACGATTGCAACTGCCAATACTCGCGAAGAGACACCAGTAAGAACATCAGATGGTCCAGATGTGGCGCACTATGAAGTCGCCGGAAGAGTATTGGAGGTAAGTCAGAAATCATTTTGGCAGAGCCATAAAGATGCGCCTCGAGTTTTAACAGAGGTTGTTAAAGAGTTTGCCCAAGCAGTTCCTGGAGATCATGTACTTGATCTCTATGGGGGAGTAGGACTCTTCACGGCGGCGCTGCTCGTGGAGGTCGGAAGCGATGGTGCAATCGATCTTGTCGAAGGCAGCAAGAGCGCAACGGCTGATGCTCGTAGAAATTTTTCAGAAGAGTCAGTTGTAACTGTCCACACAGGCGATGTCGCAAAAATTCTGCCGCGCTTTAGCCAAGCCAACGTCATAGTTCTTGATCCGCCTCGAGAAGGAGCGGGCAAGGAAGTAGTTGAGCAATGTGCTCGTCTGCAGCCGCGAAAGATTGTCTACGTTGCCTGTGACCCGGCGGCGCTGGCGCGCGATGTCTCATACCTGCGCGAACACGGGTATTCACTCCAACAGTTACGCGCCTTTGATCTCTTTCCTATGACACATCACATCGAATGTGTTGCGCTCCTGACTTTAGATAAGGTATCTTGACGTCAAGATACTTATGAAAGAAGGCTCGGGATGAGTAAGAACTCCCTCGGTACCAAGAAGAACCTCTCTGTTGCCGGTAAAGATTATGAAATCTTCGATATCTCAACTTTGGCAGCTGCAAAGGATCTTCCTTTCTCACTCAAGATCCTTTTAGAAAATCTCTTGCGCACCGAAGATGGCGCCAACATCACCGTCGATCACATTAAAGCGCTAGCCGAATGGGATCCATCCATCGAGCCAGATACTGAAATTCAATTTACCCCTGCCCGCGTTGTTATGCAGGACTTCACTGGCGTTCCTTGCGTTGTAGATCTTGCAACGATGCGCGAAGCAATTGTTGAGCTAGGTGGAGATCCAGCAAAGGTCAATCCACTTGCTCCAGCAGAACTTGTCATCGATCACTCAGTTATCGCGGATGTCTTTGGCACTAAAGATTCTTTCGAGAAGAACACAGATATTGAGTACGAGCGAAATCGCGAACGTTATCGCTTCTTGCGTTGGGGCCAAGGCGCCTTTGATGAGTTTAAAGTCGTTCCACCTGGAACTGGAATTGTGCACCAAGTAAATATCGAATACTTAGCTCGCGTTGTCATGACTCGTACCGTCGGAGGCGTTCTTCGTGCGTATCCAGATACAGTCGTTGGCACAGATTCACATACAACGATGGTCAACGGCCTTGGTGTTCTTGGTTGGGGAGTAGGCGGAATTGAGGCAGAAGCCGCACTGCTAGGTCAGCCAGTTTCGATGCTCATTCCACGCGTCGTTGGATTTAAATTATCTGGCGAACTTCCAGTCGGAACAACTGCGACCGACATGGCCCTGACAATTACTGAGATGCTCCGCAAGCATGGCGTCGTCGGCAAATTTGTTGAGTTCTACGGCCCAGGAGTCGTCTCAGTTCCGATGGCTAACCGAACCACGATCGGAAACATGTCTCCGGAATATGGTTCTACCTGTGCCATCTTCCCAATTGATGAAGAGACCCTTCGTTATCTGCGCCTGACCGGTCGCACTGAAGATCAAGTAGCGCTTGTTGAAAAGTATGCGAAGGCGCAGGGAATGTGGCATGACCCAGCTATCTCTCCTCGCTTCTCAGAACATATCGAGCTCGATCTTTCTACTGTTGTTTCATCTATCGCCGGACCAAAGCGTCCGCAAGATCGCATCTCTCTGACTGCATCAAAGAGCGCATTTGAAAAGGTTCTGCCTTCTTACTTCACTGAGAAAACTGGAAAGAGCGCATACCCAGTTAAAGTGGGGGAGAAGGCGACCACGATCAAGAATGGCGATGTTGTCATCGCTTCAATTACCTCTTGCACCAACACTTCTAATCCTTCAGTGATGATTGGCGCAGCGTTGCTTGCTAAGAAAGCGGTTGAAAAGGGACTTACCTCCAAGCCGTGGGTGAAGACCACTCTGGCCCCAGGATCTAAGGTCGTTACCGATTATTACGATCGCGCTCAACTCACTCCATATATGGAGGCGCTTGGCTTTAACTTAGTCGGCTACGGATGCGTGACCTGTATTGGTAACTCGGGACCTCTGCCTATTGAAATCAGCAAAGCGGTCAACGAGAACGACTTGGCTGTAACGGCTGTTCTTTCAGGTAACCGCAACTTCGAAGGAAGAATTAGCCCAGATGTAAAGATGAATTATCTGGCCTCGCCTCCACTCGTAGTTGCTTATGCACTTGCTGGCACGATGGATCATGATTTTGAAAAGGATTCACTCGGTAACGATAAGGATGGCAACCCAGTTCTTTTGAAAGATATCTGGCCATCAGCTGCTGAAATTCAAGCAGTGATTGACTCCTCAATTTCATCTGAGATGTTTACTAAGGATTATGCGACAGTGTTTGAAGGCGATCACCGCTGGAAGTCACTTGATACCCCAACAGGAAAAACTTTTGAATGGGATCCACAATCAACATATGTCCGTAAGCCGCCATATTTTGAAGGAATGCCGGCACAACCAGAAGCTGTGAAGGATATTTCTGGCGCACGTGTATTGGCGATTCTTGGCGATTCCGTAACAACAGATCACATCTCACCTGCTGGAAATATTAAGGCAGATTCACCAGCTGGAAAATATCTGGAAGCGCACGGAGTAGATCGCAAGGACTTCAACTCTTATGGCTCACGTCGCGGAAATCACGAAGTAATGATTCGCGGTACCTTTGCAAATATTCGTCTCAAGAATTTACTTCTTGATGGAGTTGAAGGCGGATTTACTCGTAACTTCTTGAGCAATGGCGATCAGAGCACAATTTATGATGCCTCTGTCGCTTACCAAGCAGCTGGCGTTCCTCTCGTTATTCTCGCTGGCAAAGAATACGGATCAGGTTCATCACGTGACTGGGCTGCTAAGGGAACTGCGCTTCTTGGTGTACGTGCCGTGATTGCAGAAAGTTTTGAACGTATCCATCGTTCTAACTTGATTGGAATGGGCGTTCTGCCATTGCAATTCGCTAACGGTGAAACCGCGCAAACACTTGGCCTCAAGGGCGATGAAGTATTTTCAATCGCTGGGGTAACAGCTCTCAATAGCGGCGCTATCCCTAAAGAGGTCACAGTGACCGCAGGGGATAAGGTTTTCAAAGCCAAGGTACGTATCGATACGCCAGGCGAAGCGGATTACTATCGCCACGGCGGAATCATGCAGTACGTACTGCGCCAACTGCGTGGCTAATCTAGACTGAACCCTATGCTCGAATCTCTCAACGGACCGGACGATCTGCACGGGCTTACCCCGGAACAGCTCACTGAGCTCTCTGAAGAGATTCGCCAATTTCTTATCACCAAGGTCTCAAAGACAGGTGGCCATCTAGGACCCAACTTGGGCGTAGTTGAGTTAACGATTGCGCTCCATCGCACCTTCGATTCTCCAAAAGATGTCATTCTCTTTGATACAGGACATCAGTCATACGTCCATAAAATTCTTACTGGTCGCGCAAACCAATTTGATCAACTCCGCCAGCGAGGTGGAATTGCCGGATATCCCAACCGCCGCGAAAGCGAACACGATGTCATTGAAAACTCACATGCCTCAACTGCGCTCTCTTGGGGAGATGGAATCTCCCGTGGCTTCACTCTGACCGGACAGACAGATCGCCATGTTGTTGTCGTTGTTGGTGATGGCGCTCTTACCGGTGGAATGTCATGGGAGGCGCTCAATAACATTGCAGCAGCCGAGGATCGTAATTTGATGATTGTCGTTAACGATAATGAACGTTCCTATTCACCAACTATTGGTGGCCTAGCAACTTATCTTTCAACGCTGCGCGTTACCCAAGGCTATGAACGATTCTTGGATTGGGGCAAGGAAGTTCTCTCAAAGACCCCTGTTGTCGGTGCGCCTATCTACGAAACTCTTCACGGCATGAAGAAGGGCATCAAGGACATTGTTGCTCCGCAGGGAATGTTTGAAGATCTTGGGTTGAAATATGTGGGTCCAATCGATGGGCATGACATTGCTGCGATGGAGCGAGCCTTTACTCAAGCAAAAGAATTTGGCGAGCCAGTTCTCGTTCATGTCATCACCGAAAAAGGGCGTGGCCATAAGCCGGCAGTCGCAGATGAAGCTGAGAAGTTCCATGCAGTGGGCGTCGTCGATCCTGAGACAGGAACGCCACTGTCCAAATCGGCCACCAGTTGGACCAGCGTCTTTGCTGATGAGCTGATCGCTTTAGGACGTACTCGTAAAGATATCGTGGCCATTACCGCTGCGATGTTGGGGCCTACTGGTCTTGATAAGTTTGAGAAAGAGTTCCCGGATCGCACAATCGATGTCGGTATCGCCGAACAACATGCAGTCACTAGCGCTGCCGGACTCGCCTTCGCTGGCATGCATCCTGTAGTTGCTGTCTACTCCACATTCCTTAATCGCGCCTTCGATCAATTACTTCTCGATGTAGCACTTCACAAGGCTGGAGTTACCTTTGTCTTAGACCGCGCTGGAATTACTGGTGATGATGGACCGTCACACCACGGCATTTGGGATTTAGCGCTTACCGGAATTGTTCCAACTCTTCACGTTGCAGCACCACGCGATGCGGCACGTTTGCGCGAAACGCTCCGCGAATCTGTAGAGATTAGTGATGCGCCTTCTCTTATCCGTTTCCCAAAGGGCGCAGTGCAAAGTGATATTCCAGCCTTTGAAAGACGTGATGGAATCGATGTTCTCTATCGCGGTGAGAGTGCAGATGTTCTCTTAGTCAGCGTCGGCTCAATGGCAGCTATCGCTGTTGAAGCAGCTTCTCAGGCTTACCGTGAGGGCGTTGGCGTCACAGTTATCGATCCACGTTGGGTCAAGCCGCTTCCGCAGACCTTGGTTTCAATGGCGCAGCGTTACAAGAGCGTTGTTGTTCTAGAAGATGGAATTCGACATGCTGGAATCGCTAGCTCTATCTCAGAGCTATTCCGTGAAGCAGGGCTCAACGTTGCTCTTCACAGCATCGGAGTTCCACTTGAATTTATCGAGCATTCAAAGCGCTCTGAAATCCTAGAAGACCTTGGGATTACAGCTCAGAAGATTTCACGCGACATCGTCGAGTGGAGTTCTACTGTGGAAGAGATGCAATTCCCGGCGCATGAAAACGCTGACCGCAAACAGAGTCGCTAATTCCTTCACGATCTAAATACGGCAAAATTCCTCCGAGATGCATCGGCCAACCCGCGCCCATCAACATGCAGAGATCAATCTCTGCAGGGGTTGAGACAACACCTTCATCGAGCATCATCCGAGCTTCTTCAGCAAGAGCCTTCAGGGCGCGTGCGCGAACCTGTTCGGCAGTTGAGGGAGTTGTTCCCTTATGAACAAGAGCAACGGCTGCAGGATTTGGGCCAAAGCTGCCATCTTCATTTTTGATGTAGAAAGTCTTTACGCCTTCCTTGACCATCGCTTGCATCGTAGGGGAGATGCGATAACGCGGACCAAGATTTTCATGCAGGGTTTCTGCAACATGGAGCGCAACGCCTGGTCCAACGAGACCAAGAAGTTCAAATGGTGACATCGGGAATCCAATAGAGCGCATCGCATTATCTGCAGTGGCTGGATCTGTTCCTTCATCGACAGCATCAGTAATTTCGCCCATAAAGCGGGTGAGAAGTCGGTTTACAACAAAACCAGGTGCATCCTTACAGATGATCATGGTCTTCTTGAGTTCTTTACCAATGCTGACAGCTGTTGCAGTCGTTGCATCATCTGTCTTTGAAGTCCGAGCAATCTCAAGAAGCGGCATGACAGCAACAGGGTTGAAGAAGTGGAATCCAACAACTCGCTCAGGATGTTCTAGCCCTTCGCTCATGCGTTCAACTGAGAGTGATGAAGTATTTGTGGCCAAGATACATTCTGGCCCCACGATCTTCTCAAGCTTCTTAAAGAGATCTTGCTTAAGAGATAGCTCTTCGAAGATAGCTTCAATGATGAAGTCGCACCCTGCGAATGCGCTCTGATCTGCGCTTCCACTTACGAGCAGAGATAGTCGAGCCGCTGATTCTGCGCTCATACGCTTCTTCTCTACTAACTTCGCTAGTTCGTTACGAACCCAGGCCACGCCCTTATCTGCGCGCTCTTGGTCGATATCAGTCATGACGACTGGACATTTGAGATTACGCACAAGAAGAAGTGCCAGTTGTGAGGCCATGAGACCTGCTCCAACAACGCCGACTCGTGAAACCTTTCGAGCAAGCGCTGGCTTTGGCGCACCCTCTACTTTTTTGCGCTTCTTCTGAATCAGATTAAATGCATAGAGAGAGGCACGAAGTGGATCAGACATTGTGAGATCTGCCAGAGTGGCATCTTCTGCATCAAAACCTTCGCCCTTTGTATTTTTCTGGGCAGCCTTAATCAACTCAAGGGCCTTCATAGGTGAGGCAATCTCTGCGCCTCCATACTTTTTGAGAGCAGCAGCGCGTCCTGCAGCGAGTGCGCTATCCCAGGCTGGATCGTTTGAGTAATCCTTACGAGCAATCTTTGTATCTCCATCAAGAACTGATGCAACGAAAGCGACAGATTTTTCAAGGAAATCAGCTGGTTCATAGACTGCATCCACTACGCCAAGAGCGAGTGCATCCTTAGCTTTCATCATCATGTTGTTGTTAAGCGCGTTATGGATAATTACTTGTACTGCACGCTCTGGTCCAATCAGCTTTGGCAAGATTGTGGCGCCGCCCCAACCTGGAACGAGTCCCAGGAAAACTTCTGGCAGAGCTGTAAAGGCGGTAGTTGCAAGGGTGCGATAGTTGCAATGAAGTCCAACTTCTAAGCCGCCACCGAGTGCAAGCCCATTGATGAAAGCGAAGGTTGGAATTCCGATCTCATCAAAACGTCTAAAGACATCGTGGCCGAGTTTTCCAATAGCTAGCGCCTGTTCACGCTTTGCCAAATAGGAGAGCGCTGATAGATCTGCACCTGCTGCAAAGATAAATGGCTTGCCTGTAATTGCAATCGCTGCCGGCTTACGGGATGCAGCTTCTGTAATTGCCTCATTGAGGGCAGCAACAGATTGCGGTCCAAAGGTATTTGGACGCGTGTGATCGAGTCCGTTATCCAGAGTAATGAGAGCAAGTGAGCCCTTGCCTCCGAAAGGAGCGAGGTCGACATCGCGCACAAGTGCATGGGTGATAACTTCTTCTGGAGCGCCCTCTGGCAGCGTAATTGCAGTCGTCATTACTTCTTTCCTCCTGTGTAGTGAGGGTTCTCCCAAATAACTGTTCCACCCATACCGAGACCGATACACATAGTGGTGATGCCATAACGAACGTCAGGCTTCTCTTCAAAGGTACGCGCCAAGTTGAGCATCAGGCGCACTCCAGAGGAGGCAAGGGGATGGCCTACAGCGATAGCGCCACCATAAGGATTTACACGCGGATCATCATCGGCGATTCCAAAGTGATCGAGGAACGCTAAAACTTGCACAGCAAATGCTTCGTTGACTTCAAATGCGCCAATATCTTCAATCTTGAGCCCAGCTTTTGCAAGCGCCTTAATCGTTGAAGGAACTGGACCGTAGCCCATGACTTCAGGTTCCACGCCAGCGAAGGCGAAGGTCACCAGACGCGCTTTAATTGTTAACCCAAGTTCTTTCGCCTTATCTTCACTGGCCAGCAATGCCGCAGTTGCGCCGTCATTGAGTCCTGATGAATTTCCAGCAGTAACGCGTCCTGCGGGACGAAATGGTGTCTTAAGACCTGCAAGACCTTCCATTGTTGTTGTAGGACGGGGACCTTCATCAACAGTTGCTACGCCCCAACCAAGCTCTGCGCTACGTGCGGCAGTGGGAATCAAATCACGTTGTAATTTTCCATCAGCATATGCCTTAGCTGTCTTCATCTGAGAGTTATAGGCATAACGATCTGCCCGCTCTTTAGTTAACTGCGGAAAGCGATCGTGTAAACGTTCGGCAGTTGCACCCATGGCGAGCGCATCTTGTTCCACTAACTTCTCTGCCAAATAGCGGGGATTAGGATCCATCAGCTCACCCATTGGATGGTTGCCCATATGTTCTACGCCACCTGCAATAGCGATATCAATTGCGCCCATGGCTATTGCGCCAGCGATAGTTGTCGTTGCAGTCATTGCACCTGCGCACCAACGATCGATTGAGTAGCCAGGAACAGTCTTTGGAAGTCCAGCCAATAGCGTTGCGCTACGACCGATATTCATACCTTGATCACCAGTTTGAGTTGCAGCAGCGATAGCAACATCTTCAATCGCATCAGGTGAGACCTTGGGATTGCGCTCAAGAAGCCCACGCATGGCACGGACCATCAGATCATCGGCGCGCGTTCCGGCATACATGCTGCCGGCCTTTCCGAAAGGAGTACGAACTGCATCAACCAGAACGACTGAGCGAAGAGCATTGGACATAAGAAAGGGCCTCTTTCGGTAGTGATGTTTCAAGGTTACTTGCCAGTAGCCCACTTTGTCACCACCAGTTATGTGACTAATTACGCAACATATTTGTTGCGTAATTCCACGTGCTCAGTTAGCCTGCTCTTATTGCCGAGGCGAAGGTCTTGCGAGATCACATTAGGGGAGTCACTTGAAGAAGTTCTTGGTAACTGCAGGAGTCATCGCAGGTGCGTTGGTCATTGGTGGCGCAGCATGGGTTGGATTGGGTTCCAATAGCGCCTCTGATGAGGTCAAAGAGCTGACTGTCTACTCTGGAAGGTCAGAAGAGTTCATTGCACCCTTCTTTGCCGAGTGGGAGAAAGAGTCAGGGATCAAACTCAACGTGAGATATGGCGACTCTGCTGAACTTGCCGCTCAAATTCTAGAAGAGGGCAAGAATTCACCGGCTGATCTCTTCCTGTCTCAGGATGCAGGTTCACTCGGAGCAGTTTCTGCAGCGGGCTTGTTCATAAAGCTTCCTGACTCTGTGGCAACTCAGATTGAACAGAAGTACATCGCCGATGACCGCACATGGGTGGGAGTTACAGGGCGCGCTCGCGTCTTCGCCTATCGTCCGGGCGCCGTGCCAACACTTCCGCAATCCGTTGCCGATCTAACAAAACCGTCCTACAAGAACAAGGTTGGAATCGCGCCAAGTAACGCATCATTCCAAGCCTTCGTAACAGCGCTCATCAATGAAAAGGGTGAGAAATTTGCCGAGCAGTGGCTCACCGGGATTAAGGCAAATGGAGCAAAGATTTTCTTAAAAAATAGCGCTATCGTCGAAGCAATCGATAAAGGTGAAATCGATTTAGGTTTGGTCAATCACTACTACATCTGGGAAGTCAGCGAAGCGCTTGGCCGAAAGATAAAAGTTGAGAATGGTTTCTTTACGCCAGGAGACATTGGCAATCTTGTCAATGTCTCAGGAGCAGGAATTCTTGCTACAAGCCAGAAGAGCAGCGCTGCCATTGACCTCATCAACTATTTAACAACTGAGAAAACTCAGATCTCATTTGTTGAAGATACGCATGAATACTCTCTGATTCCTGGAGTCAAACCACCTCAAGCCCTACCTGATTTGAACAGCATTGGTGCTCCGCAGGTGGATCTACGTTCCTTGGAAAAGGTTGCGCAGACTCAGGAGCTGCTTATTAAAGTTGGTCTCCTTTAGTGGAAAAACTTTGAAGTGAAAACTCAGAAAGACTTCGGAAGTTATGGTTTGAGGGCCCTCGTGGTGGGGGTCCTCATACTCATTTCTCAACCGCTGATTTACCTGATTATTCGCGCATCCGAAAAGTCTGGGGAAGATGTTCTTTCCCTCTTGCTGCGCCAGAAAACGCTTGAAGTACTCGGTCTGACTCTGGCTCTGCTCTGCATAGTTGTTGCTGTCAATGTCTTCCTTGGCACAGCCATCGCAGCCGGTCTGCACTACGTGCGAATTCCATACCCACGACTACTTCTAGTATCAACAATCTTGCCGCTGGCGATTCCGTCGTATGTCTTCACCTACACCTGGATAGCGCTCATCCCATCCCTTCAAGGTTTATGGGCAGCAGCTTTCATCCTTGTCTTATCCACAATGCCGTACATGTTGTTGGCGGTATCAATCTCTTTCGCACGTATTGATTCTGGACTGATTGAGGTTGCTCGCTCACTTGGGCTATCTAAATTTGCAGTCTTTACTCGAGTCATCCTGCCGCAGGTACGCCGCAGTATTAGCGCAGGCGCACTTCTTTCTGGCCTCTATGTTTTGAGCGACTTCGGCGCCGTTTCGCTTCTTAACGTCGAAACCCTCACAGTTTCGATTCAGAATCTCTTTAAGTCATCTTATGATCGCAGCGCCGCTGCCATCATTGGCCTGCTCCTCTTTCTAGCAGCTGCAATTTTTGTGTCACTCGAGTCAGTTCTCAAGGGTCGTGATTTTGAAACTAAGGGCGCTGAAGGCTTTCAACAACGTATACGCCGAGTAAATAACCTACCTCTTTCAATTCTGACTACCGCAGTACTTGCGCTCTACAGCTTGCTCGCTGTCGCTCTTCCTTTCTATGTGTTGATCTCGCGTTATTTACAGAATCCAAGTGCAGTGGCAATTTCAGACCTCATCTCTGCAGCTCTCTCAACAATTTCAGTTGCCGCGATGGGCGCCTTCATTGCATTCGTCCTTTCTCTGCCCCTTGCTTTCTTGGCCACGCAAGGTGTGAGCGCTTTTGCATCAGTTTCTGAGAAGGTGACTCTGATGGCTCATGCGCTACCGGGTGTGGTTGTTGGTTTAGCGCTCGTTTCATTCGGTTCCCGCTTAGGCCCTCTCTACCAATCAATATTCCTACTTGCCTTTGCATATGCGGTGCTCTTTCTTGCTAAATCGGTGGCAGCAACTTCTGCGGCGCTATCTCTTGTATCTCCGCAGTTGAAGGAAGTGGCCGCAACTCTTGGTAAGAGTAAATCGAGCGTTACGATGCAAGTCGTCTTTCCCATCGCACTACCGAATTTAGCTTTGGGCGTCTTATTGGTATTTCTTACTGCGATGAAGGAGCTACCGGCAACTTTGATGCTGAGGCCCACCGGAATGGACACGTTAGCGACAGAGATTTGGACCTTTGCATCAATTAGTAGATTTAATGAGGCTGCTCCGTATGCACTATTATTGGTTCTCATCGCAGCAATTCCAACTTTTATATTGACTATTCCGCGAACTGCCCAAAAGAAAACTGACCAGAATGAAATTGAGAAGAAAGTGAGTTATTTATAAATGACTTCACTTAGCGTTTCTCATTTAACGGTAAATTTTGGTAGTCGTACGATTATTTCTGATCTCTCCTTTGAACTTCGTCAGGGCGAGATAGCATCATTGTTAGGTCCATCAGGCTGCGGAAAGACCACGCTCTTGCGCGCAATTGCGGGGCTGATCCAACCAACGAGTGGCGCAATTCGATTTGGGTCACAGCTCGTGGGCGTTTCATCAGTAGTGCTTCCGCCACATAAGCGCGGTACTGGTTACGTGCCTCAACAAGGCGCGCTCTTCCCTCATTTAACTGTTGCAAGAAATATCGCCTTTGGACTTGATAAGAACACCTATACAAAGGCAGAGATTGCTGACATCACTCACGAGATGATTGGACTCATCGGCATGAAGGGGATGGAGGATCGTCTTCCTTCTCAACTATCCGGTGGACAGCAGACACGTGTGGCCTTGGCTCGCGCCCTTGCCATTAAGCCTAAATTGATTTTGCTTGATGAACCGTTCTCAGCACTTGATGCAGTTCTGCGCGATGAACTGCGAACAGAAGTTGTTGGCTTACTGCGTGAATTAGGTTCGACCGCAATCCTTGTTACCCATGATCGTGAAGAAGCGTTGGTCTCATCAGACCGAGTAATTCTGATGCGCGATGGCAAGGTAGCCCAGAACGGAACACCTGAAGAGGTCTACGAGGCACCGATTTCACCAGAGATTGCTGCAAGCACGGGCGATGTACTCATTCTTCCTGCACAGTTATCCGGTAATGGCGACACTCTCTATCCGCTCTCAGTCAGTGGCCTCGCGCAGGCTGGTAGCGAGAATGGTTATGTAGTCATTAGGCCTGAAGAGATTCGCGTTTCAACGAGCGCAGATGCAGGCGTAGAGGGCTCGCTCATCCATATCGATTATTACGGCCATGATGCCATGCTGACTGTCAGCGTTTCTCAGACAGCCACACCTATCAAGGCACGTGTAGCAGGACCTGCTGAATTTACTGTGGGGCAGAAGGTGTACTTACAACACCTGGGCCCAGTTAGATACTTTTCTCGTCAGTAACTTCTAAATCGCTGGTTTCTTCAATCTCTAGCGGCTCCTTCTCAAGTAGCGCAGCTTCCAAGATTGGCGCCGCAATCTCACTCTGCCAGCGACGTGCACCCATTGCTACGAGAGCTTCGGCCACCGTTGTCTCTGGTGGTTGCCAACAGATTCTACGAACCAGCTCGGGGGAGATCAGATTCTCTAGCGGAATCGATAGCTCATCTGCACGCACCTGTAAGTTAAAGCGAGCATGAGATAACGGAGCAAATTTTTCAGGAAAGCGCTCACGCCAAATCTTGATAGGCGGCATCGCATCGCTCTTGGTGCGCGCTTCTGGCCATTGATCTTCTGGCATCGCAATTGCATCTGTAATACAACTAATCCAGGTTGCTGCATTCTCTAGCCAACGAGCTCGTAACCCAAGCGGTTTTAAGATTTTCTCTAAATGTTTGCGATTGGTAATAGGGCCCTTATCTGAAGCAAGTGCAAGTTCAGTAATCGCCGCATCCGAGAGTAGTCGACTTGGAGATACATCAAGCTCTTGCGCGAGCGAATTTCGCTCTTGCCAGAGTTCACGGATTACTGCCATATGGTTTCGCTTCTTTACTTTGTGCATTCCAGAAGTTCTGCGCCAAGGATCAACTCGTGGGGGAGCAGGAGGAGCGGCCAAGATTGCCGCGAAATCTTCCAACGCCCATTGCAATTTCCCTGCCTTCTCTAGCAGCTCATGTACCTTGTTTCGAAGTTCTACAAGTAATTCAACATCGAGGGCTGCATAGTTGAGCCAATCGACTGGTAGTGGGCGTTGCGACCAATCCACTGCTGAATGCTCTTTTGCAAGAGATACTCCCATCAGGGTTTCCAGAAGCGGTCCCAGTCCAACTCGAGGCAACCCAGCAATACGCGCACCTAATTCTGTATCAAAGAGGAGCGATGGGTTAATGCCAAGTTCACGCAGACAAGGAAGATCCTGTGTGCTGGCATGCAAGATTACTTCTTCGTCTTGCAAGAGTTGATTGAGTTCTACAAATAACCGATGTCCAGGTCCAAAGGCGATGGGGTCAATCAAATGCAACCCGCCACCTTCGCGTTTGAGTTGAATGAGATAGGCGCGTGCACTGTATTTATAACCAGATGCACGCTCAGCATCTAAAGCAAAGGGACCGCTACCGCGAGCAAGGTCTGAAATTGCATCTTCAAACGCTGCCTCTGTATCGATGACTGCAGGTAAACCTGCGGATGGACGCAAAAGGGGAGTTGGCGCCGGAAGTTCCTCTTGATCAACCACGGCGTCGGGCTGAACCAATAGATGCAACGCCATCTGGAATCGGTGGCAACCCAGAAACCTCGCTCATGAGATTGCACCAGGCATGTACATGAGAAAAGATGTCATCGCGTGATTGAATGATGGGCGTCCAGGAAGCGCGAATCTCAATCTCTGATCCATCGCTGCGAGGAGCTAACTTTCCGAATGAGGCGCTTGATACTCTCGTCACCGTTCCACTCGGCGCTTTATATTCGGCACCAGTAGCGTTGAGTGAATCAAGGAGCCAATTCCAGCCAACTTCCGGAAATAGTGGATCTTCTTGCATTTCGCTATCAACATCTGCGCGCAAGAAAGTGACGCATCTAAAGTCACCTTCCCATGTGTCCTGTCCACCAGGTTCGTGCAAGATGACAAATCTTCCGGATGCGACCTCATCACTCTCAGCGCTATTGATATGAGGTTGCGCTGACACGTCGGCAGTGAATGCGAATGAGTAGGTCGCTAGTTTTTGAGGAGCAGGAACTTCTTCCAAGATTATTTCGCTGCGCGGTGTGATTGTGCGCAGATGCTCAACCATCTCTTCAAATGAGAACGATGCTGGCGACTTCACTGGTTAATTCTAAAGTTGACTTCGCCTTTCGAGTGGGAGGCTGGCAGCAAAGGAAGGTAGAGTCCATCCAATGGCCAGCCTGCTTGCGCTTCTTTCAAGCGCCTTATGGGGTACCGCTGATTTCTTCGGTGGCAAACTCAGTAAAAAGTATCCAGCGTTTGTAGTTCTGGGTGCACAGCAATTCTTTGGTTTTCTTACTGGTGTAATTCTTGTGGTTGCGACTGGCGCATGGAGCGCACAGGCGCTCGGTAGCGGTGGATATCTGATTCCAGGAATTATCGCCGGCTTCACCGGATACGGTGGATTGGTCTGCCTTTATGCAGGACTTTCAACAGGACGCATGGGAGTTGTCTCACCGATTAGTGCACTCGCTGCCGTCATTCCACTTGGTTACGCCTTGATCTATAAAGGAGACCAGCTCTCTCTTCTTATTTCTCTGGGAGTAGTTCTTGCCATCCTGGGTGGATTTCTTGCCAGTGGTCCAGAAGTTTCTCAAGGAGTTCCTCTGAAACCGCTTCTTCTTGCGATTGGAGCAGCGCTCTTCTTTGGAACATGTTTGATCTTTATGGCCATCGGTTCAGAGTCAAGCGCACTGATGACCATGACCACCATGAGAACATCTACGCTGCTTATAGGTTTCTTTATTTTGTTCAAGTACCGTGGCTCAATTCGCTTCACTCGTACCGAGGTCCCGGTTTTGATCTTTATTGGAGTCGCAGACTTCGCCGCCAATTTGCTCTTAGGCGTTGCCACGACAAAAGGTCTGGTCTCGCTCGCTATGGTTTTGGGGTCGCTCTACCCGATTGCGACAGCGCTTCTGGCTTATCTCTTGCTTCATGAACGACTACATAAAGTGCAATATGTAGGAATTGCCTCTGCCGTCGTTGGCGTAGCCCTTATCTCAGCTTTCTAGATCACTTACTCGCTGAGATAAACCGAGTGCCCTCAATTACTTCTTCTCGCTGCTGCGGAAAGTAAGAAAGTAGTTTTGTAATATCAATTTTATCTTCACCGTCTACGACTTGTGTAATGCTTAGTTCGAGAGCATCTACTCGACCAGCGGATATCAATTCCTCAATAATGCTAGCGCCCGCTTCTACATGCACATTCGGGCCAAATGTCTTGATGGCACGATCTAGCGCCTTTACTGGCGTGAGATTCCAACAATGAGCCAATCGATTATTGACGAGTGGATTGATTAACGATCTTGAAATAACAATTACTGGAACGGGTGTGCGCTGATATGGCTCTGTACGTGCAGTGTTTCCACCGATGAGAATGCAATCAGCTGCGCGACGTCTGGAGAGAAACGCAGTTCTATCGGCGGCGCTGCTGACGCCAGCAGAGTTGCCCCCTTTTGCAGTGGATCCATCTGAGCCTGTTACAAGGGTTACAGTCACGGTCATGAGCGTAAGAATATTAAATTTCTCACCCTTTTATACGTTAAATACCCTGCTTCAAATTGAAATTAGATAGATATGGGCGTTAGCCTTAAAACATGAGAAAAGGGCTAACCACGGGTGCAATCTCGGCATCTCTCATGGTTTTGATTACCTTGCTCCCCGCAACTCCAGTTGCAGCTGCTCAAACGTTGGCTCAAGTGCAGGCGCAGGTAATTCGTTTAGAAGAAGAGGCAACGACCGCTGCCGAAGGTGCGCAAGAAGCCAAGGTGAAGTTAACGACTCTCACTCGCAGCTTGGCGGGTATTCAAGCTCAGGCAGCGCTGCAGGCAAAGACTGTAGATCAAATCTCCAAGGCGCTTGGAACTATCGCGGTCAATCAATACAAGTCAGGAACTCTGAGTCAGAGCCTTGAACTCCTCTTCTCTAGCGATCCAGCGCTCTATCTATCTTCAGCTGGTTCACTTGAGGCAATTACTCGCCGCAAATCTACACAGCTGCGAAAATTTCAAACTGCAGAGCAGCAACTCAATGCAACATCTCTCACGGTTGCTGATCGACTCGCACAGGTGAAGGTGCTTGAGAAGAAGTTGGCTGAACGAAGCGCCTTTGCGCAACGAAAGTTGGCACAGGCCGAGCTCTTACTTTCAAAGTTAAAGAAGGAAGATCGCGAGCGTCTGGCGCGTTTGGCTGAAGAGCGTGAAAATGCAGATCAGCAATCCTCTCTCAAAGCTGCCAAGAGCGCGGTAGGGCTTTCAGGACGCTCAGGTATCGCCCTCAAGTATGCGCTTCAACAGATTGGCGACCGTTACGTTTTTGGCGCCGATGGAATGACAACATGGGATTGCTCAGGGCTAACCATGCGCGCATTCCAATCAGCTGGCGTAAAACTTCCTCACTCATCGGCAGCACAGGCTCGCATGGGCAAATCGGTTCCATTTGGTCAGAAGAAGCCGGGCGATCTCATCTTCTTTGGCCGCCCTGTCTCTCACGTTGGAATCTATCTCGGCGGTGCACGTATGGTCCACGCACCGCGTTCGGGTTCACGCGTAAAGGTCGCACCGCTCGACATGGGACGTAAGCCTTTAGTTGCTGTCCGCCGTTTCTAATGTCAGCGCCAAAAATACTCTGCATCACAAATGACTTTGGTCCTCGCGCAGGCGGTATTGAAACATTCGTTATTGGCCTTATCGAAAGACTTCCCAAGAACTCTGTCATTGTTTACACATCGAACCAAGATGGATCTGCGCCTTTCGACAAAGCTTGGCTGCAGGACTACGGCGTTGAAGTAATTCGCGATCGAGCACGAGTCCTTCTTCCATCCTTAAGAGTAGGAAGAGCTGTGCGTGCGCTGGTAAAGGACCGTCAGATTTCGCGCGTATTCTTCGGTGCGGCTGCTCCACTTGCGCTTCTATCGCATGGACTGCGTCGCGCAGGAGTTAAGAAAATCGTTGCTCTTACACATGGCCATGAAGTCTGGTGGGCGAAGGTGTGGCCATTTTCTCTACTGATGCGCAGAATTGGAACAGGCGTTGACCATCTCACTTTTCTCGGTGATTTCACGGGGCGCAATATCGCGAAACCACTTTCAGCACGCGCACAGAGCGCTATGGTGAAGATTGCGCCTGGAATTGATACAAGTCATTTTGCGCCCAATACCGGTTCCATCAAAGTACGTAGTGAGTTATCGCTTAGCGATAAGAAGGTAATCGTGAGCGTTGGTCGCTTGGTTCATCGAAAAGGTCAAGACACGCTAGTAGAAGCCCTTCCTAGAATTCTTCGCGAAGTGCCAGATGCACACCTTCTCTTTGTCGGAGAAGGTCCGCGTCGAGAATTCATGCAAAAGAGAGCCGAGAAGCTTGGCGTATCAGCACATATAACCTTTATTGGGAGGATCCAGTATCAAGATCTACCTCAGTACATCTGTGCTGGAGATGTTTTTGCCATGCCATCTCGATCACGTCTTGCTGGTCTTGAAGTTGAAGGCCTTGGAATTGTTTACCTCGAAGCAAGTTCCTGTGGCGTTGCAGTTATTGGCGGAAGATCCGGGGGAGCGCCCGATGCTGTACTTGATGGCCAGACAGGTTTAGTCGTAGACGGAACATCTCAATCAGAAATTGCAGCAGCTGCAATTAAGTTATTGCAGTGCCCTGATCTCGCCAAAGAAATGGGCGCACGTGGTCGCCAGTGGATTATTGATGAATGGCGCTGGGAACGATGGGCCGCGCAGTTCAGTTCACTTCTCATAGAAGACCAGCCTTTCGCGCAACGTTAATTGCTTGCAAACGATTCTTGACGCTCATCTTTCGATAGATATGAGTCAGATGGGTCTTGAGAGTTGACTCAGAGATAAAGAGTGACTTGGCCAAGGCTGAGAGTGGTTCATCCGTCGGCAACATCGTGATGATCTGGAGTTCGCGTTGTGACAATCCAAATTTAAGGTGCTTCCTTTGCAGCGCATCGACTATCTCCTGAGCAGCGAATGAGCGAGGTGATGCTTGCGCATGCGCTACTGCTGCCATCAACTCAGGCAGTGGGGCAGATTTGTTTACAAAGGCGCTAGCACCTGCCTTCATAGCTGCTAGGAGTTGGTCATCAGAATCGTTAAAGGTCAGAACAACAATCGCCATCTCAGTGGAGATTGTGCGAACCCAGCTGACTATCTCTAAGCCACTGCCGTCTGGAAGGTTGATATCAACAACAATGAGATGAGGACTTACATGAGCAATCTGGGCGAGTGCTTCAGCCTTAGATGCGGCTTCAAAGACCTGAATTTCTCCACGCACCTCAAGAGCTTTACGAATTCCTGACCTAACAACGGCATGATCATCGATGATGAGTGCGCGAGAGCTCATATCAAAACTGTTATGCGAACTCCTAAGTTATTGTCATAGTAATTCTCAATAGTGAGCGTTCCACCGAGCTTGGTAATTCGCTCTGAAATGCCTGCTAAGCCCCAGTGATCATCTTTCATATTTGCTCCTCCAATCCCGTTATCGCATATCTGAAGATAGATGCGATTGTTTATCGGATAGAGAGTTATTCCAATTCGGGTAGCCCTAGAGTGCGCCCTCGCATTTCGTAGGATTTCTCCAGCGACTGCGATGATTTCATGTGAAAGTTGAGGCGGCGCGCTTACCTCTTCAATATCCAGCGCTATCTCGTAATCTGAGTACTCCTGGGCGATGAGATTTTGTATCTGCGAAGAGATGGAAAGTTGTGATTGGTTGCGTAGATTGAATATCTCGCTGCGCACCTTTCGCATGAGTTCATCAACCTGTAAACGTGATTCTCGAATAGATGCACGAGCGCTCTGAGGTAAGCCATCCGTGGCAAGCAGTAGATCGAGCGAGTACCCGAGGGCGACCAAATCCTGAGCGATTCCATCATGTATCTCCCGAGCCACATCAAGGCGCTCGGGAGATGACATCATGAATTACTTGGTAAAGAGTGCATCGATCTCGGCAGCGTAATTCTGCGAGATCACATGGCGCTTAAGAGATAGCTTGGCGGTGAGCTCACCGGTTGCGATGGTGAAATCCTTTGCCAAGATAGTGAACTTACGGATTGATTCAGCCTTTGATACAGCCTTGTTGGCTTCATCGACTGCAGTTTGAATGACCGCGATGAGATCAGGATCATTCACCAAAGTTTCAACTGTGGCGCCTGTCTTATTATTTGCTGCAATCCATCCCTTAAGCATGTCTTGATCAATTGTGATGAGCGCTGCAATAAATGGTTGGTTGTCACCAAGCACGATGCATTGGCTGACGAGTGGATGTGCACGAAGACGATCTTCAAGTACAGCAGGTGCAACGTTCTTTCCACCGGCGGTAACAATGAGTTCCTTCTTTCGTCCTGTGATGTAGAGGTAACCTTCATCATCGAGGCGACCTAAATCTCCAGATCTAAACCATTCGCCATCAAAGACTTCTTGGTTAGCCGCATCGTTCTGCCAGTAACCGCGCATAACGATTGGTCCCTTGATAAGAACTTCGCCATCTTCGGCAATCTTGATTGATGTTCCAGGGATAGGTCTTCCCACTGAACCAATTCGCAAGCTCTTTGTCAGGTTAAGTGTTGCGCCAGCTGTTGTCTCTGTCAGACCATAGCCTTCGAGAATTGTGATGCCAGCACCGCGATAGAAGTGACCGAGGCGCGTTCCAAGAGGTGCGCCTCCTGAGATGGCTGCTTCAACAGCGCCACCCATACCTGCGCGAATCTTTGAGAAGACCAACTTGTCGAAGAGCGCATGCTTGAGGGTCAGCAGTGGATTAAACCCACCTTTATCTTTTGCTTCGCTATAGGCGATAGCTATCTCTGCCGCCTTACGGAAGATCTTTCCCTTACCTGCAGCTTCTGCCTTTGCTTCAGCTCCGTTATAAATCTTTTCAAAGATACGGGGAACGGCAAGGACGAAGGAAGGCTTAAATGAAGCGAGGTCTGCCGGTAGGCGTCCAACAGGATCGCTGCAGTGAGCAAGGTGAAGTCCTGAGTGAATGGCGCCAATTTGCACCATGCGACCAAAGACGTGAGCTACGGGAAGGAAGAGCAGAGTTGATCCACCTGGCTTTAAGAAGAGATCGCTCGCACCTTCTACAACGTTTCCACATTCAGAGAGGAAGTTTGCGTGGGTGAGTTGTACTCCCTTAGGGCGTCCTGTTGTTCCTGATGTATAAATAAGTGTTGCCAAGCTTGCAGGAGCGAGTGAGTTACGGCGTCTTTCAATCTCTTCATCAGAGATTGCGCTACCTGTAGTTCTAAGAGTTGAAAGCACATCTTCAGTCATAATCCAGATGTGCTTGGTGTGCGCTGGAAGCACGGGAGTGACTAGTTCGCGGTGTGCAGGAGTTTCGACAATGAGCCCGACTGCACCAGAGTCGTTAAGAATCCAGTCAACTTGCTCAGGTGATGAAGTTTCATAAATAGGAACAACGCATCCACCTGCATACCAAATTGCAAAGTCAAGAATTGTCCATTCATAGCGGGTGCGCGCCATGATGGCTACGCGATCGCCAATTTGAATTCCAGCCGCGACGAGGCCCTTTGCGGTTGCACGTATCTCTTCTTCCACTTGTCGCGCAGTGAGTGGTTGCCACCCATCGCCGAGTGGACGTGACATTGTCACGCGCTCTGGTTCAAACCAGGCGCGTTCTGCAATGAGATTGGTGAGGTTTCCTTCAGTAGCTGCAGGAATGATGGCCGGGACTGTGACTTCGTTCATGGCGCTAACGCTAGCGGTCACAACCTGAAAAATGGAAGATGTTCAACCTTGGATTTTTCCTCGAATCTCGAAATCCACGCGGAGTTGGTAGCCTTGGGGGCATGTCACAGAAGAGTACTTCCACAGTTGTCATTGATGCGCCCCTTGCCGATGTGCAGGCCGCGCTCTTTTCCATTGAGTCTTATCCAGAATGGCTCTCCTCGATCAAGAAGGTAGATGTCATTGAACGCGATGCTCAAAATCGCGTTACTAAAGCGAAGCTCTCTATTGATGCAGGAATGATGAAAGATCGCGTCGTATTGGATTACGACTGGAGCGCAGAGCCTGCAACGCTGACATTTAGCATGGATGAGGCAGATCTTCTGACGCAGATGGATGGCACTTACACTCTCAAGGCGCTCGATGCAGATTCCACCCAGGTTACCTACGAACTCGAAGTTGCAGTCTCAATGCCTGTACCTTCCATGATGATTACCAAGGCGCAGCAACAGACTATTGATGCAGCTCTTAAGGAATTAGGCGAGCACCTTTCTTAATGTCATTTACTATCGGAGTAGATGTCGGCGGAACTAAGGTTCTAGGCGGCGTAGTCGATCAGTTTGGCAAAGTTCATAAGACGGCTAGACGCGATACTCCTAAGGAAGGTGGCGCAGCCCTCACCGCTGCCATCGCAGAAGTTGCCAATGAGTTAAAGGCGCAATTTCCAGTTGAATCAGTTGGAGTCTCCGCAGCAGGTTGGGTGTCATCTGATCGTAAGACGATGCTGGCAACACCAAACATTTCCGGGTGGAACGGCGTTAATTTAGATTACGAACTCACCAACTTGATTGGTCTTCCAGTAGATATAGAAAATGATGCCAATGCAGCAGCATGGGGAGAAGCGCGTTTTGGCGCTGCCAAAGGTAAGCAGCACGTACTTCTTCTGACCATCGGGACAGGTCTTGGCGGTGGAATTGTGATTGATGGAAAGTTACATCGAGGCGCCTTCGGCATCGCCGCAGAAGTTGGCCATATGAGAGTTGTACCCGATGGACTTCTCTGTGGATGTGGAGCAAAGGGTTGCTTCGAGCAATATGGTTCAGGATCGGCGCTGATGCGACATACTCGCGAAGCGATTGAGCAGAATCCAGGAATTGCAGAGAAGCTTTTGGCGAGAGGCGATGGAACGTTTTCTGGCCTCACCGGCACAATGATTATGGAAGCAGCTCGCGATGGTGACGTCATTGCGATCGAAGCATTTAGAACAACCGGTAAGTGGATTGGTGCTGGCGTTGCATCTCTTTCTGCAATCTTAGATCCCGAGACCGTAGTGATCGGTGGGGGAGTAATTGATGCTGGTGAACTGCTCCTAGCGCCAATTCGCGAAGCAGCAAAACGACATATGCCATTCTCAGAGATTCTTCCTATGCCAGAAATTGTTGGTGCAACGCTTGGAAACCAAGCTGGACTCGTTGGAGTTGCAGATTTAGCTCGTCGCTAAAGATTTAGATTGCAGAACCATCATCTGGGTTGTAGTTCTGCCGATTGTTCTTCCATTTTCTAAATGATTTTCTCGCATCTTGAATCTGTTCTCGTATTCCACGTTTTGCAATGTGTGGGGGAGTAAACCGATTCTGGTCTTCAAACTTATCGAGTTCGTCTAGATATGTGGTCGGTGTAGATTCATCCAGCGAGAGTCCTTCAACCATCGAATCAAATTCGGCCTTAATGAGTTCATCGTCATCAAATGCACCAGATCGTCCGCCTGTGGTCATGGTTTATGTTCGCACAAAGGCGGGCTTTCAGGCTAAATTAGCGCCATGAATAACCTGCCTTACGGCACCCTGAGAGCTTTCCTCACACCATTTCTGATGGTGCTCTTTCGCCCAAAGGTTAAAGGTTTGCGTAACGTGCCGGCATCTGGCCCTCTGATTCTTGCTTCAAATCATCTCTCATTTAGCGATTCGATATTTATGCCACTGGTTGTTCCTCGCAAGGTTACCTTCTTGGCAAAGAGTGAATACTTCACTTCTCCTGGACCTAAGGGCCTGATTAAGAAGTTAACGTTTATCGCACTCGGCCAGGTTCCAGTAGACCGATCTGGCGGACGTCGGAGCGAAGCTGCACTCATCACGGGCTTACAAGTTCTGGCAGAAGGTAATTCACTCGGCATTTATCCCGAAGGCACTCGCTCTCCCGATGGTCGACTCTATAAAGGACGTACAGGTATCGCGCGCCTGGCCATCGAATCAGGTGCTCCCGTAATTCCTATCGCTATGTTTAATACAGACAAGATTCAGCCAACCGGGACTGTGATTCCAAAGATTATGAGAGTCGGAATTACCTTTGGTGAACCGATGTACTTTGAGGGCGATTCGAGCGACCTGCAATATTTGCGTGATGTAACTGATCAGATCATGAAACGCATTCAGCAATTGTCAGGGCAAGAGTATGTAGATACTTATGCTGTCAAAGCTAAGAAGTCTGGAATCAATACAGAGAACACAGATGAGAACGATTAATCGATCTCTAACTCAACCCGTTTAATGAGATAGTTACAGACGTTGCACTCTGGCCCAGGGTCAGGCATCCCACCCTCGATAGTGGTAATCAACTCTTCGAGTAGGTTCATAAAGTTGGCGCTATCGCGTTCTACTGGGACATAGTGTTGGTTAACGCCAAAGCCGTGTGAATTGCTGGCTAGTTCGCTCTGACGAGTTTCGGTAACGCCGGCCAATTTCCAAATGAGTAGCCCCATGGTGGAGACTGGAAAGGGCTTTCCTTTGTCAGGATTCTCAAGCGCATACGCATAGGACTCAAGTTGCGGGGCATAGAAGGGTCCATTGTCACGATCTGAATCTGAGACTTTGCAATCGATGATGCCAACTGTTCCATCTTCGTAATGTCCAAGTAGGTCGTAGATTCCAAGAATCTTCCAGCGAGTCTCAAATCCATTGATTGAAATAGGTGCGCTCTTAACCCACTGTCCCCACTGCTTCACCACGCCGGGTTTTAGGGAAGGGTGCAGTGATTGCATAGGAGCTCGTCTGAAATGTTCCTCTTGTGAGTCAGCCAGCGGCTTTACCAGCGGAAATTCTTTCTTGAGTTCAAATTTGAACCAGTACTTCAACCAGAGACATCGCTTGCAGGTTGATAAACCAAAGGTTAAATCCGAAGGTGCGATTGTCTCGCGGGCTGGCGTTTCTGGTTTGCGCATCTACATATTCTCTCGTCTTGTACTGACAAGTGCTTTACGCAACACGTGCTTCCTTTACCTCTTTCGACGCCATAAGATGCGCAAATGACCGAAATCGTCACTTCGCGCCAGGGGCAAACCCTCGTAATCTCCTTTAATCGTCCCGAGAAGATGAATGCAATCACTCGCTCGATGTATGCAGGGCTTACTCAGAATCTCAATGAAGCCGCGGGGGATTTTGGAATCCGTTGCGTGGTGCTCACCAGCGAGGGCGATCACTTCACTTCAGGTAATGACATTCGTGATTTCATGTCGAACCCTCCAACTGAATCAGACTCTGATGTCGCCAAGTTCTTGGGTGCTCTCCTGGAGTTTCCGAAGCCCCTGTTAGCTGCGGTTAAGGGAAATGCAATTGGCGTTGGAACAACTATGTTGCTTCATTGTGATGTTGTAGTGGCCTCACCCACTGCCAACTTCTCCATGCCATTTACATCTCTCGGGTTAGTCCCGGAAGCTGGTTCGAGCATGCTCTTTCCTAATTTGGTCGGGTATCAGAGAGCTGCCAAGGTATTCATGACTGGTGATTCATTTGGTGCAGCTGAAGCGAAGGAGATGGGGCTGGTAGCAACGGTTGCAGATGACGCATTTGCCGAAGCTATGTCTATCGCTGAGAAAATTGCCGCACAACCTCCGCAGGCAATTATCAATACCAAGGCGTTAATGAAAGCCGGTAAACATGATGCAGTTGCTGCCGTCATGCGCGCTGAATTTGAAATCTTTGCGCTGGCTCTGCAATCAGAGGAAGCAGCTGAAGCGTTTATGAACTTTATGGCAAAGAGAGGCAAGTAAATGTCACTACAAGGAAAGCGCATCTTCATCACAGGCGGATCTCGCGGTATTGGATTGGCTATTGCTCTGCGCGCCGCCCGCGATGGCGCATCGATTGCTATCGCTGCCAAGACCGCTGAACCCAATCCAAAGTTGCCCGGCACTATCTATTCAGCTGCAGAAGAAATCAAGACTGCCGGCGGAACAGCGCTTCCAATTCAATGCGACTTAAGAGATGAGACTCAGATCGCTGCAGCGGTAGTCCAGGCAGCTGCTGAGTTTGGCGGAATCGATATTCTGATTAATAACGCAAGCGCCATTAACCTTACCCGCACAGAAGAGACTCCAGCTAAGCGTTTTGACTTGATGTTCGATGTCAATGTTCGTGGGACCTTCCTAACTTCTCAAGCCGCAATCCCGTTTCTACGTGAATCAGCTGAGGCTGGCCGTAACCCACATATCTTGAATCTTTCGCCACCACTTTCGATGAAGCCAAAGTGGTTTAAGAACCATGTGGCCTACACAATGGCGAAGTACGGCATGAGTATGTGTGTACTTGGAATGTCAGAGGAGTTCAAACGCGATGGCATCGCTGTTAATGCGCTCTGGCCACGCACCGCAATCGATACAGCTGCGCTACAGATGATTCCAGGCGTAGATACTGCTGCTTGCCGTACTCCAGAAATTCTCTCCGATAGCGCCTACATCATCTTGAATCGCAATTCGAAAGAGTGCACAGGTAACTTCTTTGTCGATGACGAAGTTTTGGCCTCTGAGGGCATCACAGACCTTGAAAAGTATTCGGTTGTTCCAGGAACGAAGGATTTCTTACTCGATTTCTTCCTAGATTAAGAACTCTGCAGCGAACTCCTTTACTCTTGGCGCATGAACCTAGAGCTAAATGGCACCAATGTTATTGATGAGAGCGAGCGTGGCGGAAAAGCCTCTTCACTGTTCTGGCCTTGGTGCGGAGCAAATGTCTCACTCCTTGCTCTCTCATATGGAGCGTTCTTTTTAGGCTTTGGAATTTCCTTCTGGCAGGCAACCATCGCTGCGTTTCTCGGAACTGTTCTCTCGTTTCTCCTTGTAGGTTTTAGTTCACTCGCTGGAAAAAAATCCAATGCACCGACGATGGTCTTGGCGCGAGCAACATTTGGAGTAAAGGGCGCTGTTATACCTGGGCTACTTTCCTACCTCGTCTTTGTCGGCTGGGAGATTGTCCTGATGTCGCTTGCAACACTGGCCACAGGTACAGTCTTTATGCGCTTAGGAAATCTAGATCAGAACACTGCAATGGCTATCGGTTTTGCAATAGCGATCGCGCTTACTGTCTCAGCAGGGGTTCTTGGATTCGCAGTCATTATGCGCATTCAGCGCATTCTCACGATTGTCACGCTTGTGATGACGGGTGTCTACATCTCACTCACTTTCAATGAGGTGGATTGGTCAGTAATCACATCTCTTCCATCTGGAAATGCCCAGGGCTTTATCGGCGCAATTATCTTTGGAGCAACTGGAATTGGGCTAGGTTGGGTAAATGCAGCAGCTGACTATTCGCGCTACTTGCCTCGCACTACATCCAGTAAGGCAGTCATTGGCTGGACAGTCTTTGGGGCATCGGTAGTCCCAATCATTCTCGTCACTTATGGCGCTGCTATCTCAGGAAGTAGCAAGAAACTTTCAGATGCGATCGCTAGCGATCCAATTGGAGCGCTCACCACAATACTTCCAAGTTGGTATCTCATTATCTTTGCACTGGTAGCCATCCTGGGACTTGTCGGGGGAGCGATCCTCAATCTCTACTCATCCGGACTCGCTTTGATTTCAATTGGTCTTCCGGTAAAGCGTCACGTTGCTGCATCCATTGATGCAGTGCTGATGTTGATTGGAGTCATCTATTTTGTCTGGATAGCAGATGACTTCTTCTACCCATTCCAAGGCTTCCTCATCACTCTAGGTGTGCCAATTGCAGTGTGGTCAGCGATTTTTGTGACCGATGTACTGCTACGCAAGAGCTATAGCGAAACTGATCTCTACTCTCACAATGGGCGCTACGGAAGCTGGAACGTCCAATCAATTTCAATCATGGTGCTCGGAACCTTTGTTGGCTGGGGTTTTGTGACAAATACTTTTGCAGGGTGGCTTTCTTGGCAGGGTTATTTCCTCAATGTAGTTGGGGGCAAGGAAGGTTCGTGGGCTTATACAAATCTTGGAGTCTTCTTCGCACTCCTTATCGGTTTTGTCGGCTACTTCTTTCTTGCTCGCAAAAAGATTGCTCGTCAAGAATTATCTTCGTGATAGTTTGATGTAATGCGCCGCTCAATCGCCCCTCTTCGCGACTTTCTACATCGTGAATCTTCCAGCGGAGTCTTACTACTAGTTGCAGCTCTTGCGGGCCTGGCGGTAGCTAATTCTCCTTGGTCAAGTACCTATTTCTCGGCCCTGAGCGCTTCATTCGAACTAGGTAACGATTCGATCTATCTAAAACTCACAACACTCAAGGTCATCAATTATGCGCTGATGACAATCTTCTTCTTTGTTGTTGGGCTCGAGATAAAAAGAGAACTCACCTCTGGACATCTATCTTCTATCCGAACTGCAATCATGCCTTTCCTTGGCGCTGTCGGTGGCATGCTTGTTCCGGCAGGCATCTATCTGCTTATTGCAGGACGAGAAGCTCCAAGTGGTTGGGGAGTTCCAGTTGCAACAGATATTGCCTTGGCTGTCGGACTCTTGGGAATGATGGGAACTGCTGTAGCACCACCACTTCGCACCTTCTTGCTAGGCCTTGCGGTCATAGACGATATCGGTGCAATTTTGATCATCGCATTTATCTATTCCACTGGAGTTACCGTTTCTTGGTTCGCAGCCTCTGCACTTGCCGTAGTAGCCATTCTTTTTGCAAAGAGATTTGGCGTGGTTAGTACTCCGATATATGTAATTCTTGGCGCTCTCCTTTGGTATGGCCTCTACCGAAGTGGAGTACATGCAACTCTTGCTGGAGTGATCTTGGGTCTGTTGACCCCAAATCAGCCCAAGGTAAATCCAGATCTTCACGACGAAGTAGATGGATCCGTTTCGGTAATTGAGTGGTTAGAAGCAAAACTTCACCCATGGAGCAGCGTTGTAATCATTCCAATCTTTGCCTTCGCAAACACCGGAGTTGTGATCACCTCTTCATCTCTCGAGAACGCGTTGAATTCGCCAGTAGCGTGGGGAATCTTTGCTGGGTTGGTACTCGGAAAGCCGCTCGGAATTGTTCTTGCCCTTGTTTTGGCGAAGAAGAGCAATGTCGGTGATTACCCAGCAGGTGCGAGCGTTGGTCAGATTGCTGCCACTGGCAGCGCGGCAGGAATTGGCTTCACCGTTGCCATCTTTATTGCAAACCTTGCCTTTGATGAGAAGGCACTTCAAGACACTGCAGTGCTGGCAGTGATTGTGGCATCTGTCGTAAGCGGATTAATTAGCTGGCTGCTCTTCACCATCTTGGCTCCTCGAAAGAGCAAGTAAGTGTAAAGACTAAAGCCCCGCCATTTCTGACGGGGCTTTAGCTGTAAGTAACTCTTAGATATCGAAGTAGAGCTCGAACTCAGCTGGGTGCGGACGTAGGCGCACATAATCAACTTCATTCTTACGCTTCCACTCAATCCAAGTTGCGATGAGATCTTCTGTGAAGACGCCGCCCTTTGTGAGGAAGTCGTGATCCTTCTCAAGTGAATCAAGAACCGCATCGAGAGATCCTGGAACCTGTGGGATTGAAGCAGCTTCATCGCCCTCAAGTTCGTAGAGATCCTTATCAACTGGAGCAGGTGGTTCGATCTTGTTGATGATTCCATCGATGCCTGCCATGAGCATCGCAGCGAATGCGAGGTATGGATTGGATGATGGATCTGGACAACGGAATTCAACTCGCTTTGCCTTTGGTGATGAACCGGTAATTGGAATACGGATACATGCAGAGCGGTTACGCGCTGAGTAAACGAGGTTCACTGGCGCTTCGTAACCTGGGACTAAGCGGCGATATGAGTTCACTGTTGGGTTGGTGAATGCAAGAAGTGATGGAGCGTGCTTCAAGAGTCCGCCGATATACCAACGTGCCATATCTGAGAGATCGCCGTATGTGCCAGCTTCAAAGAAGAGTGGCTTGCCATCTTTCCAGAGTGACTGGTGAACGTGCATACCTGAACCGTTATCTCCGAAGAGAGGCTTTGGCATAAAGGTTGCGGTCTTGCCTCCTTCCCATGCAACGTTACGGACGATGTACTTAAACTTCATGAGCTCATCGCCAGCGGTCAAAATATCTGTGAAGCGATAGTTGATCTCCATCTGACCTGCTGTACCAACTTCGTGGTGTGAGCGCTCAACCAAGAGTCCAGCGCGTCCGAGCTCCATCACCATTTCATCGCGAAGATCAGCAAACTGATCTGTTGGAGAGACAGGGAAGTAGCCACCCTTTACGCGGGTGCGGTAACCACGGTTTGGAGTTCCATCTGGGTCGGCCACGATTCCGGTATTCCATGAACCTTCATATGAATCGATGTGGTGGTATGACTCATTGATACCAGTCTTGAAACGGATTGCATCAAAGACATAGAACTCTGCTTCTGGAGCAAAGAATGCCTGGTCAGCGATTCCGGTTGACTTCAAGAAGTCCACAGCCTTCTTTACTACGCCACGTGGATCGCGTGAGTAAGGGGAATCATCACTTGGGTTATGGACAGAGAAGATGATGACCAGTGTCTTTTCGAGACGGAATGGATCGATAAATGCTGATGATGGGACTGGAAGCAACTTCATATCTGATTCGTGGATGGATTGGAATCCACGAATTGATGAACCATCGAACATGAGGCCATCTGTAAAGACTGCTTCATCGAATGATTCAACAGGAACGTTGAAGTGATGCTGGATTCCCGGAAGGTCGGTGAAGCGCACATCAATTAGCTTCACATCTTCCTTCTTGATGTATGCAAAAATTTCTGCAGAATTCTTAAACATATTGATACTCCAATTGAGGCTGATTTTTCACAGCCAGTTCATCCCAGTCAGCTCATCGTTGAGTACCGCTGATGGAGTGAAGGCTAGTTCTCGTGCGTAAAAATGTCATAATCGCAGTGTTACAGCCGTGTTACATCTCGGCCGAGCGACTCACATCTGCCCCCGTTGCAGGTAGCCGATAGGCTTGGCGCCATGTATCCACGTGTGAGCCAGGGGCGCCGAATTCTCGGCATCACCATCGATTGGTTGGCCTGTTATGCCATCGCGCTCGGCTTCTTTGCCGGAGGAGGCTCACTAGCCGATCGCGTTCCAGGAGCGCGCTTGCCTGTCCTTCTTCTTCTCTTCGCGCAGTATTCGATCTTTGTTGCCCTCGGAGGCGCTTCATTTGGCCATCGCATTGTTGGCCTCAAAGTAGTCCGTTATTCAGATGGGGGAGCGGTGACGCCGCTTCAATCGATTATTAGAACCGCGCTCTTACTGCCGGTCGTTACCGCAATCACCTTCGATGAAGAAGGTCGCGGAATCAATGAACGTTTATCAAATACGGTCTTGGTGCAAAGCCGTAGTTAGCGGATCTTTACGCCTTTAGGCATTGGACCCTTTGGGATGGGAAGTGACATTCCACCGACAGCTTTAAGGCGCGCACGAACTTCACGCATTTGATGAGGTGTGAGTTTCTTAGGAAGTTTGGTTACATGCTTCTGCAATTTACGAAGCGGAACCTGGCCTTCACCGTCCCCAACGAAGAGTTCAATCACTGGAACACCTGGTGCGTACCGTTCTGATTTTCTCTTCTCGTCCTGCACCATCTGGCGAACTGCGAATCCACCTTCGCCGGTAAGAACAATTCCCGCACGTCCAACGCTGCGATGGACCATATCTTGTTGCTTGTTTACGGCAACTGCAGGTGTTGTGGTCCAGCCCTTACGAATTGCCATCAAGACGCTTGCACCGGCACCAATCTGACCCTCAATCGATGCATATGCTGCAGAACCTGCGACACGAGTAAAGAAGAACATGGTGGCAAGAGCGGCAAGCGGAAGAGTGACGAAGCCTCCATAAATTGGCCGTCCAAGTACAAAGCCCAGCGTTACACCCGCGACAAGCACGACTGTGAAGAGCGCAATGAGCGCCCAACCAATCCATGACTTTTCAGCGCGGGTTACCTTGTAAGCATCTCGAAAGGTTTGAAAACGAGGTTTCTTGATCTTTGCTTCTTTTTTCTTTCGCTTGAACATGAGCGTTAGTTTAGGGGAGCGGGCGCAGTTCCACCAAGGCGCACAGGCGCCCAGCGCTGGCCTTCGTGTGAATCTGGATACGTTTCTTGGACTTTATGAAGCGCGGCAATCATTGTTTCGCGAAGGAGTTTCTCGCCCGCTTCGACATCTGTCTGCTTATCAAAGTAGAGCGGGGCGCCGAAGGCGACAGTAATCGGAACGTTTTTGCGACGAAGATTTCGTTTGACTTTCTTCGTCCAAATTCTTTGTGAACCCCAAACTACTGTCGGAATTACCGGAACGCCAGCGCCCATAGCCAAGCGGACGGCTCCCGATTTAAGCTCCTTAATTTCAAAACTCACAGAGATCGTACCTTCTGGAAAAATGCCGATGATTTCGCCACCGCGTAAAGCTCGGAGCGCTGCGACAAAGGAAGCAGAGCCATTAGAGCGATCTACGCAGATGTGGTGCATTCCGCGCATCAAGGGTCCCGCTAACTTGTTATCGAAGATCTCTTTCTTTGCCATAAATCTTACGTAGCGATTTGCAGGAAGAGCTGCAGTTCCAACCAAGGCGAAATCCAAATACCCAACATGGTTCATAGCCAGAATTGCGCCGCCTTCACGGGGAATGTTCTCTTCGCCTTCGAAATCAAATTTCAAACCCAAGTACTTCCAGAAAGCCTTAACGGCGGCGATTACTGGTGGATAGACAAGATCAGCCATGAGAGATGCTGGCTCGCTTCTCTTGCGCCTGCTTATAGAGACGACCAGCGCGGTAGGAGCTACGGACCAATGGACCACTCATGACACCGCTAAAGCCAATTTCTTCCGCTTCTTTTGCTAACTCAACAAATTCGTCTGGCTTTACCCAACGTTCAACAGGGTGGTGCTTGTTGGTAGGACGAAGGTATTGCGTAATAGTAATGAGGTCACAACCTGCTGCATGGAGATCAATGAGCGCTTGCGAGATCTCTTCACGAGTTTCGCCAAGCCCCAAGATGAGGTTTGACTTAGTGATTAGGCCAAAGGCGCGAGCCTGCGAAATCACATTGAGCGATCTCTCGTAGGTAAATGCTGGACGAATCTGCTTGAAGATGCGTGGAACTGTCTCAAGATTGTGAGCAAAAACCTCAGGGCGAGTCTCAAAGACTTCATTAAGAAAAGTTGGGTTACCGCTGAAATCTGGCGCCAACATTTCAACACCTGTTCCGGGATTTAGCTCATGAACTTTGCGAATTGTTTCTGCGTAGAGCCAGGCACCTTCATCCTCGAGATCATCGCGAGTAACTCCGGTGATGGTTGCATACTTCAGCCCCATAGATTGCACAGATTCGGCAACTCGACGTGGTTCATCGCGATCTAGAGGTTCAGGTTTTCCAGTATCGATATTGCAGAAATCGCAGCGACGTGTGCAGCGTTCTCCACCGATGAGGAAGGTTGCTTCTTTATCTTCCCAGCACTCAAAGATATTTGGGCAAGCCGCTTCTTGGCAGACGGTGTGAAGTCCTTCTGTCTTTACCAACGAGCGCAGGCGAGTGTATTCAGGGCCCATGTTGGCGCGAGTCTTGATCCATTCAGGCTTTCGTTCAATCGGAGTCTCGGCATTACGCGCCTCGATACGAAGTAACTTGCGACCTTCGGGTGCGATTGTCATGCGCTCACCTTCACTAGAATTTCAAAGAGATGCTTTTCAACTACGGGCAACACTTCATCTAACGTTACTTTACGATTGAGCTCAAGTGCCATTGAGGTGACTGCCGCATCACTGATACCGCATGGGACGATTCTGCTAAATTCCGAAAGATCTGGGTTTACATTTATAGCGAATCCATGCATAGAAACACCGGATGCAACGCGAATTCCGATAGCTGCAATTTTCCGCTCGCCGTGTTCATCGCAAACCCAAACACCTGAACGCCCTTCGACACGTTGCCCCTTGATTCCAAACTCTTCGCAGACAGCGATGATTCCAGCTTCAATCTCGCGAACAAATCCAACCAATTCAGTGGGTTTGGCCAGCTTTACGATTGGGTACCCCACTAATTGACCAGGACCATGCCAGGTGATTTTTCCACCGCGATCAACATCAATTACAGGTGTTCCATCTTGAGGTTTCTCATCTTCGAGAGTGCGCTTACCTGCAGTAAAGACTGAAGGGTGTTCAAGAAGTAACAGGGTGTTCTCGCGAGAGCCACGAACAACTTCAGAGTGAATGCTGCGTTGAACAGATAGAGCCTTCTCATAATCAACGAGGCCTGCTCGCTGAAGTGCGAGCGGAGTATGAGAGATAACTCCATTTTGGGCTGCGCTAAGAAGGGGCACGGGTACAGCCTAAAGGTAGGCTAGCGCTCTAGCGAATTACGCATAATCTGCAGTCCGAAAGGCCTCTTCATCGTGTCGACAGTCACTACTCGCAATAACCGTAAGCCTTATGCCTTAGCCATGTTGATGGTCATCTTCTGGTTTGTACTTACCGGAGTATTCGGACCTCTCTTCGGCAAGCTCTCTTCAGTGCAAGAGAATAACAACTCATCATTCTTGCCAAAGGGCGCCGAAGCTACACAAGCATCTGAGGTTATCCAGACTTTCTCAGGCAAGGATTCATTTAGCTTTCCGACCTTAGTTCTCTTTGAAGGTGCAGCTACTCCTTCTGCTCTAGCTGCGATTAATGGCCATCTCGATGAAATCGGCGCACTGACTCTTGCCGGCACAGATGCCAAGATTTCAGATTTTGTCGCACCAGGACAGCGAATCTCAGCCTTCCCTTCAGAAGATGGCAAGGCAATTCTGGCAAATATTCCACTAGATGGAAATGCAATTGGCGAAGTCTTGCCTAACGATGAACCCGTATTACCAGCGATTGTTGAGGCGATTCGTGAAGACATCGCGCCGATTGCAAAGGCCAATAACTTAACGCCATATGTGACTGGTCCCGGGGGATTGCTCGGCGATCTCTTTGGCGCCTTTGGCTCGATTGACTCGACACTCCTTCTGACAACTCTTTCTGTAGTTGCTGTCATTTTGATTGTTGTCTACCGCTCACCGATTTTATGGATTATTCCGCTGTTATCCGCGCTCTTTGCTTTGACGATGGCTGGGGGAATCGTCTATTTGCTTGCAAAAAATGACATCATCGATGTAGATGGTCAGTCGCAGGGAATTCTCTCAGTTCTTGTCATCGGCGCTGCGACGGATTACGCACTACTTCTAATTGCTCGCTATCGAGAAGAACTTCATCTACATGAGAATCGCTTTGATGCTATGCGCGCGGCTTACAAGGGCGTGTGGGAACCGATCGTTGCATCCGGTTCGACGGTTTCTATCTCACTCCTGATTCTTCTTTTCAGCCAGTTAACCAACACTGCAGGTCTTGGGCCTGTTGGTGCAATCGGAATCGTCTGCTCGATGATTACGATTTTGACCTTGCTGCCAGCCTTCCTATTGATATTTGGACGCTGGATTTTCTGGCCACGCCGCCCTGAATTTGATGGCGACGATCATGTTCTTTCAGGAACTTGGTCAAAGGTAGGAAACTTAATTGGGCGTAATCCGCGAAAGGCGTGGGTTATTTCAGGCATTATTCTCCTTGGTTTTGCCTTTACTTCTACAACCTTGAAAGCAGATGGAATTGGAACTGTAGATACTTTTACAACCAATCCTGAATCAGTCGTTGGACAGAAGTTGTTGGTCACTCACTTCCCAGGAGGAGAAGGAGACCCAACTCAGATTGTTGTGAACGTTGACAGAATTGGCGCGGTAACTGCCGCAGTGCAAAATGCGCCAGGTGTGACATCGGTTGTACCAGCCCTCGATGGATTTGCAGCGCCCGGTCAACCAACGCCTCCAGTGAAAGTTGTTAACGGCAAGGCAATTCTCAATGTCACCCTAGATAAAGCTCCAGATAGCGTTGAAGCCTCTAATGACATTCCGCGTATTCGTGAACTGGCAAAGGAGGCGGACCCAACCGCTCTCGTGGGCGGAACCAGTGCGGTCTCTTTCGATATCCGAAAGGCTAACGATCGCGACAATAGATTGATTATTCCAATCATTCTCTTTGTTATCACCATCATTCTTGGTGTACTGCTGCGAAGCATTCTCAGCGCAGCGTTGCTCCTTGGAACAGTGGTGCTCTCGTACTTTGCAACGCTGGGAGTCTGTGCGCTGGTCTTCAATCACGTCTTCGGATTTGCTGGTGGCGATACTTCATTCCCACTCTTTGCCTTTATCTTCCTCGTTGCATTGGGTATCGATTACAACATCTTCTTGATGACCAGAGTCCGTGAAGAATCAATCAAGATTGGTACCCGTGCAGGAGTTATCAAGGGACTTACCGTCACAGGTGCTGTGATTACTTCTGCAGGAATAGTGTTGGCAGCTACCTTTGCAGTACTAGGTCTTCTTCCACTCGTTCCGCTAGCTCAACTTGGTTTTGCTGTTGCATTTGGCGTATTGCTCGACACAATCATCGTCCGCTCAATTTTGGTACCCGCTCTTGTCCATGAGATTGGCCCAAAGATTTGGTGGCCATCCAAACTGCAGAATAAGTAAACTAAAAATGCGTGTTGGAATTGCTGGTTATGGTTTAGCAGGCCGCTCATTTCATGGCCCCTTGCTCAAAGGGACCGGCTTTGAAGTCGCTGCAATTCTTACAACAAATTCGACTCGCGCACGTCAAGCAAAAGAGGATTTTCCGCTTGTAAAGATTGTTGAAAATTTCGCAGATCTCTTACGCCAAGATTTAGATCTTGTTGTTATTGCCACTGCAAATAAGGCGCATGCAGAACAAGCGCTAGCTGCAATCGAAGCGGGTATCCCTGTAGTAATTGATAAGCCGGCAGCCCGTACGGTCGCTGAAACGCAAGCAATATTTGCGGCAGCTGACAAGACCGGAGTCCCGGTCACGGTCTTCTATAACCGAATTTGGGATAGCGATGCTCTGACAATCAAAAAGGTAATGGCGCAGGGCCTAATTGGTAAACCCTTCCGCTTAGATTCTCGCTTTGAACGTTTTCGCCCACAGTTAAATCCAGCATCTTGGCGCGAGAACGAGAGCCCTGAAAATGGTGGAGGCTTACTACTAGACCTTCAGACTCACTTAATCTCAACTGCTCTTGACTGGTTTGGCCCCGCACAGCTTGCAGCTGCGCATATCCGAAGCATTCGAGGCAACTCTGAAGATGATGTGGTTCTGACTTTAAGACACGATTCAGGAGTTGATTCTTATCTTTCAGCAAGCGCAATTGCTGGCAACCCAGGGCCACGCATTCGACTCTTAGGCACCGAAGGTGCGCTAGTCATTGAAGATTTAGATCCACAAGAAGCGCTACTGCGGGCTGGAGAATTCCCTGACGGTGGAACTTGGCAGGTGCCCACAACATCTCGTGCATTTATCTACAAAGGTGACGCCAAGGAAGAGATCACGGGGGTACCTGGAAACTATGGCGCCTTTTATCTCGCTGTTAAGGCTGCACTCACCGATGGCGCCAAATGGCCTATCTCGCAAGATGAGGTTCTTGCTGTCGCCAAGATCATCGATAGAGCTCGTGAAATCAATGCTCGATAAAGAGGTAAGAGTAATTGGTGCGGGACTTGCAGGGCTAAGCGCTGCACGTACCTTGCAAAGCGCCGGACGCGCGGTGCGAGTAATTGAATCGAGTGATCGCGTGGGTGGCCGCGTCGCAACCGACTTTATTGATGGATTCACATTAGATCGTGGTTTTCAGCTGATTAACTCACAGTACCCGGAGTTAAAGAGGCTAGATGTTATAGATGCGCTGTCATTTATTGCAGCACCGCGTGCGGTTGAAGTTTCAATGGACCAAAGTCGAATCGTTCTGGGAGATCCGAGGAGCTACCCGTTCTCATCGTTCTCTGCAAAGACAGGTTCGCTGGGATCAAAAATTAATTTCCTTCGATACTTGTTTTCAAAATCCAGTGAAAGCGCCAGCGTTGAGGATGAATTACAGAACCTCGGAGATCTCTACCAGAAAGTTCTCCGTCCATTTCTGACCGGAGTTTTTCTCACCTCACCGGCTCATGTCAGCGCCATCAATGGCAAAGAGATCATCCGTTCTTTTATTTCAGGTAATCCGGGGCTTCCAGCTAAGGGAGTGGGTGCTCTGCCAGCAGAGCTTGCCAAGAGAATTCCAAATATCGAACTGGGGCGCAATATCAATTCACTTCAAGAGCTGGGGGATGGGCCGGTAATTGTGGCAACCGATGTCACGACTGCCGCTCAACTCTTGGATATGACGAGCGTTCCTAAACTCGCTGCTAGTACAACTTGGTATCACGAAGTTCCTACTGGCTTAACGGATTCAAAGAATTTAGTCATTGATGGCCAAAGACGAGGACCGGTCGTAAACTCGATAGCAATCTCAAATCTTGCACCAAGCTACGCCCCTGCAGGCAGAACGCTTCTTTCTTCAACGACGGTTGAATTTGCCTCAGAGTCTGAGGTTCGTCGCCACCTATCTCTGATGTGGGGTGCGCAGTCATCAGATTGGTCGCTGATTGCTAAATATGAAATACCTAAATCGCTACCGATTTTCGCACCAGGAGCTCAAAGCGTCACTTCAGCGAAAGTCGCTAAGGGAATCTATGTAGCGGGGGATTACAGAAGTGCACCTTCACAAAATGGTGCACTCTTATCAGGCCGCTTAGCGGCAGAAGAGTTACTCCTCGATCAGCGCAGTTAGCGCGTTGGTGATGTGCGGATAATCCCAAGTAAAGCCAGCGTTGGTTAGCTCTTGTGGCATTACCTTCTTACTGCCCAAGATTTCGCTAGAGAAACCACCCAGTGCAATCTTTAGGCCGATAGCTGGTGCTGGAAAGAGCGCTGGACGGTGCATTGCTCGAGCAAGAGCTGATGTAAATTCTTGATTTGTCACTGGATTAGGTGAAGTCAAATTTACTGGTCCCGCAATCTTGTTCTCAAGCAGGAAGGAGATTGCGCGAATCACATCGTGCAAGGTAATCCAAGACCACCACTGCTTACCGTTTCCGAGTTTTCCGCCGAGGCCTAGGCGAAAGAGCGGAAGCATCTTGCCAAGTGCTCCGCCTGTTGGATCCAATACCAAGCCAGTGCGAATCTTTACTGTTCTCACACCTTGCGCTAAATCAGCAGCAGCTTCCCATTCGCGACATACAGCTGCAAGGAAATCATCTCCAACGCGGTCACTTTCAACGACTGCGCGATTTCCGGATTCACCATACCAACCGATTGCGCTGGCAGAGATAAAGACTTGCGGCTTTACTTCGGAGACTGCGCGAGCAATCGCAGTGGTACCTAAGAGACGAGAATTTAAAATCTCGGCCTTGTACTTCTTGCTCCAACGCTTATCGCCAACACCCACGCCAGCAAGATGGATAACTGCATCCACGCCACGAAGTGCTTCGATATCCACATACCCAGTCTTGGGATCCCATTGGATTTCATCAGGAGCAACAACAGGTCGGCGGACAAAACGCTGAACTGTGTGGCCTTCACTCTTTAAGTGGCCAACGAGAGCGGTACCAATAAGTCCAGAAGCGCCCGTAATGGCGATGCGTTGTGGCAATGACATGCGAGTTAGAGACCTAGATCTGATTCAAATGCGCCACCTTCGAGGCGCTCTTTGAGTGTTACTAGGAAGCGAGCTGCATCCGCTCCATCGACAACGCGGTGATCGTATGAAAGACCAAGGTAGACCATTGAACGAATCGCAATTGTTTCGCCGCCATCTTCACCCTTGACTACCATTGGGCGCTTTACAACAGCGCCAAGCCCGAGGATTGCAACTTGAGGTTGGTTGATGATTGGCGTATCAAAGAGTGCGCCGCGTGAACCAGTGTTGGTCAATGTAAATGTTCCACCACCGAGTTCATCAGGAGTTACCTTGTTGTCACGAGTTCGAGCAGCAAGATCTGAAATCTTACGAGCAACGCCACCCATGTTGAGGTCGCCAGCGTTATGAATAACTGGCACCAAGAGTCCACGTTCGGTGTCGACAGCGATTCCGAGGTGTTCTGCGCCGTGATAAATAATCTGATCGCCTTCAACGGAAGAGTTAAGGACTGGATGCTGCTTCAGTGCTTCACATACTGCTACGGCAAAGAATGGAAGGAATGAGAGCTTTACACCTTCGCGAGCTTCGAATGTTGCCTTGGAACGATCGCGTAGACGAGCAATCTTGGTGACATCTACTTCGATAACTGTTGTGAGCTGAGCAGAGACCTGTAATGACTCGACCATGCGCGCTGCGATTACTTTACGAAGTCGTGACATCGTTACAGTTGTTCCACGAAGAGGAGATGCAACAGGAGCTGCCGGACGCGGAGCAGAAGAAGCCGGCGCTGCTGCCGGGCTTGTCACTGAAGTAGCCGATGGCGCTGGTACAAGAGCTTGTAAATCTTCCTTGCGAATACGTCCACCGATTCCGGTTCCACGTACATTTGCAAGGTTGATGCCCAACTCATTAGCAAGCTTACGAACAATAGGAGTTACGTAAGCATCTTGTGGTTGTGAGACTGGTGCTTGTGTAACGGGCGCAGCGACTGGAGTAGAAACTTGAGCTGGAACCTGTGTCACCTGAACAGGGGCGATTGGCTCGGACACAACAGGTTCTACTGGCGCAACAACGGGAGCAGGTGCTGCCGGTGCTGCAGGAGCAGCTGCACCACTAACACCGATCAGACCTAAACGAGCTCCAACAGCAACTGTTGTATCGACAGGTACGTCGATTGCAAGGAGAGTTCCTGCAACAGGTGACGGAATCTCTGTATCTACCTTGTCAGTTGAAACTTCAAGGAGCGCTTCATCGATTGCGACGCTTTCGCCTACGTTCTTAAGCCAACGTGTAACGGTTCCTTCGCTTACTGATTCACCAAGCGCTGGCATCGTGATAACTGTTCCGCCCGATGTTGCAGCAGGTGCTGCAGTAGCCGCAGGAGCAGGTGCTGGTGGGGGAGTTGGAGCAGGTGAAGAAACGGATGCAGGTGTCGCAACTTGAGGAGGAACCCCTGCCACACTTGCATTTGTCTGTGGTTCGGACACCACTGGTGTTTCAACAACAGGTGTAGGAGTAGGTGGTGCAGGTGGAGTGACAGGCGCAGCTACAGATGCATCGGTAGCAATAATGGCAAGTTCAGCGCCGACAGCAACTGTCTGATCTACTCCAACGACAATCTTTGAAAGAACTCCTGCGACAGGAGAAGGAATCTCTGTATCTACTTTGTCAGTTGATACTTCAAGGAGCGGCTCGTCAACTGCGACCATGTCGCCTTCGTTCTTAAGCCAACGTGTAACGGTTCCTTCACTAACGCTCTCACCGAGAGCTGGCATTGTGACTGAGAATGACATCGCTATTTTCTCCTCTTACCTTAACCGTGTGCGTGAAGTGGTTTGCCGGCCAGCGCCATGTGAGCTTCGCCCATTGCCTCTGACATAGTTGGATGTGCATGAATCAGAGGAGCGACATCATCTGCCGTTGCCTCCCAGTTGTAAATCAATTGCGCTTCAGCAAGTAGCTCGCCAACGCGCGCACCGACCATATGAATTCCGAGTACTGGCCCATTCTTCTCTGCAACTAACTTAATTGAGCCAGCTGTTTTCAGAATTTGCGCCTTGCCATTACCGGCCAAGTTGTAATCAAGTTCTACGACGTCGTAACCACGTTCTTTTGCAACCTTTGTAGATAGACCAACCGATGCAACTTCAGGCTCGGAGTATGTAACGCGTGGAACTCCGTCGTAGTTAATTGGACGTGGGTTCAGTCCTGCAATCGTTTCGGCAACGAGAATTCCTTCTTGGAATCCAACGTGCGCTAATTGCAGCGTTGGGATGATGTCGCCAACAGCCCAGACGCCTGGAATATTGGTACGGCAGTGGTCATCTACTGTGATGTAGCCACGATCCATGGTGATGCCAAGCTCTTGGTAGCCAATTCCATCGGTAACAGGGCCACGTCCGACAGAGACAAGAAGAACATCGGCGGTGAATTCACGGCCATCTTCAAGAGTGACGGTGACGCTGTCGCCATTTACCTTGTGGGATTTAAAGCGAACACCTAGTTCAAACTTAATGCCACGCTTACGGAAGGCGCGCTCTAGTAACTTGCTAGAGGATTCATCTTCAAGGGCAATCAGATGAGGCAGACCTTCAATAATCGTGACATCTGAACCGAAGGATTTCCAGACTGAAGCAAATTCGCAACCGATGACGCCACCACCTAGAACAATGACGCTCTTTGGAACATAATCCATAGAAGTTCCGTGATCAGATGTGATCACTCGCTTACCGTCAATATCGAGACCAGGAAGTGTGCGCGCATATGAACCTGTTGCAAGAACGACATTCTTACCAACATATTGAACGCCATTTGCCTCAACGGTATTTGCTGAAACTAAACGACCAATTCCTTCAACGTAAGTAACGTTGCGAGACTTAACCAAACCTTGGAGACCTTTATGAAGACCAGCGATAACGCCATCCTTATAGGAATTGACGCCCGCCATATCGATGGAGTTGAAAGTTGCATTGACGCCGAACTGAGCTGATTCACGAGCGCTATCTGCGACCTCGCCTGCGTGTAAGAGCGCCTTGGTTGGGATACATCCGCGGTGTAGGCAAGTGCCGCCAACCTTGTCTTTCTCGATGAGGGCAACTGAGAGACCAAGCTGCGCTCCGCGTAGCGCTGCTGCATAGCCGCCACTTCCGCCACCAAGAACTACTAGATCAAAATTCGACACCCGTCAGGCTCCTTCTTCATCTCTTTCGCACGTATTGCATCTGCTCTAACAGCCATATCTTGCCAGCCTTTTGGGGTCGCGCCTAACTGAGGAGAAGAGGTAGCTCTAGCGCTCTTCTAGCGCCAATTGCACCAAGGAGCGAAGGGCAATTCCAGTGCCACCAACCGGGGTATATCCGTGAGGCGCCCCCTCGTTGTAGGCGGGACCAGCAATATCTAGGTGGAGCCAAGGAAGTTCATCGGCAACAAATTCTTTGAGGAAGAGGCCAGCGACGAGCATTCCACCCATTCGCTCACCAATATTTGCAAGATCTGCAACCGGTGAATCTAGTGAAGCGCGCAGTTCAACTGGAAGCGGCATTGGCCAGAATGCTTCGCCGGTCTTCTTGGTAAGTTCAACAAAGGCTGCCGAAAATTCTGCATTGTTTGTCATTACCGCGCTCGTGCGCGTGCCGAGAGCGACAACTTGTGCGCCGGTAAGAGTTGCAACATCAACGATGCCATCGAGATCCTTGCTCTCTTGCGCTCTTACAATCGCATCAGCCAGAACAAGTCGACCCTCAGCATCAGGATTGAGAACTTCGACAGTTTTGCCACCGTAGATCGTGATGACATCACTTGGCCTCGTTGCTGTATCGCTGACCATATTCTCAGCAAGAGGTGCCCAAGCATCGATTGCAACTGGCGCCTTGAGAAGTGCAATTGCAATTGTCGCAGCACAGACAGCAGCTGCTCCACTCATATCTGACTTCATTGCTTCCATGCCAAGGGCTGGCTTGAGGGCTAAGCCGCCAGTATCAAAGGTGATGCCCTTTCCGATATAGGCATACTTCTTCTTAGCCTTGACGCCCTTAGGTGTGTAAGAAATGTGGAGTAAGCGCGGAGGATTAACAGAACCTTGACCCACGCCGATGATTCCACCGTAACCCTTAGAGCGAAGTTGTGAATCAGTCATCACAGAAACCTTCAGTCCAACTGCAGCACCACCAGCTTTCTTCACTGCTGCGCTAATGGCGGTGCAGAAAGAGTCAGGGGTCAGATGGCTTGGAGGAGTATTGATCAGGTCGCGAACTAGGTATGTATAGGTTGAGATGACTTCAGCAACCTTGGCTGCATCTTTGGCCGAGCTCTTTCCAGCTAAAGACGTGTGAACAGTAATCGTCTTAAGTGGGGCCTTCTGTGCGCTCTTGGTTGAACCTCTAAATTGATCGAAGAGATAGTTTCCAAGCCCTGCCCCTTCAGCGATAGCTTGAACAGCGCTCTCGCTCTTTGCAGGCAGAGAGAAAGTTGCGCTGGTATTGCCTGACAGTGCGCGCGATGCAGCACCGGCTGCACGGCGGAGAACTTCATTGTCATAAGTGGCGCTCTGCTTACCCAATCCAGTGAAGACAATGAGGCGAGTAGCAGTTCCTGGAACCTTGATGACTTCATCAGCTTTTCCTGTTGCACCAAGATCTGCCAGGGTCTGAAGCAGAACTTTTGCATCGAGTGCGATATCGCCAGATTCAATCTGCAATGAGGAGGCGGACTTTGCCGCCTTCGCTGCCTTGATGGCTAGCCCGACAACCAGAATCTCATCCTTGACGATTCCATCACTGAGGCGAATCGATGTCATGTATATGCTCCCTTGAGATCTTCGACGCGTTTTACCGAGCGTGCGGCAGAGCGTAAGTGTAGGTTGAAGCCTGTGAAAACTTCACCTTTGCATCAGAAACATCTCGATTTGCAGGCCAAGATGGCGGACTTTGGTGGATGGTTGATGCCAATCGAGTATCCCGGCGCCGGTGTATTGGCTGAACATGCTGCCGTTCGTGAGCGAGTGGGCCTCTTCGATGTATCTCACTTAGGTAAAGCAAGCGTCACCGGTGCTGGAGCCTTAGATTTTCTCAACACACAGTTTACTAACGACCTCAATCGGATTACCGATGGCAAAGCGCAGTACACCCTGTACTGCACGCCAACGGGTGGCGTTATCGACGATCTGATTGTGTACCGAAATAGCGCTGATGATTTCTTTCTCATTCCAAATGCTTCAAATACAACAGACGTTGTAGCAGCGCTGCAAGCCAGTGCACCTGCAGGTATCTCGATTACAAATTTACATACAAACTATGCAGTTCTTGCTCTCCAGGGGCCGCAAGCACATGAAGTGATGCAAAGCTTGGGAGTTAATCCAGTAATGGATTACATGGCATTCGCTCACATCAGCATCGCTGGCTGCGATGTCATTCTCTGTCGCACTGGCTACACAGGTGAACAAGGATTTGAGATCGTGCCAAAAGTTGAAGATGCAGCCCTTGTCTGGGATGCATTATGTGCTGCTATGAAAGCAGTTTCCGGGCTGGTCTGCGGATTAGGCGCTCGAGATACACTGCGTACTGAAATGGGCTACCCGCTTCATGGTCACGAACTCTCACTTGAAATTTCACCTGTTCAGGCAAGCGCTGGATGGGCAATTGGCTGGAAGAAGAGCGAATTTGTTGGTCAAGCGGCCCTGCGTGCACAGAAGGAGTCAGGAAAAGTTCGCACCTTAAAAGCGCTCACTTCCTTAGATCGAGGTATTCCACGCGCTGGCATGAAGGTTCTCAATAGCGCAGGCGCTGAAATTGGAGAAGTTACAAGTGGAACGTTCTCACCGAGCCTCAAAGTAGGAATTGCTTTGGCCTTACTCGAGCCGGGATATGAAATAGGAAGTGAAGTAGCAGTCGATGTACGTGGAAGAGCGTGCGCTGCGAAGATTACCGCGCTGCCTTTTCTTTCTTCTCACGTTCGCTAGCCTGCGCTTTCACAAATTCAATTGGAGTAAAGAATGCCGCGCGAGTGTGCGCCCTACGTAAGGTATGCAAAATTGGTTTGCCGGTGATGGCGATCAATGAGGCGGTAAAGATTGCACGAGGGACATCCCAGGCCATGGCCGATAAGAAGTGATAACTAAGGAACCTATTCACGTTCTCCACAATAGGTGCACCGGCTTGGTAAGAAAGTTGAGTATCGACTCCTAGAGTCCATGGCCAGAATTGCAGATCCATCGCTATTCCAAAGAAGGCTGCAGCAACAACTCCATATAGAGCAAGTAAGGCGAGTTCGCTTCGTCCACGAACATTGCGGGGGATGAGTCCTATTCCAAGACCTATCCAGCCGGCTGCAAATGCTTGGTATGCGACCCAAGGACCAAGTCCACCAGTGAGAAAAGCTGAGAGCACCATTGAGAGTGCCCCCAGAAGAAAACCAAACGATGGACCAAAGACACGCGCAGCAAGGATTAGGACAAACCACATCGGTTCAATACCAACAGCGCCAGTGCCCATTGGACGTAGCGCTGCGATAACTGCTGTTAAAACCGCAAGTATCGCAATCGATTTGGTATCCAATTTGTTATTACTGACGCTGGCGAAGAGAAGTAAGAGCGCACATGGAACAGCGATTGCAAAGAGCCACTGCGGTCTAGCTTGGGGCGTCGAAATAAGAAATGGCCAAGCGAACCCAAGTGCGCTAATTGCGCTAGTAGCAACGAGTGCAGGTAGAGCTAGCCCTCGAAATGAAAATGCTGCAGGAGTGCGGTTCATGGTTGCTGCGCCAACGCCTGAACGACATCAGAGACGGTAAGCCATGGCTTAGGCGACATCACCTTGGCTACTTGTGGAGCAAAGGCAGGAGAAGACAGAAGTACATCAAGAGTGGAACCATCCGCAACGATGTCACCTTCCGCCAAGAAGAGAACTCGGTGCGCTAGCTCTGCAACCAACTCGACATCATGAGTTGCCATCAGCACTGGGCGCTGGAAGGTATTCGCATACTCTTTCAGTGCGAGAGCAAAGAGGTTCTTAGCTTGATAATCGAGGCCACGAGTTGGTTCATCCAGAACGAGCAGTCCAGGATTGCCAGAGAGAACGATGCTCAAAACTAGCGCAAGACGTTGACCTTCAGAGAGATCATTGGGATGCGTCTCTTGCGAAATATGTGGGACAAGTCGTGAGAGAAAGGCGAAGGTGGAGCCATCTGCAATCTCATTATCGCGATCAGCCTGCGCGCATTCAGCACGCACAGATTGTGCATAGAGAAGATCGCTAGGTTCTTGCGGAACATAACCAATGCCCTTTCTGCGTTCTGCACCCTTGAGAAGGACTGGATCCTTCCCGTAAACACGCACACCCCCTTTTGTTGGAGGCTTTGAACCGACTATCGCCTGCAAGAGCGAACTCTTGCCCGCGCCATTACGTCCCATCACCGCAACAATTTCACCGGCACCAATCTTGGTTGAAACGCCCTTGAGCGCGCGATGGCTTCCGTAGGTGATTGCTAATTCATCTACTTCGATAACCACATCAGAGTTGGTAGGTATCGGATCTGTGGAGTCAAAAGTTTGGGAGCGAATATCTTCAGTTAAGCGTCGTACCTCTCTGACACTGGTTCCCACTTCACTCAGGTTGAGGGCGCGTGCCAGACGAATAATCGGAGGGACCAATTCAGCAGTTTTCAGAACCTCCTCGGCAGGACCGATAGCCGTTTCGCCATTGCCTTCTATGTAAATAATGCGATCGACAAATTGGATCACACGCTCAAGGCGATGCTCGGCAATGACAACAGTGACGCTGAGATCATGAACTAATCGGTGTAAGAGCGAAAGCACTTCTTCTGCGGCAATTGGGTCCAGTGCACTTGTTGGTTCATCCAAGACCAGTACTTTGGGATGCATGACAAGAGCTGCACCTATCGCAACTCTCTGTTGTTCGCCTCCGCTGAGAGTGGCGATAGATCTATGGCGCACAGCGTTAAGGCTAAGCAGGTCAAGGACTTCTTCCACACGCTTTCGCATGACATCGTGTGGAAAGTTAAGAGCCTCCATTCCGAAGGCCAACTCTTCTTCAACGATGTCGGCCACAAAACCATTAAGCGGATTCTGTCCGACAATCCCAACGATATGAGCAAGAGAGCCTGGCTTTACCTCACGAGTGGAGATTCCATCGACGCTAATATCACCGGCCAAAATACCGCCGGTGTGGTGAGGAACAAGGCCATTGATCAGACGCAGAAGTGATGATTTTCCTGAACCAGTTTCTCCCATTACTAGAACCATTTCGCCCTCTTGAATAGAGAAGGTGAGGTCTTCAATGATGGTCTTAGTTGAGTGTGGGTAGATCAGCGAAACGTTTGAAAATTTAATCATGCCAACACCAGCGCTGAGCTGACCAAGAGAGTGAAAGCAACAACTGCACTATCGCTCATCTGCCATTTCTCTGGCCTGTAACGACTGCGCTTCCTGCTGACACCAAAGCCGCGCGAGTCCATTGCAGATGCTAGCTGCAGAGATCTCGAGAGCGATTCTTCGAGGAGAGGCAGCGCGAGTCCTCGCCAAGAAACCTTCTCGTGGCCGCGCAGTTGTTGTGCCAAGCGAATACGTCGAGCGCTCTGAGCAAGTTGTGGAAAGAGCGAGGTTGCGATGACAAGAGTGATTCCAATTTCATAGATAAAAAATGGCAGAGTGCGTAATACTTTGTGTGGACTTGTTAGTGAAGTCGCAGCGCCAAAGAGCGCAATGACGGTTGCGATGATTAAACCTTCGTGCAGTGAGGACGATAGACGCTCCAGAGTTACCGCTCCACCCAATCTGATTCCGGGCATCCAAGATGGTAGGTCAACAATAGGAACGGTAAACAAAGTTGTTCCTGGAATAGGCACTCCGATAAGAACGCCGACAACTGCACGAATAATCAGAATGACAACACCGATGCGCAGGGCGATCCAATAACTTCTGCCCCAAGGCGAGCCATCACTACGCGCAATGACAAGAACAGTCGCTACACCAATTGCACCGAGTGCAATCCACGCGCTATCTGCCAACACAACCGCTGTAATCAGCAGAAGTGCCCAGATCCACATGGTGAGCGGGTGTAGCGACCGTTTCATCGTCAGAGCTCGTTAGTCGATCGAATTACTTCTTGAGAAGTGCAGCAGGAGTTTCAATCTCCACGCCACACTCTTTCTTTGGATATCCATTGAATCCGCAGATAAGACCAGAGGAAGCTGAACGTACCTTCACAGCCTGGCCCAAAACATCGATTCCTTGAGATCCCTTTGCAGTTGTCACGCAGCGAACGATTGTTCTAGGTACCTTCTCACCTTTAGGTGCATATGCCTTATTTCCGAAATCAATGACTAGTGCAATCCGTTTTACATCTGGATCCTTCTTCACCTTTCCGCAAATCTTGGCAAAGCTTGGCTTGACGAGTGGAGCTGCCGATGGAACATCATCGCTGCTAAATACAAATGACCATCCTTCAACTGCTCCATCTTCGATATCAACAGTTGGGCCAGTCATAGCTGCCTTCCATTCAGTTGCACCTGGGGCTGCTTGAAAATATCCCCAGTAGCGCCAACCTTTAGTCGCAGCTTGCGCTGCTGGCAGTGTTATTACTTGTGAAAAGACGAGAGCAAAACTCATCGCGATTGTTATGTATGTGCTTTTCTTCATGTGTGGAACTCCTGTGTCAGGAAGTCTCACAGGGGTAGCTCGCTAGCGCTCGGCTATGAATCAGCCAAAAACCTTTGGACTACACCCCGCAAACCTCGGCGGGTGTTGGTCAAAAACAAGTGACATGTAGGTAATCCGACTTAAATGGATTCTGCGCTCTGTAGAGAATTCTTTTGAGAGCGGGGAGGCCATTCTTACGGTTGCGGGTCAGCGTCGGAATTTCACCGAACTTCCCCTACAAGCCACCTATGAAGTTGTAAGCGAAGGGAACCATAGGGGTTGGTTGTTGGCAACTCACCACGCCCGCTCTAGGGTAGGTAGATGGAATATAGACGCCTTGGCAGTACTGGAATGTATGTCTCTGAAATTTCCTACGGAAATTGGATTACACATGGTTCGCAAGTTGAAACAGAAGCGGCCATTAAATGTGTGCGCGAAGCGCTCAACCAAGGAATCACTACCTTTGACACCGCCGATGTCTATGCAAATACAAAGGCAGAAGTTGTTTTAGCCAAAGCACTTAAGGGCGTTCGTCGTGAATCATATGAGCTCTTTACAAAGGTGTATTGGCCAACCGGTCCGGGAAAAAATGATCGGGGACTTTCACGTAAGCACATCATGGAATCCTGCCACGCATCCTTGAAGCGCCTTAATACTGACCACATTGATCTCTATCAACTCCACAGATTTGATTTTGAAACTCCTCTCGAAGAATCGCTCGGCGCGCTCGATGATCTTGTCCGCCAAGGAAAGGTCATGTATGTCGGATTCTCTGAATGGACAGCCGAGCAGATTGCCCGCGGACTAAAGATTCAAGATCAACGGGGCTATAACCGATTTGTCTCTAGCCAGCCGCAGTACTCAGCGCTCTGGAGAGTTATTGAAGCCGAAGTAGTGCCGCTTTCTCAGCGCGAAGGAATCGGCCAAATTGTCTGGTCACCTATGGCGCAAGGCGTCCTTTCAGGAAAGTATCTTCCTGGCAAGAAAGCTCCAGCTGGATCGCGAGCAACCGATAAGAAGAGCGGCGCAGCAATGATTTCGCGTTGGATGAAAGATGATGTGCTTGAAGCTGTGCAGCTACTTAAGCCGATTGCCGACAGCGTTGACCTTTCGATGTCTCAAATGGCACTGGCCTGGGTTCTGCAGAATCCAAATGTTTCTAGCGCAATCATGGGTGCGACTAAACCAGCTCAGATCAAAGATAACGTAAAGGCATCCGGTGTGAAGTTACCTCCGGAGGTAATGAAGGCGATTGATGGAGCAATTGGCAAGGTTGCAGAACGCGATCCAAAGAAGAATGTCAGCCCAAATCCACGTCCATAAACGTCGATTTAAAAACTTGATTTAGATTGAATCTCCAGGGCTAACCTGTGGCTTTGGCATACGCATGCGGCGCATCTGAGTTGAGCGGAGCCATCCGTACATACCGATTCCCTTGAAATCCCCACCTGGAAAACGCTCTGCTGCGGCAGCTTTGATTTTGCGACTAAGGAAAATTCCATCGATGACAGAGATTAGGAGAACTCCATACATCAAAGCGATGCTTCCTAGTTGAAAAGCTGGAAGAGGAATGAGAGTCATGATTAATACTGCAAAGATGATTGGGAGGAAGTACTCACCGATGGAACGACGGGTATCCACATAATTGCGAACGTACTTCTTTACTGGGCCCTTGTCGCGTGAAGGGAGAGCGTTCTCGTCTCCACGCATGTATGCAGCGCGAGCTGCAACGCGGGCAGCGCGGGACGCTTCCTTGGCGCGCTTCTTCTCTGCCTTGGTAGATGCTGGTGCAAGAGATGCGACTTTACGAGCAGCTTCTGCCTCTTTGCGCTTTGGAGTTGGACGTCCTTTTTTGCTGGCTTCAGTCATGGCGCAACTATAGGGCGAGCATCTGGTCGAGGGCTAACTTCGAGTAACGAGCAACGTGTTCATCTACCTTGATGTGATTGACGATATGGCCCGCCAATACTGACTCCATCGCCCATACCAAGTGCGGCAGATCAATCCGATTCATCGTCGAGCAGTAGCAGACGGTCTTGTCGAGAAAGACGACCTCTTTATCTGGATTGTTGGCAGCCAAGCGTGAAACGAGGTTGAGCTCTGTACCGACCGCCCATTTACTTCCAGGTGCTGATTGAGAAACCGTTTGAATGATCTTCTCGGTGCTGCCAACTACATCGGCTGCAGTGACTACATCGTGAGTGCATTCAGGATGAACAATCACATTGACGCCTGGAATACGCGCGCGAACTTCATTTACTGAATCGCGTGTAAAACGTCCATGTACCGAGCAATGCCCGCGCCAAAGAATGACAGTTGCAGCCTTGATCTGTTCTTCAGTAAGGCCACCCATTGGTTTCCAGGGATTCCATAGAACGCAATCGTCGAGAGAGAGACCTAAAGACAGGACTGCGGTATTGCGTCCGAGATGTTGATCTGGGAGGAAGAGAATCTTCTCCCCTTTTGATAGCGCCCATTCCATCGTCTTCTGTGCATTCGATGAGGTGCAGATAGTCCCACCATGTTCACCAGTGAAACTCTTAATCGCAGCAGATGAGTTCATATAAGTAACTGGAATAGTTGTGTCAGCAATACCAATTCGTTCAAGCTCTTTCCAGCACTCTTGTACCTGAGATGCTGTGGCCATATCTGCCATCGAACAACCAGCTGCTAAGTCAGGGAGAATTACTTTCTGTTGCGCAGTCGTAAGAATGTCGGCGCTCTCTGCCATGAAGTGCACGCCACAGAAGAAGATGAATTCCGCATCGCTCTGCGCTGAAGCTGCCTGAGCCAATTTAAATGAGTCACCGGTGATATCTGCGAATTGAATTACTTCATCGCGTTGGTAGTGATGGCCCAAGATGAGAGCGCGAGAGCCAAGACCCGCTCGAGCTGCTATCGCTCGAGCAACGAGGTCAGGATCACTCGCTGCTGGAAGTTCACCCGTGCATGAAACCCCACGCTCTGAGGCGAGGTCGCGCCCTTGTCCGAGGACCAGTAAATCCTGCAGAGAGATGGTCATGGGCTAATTGTCTTGTGTTTGGGTTCGCCTCGGCAACCTGACGCGGCTATTCTTAAGCCATGACTACTGAAGCAACAACACCTGTCGAAATCACAACCGGTATCACTCTTACAGATGTAGCTGCTGCCAAGGTTGCAGCTCTATTGGCCCAAGAGGGACGCGATGATCTCTACCTTCGTGTTGCAGTCCAACCAGGCGGATGCTCAGGTCTTCGTTACCAGCTCTACTTCGATGACCGTAACCAGGATGGCGATATCGCTCGTTCATTCGGTTCAGTCAAGGTAGTTGTAGACAAGATGAGTGATCCTTACTTGATGGGTGCAAGCATTGATTTTGTTGACACTATCGAAAAGCAAGGCTTCACAATCGATAATCCAAATGCACAAGGTTCATGTGCATGCGGCGATTCCTTTAACTAATTCACCATCAGCCTTCATCGCCTGTAGTTAGATACGGCCTATGAAAATAGGCGTGGCAGGTTCAGTCGGGTTAGACCATCTCATGACCTTCCCGGGTAAGTTCACCGATTCTTTAGTGGCAGGTTCACTCGAAAAGGTTTCACTCTCGTTTCTCGTTGATGGCCTCGATGTCCGTCGCGGTGGATGCGCTGCCAATATTGCATTTGGGTTAGGCGTTCTAGGGCTCAATCCCATCTTGATTGCCGCAGTCGGTAAAGATTTCGCAGATTACGATGCCTGGCTCACTCGCCACGGAGTCAACACATCACACGCCTTAGTTTCTACTGAACAGCACACTGCGCACTTCACGGTAACAACAGATACAGAGCTCAACCAGATCGCCTCATTCTTTCCAGGAGCTATGTCTGAGGCACGAAACATTGAACTTAAACCGATCATGGATAAAGTCGGCAAGCTTGATCTGTTGGTTGTTTCTCCAGATGATCCGGAAGCGATGCTGCGCCACACTGAAGTCGCGCTCTCCATGGGAGTTGCTGTCGCAGCGGATCCATCACAGCAGATGGCGCGCATGAGCGGCGAAGAGATTAAGAGATTGATCGCTGGGGCCACTTACCTATTTATGAATGAATACGAACTCGCACTTGCGATTCAAAAGACAGGTTGGAGCGATCGCGAAATTCTCGAGAAGGTCACCTACCGTGTAGTCACGCAAGGCTCTGAAGGTGCGCGCGTTGAGAGCAAAGATGGAACATTTATCAAAGTTAGATGTGCAAAGGAAAAGGCAAAGATTGACCCGACAGGAGTCGGCGATTCCTTTAGATCAGGTTTTGTCGCAGGACTTGCTTGGGGGCTTTCGTTAGAACGCTGCGCACAGCTAGGTTCAATGATTGCGACCTACGTTATCGAAACCACGGGAACTCAGGAGTATCGCTTTACTCGTGAAGAGTTTCTTGGCCGATTCCAAGACGCATACGGAGAAGCAGCGGCCGCGGAGATTGCAGCGCACCTTCCGTAGAGGCAGTTGCTACGAAAGCGCTTTTGTAAGAGCTTTTTTAAGGTTGTCGATATCTGCTTTTGTGGTTCCACTGTGCAGAGTGAGCCGCACGTGTCCGGTTGTCGGATAGCCCATGGAAGCGAGTACATGGCTTGGTTGAAGATCAGCTGCCGAACAAGCAGAACCTGAATCCACATCAATTCCATCCTCTGCTAGCGCTCGTACCAATTGTTCGCCAGCGATTCCTGGGATGGAGAGCGAGACTTTATGTGGCACTGCCAGCGATTGCGCTGCAACGATGGCAACGCCAGCAATACCTGAAAAAGAGTCAATGAGATAGCGACGAATTTCTGGATCCTCCGGTGTGAAGTTCTCCAAAGCGATTGCTGCGGCAATGAACAGGGGCAGTGAGTAAGAGCCGGGGGAGTTGATAGGTGCTATTCGTGGAAGCGGGTATGTGTATGAAGAATCATTAATTGCGAGAATTGCGAGTCCCGCTGGACCTGCCCATGATTGCGCATCGAAGAGCGCAGTTGCCCAATGCTCAGGTAGTGGCAGTCGCGGCCCAGAGGCGGTGGCGTCGACAGATACCTTTATCTTTTGATGAGGGCGATAGTTTTGAATAACTCCAGTTTCTCCATTTGCTAACTGAAGCGAAACAACGCAGCCATCGGCAAGTCCATCAGTTTGCACAATCTGGCCAGTGGCATCAACTGTTAACTCTTGAACTGGGCCAGGATGCGCGCGGGCTATTGCTCGAATCTTTCCCTTATCGATGGATGTGTAGGCAAAGTTCTGAGTTGGGGATAAGAGTCCGGCAATAGCAAGAAAGTGACCGAGGGCTGGCTCTCCTATGACTTGTATTGCATCAGGGCGAAGACCAAGACGAGCCCCGAGATTTTCAAGTGATTGATTTTTGAGGATTGCAGCACGTGCCGAGCTCTGTGAAATCTTCTTTGGATCGGTCCAGCCTTGGTCGAAAGCGGCTAATAGCGCCTCTTTCGCCGCAGGATGAAGCGGAGATTCAGAGGTGAAATTTCCTGTGACACGAACCACCGAACGAACGCTACTCGCTCGGGCGAGCACATGCACACCACACCACTATCCTTAGCCCTATGTCTCATACTTCGCGCAGATGGCGCCCGGTCCGAGCGGCTGCACTTCTTGCGCCTCTCGCTATTGCGCTGAGTGGTTGCTCCTTTAACTCGGAGAATATCTCTGGCATGGGTTTCCCCAAGGATGCATCGAGCGTTAATGACATCTCAATCTCACTCTGGCAAGGAGCTTGGATCGCCGGAGCAGTCGTTGGAATTATCACCTTGGTCCTACTTTTGTGGCCAGCTGTCTTCCATCGCGCATCTGCTAGCAAGGGTGAGTTTCCAAAGCAGACGCAGTACAACATTCCAGTTGAAATTCTCTACACAGTAATTCCTTTCATTATCGTCTTTGTGCTTTTCTACTTCACCGCAATTAAGCAGACAGAGATTGTTGATAAAACTTCACCGGTAAAGCATGAGATCACTGTCAACGGTTTCCAATGGTCGTGGCAGTTTGCTTATACAGAAGCCGGCGAGAAGGCGGTAGTTACAGGAACACCTGCTCAGCCACCGACTCTCTATCTTCCGCAAGGCGAGAAGGTTCGCTTTACTCTGACAGCAACCGATGTGGTGCACGGATTCTGGATTCCCGCCTTCATGATTCAGATGCAGAACTTGCCTGGTGAAACCAACAAGTTGCAATTCACCGCCAATAAGCTGGGTGAGTTCCCAGGCCGATGCAACATCCTCTGCGGTCGAAACCATTCACAGATGCTCTTTAAGGTCAAAGTTGTAACTCCAGAGCAGTACCAGAAATATCTTGACTCATTGAAGGCGAGCGTGGCATGACAACATTTGCAGAACGTCCAACGATTGCAGCGCCCCGCCAAGGAGTTCAAAAGACTTCTCTCGGAAGCCAATTTGTTAAGACCATTACCTCAACCGACCACAAGCGCATCGGTTACCTCTACCTAGCAACTTCTTTTGCATGGTTCCTCATCGGTGGAGTGCTTGCTCTCTTTATCCGAGCTGAGCTCACCCGTCCGGGTATGCAGTTCATGAGCGTTGAGCAGTACAACCAAGTATTTACGATGCACGGAACAATCATGTTGCTGATGTTTGCAACGCCGCTCTTTGTTGGTTTTGCCAATGTCATTATGCCTCTGCAGATTGGCGCAGCCGATGTGGCTTTCCCTCGCCTCAACATGCTCTCTTACTGGCTCTACTTCTTCGGTTCAATCCAAGCGACAATCGGATTCCTCACTCCAGGGGGAGCCGCTTCCTTCGGATGGACAGCTTATGCACCTCTTGCCAACTCAACGTACTCACCTGGAATTGGTGGAGATCTCTGGGTTATGGGTCTGACTATTTCAGGTCTTGGAACGATTCTTGGCGGCGTTAACTTCATTACGACTATCTTCACAATGCGCGCACCTGGTATGACTATGTTCCGTATGTCGATCTTCTCTTGGAACGTATTGCTAACTTCAATTCTTGTTCTGCTTGCCTTCCCACCGCTGGCTGCAGCACTTCTTGGACTTGAATCAGATCGACTTTTTGGCACGCACATCTTTGATCCAGCGAACGGCGGAGCCATGCTTTGGCAGCACTTGTTCTGGTTCTTCGGCCACCCCGAGGTCTATATCTTGGCGCTGCCGTTCTTCGGAATCGCAACGGAAATCTTGCCGGTCTTCAGCCGTAAACCAATCTTTGGTTACAAGGGTCTTATCGCTGCAACGATTGCAATTGCAGCTCTCTCCGTAGCTGTATGGGCGCACCACATGTTTGCAAGCGGCAAAGTTCTCCTTCCATTCTTCTCATTTATGACATTCCTTATTGGTGTTCCAACCGGTGTGAAATTCTTTAACTGGATCGGAACAATGTGGCGCGGTCACGTCACCTTTGAAACTCCAATGCTCTGGGTGATGGGCTTCCTTGTGACATTCCTCTTCGGTGGAATTACAGGAATCATCCTTGCCTCCCCACCGCTGGACTTTGCAGTATCAGCGTCCTACTTCGTTGTAGCTCACTTCCATTATGTTCTCTTTGGAACCGTGGTCTTTGCGATGTTCGCCGGCTTCTACTTCTGGTGGCCTAAGTTCACCGGACGTATGCTCAATGAAACTCTTGGAAAGATTCACTTCTGGACTCTCTTCTTCGGTTTCCATATCACCTTCCTTATCCAGCACTGGCTCGGAATTAAGGGCTTCCCACGTCGTTACGCGGATTACCTTTCCACCGATGGCTTTACTGAGATGAATATGATCTCAACTTTCGGATCCTTCCTCCTTGCGCTCTCGATGATTCCATTCTTCGTCAACGTTTGGATTACACGTAAATCTCCAAAGGTCGAAGTTGATGACCCATGGGGCTACGGCTCATCTCTCGAGTGGGCCACATCGTGCCCACCTCCACGCCACAACTTCTTATCAATGCCACGGATTCGTTCTGAACGTCCGGCATTTGATCTCCACCATCCGCACATTAAGACAGAAGGTCACTAAGCATGAAAGCTAACTGGAAACTCTTCACCTTCCTTGCGGTTTTTTATGTGATTATGACTGTGATCTATTGGGCTGTTGGCGGAGAACCTGTCGGCATCACGGGAATGATTCTCGCTGCCTGCCTTGCCGGAATGGTCGGCTTCTATCTCTGGTTTACTCAGAAACGAATTGGCGTTGCTATCCCTTCAGATAATGACGATGCTGAAATAGCAGATGATGCTGGCGAACTTGGTTTCTATAGCCCTCATTCATGGTGGCCACTTCCTGTAGCTCTTAGCGCTACAGCGCTCAGCCTGGGCCTCATCATCGGTTGGTGGCTCGTACTTATCGCTTTAGGTGCACTTGTTCTTAGCATTATCGGAATGGTTACCGAGTACGAAAAGCCAGAACCTCAGCACTAATCGGCTGACCTTCTCTCACCTATGAAGAAGCTGGCGATTGCCGCTCCTTGGATATTCACTCTCATCTGGAGTTCAGGCTTTGTTGTTGCCAAGTATGGGTTTGAAGATAGCGACTCTCTCTTCTTCTTAGCGCTGCGCTTACTACTGGCTGGAGCAATTCTCTTCATACTGACCGTGGCTCTGCGCCAGCCTCTCAAACTCTCTCGAGAAGATATTTATGCCACCGTACTAATTGGTCTATCTCTGCACGGTCTTTATTTAGGTGGAGTTTGGTATGCCATCGAACTAGGTGCTCCCGCAGGTTTATCTTCTGTTATTACCAGTATGCAACCGATTCTTGTCTCGCTTCTGGCAGTTCGACTATTGGCTGAACCACTGACTAAAAAACAGATTGCAGGACTCTTCTTCGGGCTACTTGGAGTTGTTCTCGTAGTCATGCCAAAGCTGACCGGATCGAGTGGATTTACCGCTGAATCTCTCGCCCTACTTTTCGTCGCGCTAGCGGGTAGCACTATTGCCACTTTACTTCAGAAGAAGATTGGTCGCGATATACCTTTAATGATTGGCACCACCTATCAATTCCTTCTCGCCGGAATTGTCATGCTCGCTATCTCAATAGCGCGAGGTAGAACTCGTTTTGAGTTAACCCACACATCTTTCTGGACGATGGCTTGGGCAGTTCTTGTGACATCGATCGCCGCCATCCTTCTTCTACTATGGCTTTTAAATCATGGATCTGCAGCAAAAGTCTCGAGTCTGCTCTATCTCGTTCCACCAATGGCAGTCCTTCAGGCCTATGTACTATTCCAGGAAAAAGTAGGAGCGATAGGAATAGTTGGAATAGTTCTGACTGCTCTCGGGGTTGCCCTCGTCATTCAAAGTTAAAAGTGATTAGATAGCGCCCATGACACAGCCAACTGCCAACCCAGAACGCGGCAAAGAGGTATTTGCCACCGACCGCGCCCATGTCTTTCACTCTTGGAGCGCGCAATCACAGATTGCGCCCCTTCCTGTAGCAGGAGGAGAAGGCAGTTACTTCTGGGACTTTGATGGAAAGCGTTACTTAGACTTTTCATGCCAATTGGTCTTTACCAATATCGGCTTTCAACACCATAAGGTAATCAAGGCGATTCAAGAACAGGCAGAGCAGCTCACAACCGTCGCGCCACAACATGCAAACGAGGCGAGAGGCGAGGCAGCAAAGCGCATCACCGCACGCGCCGGTGCCCATCACAACAAAGTCTTCTTCACCAATGGCGGGGCAGATGCTGTAGAAAATGCCATTCGCATGGTGCGCCTTCACACCAATCGCCACAAAGTTCTCTCTTTCTATCGCAGCTATCACGGAAACACTTCGGCTGCGATTGCCGCTACAGGCGATCCACGACGTTGGCCCAATGAATATGCCTACGGCCACGTGCACTTCTTTGGCCCATATCTCTATCGTTCGGCTTTCTGGGCAACGACAGAGGAAGAAGAGTGCAAGCGCGCACTTGAACATCTTGAGCAGGTAATCATCTTTGAAGGCCCTGCAACAATTGGTGCGATTCTTATCGAATCCGTTGTAGGCACAGCTGGCGTCCTTCTTCCTCCTGCTGGATACCTAGAAGGAGTAAGAGCGCTCTGCGATAAGTACGGCATTAAGTGGATAGCAGACGAAGTAATGGCTGGCTTTGGACGTACCGGAAAATGGTTTGCCTACCAACATTCCACCGTCGAGCCAGATCTAATTGTCTTCGCAAAGGGAGTTAATAGCGGGTACGTGCCTCTTGGGGGAGTCATCATTAGCGATGAGATCGCCAAGACTTTCGATGATCGCGTCTTCCCGGGTGGACTTACCTACAGTGGGCACCCACTTGCATGTGCTGCAGCTGTGGCAACTCTAGATGTGATGGCCGAAGAGAAGATTGTTGAAAACGCTGCAGATATGGGCGAGCGAGTGATCAAACCACTTCTTCAAGAGTTGATGGCAAAACATAAGGTAATCGGCGAAGTCCGAGGACGCGGAACTTTCTGGGCTCTGGATCTTGTAAAGGATCGCCAGACCCGCGAACCGCTCGCGCCATACGGCGGAACAAGTCCTGCCATGGGCGAGCTAGTTGCTGCATGTAAGAAGTTAGGGCTGATGCCATTTACCAATTACAACAGAATGCATATCTGCCCACCATGCAATGTGAGCGAAGCAGAACTTCGCGAAGGCTTTGCCATCCTGGATCAGGCATTCAGCTCAATTGCAGGCCATTACACAGGTAAGTAAGTCTTATCTGTGTATCGCTAAGAAATTAGTGATGGCCCTTTAGTTCGCGGCGCTCAGTCTCAGTTGCCTTAGGGACTGCAACTGCATGAGCACGTGAAATTCGATTGCGAATCTTATTTCGAATCGCTGCTGGACGACGAACGCCCGCACCATCAACTTCAGGTAGCTCAAGAGGGGCAAGCTGCTCGTGAGATGTAAGTAGCCAAGCCTTTTCTGGGCTGATTGGCTCGTGTACTTCCACGAACTCACCATTTGGCATGCGGACTAGTCGACCAGTTTCGCGGCCATGCAATACCAAGTCGCGATCAGCGCGCTGTAGCGATAGGCAGAGGCGCTTAGTCACGATAAAGGCAATCGGCGGAAGAACAATGATGCCGATTCGAGAGAACCACATCATCTGATTAATAGTCAGATCAAAGTGGGTCGCGATGATGTCGTTACCACCGTTAATCAGAGAGACGAGAGTAAAGGTAAGCGCCATTGCACCGATTGCAGTGCGGTTTGGAGCGTTACGTGGGCGATCAAGGAGATGGTGCTCGCGCTTATCTCCGGTGATCCAACTCTCGATAAATGGATAGAGAGCAAGCCCTGTAAACATAATTCCCGGCAAGATCAAACCTGGAATAAGAATGTTCCAGGAAATGGTGTAACCGAAAAAGTAAGTCTCAAGTGGTGGTGCCATACGTACCAATCCATCGAGCCAACCCATGTACCAGTCAGGCTGCGAACCGGCAGAGACCTGTCCTGGGTTATATGGGCCGTATAACCAAATGGGGTTGATAGAAGCAACAGCGCCCAAGAATGCGGTAACACCGAAGACGATAAAGAAGAAGCCGCCTGCTTTTGCCATGTAGACAGGCATCAGCGGGTAACCAACAACGTTCTTCTCAGTGCGTCCTGGGCCAGGGAATTGAGTGTGCTTCTGGTACCAGACGAGCATGAGGTGCACTGTGATGAGCGCCAGGAATATTGCCGGCAAGATCAGAACGTGCACAACGTAGATGCGCGGAATAAAGGCTAGGCCTGGAAAGGCGCCACCGAAGGCGAAGTAAGAAAGATATGAACCAACTACTGGGATCGCTTGAATGATTGCTTCAGCGATTCGGATTCCTGTTCCAGAGAGCAAGTCATCAGGAAGTGAGTAACCCAAGAAGCCTTCAACGATTCCAAGAGTAAGAAGCCCGACGCCGATGATCCAGTTGAACTCGCGTGGCTTACGGAATGCACCTGTGAAGTACACACGCATCAAGTGAACAACGATTCCCACCATAAAGATGAGCGCTGCCCAGTGGTGAATCTGTCGCATCAACAGACCGCCACGAACTTCAAATGAGATCTCAAGAGCTGAGGCATAGGCTGCCGACATCTTTACGCCTTGTAGCGGTTCGTAAGCGCCTTCATAGACAACTTCACGCATTGATGGGTCGAACCAGAAAGTCAGAAATGTTCCTGAGAGAAGAAGAATAATGAATGAGTACAGACAGATTTCACCGAGGAGGAATGACCAGTGATCAGGGAAGACCTTCTTGAGGTTCTTCTTCATCCACTTTGCGCCACCGGTGCGGTCGTCAACATATCCTGCAACGTTGCCGGCGATTCTTTCGCGTGCTGTCATGATAAACGCCCCCAGAAGCTAGGTCCTACAGGTTCAGAAAATGGCGCTTGCGCTACTAAGTAACCTTCAGCATCCACTGTGATTGCTAATTGTGGCAGAGGTCGCGCTGCGGGGCCAAAGATAACTTTGGCTGCACGAGTGACATCGAAAGTTGATTGATGGCATGGGCAGAGAAGATGTTTAGTTGTCTGTTCGTAGAGAGCCACGGCGCAGCCCATATGTGAACAAATCTTGGAGAACGCGATGATGCCTTCGTATGTCCATGAAAGTCTCTCGCTATCAAGATTAAATTCTTCTGGACGCATGCGAATCAAAAGAACTGCATCTTTAGCGATATCTTCAAGGTGACGTTCCTTACCTTCAGGAAACTCTGGCTGAGTCTGTGCAACAGCGCCGATTTCAAGATCTTCAGGACGAATTGGACGATCACCGGGATCTGTCACTAAACGAGTTCCAGCTTTCCAGTTTGTCTTCTTCAAGTCATCACCTGGCAGTGGTCCTAGATCGCGAAGAAGCAAGAGGGGAGTAAGCCCTGAGAGTCCGAGAGCTGCACCAAGAGTACGCTTAATAAGAGGACGTCTTCCGAGCCCTGCATTTGCGGCACCTTCTTTTACAGTCGCAACAAAATCTGCGCGATCCTCATCTTCAGATCGGAACTCATGTCGTTGCACAACAACTTCTTCATCAGGCATCAGAGTCTTGGCCCAGTGAATTGCACCAGCACCGATGCAGAAGAGGGCGATAGCCATTCCGAGTCCGATACCAAGTTGATGTGCATTGGTTTCAGCCATAATTGGAATGAAGATATAAGTCTGATCGCTGACGAAGATAAATGAGAAGATCAACAGGAGAGTGCCGAGCGCAGACAGCGAGAAGAGGATTGCTACCTGTCGTTCGGCACGCTTTGCAGCAACTGGGTCGGTATCAGTTCTACGGTGAACATGCGCAGGCAGTCCAGGATCTTTAATGAGTTCAACTTCTCGTGACTCTGAATTCGACATCTACTATCTCGCCTTCGCTGCTAACCACACTGCTACACCAATGAGCAATCCGATTCCTAATGTCCACACAAGCAAACCTTCAGTAACTGGTCCTAAGCGACCAAGTGCAACTCCACCAAGTTGTGGTTCTGATTCAGCAGACTTAATCCACTTGATAATGGAGAGCTTCTCTTCAGGGGTAAGAGTCTTATCACTGAAAACTGGCATCGCTTGTGGCCCAGTAATCATTGCTTCGTAAATATGTTTTGGCTCAACGCCCATAACGGTTGGAGCGTACTTACCTTGTGTCAGCGCCCCACCTTGTCCTGCAAAGTTGTGGCACATTGCGCAGTTAGTGCGGAAGAGTTCCCCGCCTTCTGCAACAGATCCATCGCGTTCGTAATTCAAAAGCTCATCACCAGGAACTGCAGGTCCAGGGGCAAGAGATGCAACGTAGGTTGCAAGTGCATGTACTTCGGTAGGTGAATAAACAGGCTCTTTACGCATCGCCTGTTGGCTCATATCTGCCATCGGCATGCGGCCTGTTCCGACCTGGAAATCTACAGAGGCAGCGCCTACACCAATAAGTGACGGTGCAATTTCTTGGCCTTCAGCGTTAAGCCCGTGGCAAGAAGAGCATCCACGCAAGAAGATTTCTTCACCTTCTTCAATAACAGCAGATCGAGATTGAACAGTGGCATTCTCCTGATTGACTGCGCTAGCAACTTGGAAGGTTGTGCCGATGGTGAAGAGTGCGAAGATCAAGAGAATTGGCCCTGCCGCACGATGTCTGCGTAGACGCGATAGACGCTTCACTGTTTTCCTTTCGATTGAAAATTATTGGATGAGGTAAATTGCTGCAAAGAGGGCGATCCATACAACGTCAACAAAGTGCCAGTAGTACGAAACAACAATTGCGGTAGTTGCTTGGCCCTGAGTAAAGCGACGAGCCTTAGCCACACGAATCATCACAATAAGGAAGGCGATCAAACCACCCGTCACGTGTAGACCGTGGAAGCCGGTAGCTAGGTAGAAGACTGATGTATATGCGTTGGTAGAGAGTGACATTCCTTCAGTAACCAGGAAGGCGTATTCGTAAATCTGACCTGCGATAAAGAAGGCGCCCATCAAGAAGGTTAGTGAGAACCATTCACGCATTCCCCAAGTTGAAACTTTAAACAGTGAGCCGGTACGGCGCGCTTGGTAACGCTCTGCGGCAAAGACGCCAAACTGACAAGTTACAGATGAGAGTACAAGGATTGTCGTATTGAAGGCAGCGAATGGAATGTTGAGAAACGCTGTTGATTCGCCCCAGATTTCTGGGCCTTGTACTGCACGAGTGGTGAAGTACATTGCAAAGAGAGCTGCGAAGAACATAAGTTCGCTGGAGAGCCAGACGATTGTTCCGACCGCCACCATATTGGGGCGGGTTATCTTGTGATGATCGCTCACGCTCGCACTTGTCATGGGTGGCATTATTCCCGAAAAGGCTCTTGCAAACCTATTTAGGAGCCCCGAGATAAGCGGGATTTGCCACCTATTTGAGGTGAAAAGGGTCACGCGATGGTAGGCAAAAGTGAGCTCCAAATTCTCGCCTCGAGATGGCTAGACTTTGCCTCATGTCACAACCAAGAGAGCGCAAATACTCGATAGTCCTGTACTCAGACGACGTCACAGTCCGAGATGCGGTTATCTCTGCCCTTGGTACCCGAGTAGCACCCGAGATGGCAGAACATGTAATCCATCAATTTGCGACTGGGGCAGCGCTTCGACTCTTTGTTGATGCAAAGAAGCCGGGGAATGATTCACCAATCGATCTCTTTATCCTCGATGGAGAAGCAGTTCCTGAAGGCGGCATCGGGATGGCTCGCCAACTCAAGGATGAAGTCTTCAACTGCCCGCCAGTTATGGTCATTACCGGTCGCAAAGAAGATGCTTGGTTGGCCGCATGGTCTCGCGCTGAAGCAAATGTTCTACATCCCGTAGACCCATTTACCCTTGCTCACACAGTCGCTGATTTACTTCGTTCTCGCACTATTGCCACTGTTTAGTCAGAAGTTTTCATGACTGGGTCTCAAGATTTATGGGTCAAGACTCTCGCAAAGTTAAACGCTGGTCTGGATCTGGAAGCAGATGAGATTCAATCCGTGATGCGCCAAATCCTTCAAGGGGATGCGGATATCGAAGATATCAAGAGCTTCTTACTCGCTCTCAAAGCAAAGGGCGAAACTGCCGAGGAGGTAAGTGCGCTCGTTGCTGAGATGTATCGACACTCAGCACCAATCTCGATTACTGAGAGAGCGGTAGACACAGTGGGTACAGGTGGCGATGGAGCGCACACCATCAATATCTCCACAACCGCGGCAATCATCGCCGCAGCCGCAGGTGTCAGAGTTGTTAAACACGGTAATCGTGCGGTCTCATCGCGTTCAGGTGCATCTGATTTTCTGGAAGCGCTCGGCGTTGTTCCTGGCCTTGATGGCAAGGGCGTAGAACGCACTGTCCGCGAACTAGGTATTGGATTCTGCTTTGCGCCAATTTTTCATCCGGCTATGCGCTTTGCTGCCCCGGCGCGTAAAGAGTTGGGCGTGCCAACGGTCTTCAATATCTTGGGGCCACTTGCAAATCCTGCCCAGCCAAAAGCCGCAGCCATTGGAGTAGCAAACGATCGGATGCATTTGGTGATGGCGCAAGTGCTCGCTGCCAAAGGTTGTGATGGCTTTGTATTCCGCGGCGATGATGGGCTTGATGAGATAACGCTTGCTACGACAACTTCTGTATTGATTATTGGCGAGGGTGAAATCAAGAGCGATCGAATTGACGCCAAAGATTTTGGAATTGATAACGCACCACTGGAAGCAATTGTTGGGGGAGATGCTGCAGAGAATGCGGAGATCAGCAGAGCGATATTCAAGGGCGAACGTGGAGCGCCGCGAGATGCGGTGTTGCTTAATGCAGCAGCAGCGATTGCCGCTTTCGAGGGCAACTTCAACCAGGATATTCGAACTCGCCTAAGTGATGGATTGGTCAGAGCTACCGCCGCAGTTGATTCAGGAGCTGCGACCGATCTACTTAATCGATGGGCTGCTTTGACTCAGGAGATTTCGGCTTCTTAGAACGCTTACTGAAGTTTAGAAGTTCTTCAAGTGTGTAGATATCAAAGGTTCCAAGCCTCTCTAGCAATCCGTGGAAGACATCCAGAGTGGCTCGGGCATCATCCAAAGCGCGATGGTTGGGAGTAGTTGGGGTTCCAAAAAATTCCGCCAGAGTTGAGAGTCTGCAATTTGGAACTTCATCGCGGGTGAGAACTTTGCGGGCAATAATGGCGGTATCCAGTACTGGGTATGCAGGCCACCTGAGCTCGGATTCTCGTGTGGCAAATGTTAGGAATGAGAGATCAAAGGGTGCGTTCTGCGCAACAAGAACGGTCTCCTCTGGGACGCCTAAGAACTCAAAGAGTTGCGGCAGTAGCAGCTCAATCTTGGGCGATTGAAAGAGCATCTCATCGGTGATTCCAGTTAGCTCAGTGATGTAGGCGGGCACGGGATGTCCAGGATCGACAAAGGTCTTGAATTCTCCGAGTACCTCGCCGCCGCGTGATTTGATCGCACCAATTTCAGTTATTGCAGCTCCCAAATGAGGTGCGCCACCTGTAGTTTCTAAATCAATAACGACAAAAGTTGTTTCGTGAAGCGCGCGACCAAAATCTTGAAGTGTAGATTGCCAAGGTTTGCTCTCATCTTCATTCATCACGTGTTTACTCTAGATGATTGCTCCGACATGTCAGACGTAATACTCTGCAGTCATGGCAGTTGAAGGCGCACCCGAAGGGCTCTTGGCAGATTGGTTTGCGCAAGGCAGTGGGGTGAATCAAGAAATCGGAATATTGCTCGTCCATGGATTTACCGGTTCTCCGGCATCAATGCGCCCATGGGCCGAATATCTCAACCAACGGGGATATACAGTCAAAGTTCCTCTTCTTCCTGGCCACGGAACAACACCACACGATTTAAATTTAGTGAAATGGCAAGAATGGCCAGCCAAAGTTGAGAGTGATTTACAGGAACTGCTGCGCACCTGTCGCAAAGTCTTTATCTGCGGACTTTCGATGGGTGGCGGAACAACTCTCAATATTGCTACTCGGTATTCAAAGGACTTGGCCGGAATCATTCTGGTCAATCCGATGATCCATGTGAAGTTTGTTCCTCATCAATTAGCCTGGGTGATATCTCGATTCCAGAAGATGCGCGACTCGGTCGGTGATGACATTAAGCGTCCTGGAATCACCGAGTACGGATATGACGCGCTACCTGCAGTGGGCGTCTACCAACTGCTCAAGATGCTTCATTACACGCGTAAACGTCTGCACGATGTCACAGCGCCGATGTTGCTCTTTCATAGCGTTGATGACCACACCCTGCCTGTGACAAATACAGAGATTGTCATGAAGGGCGTTGGCTCACGTGAAAAACAACGGATCGAACTAGTAAACAGTTATCACGTGGCAACGCTCGATTACGACCAAGAGGTCATCTTCGAGAATTCACGACTTTTTATCGAATCCCATTCATAACTTTTCCTGCTGATACAAACTCGCTGGCGGCAATCAATTCAGGCGAGAGGTATCTATCTGGACCAGGTCCGGCAACGCTCTGTCGTAGCGCTGAGATGATTTTTGCAGAGACAGGGCTTGGAGTCAGTGGCGCGCGTAGTTCGATGGCGCGGGCGGCAGTCACTAATTCGATAGCGATGATGTGGTTCAGGTTTGAAATCGCAGTTCGCAATTTACGAGCCGCAGACCATCCCATTGAGACGTGATCTTCTTGCATCGCCGATGATGGAATTGAATCAACGCTTGCTGGTGAAGCTAAACGCTTATTCTCGCTAACGAGCGCAGCTTGCGTGTACTGGGCAATCATCAGACCAGAATCAACGCCGGGATCATCTGCCAGAAAAGGCGGCAGTCCAGCGCTGCGATTCTTATCCAGCGCTCTATCCGTTCTTCTCTCTGCAATGCTTCCTAGATCCGCGACTGCAATAGCCAAGAAGTCGAGCACATATGCAACAGGTGCTCCATGGAAATTTCCGTTAGAAGAGATCCGACCATCTTCAAGAACAACTGGGTTATCAATCACTGCAGATAGTTCTCGTTCGGCAACGGTCGCTGCGTATTCAATGGTGTCGCGGACTGCGCCAGCAACTTGTGGGGCGCAGCGAAGTGAATACGCATCTTGAACGCGATCATCATTATGTAGATGAGAAGCGACAATGCCTGAACCAGCAAGAGTTGCCAACATTCGAGCAGCACTTGTGGCTTGTCCTGGATGCGAACGAAGGGGAGCGTGTAGTTCAGGAATGAAGACGCGATCCGTACCGAGCAAACCCTCGACGCTCATGGCTGCAACTACATCTGCGCTATCAACTAAATTGCGAAGATCGTGAATAGCCAAAATAAGCATGCCGAGCATCCCATCAGTGCCGTTGATAAGGGCAAGGCCTTCCTTCTCGGCTAATTGCACGGGTTCTATTCCGGCGTTCTTCAACAACTGAGCAACTGGCTTAGCAGCGCCATCACGGTCCACTGCTTCGCCCTCACCCATAAGAACGAGTGCACAATGTGCAAGAGGTGCTAAATCACCGCTGCAACCGAGTGAACCAAATTCGCGCACCAGCGGAGTGATTCCGGCATTGAGAATTGCAGCCATTGTTTGGGCAACTATTGGACGAACACCGGTTCTGCCGGAAGCTAAAGTTTTAAGGCGTAGAGCCATCAGGGCGCGAACGACTTCAGCTTCGACAGGTGCACCTACACCTGCGGCATGGGAACGAATCAAAGAACGTTGCAGTTGAGTACGAAGGTCGGTGGAAACGTGGCGATTGGCAAGAGCACCAAAACCGGTAGAGATTCCGTAGACAGGTGTATCGCTGGCAGCGAGAGCTTCAACGTGATCGCGCGACTTCTGCATAGCCGCAAGTGACTCTTGAGATAAGACCACTTGTGCGCCATCTCGTGCAATGGCAACGACATCTGCAAAGGTCATTCCGTGGGTGGAGATAATTACTTCTGCCATGTCTTCACTTTTCTTCCTGATTTTAGAGTTGTCTCGATTAATTGTGCTCCTGGGCGATAAGCCAGATGAATATATGAAGGTGATTTCAGAATTGCGATATCAGCTCTTGAACCGATAGCGAGGTTTCCGATATCACTGCGGCGAAGAGCAGCCGCTCCTCCGGCAGTTGCAGCATGTACAGCTTCTTCGACGGTAAAACCTAACAAGCTGACAGCCGCTGCGATGCAGAATGGCATTGAGGTCGTGAAGCTAGATCCTGGATTGCAATCAGTTGCGATTGCGACTTGTGCATGCGCATCGAGAAATCTACGGCCCAGTCTTCCTTCGTGTTGCGTAGAGAATTCCGCACCCGGTAGAAGCGTCGCTATCGTCGTGCTGGCAGCGAGGGCTTCAATATCAGCATCTGTACAAGCGCTTAGGTGGTCGGCAGAAGCGGCGCCCAATTCAATTGCCAAGGAAACAGCTGTTGTGTGACTCAATTGATTTGCATGGATTCGAGGCAACATTCCCGCAGCTTTGCCAGCAAGCAAGATTGCTCGACTCTGCTCCGGTGAGAACGCTCCTGCATCACAGAAAACATCGATCCACTTAGCCGAAGAAGCTGGAACAATTTCGTTAATGATTAAATCCACGTAGCCGTCTGGGTTGTTTGCATACTCTTCTGGGATTACATGAGCGGCGAGTAAGGTGGTTTCTTCTGTGAACAAGCTTGCTACATCTAACGAGCGGAGCTCATCATGAAGCGTAAGGCCATAACCCGTCTTAATCTCAACAGTTGTGGTTCCCTGTAAGAGCGCTTCATCAAGAAGCGCTTGAGCGTTACTAGTTAACTCTGAGTCTGAAGCCGCTCGCGTTGCAGCAACAGTGGTTTTTATACCGCCTGCAGAGTATTTCTCTCCACGGGAACGGGCTGCGAATTCGGCGCTGCGATCTCCGGCAAAAACTAGATGAGTATGCGAATCAACAAAGCCCGGAATGACTGTTTTACCGGAGCAATCTATTACCTCATCGACTCCTTCAGGAGCTCGATCAGATATTGCTGCGACTTTTCCATCATCGATTACAAGGGTTTTTCCTTGGCATAAGCCAAGGAAACCTTCCCCAAGTTCTGGAGAGTTAGTAACCAACGTTGCGATGTTGGTGAGTGCAACAGAACTCACCGACCGGTAACTCCGTTCATCATAGGAACGTGAACGCCTTTTTCAATCGCAACCTCTTGCGCATGCGCATAACCGGCATCGCAATGGCGGATGACGCCCATGCCGGGATCGTTGGTAAGCACGCGCTCCAATTTCTGTGCAGCCAGAGGAGTGCCATCAGCGACGCTGACTTGGCCGGCGTGAATAGATCGACCGATACCAACGCCACCACCGTGATGGATGGAAACCCAAGATGCGCCAGATGAAATATTGATCATCGCATTGAGAAGTGGCCAATCCGCAATTGCATCAGAGCCGTCATACATCGCCTCCGATTCGCGGTAAGGAGATGCAACGCTTCCGCAATCTAAGTGATCACGGCCGATAACAATTGGAGCGCTTACTTCGCCACTTGCAACCATGTCATTAAATTTCAACCCAGCCTTGTCACGTTCACCGTAACCGAGCCAGCAGATTCGCGCAGGTAGACCCTCAAATTCCACGCGATCTTGTGCCATGCGAATCCAGCGATGTAAATGCTTATTGTCAGGAAAGAGATCTAAGACGGCTTGATCGGTACGGTGAATATCTTTCGGATCTCCCGACAGCGCAACCCATCGAAATGGACCCTTACCCTCGCAAAAGAGAGGGCGAATATAGGCAGGGATAAAGCCAGGGAACTCAAATGCACGTTGGTAGCCACCTTGTCGTGCTTCATCACGGATGGAATTTCCGTAATCAAATACAACTGCGCCCTTATCTTGGAAGTTGACCATCGCTTCCACATGTTTTGCCATAGATTCTTTGGCACGCTTAGAGAAATCTTCAGGGTTGCGGATAGCTAAGTCGCGGGCGCTATCGACATCGATACCTTCAGGAATATAGAAGAGAGGATCATGAGCCGATGTTTGGTCGGTGACGATATCTATAGGAACACCCATAGCGAAGAGCTTTGGAAGAACTGCAGCGCTATTGCCTACAAGGCCAATTGAGATTGCGCGCTTTTCAGAACGAGCTTTGACGGCTTGGGCAACTGCATCTTCGAGGTTATCTGCAATCACATCGAGATATCTCTTATTGACTCGGCGCTGTAAACGCGAGCCATCGACATCAATGATTAGACATGTTCCTTCATTCATTGTCACTGCGAGTGGTTGTGCTCCACCCATTCCGCCACAGCCGCCTGTAACTGTGAGAGTGCCGGCAAGAGTCCCACCAAAGTGTTTTTCGGCAACGGCTGCAAAAGTTTCATATGTTCCCTGCAAGATTCCCTGTGTACCGATATAGATCCACGATCCAGCAGTCATCTGGCCATACATAGTCAGACCGAGATCTTCTAGCCTTCTAAATTCAGGCCAGTTCGCCCAATCTCCGACAAGGTTTGAATTGGCAAGAAGAACGCGAGGTGCCCACTCATGTGTACGGAAGACGCCAACAGGTTTTCCAGATTGAACCAACATCGTTTCATCATCTTTGAGGAATGTAAGAGTTTTAATCAACGCATCGAAGGATTCCCAATTTCGTGCAGCTTTTCCGGTGCCACCGTAGACAACTAACTTGTCGGGATGTTCTGCAACTTCTGGATCTAAGTTGTTCTGCAACATGCGTAAGGCGGCTTCTTGCCCCCAACCAAGTGCGGTGCGTGAAGTGCCACGAGGGGCTCGGACTGGGCGTGCGCCGAGGGCTGCATCTATCGTCGTCATCTCGTCACTATATAACGCGCGTCAACGCGCGATACCCTTTGCGAGTGAACTTGCCTCATGACCCGTTATGGCCGAGGGCAGCATCAATCTTTTCTCATCCGTCAGATCAAGGCAGTGATTTATCTCTTGTCGGAGTACCAGCCAATCAGACCAGCATTTCGCCAACATCGGCACATCTGACGCCAGCAGCCATTAGACAGGCGCTGCTGCGCTACTCATTGGCTCACTCTGATTCGAAGGTAGATCTCTCTCGCTTGAAGTTATCTGATTCAGGCGATGTCAGTTCCCCGGATATTGATGAGCAGAAAACAATTACAGAGCTCGCCGCGATGAACCAGAAGCATCGCATGCTGGTTGCCCTCGGTGGCGATAATTCAATTACGTACAGCGTGGCCAAGGCTGTTGCTGCAACGGGTCTGATTACCTTCGACGCGCATTACGATCTTCGCGATGGAGTAAGCAATGGCTCTCCGGTACGTCGACTTATCGAATCTGGACTAGCCGGAAAGAGCGTTGTTCAAATCGGAATTGCAGATTTTTCAAACTCACCTCAATATGCAGAGCGCGCCCGAGAGCTAGGCATAACGGTGATTCATCGTTCCCAACTTCGTGGCGCAAATCTCGCCCAGGTGTGGAAACGTGCAGTAGAAATTGCTGGTCCCCGCATTCACGTGGATTTTGATATGGATGTATGTGATCGATCTGTAGTGCCAGCATGTCCTGCTGCAGCACCTGGTGGAATATCTGCAGATGACATTCGCCAATTCGCTTTTTTCGCCGGATCAAGCAAAGAAGTAGTCTCCGTCGATATCACCGAGATTGACTGCGCCAAGGATTCGAGTGATGAACGAACCGTTCGATTGGCTGCTTTGGTGATTCTCGAAATCACAGCTGGGTTATCCACTCGAATCTAGATTGCAGTTTGTTCTTCTGCGCCTAAACTGCGCGATGTGAATAAAGTCGTAGCGGCCCTCGGAGGAAAGCGAGCCGCAGATGCATTTCGCAAAACCGTTTCTGGCGATCCAACCGGTGCGCCTGCGTGGGCGCAACAGATGGCTATCGGTAACGATGTTGGATTATTCGGTCCAAGTAGCGCGGTCTGGGAAGTCCATGGCTGTATATCCACGCTGGTTGGTGGCATTCGAGCGCTGCTGATGCAAGCTGCGCATCCAGCAGCACTTACTGGCGTAGCTGAACACTCTCAATATGACACTGACCCATTGGGTCGACTTGAACGAACTACTCGATGGCTCACGATTACGACTTTCGGTTCTACTGAAGCGATTGAACGAGAAGCGCGCCGCGTCAACGAACTTCACTCACATGTGAATGGGAAATATCCAGCTAAAGACGGTAAGACTCAGTCGTATAGCGCCCGAGATGCGCGCCATCTTCTCTGGGTGCATTGCGCATTTACTGATTCTTTCCTTCGCGCTCACCTTGAATTGGGCTATCCAATCTCATTAGGTGCAGATAGATATGTACAGGAATGGTCGAAGAGCGCGATTCCACTGGGCCTGAACATCGCGCCACAGTCTGCTTTAGAACTTCAAGAAACAATTGATGGATTTGTATTGAATGAGGTAGAGACTATTGGGATGACACCTCCGATAGTTAGGTTCATCCTTAAGCCACCTTTTAGTAGGGGCGGACTCTTCTTCTACCGAATCCTGGCAAATGCCGCCATAGCTACTATCGATGAACCTTTTCTGAAAGTTCTGGGGTTAAAGAAGCGGTCAAAGATTTGGCTTCGTGTGAGTAGACGTTTGTTGGATTTCTTGTCTTACATGCTTGGATACGAATCACCTAGTCAGAAGATTGCGCGGGCAAGAATCCAAGCCCTACAGTGAACCTATGTCTGATTGCATCTTCTGCGGAATAGCTGCGGGAACCATTCCCGCAAGGAAGGTCATGGAGAACGACGACTGCCTTGCATTTCTCGATATCTTTCCTGCAAACCGAGGCCACACCTTAGTAATTCCAAAGAAGCACGTGATTGATATTCATCATGCGGATAGCGCGACATATGCAGCGGTCGCTCAGATGGCGAAAGAAGTTGCCGATCTCTTGCAGAACAAGCTCGCCTCTGAAGGAACATCAGTTTTTCAGATGAGTCGCGAAGCCGGGTGGCAGACTGTTTTCCATCTTCACATGCATGTGGTTCCGCGATGGTCGAAAGATGGACTTCACAAGCCATGGGATATCGCGCCCGCGAGTGACGACTCTCTCAATGATGTTCTGCAACAAATCCAGAAATAGAGCAGACTTCTCCCATGCAAAGCCCTGACGCAATTGTCATTGGCGCTGGAATTGTGGGCGCATCGTGTGCGCTTTCACTGACTAATGCAGGTCTTAACGTTCTTGTCATTGATCGCGGATCTGTTTCTAGCGGGACAACGGGTGCAGGCGAAGGAAACATTCTTGTCTCAGATAAAGACCCAGGTCCTGAACTCACCCTTGCGCTGCGCTCTCGCGATCTCTGGTTTGAAATGCAGGAAGATGTCGGCGATTACTTTGAGCTTGAAGCCAAAGGTGGGGTCGTCGTTGCACGTCATGATGATTCTGCGCTGATGAAATTGGCGACGCATCAAAGAGAGCATGGCGTTGATGCACAAGTGGTGGGGAAGGCAGAGCTGCACAACCTTGAGCCTTATCTGCACCCAGAGTTTCATAGCGGTGTCTTCTATCCGCAAGACGCCCAATGCCAGCCTATGTTGGCGGCGGCGCATGTGATTCGCACTGTGATTGCAAGAGGCGGAGAATTTATTTCTCAGGCAAAAGTCACTGAAGTGTTGGTTAAAGATTCACAGGTTTATGGAATCCAGACATCGAAGGGAAAATTCCTTGCACCCATCGTTGTAAACGCGACGGGAACATGGGCTGGCGAGATCGCCCGCATGGCAGGTTCTGATTTACCTATTGCTCCGCGCCGGGGATTTATCTTGGTAACTGAACCGGCTCCACAGTGCATTTTTCATAAAGTCTATGACTCTGACTACGTTGTAAATGTGGCAAGTAGTGATGCGGATCTGCAGACAAGCACAGTTGTTGAAGGCACTCGAAGTGGAACCATTTTGATTGGTGCAAGTCGCGAACGCGTGGGTTTCGATGGATCTAAGAATGTTGAGATCCTACGAAAGCTAGCAGCTCAAGCAACTTCACTCTTTCCAGTACTACGCGATGTCCAACTGCTACGCGCCTATCACGGCTTTAGACCATACGCCCCAGACCATCTTCCTGTAGTGGGTGAAGATGCGCAGGTAAAAGGCTTATGGCACTCAGCAGGCCATGAAGGTGCCGGTATCGGTTTAGCCCCAGGTTCTGCGGCGTTGATTACAGATGAAATATTGGGTCGCCCCAGCTTTATGGATGCAAGCGCATTCAGCCCTTCGAGATTTGCGTTGGCTAAAGTATGAGCAGCAACATCTCATTCTTCTTTAACGGAGAGAAGTTTACGGGCACTCAGGGCCAGAGTATTGCTGCTGCTTTGATTGCAGCCGGGCAGAGAGAGCTACGGAGAACTCGTTTTGGAGAAGAGCCCCGCTCGATCTTTTGTGGCATAGGCATTTGTTTTGATTGCGTTGTGACCATCAATGGGGTTGCAAACCAGAGAGCTTGCTTAATTGAGATTTCCGATGACATGAAAGTCGAGAGCAGCTTGTGATTATTGTCGTAGGAGCAGGACCTGCTGGTCTAGCAGCGGCGAAGAGCGCGGCCAGTAAAGGCTGCCACGTCACGGTGATTGATTCACAAGTACGTGGTGGCGGTCAGTACTGGAGACATCAAGCTGAGGTTTCTGGTTACAAGAGCAACCGTTCAACAGATTACCTGAATGAGTTGCAGCAGAACAAATTGATCACTCACATAACGGGCGCACAGGTATGGAGCGCTGAAAAGTTAGGTGAGGGATATCAACTCAACTACCTTCAAGGGGGAGTAGAGAAGAAGATCTTTGCAGAGAAGATTATTCTGACCACGGGTGCTTACGATCGCACCTTGCCATTTCCAGGGTGGACTACTTCGGGCGTTATGACTCCGGGTGGCGCGCAATCACTTCTCAAGGGGCACGGAGTAGTTGCTGGAAAAAGAATCGTAGTTTCAGGAACAGGACCTTTTCTTCTTCCTGTTGCAACTGCACTCGCCAAGAACGGTGCTCAGGTAGAAATCATTGAAGCACAGACTCCGCTGCGCTGGGTGCTTTCACCACTAGCGTTACTGCTCAATCCTGGAAAGTTCCCCGAGTTGATTCACTACGCAAGCGCGATTCTTCGCCTCAAGATTAAGATTTCTTTTGGTTGCGCAGTAACTGGTTATCACGATGGCGTGGTTCATATTTCCAAGGTCCGCTCTGATTTGAGTATCAGAAAGAAGAGCGTTCGTAGCGCAACGGCCGATGTCGTAGCAACCGGATGGGGCTTTCTCCCTGATGTCACACTTGGTGGAATTCTGGGTTGTGCGCAAACTCTCGATAAAGATGAAACCGTGATCTTCGCAGTTGATAGAGAACAACGTGCAAGCGTGAAGAACATTTGGATTGCGGGAGAGGCCACAGGTATAGGTGGTGCGGATTTAGCTCTCGCCGAAGGAACTATTGCTGGTTTATCGGCGGCTGGCTCAGAAATCTCATCAAAATTGATCTGGAAGAGATTTACCAAGAAACTCTTTGCTCGAGCACTTCAAAGAAGCTATCCGGTAGGTAATGGTTGGCAAGGCTGGCTGAGCGATGAAACCATCGTTTGTCGTTGTGAAGAGGTCAGTTACCAGGAAGTAATTGAATCTGTTCAAGAGTTAGGCGCCGAAGATGCACGTACTTCAAAGCTCTTCACACGCGCAGGCATGGGGCTTTGTCAGGGACGCGTGTGTTCCAGAAATGTCAGCGATCTCGTAGCAGGTACCACAAAGTGTGCTGTCTCACGAAATGAACGATTAACTGCGAGCAATAGACCCATCGCTGCACCCATCTCTTTAGGTGTCCTCGGTGATGGAACTACAGGGTAAAGTTTGAGGCATGACTAATCCTTGGAACGGCGTCCTTACCGCTACTGCAACACCATTTAAGGCAGATCTCTCAATCGATTACGACAAGTACGCAGAACATGTTGCGTGGCTTGCAGCGAATGGAACTCATGGAGTAATTCCCAATGGTTCATTGGGTGAGTATCAAGTTCTCACAGCGGAAGAACGCGCCAAGATGGTCGAGGTCGCTGTCGCTGCAGCTCCAAAAGGTTTTAGCGTAGTTCCCGGCGTAGCGGCATATGGCGCAACCGAATCCCGTAAGTGGGCAGAGCACGCGCAGAAGGCAGGAGCCGGCGCTGTGATGTTGCTTCCTCCTAATGCATATCGTGCATCTGACGATGAAGTGGTTGCACATTACAAAGAAGTTGCTCGCGTTGGCATTCCAATCATTGCCTACAACAATCCGTTTGATACAAAGGTGGACCTGACTCCAAAGTTGGTTTCTCGTATCGCAGACGAGGTTCCTGAAGTTGTTGCAATCAAAGAGTTCTCAGGTGATGTTCGCCGAATCTGGCAGATTAAACGACTTGCACCACGCATCGAAGTTATTGTGGGCGCGGACGACGTATTCCTCGAATTAGCAACAGCTGGAGTAGATGGATGGATCGCTGGATTCCCAAATGCGCTTCCAAAGGAATCTATGGAGCTCTATAACTTGGCTACATCTGGAAACTTCAAAGAAGCAGCTCCGATGTATGCAGCCCTCCACGATGTCTTCCACTGGGATTCAAAGAAGGAATTTATCCAAGCAATCAAGCTCGGCATGGACCATGTCGGTCGCTATGGCGGACCAACTCGTCTACCTCGCCTACCTTTGCCGGCTCACGAACAAGCGCAAATTCATCGCGAGATGGATGTTGCTCTTGCTTATTTCAAGAACCGTTAATCCAAAGTAGGTTGTAGGCCATGGAGAGCATACGTACGGTTACAACGGTTGAAACACATACCGAGGGAATGCCGACTCGTGTTGTTACTTCAGGTATTGGTGAAATTCCTGGTGCGACGATGTTTGATAAGCGCTTGCACTTTATGGAACATATGGATTTTTGGCGCCAATGGTTGATGTTTGAACCGCGAGGCCATAGCGCTATGAGCGGTGCAATTCTGCAGAAACCAACAAGACCAGATGCTGATTGGGGAGTTGTCTACATCGAAGTATCGGGATGTTTGCCGATGTGTGGACACGGAACTATTGGGGTAGCAACCGCTCTGGTTGAGAAGAAGTTGGTAAAGGTCGTAGAGCCAGTAACAACCATTCGACTTGATACTCCTGCCGGACTTGTAGTCGTTGATGTAGCTGTCGAAAATGGTCGAGCCAAGTCGGTTACTTTGACCAATGTTCCATCATTCTGTCTTGCCCTCGATCAAAAGGTGAACGTTCCTGGTCTGGGTGAACTCACCTACGACATGGCATATGGAGGAAACTTCTACGCGATTGTTCCAGTTGAGAGAGTCGGTTTGGAATTCAAGCGCGAAAATGGTCAGAAGTTCCTTGATTTGGGCCTTGCGATTTCTGATGCAATCAATGAACAGAATCGCCCGGTTCATCCTGATAATCCAGATATTGCAATCTGTCATCACATCGATTTCATTTCGCCTGGAAGTGAAGGGCCTCTGCATTGGAAGAATGCGATGGCTATTCATCCGGGATGGTTTGATCGGTCTCCTTGTGGAACTGGCACAAGTGCGCGGTTGGCGCAGATGGTTGCACGTGGAGAATTTAGCGATTCAGATGTTTTGAAGAATGAATCGTGGATCGGTTCTCACTTTGAAGCCCGTATCAAAGAGCGGACCAAGGTCGCTGGCTTCGATGCAATCGTTCCGATGATTACTGGACGCGCTTGGGTGATGGGTGAAGCAACATGGACCCTTGATCCCAATGATCCATTCCCTAATGGATTCATCGTTTAGCCCTTGTAAAAGGTTTAGTTGATTTGCTGCGGAACCTTCCAGGGATTGGCATCTTGTAGCGCAACAGGAAGCGCGCTCTGTGGGAGCCCTTGATAAGAAACAGGGCGCATAAATCGATAGATCGCATCTACGCCAACTGAAGTTGTATGCGTGGATGATGAAGGCCACGGACCACCATGAGTCATGGCGGCAGTTACAGCTACACCTGTAGGGAAGCCGTTCCAGATCACTCGCCCTGACTTCTGAGAAAGTACGGCGATGAGTTCTGCAACGCTGTCGCTATCTGTTCCTTGGATGGTTGATGTTAGTTGGCCGCCAAGTGACTGCGCTATCGCGCCAAAGCTTTCTTGTGCGGACTTGATGATTACTGTTGTTGGTCCGAAGTGCTCTTCTAGAAGATGAGGATTTGCCTGCGCTGTCTTCCAATCGGTGATGAAGAATGTTGGGGTTACACCGAATCCTGCAGAAGATGCGGTGCCTGACAGAACCTCAACGCCCGCAATCTTTTCAAGTTCTGCGATAGCGCTGGAATAGCGATCGGCTATTGATTTGCTCAGCAATGGGGCAACAGCGAGAGTGGCGAGATAACTCTTAATGGTGGACATGAATTGCGCATCATCTGAAACAAAGACGAGCCCTGGCTTTGTGCAGAATTGACCAGACCCCATGAGCGCTGAGTCGACCAACCCTTTGGCAAGTGCTTCAGAGCGCTCTGCAATTGCAGAGTTGGTGATGAAAAGTGGATTGAGACTTCCCATTTCAGCAAACACTGGGATTGGCACTTCGCGTGATGCAGCTAGATCGACAAGGATGCGGCCAACAACTTCAGATCCAGTAAATCCAATTGCTTGAATAAGTGGGTCTAAGGCGAGCCAATGCGTGATTTGTGGGCTTACTCCTTGAACGATTGCGAAGGCGTTCTCTGAAATTCCACACTCCTTCAACGCACCTTTGACGCATTTTTCTATGATGGCGCAGGTATTTGGATGAGAAGGATGTGCTTTAGCCACAACTGCATTACCTGCAGCAATTGCAGAGGCTGCATCGCCACCTGCCACAGAGAAGGCCAGTGGAAAATTGCTGGCGGCAAAGATTGCTACAACGCCGAGTGGTTGATTGAGTTTACGAATATCAGGGCGTGGGGCAGGGGAGTACTCAGGGTTGGCTTTATCAATGACGACCTTGAGGTGTTCTCCCGTTTCGACCAATTCAGCAAAGCGATTGAACTGAACCGTTGTGCGAGTGATCTCTCCACCAATGCGGCCCTCGGCAAGACCAGTCTCGGCACATGCTATTGCGACCAATTGTTCGCGGGCGGTCTCAATATGAGCGCCAATAGTTCTTAGTAGCTTTGCATGTTCAGCTGGCGATAACTTCGCTAATTCGTTGGCGACAGTTGCTGCCTTTTGAATCAACTGAGTTACATCGTTCTGTGAGTGCTCTGCTATCTCATCTCCGAAGGGAGTTCCATCTATTGGCTTCATCGCGCGAAAGGTCATGGCCGCATCTTACGAGTATCCTTGCCCGATGAGTAACACTAGCCAAGGAGTTAACTCTTCACGTGCCGGAATTCTCGCAGTCCTTGGGGCCGCTTTCTGCTTTGGTACCACCGGAACGACGCAGCAACTCGGTGTTCCCGATATCTCACCCGTAGCTGTCGCATCTGCCCGTTTATTGTGTGGTGCACTCTTCCTCTTTATCTTCGCCTTTCTACTTGTGCGCAGAAATACTGGATATCGCATGCCGCGAACCGACCTGCTTATCGCAGGATGCGGAATCGCGATCTACCAACTGACCTTCTTTAGCGCCGTTGATTCGACTGGTATTGCAATAGCTACCGTTACCGCTCTCGGTTCTGCTCCGACTTTTTCTGCAATAGTTGCATATTTGATTCTTCGAGAGAAGCCGCTACTCTATTGGTACATCGGAACATCTGTCACCATTATTGGAATAGTCTTGGTGGGAACTGCCAATGGCGTTGAAGGCTTTAACTTGCTTGGCATTGTGCTCGCTTCTATTGCAGGACTTGGCTTTGCAATCTTTAATGTGATCTGTCGGAAGTCACTTGAAAAAGGGGCGAGCGATATCTGGGTTACCGCCCAGACATTTGGCGTCGCAGCCCTATTTAGTGCACCGTTCCTCTTCGCTGAAAGTCCAGTATGGCTCACCACTCGCAACGGGATACTGACAACGCTCTGGCTCGGAATATTTACAACGTCAGTGGGCTACGTCCTCTTTATGTATGGGTTGAAGCGAATTCCTTCGAGTCTGGCTGCCACGGTAGTTCTGGCAGAGCCTGCCACAGCGACCATCTTGGCCGCCGTTGTTATCGGTGAGCCCCTGGTTGGGCAGAGCTACCTTGGAATCGCGACTGTTGCGCTGGGAATTCTCTATATCAGCAAGCGCAAGCGGGTCAGCGCCTAACGTTCAAATTTTAAAGTGCGGGTCGAAAGAACCTCTTCTACAGTTGAGGTACTTTCTAACAAAGGGTTACCTCGATGAAACGTGGACTTATCGCACTCTCTTTACTGATTTCTACTTTGGTAATTTCGCCAGAAGCAGTTGCTGCAAAGCGTCCATGTTCGGCGTTAAAGACTGATATCCAGCAGATGTTGGATGCGAAGTTCTCAGGATCTGAAGCCGATGCACCGCAAGAGTATGCGCGTCGCGTCGTAAAGGCGTATCAGATGGGTTTTGTTAATAAGAATTGCTTGACGTCGAAGGAGTACAACGGTCTTCTTACGGGCGTCACTCAGCTTCGCGATGACTGTACCAAGGCAAGGCTTGATAAAGCTGCTTGGGCGGATGTCTCAAAGAGATGCAATATCTACAAGGGGCTCTACAAGTATGTAAAGGTTGCCCCTTAGAATTTATAAAAGGCCAAAGTGATGGCGATAGTAAACATCACAGCGGCAATGACTGAGTCGAGTATCTTCCAAAAAATTGGCTTGGACATAAAGCGCGAGGCCGCGCGGGCCCCAAAGCCAATCGTTGAAAACCAGACCACGCTGGCAACGGCTGCGCCAATAGCGAAGAACCAGCGATCTTCTTCAAATTGATTGGCAATACTGCCGAGCAGAATCACAGTATCCAAATAGACATGAGGATTGAGGAACGTCAGCGCAAGGCATGTAGCGACAATTTTTCCCTTGCTAATTGCAGAACCTTCGCCAGCGTTCAGACTCTGACTCTTAAAGGCGGAGCGGACGCTTCTGATTCCAAACCACGTTAAGTAGATGACGCCAAACCAGCGGATGAACTCGAGCAGCGATGGCTTGCTCTGAATGAGGGTTCCTAGTCCGCCTGTTCCCAAAAAGATCAGGGCGGCATCCGAAATCGCACAGATTGCGACGATGAGTAGAACATGTTGACGCATGAGCCCTTGGCGAATGACGAAGGCATTTTGTGCCCCAATCGCAATAATGAGCGAGAGTCCGGTCAGAAATCCAGGAATGAGCGCTAGCACAAGCGCACAGTACAAGGGAAAGGGGCGTGTTTTTCCGCAACATACCTCTATGTGACGCCTAACCTTTCAGTATCCCCAGTCGCAGTCCTCGCTGCGTCTTGTGCAAGACATACTGAAAGGAAAGCAATGTCTCTTCTATCGTGGAAACTGCATGGAAATGGAAAATCAATTAAGGAAGGCGAAGTTGTAAATCCAGACGAACGCCTAGCTTGGCCTTTGACTATCGGAGTTGGAATTCAGCACATCGCAGCGATGTTCGGTGCAACATTCTTGGTTCCAATCATTACCGGCTTCCCGCCAAGCACCACTCTCTTCTTCTCAGGAATTGGAACCATCCTCTTCCTGATTATTACTAAGAATCGCGTTCCAAGCTATCTCGGTTCTTCCTTTGCATTCCTTGCACCAATCGCAGCGGCTCAGGCGAGCGGCAGTATGGCGGTGGCACTCGGAGGTGTTGTAGCTACTGGTGTTCTTCTTGCAATCATCGGTCTCATTGTGAATGCAGTGGGAATCGGTTGGATTAACTGGTTACTTCCACCAATCGTTACCGGCTCTATCGTGATGATTATCGGCTTTAACCTTGCTGGGGCAGCCAACAACAACTTCAAAGCGGCACCTGTTACTGCAGTTGTTACCTTAGCTGCAGTTGCAATCATCGGCGCAGTAGCCCGTGGATTCCTCGGCCGTATCAGCATCTTTGGTGGAATCATCGTTGGATACGCATTTGCAGCCTTCCAGGGAGATATCAACTTTGATGGGGTAAAGGCGGCAAAGTGGGTAGCTCTACCTTCGTTTACAACGCCATCATTTGATATCAACGCGATTCTCATCTTCTTGCCAGTGGTACTCGTTCTCGTTGCAGAGAATGTTGGCCACGTAAAGGCAGTTGCCACGATGACCGGAAAAGATCTTGATAGCTCTATGGGTAACGCACTCTTCGCAGATGGCGTTGCGACAACACTTGCCGGCGCAGGTGGAGGTTCAGGAACGACAACGTATGCAGAAAACATCGGTGTAATGGCCGCATCTCGCATCTACTCAACAGCTGCTTACTGGGTTGCAGGAATTGGAGCAGTGCTCTTATCGCTCTCACCTAAGTTTGGTGCTGTTCTCAGCGCAACCCCTGCAGGCGTTCTTGGTGGCGTTGGCGTTGCGCTCTACGGAATGATCGGTGTTCTTGGTGCCAAGATTTGGATCGAGAATAAGGTCAACTTCGGAGATTCAACAAACCTCTTCATTGCAGGAACAACCATGATTATCGGCATCGCTGATATGACATGGAAGCGCGGAGATTACTCATTCGGTGGAATCGTCAACGGAACTCTCGTTGCCGTCATCGGATATCAGGTGCTTCGTGCACTCAATAAGGCAGCGGGTAAAACCGAATAGCTTTTAGGAGCGGCCCATCACTTCGAAAGGGGAGTGATGGGCTTTTCTATTTTCACAGCCGGGATGTCGCAAGGAGCGCCATCGCAGCAATTAGTCTTCATATGGCAATGTGGGCAGAGCCAGCGGGTAGATACTGGGTCATAAGGCCTCCCGCAGAAATCACAGGGCATCTGATTGTTCGCGCTCACGTGCCGAATATAAGTCTTTGACTCTCAATTTTCGTGGAACCGCCACGACACCAGAGTTACTCTTTCCTGGGGGTCTCGTATGAATCAAACGCTTAGAAGGACTGTCGCTCTCGTGGCAGTTCTTAACCTCATGTATTTCACAATTGAATTCTCCTTCGCCCAGATTTACGGATCACTAGCCCTGCTCTCGGACAGTCTGGATTTTCTAGAAGACGCTTCGGTAAACCTCCTTATCTTTATGGCCTTCTCTTGGTCGCTCATTGCAAGAAAACGACTGAGTTATCTATTGGCGCTCATTCTTCTCGTTCCAGGGGTTGTATTCGTGGTTGAAGCTATTTCTCGATTCAATGAACCACAGGTGCCAAATGGTGCAGGTATGTCAGTGATTGGGGTCGGAGCCCTTATGGTCAATTTCTACTGTGCTGCGATACTCGCAAAACATAAAAAAGAGGAAGGCGGATTAGCCAAAGCAGCGTATCTTTCTGCCCGAAATGACGCGATGGCGAATGTCCTCATCATTGTCGGAGGGCTTGTCACCATGGTTTGGACCAGTCAGCTTCCGGATTTATTAATCGGGATTGCAATCTTTGCCATGAACTTTGATGCAGCAATGCAAGTTCTCAAATCTCAAAGATAGATAACTAAGTGGACGATACTGGGATCGAACCAGTGACCCCCACAATGTCAATGTGGTGCTCTACCGCTGAGCCAATCGTCCTCGGTACATCTTTCGTGAAGTCTATAACTTCACCCACCTCTGCACACTCTCGCGTAACAGCAGTGGAGGTCGGAACGGGATTTGAACCCGTGTAGAGGGATTTGCAGTCCCTTGCCTCGCCTCTCGGCCATCCGACCATAGACAAACCGCCACCTGAAAATAAATTCGAAGCGGCGGTTAATCCGAGCGGACGACGGGGTTCGAACCCGCGACCTGAACCTTGGCAAGGTTCCGCGCTACCAGCTGCGCTACGTCCGCATTTACAGTGGGCAAATCTAGCGCAGTAGAGGCGCTGATGACAAAGCGAGGATTTTCTCTCTCAAATAAATGGCTTCCTATGCGTAGCCTTGCCCTCATGGCCAATGAGTATCAATTCTGGATGGGCGGCATCTTGGCCACCCAGTTGGAAGAGATAACTGATGATCCGAAAAAAATTGAGCATGGCGGTTTTTGGGCAACGCTTATTTCCTTTGAGGGCGCGCGTACCTTTGCGCGATTTGGCAAAGTTGAAAAGGAAGAGTTCCCGCAGAGTCAGTGGGAACCTATTGGTACTTTATGGGACTCATCGCTAAATCGTAAGAGTTATGTTGAGTACGTCTCTCGCATTCGTGAAGCGATCTCATTAGGTGGGGTTTATCAGGTCAATGCCTGTCGTGAATTGAGAAATAACGCTAAAGATCGCTCGTTGACGTTGGACGGTCTCTTCTCAAAACTCTTGCAGGAGAACCCAGCTCCTTACGCAAGTTATCTGAACATTCCAGGTATTGAAATCGCTTCAGCTTCTCCTGAGCTCTTTCTTTCGCGTTCGGGGAGCTCCATTAAGACCTCTCCCATTAAAGGCACGATTCGAGAGAATGAAAGTTCCTTTGGTGAGAAAGATAAAGCCGAGAATTTGATGATTGTTGATCTGATGCGCAATGACTTGGGGCGAATCTGCAAGCCCGGAACGGTCGATGTATCTGAACTATTTCGCCACGAGAAGCATCCTGGTTTGGTTCATCTTGTTTCGGATGTTGCAGGCGAGTTGAACGAGAACACAACATGGGCGCAGATACTGAGCGCCACAACACCACCTGGTTCTGTGAGCGGCGCACCGAAGACCGCTGCGCTCACCATGATTAGTCAGGTTGAAGGAGCAAGAGGGCCTTACTGTGGGGCGCTAGGTTGGATTAATGGATCTGAGGCGTTGCTCTCTGTCGCGATTCGTACATTCTGGAAGACTGACGAACACATATTGCGATTTGGAACCGGTGCGGGCATTACCTGGGGGAGCGACCCTGAACTTGAGTGGGAAGAGACGCAATTGAAGGCGCGGAAACTCATATCTATTGCAGGAGGATCTCTCAGTGACTCTTGAACTTGATGACCATGGCTTTCCGAAAACATCAGGAATTTTCGAAACTATCAAGACGGTAAATGGCCAACCGATAGCTCTGGCTCGACATATGCGGCGATCGCTGGACTCTGCGCGTTCATTGGGAATCAAGATGCCGCCAGAGGAAGAGTTGCGGACCCAGTTGGTGAAACTTCTAAGCCAGAGACCTTTTGAAGCGGGAAAGCTACGAATATGCATTTATGCAGATGGTTACCACTTATCCCACGATGCGTACACTGAAAAGACAGAACCACTGCGCTTAACCTTTTTCTCACAGACGGTGCCCGGAGAACAACATAAGCAGTTTCCATATGACCACCGCTTTGAAATCCTAAAAGCGGCGCAGGATGAAGGCTTTGATGACTGCATACTATTTAACGGAAAGAATGAGGTGACCGAATCAGCGGTCGCAAATCTGCTCTTCTTGATTCAAGGTGAATGGGTTACTCCGCCAATAACTGCGGGAGTTCTGCCAGGAGTTATTCGTGCAATCGCCATTGAAAATTGTGATGTAAAAGTGCGCCCAATTCATGTCTCTGAGATTCCAGATGTCGAATCAGGGTTCTCGCTTGCCAGCCTGCGTATCGCAGCGCCGATATCGCATATTGGCGAGATGAAGTTGAAAATAGGGGATGCATCTCAAGACATGGAAGCGCGAATTCGAAGCCACGCCCAACCACATTCGGTAGGCTGAGCGCATGTCCTCGATCTCCATAACTGTAGATGGCGCTGCCCGCTCGGTCGAGGCAGATCAAAAGCCGACCCATATCTTTGCTGACGTTAAAGAGATTGTTGTCTGCAAGGTCAATGGCCAGTTGAAGGATCTCTGGACTGATCTCAGCGATGGGGATGTCATCGAGGGAGTTTCAATCTCATCCCCTGAAGGTTTGGCAGTCTTACGGCATTCGACAGCACATGTGATGGCTCAAGCAGTGCAGCAAACCTTTTCACAGACTCGATTAGGTATTGGTCCTCCTATTACAGATGGTTTCTATTACGACTTTGATCCACAGCAACCATTTACTCCTGAAGATCTTGAAAAAATCGAAAGTGCGATGCGCAAGATTGTTAAAGAAGGTCAGCGATTTAAGCGTCGCGTCACTAATGAAGCTGATGCTCTCAAGGAACTTGCCCACGAGCCTTATAAGTGTGAACTCATTGGAATCAAGGGTGGCGGCAACGACGAAACCAACGTCGAAGTCGGTGGAGCCGAGTTAACGATTTATGACAACTTGGGCCGAGATGGACAGCCAGTCTGGTCAGATCTCTGCAGAGGCCCACATCTACCTTCCACCAAACACATTCCCGCCTTCAAGTTGATGCGTAGCGCGGGGGCTTATTGGCGCGGCTCTGAAAAGAATCCAATGTTGCAGCGCATCTATGGAACGGCGTGGCCATCACAAGATGAGCTCAACGCATATCTAGAGCTACTTGCAGAGGCTGAAAAGCGCGACCATCGACGCCTTGGACAAGAGTTAGATCTCTTCTCCTTCCCTGAAGAAATTGGTTCTGGTCTTGCGGTATTTCATCCAAAGGGCGGAATTGTTCGTCGTGCGATGGAGGATTATTCTCGTAAGCGCCACGAAGAAGAGAGCTACGAATTTGTTTATTCACCTCACCTAACAAAGGCAGCGCTCTTTCAGAAGTCGGGCCACCTCGACTGGTATTCAGAGGGCATGTATCCACCGATGATCATGGATGAAGAGCTGCACGCTGACGGCACCATAAAGCGAGCTGGGCAGCAGTACTACATGAAGCCTATGAACTGTCCCTTCCACAACCTTATTTTCCAGTCCAGGCAGCGTTCTTATCGAGAACTTCCACTGCGCCTCTTTGAATTCGGAACCGTCTATCGCTACGAGAAGTCTGGCGTTTTGCATGGAATTACTCGCGCACGTGGCTTTACTCAAGATGATGCGCATATCTACTGCACAAAAGAGCAGATGCCTGGTGAGTTAGATTCACTTCTGACCTTCGTCTTGAATCTCCTGCGTGATTATGGACTGCAAGATTTCTACCTAGAACTTTCTACTCGTAATCCAGAGAAATCTGTTGGTGAAGACGCTGATTGGGAAGAAGCAACAGAGGCGCTACGTAAAGCCGCGGTCGCCCAAAAGCTAGAGCTCGTTCTTGATGAAGGTGGCGCAGCCTTCTATGGTCCAAAAATTTCCGTTCAGGCAAAGGATGCAATCGGTCGCACTTGGCAGATGTCCACGATTCAAGTGGACTTCCAATTGCCGCAACGATTTGAACTTGAGTTTGCCGCAGCTGATGGAAGTCGACAGAGACCTGTGATGATTCACCGCGCACTCTTTGGATCTATCGAACGTTTCTTTGGAGTACTTACTGAACACTATTCAGGAGCCTTCCCACCATGGCTTGCTCCAGTACAAGTCGTTGGAATCCCTGTTGCCGACACCTTTGCTGATTATCTCTCTGGCGTTATCAAGGAGATGAAGGCTTCGGGTATTCGTGCTGAGCTCGATGACTCAGATGATCGTATGCAGAAGAAGGTGCGTAATGCGCAGATGCAGAAGATTCCTTACATGGTCATTGCCGGAGAAGAAGATATGAAGGCTGGCGCGGTCTCATTTAGATATCGCAATGGCGAACAGAAGAATGGCATTCCAGTCGCTGAAGCCATCGCTGAAATCAAAGCAACGATTGCTGCGCGCGAGCAGGTCTAGAGATGAGTGAGATTTCTGGGGCAGGAATGCCCGATGGTTGGCAGCGGCTTTGGGCGCCTCACCGCTTAGATTATTTACGCGGAGAGAATCGTCCACTTGAAGGCAATGATGTCGCTTGCCCGTTCTGTCGCATACCAACGCTCAGTGATGAAGAAGGGCTCATCGTTGCGCGCGAAACCCACGCTTATGCGGTGATGAATCTCTACCCATACAACCCGGGCCATTTACTTATCTGCGCCTTTCGCCATGTTGCAGATTTGACTGATTTAACTGATGAAGAGCGTCACGAGATCACGGATATGACAGCGCATGCAATGCGTGTTATTCGAAAGGTTTCCAAGGCTGATGGATTTAACCTCGGCATGAATCAAGGAGCAATCTCAGGCGCTGGAGTTGCAGAACATATTCACCAACATATCGTCCCTCGCTGGTCAGGGGATGCCAACTTTATGCCGATTATTGGCAAGACAAAGGTAATGCCGCAACTTCTTACGATGACGCGGGAAGAGTTAGCTGCTGCTTGGTAACAGGTTTATATAGCGCTTCACAACATCAACACCGATTCCCTTATTGAGATTTATGGGGATTGCAGGAAAGATGATTCCAGCAGCAAAGGCGCCCTCATCCATCTCTGAAGTCTGTTCAAAGTACTCTTCACGAAATTCACGAACAAGCTCTTCGTGTTCAGGATCGCAATGTCTTGTAGTTGGCGGATTGGTTGAGTAATCAATAATTTCCAGATCCTGTAAGCGAATAAGCGCTGTTGGCTCACCATCGTCACCATGGAGAACTAAATACGGAGTGATTACTTGATCAAATACACGGCTTGCCAACATCGCAGCATCATCGAAATCCAGCTCTTGACCTTCCAGTCCGTTGACTAAGACCAAGCGGGGAATCTGGAAATCATCTAGCTCTTGCCAGAGCGAAATCGTCTGCGCATCAATACCTGCACCAGGGTTGATGGCAAAGATTGCAAGATCAGAATCTGCCTCGGCGGTGGCTGAAACGGTGCCAAGAAAAGCCGAGGCGATGGCCGCAGGGGATGCGCTGACATGCCCGTAAACATGTATCCGCTTTGACGGGGAATTCACAGGCTCAGAATTGGGGCTTGGCACGCGGGTAAGCCTACGATGGTGCCGATGATTAGTAGCTCACTGAAACCAGCAGTCACTCGATTAATCAATCCAGTGGCTCGAGTTGCTGTATCTATAGGCGTGACGCCAAATGCCATCACCCTTCTTGGAGCTATTGGAGTTATTGGCTCTGCCGCCTGGTTCTACCCAAGAGAAGAGTTTTTTTGGGGAACAATATTCATCGTTATCTTCGCTCTCAGTGATCTCTTTGATGGAGCGGTGGCGCGAATTTCGCAGAAGGGCGCAAGCCTTTGGGGCGGTTTCTTAGATTCCACAATCGATCGGGTGACAGATTCAGCAATCACAATTGCAGTCATCGTCCCCTTAATCGCTGCCGATGACCCTCTTTCATATCTTGGATTAGCAACGCTAGTAACAGGCTTTCTTACACCGTACATAAGAGCGAAGGCTGAGAGCTTCGGAATCGAATGTTCTGTCGGAATTGCAGAGCGGACCGAGAGACTCATCATCATCCTTACAGCAGTAGGATTCCATGGGCTCGGAGTTCCTTACATTCTTGCAATTGGGCTCTGGCTGCTAGCAATTCTTGGAGTGATCACGGTTTTTCAACGTATGGCGGTTGTACGACGAGGACTTACAGCGCGATGATGGATCGAATGACTGCTGCCACCTATTTCACAGGCTGGTGGATAGTGAGAACTCTTCCAGAAAAGAGCGCTTACAAGCTCTTTGATCTGATTGCAGATTTCGTCTACCGACGCAACGGAAACAGCGTAAAGCGCTTACGTAGCAACTTAGCTCGCACGCAACCAAAGTTGAACCCAGCAGAGCTAGATAGCCTCACGCAGACCGCGATGCGTTCCTATATGCGTTACTGGTGTGACACATTCAGAATTCAGAGTTGGAGCAAAGAACGCATTCTGAGCTCCGTCACGGTCTCGAATGGCAACTTGCTTATTGGGCGGATTGAAAGCGGTGACGGGGTGGTTGTTGCTCTGCCACACTCTGGTAACTGGGATTTAGCAGGAGCCTATTTCTGTGCGCTGGGCATACCTCTTGTGACTGTTGCCGAACGCCTAAAACCAGAGGCGCTTTTTCAAAGATTTCTTGAACACAGAACGCGAATGGGATTTGAAGTCCTAGCTCTCGATAACCGTTCATTTGCAACTCTCATGAAACGGGCACGAGAGAAGAGACTCATAGCTCTCGTTGCCGATAGGGATTTATCTCGGGGAGGAATCGATGTCACCTTCTTCGGCGCACCAGCTCGAATGCCAGCAGGGCCTGCGCTACTTGCAGTAAAAACGGGTATCCCACTCATAGTCGCCCATGTTTCTTACACCCCACATGGAATACATATCGATTTCCATGATGTGCCCGTGCCAACTGCTGGAAGCGAAGATGAAAGAATTGTAAAGACAGTTCAGAGGTGTGCAGATCTCTTTGCAGAAGGAATTTCTGAACATCCCGAGGATTGGCATATGTTGCAGCGAATTTGGGTTGATGGAGATTTTGCTGAAAGAGATGCTTCATGATGCCAATTTCGAAGAAGAGAATTGGAATTGTCTGCCCCTACGGTTGGGATACACCTGGGGGAGTGCAGAGCCACGTTGGGGATTTAGCGCAGTACCTCATTTCAGCAGGGCATAACGTTTCGGTGCTTGCTCCTACGCTCTCTGATGAAAACTTGCCGGATTACGTGGTTAGCGCCGGTCGACCTATCGCAATTCCATATAACGGTGCCGTAGCGCGAGTTCTCTTTGGCCCAATTGCTTTTGCGCGTGTGCGACAGTGGATTTCACAAGGTAACTTCGATGTACTTCATCTCCATGAGCCGGCCATTCCTTCAATTTCACTTCTAGCTTGCTGGGCCGCAGATGGTCCGATGGTCGGCACCTTTCATGCTGCAGCGAAAAGACAGAAAGTTTCTTTCGCCGTCGTTCCTTTCCTAGAACCAGTCATTGAGAAGCTCACTGCACGTATTGCAGTAAGTGAGGCGGCCCGCGAAACGCTGAAAGAGCACCTTGAGACAGATGCGATTGTTGTTCCAAATGGAATTTATGCTGATCGATATCGTGATGGCGTACTGGAACCCCGTTGGTCGGGAAATACTTTGGGATTCATCGGACGCTTTCAAGAACCTCGTAAAGGTCTTTCGATTCTCCTTGATGCTCTACCTCGCGTCGTAAGCGCATTCCCTGATGTCCAAGTCTTTGTCGCTGGACCAGGTAACCCTGATGAAGCGTTGGAAGTCATTGAACCAAATCTGCGAGACCGCATTCATTTCTTAGGTCGAATTAGCGAGAAGGAGAAGGCAAATTTCCTCACCTCGGTCGGGCTCTATATCGCTCCTAATACGGGGGGAGAATCTTTCGGAATCATTCTTGCTGAAGCGCTGGCAAGTGGGGCAAGCGTTATCGCAAGTGATATTCCTGCATTTGATTCACTTCTTGGTCATGGCAAATATGGAACAACTTTTACATCAGAGGACAGTAAGGATTTGTCTGCGAAGATTGTCGACCTGCTCTCTCACCCAGATGAGCGTCTCAAGAAAGCCAAACTGGGCAAGGAATACGCGCAGAGCTTTGATTGGGATGTAGTTGCCGAGAAAATCTTCGATGTCTACGAGATGGCGATGGCCGGTGGACGTAAAGTGACACTTGCATCTGAGAATCGCTCTTGGAACAAGTTTCTGGGAAGGGAATAGATCCATATGAGTTCGCTCCTCATCCTTATTCTCATTGTTGCCTTCATTGCTTGGTACCTGTCGTATTCGGCAACGCGACTTGATCGATTGCATCACCGCGTTGAAACCAGTTGGGCGAATTTGGATAGTTTGCTGCAGCGTCGTGCTGCCATTGCTATCGAGATTGCTCGCTCTGAGATCTCAGATCCGGCGGCATCCCTTCTCTTAACCTTTGCAGCGCACCAAGCGCGTGAAGCGAGCGTCAAGGATCGTTCTCAAGCTGAGTCAGGTTTAAGCGGGGCGCTGGGAATTCTCTTGGAGGGTGCGGATGAAATCTCTGGCGCGAACGAGAAGGCGTTGGTTCAGGAATTGCAAGAACTTAATGCAAAGATAAAGATGGCAATTGCGATCCATGTTGATGCTGTCAATCGCACGACTATGGTGCGCGCTAAACCAATTATTCGCCTCTTTCGATTGGCCGGTAGCGCTCCCGAACCGGTCCTCTATGAGTTTGAAGATGATGTTCTTTAAGAGAACCGCGGCTCTGGTTGTTGCAGGAGCATCGCTGGCAATCGTTGCAGCAGCGCTCGTGGGTCCAAATTCAGGGAGTCTGCTGAGCTCTGTTTTTGAAGAGGAAGTGCGCAACTCACTCAGCGGCAGGGTTGGAACCGATGGACCAATTCTGGTTGTGAAAATTGACGATACAAAGATGGCTCATCCACAGATCGGTATTGAATATGCCGATATCGTTTATATCGAACAAGTTGAGGGCGGGCTTACACGTTTAGCAGCTGTGTTCTCATCGGAGATTCCTAGAGAGATAGGCCCTGTTCGGTCAGCGAGAGTTTCAGATATTGAATTGCTTTCACAATTTGGCAAAGTTGGTTTTGCCTACAGTGGTGCTCAGCAGAAGTTAAGACCCGAAATTTCAACTGCCAATCTCTTTGATTTGGGCGCCCAGAGAATGTCTTCAACAATTTACACAACTGATCCACAGCGGATTCAGCCATATGCAATGGTTCTACGTGCCGATCTCTTTATGGAGTATGCGCAAGGCAAAGGTTTTGAATTTGCTCAGTCGAAGAGCGCAGGTTGGAGCTTTTCAGATGAGACCGAACTAGGAACTGCCATTAGCTCGGCAAAGGTTTCATGGCCGGCAAGTAACTACGAAGTTTTCTGGTCAACTGAAAAGGAAGTCTGGGAACTTTCACATGGCGGCGTCCCCAATCTTTCATCGATAGGGGCTCGTCTGACCGCAGACACATTTGTCATACAACTCGTATCAATCACGGATTCAATCTACAAAGACAAAGTAGGGGGAGTAACTCCATTCTCAGCCACTGTCGGATCAGGTAAGGGTTTCATCTTGAGAGATGGAAAGTACATTGAAGGAAATTGGAGCCGCCCAACTGAGTCCGCCGGTACTCGTTGGACCACCAATGCAGGTGATGAAATTCCATTCGCCCATGGCGCTCTATGGATTGCTTTGACCGATAAAGCGCCTAGTTTCACGCTAATTCCAGCGGATGCACCATCGAGAGAGACAAAGTAGACTCGACCCTCTACGTGGAATAGACCATTTCACGTCTTTGTAAGGAGTTCATTAGATGTCACAGAACACTGGAAGCGAAGCAACAGGCACAGCGCGCGTAAAGCGCGGAATGGCTGAGATGCTCAAGGGCGGCGTCATCATGGATGTCGTTAACGTTGAGCAAGCCAAGATTGCCGAAGATGCTGGCGCATGTGCAGTGATGGCTCTAGAACGCGTTCCTGCAGATATTCGCGCACAAGGTGGCGTTGCGCGTATGTCAGACCCGGACATGATTCAAAAGATTCAAGCCGCTGTCTCGATTCCGGTGATGGCAAAGGTTCGCATCGGTCACTTCGTTGAAGCGCAGATCATTGAAAGTCTCGGAGTTGATTACATCGACGAATCCGAAGTCCTCACTCCTGCTGACTACACCAACCATATTGATAAGTGGAACTTCAAGATTCCATTTGTCTGCGGTGCTACCAATCTTGGTGAAGCGCTACGTCGCATCAACGAGGGCGCTGCGATGATTCGCTCCAAGGGTGAAGCCGGCACGGGCGATGTTTCTAATGCAATGACTCATATGCGCACTATCGGAGGCGAAATTCGTCGCTTGACTTCAATGCGCGAGGATGAACTCTATGTTGCGGCAAAAGAACTTCAGGCACCCTACGCACTTGTGAAGGAGGTTGCTGAAACAGGTAAGCTTCCAGTCGTTCTCTTTACTGCGGGCGGAATAGCAACTCCAGCAGATGCAGCTTTGATGATGCAGATGGGCGCTGATGGCGTCTTTATCGGTTCTGGAATCTTCAAATCAGGAAATCCAGCCGAGCGCGCAGCAGCGTGTGTGAAGGCAACTACTTTCTATCAAGATGCCAAAGTTTTGGCTGATGCATCACGCGGACTTGGCGAAGCAATGGTGGGAATCAACGTTGCTGATATTCCAGTTCCACATCGCCTTGCTGAACGTGGCTGGTAAAACTTCTTAGAATGATTGTTGGCGTACTAGCTCTACAGGGTGATTTCCGCGAACATATAGCGGCAACCATTTCTTGTGGGCATAGCGCAATTGAGGTTCGCACCCCTTCAGATCTAGCGAAGGTAGATGCCTTAATCCTTCCTGGTGGTGAATCAACCACAATCATTCATCTCGCTGAACTCTTCGATCTTTACGCACCGATTAAGTCCAGAATCGCAGAGGGACTTCCTGTCTACGGGTCTTGCGCTGGAATGATTCTGTTGGCAGATCGCATTGTTGATGGCAAAGCTGGCCAGAAGACCTTTGGTGGAATAGATATGACGGTACGACGTAACGCCTTTGGTCGCCAAGTTGACTCATTCGAGTCTGTTCTAAAGTTCAATGGTCAGTCGCTACATGCCGTCTTTATTCGCGCCCCTTGGGTTGAGGAAGTTGGCAAAGAGGTGCAGGTCTTATCAGAGGCGGCAGGACATGCGGTGGCAATACGACAAGGCAATCTACTGGCAACCAGTTTCCACCCCGAATTGACTGCTGACATGGCTGTTCATACCTACTTTTTTGATGAGATCTGCAAAGGCAGATAAAGTTCGCGTAAGGCGCTAGATAATGAACGAGGTGGATTGATGTCAGGCCATTCCAAATGGGCAACGACAAAGCATAAGAAGGCTGTGATTGATAGCCGTCGCGCCAAAAACTTTGCAAAGTTAATCAAGGCAATCGAAGTCGCAGCGCGTAATGGCGGGCCTGATGTCGTAGGAAATCCGACACTCTTTGATGCCATCGCTAAGGCGAAGAAGAACTCGATGCCTGCTGACAATATTGAGAGAGCGGTCAAGCGAGGCGCCGGACTTGAATCTGGTGGCGCTGATTGGCAGACGATTATGTATGAAGGTTACGGACCTAACGGCGTAGCAATCATGATTGAGTGTCTATCTGATAACCGTAATCGCGCAGCATCTGAAGTTCGCGTTGCAGTCACTCGTAATGGTGGCTCTATGGCCGATCCTGGTTCAGTTTCTTACCTCTTTAACCGCAAGGGCGTAATCATCGTAAACAAAGCGGCAGGAACCACAGAAGATTCAATTCTAGAAGCGGCGTTAGATGCTGGCGTTGAAGAAGTAAATGATCTCGGTGAATCTTTTGAGGTTGTCTGTGAAGCCAGCGATCTTGTGGCGGCAAGAACTGCGCTACAGGCCGCAGGAATTGATTACGAATCCGCGGACTCTTCCTTCTTGCCATCGATGCAGATTCCTCTCGATGCCGAAGGTGCGCAGAAGGTCTTTGAACTAATCGATGCCATTGAAGAGCTAGATGATGTGCAGAATGTCTACTCTAATTTTGATGTCTCTGATGAAGTTATGGCGAGCCTTTCCTAACCGAACGGCTCGTTAGTCCTAGGCTTGGAAATTATGAGCCATCCACATAAGCGCGTTCTTGGGGTTGACCCAGGGCTCACGCGATGCGGAATTGGCGTGATTGAGGGAAGCGTCGGCAAGCCAATCACACTCATTGGCGTCGGAGTAATTCTCACCTCAAGCGATCTGCCCTTAGAGCGTCGCTTACTGCAACTAGAGGTTGAACTAGAAGAGTGGATCTCAGCTCACCAGCCCGATGTCATTGCTATCGAGCGAGTCTTTTCGCAACACAATGTCAGAACTGTTATGGGAACCGCGCAAGCTGCAGGAGTTGCTCTCTTAGTTGCTGCTCGTCGAAATATTCCAGTCATGATGCATACGCCATCTGAAGTTAAGGCGGCGGTCACCGGTTCTGGTCGCGCTAATAAGGCGCAAGTAGCTGAGATGGTGAAGCGGCTGCTCAATCTCGAAGTAATTCCAAAACCAGTGGATAGTACGGATGCACTCGCACTTGCTATCTGTCATCTGTGGCGTGGTGGCGGCAATGCAAAGATTGAAGAAGCTCTTAAAGCAGAGAAAGTGCGTATTTCAAAGTTGGTGAAGAGATGATTTCACTTATCAACGGTGTGGTCCGCTCTATTGGCAGCGACAAAGTAGTTGTCGAAGTAGGGGGAGTTGGTCTTGCTGTGTCGGTTACGACCCAGACTGGATCTCAACTCAATATTGGAGTTCCGGTTCAACTCTTCACCACTCTTATCGTCCGTGAAGATGCTCTTACCCTCTTTGGTTTTCTTGATGAAGAGAGCCGCTCTGCCTTTGAATTGGTACAGACCGTCACGGGAATCGGTCCAAAAGTTGCACTTGCGATCATGGGTAGCCATTCACCCCAGACGTTAGCTGCAGCAATTGCACAGGAAGATATCTCTGCCATTGAGAAAGTTCCGGGTATTGGTCGAAAGGGTGCGCAACGACTCATTCTGGAACTTAAAGGCAAGATCTCTGACTTTGGTACTGCGCATAAGAGCGCGCACCACCAACCGGTATGGCGCGAACAATTAACTTCAGCCCTTGTCTCTCTTGGTTTTACTGCCAAAGATTCGGATGCTGCAATCAACTCTGTTGTTGCTGAGTACGCTGAAAATGGTGTCGAACCAACTGAGATTGAACTATCTGAACTCCTTAAAAAGGCGCTGCAAAGTGGAAGGCGTGGCTAAGTGAGTACAGATCGCATGGTGGATCCGAGCGAACAACCCGATGAGTTGTCCGCAGAGCATGCGCTTCGCCCAAAAACTCTCGATGATTTTATTGGGCAACATCGCGTTCGTCAGCAGATAGATGTTCTCCTGAGCGCCGCTCGTAAACGTAATTCGGCAGCTGACCACATCTTGCTATCAGGACCACCAGGGCTTGGAAAGACAACCCTTGCGATGATTCTTGCATCAGAGATGAACGCACCGATTCGGATAACCAGTGGGCCAGCAATCACTCATGCGGGCGATTTAGCAGCAATTCTATCTTCACTCGTTGAAGGCGAAATCTTTTTTCTTGATGAAATCCATCGCCTGCCAAGACCTGCCGAAGAGCTTCTCTATTTAGCGATGGAAGATTTTCGAGTTGATGTAGTCGTTGGCAAGGGTCCAGGGGCCACGGCTATTCCATTGCAACTACCTCGCTTTACACTCGTCGGGGCGACCACTCGTGCAGGGTTGTTGCCTTCACCGTTGCGAGATCGTTTTGGCTTTACAGCGCATTTAGATTTTTACGAGGAGAGCGAGCTGGAAGAAGTTCTCTCGCGTAGCGCAGTTTTGTTAGGCCTGACTATTGATAAGAAAGCGATTGCAGAGATTGCAAGTCGCTCTCGCGGAACTCCTCGTATCGCCAACCGACTCTTGCGACGTGTGCGCGATTATGCGCAGGTCAATGGTTCGAATTCGCTCAGCCATAGCGATGCAAAGGCTGCACTTGAAATGTATGAAGTTGATGAGCAGGGGTTGGATCGCCTCGATCGCTCCGTTCTCCTTGCTCTAATCGAACGCTTTAATGGTGGTCCAGTGGGATTATCGACCCTAGCTATCGCAGTGGGGGAAGAGGTTGAGACCGTTGAATCTGTCGCTGAACCTTTCTTAGTCAGAAATGGATTTATGGCTCGCACACCACGGGGGAGAGTAGCCACAGCTGCTGGTTTCTCTCATGTGGGACGCACACCACCTCCTGGGCTGGCCACTCTTTTCGACACACCCACTACGTAACGCCTAGACTCTCGCCTTATGTCCACACCTCAAACACCTGTGAAGACTCCTGTGAAGACTTCCGGCAGACCGCTACGAGCGTTGACCATGTTGGCGGTCATTCTCGTCGGACTTCTCGGAACAGCGCTTATTCAAGGAGCAGACTCTGTTCGACTTGGCCTAGATCTGCGCGGAGGTACCAGCGTCACGCTGCAACCCCGCGCTTCCAATGATGCCAATAAAGTGACATCAGAGGCGATCGACCAGGCAGTATCAATCATTCGTCAGCGCGTTGACTCACTCGGCGTTGCAGAATCTGAAGTGACTGCACAAGGAAGTGGCACTAACCGTCAGATTGTTATCTCTGTTCCTGGCGAATCAGGTCGACGCGTTGTCGATCTAGTCGGTCAGACCGCTGAGCTTCGTTTCCGTCAGGTTCTTGCTGAGTCTTCTGCACTTGCAGGAATTGGTGGAGGGGAAGCAACCCCAGCAGGTGGAGTCTCTGCTGATATCAATGCTCGCTTTGCAGCACTCGATTGCACCAATCCGGCAAACCTTCAGGGAACAGGCGCTGATTCTCCAAGTGAGACCATCGTTGCTTGTGCGCGCACAGGTACAACGAAATACATTTTGGGACCGGCTGAAGTTTTAGGTCAGCAAGTTTCTAAGGCATCTGCTGGTATTGATCAGCAGGGTGCAAGCGCTTGGTTTGTTTCTCTGACATTTGATGGCGACGGCACAAGAGCATTCGGAGCACAAACTGCTCGAGTGACATCTCTTCCTTCGCCTCAGAATCAGGTAGCGATTGTTCTTGATGGACTCGTTGTATCTGCGCCATCTATCCGTGAAGCGATTCCATCAGGTGAAGCTCAGATCACCGGCTCATTCTCACAAGTTGAAGCTCAGGATCTAGCAAATGTTTTGAAGTATGGATCGCTACCTCTCGCATTTGATCGCGGTGAAGTTCAACAAGTTTCTCCAACTCTTGGTGAAGATCAACTACGAGCAGGACTTCTTGCTGGTGCCCTCGGTATGGGCTTGGTCTTAATCTTCTCTGTCGCCTATTACAGAGGTCTTGGAATCGCGATCGTTGGTTCCCTCGGAATCGCAGCTGCGATGCTCTATCTACTCTTCCTGGTTCTAGGTAAATCAATTGGCTTCACTCTCACCTTGGCAGGAATTGCTGGTTCGATTGTTGCTATCGGTGTTACCGCAGACTCATTTATCGTCTACTTCGAACGTATTCGAGATGAACTCCGTGAGGGCAAGACTCTACGTACCGCCGTTGAAACGGGTTGGAGCAGAGCTCGTCGCACGATTATCGTCGCCGACATCGTCTCTCTTATCGCCGCTTTCTTGCTCTACTTCTTCGCCGTCGGTGGCGTTCGAGGTTTTGCATTCACGCTTGGTCTTACAACTTTGATCGACCTTTTGATCGTCTTCCTCTTTACCAAGCCGATAGTTACTGTCCTTGCGCGTTGGAAGTTCTTCGCATCAGGCCATCCGCTATCTGGCTTGTCACCTAAGAGCGTTGGAATGAAAGAGAAGAACGCAAAGATTTCTCAAACTGAATCACCTTTGGAGGCATAAGCACATGGCGAAACTATCTGGTCTAGGTGGCCGTCTCTATTCAGGAGAAACTTCTTTCAACATCGTTGAAAACCGCAAGCGCTGGTATAGCGTCTCAGCAATCTTCATCATCGTTTCTTTCTTCGCCCTCTTTGTTCAGGGGTTGCATCTTGGAATTGAATTCAAGGGCGGCGCTTCTTTTACCGTGAACAAGCCAACAGCGACAGTTCAGCAAGCGCGTGAAGCTGTTGAAGCAGTGGGTCTTCCTGGTGAAATCATCGTGCAGAAGATTGGTGACTCAAAGGTTCGCGTTCAAACCGGAGCAGTGGATGCTGCGCAGTCTCGTGCGATTGAGACAGCTTTGACACAGAAGTTCAACGTGACTGAAGAATCGATTGATACTCAACTCGTTGGTCCGTCATGGGGTAAAGAGATCACGAAGAAGGCCATCTATGGTCTGATCGCGTTTCTTCTTGTGATCATGCTCTTTCTTGCCATGGTCTTTGAACCGAAGATGGCGGCAGCTGCAATTCTCGCAGTGGTCCACGACGTATTCATTACCGTGGGTATTTACGCACTCGTTGGTTTCGATGTCACACCGGCGACGATTATCGGTTTCTTAACCATTCTGGGCTATTCGCTCTATGACACGGTGGTTGTCTTCGACAAGGTCCGCGAGAATACAAAATCAGTTGTCGCAAATTCAAAGGTTACTTATTCACAAGCAGCTAACCTGGCCGTGAATCAGACGATTGTTCGCTCGCTCAATACATCGATTATCGCGCTGATTCCTGTGGGATCGATTCTCTTTGTTGGCGCCGGATTACTTGGCGCAGGAACTCTTAAGGACTTGTCTCTTGCTCTCTTTATCGGTCTAGCAGTAGGTACTTACTCATCACTCTTTATCGCTCCTCCATTCTTGGCTCAACTTCGCGAAAGAGAACCTGCTATGCAGGCACTGGCTAAGCGAGTTGCTGCTCGCGGAAATACGGCAGAGACAAATACAGGAGCTGCTACAAAGATCAGCCGTCGCACACAAGCAAAGCGCAAAGGTCGCAAATAACCTTTTAGCTTTATGGAGACTCAGCCCTTGATTGCGCCGGTAATCGACGCACTCAGGGAGCATCATCCAAACGCTGATCTCGCCGACATCAACCGCGCCTTCGAGGTTGCGCGCACGGCGCACACTGGACAGCTTCGAAAATCAGGCGAGGAGTACATCACTCATCCAGTAGCAGTGACTCAGATTCTTGCAGAATTAGGCCTGAATGAGATCACACTTATTGCATCTCTTCTTCACGATACTGTTGAAGATACTCCTTACTCCTTGACGCAGCTCCGTGCTGAGTTTGGGGATGAGATTGCCAATCTAGTTGACGGCGTTACCAAACTAGACAAATTGACCTACGGGCCGACTGCGGAAGCCGAGACTGTTCGCAAGATGGTGATTGCGATGTCGCGAGATATCCGGGTGCTGGTTATCAAACTCGCGGATCGACTTCATAATGCGCGTACATGGGGTTTCGTTTCTTCTGAATCGGCGCAACGCAAAGCGCGTGAAACTCTCGATATCTACGCACCGCTCGCTCACCGTCTTGGTATGAATGCCATCAAATGGGAGCTAGAAGACCTCTCCTTCGCCGTTCTTGAACCCAAGAAATTTGAGGAAATCTCCCGACTTGTCGCCGAAAGATCTCCTTCGCGCGATGCACTTACCGCAGAAGTAATCGAGGCGGTTCAGGGCGACCTGGCTCGCGACTCAATTATGGCTACCGTCACCGGACGCAAGAAGCACTTCTTTAGCGTTTACCAGAAGATGGTTGTACGTGGTCGAGAGTTCAATGAGATTTATGACTTGGTGGGAATTCGAGTTCTCGTCAACGATGTTCGAGATTGCTATGCAGTACTCGGTTCTATTCACGCGCGCTGGAGTCCGGTTCCAGGCCGATTCAAGGATTACATCGCGATGCCGAAGTTCAATCTCTATCAATCTCTCCACACAACGGTAATTGGTCCAAATGGAAAAGCGATTGAAATTCAGATTCGAACCTACGAGATGCATTCGCGCGCTGAATTCGGAATTGCGGCGCACTGGAAATACAAGCAAGGGGGAGACCCAGAAGGAAACTCTCCCGAAATGCTCTGGTTGCGCCAGTTACATGAATGGCAGAAAGAGACTGAAGATCCTTCAGAGTTTCTTGAAGCGCTCCGCTTTGATTTAGGCAGCCCTGAAGTATTTGTCTTTACACCGAAAGGTTCAGTTGTCGCTCTCCCTGGAGGGTCAACTCCGGTTGACTTTGCATTCTCTGTTCACACTGATGTCGGTCTTCGTTGTGCTGGCGCAAAGGTGAATGGGCGTCTAGTTCCACTCGAATCAAAGCTCAACAATGGTGATGTTGTGGAGATTGTTACCAATAAGGGCGAGAACGCAGGACCGAGCCGAGATTGGTTGAACTTCGTCAAAAGCCCTCGCGCACGTTCCAAGATCAAGGCTTGGTTTAGCAAAGAGCGTCGAGAAGAAGCTATTGACGCTGGGCGTGAATCTATCGCTCGCCAGATGCGTAAAGCTGGACTACCTCTTCAGAAAATCTTTGCAGGCCACTCACTTCTTGAGCTGGCGCACGATATGCACTACGCGGATATCGATGCGCTCTATAGCGCAGTTGGGGATGGCCATGTTTCAGCAGCATCCATCATTGAGAAGTTGGTTGCCAGCCTCGGCGCAGAAGATTCACATCCTGAAGTAACCATTGAGAATATTCCGACAGGAGTGCAAACAACTCGTCGAACCTCTAGCGCCATCGAAGTAGAGGGCGTAGATGATGTACTCGTAAAGTTGGCGCGCTGCTGCACACCTGTGCCAGGAGATTCAATTATGGGTTTCATTACCAAGGGTTCGGGCATTTCAGTCCATCGCGAGGATTGCATCAACGCATCGGACTTGCAGAAGAATCAAGGCGAGAGAGTTGTTGGAGTGAAGTGGTTGCCAGGGGCTGCCAGTATCTTCTTGGTCAATATCCAAGTGGAAGCTCTAGATCGAGCCCGACTACTTGCAGATGTCACGCGCACGCTTTCAGAGCAACACGTGAATATCTTGAGCGCTGCAGTAAGCACATCAAAGGACCGAGTTGCTATCTCGCGATTTACCTTTGAAATGGCCGACGCCAAGCACCTGGATTCAGTGCTTGCGGCAGTGCGTGGGATCGAAGGCGTCTACGACGTCTATCGAACTTAACTCTGTTGCGACTTAGTTGAATTCAGCTAAGTGCTTCTGGGCTTCTACAAGCCAGGCCTGACGCGCAACGGCTGATTCGCGAGCTTCCTGAGCCTTCTTGGCATTTCCTGCAGCTTCAGCTTTATCTGCTGCCTTGTTATAGCTCTCAATAGATTCAGTTAATTGAGTTACAACTTCAGCGGCGCGAGCTTTGGCTCCTGGATCTGTCTTACGAGCAAGATCTGCATCAGCGGATTTGATTACTTCTTCAACCTTGGCAATACGTGCGTCAAATGCAGCGCGCTTATCTCTATGTGTAATGCCAATCTTGTCCCAAGTGCGCATGAGCTCACGGAAAGCGTTCTTAGTTGCTTTGAGATCGGTAAATGGGACAAGAGCTTCAATTTGAACAATGAGCTCTTCACGCTTTGCAAGATTGGCAACCATTGAAACTTCACGCTTTTCTAGATCTGCGTTCTTAGCTGCAAAGAACTGATCTTGAGCTGCCTTAAAGCGATTCCAGAGTTTGGTATCTTCGCTCTTCTTACCTCGTCCAGCTGCCTTCCATTGATCCATAAGATCCTTAAAGCGGCGAGCGGTAGGAAGCCACTCTGTCGAAGTAGCGAGCTTTTCAGCTTCGGCAACAATTGCGACCTTCACTTCTGCAACTTTTCCTGCAGTTGCCTCAAGCTGGGCAAAGTGGGTGCGACGGCGCTTATCAAACTTATTTCTTGATGCAGAGAATCTCTTCCAGAAATCAGCATCGCTCTTCTTATCTAAGCGAGGCGCAGCCTTCCATTCATCAAGGAGAGCCTTCAGGCGATCGCCCGTAACCTTCCAATTCTCAGATAGCGCGAGGGATTCCGCTTCAGCAACAATTTTCTCTTTCTCAACAAGGATTTGCTCACGACGAGCAGCCTTGGCAGCGGTCTCTGCTGCCTTCTTTGCTTCATATGCCTCGCGATGACCTTCAATGAGCGGCTCAATCTGTTCTACTGAGAGAGCAAGCGCAGCTAGATCGCCAACGCCATTGAGTTCGCGAACTTGCTGACGAAGTTTCTTTACAGCCTCATATGCATCTTGAGGAACCATCGCTCCACTGGTGATGCGTGCAGCGGTGAGAGCGACTTCAGATGCAAGCGCTTCAAATTTACGAACGAAGTAAGCAAGCGCTTCTTCAGCTGATTTTCCAGGGTAAGAACCAACAGGCTTTTCGCCTTCAGGTGTACTGACAAAAACTGTGCCATCTTCGGCTACGCGACCAAATTTTGAAGGATCTCCAATGAGTGCAGATGCTGCGCTTGTTGGAAGTGAATGTGTCTGTGCAAGTGCGGTTGGATTTACATCGGTCATTTTGATCCCCTTTGGCGCGTTGGCAAGTAATTCGACCTTCTGTCGGATTTCTTGCCTTCGTTGATATGTGCGTAGTTTTGGTAGAGGTCAAAGGTACCCTGTGCATCCACAAGCAGTAAATCCACGCGAGAAATAGGGGTGACCTGGATGCTCATTCGGTCATTTCCCGCTCCAATGTTTGCCACCAATTGTTGGGTCATCGCGCCAGCAGCTGGTGGCGAGTGCATCATCGTCGACCCAGGTATGCCTGATATTTCGGCAGATATCGAGATGATCATCGAAGAGAACAAGTTAAAGCCGGTCGCTGCCTTCATCACACATGGCCACCTAGACCATACCTTCTCCATTAAGCCACTTGCAGATGGCTACGACATTCCTACCTACATTCACTCCGAAGATCGTCGCTTCATCGCAGACCCAAGTGGAATTCATGGCCCGGAATTCATTGATCAACTCAAAGGAATTGTCTTTGAAGAACCTCTCAAGGTAAATGAAATAAAGAATGGAGCAACCCTAGATTTATTGGGCATGCAGGTTGAGGTAATTCACGCACCAGGCCACACCAAAGGTTCTGTGATGTTTGTGCTCAATCAAGAAATCTTGATTAGCGGAGATGTGCTCTTTGCTGGCTCGATTGGAAGAACTGACCTTCCTACAGGTAGCGCAAGCGATATGAAGTCAACGCTGAAGAATAGAGTTCTCACTCTCTCCGATGAATTACGCGTACTTCCAGGCCATGGACCCGAGACAACCATTAAATACGAGCGAAAAAACAATCCATATCTGAAAGAATTGTCCTCGTGAAGTACGAGAAGATCCAAGCGCCCAAGGGCGTCCGCGAATATCTGCCTCCTGAATCCACAGCCTTTGAATGGGTCAGGCAGCAGTTGATTACCCCTGCTCGTCTTGCCGGGTATCAGCTAATGGAACTTCCTGTATTTGAAGATACCAATCTCTTCTCTCGTGGCGTTGGCGAATCCACCGATGTTGTCTCAAAAGAGATGTACACCTTTGAAGATCGCGGCGGAAGATCAATTACTCTGCGACCAGAAGGAACTGCTGGTGTCATGCGCGCTGTCATCGAGCAGAACCTTGATCGTGGCCAACTTCCAGTCAAGGTCTGGTATTCGGGTCAGTACTTCCGTGCCGAAAGACCTCAGGCAGGGCGATATCGTCAGTTTTACCAAGTGGGAATTGAGGCTATTGGAGTTGATGATCCTGCGATAGATGCAGAGGTAATTGCAATTGCATATCAGGGCTTTAAGAATATTGGTCTTAAGAATTTCACACTACAAATAACATCACTGGGCGATGCTCAATCACGGGCGGCTCATCGCGAAGATCTTATGAAGTTCTATCAAACACTCAACCTTGATGAGGCAACTTCCGCGCGAGCACAACTCAACCCACTGCGCCTCTTCGACGATAAGCGCCCTGAGATGGTTGCGGCGATGGCCAAAGCGCCGCTCTTACTCGATTACCTCTCTCCGGAAGCTAAAGATAACTTTGAGAAAGTTCAGAGCTACCTCAAGGCTATGAATATTGCATTCACAATTAATCCACGTATGGTCCGAGGCCTCGACTATTACACAGGGACAACTTTTGAATTTGTTCATTCTGATCTTGGTGCCCAAAGTGGAATTGGTGGCGGTGGTCGCTATGACGGCTTGATGGAAATTCTTGGTGGCCAACCGCTTTCCGGTATTGGTTTTGGGCTAGGAGTAGATCGCGCACTCTTAGCTGCAGTTGCAGAAGGAGTATTGCCGAGCGACTCATTCACCTCTGATTTATTTATCATTCCTTTGGGGGAGTCAGCGAAGAGCTCGGCCCTGACGATTGCCTCACAGTTGCGAAACTCTGGGATTACAACCGAGATCGCCTTTGGAGACCGCGCCCTCAAGGGCGTTATGAAGGCTGCTGATAAATCTGGTGCGAGATTTGTCATCGTTCTCGGTGAGGCAGAGTTGCAAGCAGGAACAGTTGAACTCAAGCGCATGGATGATGGAGCGGTAAATTCCGTTAAGATTGAGCAATTACAAGGAGAGCTTCGCTCTCAATTATCGGTACAACGAAAATAAGGGTGGCTCACTTTCATGTTAAGAAACCATGATGCAGGTGCGCTGCGCGCTTCTCACGCAGGCAAGACCGTCACTTTGGCAGGCTGGGTTGCCCGCCGTCGAGATCATGGTGGAGTTGCCTTCATCGATCTTCGTGATGCAACGGGCTCTGTCCAAGTAGTAATTCGCGACGAGAAGATGGCTGGCCAATTACGTGCTGAATGGTGTTTGCAAATCACGGGTGAAGTGGCCCTTCGTCCTGCCGGAAATGAAAATTCAAATATTCCAACTGGCGAAATCGAAGTTATGGGGGATTCAGTCGTAGTTTTAAGCGAGTCAGCGCCGCTTCCATTCCCAGTGGACTCCGGTTCTGAAGTTGAGATTTCAGAGGAAGTGCGTCTTCGTTACCGCTACCTAGATTTAAGGCGTGAAGGCCCTGCAGCAAATTTGCGACTTCGCTCTAAGGTTACCGCCGCAATCAGAGGCGCCATGGAGGACTTAGATTTTCTTGAAATCGAAACGCCTTATCTGACTCGATCAACACCTGAAGGCGCACGCGACTTCTTAGTGCCGGTAAGACTTCAACCAGGTAGTTGGTATGCCCTTCCTCAGTCCCCACAACTCTTTAAACAATTATTGATGGTCGCTGGCATGGAGCGTTACTACCAGATTGCTCGTTGCTTCCGTGATGAAGATTTCCGAGCTGATCGTCAGCCAGAGTTCACTCAGTTAGATATCGAAATGTCATTTGTTGATCAGGCCGACATCTTGGCAGTGGCCGAGAAGATATTGGTGAAGGTGTGGAAAGAAGCTGTTGGTTACGATATTCCAACTCCTATTCGTCATATGACTTATGCAGATGCAATGGATAAGTACGGTTCAGATAAACCCGATCTTCGTTTTGGCCATGAACTTGTAGAAGTTACAGAGTATTTTTCAAAGACAGAGTTTCGAGTCTTTCAAGCACCATATGTTGGAGCAGTTGTTATGCCTGGAGGCGCTGATTCACCTCGTCGTGAACTCGATGCTTGGCAAGATTGGGCTAAAGCAAGGGGAGCAAAGGGCATTGCCTACATTCTGATTAACGCTGATGGAACTCTAGGAGGTCCGGTAGCGAAGAACATCTCTGAGACTGAACAGTCAGGAATTGCAGCTTTCGTTGGCGCAAAGCCAGGCGATGCCATCTTCTTTGCAGCAGGTGAGCGTTCTGCATCTCAACAACTTCTTGGGGCAGCGCGGTTAGAAATCGGACGCCGTTGCAATCTTATAAACCAAGGGGCATGGGAATTTCTCTGGGTTGTCGATGCGCCGATGTTTGAACCAACCGATAACGGTGGTTGGACGGCTGTGCACCATCCATTTACTGGACCAAAACCTGAATTTGCAAAGACATTTAAGAACGATCCAGCAACAGCGCTTGCGTATGCATATGACATCGTCCTTAACGGAACCGAGCTTGGTGGAGGCTCGATTCGTATCCATGATCGCAACATTCAAAAGGATGTCTTCACAGTCATTGGTTTAAGTGATGAGGAAGCTCAGAGCAAATTTGGATTCCTTTTGGAAGCATTCAATTACGGCCCGCCACCCCACGGAGGAATCGCACTTGGTCTCGATAGAGTCTGCGCACTTCTGACTGGCTCTGATTCAATTCGAGAAGTCATCGCATTTCCGAAGACCGCCAGTGGTGGAGATCCATTGACTGGAGCACCAACACCAATTACACCTGCGCAACGCAAGGAAGCGGCCATTGATTGGACTCCTCCAAAGGAGTAGTCAGGTAGGCTATCGATATGGGTCCAGGTGGAATTGCAACAATAATCGCAGCAGCGTCACTCTTTGTGATCGCCGTTTCTGTGGCTTATGCAGTTTTCCGCGTCAGTAAATTGGTGGATGAGGCAAAGGTTTCACTCAAAGCTTTCACCGACGATACGACCCCTTTGATCAATGAATCAACTCGGACCCTTGAACTCATCAACAGCCCGCTCGAAAGCTTTGCAAAGATCACCAAGAGCGTTGAAGAAGTGACCACAAAGGTCACCGGGGCAACTACGGATTTTATGGAGAAGAACGGACCTGCTGTAAAGGTTGCAGGCGCTCTCTTGAGCGCTGCTCAGATGAGCAAAGGTCGCAAAAAGAAGAAGACTGAATAGATCAAGTGGGTGAATGTAACTAGTGGAATCCGCCGAGATCCGTTCGCGTTGGCTGCGCTTCTTTGAGTCTGAGAATCGTCAAGGTTTAACCCATACCGTCGTTCCGTCGGCTTCTCTCATAGCCGATGATCCGAACCTGCTCTTGGTAAATGCAGGAATGGTTCCCTTTAAGCCATTCTTCCTTGGCGAAGTAACGCCGCCATACAAGCGCGCGACATCTGTTCAAAAATGCGTTCGTACGCTAGACATTGATGAAGTTGGAAAGACAACGCGTCACGCCTCCTTCTTCCAGATGTGCGGCAACTTCTCATTTGGAGATTACTTCAAAGAGGGCGCCATCTCTCTTGCTTGGGAGTTATTGACCCGACCAATCAACGATGGGGGATATGGCTTTCCTGAGGATCGTCTCTGGGTAACTGTCTATCTCGATGATGATGAAGCTGCAGATATTTGGCATAAGAAGATTGGTATTCCGCGAGAGCGAATCCAACGACGCGATATGGCAGATAACTTCTGGTCTATGGGCGTTCCCGGACCATGCGGACCTTGCTCTGAGATTTACTACGATCGCGGTCCTGCTTACGGAGCTGAAGGCGGACCAATCGCTGATGAGAATAGATACCTGGAAGTATGGAATCTCGTCTTTATGCAGAACGAGCGCGGTGCAGGAGGCGGAAAAGATAGCTATCCAATTCTTGGCGAGCTACCAGCCAAAAGCATTGATACCGGTTTAGGTCTTGAACGAACTGCTGCGTTATTACAAGGCGTTGAGAACATCTATGAAATTGATACCACGATGCAGATTCTCACTAAGGCCTCATCGCTTGCTGGCGTGACGTACGGAAAGTCCCAAAATTCAGATGTTTCACTGCGCGTTGTAGCCGACCATGCTCGCACATCGGCGATGTTGATCGGCGATGGAGTGACGCCAGGAAATGAGGGACGTGGTTATGTTCTGCGTCGCATGATGCGTCGCACAATTCGCAATATGCGACTTTTAGGTGTCAACGATCCAATAATGTCGGAGCTGACACAAGCTGCTATTGGCGCTATGGGTCCTCAATATCCAGAATTGATTTCCGACCAGAAGCGCATCTTGGCAGTGTCTATCGCGGAAGAAGAGTCTTTCTTGCAAACGCTAAAGAGCGGAACGCAGATCTTCGATCTCGCTTCTACCCAGTTGAAGGCGCAGAAGAAATCGGTCTTGCCGGGCGATGAAGTCTTTAAGCTCCATGACACTTATGGTTTCCCATTTGATCTCACCCTTGAAATGGCGCGCGAAGAGGGCCTTGAAGTTGATGAAGATGGCTTTAGACGTTTGATGAATGAACAGCGCGATCGCGCTAAAGCTGATGCAAAGGCGAAGAAGAGTGGCCACACTGATCTGAGTGAGTACAAGAAGATTGCAGATTCAAAGGGCGCATCCACATTCGTTGGTTATACGCAGATTGAGTCTGAGGCAGTTGTTAATGGAATCCTCGTTGATGGAATAAGCGTTCAATCAGCTATCTCAGGTAGCGAAGTTGAAATCGTTCTTGATAGAACTCCTTTCTATGCAGAAGGTGGCGGACAGTTAGCAGATGGTGGACGTATCACCCTTGCCAATGGTGCTGTTGTGGAAATTGACGACGTACAGAATCCAGTAAACGGACTATCAGTTCATCGCGGTCGCGTTATCAGCGGGGAAGTGGCTCTTGGTTCACAGGCGCTGGCGGCAATTGATTTAGAGCGCAGAAACGCAATCTCTCGAGCGCATACTGCAACCCATATGGTTCACAAAGCTTTCCGTGAAATTCTTGGAGAGACAGCAACTCAAGCGGGTTCTGAGAATTCTCCTGGTCGATTCCGTTTCGACTTCCCTTCTACTGGTGCCGTTCCTGATTCTGTTTTGAATGAAGTCGAAGCGCGAGTTAACACACTTCTTCTCGATAATCTCGAGGTGACTGCAGAGACGATGTCGCAAGATGCGGCCAAGAAAATTGGCGCGATGGCCCTCTTCGGAGAGAAGTACGGGGATCAAGTTCGCGTTGTGAGCGTTGGCGACTGGGCTCGAGAGCTTTGTGGAGGCACGCACGTCTCTGCTTCAGGACAGCTCGGTGTCATTAAGTTACTTTCAGAGTCATCTGTTGGCGCAGGAGTCAGGCGTGTAGAAGCCCTTGTTGGAGTAGACGCCTATAAGTATCTAGCGCGTGAGCATCTTCTTCTGAACTCTCTTACTGAGATCATCAAGGGTTCTCGCGCCGAGGAACTGCCTGAGAGAATTTCAGATCTCTTAACCAAGATTAAAGAAATTGAGAAAGAGTTAGCCACGGTGCGTTCTGCGCAAGCGATGTCACAGATAGGGTCGTTGGCCGAGAAGGCGGTAGTTGTGAACGGCATATCAGTGATTGCAACAGCTTTGGGCGAAGGAATTGCAGCTGATGATTTAAGAAAGATTGCAACCGACCTGAAGAGTAGATCCGCGAACTCCGTAGTTGCTCTTGTCAGCGTTGTCGAAGGCAAGGCTGTTCTTGTCGCCGCGGTCAGCGATGGTGCTAAATCTTCGGGAGTTAAAGCTGGCGCCCTCGTAAAGATTGGCTCAACGATTTTGGGCGGCGGCGGCGGCGGTAAAGATGATTTCGCTCAAGGCGGCGGAACCAATCTTGATCAGATTCCGGTGGCGCTTTCGGCAATCACTGACGCTATCTCTGGAAAGTAATTTATGGAACGCGGTCGACGGATTGCCTTCGACTACGGCGATATTCGTATCGGGGTAGCCATCTGTGATGCTGATGGAATCATCTCTTCGCCTTTGACTGTTTTGGCCACCGAGAAGAAGAGCCTTATTAGCGAAATTAAAGCCATCTTTGTTGAATATGAACCAATCCAAATCTTTGTGGGTCTTCCCAAGCATCTATCTGGGGTTGAAAGTACCAGCGCTGAGAAAGCCAGAATTTTTGGAGCGAGCCTAAGCGAACTGACGGACGCTGAAATCATCTTTATCGATGAACGTTTATCCACCGTGAGCGCTCAATCAAAACTAAAAGAAGCTGGTAAATCAACTAGAGAATCTAAAGAGTTAATCGATGCCATGGCTGCAGTTGAAATTCTTGAGTTAGGGCTCCAGCGTGCGCGATCTTCCTAACTCTCCACTTATCCGAGTTCTCTCCGCCTTTATGGTTGTTCTTCTCATCACCGGAGGGCTGCGTGAAATTCGTTCGGGCTCATCGAGCGCCCCTGACTTTGCGTGCCGAAATTCTGGCAAGGAAGTGATTGTCCATATTGATGCTGGTTCAACAGGATCAGAGATAGGAAAAGTTCTTTTGAAAGCTGGCGTTGTAAAGTCATCTGAATCATATTTTCGCGTAGCAGTTGGTGACCCAAGTTCATCTCAAGTAGCTCCTGGCGATCATCGACTCACCCTGCAAAACTGCGCACAGCAAGCGTTGGTTCAACTTTTGGATGTGAAGCGTCTCAGCGGTTTGATTAGCGTTCAAGAGGGTATGTGGCTCTCTGAGATTCTTCCTCAAATGTATGAAGCAGGATTCAGCGTCAGTGATGTGAAATCGGCTTTGGCCACCGTTAAGAAGCCAACAGGGTTCACTTCCCTTGAGGGACTTTTCTTCCCAGCTCAATATAGCTTCGATAAAGGCACCTCGGCACTGGATGCGTTCTCTTCGATGATTGCGCGATCAGAAAGAGAGATGAAATCTGCTGGATTCATTCAAAGTCGCGAGAAATTCACACCGCAACAGTTCCTGACCATCGCCTCACTGATTCAAGCCGAAGGCAAGCTGCAAGATTTCACAAAGATTTCACAAGTCATCAGGAACAGACTGGTAAAGGGAATGCCTTTACAGTTTGACTCGACAGTGCATTATGTGAAGAAATCAAGGGGGAATATCTTCTTAAGCACTCAAGGAACTTTGATTAATTCACCGTACAACACCTATCGGAAGTATGGCCTCCCGCCAGGACCCATTAATAACCCTGGCCGACAAGCTATGGATGCAGCCCTTAACCCAGAGCCTGGGAACTGGCTCTATTTCATCACAGTTGCACCTTCCGATACCCGCTTTACAGATAATCTAGAGCAGTTCAATATCTGGAAGAGCGAATACAAGAAAAATCTAAGAAACGGTCTATTCGGGAGTAAAGAATGATTCGTGGGGCAGTGCTCGGTTCACCGATTGAACATTCGCTTTCGCCAGTGTTGCATCGCGCCGCCTTTGAAGAGATTGGCCTAGATGGAAGTTATAAGCGAATTGAAGTTGGCTCGGGTCAACTACAGAACTTCTTGGACACCCGTAGCTCTGAGTTTGATTATCTATCACTGACAATGCCTTTGAAGGAAGAAGTGCTACAACTCGGTGTCGCCACCAGTGATCTAGCGCAGAAAGCGCAATCGGCAAATACCCTGATAAAAAGTGGTTCCTCATGGAGCGCAACTTCAACCGATGGAACTGGTTTCTTGGATGCTCTCGCACATCGCGGGTTCTCTGATTTCTCCAGAGTCCTCATTCTTGGTGCAGGGGGAACGGCTCGCGCTATCGCTGCGAGTCTTGACGGGCTAGCGGACTCAATCACAATTTTGGGGCGCACCAGTACCCGTGAAAAATCTTTTGAAAGTATTGTCACGCAATCCAATTTCTCTTATGCAATCTGGAGTAACACGATAGCTCTGGACAGATTTTCATTGGTTGTTAACACCACTCCTGCCGGAGCTGCGGATCTGCTTGCGGAGAGCGCTGAAGGTGCGATCTCTTGCCTACTCTTTGATGTTATTTACAAACCATGGCCAACGGTGCTGGCAAAGAAGTGGAGTAACTTAGGCGCTCCTGTGGTTTCAGGCCTTGAACTTCTCCTCTATCAGGGGATTGAGCAGTTACGCTTGATCACGGATAATAGCTTTGATACAGAGGAACTGGCCGCCACGCTTCGACAGAAGTTGGCAACATCGTTCTAGATATCCACAGGAGCATCTTCAGCGCTTGAAGGTAGGCGATACCTTCTTGGAATGTCCGCTCTTCTGATCGCTATCGCAATCTTTGATGTCAAATTCCATCGCATACCTAATCTTGCTGTGGCAGCAGTTGTAGTTCTCGACTTTTTTACAGGTACAAGGTCTGCAAATACATTACTCGCGCTCTTGCTTCTGCCCATCGGGATACTGGGCTGGAAATACCTAGAGATAGGCGGTGGGGATATCAAATTGTTGAGTGCCATCTTGGTATTTGTAGTACCGGCCCAAGCGTTGGTTCAATATGGATCTAACCTCTTACTCTGCACATGCATTCTGATGTTTATTTATATAGTTCGAAGCCGCAATCTCAGAACGGCGGTGCCACTGGGACCTGCGATCAGTGGGGGATATCTCCTGTCATTCTTGAGTTAATTCCCATTCGAAGGCGCAAATAGGTCCTCTTTGTGAAAAGACTTCTGCCACAATAGGCACATGCGTTGGATAACTGCAGGCGAATCACACGGTCAAGCCCTATCGGCGATAGTCGAAGGTCTTCCAGCTCATATTGAGATTTCAACGAAAGATATTGATTTCCATCTCTCGCGTCGCCGCTTGGGAGTCGGACGTGGAGCTAGACAGAATTTCGAAGCCGATAAAGTCACAATTCTTGGTGGTGTCCGTCTAGGAGTTTCACAGGGTGGCCCAATCTCAATTCAAGTGGGAAATAGTGAATGGCCTAAGTGGGAGAAGGTGATGTCGGCTGATCCCGTCCCTGAAGATGAGATCGCCAACCTAGCGCGCAATGCACCACTTACTCGACCTCGTCCTGGACATGCAGATTTGGTTGGAATGCAAAAGTACGATTTTGATGATGCGCGACCTATATTAGAAAGAGCTAGCGCTCGTGAAACTGCAGCGAGAGTTGCCCTTGGTGCTATTGCTCGTAATTTTCTAGAACAAGCAGTTGGCGTAACAATCTTGAGCCACGTGGTTTCTATCGGAGGCGTCCGGATACCTGATGGGTATCAACTACCTCAAGCTGGCGATATGGCGCGCATTGATGCAGATTCAGTCAGATGTGCTGACGCGGCGACAAGCGCTGCAATGATTGCTGAGATTGAATCAGCGCATTCAGATGGGGATACCCTGGGTGGAGTCTGCGAAGTTTTGGCGTACAACTTGCCGCCCGGCTTGGGATCGCACGTGCATTGGGATCGCAGATTGGATGCACGTTTAGCTGGAGCCATGATGGGAATCCAGGCGATCAAGGGCGTAGAAATCGGCGATGGATTTAGAACGGCGACTCGCAGAGGTTCGATAGCGCACGACGAAATCGAGCGTGGAAGTAGTGGTGCAATTCAACGACGCACTGATCGCGCAGGTGGCACCGAAGGAGGCATGTCTAACGGAGAAATACTTCGCGTTTCGATTGCAATGAAGCCTATTTCTACCGTTCCTAAGGCGTTAGACACGATTGATGTGAAAACGGGTGAAGCTGCCAAAGCGATTAATCAACGTTCTGATGTGTGCGCGGTTCCTGCGGCTGGTGTTGTCGCTGAGGCGATGGCAGCTCTCGTTCTCGCAGAGGCGGTTTTGGAAAAGTTTGGCGGAGACTCTGTTCAAGAGGTTCGACGTAACTACGAGTCGTATATGAAGAATCTACGTTTCAAGTAATGGCTCCAAGAGTAATTCTGATCGGACCTATGGGTTCAGGAAAGACAACTATTGGATCACTTATCGCGCAGAAGCTAAATCTCGAATTTAGAGATACCGACCAGATTATTGAGCGGGAGGAAGGAAAGACAGTCTCTCAAATCTTTCTTGATGAGGGGGAAGATGCTTTCCGAGTCATTGAAAAGAGAGTGCTACGTCAGGAGTTACTCACCGATGGAACTGTCCTATCCCTTGGCGGTGGCGCGCCCATATCTATCGATGCCCAATCAGCGCTAAGAGCTATCGCCTCACATATTCTCTTTTTGGATATCTCTCTTTCAACTGTCGCGCCTCGAATTGGTTTCAATCGCGATAGGCCACTTCTGCTCAATAATCCCCGGGGTCAGTGGCAGACGCTCATGGAAGCTCGACGTCCGATTTATGAGGCGATCGCCGATACAACTATCAACGTTGACGACAAGAGTGAAGAAGAGATTGTTACCATTGCTCTTTCTAACCTGGGGGAGTTGTAATGAAGAGTATTGCAATCTCCGCTGAACGCAATTATGAAGTTGAGATAGCTCGCGATTACCGTGATGCGATAAAAGAGGCAGCGAAAAATCGAGATCGAATTGCAATCATTTACAGCGACGCCATGAAGGAATTGATTCCACCATTCGAATTCGAAGGTGGCGAATTCTTCTACTTTGCAATTCCCGATGGTGAAGCAGGCAAATCCATTCGAACACTGGAATCTATTTGGAATTGGCTGGGCGCTGCGGGATTCACCAGAAGTGATCTGATTGTTGCCATCGGTGGCGGCGCCGTTACGGATGTGGCAGGTTACGCCGCCGCGTCTTGGTTACGTGGCATGGATTGGATAGCTATTCCAACGACCGTTGCCGGAATGGTTGATGCGGCTGTTGGTGGAAAGACTGGCATCAATAGCGATTATGGAAAGAACTTAATTGGGGCTTTCCATTCGCCAGTTAAAGTTGTCGTAGATACCAGTTGGCTCAAAGCGCTATCTGATCGAGATTTTTCTGCAGGGCTGGCTGAAGTTGTGAAGTGTGGCTTTATCAAGGATGGCCTCATTCTCGAGAAGATGGCAGGCCTGACTCTGCAACAAATCCGTGCCTCTGAAGCTCTAACAGAGGAACTTATCGAGAGAGCGGTGCAGGTTAAAGCTGAAGTAGTTTCAGGGGATTTCAAGGAGAGTTTCGAACGCGAGATTCTCAACTATGGCCACACCTTCGGTCATGCAGTAGAAATCCATTCTAAGTACTCGTTGCGTCACGGGGAGTGCGTCTCCATAGGGATGGCCTTTATTGCTCATCTCTCTTTCGAGTTAAACCTCATTTCGAAAGAGTTGCTAGATCTACACATCTCAACTTTGCAGGGGCTAGGGCTTCCTACCACCTATGCAAATGGAGAATGGCCAGAACTTCACGCCGCAATGAAGTTGGATAAAAAATCGCGGGGTAACAACCTTCGCTTCGTTGTGATTACAGATGTGGGCAAGACACAGAGGCTGGAAAATCCAGAAGAGAGCGCTCTGCTAAGGGCGTATGAGAAGGTTAGCCAATGAAGGTATTAGTACTTAACGGGCCTAATCTGGGACGCCTTGATATACGAGATTCCTCAATCTATGGGGATATGAATTATGCCGAGCTTGTTGCGCAAATTGAATCAGCGGCAAAGACCCATGGTTTTGTCGCGGATGTGAGACAGAGTAATGATGAAGCTGAAATTATTTCCTGGCTGCATGAGGCGGCGGATTCCAATATCCCGGTAATTATCAATCCAGCAGCTTTCACGCACTACTCGTATGCAATACGGGATGCTGCGGAATTGGTCAAAGCGCCACTCATTGAGGTACATCTATCTAATCCAATGGCTCGTGAAGAGTTTAGACATACCTCGGTTATCTCCGGCGTTGCAAATGGAACTATTGGCGGATTTGGTCCAAATTCTTACGTGCTAGCACTTATTGCGCTCAAAGCGCTCGTTTCCTGATTTTTCGAGAGCAATTGTTATGCGCTAAACTCGCGCAACATATTTAATTCATAGAATGCAGGACTGGAGTTATCGTGGCAACAACAAATGATCTCAAGAATGGTATGACCCTTGATATTGACGGCCAACTTTGGACTGTCGTTGAGTTTCAGCATGTGAAGCCAGGAAAAGGTCCAGCTTTCGTTCGTACCAAGTTGAAGCAGGTTATGACCGGCAAAGTTGTCGATAAAACCTTCAACGCCGGAGTGAAAGTAGAGATAGCTATCCTCGAAAAGCGTGAAATGAACTTCCTTTACAAGGAAGGTGATGATTTTGTCTTTATGGATAACGTCAACTTCGATCAGATGAATATCTCTGCAGGTACTGTGGGAGATGCTGTCAATTACATGCTTGAAAATACCGAAGCGATAGTTGCAATCCATGAGGGCAACCCTTTGTACATCGAACTCCCTGCATCGGTTGCGTTGAAAATTACTTACACTGAGCCAGGACTTCAGGGCGATCGTTCATCTGGAGGAACAAAGCCTGCAACAGTTGAAACTGGAATTCAGATTCAAGTTCCACTCTTCATCAAGCAGGATGAAGTTGTTCTTGTCGACACTCGAGATGGTTCTTATCAGGGCCGCGCAAACTAGTGTCAGCACGCAGTAAGGCGCGTAAGCAGACCCTCGATCTCCTCTATGAAGCTGACATTCGTGGGGCTTCAGCAGCAGATCTTCTCTCTACTCGAGATGTAGTAGAAGAGGGTCCGGATGCTAGACCGATACGAGAGTTCACCCGCGAGTTGATAGCGGGTATCACTGCGAATAAGAGAAAGATTGATGAGCTCATCACTACGTATGCCCAGGGATGGGATATGGATCGCTTGCCAGCAGTAGATAGAAATATTCTGCGCCTTGGGATCTACGAAATTGTCTGGACGCCCGAACTCGCTGAAGGTATCGCCATTGATGAGGCTCTCAACCTTGCCAAGGAGCTTTCGACGGATGAGTCTGCTGGGTACATACATGGGGTTCTCGGGAAGATTTCTCAGATCAAAGAGAGTATCGCCCGCTAGTTTTTGAAAGTTAGAAGTAAGTTTTTCCCATCAAGCCACTGCACTAGCGACTCTGGCGTATAACCAGTACAGATTGCTATGTACTCGGTATCACGCTCGCGGAGTGAAATAACCTCACCATTCCAATCTTGCCTCGAGCTTTGGATATGTGAGACGTAGCTAAGAAGTGTTTTGATTATTGCCTGATCTATCTGAGAGCCCATCTCAACCCATGTTCGAAGACGCCGTGCATCGATGATGATTCTCTGCGCCTTCATCGCGTCCGCCCTCAAAGAGCCACCGAAGAGCACGGAAACGGGTACTCCATAGAACTGGGAAATTTGAATTGCTCTCTTCACGCTTAAGGATCGGGAGCCGCGCTCGTAGGAACCGAGAACGACCGCCTTGATCGCACCACGACTTGCGACCTCAACATCATTCAGTGAGAGGGATTGCGCTTGCCGGATTGAACGCAGGCTTTGTGCGACGAACTTATCGGTAATTTCAGTTTCCATCTCTGGAATCTAGGGTGGCGGCGAACGAAGAGAGGTATTTCAATCCACAGGCGATAGAACTGAAGTGGTACTCTTTGCGAACATCCTTTAACGACCCGTCCTGCGAGGCGGGGAAGGAGATTTACAGATGAGCCTTGCCCTGCCTGCGCCAGATATGGCCCGCGCTATCACCCGTATTTCGCATGAGATTCTCGAACGAAACTCTGGTTCAGAATCAATCACAATCTTAGGAATCCCAACACGGGGCGCACACCTTGCCGCCCGAATAGCCTCCGCGATTGAGTCGATTGAAGGTCGCCCCGTTCAGCACGGAACTCTCGACATCACACTTCATCGAGATGATCTGCGACTTAGACCGCCGCGAGCGCTCATGCCAACGGTTATTCCGTCGCTCGGCGTTGAAGGTCGAAACGTTGTGTTAGTTGATGATGTTCTCTTCTCGGGAAGAACTATTCGAGCAGCCTTGGATGCGCTTGGAGAAATTGGCCGTCCTCGTACAGTCCAGTTGGCAGTTCTCGTGGATAGAGGTCACCGCGAGCTGCCAATTCGAGCGGATTACGTTGGAAAGAATCTCCCCACTGCGCAGAACCAGGTGGTTCGAGTGCAATTTACGGAACTCGACGGGATTGATTTAGTCTCGATCGAAGATGGGCAGATGCAATGAAGCATCTCCTATCAATCGCTGATCTTTCAAAAATCGAGGCAGTATCCATACTCAATACTGGGGAAGAGTTGGCGCGTGCCTCTGACGGTCCAATGAAGAAACTGCCTACCTTGCGAGGTAGGACAATCGTGAATCTCTTTGCTGAGGATTCAACACGTACACGAATTTCATTTGAAGCTGCAGCAAAGCGCTTATCTGCTGATGTCATTAACTTCTCTGCTAAGGGATCAAGTGTGAGCAAAGGGGAGTCTCTCAAAGACACTGCTCAGACTCTTCAAGCGATGGGCGCAGATGCAGTCATTATTCGCCATAGCGCATCAGGAGCTGCAGCGCGTCTAGCTGATAACCAATGGATGTCTGGTTCAGTGATTAATGCAGGAGACGGAACTCATGAGCATCCGAGCCAGGCGCTCCTTGATGCCTTCACTATTCGGCGCCATTTAGGCCATGGGGGAGAAGATTTAACGGGGCTTCATATAGCGATTGTCGGGGATGTGCTGCATTCTCGCGTTGCTCGTTCGAATGTCTTACTTCTTACCAAACTTGGCGCAAAAGTCACGCTGGTTGCACCGCCAACTCTGCTCCCAGTGGGCATCGAAGCATGGCCAGTTACCGTCTCTTATGACTTCGATGCAGTGATTGAGAGCGTTGACGCAGTGATGATGCTCCGTATTCAACTCGAGCGTATGTCAGAGATGTTCTTTCCGAACGCTCGCGAATACTCGCGTTACTTTGGACTTAACTCTGATCGTTTGCGCCGAATGAAACCAACGGCGATTGTGATGCACCCAGGCCCAATGAATCGGGGGCTGGAGATAACTGCCGATAGCGCCGATAGCGCACGTTCTGTCATTGTCGAACAGGTAACAAATGGCGTCAGCGTGCGTATGGCAATTCTCTATCTGCTCTTGGCTGGCTCTCCAGAAGGTGAAGGGGTAATCGCATGACCACGAAATATCTCATTAAGAACGTTGAGGTCAATGGCGTTCTCTCTGATATCGCAATCGAAAACGAGTTAATCACAGCGATTGGTGCAAATCTTAAGAGTGATGGTGCGACTGAGTTTGATTTCACGGGCAGCATTGCTCTTCCAGGACTTGTTGATCTACACACCCATCTACGTGAGCCCGGCAAGGAAGATGCTGAAACTGTTCTCTCAGGTTCACAGGCTGCAGCGCGCGGTGGATTTACTGCGGTAAGTGCAATGGCGAATACATCTCCAGTTGCTGATACAGCTGGAGTAGTGGAGCAGGTCTTTAGACTCGGTCAGAACGCAGGACTTGTTGATGTATTCCCAATCGGCGCAGTGACCCAAGGTATCCAGGGAGAGCATCTTGCCGAAATTGGAGCTATGGCAGATTCAACGGCCCGCGTTCGCGTCTTTAGCGATGATGGAAATTGCGTCTTTGATCCTTTGGTGATGCGTAGAGCTCTCGAGTATGTAAAGAAATTTGATGGTGTAATCGCTCAACATGCCCAAGAGCCTCGACTTACCCAAGCAAGCCAGATGAATGAAGGATTTGTATCTTCACAACTTGGACTAAAGGGCTGGCCAGCAATCGCTGAAGAATCAATCATCGCGCGCGATGTCTTGTTGGCTGATCACGTTCAAGCACGACTACACATCTGTCACATCACAACACGAGGTGGAGTAGAGATTATCCGCTGGGCGAAATCCCGCGGCGTTAACGTAACTGCTGAAGTTACCCCTCATCACTTACTGCTCACAGATGAACTGGCGCGTAGTTATGATCCGATCTATAAAGTGAATCCACCACTGCGAACCGAGAGTGATGTAATGGCTTTGCGTGAAGCTCTCGCGGAGGGAATCATCGATATCGTCGCAACAGACCATGCGCCGCATGCTGCTGAGACTAAAGAGTGTGAGTGGCAAGAGGCTTCATTTGGAATGCTCGGACTTGAAACTGCGTTGCCGATTATCAACGCGACAATGGTGCAGACCGGATTGATGAACTGGAGCCAGGTTGCAGATCGAATGAGCCTCGCCCCAGCTCGCATCGGTCGATACGAGAGCCACGGGCAAGCGCTAACAGTAGGAGCCCTGGCCCATATCACTGTGATAAATCCGACCCAACTATGGCGCGTGGATCGCGACCGTCTGGCTTCACGAAGCCGCAATACTCCCTTCCATGGCATGGAGATCCCTGGCGTTGTGCAAGCCACCTTCTTTAGAGGCCGTCTCACGCATAAGGTGGGCGCATAATGGTTAAAGCGTTCTTTGTACTCGATGACGGTCGCATCTTTGAAGGTAAATCTTGGGCCAGCTTAGGTAAAACCTTCGGAGAGGCCGTATTTCAAACTGGCATGACTGGCTACCAGGAGACTTTGACGGATCCTTCGTATCACAAACAAGTCGTGGTTATGACTGCTCCACATATTGGTAATACCGGTGTGAATGACTTCGATAATGAGTCTAAGAAATATTGGGTTGCAGGATTTGTTGTGCGAAACCCCTCCATCCTCACCAGCAATTGGCGGAGCGAGAACGATCTAGAAGCAGAGTTGATAGATCAAGGAATTGTTGGAATTCAAGGTGTTGATACTCGAGCGATTACACGTCACCTACGTGATCGAGGCGCTATGAGAGTGGGTATCTTCTCGGGCCAGGATCTCAGTCGCGAAGAGATGGTCATTGAAGTTCGAAAGCAGCAAGCCATGGCGGGTGCTTATCTCTGCGCTGATGTTTCAACCGAGGCAACCTATGTTGTACCAGCGATTGGGCAGAAGAGATTTACTGTCGCGGCTATCGATCTTGGAATTAAGGGAGCTACGCCACGCGCGATGGCTGAACGAGGCATCGAGGTGCATGTGATGCCCTTTGATTCAAGTTTTGAAGATATTGCGGCGATATCGCCAGATGGAGTCTTTCTCTCCAATGGTCCTGGTGATCCAGCCACAATGACAGCCACAATTGATTTGGTGCGCGAGATCCTGAGCGCTGAGATTCCTGTCTTCGGTATCTGCTTTGGACATCAGATTCTCGGTCGAGCACTCGGTTTTGAGACCTATAAATTGCAATTTGGACATCGTGGTATCAATCAACCGGTTATGGATAAACGAACAGGTAAAGTTGAAATCACGGCGCATAATCATGGTTTTGCTCTCAAAGCTCCAACTGAGGGTGGTTTCACAACGGTCTTTGGTCCCGGACAAGTTACTCATGTATGTCTTAACGATGATGTCGTTGAAGGCTTGGAACTTTCAGAGCGCGGTGCATTTAGCGTTCAGTATCACCCTGAGGCCGCCGCTGGTCCCCACGATGCGGCATACCTCTTTGACCGCTTCGTGCAAGTGATGGAGAAATACCCTCGAAAGGTGGCTACTCACTAATGGCGCGCGATCCATCGATAAAGAGCGTTCTGGTTATTGGTTCTGGCCCGATCGTTATCGGCCAAGCCTGCGAGTTTGATTATTCGGGCACACAAGCTTGTCGAGTTCTGCGTGCTGAAGGTATTCGAGTAATCCTGGTTAATTCCAATCCGGCAACGATCATGACTGACCCGGAGTTTGCTGACGCTACTTATATCGAGCCGATTACTCCTGAATTTATTGAGAAGATAATTGCGAAGGAACGTCCAGATGCAGTCCTGGCAACGCTCGGTGGGCAGACAGCGCTTAATGCTGCCATTGGATTGTTTAAGGCGGGCACTCTCGATCGCTATAACGTAAAACTTATCGGAGCAGATGTAGATGCTATCGAACGTGGAGAGAATCGAGAGCTCTTCCGAAACATTGTTGAGAAAGTTGGTGGTGAGTCTGCACGATCCATCATCTGCCACACGATGGATGAAGTTTTTGGCGCTGTAGCCCAGTTAAGTTATCCAGTTGTCATTCGGCCTTCTTTTACTATGGGCGGATTGGGTTCTGGCATAGCCTTTGATGAAGAGACTCTCAGACAGATAGCTGGAGCAGGGCTACGCCATAGTCCAACGTCCGAGGTATTGATTGAAGAGTCAATCATCGGTTGGAAAGAGTACGAACTTGAAGTCATGCGCGATAAGTCAGATAACGTGGTGATTGTCTGCAGTATCGAAAATATTGATCCTATGGGCGTTCACACCGGCGATTCCATAACTGTCGCTCCGGCGCTGACATTGACAGATGTTGAATATCAAAAGCTCAGGGACCTATCTATCTCCATTATTCGCGAAGTTGGCGTTGATACCGGAGGATGTAACATTCAATTTGCGGTCAATCCAGACAATGGTCGCATTATTGTCATTGAGATGAACCCTCGAGTTTCTCGTTCTTCAGCGCTTGCGTCAAAGGCCACTGGTTTTCCGATTGCCAAGATTGCCACCAAGCTCGCCATTGGTTACACACTCGATGAGATTAAGAACGACATCACTCAAGTGACCCCTGCCTCCTTCGAGCCGACTTTGGATTACATAGTCGTCAAGGTTCCACGTTTTGCTTTCGAGAAGTTCCAAGATGCCGACCCACGACTTACGACAACCATGAAATCTGTCGGTGAAGCGATGGCAATCGGAAGATCATTCTCGGAGGCGCTCATGAAGGCGCTTCGCTCACTAGAGCGTAAGGAAGCAATCTTTACCTTCCCATCAGCCATTACTAACCAAGAGCGAGAACTGCTCTTGGAAGCAATGAAGATGCCGACTGAATATCGTCTTCAACAGGTACAGAAGGCGATGTGGGCCGGCGCGACTATTGAAGAGGTCTATGCCTCGACCAAGATTGATCGCTGGTTCCTCAAACAACTTGAGATGATTAACGATCAAGCTCGCGACATCCGTGATGCAGTTGAACTCGATGCCGCAACGCTCAAGGTGGCGAAAGAACATGGCTTCTCCGATCAACAGATTGCCGTCTTGCGCACATCTACGGAAGATGACGTTCGCAAACTGCGTCACCATTTAGCAATTAGACCCGTCTATAAGACAGTTGATACCTGTGCAGCTGAGTTTGAAGCGTTTACCCCTTATCACTACTCAAGTTATGAGGAAGAGAGCGAAGTTCGCAGCAGAACAAAGCCAGCAGTCATCATTCTTGGTAGCGGGCCGAATCGAATTGGCCAGGGGATTGAGTTCGACTATTCCTGCGTACATGCCTCATTTACATTGAGAGCAGCAGGTTTTGAAACAATCATGATTAACTGCAATCCCGAAACTGTTTCAACCGACTATGACACTAGCGATCGTCTCTACTTCGAACCACTCACTCTGGAAGATGTTCTTGAAGTTGTCTACGCAGAAACTCAAGCAGGTCCCGTGCTTGGTGTCATTACCCAGCTGGGCGGGCAGACTCCGCTAGGACTGGCGGCTGGTCTGAAAGCCGCTGGTGTAACAATTCTGGGGACAAGCCCTGATGCGATAAATCTGGCGGAAGAGCGTGGCGCCTTTGGACAAGTGCTTGCAGATCAAGGGCTGACCGCACCAGAGTTTGGAATGGCCTCTTCTCAATTAGAAGCACTTGAGATAGCTGCTCGTATTGGGTATCCAGTATTGGTACGTCCTAGTTTTGTTCTTGGCGGTCGTGGCATGGAGATTGTCTACGACGATGCCGCCTTATCTGGCTTCATCTCAAGAGCTACAGATATCACTCCAGATCACCCAGTGTTAGTAGATAGATTTCTTGATAGCGCCATCGAGCTCGATGTCGATGCTCTCTATGACGGAGTAGAGCTCTTTTTAGGTGGAATCATGGAGCATATTGAAGAGGCAGGTATTCACTCCGGGGATAGCGCCTGTGTGTTGCCTGCAATGACAATTGGCGAAGATCAGCGAAGGAAGATCCGTGAAGCAACGCTGAAGATTGCCCAAGGAGTGGGTGTTTCAGGTCTTATCAATATCCAGTTTGCGATGGCTGATTCTGTTCTCTACGTCCTAGAAGCGAATCCGCGCGCGTCACGAACTGTTCCTTTCGTAAGTAAGGCAACCGGCGTTCCTCTTGCTAAAGCGGCGGCCCGAATCGCACTCGGAGGTTCAATTGCATCTCTCCGCGAAGAAGGCCTTTTACCCGCACAAGGAGATGCAGTTGCAAAGGGAATTAGTGTCAAAGAAGCGGTACTCCCATGGAATCGCTTCCGTCGCGTCGACGGTCGTGGAGTAGATGCAGTCCTAGGACCAGAGATGCGTTCTACCGGTGAAGTAATGGGTATTGCATCCTCATTTGGCGCCGCCTACGCGAAGTCGCAGATAAGTTCATTTGGACCATTGCCCAAGTCAGGGACTGTCTTTATCTCACTCGCAGATAAAGATAAGAACTCTGGCATTGCTCCAGCGAAGGGTTTGGCTCAACTGGGATTCCATCTGATTGCAACAGATGGAACATCGTCATTCTTGCGTCAACACGGAATTGAAACTGTGCCCGTTCGGAAGAACTCTCAAGGCACTGGGCCGATGGGCGAGAAAACCATCGTCGAAATGCTCAACGCAGGGGATATTAACTTGGTAATCAACACTCCTGTTGGGCGTGGAACGCGCGCCGACGGCTGGGCGATTCGAACCGCCTCCGTGCAGCGATCCATACCAATTATCACGACTACTGCTGGTTTTAGCGCTGCAGTCGAGGGAATTAAGTCACTTCAGGCGAATGAGCTATCAGTCGCCCCAATCCAAGAGTGGCTTGCACGCTGATGTCTTCAATTAATAAGAACGCGGTTCAGCAGATAGTTACTGTCGTTTCCAATAAACGAGTGGGTGCTTATCATCAGATTCTTCTTAATGTTGGGGATATTGTTAAAAGCTGCCGACCAGGAAACTTTGTTGCCATCTCTGTAGGTGGAGATACCTCAAAGATGATTCTCCGTCGCGCCTTCGCGATTTCACGAACATCTGATAATTCGCAATATGGAGGCACAATGGAGCTGATTGTGGCTCCTCATGGTTCCGGGTCTAGGTGGCTCTGTTCTCAGAGCGAAGGCAGCGAGTTAGATATCGTTGCTCCACTGGGGACAGCTTTTGGAATCCCAACACAGCCAATTAATGCATTGCTCATCGGTGGAGGGTACGGATCTGCACCCCTCTTCGGTCTTGCAGACCTACTCAAGTCCCGCGGGTGCAAAGTTGATATGTTGTTAGGCGCAAGCGTTGGTTCAAAAATTTACGCACCTATGGAAGGCAAAAGATCCGTAAATTCTCTCAAGATCTATACCGAAGATGGTTCCATGGGGGAGACCGGACGAGTAACGCAATCATTGCTCGAAATCATCGAGAACAGGGCAATTGATGTTATCTATTCATGCGGTCCCATGGGGATGTTGCAAGCAATTACAGAGCTAGTTTCAGCAACTGATGTCATTCATCAATGCGCAGTGGAAGAGTCCATGGCCTGCGGAATAGGTATCTGTATGACTTGTGTACTACCTGTTACTAACGCTGATGGAACTACTTCCATGTTGCGCTCATGCATCGATGGGCCTGTTATGGATGGATCAAATGTGCGCTGGGATCTTGTAGGAAAGGTTCCGGATTCGCTATGACGATGCCAGTAGATATGTCTACAACGCTAGGAAACGCCTGGTTTCCGTCCCCAATTTTTACCGCAAGCGGCTGTGCGAGTAGTGGAAAAGAGCTCGCTCAATTTTTTCCTTTGAAAGATATTGGTGCGGTCGTAACCAAATCTGTTATGACTAAGCCACGCCATGGTCGACCTACGCCTCGAATGGCAGAGACGCCTTCAGGAATGCTCAACTCCATAGGGCTACAAGGCCCCGGGATAGATGCTTTCTTGGCAAATGATGTGCCCTGGCTACTTGAGCAGAAAGCACGCGTAATAGTTTCTATAGCTGGTGAAACAATTGAAGAGTATTCAACGTTGGCAAGAAAGTTGAGATCCGTTTCAGGTATCAGCGCTGTTGAGGTCAACATTAGTTGTCCTAATGTGGAGAACCGTGGCTTGGTTTTTGCTTGTGACCCAGATGCTTCTCGCCGAGTAATTGATGGCGTTCGTAAAACTATTGGCGGTGAACTACCGATCATTGCCAAGTTGTCTCCGGATGTGACTGACTTGCCAGCGATTGCCAAAGGTGTGGTTGATGCCGGAGCTGATGCGCTAGCGCTCATCAATACTGTTCTTGGCATGGTTATTAATCTTGATTCAATGCGTCCTCACTTAGGTGGAAAGACAGGTGGACTCTCTGGACCAGCGATTAAACCCGTTGCCGTTCGAGCTATTTATCAAGTGCATGCGGCTCTTCCGCAAGTACCAATATTGGGAATGGGTGGAGTATCAAGCGGCCGAGATGCGCTTGAACTAATTCTTGCTGGAGCATCAGGTGTTTCAGTTGGTACAGCCAGCTTCGGAAATCCAACTGCGTTGATTCAGATCCGAGATGAACTTCAGACCCTACTCACAGCTCGTGGATTTGCGACTATGTCACAAGCCGTTGGTTATGCTCATCGGGAGGAAGGCGCATGAAAGCCCCCATCGTTTTAGCAGTTGATACTCCAGATCTAGATATCGCAAAGCGTTGGGTGAGCGCAACCCAAGATTCTGTCAGCGTCTACAAACTTGGACTTGAGTTCTTCCTTACCTTCGGTCACCAAGGGGTTTTGGCGGTGAAGAATGAAACAGATGCAGATATTTTTCTGGATCTCAAACTCCACGATATTCCCCATACAGTTGCCGGGGCAGCGCGAGCGATTGCAGATTTAAAGCCCACCTTTCTCACCGTCCACGCCTCAGGGGGCAGCGCGATGGTGAGGGCTGCAGTCGAAGCGCTTCCAGCATCAAAGGTCACTGCTGTAACCATTTTGACTTCGCTCTCGGAAGAGGATCTTTTTCAGATTGGTTTCGCTAATTCGGCTCTTGAAAGCGCAGTTGCGTTAGCAAAGATGTCAGTTGATGCTGGTGCCAAGTCGATTGTCTGTTCACCACTTGAGATCAGTGCAATTCGAGCAGTTGTTGGTGATAAGACTTTGATCATCACACCTGGAGTTAGACCCCTATCCGAGGTGGGAAGTGATGATCAGAAAAGAACAATGACGCCACGAGATGCAATCAATGCTGGAGCATCACTCGTGGTCATAGGCCGGCCGATTACACAGGCGTGGCAAAGAGGCGCCGATGAGATGCGCGCAAAGGCTCGTTCCATCGCTGATGAAATTCTGAACTAGATTTAGCACATGGGCGCACCTCCTCAACTATCTCCAGAAGAACGCGCACGTGCTCTGGCGAAGGCCAAGCAGTCTCGACTTGTTCGCGCTGCAGTGAAAGCTCGCGTCAAGACTGGGGAGCTCTCGATTCAAGATGTTCTTGAATTAGCTAAGAGCGATGAAGCAGTCGCAAAGATGCGAGTTTTGGAATTGGTTGAATCGTTCGCAGGTGTCGGCAAAATTAGAGCTAAAGCTCTTCTTGAAAAGTTAGAAATTTCCTTAACGCGGCGGGTGCAAGGTTTAGGGGCTCGTCAAGCGAAGGCACTTTCTGAAGAGTTCCTTTCACCTGCTTCGCTTAAACGAGGAAAGCTTGTAGTTCTTTCAGGCCCTGGAGGAGTTGGCAAGAGCACCGTTGCTCACGAATTAAGGGTCTCTTCACCATTCCACGTTTCGGTATCGGCTACGACTCGTTCGCCTCGTTTCAATGAACGTGAGGGCGTTGATTACCACTTTCTGTCGGATGAGGAGTTTGATCTGGCAATAAAGAACGACGAGTTCTTAGAGTGGGCTGCATTTGCTGGGAATCGATACGGCACACCGAAGAAAGCGGTCGAAGATGCACTTCGATCGGGTAAGAGCGTTCTTTTAGAGATTGAGATATCTGGAGCTAAACAAGTAAAAAAGAAGATGCCTGATGCTTTACTGGTCTTTCTCGAACCGCCTACCTGGGAAGAGTTAGTCTCACGCCTTGAAGGTCGCGGTACAGATAGTCCTGAGCGCAGAGCAGCGAGATTGGCGCTAGCCCAAGAAGAGATGGCGGCCGCCTCTTTCTTCGATAAAGTGCTCGTAAATCAACGCGTCGAGCAGGTGGCAGCAACCCTGATAGAATGGGGCACCGCATAACACCCTGGGTTTCAACCCAATGACCTTTGATGGAGTTTTCAGATGAGCGTACACATGGACGGAATCACGAACCCACCAATCGATGAACTTCTCGATAAGGCAGGATCTAAGTACAGTCTCGTTCTCTACGCAGCAAAGCGTGCTCGTCAGATTAACGCTTACTACTCACAGCTTGGTGAAGGCCTCCTTGAGTATGTAGGACCTCTTGTTGATACACACGTTCATGAGAAGCCACTCTCAATCGCTCTCCGTGAGATCAATGAGGGTCTGCTCACCATCGAAAATCTCGAACCAACCGCTTAACTCACCTTTCTTAATTAGCCATGCAGGGCTTGGGACGCGAGATAGTTCTCGGTGTCGGTGGCGGAATCGCAGCATATAAATCATGTGATTTATTGCGCCGCTTACTCGATCTTGGTTTCAAAGTTACCGTAGTCCCTACGCCTTCGAGTTTGAACTTTGTCGGTGCGGCTACATGGGAAGCGCTTTCCGGTAGACGTGTAACGACAGAGGTATTTCAATCAGTCGAGGAAGTTCGCCATGTTTCCCTGGCTAAAGAAGCTGAATTTCTCATCATCGCCCCAGCAACAGCAGATTTGATCGCGCGAATTGCAGCCGGAAGGGCGGATGACCTGCTCACCAATGTTGTCCTTGCCGCGAAGGTGCCTACTCTCATCGTTCCAGCGATGCATCCTCAGATGTGGAATAACCCAGCGACGCTCGCAAACGTTGAAACGCTCAGGTCTCGAGGTTACCTCGTCCTCGATCCCGAGGTTGGCGCTCTCACATCCGGCGATGTCGGACAAGGAAGGTTTCCAAGTACTCCACATATCATCGCGGCCTTTAAAGGACTTGTTGATGAGAAAGAGGACTTAAAGGGTCGCAGAGTGTTAATCACAGCGGGCGGTACCCGAGAGCCAATCGATCCAGTTCGCTTTTTAGGCAATCGCTCATCTGGAAAGCAAGGCTATGCAGTAGCTCGCGCAGCAGTTGCGCGGGGTGCTGAGGTAACCCTTATTTCTGCAAACGTGAGTATGGCTGATATTCCCGGAGTTGAAACCATCAAGGTGGAGACAGCTGAGCAGATGCATGATGTGCTCAAAGTGCAATTTCCAGCAACTGAACTATTGGTTATGTCGGCCGCAGTTGCAGATGTACGCCCCTTGCATAACGCAGATGCCAAGATCAAGAAGAAGGATTTTGCTGCGATTGAGTTAACTGAGAATCCTGATCTACTTGCATCGATTGCAGCTACTAAAAATCGTCAGGTGATTATCGCTTTCGCTGCAGAGACCAGTCTTGACACAGAAGGGGCGAAGGAGAAGATGGTCCGTAAAGGCGCAGATATCCTCTACCTGAACGATGTTTCTGGAGGAGATATCTTTAATAGCGAGACAACTCATGGCCAAATCATTACTCGCGAAGGCAGAGTTGTAGAAGTGGCAGAGACCACCAAAGACACGCTAGCCCATCAGTTACTCACAGAAGCACTCCATAAGTTAGGTTAGGACAATGTCAAAGCGCCTCTTCACATCCGAGTCCGTCACCGAAGGACACCCAGATAAGATTGCAGACCAAATCTCCGATGCAATTCTCGATTCGTTGCTCGCTCAGGATCCAACTAGCCGAGTTGCAGTAGAAACGCTCATCACTACGGGACAGGTTCATGTTGCTGGTGAGGTGACAACAAATGGTTATGCAGATGTCATGGGAATAGTTCGTGACACAGTTATTGGAATCGGTTATGACTCCTCAGTTAAAGGTTTTGACGGCAATAGTTGTGGAGTTTCGATCTCGATTGGCCAGCAATCACCGGATATTGCCCAGGGTGTCGATGACGCCTTCGAACATCGAGTTTCAGCGGCGGCAGATCCGCTAGACCTTCAAGGTGCTGGTGACCAAGGTTTGATGTTCGGCTATGCCTGTGATGACACCAAAGAGTTGATGCCACTCCCAATTTGGCTTGCACACGAATTAGCGCAACAGTTATCGAAGGTTCGTAAATCTGGAGCACTTCCTTATCTGCGCCCAGATGGAAAGACTCAAGTCACTATTGAATATGACGGCGATAAAGCAGTTTCCTTAGATACTGTTGTTATCTCTAGCCAGCACTCAGAAGACGTTGATGTTGCAAAGCAGTTAACGCCTGAGATCATCGCACAGGTCATTGATCCAATTCTTTCGAAGATTGATTTGCCTCGAAAAGAGTTGCGCACCTTGATCAATCCAACGGGTCGCTTTGTAATCGGTGGCCCTATGGGAGATGCCGGTCTTACTGGTAGAAAAATTATTGTTGATACCTACGGAGGAATGGCCCGACATGGTGGCGGCGCTTTCTCTGGAAAGGACCCATCGAAGGTTGATCGCTCTGCGGCATATGCGATGCGTTGGGTGGCTAAGAATGTAGTTGCGGCTGGGTTGGCTCGCCGTTGTGAGGTTCAGGTGGCCTACGCAATTGGAAAAGCTCAACCAGTTGGAGTCTTTGTAGAAACCTTTGGAACGGAAACTGTGCCAGTGCAGAAGATTCAGAGCGCAGTAACTACTGTTTTTGATCTTCGACCTGCTGCAATTATTCGTGATTTGAATCTGAAACGACCTATCTACTCACAGACTGCTGCTTATGGTCACTTCGGGCGCGAGCTTCCTAACTTCACTTGGGAAGTCACTAATCGCGTAGCTGAGCTACAAGCAGCCGTTAAATAGGAACGAGACCGTAACTGTGGCGGTAGCGCGGCCACTCAAGCTTAAGGCGGAGGTATTCCGTAACGCTTCCTCGTCATCAGAGAGCACAGGCCTTGCGCGAGTATGGGTCGATTCAGGCGTCTATCATCTAGATGGTGAGTTCGATTATGCGATACCGGCACATCTAGATAGCTCTATAGAGAAAGGCGTTCGCATAGTTGTCCCTTTTGGTGGACGTGAATGTGAGGCGATAGTTCTCTCTCGTCACCCAGTAAGCAGCCATGGTGGACTTAAGCAGATAAGCAAGGTGCTCTCGCCATTCCCTGTTGCAAATGAGAACTCCTTGGCGCTAATCCGGGAAGTCTCGCGAAGATGGGCGGCTCACCCCTTTGATGTGATCAGATCTGCGATTCCGCCTCGGAGCGCTGCAGTAGATAAAGAGAGCTTCACAACAGAGAGAGTTGAGAAGCTCTCAACGAAAACGCCACGGAAGTATCTCCAATTTCCGCCAGCCCAGGATTGCTTCCGCCTTATCGCAGACTACGTAGGCAAGAGAAGAGGGAAAGGCTCGATCCTTGTTCTACTTCCTGATTCACGATCAATCGAGCGTCTCCAAGAGTTGATTCCTGATGTCATCGTGCTTGATTCCAGCCTCGATAAAGCAGTTCGATATCGAAACTACTTGAAGAGCTTGCGTAGCTGCAATCTCGTTGTGATTGGTACTCGCAGTGGCGTATTTGCTCCGATTACTGACTTAAGCGAGATCATTATGGTCGATGAAGGTTCCGAAAGTTTCTATGAGAATCGAGCCCCTGGATGGAACGCACGGGATGTTGCAGCAGTAAGAAGCCAGATGGATTCAGTCTCGCTTACCATCATGGGTTTTTCACCAAGTGTAGAGGTTGCCAGGCTAATCGAAATAGGTTGGATGAAGTATGAGCCAGTCAAGGCTTCAACACGAGTAAAGAGTTTCCAGCCGAGTGCAGGGGAGTTACTCCCATCAGGAATCTTTGCTCCCATTAGAGCAGCTCTCAAGAATGGTTCGGTCCTCTTTATTGCACCCCGTAAGGGATATTCGCAATCTATCCTCTGCGTTCAGTGCAGAAACATAGCGCTCTGTGATTGTGGAGGCAGAGTTCTCCAACGTGGTTCAGGTCGAGCGATTGAGTGTTCGATCTGCCAGAAGCGCTATCCAGATTGGCGTTGCTCTTGGTGTCAGGCGCAGAATTTCTTCCTCTTGGGCCGTGGCTCTGAACGTTTTGCACACGAAATCGGTCGGGCATTTCCAGGTTACGCGGTCACGGAATCCAGCGGCGAAAAGATTCTTAGTACTTATCTTCCGTCAGATGGAATCGTCATAGCCACTCCGGGTGCAATTCCAATGTCGAAGATTGGCTATAGCGCCATCGTTGTGTTGGAATGCGATCGTTTATTCTCTCAGGCAGATGTTCGTTCTCAAGAACGTGCACGCGGGATTCTCTTTAGCTCGGCAGGAAGTCTTTCTGCGGAGGCAGAGCTCCTTCTCGTTATATCTCATAGCCATCCCGTTATTGGTGCTCTAGCTGCTTGGAAACCATCTCTTATCACGGCTAAGGAGTTAAGAGATCGCGAGGAAGTTGGCTTCCCACCATTTACTCGCTCTCTCTCTTTAGATATAGAAACAAGTGAGGCGCCAACGCTTCTACGTGGTTTAAAGAGCGCGCAAAGTTCAGGTCGTTTACCGGTATCCACTCGAGCCCTTGGACCAACTCAAATTTCTTCGGGAAAATCGAGGATTCTACTTCTGGTTCCTATCGCCGAGGGTGATGCGCTCGTCACGCTTATTCATGAATTTCAGAGAAAGAGGAGTGTTTCCAAAAAGACTCTCGCATCCTTAAGGATTGATCCTTACTCGCTTTCGTAGCCGTACTTTCTCGTAGCAAGATTAGGTAGACTTGGCTTATGTCAGTACAACAGATTCGCCACTTCGGAGACCCAGTCCTGGTGACTCCTGCATCAGAAGTAGTTGATTTTGATAAAGAGTTGCGAAAGCTGGTTAAAGATCTCACTGACACAATGCTTGATGCGCCAGGTGCCGGACTTGCGGCTCCGCAGATTGGGGTTCCGCTGCGGGTATTTGTATGGGATGTTGATGAAGCTCTAGGCCATTTGATTAACCCAACTCTTGATTTAAGTGAAGAGATACAAGAGGGCGAAGAGGGCTGCTTGAGTTTCCCTGAATTGGTATACCCCACACCTCGCGCATTTCGTGCGGTTGCAAAGGGTTTCAATATGCATGGTGAACCCATCACAGTGGAAGGTACTGAGCTACTTGCCCGCGCGCTCCAACACGAGACAGATCACCTCAATGGAATCCTCTTTATCGATCGCTTGAGTGATGAAGATCGAAAGAAAGCTATGAAAGAGATTCGAGACTCTGACTGGTTTGGATTGAACTCAAGTAATGGATCAACCCCGACTATTAAGGTTTCACCGCACGGGCCTTTCGGGCAAGGGCTGTAAATGCGCATATGTGTCGCGGCTACTCCGAAAGTAGCCCTACCGACGCTTGATAATCTCCTGCAGAGCCAACATGAATTGGTTTCGGTAATTACTCAACCTGATCGACCGGCAGGTAGAGGTCAGAAGAACCGTGAATCTGAAGTATCAGAGTGGGCCAGAGCTAACGGGGTCACATGTGTAAAAGCTCAGGGGAGCGAAGAGACCTTGCGCGCAGTCATCAATTCGGATCTGCTTCTTACAATCGGTTATGGAGTTATCTTGCCGAAAGAGGTCATCACTTCTCCCACTTTTGGATCGATCAATCTTCACTTTTCACTACTGCCTCGTTGGCGAGGTGCCGCACCCGTGCAGCGCGCGATTGAGGCAGGCGATGCTGTATCTGGTGTAACGGTCTTCAAACTCGATGAAGGCATGGATACGGGTCCTATCTACCTGGAAAAAAGATTTGCCCTAGACGCAGATATCACTAGTGATGAGTTACTACTCGAACTTGCTCAACTAGGAGTTGAAGCTGTAGCGGTAACTTTGCAATTGATTGAACAAGGCGTTCGTCCTCGAGCGCAGAGCGAAGAGGGTGCAACCCGGGCTATGAAGATTTCAAAGGAAGATTCCAAGATCGATTGGAGTCAGTCGGCCGCAACTATCTCGCAGAAGATTCGAGCGTTCACATCTAATCCAGGCGCTTGGACTCACTTTCGAGAATCTACAATAAAGATTTTTTCACCCTCAGTTGCGAATTTTGAGCTATCTCCTGGAGAAATTTCCTTTATTGAGAAGAAGCTCTTCATCGGAACATCAACGTTCGCACTTGAGATCGGCCATGTCCAACCATCTGGTAAATCTTTGATGCCGGCGAATTCATGGGTAAATGGAGTACGACTGGTTTCTGGTGAGCGCTTTGGTTAAGGCAAGGCGAGATAGCTTTAAATCTCCGAAGCCAGATGCAGCTCGCCTTTTGGTCTTTGATGTACTTACAGAGGTCAATCGAAGAGATGGATACTCAAACTTATTACTTCCAAGTGCTTTAGCAGCCTCCAACCTTGATACGCGCGACAGAGGTTTCGCAACAGAGCTGCTCTATGGAACTATCCGTATGCAGGGGCGCCACGACTACATTCTCGCTCAGGTCTTTGACCGTCCAATCACAGAACTCGATTCAGGGATTGTCGATATCTGTCGCTTAGGTGTTCATCAGCTCTTTGAGATGCGAGTTGCCACTCACGCTGCAGTTTCGGCAACGGTAGAACTTGCAAGAAAGGGTATCGGGGAATCCAAAGCTTCTTACGTCAATGCAATTCTACGTAAAGTGAGTGCGCATGGCGCAGACCATTGGATGGCGCCTGCGCAAGAGATTAAGGACGATATCTCGAGACTTGCAATAATTCACTCGCATCCAGAGTGGATTGTCTCAGCCTATTTTGATCTATTGAAGGATGTACAGAAAGTTGAAGCTGAGTTAATTGCAAATAACACTCCAGCCCAGCCGACCCTGGTTTCGTGGCCTGGATTATCGACTCAGGCAGATTTGATTGATCTTGGTGGAATAGCAACTGTGTTTTCTCCCTACGGTGCCAAGGTAGATCTTCCCCCAGCGTCGATAGATCTCATCCGTCATCGTCAAGCGGGCGTTCAGGATGAAGGCTCACAATTGGTGGCTCACATCTTTTCTCGTGCTGCGGAAAAATCAGAACGGATTCTTGATTTGTGCGCAGGACCTGGCGGAAAGGCAGCGCTGTTATCGAGTATCGCCAGAGAATCTGGACACGTTTTCGTGGCGAATGAAGTTTCGGAAGCGAGAGCTGCCCTAGTTAAGAAGGTTGTTAAGGGCGCCCCAGTGTGGGTCGGAGACGGACGGGGTGTCGCTGTACACGGAGAGATGTTTGACGCCGTTTTAGCAGATGTTCCCTGTACAGGGCTAGGAGCTCTTCGTCGTAGACCCGAAGTTAGGTGGCGGCGTACTTTGCAAGATTTGAGAGCGCTCACTGAGTTGCAATTAGAGCTAGCGGAAGGCGCGCTTTCAGTTCTAAGTCCAGGGGGAGTATTTGGCTATGCCACATGTAGCCCTCATTATGCAGAAACGAGCGCGCAAGTGAAGGCGATTCTCAAGAAGCATCCAGAGTTAGAACTCATTGATGTAGCTCCGTATCTGCCAGATAATCTCATGTCAGCAACCAGAGAGGCATCTCTCTCTTTGTGGGCAAGTGTTCACAATACAGATTCGATGTTTCTAGCGATCTTTCGCAAGAGCGTGAGTTAGGGTTTAACCATGTTGGGAGAAGTCAGAATCACCCCAAGCATTCTCAATGCGGATAGAACACATTTGCAGCAAGAGATAGCCAAGATTGCATCAGTCAGCGATCTTCTGCACCTAGATATCATGGACAATGTATTCGTTCCCAATCTCACCTGGGACTTTGCCGCTGCTAGTGAAATCATCAAAGCGAGTCCACTTCCGGTTGATTCTCATCTGATGGTCGCTGATGTTGATGAGATCGCCATCGCCTATGCGGAGGCTGGCTCCGCCAGCGTCACAATCCACGTAGAAGCTTGCCAAGATATCCGTCAGACACTTCGCAACATTAAGTCTCATGGCGCGCGCGCTTCGATGGCGCTCAAACCCGGCACCTCAATCTCAGATTATTCGGAGTACTTCAATGAGGTGGATATGGTGCTGATAATGACTGTTGAACCGGGTTTTGGTGGACAGAAGTTTATGGTTGAGATGATGGCGAAGGTGGAAGAGACGAGAAAATTGATTGGCTCTCGAGATATTTGGTTACAAGTAGATGGCGGAGTCTCGCTTGAAACCATCGAGATCGCACGTAAGGCAGGGGCAGACACCTTTGTCGCTGGGAGCGCTGTCTTTTCATCAAGTGATCCTGCGCAGATGGTAAATAGCCTGCGCGCGCGAGCCAAGGCACAGTAAACTCAACGTGTGAAGAACTTCGATGATTTGTGGAAAGAGTTAGCCGAGAAAGCGATTACGCGCCCGGCAGGTTCTTCTACTGTCGCATCGCTTGATGCCGGAGTTCATCAGATTGGAAAGAAGATTCTGGAAGAAGCGGGCGAGGTGTGGTTGGCCGCTGAGCATGAATCTGATGAGGCGCTAGCAGAGGAGATTAGTCAGTTGATTTATCACCTGCAGACTTTAATGCTCGCCAGAGGCCTTAAGCCTGAAGATATCTACCGTTTTTTATAGCCACATCAGAGTTTGAGGAGTTGAGAAATGTTACGAATAGCTGTTCCGAACAAAGGTTCCCTTGCCGACTCTTCAATATCAATTCTCAAGGAAGCCGGTTATCGACAGAGAAGCGATTCTCGCGATTTAGTTCTCATCGATCCGGAGAATAACGTTGAGTTCTACTATCTGCGACCTAGAGATATTGCAATCTATGTTGGTACTGGTGAGTTAGAGGCGGGGATCACTGGGCGTGATCTGTTGATTGATTCTGGCGCTACATCAGAGGAAATTCTTTCACTGGATTTTGGACGTTCTACTTTCCGGTTTGCAGCGCCTATAGGTAAGAGCATGAAGTTGGCTGATATCTCGGGTAAGAGAGTTGCAACAGCTTACCCAGGGCTTGTGGAGGATTTCCTCAAGAGGAATTCACTCGCTGCATCTGTCGTCCGCCTGGATGGCGCGGTCGAAAGTAGCGTGCGACTTGGGGTTGCAGATCTCATTGCCGATGTTGTAAGTACTGGAAATACACTGAAGCAAGCGGGCCTTGAAATCTTCGCGGATCCAATCCTGATCTCGGAAGCGGTTCTGATTAAACGTGCAGGTGGTGTTCTCAGCGGTGAGCTCGAGATTCTTATGAGACGCTTACAGGGCGTTGTTACTGCGCGTCAATACGTTCTATTGGATTATGACATTCCAGTTGCTGGTGTGGATAAGGCATGTGCGATTACTCCAGGACTAGAGTCCCCAACCATTTCGCCTCTGCAAAAGAAGGATTGGGTAGCAGTACGCGCCATGGTTTTACGTAAAGATACCAATCGCCTGATGGATGAGCTGTGGGCTCTCGGCGCACGAGGTATTTTGGTTACTGATATTCACGCCTGTCGACTCTAGACATCTAAGTGGCTTAGCTGAATTACTTTCGAAGAGCGCCAGCTTCTTCAATCTCTTCACGGGTTATTCCCAAGAGATAGAGTACTGAATCAAGATAGGGCGCACTCACTGAACTGTCAGCGGCCGCTTTAACTGCAGGTTTAGCATTGAAAGCGATACCAAGACCTGCAATAGCAATCATGTCGAGATCATTGGCCCCATCGCCGATCGCGATGGTCTGCTCGAGATCAACGCCTTCAATTTTTGCAAAGTCACGAAGTGCAGTTGCCTTTGCCGCACGATCAATAATGGGGCCCACTATATTTCCTGTCAGGCAACCATCTTTGATTTCAAGAGCATTAGCCCTGTAGTGAGTGATGCCAAGTTCGTTGATGAGAGGTTCGATAACTGAGGTAAACCCCCCAGAAACTACTGCAACGCTATGTCCCAATTTTTTTAATGTTTGCACGAGGGTTCTGGCACCCGGGGTAAGAGTAATCTCATTTCTTACATCGTTGATTACTGATTCCGGTAGCCCTTTGAGTAGGCCAACGCGTGCGATGAGACTCTGAGCGAAGTCCAATTCACCACGCATCGCAGAATCAGTTATGTCCTTAACTTCGTTCAGAGCTCCTGCTTTTGATGCAAGTAGTTCAATAACTTCTTGTTGTATGAGCGTTGAATCAACATCCATCACAACCAATTTCTTAGCCCATCTCATGAGCCCGCCAGGGGAGACGGCAATGTCAACGTTCTGTGTTGCTGACACAACCGCAAGGCTCTGCCTCAGCGCACCTTGATCAGCTCCTGAGACGATAAATTCAATAGCAGTTACTGGGTAACTAGCAGTACGGTGAATACGTTCAATATTGCCCGATAACGTTGCAATTGTGCTTGCAATCTGAGCGATCGCTTGTGGCGCTAAAGGAGAACCAAGAGCGACAACATGCAACAAACCAGATTTGGCAGCGATAGATGCCATCTCTTGTTCCTGGAAGGATGTTGCAATATCCACACTGAGGCGTTCGCCGCAGAGGTTTAAATCTTCTTCGATAGCTGCGGCATGATCTGGATTGAGGTCTATGAGGACTGTCAGTATGAGTCGTTCTCTGATGACCACCTGTTCGATATCAAGAACGGTGATCGCAAAGGGCGCTAAGGTCTCGAAGAGCGCTTGAGTTATTCCAGGGCTATCAATTCCAGAGACCAGAATGAGCCCCGTATAACGTCTCGTATCTGCGCTCACTACGCGAGGTTATCGCGAATCACTTCAGCCGAGGCGATAATTTCCCTCGATTTGATTGTGAAAGATATATCTTGTGACCCTATGAGTGGCCAGACTGTATTGGAGTTGCGCGACGTATCTGTGCGTCGCGGTCAGCGCACCATTTTAGGTCCGCTCAACTTCTCCATAACAGCAGGGGAGCGTTGGGTTGTGCTTGGACCAAATGGCGCCGGAAAATCCACCTTGATTCAAATTCTTGCAACGAGAATCTTTCCGACTACTGGAACCGTCTCAATTCTTGACAAGACAATGGGACGCGTAGATCTCTTCGAACTTCGTACTCGGATCGGAATTTGTGGCGCCCTGGTGGCCGAAGATATTCCTTACGAAGAGAAGGTGCGCGATGTTGTCTTGACCGCGGCCTACGCCGTACTTGGGCGTTGGAATGAAGCCTATGATCTTTGGGATGAATCAAGAGCAGTTGCGCTGCTGACAACTTTTGGTGTGCGCGATCTTGCAGATCGTGATTACGGGACTCTCAGTGAGGGTGAACGAAAGAGAGTACAGATTTCAAGAGCCCTTATGGCTGACCCCGAACTCTTGCTCTTGGATGAGCCTGCAGCAGGGTTAGATCTTGGTGGTCGAGAAGATTTGCTTAAAAGGTTCTCCATATTTGCATCAGATCCAGCCGCTCCAGCGTCAATCTTGGTAACTCATCACATTGAAGAGATTCCAAGTGGAACGACGCACGCTCTTATTCTCAAAGAGGGACAGATAGCCGTTTCCGGTCCTATACGAGATGTGATTACCTCTGAGCATATGTCTGCAGTTTTCGAGTTACCCATGGAGGTTAGCTTCGACGGCTCGCGATTCTTCGCCCGTGCACGTTAGTTGGCAACGCCTTTTAGAACCACTGGCGCCTGAAATAGATCGGATCTTGGGCGATATCAGCCAGGAAGAAATCGCACCGAGTCGCGATCTCATCTTCAGAGCTCTGGAGTTAGATGTTGAGAGCGTGAAGGTCGTAATTTTTGGACAAGATCCTTATCCGACTTTAGGGAACGCAACAGGTTTTGCGTTTTCAGTTCCTGCAGATGTTTCTCCAATCCCGGCCTCCCTTCGCAACATCTATAGGGAGCTCGAGAGTGATTTAGGCGCCCCTTGTCCTGCTCACGGTGATATCTCTTCATGGCAGAAGTCAGGGGTGTTGTTGCTGAATCGAGTCTTGACTACACGTATCGGGGAATCTGCGGCGCATCCAGATGTAGGTTGGCAGCGCATTACCAACTTCATTGCGAAGGAGTTGGGTTCTCGGGGCGTAGTCGCAATTCTGTGGGGCAAGAGCGCTCAGGAGTTATCTCATTTTTTTGACCATCAGATCAGCTCAGTTCACCCTAGTCCGCTCAGCGCCTATCGAGGATTTTTCGGTTCAAAACCATTCTCGCGAGTCAATGAGCTACTGGTAGCCCAAGGTAAAGAGCCGATTGATTGGAGCATATAAAAAAGTAAGCCCGCACCTCTCGATGCGGGCTTACTTACTAGATCAATCTTCGCAGATTAACCAACCCAATTGTTAATTGGTGATGATAAGAAGTAGACCATAAACAATCCAGCGACGAGGAGAAGCAAAGGATGTACTTCTTTGCGTCGACCCTGGATATATCTGATTACTACGTGGGTAACGAAGCCAGCGCCGATACCCACTGAGATGTTGTAGGTAAATGGCATCAAGATAATTGTTAAGAAGGCAGGAATTGCAATTCCATAATCTTCCCAATCGATTGCCTTGATTTGGGTCATCATTAAGAATCCGACGATAATCAACGCTGGTGTTGCAGCCTCATAAGGAATGACTGCTACCAAAGGAGCCAGGAATGTTGTCAGCAAGAAGCAGAGCCCTGTAACAACAGAGGCAAGGCCTGTACGAGCGCCTTCGCCTACACCTGATGCAGATTCAATGTAGCTGGTATTTGAGGAGATGCTTCCAGCACCGCCCGCTACGGCCGCAAGTGAGTCCACGAGCAGAATGCGATCGTTGTTAGGAATGTTTCCATCCTTATCGATCAATCCAGCTTCATGACCGATTGCAGTGACTGTTCCAACAGTGTCGAAGAAGTCAGAGAGGAGGAGCGTGAAGACTAGAAGTATGACTGTGATGAGAGGAATTCGATCAAGTGACCCAAAGAGATTGAATTGACCTAGAAGGCTGAAATCAGGGGTTGCCACGATCTTTTCTGGAACAGCTGGAACATTGAGGTTCCAACCCTTTGGATTTACATCTCCGGTTGCGCCATTAAAGAGTGGACCAATCTTGAGAGTGGTTTCAATAACTACCGCAAGAACTGTTGAGAGAACGATTCCGATCAAGATTGCGCCCTTTGTCTTCTTCACCATCAAAGCAATGGTGAGGAAGAGTCCGAAGGCGAAAACAATGATTGGCCAGCCAACGAGAGTTCCACCGTCACCGAGAGTGACAGGTACTGGACCAGTGCCGGTACGACGCACGAAACCAGCATCTACGAGACCGATGAGTGCAATAAAGAGACCGATACCTACTGAGATTGCAATCTTGAGCTGAGCTGGAACTGCTCTAAAGACTGCAGTACGGAAGCCTGTGAGAACCAGGATGGTAATAATGATTCCCTCAATAACGACCAGACCCATCGCATCTGCCCATGTCATTTGAGATGCAATACCAACTGCGACGAATGTATTGAGACCAAGGCCAGTGGCAAGTGCAAGTGGATAATTTCCAACGAGCCCCATCAGGATGGTGAGAACACCAGCCATGAGAGCTGTCATTGCGGCTACAAGAGCGAGATTAGGTGCATCCCCACCGCCAATATATTTTCCATCGGCATCTTTAGCTAAACCGATGATCAGTGGGTTAAGTGCGACGATGTAAGCCATGGTGAAGAAGGTGACAAGGCCACCTCTGACTTCACGACCTACAGTTGAGCCGCGTTCGGATATTTTGAAGTACGTATCGAGCATGACGACCTTCCTAATTTTGTTGACGGGGGTGGTTGCGACCCCGTGTGAAATGACGGCTCACAGACCGAGGGAAGGTAGATAGAAATCTAGAGGAGACCTGGATTACTGGCGGGTCAGACGCGCGAGAATTCCGAGAGAAATAGCGACTGATTGGCCGATAAAGAGGGCGAAGAGGGCGGTTCCGACTCCGACTGTGCCACCCATCAGGAAGCCAATAGCGAGGACGGTCACTTCGATAGCCATCCTTACCCGTCCGACACGAACGCCAGTTCGGTAATGGAGCCCCGTCATTGCGCCATCGCGCGGGCCAGGTCCTAAGCCGCAAGTAATGTAGAGCGCAGATCCAATGCCAACGAGTGAGATCCCGATGAAGTTATAGGCGATGCCAGCTGCAAAGGAATTTGCTTCTGGAAATATGTGCGTTCCGAGTTCGATGAAAGTTGCGATAAGAACGATATTGGAAACTGTTCCAAAACCTGGGCGTTCTTTTAAAGGGATCCATAAGAGAAGTACAAAGACGCTGATGACGAACGTGGCAAAGCCAATGCTCATACCCGTTTTATAGGTAAGCCCTTCGGCGAAGACAGTCCACGGTGCGTTTCCGATTCCTGCTTGAATAAAGAGTGAATCACCTAATCCAAATATTGCTAATCCAAAGAAGAGGATAAGCACTCTCAAGGGTGAGAGATCCCAGCGCGATTGTGCGCGCCAAGGCGTGATTGGAACAGTTTTATGAGGCTTCAACGCCAATAACAATGATCTCAACTTCACTTGCGGATTCTACATATCTTTACGCGATATAGTTGAACAATGTCGAGCCTGGAATTCGTGGGAGCAGGCACTGCTCTCAATGTTATTGCGATTCTCATTGGCGCAGCGCTTGGAGTTGTTGCAGGATCGAAGCTATCGACCAAATCTCAAACTCTCATCACTGACATTCTGGGATTAATCACTCTGCTTGGCGCAGCTTCAGCTCTTGCGCCTCTGTGGTCTGAGGATTTCAATAGCGCCCTGCCAGACAGCTCATCTTTGTTAGTAATTTTGGCTGCCATGCTTATTGGTGGACTTGTTGGCTCTCTGCTTTCTCTCGAGACACGTTTGGATACCTTTGGAGAAAACCTCCGCAAAAGATTCAAGGCATCAGCTGAGAGTCCATTTGTTGAAGGATTTGTTTCTGCGTCGCTTCTCTTTGTCATCGGTCCGTTGGCCATCCTTGGAAGCGTGAGCGATGGAATGTCTCAGGGGTTGGACCAACTTATTCTTAAATCAGCGCTCGACTTCTTTGCTGCCATGGCCTTTGCTTCCACGCTCGGTTGGGGGGTTGCAGCCTCTGCGATACCGGTAGCGATCTATCAACTCTTCTGGACCGTTGTGGGCCTATTCCTGGGTCAGATTCTGACGGAAACTCAGATTGATGCGATGACAATTACAGGTGGTCTCATGCTGGTAGGTATAGCGCTACGACTTCTCGATATCAAGAAAATCTCAGTTGCCAATCTTCTTCCAGCTTTGGTGATTGCACCGGTGATAGTTGCTCTTCTGGCTTAAGTTGGCGTAAGAAGTTTAGAAGGTCTTAGCGTCGATGACGAAGCGATATTTCACATCGCTGGCAACGGTGCGCTCGTAAGCCTTATTTATGTAGTCAGCTTTGATTACTTCTACGTCGCTGACAATCGACTTTTCACCACAGAGATTAAGCATCTCTTGTAGCTCAGGGATACCGCCAATCATGGAGCCACCGATAGAACGACGCCCATTGAGAAGTGATCCGACGTGTACCGCATATGGCTTGCCCGGAAGGCCAATAACGACCAGTGTGCCATCGAGCTTAAGGAGATTGAGGTACTTATTGATATCCAGCTCTGCGCTGACAGTATTGAGGATGACATCGAAAGATCCAGCGCACTCTTCAAAAGATTTTTCTGAGCTGGTGTCAACGAAATGATGGGCACCCATTGCTAGAGCATCAGCTTTTTTGCTTGGAGAATGCGATAGCACTGTGACATCTGCGCCTAGCGCTGCTGCGAATTTAACTCCCATATGACCCAATCCGCCCAGACCCATGACGGCAACTTTCTTCCCTGGCCCAACGCCCCAATGCTTGATTGGTGAATAGAGAGTAATTCCTGCGCACATCAGAGGAGCAACACCCTCTAGAGCAAGACCTTCAGGGATATGAACTGCGTAATCTTCGTTGATAACAAAGTAATCGCAGTATCCACCCATAGCAGGTGTTACTCCATCTCTTTCTAGACCGTTGTAAGTGCCAGTCATTCCTTCGAGACAGTATTGCTGCAATCCTTTTAGGCATGATGAACATTTGCGGCAGGAATCGACAAATACGCCGACACCAATCTTGTCGCCCACCTTGAATTTAGTTACTGAACTACCTACCTTTGAAACGACTCCTGCAATCTCGTGGCCAGGAACCATAGGAAAGAGAGCCGGACCCCATTCCTCGCGCACTTGATGGATATCGGAGTGGCAGATGCCCGCATAGAGAACATCAAGGGCTACATCATGAGCGCCTAATTCGCGGCGATCGAATTCGTATGGAACAAGGTCTTCCTTGGCGCCCATAGCTGCATAGCCTTTGGTGTTCTTTGTCATCGTTGCTCCTTATTTCTTTATTGGGTTGCGGTCTCGGTAAAGGGGAGTGGATCTGTCGAAATATGTCCAGCACGCGAAGCGCGAGCAGTTACTTGTCGCATGTGGTGCCTACGGCAGAGAACTTCATAAGCGATTTCGTCGCTCTTACCGACATCTCCAACCACTACCTGTTCACCCTCGGTGACCATAACTCCGTTAACTGTCCGGGCATTATGAGTCGCACGCGAACCACACCAACAAAGCGCTTCGACCTGAAGGGTGTTTACTCGATCGGCAAGCTCTACCAATCGCGCTGAACCTGGGAAGAGCTTGGTTCGAAAGTCGGCGAGAATCCCGAAGGCATAGACATCGATACCAAGACCATCGACGATCTTGGCTAGTTGGTCAATCTGTATTGGCTGATAGAACTGGGCCTCGTCACAGATGATGTAGTCGATTCGTTCACCCATTGATAAGCGTTCGACAACAAGTCGATGGATATCTAAATCAATTTCAACTTCAAGGGCCTCTGATTGCAAACCTAATCGTGAGCTGATTACGCCAGAGCCCGCTCGGTCCTTATTTGTGAAGATAAGACCAGAACGACCACGGCTCTTATGATTGTGAGCAGTTTGCAGAGCAAGAGTGGATTTACCGCTGTCCATAGTTCCGCAGTAATACACCAATTCAGCCACGGTCGAATCCTGCCATGCTTCGAGATTTTCCGCTCTACTTGATTCCAACCAATATTTCTACAAGACGCCTGCACGTCTGAGCGCAGCGCCAAGTTGTGGCGCTAGAGACTCGCTCATTGCGATAGAGATATGAGAACCATCACGATACGCCACAAGATCGTTTATCACGGCAGAACATTCATTGGTACAAAGCCATGGCGTCGGGTCTATCTTCTTCATGCCAGGAATAGATATCGGTTCTGATGGTTTGCTGTCATTACATTCAGAAATCACCCCGCCAGCCAAACAGGCTGGAATATCCTGTTGTGGGTGAGGAGTATCGGTTATGTAGATGATATGAGTTGCATTTCCTTGCAATGAGTTGAGTGTGCGACGCTGACCAGCCTGCCACCACTCTTGTCTGGTTGAGTAACCTTCAGGAACTTTAAAGTGTTGGAAACCTGAGAAAATTACTGCATACGGTTTGAGCTCTGAAATGCGCTCGAGTGAATTGTCACGCCAAGCAAAGCAATCAGCATTCTTGTACTCACCTGAATCGACCTTCCGTACCGCGGGACCTGGACAGGCAGATTTTGTGAGTGAGATAAGTTCAAAGTTATTCTCTTTCGCAAGTCGTTCGAGAGCCGGGAACCATTGGGCGGCATGTGAATCACCAAAGAGAACTACCTTCTTCTTAGCCCCCTTCGTACCGTATGTGCATTCTGGTGAGAGTGTTTCTCCATTGTTTACATGGCAATTATCGTCGTAGATCACGGGGCGTTTAATCATTTCACCCACGGAGTAAGAGCGACCGTTATCTAAAGTGATTCGATCATTGAAGGAGAAGTAGATAGCCGCGCCCATGATTAACGAGGCAGCTGTCGCGGCGGCGCCTGATTTCACGATTAAACGCGGTTGCGGTTTTGAATAACGAATCGGATCTTCGATGAAACGATGAGTGAGATCTGCCAAAAGCGCGGTCAAAAGCACGCAGAGGAGAAGTTCATAAGGTTGCAGAGAGCGTCCCCATGCAACAGAGGGGATTACTAAGACCGGCCAGTGCCACAGATAGAGAGGGTAAGAAATTTCACCAAGCCACTGCACTACCTTCAAGTTTCCTACGCGATTCAGAGCTTGCGGCCAATTGTTCAAGGAAGCTATGGCAAGTGCTGTTGCGATAACAGGAACCAGCGCTGCGGTTCCTGGAAAAGGCGTCTTGTCAGTGAATGCGAGCGTTCCGTAAACAAGAAGTCCAAGGGCGATCCACCCATAGTTTGAAGAAAATCTAATCCGTTTTGGTATGAAGAGTAGGAGCGCCCCGACACCAAGTTCCCATGCTCTTGTTGGCAGTGAGTAGAAGGACCAGATCGGTTCACGCGGCGTGAGATAGAGACTCAGAAGAAACGAGGATGCGGTAAATCCAGCAACTCCTAGAAAGACTGCCTTGCGTGCGCCGAATCTATAGAGAGCGAGAATTATGAAAGGCCAAAAGAGATAGAACTGCTCTTCAACAGCCAAGGACCAATAGTGAATGACAACTGGGGGAGTTGTGTTGAGATTCTGGTAATCCATTTGCCAAAGGGCAAATAGATAGTTGGATACATATGCACCAGCTGCAGCAATATCTTTACCCAACCCATGACGTAGCGTTGTTGGGTACACCAACCATGCAACTATTGCGGTAACAAAGAGAACGAAGAATGACGTTGGTAGGAGACGTTTAATTCGCCTGAGATAGAAGGACTTGAGAGCCAGTGCTCCAGTTCCATCTAGCTCTCTGAGTAATAGTCCGGTAATCAGAAATCCTGAGATCACATAGAAGATATCTACACCGATATAACCGCCAGGAATCACCTTTGCGTGATAGATGACTACAAGAACTGCGGCAAGAGCGCGTAACGCTTGGATTTGAGGAATACGTTTCACACTTGCACCAAAGAATGAATATGCATCTCTGGGAATCGCTCTGCAATACGCTCACGCCCGCGTAACCCCGTGATTTCAAGGAGAACACAGATGTGAGAAATGTTTCCACCTGCCTGCTTAATGAGCGCCAACGCAGCCAGAATCGTTCCACCTGTAGCCAGAACGTCATCTACGAGAAGAACCTTCTCTGCGTTCTCTAGCGCATCCTGATGAATCTCGAGAGTGGCGTTCCCATATTCAAGTGAGTAACTCTGGCTAAAGACTTCATGGGGCAATTTGCCGGCTTTTCTGATCGGCACAAATCCTGCGCTGGCTTTACTAGCCATCGCACTTGCCAGGATAAAACCACGAGCCTCAATACCTGCGATGTGGGTTGCTGCAAGATCACACGAAAGTAGCGACTCTGTAACAATTGCAAAAGCTTCTTTATCGGCGAGAAGTGGAGTGATATCTCGAAAGAGAATTCCCGGTTGCGGGTAATTCGGAATCTCGCGGATTAACGACAGCGCGTTATCTAGATTCACGTCCTGATTGTCGCCATAACTACTAACCACCATAACTGTGTCCGAACGGGGACTTGAACCCCGAAGCCCTTGCGGGCACTAGCACCTCAAGCTAGCGCGTCTGCCAATTCCGCCACCCGGACGAGTACCCGCTCGCTATAAGCAATATCTTACGCGTTTGGGTCGAAATAACTGGGTAACGATAGCAACGTGAAGGCTCTCACGCAAAAGACCCTTTTTTAGTAGAGATTACAGGCAGAATTACCCCATGAACCTCGAAACCGAAGTTGTGAAGATTTGCCAAGACTTAATCCGGATTCCTTCGGTTAATTTCGGTGAAGGTAAAGGTGACGAGAAAGCAGTCGCCGAATACATCGTTGCATCTCTAGCCGAAGTTGGAATCAAATCTGAAATTTATGAATCAGCTCCAAATCGTTGCAATGTCATTGCCCGACTACCTGGAAGTGACTCATCCCGCCCCGGATTAGTTGTCCATGGACATATTGATGTAGTGCCAGCAAATGCCGCGGATTGGTCGGTAGATCCCTTTGCCGCCGAGATCCGCGACGGAATGATCTGGGGTCGCGGCGCCGTCGATATGAAGAATATGGATGCGATGATTTTAGCGATTGTTCGCAAGTGGGCACAGAGTGGATACAAGCCGCCAAGAGATATCGTTCTGGCTTTCTTTGCAGATGAAGAAGCAGGTATGACTTTCGGTTCACGTTGGATGGCTGCTCAACATCCTGAGGTCTTTGCCGGCTGTTCGGAAGCGATCTCTGAGGTCGGTGGCTTCTCTGTAACAGTGGCTGATGGAAAGCGTCTCTACTTTGTGGAAGCTGCACAAAAAGGGATTCACTGGATGAGATTGACCGCACAAGGTCGCGCCGGCCATGGATCGATGATGAATGACGAGAATGCGCTCACATCCATTTCTGAGGCAGTCGCGAAGATTGGACGTTATGACTGGCCACAGAGGTACACCAAGACTGTAAAGATTCTCTTCTCAAAGATTGCGCAGGCAACAGGAAAGAAATATGACGAATCAGATTTGCGACCACTTCTTGCTGAGATAGGACCAACGGCAAGAATGATTGGCGCTACCTTGCAGAACACAGCTAATCCGACGATGCTTGAAGCAGGGTACAAAGCAAATGTGATTCCGGGTAGCGCCAGCGCCGTCATCGATGGACGCTTTCTTCCTGGTTATGAGGATGAGTTGAATAAAACCATTCGAGAGATTATTGGTCCAGATATCTCCATTGAAACCATCTCGCGTGATATCGCTCTAGAGATTGATTTCGAAGGTGATCTGGTGGAAGCGATGTGTAAGGCCATCACGACTTTTGACCCCGAGGGAATTCCTGTTCCTTATCTCATGAGCGGCGGTACCGATAATAAGGCGCTCTCTGAATTAGGGATTATTGGTTATGGCTTTAGCCCGCTACAACTTCCACCCGATCTTGACTTCATGGCGCTCTTTCATGGCGTGGATGAGCGGGTACCGATTAGCGGGCTTGAATTTGGCGTGAGGGTTCTTGAGAACTTTTTGGAGAATTGTTAGCGAGAGATTTCATCTAACGCTTCTCTGACGACTGGTGGAAGCGTGATTTCTTCTGATTTGAGCACACCTCGAAGTTGCGCACCTGTTCTTGCGCCCACAATCGCTGAAGTAACGCCGGGAGTATCTCGGACCCAAGCTAGGGCCACTTCAAGAGGAGCAAAGCCGAGACCTTCTGCTGCAGCGGATACTGCTTCAACTATTCTGGCAGAGCTTTCATTGAGATATGGCTCTACATGTTTTACAAAGTGAGGGGCAGCTGCGCGGGAATCTATTGGGATCCCCTTTCGATACTTTCCTGTCAGAACACCTCGACCAAGAGGCGCCCAAGCGAGAAAACCTAGGCCGACTTGATTGGCACAGGCGAGAACCTCTTCTTCTGCAGATCTATTAAGCAATGAGTATTCGACTTGAACCGAAGCGATCGGCGCCTTTGCTGTATTGCTCTCTTGAACTGTTGCTGCACGAGCGCTCTGCCAACCGGAGAAGTTACAGAGGCCGACGTAGCGAGCTTTTCCAGAAGAGAATGCGTAATCAAGAGCAGATAACGTATCTTCAAGAGGTGTGACTGAATCCCACGAGTGCACTTGCCAGAGATCGAGATAATCCGTTTCTAGGCGCGCGAGGGATTTATCGAGCTCGGCGATAAGTGCGCTACGCGAGTTGTTGATTGTCCGTAATCCATCTTGAAATGACGCACCTGCCTTTGTCGCAATGGCGACTTCCTCGCGCTTAAAGAGCGTTCCGATAAGGCCCCCAAGGACTCGTTCACTATCACCATCGCCATAAGTAGGAGAAGTATCGAAGAAATTTCCTCCAGCCTCGATATAAGCGCGACATTGGTCGGCCGCTTCGTGGGTATCGGTATCGCGTCCCCAGGTCATTGTTCCAAGACCCAAGCGAGAGAGAGTCAGCCCGCTATTGCCAGCTCTGCGCATTTCCATGAGAGAGACCTTAGCAATAATCACCGCTAATCTAGGTTCTATGAGTCGTTTAGTGTTTCTACGTCATGCACACTCGACCGCAAATGATTTAGGGATTTTATCTGGACGTCTACCAGGAGTTACTCTGAGTAAGACCGGGTTATCTCAAGCAGATTCATTGATCGATCGTTTAGGCGCTAGTTCCTTCGATGAGATTCGTGTGAGTCCTATGGAACGCTGCTCACAGACTATTAATCCATGGTTGCAATCGCCATTTTCAAAAGGTATTGGCGAATATGGCTTGGACGACAACCTTAACGAGGTCGATTATGGGCTCTGGAGCGGTCGCAAGCTCTCGCGACTTTCAAGAGATCCACTCTGGAAAGTTATCCAATCTACGCCGAGCAAAGTGCAATTTCCTGATGGTGAGAGAATCAAAGGCGCTCAGAAGAGGGCACTTTCATCCATCAAGGCGCTCCACGCAAAGAAGAAGACAGGATCTTTCCTCCTTGTCAGTCACGGCGACATTATCAAGTCCACCGTGGCCTCGCTCATTGGCCTTCCACTAGATTCTTTCCAGAATCTCATTATTAATCCAGCATCCCTGACAGTGATTGATTTCGATGGTAACCACGGTCGCCTGCTTGCCTACAACGACACCACCACGTGCATTGCGCCGTTACTTACCTCGAAAAAGGTTGGCAAGGCGCTCCTAGGTGGAGGCAGTGGAATTGCTAAGGGAAAGAAGAGATGACTTCACGAGTAATACTGTTCGAGGAACCAGAACGGTTCACTGTCGGAACAGTTGGCCAGCCTGGGGAGCGAACCTTCTTCATGCAGGCAAGAGATAGAACACGTCTGATTTCAATCTCTCTAGAGAAGGCCCAAGTTCAAGCGCTCTCAGAACGCCTGCAATACATGATTCGTGAAATCAAGCAGAGTGATCCAACGACAATCATCGTAAAACTACCTCAGGATGGCGCACCGCTCGATACGCCGATTGAAGAAGAGTTTCGGGTTGGAGTGATTGGTCTTGCCTTCGAAGGGGATAGGCAATTAATTCAGATAGATCTCCAAGCTGTCTCTGAAAATGATGGTGACAATCCAGAATTTATCGATGTTGACGACCTCACTGGTGACCAAGACATTCTTCGAGTTCTTATCTCACCATCTGAAGCCGACCGTTTCTGCAAAAGATGCAACTCGGTCGTGAGTGCCGGTCGTCAGCCCTGCCCATTTTGTGGCGGACCGATTGATCCACGAGGACATCTCTGTCCTCGTGCGAATGGATATCGTCGCTGATGAAGTCCTTAGAAGAAGTTCGCCAACACTTATTGGTAGGTGAGATCAAGATTTCAGGAAGGCTTGTCGATGCTTCCAATGCAACCCTCTTTGGGAGTTGTACCCATGATGGCAATGAACTTTCAGTCATTTACAAACCAATCGCAGGAGAGCGACCTTTATGGGATTTTGCAGATGGCAATCTTGCTTCTCGCGAATACGCCAGCTACTTACTCTCAGAACTTATTGGTTGGAACCTCATTCCAGTAACAGTTCTTCGTGACGGACCCTTCGGTGAAGGAATGGTTCAGCAGTGGATTGACATTGATGAAGATGTTGATCTTGCACTCTTTTATCGCACGGATGATGCTCGACTAAGAAAGTTGGCGCTCTTTGACGCGATAATCAATAACACGGATAGAAAGATTGGACATCTACTTCCCACTAAGGATGGCCGGGTGCTGGGTTGCGATCATGGAGTTACTTTCCACGAGGAAGATAAGTTGCGAACAGTCTTATGGCAATGGGCAAATGTGCCACTGACTGATACTGAAAAGTTAGAGCTGACCCAATTGCTCGGTCATCTCAATCTACGCACCACAGAGATAGTTCACCTCGTAACCGAGAACGAGTACCAAGCTCTCATCGAACGAGTTGAACGCTTGCTTTCATCCGGAGAATTCCCTGCGCCAAGTGAAGATTGGCCAGCAGTACCGTGGCCTCCCTTCTAAAGTAAGGTTTGCTCATGCGCTCTTGGCCATCTGTTTACATTCCTGAACTCTCTGAGCGCTTTCAAATTCCAGCGCTATCTCTCTTTGACTCGGCAGAGCAACAGTTGAAGGCAATTCCAGATCAGGATCTTTATCGGATTTATGTCTGCGGAATAACTCCATATGACGCAACCCATCTCGGTCACGCGGCCACTTACCTCACCTTTGACGTCATCATCCGTTACCTGAAGGCAACCGGTTCAACGGTTCGGTTTGTCCAGAACATCACCGATATCGATGATCCGCTTTTGGAGCGAGCCGAACGTGACGGCGTTGATTGGAAACAACTTGCCAATTCTCAGATCGATCTCTTTCGAGGCGACATGAGCGATCTTCATGTGATTCCACCCGATCATTACATCGGCGTAGTCGAGGCTATGCCACAGGTTATTGGCGCTATCGCAGCGCTAGATGCTCAGAAGAGCACTTACCTTGTAAACGGAGATAAGTACTTCCGCGTTCATGCAGACCACCACTTTGGTGAGCGCTCCCATCTCAATAGCGATGAAGCTCTAAAAATATTTGCCGAACGTGGGGGAGATCCTCAGAAAGCGGGTAAGGAACACCCACTCGATGCGCTTGTCTGGCTCACCTCAAAACCAGAACAACCAACCTGGCCTAGCCCCTTCGGAAAAGGTAGACCCGGATGGCATATCGAATGTAGCGCTATAGCGCTTCATTACTTAGAGCCAAATTCAGACGCTGATTTCTCACTTGATATTCAGGGAGGTGGGTCAGATTTAATTTTCCCTCACCACGAAATGTCAGCAGCACAGAGTGCGGTGATGACAGGTCAGTCATTTGCGCGACATTATGTTCATACTGGAATGATCGGTTTGAATGGTGAGAAGATGAGTAAGTCACTGGGCAACCTAGTCTTCGTTTCAAAGTTGATCTCTGAAGGGGTAAACCCAATGTCCATTCGATGGGCGCTCTTAAATCGCCACTATCGTGAAGATGCCATGTGGAGTACATTCATTTTGAACCAATCCATTGCTGCTATCGATCGGCTGCAGTTGAATCTGGCAAAGATGGAGGTTGCGCCTACTGATGCAGTAATCGCCGACATCATCAGATGCCTTGCTAGGGATTTAGATACGGCTGGCGCCTTAGCAGTTATTGAGAAGTGGATGAACGACACAGAATCAGGGTCTACTGGAGGAAGCGCGGGTGAACTCTCCAGAGCTCTAGACACTCTGCTAGGGATTGCCCTGTAGCGAGTTACTTATCGTTTTGTCGGCGCAAGAATCGCTCTAGTTCGCGCGCTATTGATTCACCGGTTGCTTCAGGCAGGTCAACTGCATCCTTACTTTCCTCTAGCGCTTTAACGTATTCAGCAACATCAGAATCTTCTTTAGCTAGCTCTGTTACTTCTTCTTCCCATTCGGTAGCTTCATCAGGGAGTTCTCCCTGTGGGACTGAGATGTCAAGGAAATCCTCTAAGGCATTTACAAGAGCAAGCGAAGCTTTTGGTGAAGGCGAGTTTGATGCGTAGTGGGGGATTGCGGCCCAAAGCGAGATGGCGTCGATGCCGCGGCGTACGCAAGCATCTTGAATAACTCCGAGGATTCCAGTGGGACCTTCATACTTACTGATTTCTACGCCTAGCCGCTTCGCGATATCGGGATGAGCACCACTACCACTGACGGTGATGGGCCTTGTATGCGGAGTATCTGCCAACATCGAACCGAGAGTGATAACAAGATCGACTTCGCAATCATCAGCCAGATCCAATAGACCCGATGCAAAAGTCTTCCATTTCATTGATGGCTCAACTCCGCGAACAACAATGAAATCGTGAGGAAGAGATGGTGTGGCTAGCGCAAAGACTTGTGTTCCGGGCCAAGTGAGATTTCTGATACTTGAATCATCGACATAAACCATCGGCCTATTTACTTGGAAGTCATAGAAATCCTCTGGATCGACTTCAGCGATGAGCTCTGGAACAACATCAAATTCAGGGTCGGTCCAACATCCAAGCAAGTGAGAAGCAGCACCAGATGCTGCTTCTCCTGCATCATTCCATCCTGAGAAGGCGATAACCATCACTGGTGAGCGCAGAACTGGAATTTGAAGAATCTCCATATCGATACCTTAGGGTAACCTGCGCTCTGTGACGAGAGATAAGAGCCATAGCAACCCTGGCCTTCTTCGTCAGGCCTTAGCTCAGCGAACTGTAATCGCTGATGGAGCAATGGGAACAATGTTGCAGGCCGCTGATCCATCTCTTGAGGATTTTCAGAACCATGAAGGCTGTAATGAGATTCTTAATGTTACGAGACCTGATCTAGTTCGCTCTGTTCACGATGCGTACCTGGCCGTTGGAGTCGATGCCATCGAAACAAATACCTTCGGTGCAAACTGGGCAAACCTTGCCGAGTACGGGATTGAAGATCGTATCTACGAACTGGCCTTCGCGGGAGGAAAGATTGCACGCGAGGCAGCTGATGCATTCAGCACACCCGAAAAACCTCGCTTCGTACTCGGTTCACTCGGTCCCGGAACCAAGCTTCCAAGTCTTGGGCATACTTCTTACGAGAAATTGAAGGATGCCTACTACACGGCTTCAAAGGGCTTAGTTGATTCAGGAAGCGATGCCCTTCTGATTGAAACAACGCAAGATCTTCTGCAAGCAAAGGCTGCTGTGAATGGGGCTCGTCTTGCGGTGACTGAATCAGCTCGCGACGTCATCATCATCGCCCAAGTAACAGTTGAAACAACTGGAACGATGTTGCTTGGTTCTGAAATCGGCGCTGCGCTTAATGCGCTAGAACCACTGAACATTGATCTCATCGGATTAAATTGCGCTACAGGGCCAGCTGAGATGTCCGAGCACCTGCGTTACCTGTCGAAGAATTCACATACTGCCATCTCAGTAATGCCCAACGCCGGACTTCCAATTCTTGGCGCCAAAGGTGCTGAATATCCACTAGGACCAGAAGAGTTGGCAACAGCGCTAGAAACCTTTGTCAACGATTATGGGATTACTTTGATAGGCGGTTGCTGTGGCACAACTCCAGCCCACCTTGCTGCGGTAGTCAATCGACTCTCAGGTCACACCGTTAAGAAACGCACCATTGAGATTGAACCTGGCGCATCGTCCCTCTATCAGTACGTTCCTTTTAGACAAGATAGAACCTACTTGGCTATCGGTGAGCGCACCAATGCCAATGGTTCGCGCGCCTTTAGAGATGCCCTTGTTGCCGAAGATTGGTCCACATGTGTTGAGATAGCGCGAGATCAGATTCGAGATGGCGCGCATATGCTCGATCTCTCTGTTGATTATGTTGGCCGAGACGGTGTCAGAGATATGACTGAGATTGCCTCACGATTTGCAACTTCATCCACTTTGCCGATTGTTCTCGACTCGACCGAACCAGCAGTGCTGAAGGCCGGTCTTGAGGCGCTGGGTGGACGATGCGTAATCAACTCAGTCAATTACGAAGATGGCGATGGACCAACTTCACGTTTTGCTCGAATTATGCCGCTTGTCCAAGAACATGGAGCCTCGGTTGTTGCCTTAACGATTGATGAAGAGGGACAAGCACGTACTGCAGAATGGAAATTACGAGTTGCTCGACGCTTGATTAAGGATCTTACTGAAAACTGGGGAGTTCAGGTCGGAGATATCTTGATCGATACCCTCACCTTCCCGATCGCGACAGGACAAGAAGAGACTCGTCGCGATGGACTCGAAACAATCACTGCAATTAGATCTCTTAAAGAAGAGTTTCCTGAAGTACAGACGACTCTGGGCGTTAGCAATGTCTCCTTCGGACTCAATCCGGCGGCGCGTGTTGTGCTGAACTCCGTCTTTCTACACGAATGTGTAGAAGCGGGCCTGGACTCTGCAATTGTGCATCCATCAAAAATCACCCCGATGGCCCGCATCGATGCACGTCAGAAGGAAGTCGCACTCGACCTCATCTACGATCGCCGTACCTTCGACGGCGAGAATTGCACCTACGACCCTCTGAGCGAGTTCCTGCAACTCTTCGAAGGCGTCGAACTTGCTGCTTCGAGAAACATTCGCGCCTCAGAACTAGCAGCTCTTCCTCTGAAAGAGCGTTTAGAGCGGCGCATTATCGATGGTGAGAAGGTCGGCCTGACCGATGACCTTGATACTGCGATGGCAGAAGGAATTAAGCCGCTCACAATCATCAATGATCATTTACTTGAAGGCATGAAGGTCGTTGGCGAGCTCTTTGGTAAGGGTGAGATGCAACTTCCCTTCGTTCTGCAGAGCGCTGAAGTGATGAAATCAGCTGTCGCCTATCTTGAGCCGCACATGGAGAAGACCAGTGATGCCGGTCGCGGCAGAATGTTGCTGGCTACTGTAAAAGGAGACGTTCACGATATTGGAAAAAATCTAGTCGACATTATTCTCTCCAATAACGGTTACCAGGTAGTCAACATCGGAATCAAACAGACGATTAATCAGATTATCGATGCGGCCCAAGAGAATGAAGTTGACGCGATTGGGATGTCAGGCCTTCTTGTGAAATCGACTGTCATCATGAAGGAGAACTTAGAAGAGCTCACTTCTCGTGGACTCGATCAAAAGTGGCCAATCGTTCTCGGCGGCGCAGCTCTTACCCGCGCATTTGTTGAGCAGGATTTGGCAGGTGTCTTTCCTGGAGAAGTTCGCTACGCACGCGATGCCTTTGAAGGTCTCCGCCTGATGGATGCCATCATGGCAGTGAAACGAGGCGATGAAGGCGCAGCTCTTCCGGCTTTGCGTGAGAGAAAAGTGAAGGCAGTTGCACGCCCAGATGAGCCAACCGAGATTGATACACGTCGCAGCGATGTTGCAGTGGATATTGATATTCCAGAGGCGCCTTTCTATGGTTCACGAATCGTTAAAGGCATCCCACTTGCAGATTACGTAGGAATGCTCGATGAGCGCGCACTCTTCATGGGCCAATGGGGCCTTAAGGGAGCTCGCGGCGAGTACGAAGCGATGGCCGAAACTGAAGGTCGCCCTCGATTACGTGCGCTCCTTAATGAAGTTCAATCGAAAGGCTGGCTAGAGGCAGCCGTTGTTTATGGATATTTCCCTTGCGTCTCCGAGGGTAATGACTTGGTGATTTTGCATCATGAAGGGGCTGACAAAGGAAAAGAGCGTGTGCGCTTCTCATTCCCACGACAGAGACGCGATCGCAGACTTTGTCTCTCTGATTTCTTTGCATCCCGCGAATCCGGAAAAGTTGACGTCGTTGCCTTCCACGTTGTGACGATGGGAAATACAGTAAGTAAGGCAGCAAATGAACTATTCGCCGCAAATGCTTATCGTGAGTATCTCGAACTCCATGGTCTGTCAGTTCAACTGACTGAAGCGCTTGCAGAGCACTGGCACGCGCGAATTCGTGAAGAGATGTCAGTCCGTGGGGATGATGCTCCAGATATTCAGGGGATTCTTGATCAAGGTTATCGCGGTTCACGATATTCGTTTGGATATCCCGCATGCCCAGATATCGAACAACAGACCCAACTGTGCGAATTACTAGAACCAGGCCGTATCGGCGTTGAACTCTCTGAAGAGTTCCAGCTGCATCCAGAACAATCCACTTCAGCGATTATTGTTCATCACCCGGAAGCCAAGTACTTCAACGCCAACTAGCCATTAAGGCTTTACATGTGCGGGGCAGATCGTCTTAAAGAAGCACCAATCGCAGAGGCGCGATTTCTTAGTCGGAAAATGATTGGTTTCAATAGCTGTCAAAATCTCTGAGCCAATATTTTTGAGAATCTTCTCGGTGCTCAAAAGCTGTGCTTCAGTCGGTGAACTCTTGATAAGTTGTGAATCACCAAGATAGATCAGTTGGAGCAGGGAGGGGAGTACTCCTTCATTCTGCCAATAGAGCAGTGCATACACGCGTAGTTGAAAAAGAGCTTTCTCTTCCCAACCCGGTTTTGGTGACTTACCAGTTTTGTAATCAACGATACGTACCTGACCCGTTGGGGCGACATCTATGCGGTCAACGTAACCATGGAGATACATCTCATCGCTTAAGTTTCGTTCGAGATGAAGTTCGCGATAGGTGGATTCAAAGGTATGGGGCTGCTCGAGACCAAAGTAGCTCTGCAATAGCGAAGTGGCGCGATCTAGCCACTCTTTCTCATCTAACACCAGAGTTGCCAGCTCAGGTTTTTCAGAGAGAGCAGTTTGCCAGCGAATAGGTAACGCAGCGCGCGCTGAATCAATTGTTCGCTCTGCAGCAGGTAGTTCAAAGAGATCTTCAAGCACTGCATGGATGAGCTTTCCGCGTTCAGCATCGATACTCGGCGGTTCTGGCAACTGATCAATGGCGCGGTATTTGTATAACTGCGGACAGTTTGTGAAGTCATTGATTCGACTGGGGGATAACCGCAACATCTCCATTGTGCGCACGATACAGCGCAGGCCTGACCAAAAGAGGCGGCTTTCACCTAAGATACTGCTGTGTCTACTCCCGGCTATTTCCAAATTGGCGATCGAGTTCAACTTACCGACCCAAAGGGCAAGCTATATAGCTTCACAATCACGCCAGGCAAAGAGTGGCATACCCATAAAGGTTGGATTAACCACGATGATTTAGTTGGTCTTCCTGAAGGTTCAGTAGTGACCACAACTGCAGGCTTAAAGTTCACCGCCTTTATTCCGTTGCTGGCAGATTACGTTCTCTCTATGCCACGCGGTGCAACCATTGTCTATCCCAAAGATGCGGCGATGATTGTTGGGGTTGCCGATATTTATCCTGGTGCGCGAGTGCTCGAAGCTGGGGTAGGAAGCGGTGCACTTACGCTTTCGCTTCTGCGCGCAGTAGGGCCACAGGGGAGTGTTCACTCAGTTGAGAGACGAACAGACTTTGCTGAAAATGCAACAGCGAATGTTTCAAATTATTTTGGTGCAAAGCCAGACAATTGGAAGCTTGAAGTTGGCTCACTACAAGATCAGGAACTTTCAACCCAGTACGACCGCGTGATACTCGACATGCTTGCGCCTTGGGAGTGTGTCGCCAAAGCAGCTGAAGTTCTTAGACCTGGTGGAGTCTTTCTTGCATACGTTGCGACAACGACGCAGTTGTCAGCAACAGCTGAAGCGCTCAAGGAAGATGGACATTTCACTGAACCCGAGAGCTCAGAAACTATTGTTCGCGGCTGGCACCATGAGGGACTTGCAGTGCGCCCACAGCAAAGAATGATTGGACATACAGGATTTCTTATTCAGAGCAGGAGAATGGCCCCCGGAGTAGATGTTCTTCCGCGCAGACGCCGACCAGCAAAGGGCGCTTACGGTGTCCCGGAAGAGTGAAAGACTTATCAATCTAACGATTGCACTCCTTGCAACAAAGAGATACATCACCAAATCCGAGATTTTCAAGACTGTCGAGGGCTACGAAGGTAGCGCCGAATCTAAAGAGAGAATGTTTGAGCGAGATAAGGACGACCTTCGATCTCTTGGTATCGATATTGAAGTGGGAAGTTTTGACCCACTCTTCAACGACGAAGCTGGCTATCGAATAAAGCAGGAGAGTTATCAACTAGATCTTGGCGCAATCACGGCCCTGGAAGTATCACTTCTATCACTTGCTGCAAAAGCATGGCAGGGAGCTTCACTCAGCGATGCAGCACAGCGCGCATTGGTCAAACTCAGCTCACTTGGATTCCCACTAGATGAAGGCAATTTACCCGGTTCAATTCCTTCAATATCCAATTCGGAGTTTGATATCACGGTTGTCACTCGCGCTATAGCAGATCGTCAAGTATTGGAGTTTCTCTATCGAGGGCATGACTTGTCGAGTGAAAGTAGACGAGTCATTCCAATTGGTTTATCTACGCGCTCTGGATTCTGGTACTTCACGGGTGTAGACCAAGCCGTGCAGGAGATGCGAACATTTCGTTTTGACCGAGTGTTAGAGGGTTTCAGTGTCCACAAAGGGCCGAAGGACTTTGAAATTCCTGAAGGATTTGAGGCGAGCCAAGTGTTTGAGTCAGATTCTGCGCTTATAGCAACCATTGATCTCCGAAAAGGTAAGTGCACCTCACTGCGAGCTCTCGCAACAGCCACCAAATCGATGGGGGAATGGGACCAAGTCCAGATTCCTATCCTTGATGTGAAGACGCTATCTGCGCTAGTTCTTTGGCATGGCGAAGATGCCTATGTGCATGGCCCAGAAGAGTTGCGAATACGGATTGTTGAATCACTTAAGGCTTTGGTAGGTAGCCATGGCTAAGAACGAGAGTAAAAAGAACTCTAATCCACTAGAACGCGCTGCAAGATTGCTTGATCTTGTTCCTTACATCAATACTCATCAGGGCATCCCTCTATCAGAGTTGGCTGAAGCATTTGAAGTTTCAACCGAACAGATGGTGAGTGACTTAACGACTCTATGGATGTGTGGGTTACCCGGATATACACCGCTTGAATTAATGGATTTAGAGTTTGAATCCGGATATGTCACTATTCGAAATGCCCCCACGTTGGCAAAGCCGCGCTCAATCACGCACGAAGAGGGCGTTGCCTTGGTACTTGGACTAGATCTTCTACGTTCGACTATTTCAAATGACAGGACAGATCTGCTGGCGGCTATAGATGTTCTCGCCAAGCGCATAGCAGAACTAGTCAATCTTCCATCTGCCTTGTCTGCGCTGTCTCACATAGACCAGGGAATAGAGAGCTCTATACGTAGTGCAATTTCAGATCGAGGTGGTTTGAGCATTTCCTATCACTCACTCTATAAAGATGAAATCACCTCGAGAGAAGTTCTCCCAGTTGAAATTATTGAGAGCCAGGGCTGCAGCTACCTGCATGCGTACTGCTTCACAGCGGAAGATTTCCGCCACTTCCGAGTCGATAGAATTCAATCAGCGAAACTTATTGAAGTAGAGAGACCTTCTCACGCTTCTACATCTAGCGCCGAAAAGACTAGTTTCGAACTGCGAGTAGTTGAGTCTTCCCGTGATGTTGCTGAGCGATTTGAACGAATGGATGTACAAGCCCGTAGTAGTTTCTCGGGGACATCCTTCTCTCGCCATTGGATTGAGAGATCAGTTCTGGCCTCTGGTGGGGCTGTGGAATTACTCTCGCCCACAGAGATAAGAAGCGAAGTTGCAAGAAGAGCGGGATTGATACTCAATCGTTACGCTGATTAGCTTCCCCGCCTACCCATTCAAAGATGTCTGGTGTAATCTAGGCTCAAATCTGACGCTAAGGAGTTCCCAAGATGAATTTAGGTCCAAGAGAGATAGTCATCCTTCTCGTAGTTGTACTGGTGCTTTTCGGTGCAAAGCGTCTACCTGACTCTGCTCGTTCACTCGGTCGCTCCATGCGAATCTTCAAGAGTGAGATGAAAGAGATGAAGGCCGACGATTCAGTTATTGAAGAAGACGGCAAAAAAGAGAAGTAATCTGATGGCATCTTCACATGGACAGATGCCGCTCATCGACCACTTACGAGAACTAAGAAAAAGAGTTCTCAATTCAGCAATCGCAATTGTCGTGGCATTTGGTGGGGGATGGTATTTCTACAATTCAATTATCGTCACCTTGGCTAAACCTGTCTGCGATCTTCGTGCTGCTCAAGCTTCAGGCGCTGCCAGTTGCGGAGCGCTCTACATCAGCGGGGTACTTGGGCCTCTAGACCTGCAAATAAAGGTCGCACTCCTTACCGCTGTGATTGTTTCGGCTCCATTCTGGCTCTATCAACTGTGGGCTTTCATCGCACCAGCGCTTCATAGGAAAGAGAAGAGAAATAGCGTTCTCTTTGTTACCGCAGCTACTCCATTCTTTGTCATGGGTGCAACTCTCGGTTACCTCATTCTTCCAGTCGCAATTACGGCTCTCTTTGGTTTTACTCCGGATGCGGTGAGTAACCTCGTTCGCTTCGATGATTATCTTGATTTCGTTCTACGCCTCATTCTCCTTGTCGGACTCGCCTTTGAACTTCCGATCTTCCTACTCACCTTCAATCTCATTGGTTTCTTACGCGGACGAACAATTCTCAAGCCTTGGCGCGCGTGGATCTTCTCTATCTGTCTGGTGGTAGCTGCATTTTCACCAACTGCAGATCCGCTTAGCATGGTTCTTCTCTCGGCTCCACTGATTCTCTTCTACTTCATGGCTGGGGGAATAGCGGTGTTGGTAGATAAAAAGCGCGATAGAAAAGCAGAAGCAATCGAAATTTCCAGCACAAAGATTGATACACCGACCGCCATTACCGAATAGCCGATAGGGTCGTCCTATGTGGGCGATTGCTATCAATCCAAAATCCGGACACGGTAAGGGTGCAATAGTCGGCCAGGAAGTAATTCAATATTTCGCACAGCGCGAAATCCAGTATCAGACTTTCTCTGGGGCCACAGCTGACGAACTCAAAAAGGATTTAGAGACCTTTCTCTCTTCGAATCAATGCTCTGGAGTGATCTGTGTCGGTGGTGATGGCCTGGCTCATCTCGTCTTGCAGTTAGTAGTCCCACGAAGTATTCCCTTTGCCGTGATGCCAGCAGGGACTGGTAACGACATAGTCAGGACTCTGGGTTGGTCGCTCGATGACATCACCGGCTATCTAGATAGAGTAATCAACGAGACTCCTAAACCAATCGATTTAGGTAACGTAGATTCCGAATGGTTTGCCGCGATACTCAGCACTGGCTTTGATTCAGTCGTAAATGAACGAGCAAATTCGCTCTCCTGGCCAAAGGGGCCTCAGCGATACAACGTCGCCATTGCCCTCGAACTTCCAAGATTCCAACCGCTTCGATATGAGATTGAGCTTGATACCGAGAGAATCTCCACTGAGGCGATGTTGATAGCTATTGGGAATGGGCGCTCCTACGGAGGTGGCATGTATGTATGCCCTCAAGCGCAACTCAACGATGGCCTCTTTGATGTCATGATTCTTGAACCAGTCAGCAAAGTCGAGTTTCTCAAGGTCTTTCCAAAGGTTTATTCAGGCTCTCATATCTCGCATCCAAAGGTACGGATTGTGAGGAGTACCAAGGTAAAACTCACTGCATCGGCCATCGCATATGCAGATGGTGAAAGAATTGGCGCTGCGCCGATCTCGGCCGAATGTGTAAGAGGGGCTGGGCTAACGTGGAGTCTGTAGCAACCCCTGCCGAGAGATATGCCGCAGCGAAGAAACGTGGCAGCCATCCACTGACAACTGAGTTTATTAGCCAATTTGAGTTTGGGTTCGATGACTTCCAAATTCAAGCCTGCCAAGCGGTCGAAGATGGAAAAGGTGTTCTTGTTGCAGCTCCTACTGGCGCAGGAAAAACTGTGGTTGGTGAATTTGCCGCTTTCTCTGCGCTATCTCGTGGGAAGAAGTGCTTCTATACGACACCGATAAAGGCGCTTTCTAATCAGAAGTACTTTGAATTTGTCGAACGTTTTGGTGAGGATCGTGTGGGTCTTCTAACTGGAGACACCAACATCAACTCCGATGCCGATGTCCTTGTGATGACAACAGAAGTTCTTCGCAACATGCTTTATGCGAACTCATCAACTTTGACCAATTTGGGCTCTGTTGTGATGGATGAAGTCCACTATCTGGCGGATAAGTTCCGAGGCGCCGTATGGGAAGAGGTTTTGATTCATCTCATGGAGAGCGTGCAAGTAATCTCACTATCTGCAACCGTCTCCAACGCTGAAGAATTTGGTGAATGGTTAGGTGAGGTTCGGGGGAGTACCGAAGTTATCGTCTCTGAAATTCGTCCGATTCCGCTCTATCAACACGTGCTCATCGGTAATCGTCTTATGGATCTCTTTACCGAGCCTGGTCGGGTAAATCCTGAGATTCTCGGACTAGAAAGAGAAGCGCTCCGGCGAACTAGGGTTCCGCGAGGTCGACGAGATCGATATGGCGACTCTGATAATCGGCTGACTCGAGCAGACATAATCGATAAGTTGCAACGAGAGAATCTCTTACCGGCAATTACCTTTATCTTTTCGAGGGCAGGTTGCGATGCTTCTGTGAAGCAGTGTCTTCAAGCTGGAATAAAGCTCACAAGTGCTGAGGAACGTTTAGAGATAATTACGACAGCACAGAGATACACCCAGAATCTGGCTGAGGAAGATTTGGAAGTTCTCGGTTACAGGGACTGGTTGCTCGCATTGGAACGTGGAATTGCGGCACATCATGCTGGGCTCCTACCTAGCTTTAAAGGTGCAGTCGAAGATCTCTTTAAGCGAGGGCTGGTTAAAGCAGTCTTTGCTACCGAGACCCTCGCACTTGGCATCAATATGCCGGCAAGAACTGTGGTGCTAGAAAAGTTAACGAAATGGAATGGAGAGGCGCATGTTTCGATTACTCCAGGTGAGTACACACAGTTAACTGGTCGCGCTGGTCGTCGCGGTATTGATATCGAAGGTAATGCGGTCGTGCAATGGTCGCCAACTGTTGATTCAGCAACTGCTGCCGGTCTCGCCTCGACTCGTACCTATCCGCTCCGCTCATCTTTTACTCCAACCTACAACATGTCCATCAATCTCATCGCTCGATTCGGACGAGAACGTGCCCGTGGCTCATTGGAATCTTCCTTTGCACAGTTTCAAGCCGACCGTGCAGTAGTTGGACTAGTCAGACAGATTCGAAAGAATGAATCACTTGCTGCCGAGCTCACCGATTCAGCGCAATGCCATCTCGGTGATTTCAATGAATATTCAAGGATCCGTATAGATATTAAAGAGCTCGAGAAGTTACTGAGCAAGCGAGACGGACGACGAACATTCGATCAGCGTCAACGAGTTCATATGGAGAACGAACTTGATGGAATGAGGCGAGCACTGCGCAAGCATTCCTGTCACTCATGCAGTGATCGCGAGTCCCACGCAAGACTTGCTGAGCGCGCAGATCGCCTCAACCGTGAATCAGATGGGCTTCGTGCGCGCGTTGAAAACAGAACGCACGTGATTGCAAAGACCTTTGACCGTATCTGTAATGTACTGACACATCTTGGCTACATAGAAGGTGAAAAACCTCTCGAGCAAGGCAAGATTCTGGCAAAGATTTATGCGGAATCAGATCTCTTGCTGACTGAATCAATTCGTAGGGGAGTGCTGCGCAATCTCAACGCCCCTGAATTGCTTTCGGTCGCCTCTGCGATGATTTATGAGAGTCGGAGCGCTGAAAATTACGCGCCAAAGATGCCCCATCAGAACGTGGCGAACTCACTTGCAGCTGTAGGAAAAATTTGGGTAGAGCTTGAAGATATTGAGAATGAGTTTGATGTAAAGACGCAACGAGAGCCCGATTTTGGATTCTGTTATCCCGCATACCGATGGGCCAACGGCCATTCACTCAGCAGCGTTTTGAAAGGCACAGATATGACTGTTGGAGATTTCGTCCGCAGCATCCGCCAACTGATTGATTTGTTAACCCAGATTGCTGGTGCATCCGAAGAGTTACGCCCTATATGTAAAGAAGGAATCAAAAGATTGGATCGTGGAGTCATTTCAGATATGTTGGGGGATATATGACTCTCATGCTTCTAGATAGCGCCTCGCTTTGGTATCGCGCTTACTACGGAATGCCTGACACTCTCGTATCTCCGTCGGGTATGCCAGTGAATGCAATCCGTGGATACCTCGATATGACGGCAAGGCTCGTAGGTATGTATTCACCGAATCGAATCGTTGCCTGCATCGAGGGGGATTGGCGACCTTCTTGGCGAGTCGATCTCTTTCCTGATTACAAAGCAAATCGTTTGGAGGAAGAGGGGGAGGAAGAAGAAGAGCCAGAGACTCTTACTCCACAGATTCCTGTTCTACTCGACCTCCTTGATGAATTTGGAATTCCCATGGTCGGCGTCGATGATTATGAAGCAGATGATGTAATGGCAACTTTTGCAGTGCAAGAGAAGGGCCCTATCCGCATCGTTACCGGGGATAGAGATCTATTTCAGCTCGTAGATGATCGCCGCGATGTAAAAGTCGTCTACCTAGCACGTGGAATATCGCAGCATGATCTCGTTGATATCAAATGGGTGGCTGACAAGTATGCAATTCCGGGTGATCGTTACGCGCTCTTTGCTATGTTCCGTGGTGACCCATCCGATGGTCTGCCTGGAGTCAAGGGGATAGGCGAGAAGGGCGCTGCCATCATCGCAAATCACTTCGCAACAGTTGATGAAGCCCTCAATGGCGCTCGAGCTGGGCATGAGGCGCTCACTGCGAGCCTTGCCAAGAAGATTATCGAAGGCGCCGATTATCTCAAGATTGCACCAACGCTTGTTCACTGTGCAAAAAATGTAGCCCTGCCAAAACTTGATATCGCTATGCCGAAGGCCCCTAAGGACCTATCAAAGATTTACGCAATGAAGGATGAGTACGGGCTAGGTTCAAGCGTTGATAGATTAATATCAGCGCTTAATTGGTAGTGAGAGGAGAGTGATGAAACCGGTAATTTTGATTCCAACCTACAATGAATCCACTTCAATCATCGAGCTTCTCCGTTCTCTTGAGGAACTGCATAAAGTTCGTAACTTTGATGTCTTAATCCTCGATGACAATTCCCCCGACAAAACAGCAGATATTGTCGAATCGCTCAAACTGCCTTGGGTCGAGGTACTTAGGCGTCCCGGAAAAGCCGGGCTAGGTGCTGCCTACCGCGCAGGTTTTGCGCATGTTCTACCTCTTGGCAAGTATTCACATATTGTCACGATGGATGCAGATGGTTCACATCGAGTGGAAGATCTTCCAGCGATGTTAGATGCAGCAGATGCAGAGATTTCTATAACCTTGGGCACTCGCTGGATGCCCGGTGGCTCAGTTGTTAATTGGCCTAAGGGTCGACAATTACTCTCTAAATCAGGTACCAAGTATGCTCGAATAGCGCTTGGGATTCCTCTCAATGATCTCACTGGTGGCTTTCGCGTTTACAGCACAGCGCTATTGAAGAAGTTGAATCTCAATCAGATGACAGCTACAGGATATTGTTTTCAAATTGAAATGGCTATGGCATCGACTCTTGCGGGCGCAAAACTTGTTGAAGTTCCCATTACCTTTGTAGAACGCATCAACGGCGTCTCCAAGATGAGCAGGGCAATCGTTATCGAAGCGCTCTGGCAGACAACGCTTTGGGGGCTATCTCGACGCTTACGGCCTAACGCCGATAAGTTACATTATGTAAAGTAATACAAATTAGGCAAAGGCTTCTACAGGTGGGCAGGAACAGACAAGGTTCCTATCCCCATATGCCCCGTCTATACGGCCGCTGGTAGGCCAATACTTGCCCTTCATACCGATGAGCTCGCCGGGAATCAAACCTGTCAGAGTGGCCGGGAAAGCGCCGCGTTCACGAGAATAACTTCTGTTCCATTCACTGGATGCAATCGCACCGATTGTATGAGGTGCGTTGCGAAGTGCTGATTCCTCAACGGCAACCTTGCCATCCATGATCTCGGTAATTTCATAGCGGATTGCAATCATGGCATCGATAAAGCGGTTCATCTCAATGATGTCTTCGGATTCGGTCGGTTCAATCATCAGCGTTCCTGCTACAGGAAAGGACATTGTGGGCGCATGGAAGCCAAAGTCCATCAATCGCTTTGCAATGTCATCAACTGTGACGCCAGAGAGCTTGGTGATTTCACGGATATCGAGAATGCATTCGTGCGCTATCAACCCCTTCTCCCCTGTATAGAGAATTGGGAATGAGTCACGAAGTCTTGCAGCCATGTAATTCGCATTGAGAATAGCAACTTCAGTTGCATGGGTAAGTCCTGCTCCCCCCATAAGGCGGATATAGGCCCAGGAAATCGGCAAGATACTTGCAGATCCGAATGGAGCGGCAGAGATTGGGCCCGGACCTGTTGCAGGACCTGCGCTGGCATCGAGTGGATGGTTAGGCAAGAAAGGAGCCAGGTGCGATTTCGCGATTACTGGTCCTACTCCCGGTCCCCCGCCACCATGAGGAATGCAGAAAGTTTTATGGAGATTAAGGTGCGAAACATCTGCGCCGAATTTTCCTGGCTGCGATGTTCCAACAAGTGCGTTGAGATTTGCGCCATCCACATAAACCTGACCGCCTGCATCATGTACCAAAGCGCAGATTTCTGAGATTGCTGACTCAAATACGCCGTGAGTTGAAGGATAGGTGACCATCAGGGCTGCTAGGGCTGAACCATGTTCGGCAATCTTCGCCTTCAAATCAGCAACGCTAACATTTCCATGATCATCACATTCAATAACGACAACCTTCATGCCAGCCATCACAGCACTCGCAGCATTTGTACCGTGCGCACTTGATGGAATCAGGCAGATATTTCGGTTCTGGTCCCCACGTGAATCGTGATAGTTACGGATAGCAAGTAGTCCAGCAAATTCACCCTGGCTGCCCGCATTTGGTTGCAAGGAGACTGCGTCATACCCGGTGATTTCTACGAGCCAAGAAGACAGCTGCTCAATCAGGATGCGAGTTCCTTTGCTCTGTTCCGCCGGCGCGAATGGATGAAGAGACGCAAACTCAGGCCAGGTAACGGCCTCCATCTCAGTTGTCGCGTTGAGCTTCATTGTGCAAGAACCCAAAGGAATCATCGTGCGATCAAGGGCCAAATCACGATCGGCCAAGGTGCGAAGATAACGAAGCATTGATGTTTCAGAGAAATAGGTATTGAAAACTGGATGCTGCAGATAAGAAGAAGAGCGCGCTAACTTTGTTGCGATACCACTCCCCTGGGCTGGCTTTACCTGAACGCCAAAGAGTGAGGTGATGCTTGCAAAGAGCTCATCGGTCACAGTTTCATCGAAGGAGATTCTTACGTGATGCGCATCGACTACACCCAGATTGATACGTAGAGAATGCGCTGCTTGATGCAGGCTTTTCGCATCTGCAACCTTGATCGTCAGAGTATCGAAGTAGCTCTTATTCTCAGTCTCAACGACGGCAGCTAATTGCGCTGCAAAATTGTGGACACGCTCTGCAATTCTCTTGAGCCCCTTCGGTCCATGCCACATCGCGTAGAAAGCGCTCATGTTTGCCAAGAGAACTTGTGCCGTACAGATATTCGATGTCGCTTTATCACGGCGAATATGTTGCTCACGTGTTTGTAGCGCTAAACGGAAGGCCGGGTTCCCATGCGCATCAACGCTCTGTCCAACCAGACGTCCCGGTAGGGATCGCTCAAGCCCTGTGCGGACTGCCATAAAGCCAGCATGTGGACCACCGAATCCCATCGGAACTCCGAAACGTTGAGCACTTCCAACTGCGATATCAGCGCCCCATTCACCTGGAGGTGTAATCAGAGTCAGCGCCAACAAATCAGTTGCTGCGATTACCAGCGCTCCTTTTGAGTGCGCACTTTCAGCAAGCGTTGAATAATCAGTAATGGCGCCTGTGGTATCTGGATACTGAACAAGTACACCGAAGTATTCAGTTTCAACCGGGATATTCAGCGCATCGCATTCAATAACTTCAATACCAAGAGGCTTGGCGCGAGTGGCAACGACAGCTTTAGTCTGAGCATGAACATGTGTGTCAATAACAAAGACCGCTGAATCAGCAGCCTTTGAACTGCGACGAGCAAGTGTCATCGCCTCTGCTGCAGCTGTTCCTTCATCGAGCATCGATGCGTTAGATAAAGCGAGTGCAGTCATATCGCAGATAACAGTTTGGAAAGCGAAGAGCGCCTCTAGTCGTCCTTGTGAAATCTCAGGTTGATACGGGGTGTAGGCGGTGTACCAAGCAGGATTCTCGAGCACATTTCTCTTGATCACAGGTGGAGTAATGGTTCCGTAATATCCAGAACCGATGAGTGAGGTAAAGACTTGATTCTGTTCGGCAAGTGAACGTAGTTCTGCGATTACTTCGACTTCACTCTTTGCTGAATCTAGGGTTTTTGATAGAGAAGTCTCGATTGCGATATTTGTTGGAACTACATCTGAGATAAAAGTCTTGAGATTGTCATAGCCAAGAACTCGGAGCATCTCTTCTTCTTGCGAGGCAGATGGGCCAATATGGCGATCTTCAAAGCCCTGATAATCGGTCACTGCGCCACTCCCCTAGTTACTTAGGGAAGGAAATATATGTCTGTTAGGCGCCTTTCGCCTTTCGACGTAGCGAGAGTTCATCGCTATTTTCGCCGCCAATGACTTCACCATTAACCTCGCCCTGTAGCGATGCCAATGAACCCTCAACCTCGTGCCAGACCTTGCCTACCGCAATACCGAAGACTCCTTGTCCGCCAGCGAGAAGGTCAACAATCTCATCGGGGCTCGCGCATTCGTAGATTGATGCGCCATCGCTCATAAGCGTGATGCTCTCAAGCTCTGTAACGCCACGACTACGCAAGTGATTTACCGCCGTGCGAATATTCTGAAGTGAAACTCCAGCATCAAGTAAGCGCTTAACAATCTTTAAAACCAAAATATCGCGGAAGCCATAAAGTCGAGCGCTACCGGATCCTGTAGCTGTGCGAATTGATGGTTCTACCAACCCGGTGCGAGCCCAGTAATCGAGCTGGCGATAAGAAATTCCTGCAGCAGAACATGCGGTAGCGCCGCGATATCCGATTTCAAATTCTTGTTCTGTCACGAGAGGGGGCTCGCCTTCAGGTAGTGGGGATGAGAGAAGGCTACGCCCGCAGCGCGCTCAAAGCGATGAGCGACACGGACAAAACCTCAGGTTGAGGTTGAGACTTCTGAGCGCTATCCCGCAAAGTCTTCGGGGTTAATTCCCTCGAGGAACTCTCTGAAGGCTTCCAGCTCCTGGTCCCCTGCAGCGCTTGCGTTACTGGCTACCTGTTCGGGGATATCGATTCCAACCTCGTCCAGCAAATCATTGTTGACCATGATGTTGCTCTTGGTGCGAAGCGCGATTGCAATGGCATCAGATGGGCGAACTGAGAGTGGTTCGAGCGGACCATCGGAGTTACGAAGGTTGAGCTCGGCAAAGAAGATGCCATCGTTGATCGAAGTGATGTGGACAGAGGTCAGCGTTATGTCTACTCGATCGAGAAGGTCGCGGATGAGATCGTGGGTCAGAGGTCTACTCGCTTCCAAACCTTGCTGTGCAAAGGCGATGGCAGTGGCTTCGACTGCGCCCACCCAGATAGGAAGAAAACGAGTTCCCTCAATCTCCTTCAGCAGGACTATCGGCTGATTGGATGGCATCTCAATGCGAACGCCGACTACTTCAACTGGAATCAACATGGAATCACCGCTGCAAGTAGACGTGATCGATCGTGGCTATGAAACTAGCGGGGACGATTGAGTCCACCACGAACAAGAGCAGCATGGAGACGAACCGAAAGAGATGCGATCTCCTTCTGAACTTCTTCTGCACGTGCCTTGGCTTCGGAACTCTTCTGTCGAGTAAATGGTGTGATGACTTGTTCAATCAACCCGATCTCGCGATCTGCTGCAGATTTGAATGAGCGCAAGTGGCGCGGTTCGATTCCAAAGCCTGCCATTTCAGCGACAGCTTTAGCTACCGAGAGAGCATCTCCATCGTAGTGACGGCCGCGGATAGTGATCAAGCCAAATGACTCAAGTTCTACGAGTTGTGAATCTTCCAACCCTGATGCCTTAAGGAGTTCATCGCGGCTAAGACGCATCTCTGATTGCTCTGCGAAAGTTGATGGGGCAAATTCACCATCAATTGTGGCAAGCGTTGGTCGAGGTGACGCGGTTCCACCGGCAGGAGCTGGCTGTAACCCGCGATCAAGGGCATCAAGATTCTCTTTGATGACCTTCAGTGGAAGGTACTGATCGCGCTGCGCCAACAGTACGTACCGAAGTCGTTCTAAATCAGTTGTCGTAAATTTGCGATAACCGGATGGGGTGCGCTGAGGTTCAATCAAACCTTCAGATTCGAGGAAGCGAATCTTTGAGATGGTGATATCTGGGAAATCTCCACGTAATTTGGTGAGTACTTCACCGATACTTAAATAGGCACGTGCTGGAACGCTCAACTTACTTCTCCCCCGTTGTTGTTACTGCCAATAAAGAGCAGATGAAATTTTCCAATCTGAATTTCGTCACCCGTAGATAACGCCACTTCAGTGACAGATTCGTTATTCACGTAAGAACCATTGAGGCTTCCAGAATCTCTGAAGGTGAAGCCAGATTCGTTTTTCTCGATAGATGCATGCTTACGGGAAACCGTGACATCGTTGAGAAATATCGAGCTTTCAGGGGCGCGTCCGATGGTGACGCCCTCAGGCGTAACAAGGAATCGCGATCCTTTCTGAGCTCCGCGATGGATAAAAATCATCGCGTTTTCGCCCTTGGAAGAGAGAGCGCTATCAATAATCGCTTTCTCTTCATCGGAGGCTTGGTTGTAAAAATCTTCGATCAGGGTCGATGGGGAATTTCCGACTACCGAACGAAGACCGAGATGGAGGGTGCTGGTGAGTTCGCGATCTGCATCTGCTGCCGCCATAGCCCAACCCTTCGCTCTCGAATTGATACAACCATCAAATCTTCATCTCCAAAGCGAAGAACTCTCGACTTTGGACGTCAACTTAAGGGTGACACTAGAGAGTTACTTTTGATAAATCAAGTGGAGCTTTAGGCGGTAATTTCGCCATATTGAGCGGCCGAAAGGAGCCCTTGGGGTTCTGCTGGAACTTCGATTTCAACTAACCAGCCAGCGCCATAGGGGTCTGAGTTGATGAGTTCGGGTGCGTTATCCAAGTCACCATTTACTGCCACGACAGTTCCTGAAACGGGAGCGAAGATTTCAGAGACGCTCTTTGTAGACTCAACTTCTCCGCAGACTTGATCTGCACTAACCGTTTCGCCAACTTTAGGCATCTGCACATAGACAATATCTCCGAGTGCGCCTTGTGCGTAGTCGGTAATTCCCATGCGGATGCGTAACGGGGTTGATGTAGGGGCAACCCATTCATGCTCTTTTGTGTAATGAAGATCAGCTGGAATCTGAGACATGAAACTACCCCTCGATAATGTGTGGTCGAACTGTAATGGTCATGAGCGCAGTACGGAAATACCCCACCGCAGTTCCGAGATAGAGACAGACGCCCCAGATCGCAAAGGCCCAACCGAAGATAAATGCCAACGTGCCATACCAGCTCTCGTTAAGGGCGAGAAGAAGGAATGGGAAGGCGTAGAGCAGGTTGAAAGTTGCCGCTTTACCTAAATACGTGACCTTCAGTGGAGCAAAGCCTTTCACAGCAAGAGCTGCAGCGACGAGCGCCATAAAAAGATCTCGAAGAACGAGAACGGCGATGAGCCAGACAGGAACTGCATCGCGAATGTAGAGAACGACGAGCGTTGCTGCGATATAGAGTCGATCAATAGTTGGGTCTGCGATCTCGCCAAACTTTGATTCTTGTCCCAGCGCGCGGGCCAACTTTCCGTCGAAATAATCAGTCGCTCCCCCGATAGCCAATACAACAATCGCCCAACCATCGGCTTTCAGGTCTAGAGCTAAATAGATAAAGAGTGGGATTCCCAGAAAACGCGCGAAGGTAAGTGCATTGGGAATCGTCAGCATGCTTACTCCTTATCCCTTTCTTTCACTCGAATCGCCACCTGGACCGGAGTGCCAGGGAATTTGAACTCCTCACGTAGACGTCGTTCGATGAAGCGACGGTATGACGCCTCAATCCAACCACTTGAGAAGATAACAAACTTCGGAGGCGCAATCCCAGCTTGTGTTGCGTAGTAAATCTTTGGCTGTTTTCCACCTCGTACAGGTGGTGGCGTTGCACCAATGAGCGCTCCCAAGAACGAGTTGAGCTTCGATGTGGGAACGCGACGTTCCCACGAATCGATGGCAGTTCGCAACGCCGGAGCTAATCGATCTCTATGCCAACCTGTCTTAGCAGCAACGTTGACTCGCTGTGCCCATTCCACCTGATCGAGATGGCGATCAATCTCTTTATCCAACTGGTCGCGGCGATCCTCATCGACTAGATCCCACTTATTCATCACGATGACCATCGCCTTACCGGCCTCTTCCACCATCGTGATAATTCGCAAATCTTGCTCAGAGATAGGCACAGATGCATCGAGTACGACGACGGCGCATTCACATCTTTCTAGAGCTGTCTGAGTACGTAGCGTTGCGTAGTAATCAGTGCCACTTGCTTGATTCGCACGCTTCTTGAGCCCTGCGGTATCAACAAAACGCCAGATACTTCCACCAAATTCGATAAGTTCATCGACAGGATCACGAGTCGTACCTGCTACATCGTCGACAATAGATCGGTTCTCCCCCGCTAACGCATTGAGCAGACTTGATTTTCCTACGTTGGGGCGACCAATCAGAGCAATACGGCGATACCCATCTTGAACCTGCGCTGCACCAACTTCTGGAATGAGACGAACTATCGCATCAAGAAGATCACCACTGCCTCGACCATGTAAAGCAGAGACAAAATGCGGTTCACCTAAACCAATATTCCAAAGTGCATGCGCATCTGATTCATCGTTATCGCCATCAACTTTATTTGCAACCAGAAGTGTTGGCTTCTTCGCCTTGCGCAGCTCTTGGACCAAAATGTCATCTTCATCAAGTGCTCCCACCTGTGCATCAACAACGAAGCAGAGAACATCCGCTTCCTGCATTGCAAGTTCTGCGCTGGCGCTGACCTGAACAGATATTCCATCTGGCTTTGATTCCCATCCACCGGTATCCATGATGATGAATCGACGACCGCCCCATTCACACTCGTACTGAATACGATCGCGAGTTACTCCGGGAGTATCTTCAACGATTGCTTCACGTCGGCCAATGAAGCGGTTGATCAGCGTTGATTTACCAACATTTGGTCTGCCCAAGATGGCAACGATGGGAAGTCCCAGGAGCGAACGCTCTGAAAGTAGCTCCCAGATTCGATCTACCGTCTCGGTCAGATTCAACTCAGTCGAATCAATATGTACGGCGTCAAAAGCGGGTGCAAGAGGTGAAACTTTTCTTGTCGAATCGATTTCATCACGAGCAGAAAGAGAAGCGCCTACTGAGTCAACGCCCTTTGAATCCGCAGCAAGTTCAGCATCACGCCTCTGCGCACGCGCTGCAATATCTGCTGTCAAAAAGACTTTTAAAGCAGCATCTGGACAAACAACTGTTCCAATATCGCGACCTTCTACAACAATTCCTCGCTCAGCCTTTGCAATGATATTTCGTTGCAGCTGTAAAAGCTCTGCGCGTATCTCTGGCAGTGCGCTGATCACTGATACCTTGTCAGTAACTTCATGAGAGCGAATATCTCTTGAAACATCTAAGTCGCCTACAAAAACTTTGGGCTCACGTGGATCTGCGCTGAAGGAGATTGGCGAAACTTTAAGCTTGCCAAGAATGTCATCGGCTTTTTCACTATTTATCGATAAAGCAATGTAAGTAACAGCACGATAGAGAGCACCCGTATCGAGATAGTTCCAACCAGCGCGAATCGCAATCTCTTTAGATGTGCTTGATTTGCCAGAACCACTTGGGCCATCTAGCGCTACAACAATCATTTCAATGAGCCCATCTATAAGTTAGTTAATTCTATTCGCTTACATCAACGCATACCTAACGTGGAAGGTGGACGCTCCAACCTTTTCCTTGGAGATGAGAAGAGAGTTTCTTTGCTCCATCTTCAGAGAGAGCAAGCGTGATAAGTCCTGTGAATTGACCAGGACTATGTTCAATAGTGAGATCTTCAACGTTGACATCGGCGCTTGCGCACTCATCAAAGAGCGCGGCGAGCTGGCCCGGTTTATCTTCAATGACAATCGGAAGGTAGGTGTAACTGCGTTGTTTGCCGCCGTGTTTGCCTGGAATTTGATCTCTGCCACGCTGACCTGAAGCGATAATTTCAGCCACAAATTTCTCATCGTCCAGATTCTTCAGAAGCTCCTGAGCATCCTTGATAAATTGCCTAAGAAGCGGGGCGATGGCTGCGCTATTGGCTGCCACTATCTCCTTCCACAATTGCGGATTTGAACCGGCAATTCTGATGGTGTCCCGCAGGCCAGCGCCTGCCAGATCGAGGGCGGAAGCCTTCGCACCTTCAAGTTGACCAGCCAAGAGAGATGCGACTAATTGAGGCAGATGGGAGACGAGGGCAACCGCCTCATCATGTTCGTTGCTATCCATTTCGATGGCGACGGCTCCCAAGAGCGAGATCACCTCAAGGCCTGCCTGGTGCAAATCTGGATTCACTCCAGCGCTATCGATAATCCAAGGTCGTGCTTGAAAGAGATCAGCTCGCGCAGATTCGGCTCCCCCAACTTCGCGCCCAGCCATTGGATGCGTTGGTAAGAATCTTCCAGCTTCAACTCCAGAAGTTGACACCTCAACCTTAACTTTAGTCTTCACTGAGCTGATATCCATAAACCCTAACTTCACAGGTAAGGATTTTTCGCTCTTTAAAGCTTGCGCAATGGTGCCAATCGGTGAAGCGAGGATAATTAGATCCGGTTCACTATTAGGAGAGCTCTTCATCAAATCTTGGGCGAGCCTCTGGGCCCTTGAATCCGAATCAATCATCGATACGGGCACGCCTTTTTGGACCAGAGCTAGACCGATTGAGCTGCCAATAAGTCCAGAACCGACGATTCGTACGTGTGAAAGCGCCATAGGTGAAGCTACCTACTGTGCGATATCTGCGCGTAAAGCCTTAGCGCCGTGAAGGTAGATATGGTTAATTTCGCTCTTACTAAGCTGCGTTTCTACATGGGCCATAACTCGAATAGTGCGCGGAAGGGCTCCTGGTACATCGATTTCAACGGCACAGATGAGCGGAGTCCCCTCAAAACCAAGGGAGCGAACTGCCGCCGCTGGAAAAGAAGCGGTCAAATCTGGGCTGGCTGTGAAGAGGATAGAGATTACATCGGCGGGTGTTATCCCATTACCTTTGAGAATCTCAGAGACGAGCTCCTGGGTGCCGCTCGAAATCACCTCAGCTGAATTGGCGACTACCTGAGTGGCTCCCCTGATCGCACGCACTGACATGTCCCAATGGTACCCGTAGTCGCCACGATCGGCGGTTATATATAAATGGTTTTGCCGATAAAACGAGGGATCACTAGAACATTAATCTATCGAATAATGTTTCTACATCCTCAGCAAGCGATATTTAATACTTGTGGATGAGTGTCAATTTATCGATATTTGGGAGGTGTTTTTGAGCGTGAAAATATCGATAAAACTGTAATTTGAGTGATGTGGAAAGATAAAAGCGATAAATAAATAAACCGCTAAACATCTATTAAATAAATTTATTGATTTATATCTAAAGCCTTTTGAAGGCTTATTAACTCAGCGCTATTGAGGTCGCGCCATCTTCCTTCGAGAGTCTCCCCCAGAGAGATCGGCCCAAACTTGGTTCGAATCAAGCGAAGGACATCTACGCCGACCGCCTCCATTAGGCGACGGATGATGTGGTATCGACCTTCGTGAATTGTTACCTCGATCCATTGAGGAGATAGGTGCTTGAAGGCCAAGACTCTACCCATTCCATCTTCAAGTTCGACTCCTTTGAGAAGGACCTTGTCTACGCCGATGGGCAGCTTTCCATCGAATTCGATGATGTAGGTCTTCTCAAGGCCATAAGAAGGATGTGTCGCTCTGAAGGTCAGATCACCATCATTTGTGAGAAGAATGAGCCCTTCGGAGTCCTTATCGAGGCGGCCTACGTGAAATAACCTCTCAGTTCTGAGGTCGATAAAGTCAGATAAAGAAGCTCGCCCCTCGGGGTCGAACATCGTGGACAGAACCCCTCTAGGCTTATGAAGTGCTAAATAAGTCTTAGACAAAGAACGTTGAATTGTCTCGCCATCAACCTCGACTTTATGCTTATCTGGATCAAACTTGGCGCCAAGCTCTCGGATCTGCCTGCCATCAACCGTCACTCTTCCATCCATGATGAGTTCGTCCGCGCCACGGCGGCTCGTGATTCCAGCGTCGGCAATTATCTTATTCAGGCGCATCTCGGCCATGAGGGCTATCCATTCTCGACAGTCAACTCCCCCGCACAGCGTGCGGGCTACGCCCTTTCAACGGGCAGGCTGAAGTGTACGGGGCTGGTTAGTCTGTAAGCGAATCGAGGATCTCATCTAAGCCATCGATATCAGGCAGATGAGGGGCTAGAGGTGGCAGATCAGTGAGGGCGTTGAGCCCCAAGCGCTCAAGGAAGTAGCTGGTGGTTTTATACAGAATCGCACCAGTCTCGTTCTCAAGCCCGTACTCCTCGACCAAGCCACGGGTGACGAGGGTCTTCATAACAGCCTCAACATTGACGCCGCGGATAGCTGAGACTCGAGCTCGAGAGATCGGCTGGCGGTAGGCGATAACCGCAAGGGTCTCGAGCGCTGCCTGAGTCAGGCGATTCTGCTGGCCATCTAGGACAAACTTCTCAACAACATCGCTACATTCAGGGTGGCTGTAGAAGCGCCAACCGCCGTTGATCGCCTTGAGGGTGAAGCCTCGCTCTTCATACGTAGGAGCCAGTCGGTCGAGGGCTGCCTTAATCTGGTCCACTGGTACCTGCAGAACCGAGGCGAGGGTTATCTCAGTGACCGGCTCATCTACGACCATCAGAATCGCCTCAATCTGACGACCAATCGAGGCAAGGTCGAAGCTCGCTGGCGCTAAATCAGCCTGCAAAGTCTCAACCTCAGGTGTAGATATCTCATTCTCCAGCATTGTCAGGCTCACCTTCGTACGTCTTATCTGTCGTCTCATCTATTGCTTGTGGCGGAATATCGAATTCATCGGTCACGAGGACATCTCCCTCATCTGAACCGACCCAGCTAATCTGAAGCTCACCGAGCGCAATAACCTGCTCAAAGCGGAGCGCGCCCTGCCGGTATAGGTCAAGGAGAGCAAGGAAGCGGGCAACGACGACGAGTGTGGAATCTGCCCCTTGAATGAGTGATCTAAATGAGAGGGTCCGTGATTTACGTAAAGCCTCAACCACGAGTTTAGACTCCTCGGTAACGCTGACCAGGGCGCTATGGAGATGCTCAACGGCGACTACAGGAGGCGCTTTAGGGGTCAAGACGCGCTCAGCGATAGCCGTAAAACGTTCAGGGCCTACTCCGATGAGGACCTCAGGAAGGAGCGAGGCAAGGGCAGGGTCGAGGGCCACTACACGAGGGAATGACTTATCAGCTGCGGCGATGGCATCTTGGAAGGATGAGGCGATCTCCTTGAAGGCGCGGTACTGCAGCAGTCGAGCGAAGAGGATATCTCGAGCTTCCAGAAGGGCTAGATCTTCCTCGTCCTCGATCTCACCGCTAGGCAGAAGTCGGGCTGCCTTGAGATCGAGCAAAGTGGCCGCAATAACCAGGAATTCTGTGGCCTGATCGAGGCGCCAACCTTCTCCGCTCGCCTCGAGGGCGCGGATAAAGGAGATGAACTCGTCGGTCACCATGCTCAGGGATACCTCGGTGATATCGAGCTTATGGCGAGAAATCAGTTGTAGAAGCAGGTCGAAGGGGCCATCAAAGTTATCGAGATGGACGCTAAAGCCGCTCTCTGGGGCTATATCGCTGGCCTGCTCCGAGGTGATCTCCTCAGTACGCGCAAGCGGCTCTACGATATTTTCCACGGTGGAACACTACTTCCTTACTTGCAGTTCGCCTCTCTCTACGCGTAGAGTCGCGGCAACTGAAAAGAGGTTTCTCGCTTGAACGCTAAATCGACATTTGATGATGATGTGGCAACAACCGCCACTCTCATTGGGCGAGAGCCACAGAATTTCCCTATCCCAGCGCCCATTACTGAACATGGCAACGCCAAGGTCATCTCGATCTTTAATCAGAAAGGTGGCGTTGGTAAGACAACGTCAACTATCAACTTAGGCGCAGCTTTAGCTGAACTCGGTCGTCGTGTTCTGCTCGTTGACTTCGATCCACAAGGCGGTCTCTCGCTTGGCCTGGGAGTTAATGCGCATAGCTTGCCTCTAGAGAACACTGTCTACTTCGCTCTCATGTCCCCCGATGCAAATATCGATGAGATTGTTCTGAAGTCATCTGTTGCAGGTCTTGATTTTCTTCCTGCCAACCGTGATCTCGGTACAGCTGAAACAACTCTCGGCGCAGAAATTGGCGGACAGCAATATCTCAAGCGCGCGCTCGCCCGTCTTCGCCCTGAATATGACGTAATTTTAATTGACTGTCAGCCAACAATGGGGCAGCTCACTATCAACGCTCTCGTGGCATCTGATGAAGTAATTGTTCCGTTGCAGTGCGAATACTTTGCGCTGCATGGCTTTATCGAGCTCAAGGGCAATATCGATAAGGTCAAGAGCTTTCTCAACCCAGACCTTAAGTTAATTGGAATCCTTGCGACTATGTACGATCGCAAGACGCTTCATAACCGCGAAGTACTCACCGCTATTCTCGAGAAGTATCCTGAGGATGTCTTCGAAACAATTATCGCTAAAACGATTCGATTTGCCGAAACAACTGTTGCTGGTGAGCCAATCACTGCATATGCATCATCATCCGGAGGAGCGCAGTCTTACCGAAGACTCGCCCGTGAATTAATCGCCCGAGGAGGCGCACAATGACACGTAGAGCTAGCTTGCCTGGTGCTGATGAACTTTTCCGCGCCAATACTCCAGCACTCAGCGCAGTTCGCCAAGTCGCAGAACCTGTTACTCAGGCTCCAGTACAGAGCGCGCCAGCTACAGCACCGAAGACGAAGAAGGGCGTCCGCACTATTTCTCGTCGTCGTGTGACTGCGGCAGAGAAGACACCTTCAGGTCGTGAACTGCATGAAGAGAAGATCACCGTTTATCTATCGACCGACGAACTTTTTGATCTAGACCAAGCTCGACTTATGTTGCGCGGTGACTTAGGACTGGCAGTAGATCGCGGTCGTATTGTGCGCGAATCTATCGCCGTAATTATCGCTGATCTTGAGGCCAAAGGAGATCAAAGTATCTTGGCCCGCAGACTTCGCGGAATTTGATTTAAGCTCGCGGGTGCGCGGTGCTGTAAGCCTCGCGAACTTTATCGATTGTAATCAAGGTATATATCTGAGTTGTTGTTACCGATGAATGGCCCAGAAGTTCCTGAACTACACGAATATCTGCGCCCCCATCTAAAAGATGCGTTGCAAAAGAATGTCTTAGGACGTGTGGTGAAACTTTGCCATTCATACCTGTCGCACTTGCTGCATCCAAAACTACTTGCCAAGCGCTCTGGCGCGATAGGCGCTTTCCACGTGAATTGAGAAAGAGCGCACCTTCGCTTCTTGGGTTCTTCGCAACGAGAACTGGCCTCACTCTTGTCAAGTAGCTATCTACTGCAGCCACAGCGAACTTTCCGAGTGGTACTAGCCTCTCTTTTGAACCCTTGCCCTTAACTTTGACAATATGCACTTCGCCATCGGTAGTTGAACTAAGAGAGAAATCAGCAACGTTTAGACCAATAATCTCGCTCACGCGTGCACCCGTTGAGTAAAGAAGTTCAAGAATTGCTCGATCCCTCGGGGAGATTGGATCTCCTTCGCGATCGGCGCTCTCAATCAGTCGAGTGACTTCATCAATGGTCAGCGCCTTTGGCAATTTACGGGGTAACTTCGCAGAAGAAATCTCGGTAGTTGGATTTACTACCCCATTCTCGAGTGCGAGATATCTATAGAAACCCTTAATACCTGAGATGGCGCGATTGACCGAAGAGAGCGATAGGTTGTCATCCTTTAGAAAGACAGCAAAGTCGGTAATGTCATGTGCCGATAGCTTAAGAAAGTCTCGTTTGGTATCAACCAGAAACTTTTCGAACTTGGCAAGATCGCGCGAATATGAGGCAATTGAATTTGGCGAGAGACCGCGCTCAATGCGCAGTTGATCGAGATAACTGCTCTTGGCGTTCTCGAAATTCAAAAGAACCTACCTCTGTTGAGCGATGGCGGCTTTAATTAAACCTACAAAGAGCGGGTGTGGACGTGTAGGTCTTGACCGAAGCTCTGGGTGAGCCTGTGTACCCACATAATAAGGATGAACTTCGCGCGGTAATTCAACAAATTCAACGAGGTCGCGATCGGTAAACATTCCTGAAAAAGTAAGCCCAGCTTTGGCGATCTGATCGCGATACTCATTATTTACTTCATATCTATGGCGATGGCGTTCTGAAATCTCAGTTGCTCCATAGACTTCAGCAACGATTGAACCCGGCGCCAGCGTTGCCTTGTAGAGACCAAGGCGCATCGATCCACCCATATCTCCCCCACCGGCCACAATCTCTTTCTGGTCATCCATCGTTGCAATCACATGTGTTCCGCTATCTGACTTAAATTCTGCCGAATTGGCATCCTTGATACCAGCCAAATTGCGCGCTGCTTCAATCACCATGCACTGCAAACCTAGGCAAAGACCAAGAGTTGGAATCTTGTGTGTGCGCGCATATGTCAGCGCGCCCAATTTTCCTTCAATGCCGCGAATTCCAAAACCACCTGGCACGCAGATTGCATCTACTCCTCCTAGCGCCTTCGCTGCACCTTCGGGTGTTTCGCATTCATCGCTAGGTACCCAGATGAGTTCAACCTTCGCCTCGTTGGCAAAGCCACCTGCACGCAGGGCTTCAGACACTGAAAGATACGCATCGGGTAAGTCGATGTACTTTCCCACGAGAGCAACCTTTACATGGTGCTTCGGAGAATGAACACGCTTGAGCAGATCATCCCATTCTCCCCATTGCACTTCATGGCCTCCGAGCGCCAAACGCCGAACGATGTAGGCATCCAGACCCTCTGAGTACAAAACCTTAGGTATGTCATAAATCGATGGAGCATCGACTGCAGCTACTACAGCTTCAACATCAACATCGCACATCAAGGAGATCTTCTTCTTTATTCCATCTGGGATTGGTCGGTCGCAACGCAGCACAACGGCATCTGGGGCAATACCAATACTGCGAAGGGCGGCAATGCTGTGCTGAGTTGGCTTGGTTTTTAACTCACCAGATGGCCCAATATACGGAACGAGAGAAATATGAAGATAGAAAACGTTATCTCTACCTACCTCTTGTCGAAGTTGACGCGCAGCTTCAAGAAAAGGCTGAGATTCAATATCTCCAACAGTTCCGCCAATTTCTGTGATGACCACATCAACATCAGGACCATCGTTTGCCAGCATTCGCTCTTTAATTTCATTGGTGATGTGGGGAATGACTTGAACCGTCTCACCGAGATACTCACCGCGACGTTCGCGGGCGATTACTCGTGAATAGACCTGACCAGTGGTCACATTTGCAGAACCCGACAGATTCCGATCGAGGAATCTTTCATAGTGGCCGATATCGAGATCTGTCTCGGCCCCATCATCGGTAACAAAGACTTCACCGTGCTGGAAGGGGTTCATCGTGCCTGGGTCGACATTGAGATAGGGATCGAGCTTCTGCATCGTGACTCGAATACCGCGGGCCACTAGAAGGCGACCTAGAGATGAGGCGGTGAGACCTTTTCCAAGACTTGAGGCGACTCCGCCAGTTACAAAAATATGTTTGGTCACATGCGCTTGGCTCATGGAAGACCAACCTATCATCGAATCTGGGACTACCCCCGCAGGGCTAAGAGTTCGGCTGCGTGTTCTCGAGCACTCGTCGAGCCTTCAAGCCCAGCGAGCATGCGCGCAATCTCTTCAACACGTGCCTTTTCAGAAAGTCGGCTTACACCAGATGCCACGATAGTCCCATCGCTACTTTTGCTGACGAGGAAATGTGTATCTGCCCAAGCTGCTACTTGTGGAAGATGAGTTACGACAATTACTTGAGCGTTCTGAGAGAGGGCATGCAAACGCTTTCCCACTTCAATCGCAGCCTTGCCTCCAACGCCAGCATCCACTTCATCAAAAATATATGTTCCAACAGGATGAGATTTAGCGATAACAACTTCAAGCGCCAACATAATGCGTGACATTTCACCACCGCTTGCGCCTTTACCAAGTGCAATCTTTGGACCGTCTATCTGCCCTTGTATCTGCATCGTGATTTCATCGCAACCAATCGCAGTAAAGTCGCTCTCCTTTAATGTTCCGGTAAAGTCCGGCGAAATAACATCGACAAAAAATTGAGTATGCGGCATTGCTAGAGCTTTGATTTCACCTGTGACTTCAGCGGATAAGGTCGACGCTGCCTTAGCGCGCGCAGATGAAAGCCCCTTGGCAGCAGCTAACAGGTTCTTCTTAACTACAAGAAGCTCGGCTTCAATCTCAGCGGTGCGCTCATCGCCGCCCTGCAGATCGGCGATTGCATCCTTTGCGTTCTTCGCCTTGGCTGCCAGAAGAACCAACTCTTCATCGCCATCCCCCGCTCCTGCCCAACGCTTAAGAAAAGAGTTGAGTTCAGCCTTGCGCTCTTGCAGGAGATTGAGTCGATCCGGGTCAGCCTCAAGGGATGTTGCATAAGAAGCTAAATCAGTCGATGCATCATCGAGAATATAGAGGCTCTCGGCGATTCGATCAGCGATCTCTTCTAGCTTTGAATCCTTAGCCTTTGCACTTTCCAAATATCTGCGTGCAGAGTGAAGCAAGTTAAGCGCTCCACTTTCCTCGCCATCAAGGGATGACAGCGCTCCAGAGGATGCGATACGTAGATCTTCAACGCTGGAGAGTCGATTGATTTCATCAGCAGTTGCAGCGCATTCACCGCGCGATGCCTTCAACTTGTTCCAGGCGGTTAGAAACTCTTGCAGTTCTGCGATCTCACCATCGCGCTTGCTCGCACTTGCCTTCAGGGCGCTGAGCCGATCTTTGAGCGCTAGGTAACTCTGGAATATCTCTTGATAAGAAGCTAACTTTTCTGCCACATCGGTTCCACCAAAACGATCCAGTAGCTCTCGCTGCCTCGCTGGTTTTACTATCTGCGAATTGGCCGATTGACCATGTATTTCAATGAGTGAGCTAGTGAGCTCTGCCAGCGTCCCTGCTGGCACTGCGTTTCCGCCACAGAGAGCTTTAGATTTACCATCCGCATTAACTGTGCGAGAGATGATGACTGATCCACCTTCAACTTCTGCGCCTATTCCTTCAAATGCGCTCTGCTCAGATTTTGGGAGTGAGAAATGGGCCGTCGCAATCAAGCGATCTGCGCCATGTCGAACCAGCGCGCTATCGCTCTTTCCCCCCAAGACTAAGTTGAGTGCTGTGAGAATCATTGTCTTTCCGGCGCCGGTTTCACCGGTCAAGACATTAAGGCCACGACCTAGTTCAAGTTGAGATTGTTCGATAGCGCCTAAGTTACGAATCGAGATTTCTTCTAGATAAGAACGTTCACTCACCGCGCCAACCTTCAACGGGAAGTTTGAACTTAGCTACCAATCTATCTGTGAAGAGTGTTTTGGAAACGTGGGAGAGCTTGATGGTCTGAGACCCGCGAGCTATAAGGACTTTGTCGCCCTTTTTGAGTGGAAGTTTGCGCAGCGCATCGGCAGAGAGGAGCGCATCAGTAGATTCGATGGTGACGAGTATTTCGGACTTAGGTGAAACAACCATCGGACGAGAGAAGAGGGCATGTGCGGAAATTGGAAGGAGGACGAGCGCATCCACTTCCGGCCATAGAACTGGACCGCCTGCGCTAAAAGCGTATGCGGTAGAACCTGTTGGAGTTGAGCAGATAAGACCGTCGCAACCCCAATGGGACAACGGCCTGGAATCAATTTCGACGAAGAGTTCGACCATCGTTGTTCCATCACGTTCGACGGTTACTTCATTGAGAGCCCAACCAGCGCCGATCTCTTTTCCTTCACGTTCAACAGCAAATCGTAAAACCATGCGATCTTCAGTGACATAGTTGGAGTTAATGATGCAATCTGCAATCGCCGCAATCGTTGGGCGATTGACCTCTGCCATAAATCCAACATGGCCCATATTGATTCCAAGAAGAGGGACGTTGCGCGAAAGAGTTACTTCTGCGGCGCGAAGTATGGTGCCATCTCCTCCAAGAACAATGGCAGCCTCGATCTCTGGCAGTTCTTCATGTGAAACCTTCGAAATTCCTGAAATATCTACATCTGAAATCGTGTAGAGCGAGAAGCCCTCGGCGATCAGTAGCGGAGCAAGTTCGCGCGCGGCAAGGATCGCTTCTTCTCGAGATGGGCTGATAATCAGCGCAACAGTTCTATCGGCCATTACGCCGGCCCCATCTCTATCGCTTGATCAAGCGCCTTTTCATCAATTGCAGGCGCTCCCCGACGTAGCCATAAGAAGTATTCAACATTTCCGGCAGGTCCTGGAAGCGGACTAGCTGCAATTCCCATCGTTCCAAGACCAACGTCGTAAGCGGACTCTGCAACATCAAGTACCGCAGAGCGTCGAAGGGCTGGATCGCGCACAACTCCCCCAGCACCTAACTTTTCACGGCCAACCTCAAATTGTGGCTTCACCATCAGCACAAAATCAGCCTCAGGCTTTGATACTGCAGCAAGCGCAGGAAGAACTAGAGATAGCGAGATAAATGAAAGATCCGCGACTACTAAATCAATATCTTCTCCAACTTGTTCACCGGTCAGGTGGCGAATATTGGTGCGATCGAGGATCTTTACTCGCGCATCTTGGCGCAGCTCCCATGCCAGTTGTCCGTATCCAACATCAACTGCGACAACCAAAGAGGCGCCCCGACGCAGAAGAACATCGGTGAAGCCACCAGTGGATGCGCCAGCATCGAGACACTTCTTGCCTTCAACAACAACTCCAGAGAAGACATCAAGAGCGCCAGCGAGTTTATGGCCACCGCGAGAAACAAAATCGTCACGCTTGCCTTGGAGCGTGATTGAGGTTTCGGCATCTACCTGCGTTGCGGGTTTGGTGGCCGGAATTCCAGCGACTAGAACCGAACGTGACTCAATCAGATCTGCTGCATGCTCGCGCGAACGTGCCAGTTCGCGGCGAACAAGTTCAGCGTCGAGTCGAGTCTTCATCTCTTACTTACAGGTTATCGATTGACTTAAGTGACTCTAGCAACTTTTGGTGGAGCGCTTCAAAACGAGCGCTATGTTCTGTCAGGTCACTTGCGTCGATCTCTTCAAGTTCTGCCCGAACCTCTGAGACGAGGTTGTTCTCTTCTTCGTTCGACATCAGACGCCCTTCTTTACACTCTTCTTAGCTTGCTTAGCTACCTTCTTTGCGGCTGTCTTCTTCGCTGCAGTTTTCTTAACTGGAGACTTCTTTGCACCGCTCTTCTTTAGCGCGTTGACTTCGCGCACTAGGGCGTCAAACTCTTCTCGTTTAACAAAGCCCATCTTTAAGACTGCAGCTTCGACCTCTTCACTTATCTTGGCCTTGAGAGTCTGACCACTTTCGTGCGCCCAGTCATTGAGGGCCGCTGCGATCTCGGCAGGTGTGCGTTCGCCGTCAGAGAGCTTGCGCGCATAACTTTTCAGGGTAGAAAAGACCTCGTTTACCGGTGCTTTAGCCATGGCGTAAGAGTATCGACAATAGTTAGGAGAGGCGCACTATCTCGCTAGCAACAACCTGCCAACGGCTTGCAACGCCGGCGGGACTCTGCCAGAACCTACGATGGATCGAACCTGAGATTTCGACCCATTCATCTGGCTGTAGCGCCAGAGCAAGCTTTCGCGATTTAGCGCTCCAGGCTGCGATATCAAGAGTGTCAACGCCCTGACGCTCTTCTCGCGTCACTATAAGACGGAACTCAACAACTTTATCTCCGCTGGGAAGCTCTTTACTTGTCGCCACGGCTGAAACTCTTCCGCGAAGCAGCAAGTCATTGAGCGAGTAATCAACTTCCTCAATCTCGCTCTTCACTTTTTGAGGGTTCTTCTTCTTAATTGTGCTCTTTACCGCTGCTGCCATCTCTACCTCCGCATAAGCGCGCACTCTTGGGCGCGTGTTGGCAGATAGTGGAGTACAGGTATGACGAACCAGTGAGAGATGAGGTAGTGATGTGGATAATTGTTAAGCAGATGCGCGCTCTGCTGCATCAGTGGCATCATCGACATCTAACTCTGCGCACTTAGAGAACCATTCACGGGCTTCTTCATTTCGTCCCGCAGCCGACAGCGCATCAGCGTAGGCGTAACGTAGGCGAAGGGCCCACTCATCTGTCTCGTTCTTGAGCTCTTTACATTGCAAGGTCACAACCGCTGCATCAAACTCACCAAGGTCGCGTCTGGCACCTGATGCCACGATGCGCATCTCGATCTCTTCAGCTTTGGCTAAACGTTTTACCTCTGCAGAACCAGCCAAATTCAAGGCTTTTAGAGGGTTTCCAAGACCTCGTTCGCAATCTGCCATTACTGGCCACATTGAAACATCGCCAGAGATTCGATTGGCAGCGCGCAACTCTTTAAGAGCAATTTCGTAATGCCCTGCGCGATACGCCGCATATCCTGCAGTCTCGCGAACGACTGCAAGGCGTCCTGCGTGGTGAGCAGCTGCTACTGCATGTTTATGAGACAGCTCTGGATCAATATCCATATACAAGTTGACGCAGACCATATGTCGCGCAACAACCTTTGCATTCTCTGCAGACAAACTCAGGAGTTCTGCGCGAACGCTCTTTTCGAGCTCTTCACCGGTAACGTCTTCGGGGATATCTGGTTCGAAGATGCGAGGTCTAATTCGAGATTGGTCGCGTTCTTGCGGCGCAGGACGAAACCCGCGTGGATCGCTGACTTCACGACCTTGAGAAACTTGACGTGTAGCTCCAGCTCTATCTGAGCGACCTCCGCGAGCTGGTCGTTCTTCTCGCGAATGGGGACGACTAGATGATGGGCGACCTGATGTTGGGCGTGCGGAAGGACGACCGCTAGATGGTCGCGCTGGACGATCACTGTTACGTGGACGCTCTTCCATTTACTTCTCCCGACATTTTGATCTAGAAAGATTCCTAAGTTTAACTTCCCAAGTCATAAGAGATGGCAAGAGAAATAAAAAAGGGGCGCTTAAAAATAAGCGCCCCTTTTTATAAAAGAAGTCCGGCGACGTTCTACTCTCCCACAAGGTCACCCGTGCAGTACCATCGACGCTGAGAGGCTTAACTTCCGGGTTCGGAATGGGACCGGGTGTTTCCCTCTCGCTATGGTCGCCGAAACGCTATTGAGTTTTTGGCATAAACCTACGAAAGTAAGTCTGATCAAAAATTAATTTGACCTACTTATTCGTGGTTCTCGACCGTATCTCGAGAACCACACAGTGGACGCGTAGCAACTTTGTAGTTAAATCCTCGGCCTATTAGTAGTGGTCAGCTCCAAGTCTTGCGACTCTTCCACTTCCACCCTATCAACCCAGTAGTCTCCTGGGGGCCTTACTTGGTAAACCAATGAGAAACCTAATCTTGAAGCGAGCTTCCCGCTTAGATGCTTTCAGCGGTTATCCCTTCCGAACGTAGCTAATCGGCGGTGCTCCTGGCGGAACAACCGACACACCAGAGGTTCGTCCGACCCGGTCCTCTCGTACTAGGGTCAGCCCTTCTCAAGTTTCTTACGCGCACAGAAGATAGGGACCGAACTGTCTCACGACGTTCTGAACCCAGCTCGCGTGCCTCTTTAATGGGCGAACAGCCCAACCCTTGGGACCTACTCCAGCCCCAGGATGAGACGAGCCGACATCGAGGTGCCAAACCTTGCCGTCGATATGGACTCTTGGGCAAGATCAGCCTGTTATCCCCGGGGTACCTTTTATCCGTTGAGCGACGGCGCTTCCACAAGCCACCGCCGGATCACTAGTTCCTGCTTTCGCACCTGCTCGACATGTCTGTCTCACAGTTAAGCTCCCTTGTGCACTTACACTCGACACCTGATTGCCAACCAGGTTGAGGGAACCTTTGAGCGCCTCCGTTACTTTTTAGGAGGCGACCGCCCCAGTCAAACTACCCACCAGACACTGTCCCTGATCCGGATTACGGACCGAGGTTAGAAGTTCAAAACGATCAGAGTGGTATTTCAACGATGACTCCACAAACACTGGCGTGCCCGCTTCAAAGTCTCCCACCTATGCTACACAAACCGTTCCGAACACCAATATCAAGATATAGTAAAGGTCCCGGGGTCTTTCCGTCTTTCTGCGCGTAACGAGCATCTTTACTCGTAATGCAATTTCGCCGAGTTTACGGATGAGACAGCGCTCAAGTCGTTACGCCATTCGTGCAGGTCGGAACTTACCCGACAAGGAATTTCGCTACCTTAGGATGGTTATAGTTACCACCGCCGTTTACTGGGGCTTAAGTTCTCAGCTTCGCCTTGCGGCTAACCAGTCCCCTTAACCTTCCAGCACCGGGCAGGCGTCAGTCCGTATACATCGTATTGCTACTTCGCACGGACCTGTGTTTTTGGTAAACAGTCGCTTGAGCCTGGTCTCTGCGGCCTTCCAACGCTTCGGAGGAAAACTCCTACACGTCAAAGGGCCCCCCTTCTCCCGAAGTTACGGGGGCATTTTGCCGAGTTCCTTATCCATAATTATCTCGATCGCCTTGGTATTCTCTACCTGACCACCTGTGTCGGTTTCGGGTACGGGTCACTTATTTTCTCGCTAGATGCTTTTCTTGACAGCATAGGATCATCCACTTCGCCTTACGGCTCGGCATCAGCTCTCAGGCATGTGTTACGCGGATTTGCCTACGTAACGCCCTACGACCTTACCCCGGGACAACCATCGCCCGGGTTGGACTGCCTTCCTGTGTCACACCATTGCTGAACTACTACGAACGTGGGGTCAGCGGTTCCATCAACCTGACAAAAGCCAGATCAACTTCACGGCCTTAGCGCTATTCGGCTCGTTCTGGGCGAAAATAAGCGAGTACTGGAATATCAACCAGTTGTCCATCGACTACGCCTGACGGCCTCGCCTTAGGTCCCGACTTACCCTGGGCGGATTAGCCTGGCCCAGGAACCCTTGGTCTTTCGGCGGAGGGGTTTCTCACCCCTCTCTCGCTACTCATGTCTACATTCTCACTCGTGTGACTTCCACGGCTAGATTCCTCTGCCGCTTCACCAGTCACACGACGCTCTCCTACCCATCCAAGCTCCTGGATCTTGCGACCGGGATAGTGCTTGAATGATAGAACTTCGGTGCTGTGCTTGAGCCCCGTTACATTGTCGGCGCGAAATCACTTGACCAGTGAGCTATTACGCACTCTTTTAAGGGTGGCTGCTTCTAAGCCAACCTCCTGGTTGTCTATGCGACTTCACATCCTTTTCCACTTAGCACAGGCTTTGGGACCTTAGTTGCTATTCTGGGTTGTTTCCCTCTCGACCATGAAGCTTATCCCCCACAGTCTCACTGCTGCGCTCTCACTTACCGGCATTCGGAGTTTGGCTGATGTTGGTAATCTTGTAGGACCCCTCGACCATCCAGTAGCTCTACCTCCGGTAAGAAACACGCAACGCTGCACCTAAATGCATTTCGGAGAGAACCAGCTATCACGAAGTTTGATTGGCCTTTCACCCCTACACACAGCTCATCCCCTAATTTTTCAACATTAGTGGGTTCGGTCCTCCACGCGGTCTTACCCGCGCTTCAACCTGGCCATGCGTAGATCACCTCGCTTCGGGTCTAGATCGTGCTACTCAAACGCCCTATTCAGACTCGCTTTCGCTACGGCTTCCCCTCGACGGGTTAACCTTGCAACACGACACTAACTCGTAGACTCATTCTTCAAAAGGCACGCTGTCACAACTTACGTCGCTCCAACGGCTTGTACGCACACGGTTTCAGATTCTATTTCACTCCCCTTTCGGGGTTCTTTTCACCTTTCCCTCACGGTACTAGTCCGCTATCGGTCATCAGAGAGTATTTAGGCTTAGCGGGTGGTCCCGCCAGATTCATACCGAATTCCTCGAGTTCGGTATTACTTGGGATACCAATAAAGAGTTAACTAAGTTTCGACTACGGGGTTCTCACCCTCTATGACTGGCTTTCCCACGCCATTCATCTACTTAGCTAGTTTTTGACTCTTTGATCAAACGGCAGTCTGATCTAACTGGTCCCACAACACCCATACTGCAACGCCTGCCGGCTTGGCACAGTATCGGTTTGGCCTCTTCCGTTTTCGCTCGCCACTACTAACGGAATCACGGTTGTTTTCTCTTCCTGTGGGTACTGAGATGTTTCACTTCCCCACGTTCCCTTTATCCACCCTATATATTCAGATGGAAATAACTGGACATTACTCCAGCTGGGTTTCCCCATTCGGAAATCCTCGGATCAAAGCTCGTTTGACAGCTCCCCGAGGCTTATCGCAGCCTACTACGTCCTTCATCGGCTTCTGATGCCAAGGCATCCGCCATGTGCGCTTAATAATTTGACCACAAAGATGCTCGCGTCCACTGTGTAGTTCTCAAAATACGGGCGGTACTCAATAAGAGTTGAGACTTACATATTAAATATGCAGTATCTCTTCTTATTAAGTCCTAGAGGTTTGGCGCTAGCCGTCCCCTCAGGACCCAACAACGTGCCTAGTTGAAATTCGATAAACGCTAATCTTCCACTCCCACTAGCCAATAAAGGCTAGGGGCTGTACTAGTTGCGAAATCTTAAATAAACCTAAGTCAATGCTCCACTTATGAGCCGAGTAGTTGAATGAAACTAACTATTAGCTTCTCTACTCGATGCTCCTTAGAAAGGAGGTGATCCAGCCGCACCTTCCGGTACGGCTACCTTGTTACGACTTCATCCCAATCACCGATCCCACCTTTGGCAGCTCCCTCCTTGCGGTTGGGCCACTGACTTTGGGTGTTACCGACTTTCGTGATGTGACGGGCGGTGTGTACAAGCCCCGGGAACGTATTCACCGTAGCGTTGCTGATCTACGATTACTAGCAACTCCGACTTCATGGGGTCGAGTTGCAGACCCCAATCCGAACTGAGACTGGCTTTCTCGGATTCGCTCCACCTTGCGGTATTGCAGCCGTTTGTACCAGCCATTGTAGCATGCGTGCAGCCCAAGACATAAGGGGCATGATGATTTGACGTCATCCCCACCTTCCTCCGAGTTAACCCCGGCAGTCTCCTGTGAGTCCCCAACTAAATGCTGGCAACACAGAACGAGGGTTGCGCTCGTTGCGGGACTTAACCCAACATCTCACGACACGAGCTGACGACAACCATGCACCACCTGTATACAGACCTTGCGGCTACGACATCTCTGCCGTATTCCTGTATATGTCAAGCCTTGGTAAGGTTCTTCGCGTTGCGTCGAATTAAGCCGCATGCTCCGCTGCTTGTGCGGGGCCCCGTCAATTCCTTTGAGTTTTAATCTTGCGATCGTACTCCCCAGGCGGGGCGCTTAATGCGTTAGCTGCGTCGCACAAACCGTGGAAGGTTCGCACAACTAGCGCCCACCGTTTACGGCGTGGACTACCAGGGTATCTAATCCTGTTCGCTCCCCACGCTTTCGCTCCTCAGTGTCAGTATTGGCCCAGAGACCTGCCTTCGCCATCGGTGTTCCTCCTGATATCTGCGCATTCCACCGCTACACCAGGAATTCCAGTCTCCCCTACCAAACTCTAGCTCGACCGTATCGGATGCAGGTCAGGGGTTGAGCCCCTGATTTTCACATCCGACGTATCGAACCACCTACGAGCTCTTTACGCCCAATAATTCCGGACAACGCTTGCACCCTATGTATTACCGCGGCTGCTGGCACATAGTTAGCCGGTGCTTCTTCTGTAGGTACCGTCACTTTCGCTTCTTCCCTACTGAAAGAGGTTTACAACCCGAAGGCCTTCATCCCTCACGCGGCGTCGCTGGGTCAGAGTTTCCTCCATTGCCCAATATTCCCCACTGCTGCCTCCCGTAGGAGTCTGGGCCGTGTCTCAGTCCCAGTGTGGCCGGTCGCCCTCTCAGGCCGGCTACCCGTCGTCGCCTTGGTGAGCCATTACCTCACCAACAAGCTGATAGGCCGCGAAGTCATCTTCAACCGAAAAACTTTCCAGCCCCGATCATGCGATCAAGGCTCATATCCGGTATTAGCCCCGGTTTCCCGGAGTTATCCCAGAGTTGAAGGCAGATTCTTCACGTGTTCCTCACCCGTTCGCCGCTAATTCACACCCGAAGGTGCTTCATCGCTCGACTTGCATGTGTTAAGCACGCCGCCAGCGTTCGTCCTGAGCCAGGATCAAACTCTCCATAGAAAGTTTTGTTCATGGCTTACGAGACAAACAAACTGTCGTTTATTTTGTCTTTACCAAAGGAAATCAACGAGTATTTCCAGGCGCTATAAATAGCGTCTGGTACATACTTCATTGAAGTATTTATTTGAGAAGACGCTTGATTGTTTGCACAAAAAAGTAAGCCTTCTCGGCATTGACTTATGGCACGCTGTTGAGTTCTCAAGGTACGGATGCGCACTGCAATTTGGAATCTCTTCCATTTTTCAGGGCAGACCGCCAAATCTAGTCCATGGCTACGCGCACGGTCAAACCGGCTTGTATAGGCCTAGATCGGGAAGTTGTGCTGTACGGCCTCGCAAAAGTCCGTTCCACAGCAAGGAGCGCAACTATAGGGGCTGGGGTCAAGGGGGTCAAATCGGGTCCGCTCCCCCTTGACCAAATGCCATCTTTCACGAAGAAATAGCAAAAATCCCCACTTTTATGCGTAAAAAGTGAGGATTTTGGCAGATATCCAGGATTCTAAATCAGCTCTACAGCGGCTAGGTCGCGCTTGCCCTTCCTTAAAACCGCATATTTTCCGCATAAAAAGTGGCTTTTTTCGAGACGGAAATCCTCGCCTGAAATCTTCTCATTATTGAGATATGCGCCACCTTCTTTGACGATGCGTCGGGCGGCAGATTTGGAATCAACAACGCCTGTCGCAGCTAAGAGATCTACCCATGTAGGAATTTCTTCTCCGTTCTTTACTTGAGTGCGCGGAAGTTCTGCAAGAGCGGCAGAGAGCGTTGCTTCATCTAGCTCAGTGATGTCACCTTGGCCAAAAAGAGCGCGCGCTGCTGCTTCAACCCGTTGGCAAATTTCAGGGCTGTGAACAAGTGAAGTTAATTCACGAGCGAGTTCGCGATGTGCTTCACGTGCGCCCGGATTTTCGTTATGAGTTTTCTCCAGCGCCTCAATCTCTTCACGTGACTTGAATGAGAAGACCTTAAGGAACTTGATGACATCCTTATCATCAGAATTCAACCAATATTGGAAGAATGCATATGGCGATGTCATCTCGGGATCGATCCAGACCGCACCTCCTGCCGTCTTGCCGAATTTAGAACCATCTGCCTTCGTTAACAGTGGAACAGTAAGTGCATGTGCTGATCCACCTTCTGCGCGACGGATAAGATCAAGACCAGCTGTGATATTTCCCCACTGATCAGAACCACCAATTTGAAGTGTGCAGTTATATTTGCGATAGAGCTCGAGATAATCCATCGATTGCAAAACTTGATATGAAAACTCAGTGTATGAGATTCCATCCTTTTCAAGACGAGCAGAGACTGCATCCTTATTGAGCATCTGATTGACGCTGAAGTGCTTTCCGATATCACGCAAGAACTCGATTGCAGACATCGGAGCTGTCCAATCAAGGTTGTTCACCATCTTTGCTGGATTCTGCTTTGTTTCGAAATCCATAAACTTTGAGAGCTGGGCAGTCATACGCTTTACCCACTGTTCAACAACATCGGTTGTATTGAGGCTGCGCTCTTCATTCTTTCCGCTGGGATCTCCTACAAGACCCGTCGCTCCCCCAATCAATGGCAGCGTGTGATGTCCTGCTAACTGAAAACGGCGCAGAACAAGGAGAACTACCAGGTTACCTACGTGGATACTCGGTGCAGTTGGATCGGTGCCAAGATAAAGGGTGATTGGCTTCTTAAGGGCTTCACGAAGCTCTTTCTCATCAGTCGTCTGCGAGATTAGCCCACGCCATTTAAGGTCATCGATTAGATCTGTCATCTCGTATTTCACGCACCCATCATCTCTGAAAAAGCTTTGGCCTTGTCGGTGAATTCCTTCGAGTAGGCCGCGGTAACTGCTGTTGCCTCATTTATTTGAGCTTTAAAGGAAGAAGGGGAAGTGCCGCCCACTGTCGTGCGTGACTCAAGAGCGCCATGGACGGTGAGTACATCGCGGACATCGCCCGTTAGAGATGAATGGATACTTGCAAACTCTTCATCCGTAAGTTGGTGCAATTGCCGGCCTGATGATTCACAGAGAGCAACGCACTTACCTGCGGCTTCATGAGCATCCGCAAATGGAATCTTTGCGCGAACCAAGTAATCCGCAATCTCGGTAGCAAGCGAGAAACCAAGGGGCGCAGCTAGCGCCATCTTTTCGCGATCGAAATCAGTTGTCGCAACCATTCCCGTTACTGCGGGAAGAACTAGAAGTACGGTATCGAAGGAATCAAAGAGCGGCTCTTTATCCTCTTGCAGATCGCGGTTATAAGCGAAAGGCAGGCCTTTGAGCATTGTGAGAACACCAGTGAGATTTCCAACCAATCGTCCTGCCTTACCTCGAGCAAGTTCTGCCATATCTGGGTTCTTCTTCTGCGGCATGATTGAAGAACCAGTTGAATATGCATCTGCAACTTTCGCCCATCCAAATTCAGTCGTTGCCCAAATACACCACTCTTCCCCGATACGAGACAGATGGATTCCCACCATGGAAAGAATAAAGAGCGCTTCTGCTACAAAGTCGCGATCTGAAACTCCATCTATAGAGTTTGCGGCACTCGAAGTAAATCCAAGGTTCTTTGCAGTTACCTCTGGTGAAAGCGGTAGAGATGAACCAGCAAGGGCTCCTGAACCCAATGGGCTTACCAATGCTCGATCGAGCCAATCGTGGATTCGATCGAGGTCGCGTGAAAAACCTTGTACATGTTTCGCTAATTCGTGGCCGAAGAGCACAGGTTGGGCATGCTGCAGGTGAGTAAAGCCAGGTGCTGGAGCATCTCCGTATTCGGCTGCCTTTGCAATGAGAGCACGTTGCAGCGAAAGTAGCTGCTGTGCGACTTCGAGCATGTGGTCGATCGCGTAGAGCCGAAGATCGGTTGCCACTTGATCATTGCGGGAACGACCGGCACGAAGAGATCCCCCAATTGCACCCAATTTTTCAGTGAGTCCACGTTCCAGAGCGCTATGCACATCCTCATCCGATTCGATTGCGACAAACTTTCCAGAGGCAACCTCTGTAATGAGCTCTTTAAGAGCGCCTCGAATTTGTTCAGCTGCAGAATCTTCAAGTAATCCGCTTGATTGCAAGACGGCTAGATGAGCGAGCGAGGAACGCAAGTCATACGGAGCTAGGCGCCAATCAAAATGCACGCTACGAGAGAGTGCAAAGACTGCGTCAGCTGGTGCTTGTGAGAATCTTCCACCCCAGAGCGCCATTACTTACTTCCTCTTCTCTTAATCCCGCCGTAAGCGAGTAATTCTTTCGCGAGTTGGGCTCCACCGCTGGCTTTTCTTGATACAACGAGAACCGTGTCGTCACCTGCGATGGTGCCGATGATCTCGGAAATCCCTGAATGATCTAGCGAGCTAGCGAGCAATTGAGCTCCCCCAGGCGGCGTCCGCACAACAGCGAGATTGCCGCTGGCTTCTACTGAAATGATCAAATCTGATGGCACTGGCATGGTTCGAGAAATTGACTCTTCATCGCTATCTGAAATCTTGTAGACCGATTCGCCTGAGTGGGAACGGCCGCGAACAGCGCCGATTTCCTCAAGATCGCGACTGGCTGTTGCTTGCGTAACCACAAACCCTGCCTTCTTCAATTGCTTAACGAGATCCGATTGTGAATGAATCAATCCAGCCTTAATCAGTGAAATCGCCTTGGCGCGACGAGCAGTAACGCTAGACATGAGTTGCCTCCTTGAGTGCTTTGCTAAAAATCCCTACAAACTTCTGAGCTTGCTTCATCGAAATATTGAGAGCTGGAGCTAATCGAATGGTGGAATCGCCAGGTGCGTTGATAAGGGCTCCAAACTCTTGGCACTTCTTCACAACCAGTTTGGCTACCGGTTTCTCTAGAGTCAGACCAATAAGCAGGCCGGCGCCACGAACTTCTATTACTCCAGGAACGAGAGCAAGCTCTGCGAGTAGATAGCCGCCTACTTCATCTACGTTCTGGAAAGTCTTCTCCTTCTCTATGGAAGAGATGACGGCCAGCGCAGCAGCTGTTGCTACCGGATTGCCTCCAAAAGTTGAACCATGATCGCCTGCTGCAAATAGCTTTGACGCAGAACCGAGGGCGATCATTGCGCCAAGCGGAAGTCCACCACCAAGCCCTTTTGCAAGTGTGATGACATCAGGTTTGATGCCCGAATATTCATAGCCAAACCAATCACCTGTACGACCCATGCCAGTTTGCACGCAATCAAAAACTAGAAGTACACCATGGTCATCACAGTATTGACGAAGATTTTTAAGGTAATCAGATGGAGGAACAATCACTCCTGCTTCTCCCATAATTGGTTCAACAATTACCATCGCTGTCTTTTTATTGATTGCGCGCTTCATTGCAGCTGAATCACCAAATGGGACGTGCTTGATTCCCTTAATCAGAGGCTTAAATGGGTTTCTCTTAGACGGCTGGCCTGTAAGAGAGAGTGCTCCCATCGTGCGCCCGTGGAACGCCTCTTGCGTTGCCACGACTCTGTATCTCTCCGTCTTGCGGGATAGTTTGAGCGCAGCTTCATTAGCTTCAGCGCCTGAATTACAGAAGAAGATACGTGCACTCTTATCGCCGGTCAACTTCTGTAACTTTTCAGCGAGCTCTAACACATTTGGATGGGCGTAGAAATTACTGACATGGCCCAACGTCGAAATCTGCTTACTCACCGCTTTAACAATGGCAGGATGGGCATGTCCCAATACATTGGTAGCAATTCCAGCTAAGAAATCGAGATAGGTGTTGCCACTAGCATCCTTAACAACCGAACCTTTGCCTGAGACAAGTTCGATAGTTGGAGTGCCGTAGTTATCTTGAATAGCTCTCTGCCAGCGCTTCATGCGACCACCAATGTTCCGCCCACACCTAAGAGGGCGCCCTTAAGAGCCGATGGATTTGTACCATCGATAATTCGTACCGCCTTTGCACCTGCTGCTATCGCCTCAAGACAGGCTTGCACTTTAGGAGCCATCCCCTCAGCGAAGCTGGCTTTGAGAGAATCGAGCTCTTGGGCAGAGATTGATTCAATCAGTGAACCTCTGTCAGGCCAATTCTTATAGATTCCTTCGACATCAGTCATGATGATGAGCCATTGCGCATCGAGCGCTCCCGCAATTGCTGCTGCTGCCAAATCTGCATTGACGTTAAAGCCATGTGCACCATCTTCACTTTTCGCTATTGGCGATATGACTGGAACCTTTCCTGCAGCAACAAGTTCACTTACTGCCTCTGGACTCACTGAAGAAATCACTCCCACCAGGCCTAGATCAGCGGGAGTCCCATCGACCAAAGTGGTGAGAGCCTTAGCTACAAGCGTTCCCGATGTTCTTCCTGAGATGGCAACAGCGCTAACGCCACGATCATTGAGCGAACGAGCCACTGAAGGGCCCACCTCATTTGTTAACACTCTCTCAACAACATCGAAAGTTTCAGGGGTTGTGACCCTAAATCCACCGACAAAAGATGTCTCGATACCCGCGGCTTTCAGCGCCGCACCGATCTGAGGGCCACCACCGTGAACAATTACTGGGCTTACGCCCGTCGCAATAGCTTCCGAGATGGCTTGAGCAAATGCACCGTGTTCATCTGTCATAGCGTGGCCACCGAATTTAATGACAATCATGTCGAGTATGCCGAATTCTCGTGTACATAATCGTGAGATAAATCGTTGGTCATGACTGTCGCTGCTGCGCTGCCCATATTGAGGTTTACTTCAAGATTTACTAGGCGATTAGTAAATGAAACTAGGTTTTTATCTTCAAAAGGTGCTGAGTTTTTCGCGACATGTACGCCATTGAGAATGACATCGATATTGAGCGCATCCATCTGCGCATCAGCTGTTCCTACTGCCGCCAATACTCGTCCCCAGTTAGGGTCGGCGCCAAAGATGGCGCACTTCAAGAGATTATTTCGCGCACATGCACGTGCAACTTCCACCGCTTCTTGCTCTGTTACAGCGCCCTTAACAGTGATGGCAACGGTCTTAGTTGAGCCTTCTGCATCTGCAATGAGTTGAGCAGCGAGCGAGCCACAGATTTCCATTAAAGCGCTCTCTAACTCAAGATCTGAAAGCGAAACATCAGAAGCCCCACTGCCCATAAGCAGAACAGTGTCATTAGTTGATGTGCAGCCATCTGAATCGATTCGGTTATAAGTGCGATCGGTGACGCGCTCGAAGATCTCTTGCGCACCTTCCGGCAAAATTGCATCAGTCATGATTACCGAGAGCATCGTTGCCAGAGCTGGAGCAAGCATCCCAGCTCCCTTTGCTATTCCAGCGAACTGAACACCTTTAATCGATATTGTGGCTACTTTCGGCACGCTATCTGTCGTCATGATTGCGCGCGATACATCACCGAGTGAATCTAACTTGAGACTCAGCGCTATCGACTCTAATCCATTGAGAATCTTCGGCATGGGCAGACGCTCTCCTATAAGACCGGTTGAACAGACCACGACTTCTCCAGAGGAAATTCCTAAGAGCTCTCCTACCTTCTCTGCTGTGTGATGTGTATCCGCAAAACCTTGTGGACCTGTACAGGCATTTGCGCCACCAGAGTTAAGGACTGCAGCTCGTACCATTTTTCCTTTTGTCACTTCGCGTGACCAAATTACTGGCGCTGCAACCACCTTATTGCTGGTGTAGACGGCGGCAGCGTCATAACGAGGACCAATATTCTCAATAAGAGTCAGATCTAACGCTCCCGATGATTTCAATCCGGCAGCTACGGCGCCTCCACGAAAGCCTTTTGGTAAGGAGTTCATACGCCAAGCCCATCAAAGCGCAGGCCTGCTGCTTCATCTAAGCCGCACATAAGGTTTGCGTTCTGGATTGCTTGCGCAGCAGCGCCTTTTCCGAGGTTATCAATTGCTACAGAAACAATTAAGCGGGAGGTGTGCTGGTCAACAGCAACCTGAATCTGCACATGGTTAGAGCCAGTAAGTGCGGCTGTCTTTGGCATTATTCCGATGGGAAGAACGGTCACAAATTGTGAGTCAGTAAAGTAAGTCGTATAGAGCGCATGTACTTCTTCTGTGGAGATAGCCTTTGTCAACTTTGCGGTGATTGTCGAGAGAATCCCCCGTGGCATTGGAGCAAGGATGGGCGTAAAGGAGATCTTTGCGGCAGTTCCTGACACCTTTGAGAGCGCCTGTTCAATCTCAGGAGTATGTTGATGAACTCCTCCAAATTTGTAAGACGTTAAGGATCCGGCAACCTCACTTGCAATCAGATTGATCTTGGCACTTCTTCCCGCACCTGTTGTTCCAGAGGCGGCAACCACTACGACATCGGTTAAATCAGCAATCAAAGATGCAGGGGCGGTTCCTAAAGCAATGGAAGTTGCATAGCAACCTGGATTCGCAACCTTTGTAGATTTTGATATCAAAGATTTGAAGGGCTCGATATCAGCAAGTCCATATGTCCAAGTTCCGGCGTAATCCCCGCCGTAATACCTACTCCATTGCTGGGCGCTCTCTAATCGGAAATCTGCACCCAGATCAACAATCTTTGCGCTCGTTGGCAGCGAGCCGATGACTTTTGCTGATTCGCCATGTGGGAGCGCTAAGAAGATGAGATCACAAGAAAGAAAGTCTGCAGGTGAAAAGGCGCTGAACTTCTTCCGAGCATAGCTCTGTAACTGTGGGTGCACAGCAGTGATTTGCTCCCCCGCATTTGAGTGAGCTGTAATTGCAGTTACTTCGAATTGGGGATGAAATGCAAGAAGGCGCAGGAGTTCGCCCCCTGCATATCCGCTAGCTCCTACAACACCGATTTTCATGGTGCCAGAATAGCATATTTATGCAAAGCCTTGCATATTTATGCAGTACGGAGAATAGCTCCTGTGGCCTTTACTGCCGCAGCCACCGCTGCTTCCCGGATCTCTGTGACTTCTGCGCCCGTCAAAGTTCGGTCTGGAGCGCGGAACACGAGGGAGAAAGCTAGCGAAATCTTCCCATCGCCCAGTTTGTCATAGCGATCAAAGAGAGTGATGGACTCAAGTAGGTCACCAGCGCCTTCGCGCAAGGCAGCTTCAACCTGAGCAGCAGTCACGTCAGCGCCCACGATGAGCGCTACATCTTGAAGGGCAGCAGGCATAGTGCCCACAGTTGTCGGACGCACAAGTTCCGAATCTGGAAGAGCGCTCAACCCAACTGCGAAAGCTACCGAGCGCTCCGGTAGGCCGTACTTAGCCACAATCCGAGGGTGGAGTTCGCCCGCATGAGCAACAGCTTTTCCATCAACTATCAATTCGGCGCAACGACCTGGATGCCAAGGCGCGAAGTCAGAACGCTTAATGGTCCATTCAAGGTTGCAGAGTTGGAGAATGTCTTGGGCAAATGCAATTGCATCTTGCCAGTTATAGGCACGAGCTATTCCTTGCCAATCCTCGTTCTCGCTCTTTCCAACGAGGAGGCCTGCAACGTGATAGGCCTGAGGTGGAACACTTGCAAAGATTTCACTGATGATCTTCTGATCAGGGCGCTTTGCTAGATCAGGAGATATAAAGGGCACTAGTTTCTGAGAACTACGGAAGATTGAGCCCATCTCAAAGATTGCGAAGTCTTTTGCGCCACGGCTGATATTGCGTTGAGCTACCTCAATCAGGCCAGGAACCAGATGCACTCGCATCAATGGAAACTCTTCTGACATCGGATTGGCGATGCGATATGTGGCGGCTCGTTCTCCTACAAATCCCATGAAATCTATAGTCTCTTGATTGGTGAATGGGAAGGTTTGGACTTCAGCTAGTCCACGGCTTGCCAGCGCTTGAGCGATAGCGCGACGGCGCTTCTGAGTCGATGTAAGAGATGCATGCTTTGGGCGAGGTGGCAAGATTGATGGAATCTTGTCGTAACCGATCATGCGGGCAACTTCCTCAGCAAAATCTGCAGACGTTAGCAAGTCCGAGCGCCATGCTGGTGGGTCTACTTCAAAAGTTTTATCGTTCACATCGCAACCAATAGTGCGCAGAATTGCAGCAATCTCTTTCGGAGATACCTCGACTCCAAGGATGCGAGCAATAAAGTCAGGATCGACTTTCACAATCGGAGCAAAGCGTGGTTCTCCATCAACCACTGTTGCCACATGTTGCGCCGAACTATTCTCAGTCAGAAGCTGCACAAAGCGAGCAGATGCAAATTGAGCAAGCGATGGGTCGACGCTACGTTCTAGACGGCGTGAAGCCTCTGATGACAACTTGTGGCGACGTGAATTTTTGGCAACACATACCGGATCAAAACGCACTGCTTCAAGAGCTATCTCTGTTGTTGATTCAGAGATTTCAGATGAGGCGCCACCCATCGTTCCAGCCAGAGCAAGTGGCTGTTCATCATCGCAGACCATGAGGTCGTCTGGATCCAATTGACGTACTTGACCATCTAAAGTTGTAAATGGTTGAGCCTTGCCAGCGCGTTTAATGGTGAGCCCGCCCTTGATCTTTGACTTATCAAAAGCGTGAAGTGGTTGACCAAGTTCAAGCATGACGTAGTTGGTCACATCAACGACGAGTGAGATAGAGCGCATCCCCATCTTCTCGATACGACGTCTCATCCATAGTGGAGTCGTCGCTGATGAATCGAAGTTTGAGAGAGTGCGGAGATAGAAAACTGATGCCGTAGATGTATCAGCAATCTTTGCTGTAACTCCTTTACCTGTCTCGGCGAAAGTAAGGTCGCGAAGCGCATCGACGGGATCCTTAAATGGCAAACCAAGTGAGCCAGCGACTTCTCGAGCGATACCGCGAATACTGAGCGCGTAGCCGCGATCAGGGTTTACGGCGATATCAAAGATGACATCGTTAATCATTAGTCCAGCGATTGCATCTTCGCCAATCTTTACTGAGCCTTCAGCGAAGGTCATAATGCCTGAATGATCTTCTCCTAGCCCAAGTTCGCGAGCTGAGCAGATCATTCCGTTTGAAGTCTTGCCATAAGTTTCACGTGCGCCAATAGCGAAGTTACCCGGTAGGACCGCACCTGGAAGTGCGGCGACAATCAGGTCACCCACCACAAAATTGGTGGCGCCACATATGACGTAGCGAGTCTCTTTCTCACCACAATCCAGGCCAACATAGCGAACTGGCTTCTTAAACTCAGTGAGCTCTTCAATGCTCAGAACCTTGGCGAAGACGAGGGGGCCGGTTAAATCAGCGCCCTGCTTAATGATCTCTTCGACCTCGAAACCCACACGTATAAGGGCATCAGAGATCTCTTCTGCAGTAATTGATGCAGGAATATCAACAAACTCTTGAATCCAAGATAAAGGAGCGCGCATTTAGAGTCCGACTCCAAACTGGCGCGTGAAACGAAGATCGCCCTCAACGATGTCGTGCATATCGGTAATTCCGTGACGGACCATCAAGGTGCGCTCAAGACCCATGCCAAATGCGAAACCTGTGTAAACATCGCTATCTATTCCGCAGGTTGTAAGCACCTTGGGGTTTACCATTCCGCAGCCGCCCCATTCAATCCAGCGGCCATTGAAGAAGATATCTACTTCAGCGCTTGGTTCGGTAAATGGGAAGAATGATGGACGAAGACGAGTAACAACATCAGGGCCGAACATATGGCGCGCAAAATTATCGAGTGTGCCTTTAAGGTGCGCCATCGTAATTCCCTTATCGATGACGAGGCCTTCAACCTGATGGAATACAGGGCTATGCGTAGCATCCAGTTCATCAGCACGGAAGGTCCGACCTGGACAGATCATATAAATCGGAGGCTCTTGGGTCAGCATTGTGCGAATTTGAACTGGTGATGTTTGAGTGCGCAGTACGACCCCAGATTCAATAGGTTCGATAAAGAAAGTATCCTGCATAGTTCGCGCCGGGTGATCTGCCGGGATATTTAGAGCATCAAAGTTAAGCCAACCTGATTCAAGTTCTGGGCCTTCTTCAACTGAGAACCCTTGCTCGATGAAGAAATCAGATACTTCATTCTTGATAATTGTTATTGGGTGCAACCCGCCGCGGTGGCGTCGTTGAACCGGAAGCGTAATATCAACGACCTCTTCGAGAAGAACTTTTGCATCCCTTTCTGCTTCTAGCTTCTCTGTTGCTAACGCTAGAGCCTTGGCAATCTCAGCCTTGGCATCTCCAATAAGTTTTCCAGCCGAAGCTTTCTCTTCAGGTGAAAGTGAGCCGAGGGCGCGACTTGCCAATGAGACTGGAGCCTTATCTCCTGTGTGAGCAAGACGGGCAACCTTAAGAGCCTCGAGGTCAGATGCGGCGACAAAAGCCTTCTGAGCATCGCTTATCCACGATGCAATATCTGACGGATTCATGGCGCTAATTCTAACCTGCGACCTTTGTAGAAAGGGTGAACATTACGATGGAGGCGGCTGCCGATAAGTTGAGACTCTCGGTCCGACCTGCCATTGGAATTGTCACCTCAGTTATCGATTGGCCCAGCGCTGCTGCATCTACTCCCCTAGCCTCATTGCCAAAGATTGCTATGCAATCACCTGAAATAGTGAGATCAAGAATTGATGTTGTCGCATGTGATGAGAGAAGCAATTTCTGTATACCCGGAAACTGATTAGCGACGTTTGAAAACGGTATACCTTCATATACAGGTACATTCCACAGAGATCCAGCTGTTGAACGGACTACCTTTGGTGAGTACATGTCAACCGAATCTGGTGATGTAATGACGGCAGAGATGCCCATCGCATCGGCTGTGCGCAGAATAGTTCCAGCGTTACCTGGATCTTGAATTTCGTGAAGATAGATGAAGCGAGAGGCGCCTGTCCCCTTAAGCTCTGAAATATCCAACTCAGGTTTGTAGCAGAGCGAGATCAAGCCTTGCGGCGATACGGTATCTGACATCGCCTTCATAACAGCTTCTGATACTTCAACTATTTCGATGGAGTTGAGATCTAGCTCTGAGATCTTTGAAAGACCAGATTCGGTTGCGTAGAGAAGTTTTAACTCCGGTCCTTCGCTAGCGGCAAGTGCTTCACGTGCACACTGAACACCCTCAGCCACAAAGAGCCCTTGTTCGCGGCGTTCCTTTGCTCCCTTAGAACCAATAAGAGCCTTCACTCGCCCAATGTGTGGCGAATGAAGGCTCTCAATCATTGATTAGGGTTACTTATGCTGCAGGAAGGTTCTTGCGTGAAACATCCACGAGAACTTTGAATGCAGCTGGATCGTTTGTTGCGATATCTGATAGAACGCGACGATCGATTTCAAGGCCAGAAGCCTTTAGGCCCTGGATGAAACGGTTATAGGTCATTCCATTCTCGCGCGCTGCAGCGTTGATACGCTGAATCCAGAGCTGACGGAAATCGCCCTTCTTATCTTTACGATCGTTGAAGGCGTAAACCATTGAGTGCGTTACTTGCTCCTTCGCCTTTGTGAAAAGACGTGAACGTTGTCCGCGATATCCGCTGGCACGTTCTAAAGTTGTGCGACGCTTCTTTGCTGCGTGTACTCCGCGCTTGACTCTCATTTAGCCACGCTCCCTTACTTCAAACCAAGCATGCGCTTGGCTGTCATTGTGACGGTTGACTTTGCTGATGACTCTTGGCTCAAACGACGAGTAACGCGTGATGACTTGTGCTCCAAAAGGTGGCGCTTGCCTGCACGCTCGTGCATGATCTTTCCGGTACCTGTGACGCGGAAGGTCTTCTTCGCACCACTGTGGGTTTTCATCTTTGGCATCTATCTTCTCCTGTTACTTCGTCGTTTTGGTAAATCTATTTCTTGCTAAAGGCTCTTTACTTTGCCGCTGCTTCATCTTCAGCAGCCTTAGCTTTAGCAGCTCGCGCCGCTTTCTGCTCTGCTACCGCTTCGGTCTTCTTCTTCGTTGGCCCTAGGACCATCGTCATCTGTCGACCTTCTTGCTTAGGAGCGAACTCCACGAATGCAATCTCTTTCACATCTTCTGCAAGACGTTGCAAGAGTTTGAATCCAAGCTCTGGACGAGTTTGTTCACGTCCACGGAACTTCATCGTGATCTTCACCTTGTCGCCACCCTTCAGGAACTTCTCGACTGCAGAACGCTTAGTTTCGTAGTCGTGATTTTCAATCTTTGGTGTCAATCGCACTTCCTTCACCACGATGTGGGTCTGGTTCTGACGTGCTTCGCGAGCCTTCTGTGCCTCTTGGTACTTGTACTTGCCGAAGTCCATGATCTTGCACACTGGTGGATTAGCTTCGGGAGCGATCTCTACGAGATCGAGTCCGATTTCATCTGCCATAGCTAGCGCTGCTTCGATATCTACAACTCCAACTTGTTCACCGGTGTAATTGATGAGACGAATCTGGGGTGTGCGGATACGGTCGTTAATGCGCGGTTCTGTTGTGATTTCTGCTCCTAAGTTCGGTTCTTGAGTATCCAAGTTGTCGCAAAAAACGCGCACCGCATAGGAAGAAAACTCTGACGAGTAGTTCTTACCGACAAACCAATCCGCCGAAGCAGTAGAGGTGGGAGCGGTGAGCTCCTCTTGCAGCAGCCGGGGCTACTGGTCTGGGGTAAGGCTACCTGAGCAGAGGGGAAATCAAAAATCCGAGCGGGGTTATGCGCCCATTCCATGAAGCCCACCATCTACATGGATGATTTCAGCTGTGGTCTTCGGGAACCAATCACTTAAGAGCGCTACCGCTGCCTTGGCCGCTGGAACTGGATCGGTCACATCCCATTCCAGAGGACTTCTCTCATTCCAAACTTTTTCAAATTCATCAAAGCCTGGAATTGATTTTGCCGCCATCGTTCTAATGGGACCTGCTGCAACTAAGTTAATGCGTACATTCTCGCTTCCTAAATCTCTGGCAAGATAACGTGAAGTGGATTCAAGCGCTGCCTTTGCAACTCCCATCCAGTCGTACTTAGGCCAGGCAACTTGGGCATCAAAATCAAGTCCAACTATCGATGCGCCACCGTTAAAAGTCGGACGGCAGGCCATTGCGAGTGACTTAAGTGAATATGCAGATACATGAACTGCAGTTGCCACATCTTCCCAAGAAGTATTGAGGAAGTTTCCGCCCAAAGCTGCTTCCGGAGCAAAACCAATTGAATGGACAACACCATCAAGGTGAGGAACATGTTTAGCTACTTCACTTGCCAACCCATTGAGATGCTCTTGGTTGGTGACATCGAGTTCGATGATGGGAGCCGATTGTGGAAGTCGGCCAGCGATTCTCGTGGTCAAGCTCAGCGCGCGGCCAAAGCCAGTAAGAAGAACTGTTGCGCCTTCTTCCTGTGCAATCTTGGCAATGTGAAAGGCGATTGAACCATCAGTGAGTACACCTGTTACGAGAATGTTCTTTCCTTGCAAGATTCCCATACTTAATGCCCCATTCCTAATCCACCATCAACCGGAATGATGGCCCCGGTGATATAGCTAGCCTTCTTTGATGCGATAAAGGAAACAACTTCTGCAATTTCTTCAGCGGAACAGAACCGACCAAGAGGAACTTGCGCTGCAATGTCGCCACGACGTTTCTCATCAAGCGATGCCGTCATATCAGTTTCAACAAACCCGGGCGCAACTACATTTGCAGTAATTCCACGACTGCCAAGTTCGCGAGCAAAAGACCGAGCCATACCGACAAGACCGGATTTAGATGCTGAGTAGTTGACTTGACCGGCCGCGCCGACCGATCCGACGACAGAACCGACAAAGATGAGGCGACCACGCTTTAACTTGAGAAGCCCCTTGGTTGCGCGCTTGGCTACACGAAAAGCACCAGTCAGATTGGCATCGATTACGCTCTCGAAATCTTCATCTGACATTCTCATTACAAGTGTGTCTTTGGTAATTCCTGCGTTGGCAACGATGATTTCTGGCTGCCCAATCTCGCTCTCAATTTTAGTGAAGGCAGATTCAACGCTCTGCCCATCTGTGACATCCATCTGAACAGCGTCAAAACCTTCAGGGGGCGTGCCGCTGCGATAAGTAATGACTACTCGATGGCCTTCCGATTGTAAGGAGCGAGCAATCGCCAAACCTATGCCGCGGTTTCCACCAGTAACTAACGCGATGGAAGTCGAGTCGCTCATGAGACAAAACTACCCTACTGTTGCTCTATGGCTAAAGAAGATGACGTTTTCGACATCACTAGTGCGCCTAAAGGTTTATCTACTGATCAGTCAGCTCGCCAGCGTCGTTATTTCATCTCAATGATGATTCGCACCGCTTGCTTTATCCTCACTGTCATTCTCCCCAGCCCATATCGTTGGTTTGCACTCCTTGGGGCGGTTACTCTTCCGTATATCGCAGTCGTTGTTGCCAATGCAGGTCGCGAGACGGTGATTCCAGGGGCAGCAATCTTGAAGAAGAGGCCGCGAGGAATTGAGTAAGAAAAGAGAAGAACTTTCTCTGCTGAAGTCTTTCGTTGCACTACTGCTCATTCTCTTGTGTGTCTGGGCTGCTCAATGGCAGTTCAATCGTGGCCTGGATCGACAAGCCCGCAATGATGCGATTGAAGAGAACACAGCGCGTCCTGCAGAGCCGCTTACTGCCCTCGCAAGTAATGTCGCCGCACATGAATGGCAGACAACAACAATCACTGGTTCTTTTGATACTACTCAACAGATTCTTCTTCGCAATCGCTACTTTGAGGGTGTTTACGGCTTTCAACTTCTCACTCGCTTTGAAACTCAGGATGGCAAGAGTTTCTGGGTGGATTGCGGATGGGTGAAGGCTGGCCCCAACGCTCTGACTCCCCCAATCATTCCTGAACTTCCAACCGATGAAGTAACCATCGAAGGTCGCCTTCGTTTAGATTCTTCATTGCCACGCGGCGCATTCTTTGCTCTTCCTACCGATGGTTCAGGTGGACTGATCTCGCAGGCAAATGCACAGTCGCAATCTCAAGTTTCAGAGAAGTTTTACATTGACTTACTCAAAGGCAATCAACCATCGCTCACGCCAGCAGTAGCTGCAGAACTTCCTGAACTATCCGATGGCCCTCATATGGCATATGCGCTGCAGTGGGTCTTCTTTGGTGGTTTGGTCGTCTACGGACGCATTTTAATTCGTCGTGATGTCCTGTCGGATAAAGAGCTCTGAGTAAAGTCCACCGCGAGCAATCAGCTCTTCGTGTCTACCTCGCTCTTTAATCTCGCCCTTCTCTAGAACCAGTATCTGATCTGCCTCCATGACCGTGCTCAAACGGTGAGCAATCACAATCGATGTGCGACCACGTAGTGCGACTTTGAGAGCCTCATGAACCAAAGATTCATTCTCTGAATCTAGATGAGCAGTTGCTTCATCCAGAATAACAATCGCTGGCGCCTTGAGAAGAAGCCGAGCAATCGCCAGTCGCTGCTTCTCGCCACCTGAAAGTCGGTGCCCTCGTTCTCCCACCATAGTGTCGAAACCATTGGGAAGTGACTCGATCAAGTTCCATATTTGAGCTGCTTTACATGCCTCGATCATCTCTGATTCGGTTGCATCTTCCTTTGCATAGCGAAGATTCTCCGCAATAGTTTCGTGAAAGAGATGGGCATCCTGCATTACAACTCCGATTGAATCGCGCAGCGACTGGACAGTGAAATTTCTAATATCAATCCCGTTAATCTCGATTGCGCCTTCAGTAACGTCATAGAGCCTCGGCAGTAGAGCGCTCATAGTTGTCTTACCTGCTCCCGATGGGCCAACTATTGCAGTCATCGTTCCAGCTTCTGCCACAAACGAAATTCCCTTGAGAACCTCACCGCTTTCCACAGTTTCAGGTTTTGCGGCCGATTCAAGAGAGGCCAGAGAAATCTCTTCTGCTCTTGGGTATGAGAACTTCACCTTCTTGAATTCAACTTGCGCTTGCTTATCTGTGAGGACAATTGCATCTTGCTTATCTGTAATCATCGGCTGAAGATCGAGAACCTCAAAAACTCGCTCGAAGGATACGAGCGCAGTCATAACATCAATGCGCACATTCGATAGCGCCGTCAGTGGGCCGTAGAGACGGGCCAGCAAAGCTGTGATCGCTAAGAGTGTGCCAACAGTCAAGGTTCCTGAGATTGCTAGGTGGCCGCCAATTCCGTAGGCAAAGGCAGTCGCAATTGCAGCAACGCTGGTAATGCCAACAAAGAAGACTCGATTGAGCATCGCCGTTTGAATGCCAATATCTGCAACTTTGCGGGCGCGAGTTCTGAAGAAGGTCTCTTCCTTCTTAGGTTTGCCGTAAAGCGCCACCAAGAGGGCCCCCGATACGTTGAAGCGCTCGGTCATAGTGCTCGACATAGTTGCGTTGAGCTTAAAGGCATCGCGGGTCAGGGCTTGGATGCGCTTGCCTACCCACTTGGTAGGAAGAAGGAATGCGGGCAGTAAAAGAAGTGAGACGACAGTTATTTGCCAAGAGAGAATCAGCATCGTTGTGATAACTAAAACCAAAGAGACCACGTTGCTTACTACACCTGACAGGGTTCCGGTAAATGCTTGCTGCGCACCCATGACATCTGAGTTGATACGTGAAATCAGTGCACCTGTTTGAGTGCGGGTGAAGAATGCGATTGATTGGCGTTGAATATGCGCAAAGACTTGAGAACGAAGATCATAAATCAGACCTTCGCCGATTCGTGCCGAGTACCAGCGACCAAAGATATTGAAGGCAGCATCAACAACTGCAAGTAGCCCGACAAGAAGCGCCAGTTGGGTGACGAGTTTGCCGTTCTGGGGAATGACGCCCTTATCGATAAGTTCACGAAGCAAAAGAGGCGTTGAAATGATGAGCAGCGCCTCAATGACTACGGTAACTAAGAAGATAGAAATCTGTCTTTGATAGGGCTTGCCGTAAGAGAATATTCTTTTAACGGTACCCGGTTTTAGCTTCTGAGACTTTACAGACGGATCTGCAGTCATCGACCGAAAGGTCATCCACACTGCATGTTGCGACATAGAAAGAGTCTAAAGGTGGCTCAGGTTAATCAGACAGTAAAGCCGAGAGCGCGCAATTGTTCGCGGCCATCGTCACTGATCTTGTCCGGCCCCCAAGGTGGCATCCAGACCCAATTAATCTTCACATCATCAGTAAAGGGTGCAAGCGCCTGTCGAGTTTGGTCCTCAATAACATCCTGCAAAGGGCAGGCAGCAGATGTCAGAGTCATGTTGAGGACAGCAATGTTGTTGTCATCAACCATCATGTCGTAGATCAAACCTAAATCAACAACATTGATACCAAGTTCAGGATCGACAACATCCTTCATTGCCTCATTGATATCTTCGATTTTTGCAACCATATGCTTATCCTACTTTCTCTTCTACTTATTCTTCGCCAACGCTTGCACGCTCGCGTCCTTAAATGCCATCCATCCCAACAGAGCGCATTTGATACGAGCAGGATATTGAGAGACCCCGGCAAGAGCGACAGCATCCTCCAGAAGGCTCTCATCCCCTGTCTGCGTTCCCTTGCTCTGCATCAGCGCCATAAATGAATCTGATATCTCTTGAGCCTGCGGCAAAGTCTTTCCTAAGACTAAATCGGAGAGAATTGAGACGCTAGCCTGCGAAATAGAACAACCAACTCCATCCCAAGACACATCTGACACAGTCTGGCCAGAGAGAGTCACGTTGAGAGTGATTTCATCACCACAGCTTGGATTGATGTGATGTACCTGCGCATCGTAAGTAGGGCTCAACTTCTTATGTTGAGGATTCTTATAGTGATCAAGAATCACTTCTTGATAGAGGTTATCGAGCTGCATTATCCGAAGTATTTCTGAGCACTTGTAATTCCTTCAACCAGCGCATCGATATCAGCGGTGGTGTTGTAAAGGTAGAACGAAGCACGAGTCGTTGCTGGTACACCTAACTTTCGCGTCAATGGCCAGGCGCAGTGATGCCCAGTGCGAACTGCAATTCCTTGGCTATCTAAGAATTGTCCTAAATCATGAGGATGGATATCTCCAACGGTGAAGGAGAGCGTTCCACCGCGCATCTCTAAATCCTTCGGTCCGACTATGGATAGATCAGGAATATCGAGTAGCGCGGACATACCGTACTTGGTCAATTCTTTTTCATGAGAAAAGACCTGGTCCATACCGATTCTCTGCAAGTAGGTAAGGGCTGCTCCAAGACCAACTGCTTGCGCCATATTTGGAACACCGGCTTCAAACTTCTTTGGCGCCTTCGCCCATGTTGCCGAAGTCATCGTAACGTTCTCAATCATTGAGCCACCGGTGAGAAATGGAGGCAATTCATTGAGCAGATCTTCTCTTCCCCACAATATGCCTACGCCAGTTGGGCCAACAGCTTTATGTCCTGAGAAAGTAAGAAAATCTACGCCCAATTCTTTCACGTTAATCGGCATATGCGGAACTGATTGGCAAGCATCGAGTACAACATGCGCTCCTACAGAATGTGCGCGCTTAACAATTTCAGTGAGTGGATTTATTGTGCCAAGAACATTTGACTGGTGCGTAAGCGCAACTACCTTTGTCTTAGAGGTAATAACCGAATCAAGATTGCTTAGATCTAGACGCCCTTCGGGGGTAACTTCAAACCATTTGAGCGTAGCCCCAGTTCGGGCAGCTAACTGTTGCCACGGTATGAGATTGGCATGATGCTCCATCTCGGTAATGACAATCTCATCGCCAGACTTAAGGTGGAAGCGATTTCCAGCTGGAGCATTACCGATTGCATAGGCAACCAGGTTGAGTGATTCGGTAGCGCTCTTGGTAAAGACGATTTCGTTAACTTCAGCGCCCAAGAAGCTAGCAACGATTGTTCGTGCACCTTCGTAAGCATCGGTGGCTTCTTCCGCCAATTGATGAGCGCCGCGATGTACGGCGGCGTTATGCATTCGGTAGAAGTTGCTTTCAGCCTCAATAACTTCATTTGGCTTCTGGCTAGTTGCACCAGAATCTAGATAAACAAGGCGTTTGCCATCGCGAATCGTCCGAGAAAGTATCGGAAAATCCGCGATGACCGCGCCTGCGTTAAATGACATATTAAGCGGTGACGTACTCCGCGTAACCCTGCGCTTCAAGCTTGTCGGCAAGTTCTGGGCCGCCTTCTTCAACGATACGACCGTTAGCGAAGACGTGTACAAAGTCTGGCTTGATGTACTTCAAGATACGTGTGTAGTGAGTAATCAGAAGGATTCCGTGGTTGTTGGCAGCCTTAGCGCGAACAACGCCTTCTGACACGATGCGGAGCGCATCAACATCTAGGCCAGAGTCAGTCTCATCAAGGATGGCAAACTTTGGCTTGAGGAGTTCTAGCTGCATGATTTCGTGGCGCTTCTTCTCGCCTCCAGAGAATCCTTCATTCACGTTTCTTTGTGCAAATGATGGATCCATTTTGAGAGATTCCATCGCGCTCTTTACTTCACCAACCCATTCGCGCAACTTTGGAGCCTCACCGCGAAGAGCGGTTGCTGCTGTACGTAAGAAGTTAGATACAGATACACCAGGAACTTCTACTGGGTATTGCATGGCAAGGAATAGACCTGCCTTAGCTCGCTCGTCAACAGACATCTCAAGAACATCTTCACCGTCAAGTGTGACTGTGCCTTCAGTGATTGTGTACTTAGGGTGTCCTGCGATTGAGTATGCCAAAGTTGATTTGCCTGAACCGTTTGGACCCATGATTGCGTGAGTTTCTCCTGACTTGATAGTCAGATCTACTCCCTTAAGAATTTCTACTGCGCCTTGCTCGGTATCGACAGATACTTTCAATCCGCGAATTTCTAGAGTGCTCATATCTATCTCCGTTACATCTCTACCGTGACGGAGTCTCCGTCGACAGTTACTGAATAGGACTTAACTGGTGCTACCGCAGGCGGGGTAAGCGCTTCTCCGGTACGAAGGTCAAACTCGGCTCCGTGAAGCCAGCATTCGATCTTGAAATCTGTGATGTCACCTTCAGAGAGGGAAGCATCGGAGTGGCTGCAGGTATCTCCGATAGCGAAGACTTCGTCGCCAATACGAGCGACGCAGATGGATTCGCCATTCTTTTCGATACGAACCGGCTTACCTTGGGTAAGCGATGAGAAAGTTACATCAGACATTAGTTACCTGCCTTTGCTAATTCGTCATCGATCCGGGCCATGAGGCGAGCTTCAATCTCGTCGATGCCGATTTCAGAGATAATTTCATTGAAGAAACCGCGAACAACAAGTCGCTTAGCATCGTCTTCATTAATGCCGCGAGACATTAAGTAGAAGAGCTGCTCATCATCAAAGCGTCCAGTTGTTGATGCGTGACCGGCGCCGACGATTTCGCCTGTTTCGATTTCAAGGTTTGGAACTGAATCAGCGCGTGCGCCATCTGTGAGCAATAGGTTTCTATTGAGTTCGTAGGTATCAGTTCCTTCTGCAGCGGCGCGAATAAAGACATCACCAATCCAGACCGTATGAGCCTTATCCCCTGCTAGCGCACCCTTGTAATTGACTCGAGACTTTGCATTAGGAACCTTGTGATCGACGAACATACGATGCTCGAAGAACTGGCCTGCAGTTGCAAAGTAGACACCTGAGAGATCACATGATGCACCCGGAGCGATGAAATCAACAGTTGGAAGAAGTCGAACGACATCTCCGCCAATTGTGACGACGACAGATTTGAAGGTGGCATCTCGATCTACGACAGCATGGTGGCGCGCGGTATGAATTGTCTTGCTACCCCACTCTTGCAGCGCTATCAGAGTCAGTTTTGCACCTGGCTCTACGATGATTTCAAGATCTTCAGCGATGTGTGTGTCACCGGTATTTTCGATAACAACAATCACCTTTGCGTGGTTGCCAACCTTGATCTGTACGCGAGAAAATTCAGCAGAGTCGAGCCCGAAAGCGTTGCGTCCAAGGAAGATCGGCTCAGCTAACTCAGCGTTTGGTGCGATTGTCAGGATTGAGCCACTTGATGTGTGCGCACGAACGCGATTAACAATTGCATCATCACTTTCAGTAACGGCTGTTAATTCACCCACTGCAAAGGTTGCCCCTTGTGGAAGGGCACCCTTAACACAGAGAGAAGAACGTGAATCTACGGTGGCTGTGCCATCGTGCATTCCGCCTAGACGTTTGAGCGGAGTGAAGCGCCACGCTTCTTCGCGCCCTGTCGGCGTATGGTTTTCTAAAAGATTACTTTGCAGCGCTGTCATTATCCAACTGCACCTTCCATTTGGAGTTCGATAAGTCGATTGAGTTCGAGTGCGTATTCCATTGGAAGTTCACGCGCGATTGGCTCAATGAAACCACGAACGATCATCGCCATCGCTTCATCTTCGTTGAGTCCACGTGACATGAGATAGAAGAGTTGATCATCAGAGATCTTTGAAACAGTCGCTTCATGTCCCATCGAAACATCATCCTCACGAATATCAACATACGGATATGTGTCTGAACGTGAAATTGTGTCTACCAAAAGCGCATCACATTTGACTGTGCTCGCTGAGTGGTGAGCACCCTCTTGTACTTGAACGAGTCCACGGTAGGAGGTACGGCCTCCGCCACGAGCTACAGATTTAGAGATGACCGAAGATGATGTGTGAGGAGCTGCGTGCACCATCTTTGCGCCAGAATCTTGATGTTGTCCCGGACCTGCGAATGCAAGCGAGAGCGTTTCTCCCTTTGCATGTGGTCCCATCAACATGACAGCTGGATACTTCATGGTGACCTTTGAGCCAATATTTCCATCGACCCATTCCATGGTTGCACCCTCGGCACATGTAGCGCGCTTGGTTACTAGGTTGTATACGTTGTTGGACCAGTTTTGAATTGTTGTATAACGAACGCGCGCACCCTTCTTAACAATAATTTCTACAACTGCTGAGTGCAATGAATCAGATTTGTAGATAGGTGCTGTACAGCCTTCAACGTAGTGAATGTATGAATCTTCATCGGCGATAATCAACGTACGCTCAAATTGACCCATATTCTCTGTGTTAATGCGGAAGTAAGCCTGTAGTGGAATATCCACGTGAACGCCCTTTGGTACGTAGATGAAAGAACCACCCGACCAAACTGAGGTGTTGAGCGCTGCAAACTTATTATCGCCAACTGGAATCACTGAACCGAAGTACTCTTTGAAGAGCTCTGGGTGCTGCTTGAGGCCGCTATCGGTATCAAGAAAGATGACGCCCTGCTTCTCGAGATCCTCGCGAATTGAGTGATAAACAACTTCAGATTCGTACTGTGCGGCGACGCCTGAAACCAGACGTTGTTTTTCAGCTTCTGGGATTCCTAGACGGTCATAAGTATTTTTAATGTCATCTGGCAGGTCTTCCCATGTTGCTGCCTGCTTCTCGGTAGAACGCACAAAGTACTTGATCGTGTCGAAGAAGATCCCTGACAAGTCAGATCCCCATGATGGCAACGGCTTCTTGTAGAAGAGATCGAGGCCCTTCAGGCGAAGATCAAGCATCCACTGTGGCTCGCTCTTCTTAGAGGAGATGTCGCGAACGACTTCTTCGCTTAAGCCGCGCTTAGCATTCGAGCCTGCATCATTACTATCTGACCAGCCGTATTCATAATTGCCGAGGCCATCGAGTTCAGGATGTGCTGTTGTCATTTGGTCGCCTTTCCAGCGGTTATCGTTCTTGTAGATTGTGTGATCTTTGTCTTTGTTGTTACTCGGGAAAGATTTGGAATGTATGTTGTGCAAACGCCATCGCCGTGGGCAATGGTGGCAAGACGCTGTACATGTGTTCCAAGAATTTTTGAGAAGGCTTCAGTCTCTGCCTCACAGAGCTGTGGGAATTCAGCAGCAACGTGTGCGATTGGGCAGTGATGTTGGCAGAGTTGATCGCCCGTTGACTTACTTTCGATACTGGCGGCATAGCCTTGTTCGGTGAGAAAGGTTGCAAGCGCTTGGTTCTTTTGAGACTTCTTTGCGATAGATGTGACTGCCTTGCGCTCAATGTCATCAGCGCGAGATTGCGCGAAAGCTTGGACGAGATGATCTCCTGATTGCGCGGACATAAATTTCAACGCAGCAACTGCTAAGTCATCGTAGGAGTGCTCGAATTTTTCACGCCCTGCATCGGTCATGACAAAAACCTTTGATGGACGACCGCGACCGCGGCTCAGGGCCTGATGTGGTTCGCGCGCTTCGAGAATTCCATCGAGAACTAGTAGATCAAGATGGCGGCGGATACCTGCCGGTGTGAGGCCAAGTCGCTCCCCCAAGGTCACAGCTGTTGATGGGCCGTTTTCGAGGACGGAGCGCGCGATAGCCTCGCGGGTGCTCAGGTCGTCGATTTTCACAACACTATTGTGTCGTAATTCCCTAGCCCCTGCCAGTTGAAGAGAGGCGCGGCGATAGGTAAAGGTCATAGGCTACGAGCGTGAGTAAACCGCGCACAATTGCACGCCGAGTACTCGGCCCATTAACTGGCCTTCTTCTCTTTCTCCAATCAGCGCTCGTCCTTACCGGAGGTGCTGTTCGCCTGACCGGTTCCGGGATGGGCTGCCCAACATGGCCAGAGTGTGTTCCTGGTTCTTACCTTCCTGTGGAAGGCCAAGCTGAGGGCGCGCTGCATGCATGGATTGAATTTGGAAATCGACTCCTTACCTTCGCTCTCTTCTTCGCCGCGGTTGCAACTCTCATCGCAGTGCTAAGAAGTGGGCGTCGTGATCTACGTTTCCTTGCTGCGACTCAAATCCTAGGAATTCTTGCGCAGGGAGTTCTCGGCGGCATTACAGTTCTTACGCATCTGAATCCACTCTCTGTGGCATCACACCTTCTTCTTTCAATAATTCTTATCGCCGCAGCAACTTCACTTCATTCACGAAGACATCATCCTCAGGTAAGAACTTCATCCACTCAGGTAAGAATTTCTCGCATCTCACTTGCCCACATCATCGTTGCATTTATTGTCATTGCAATTGGAACCTTGGTCACTGGTAGTGGCCCACATGCTGGAGATGTAGATGCTCCGCGACTCGACTTTGATATCTCAACGATTACACGACTTCACAGCTCATCTGTCTGGATTCTCTTAATCATTACCTTTATTTTCTATCGCTCGAAGGATCTCCGCTTTGAGACGAAGAAGTGGCTCAATATCTTTATCCTTTTGGCGATCGCTCAAGGAGCGCTTGGTTATATCCAGTACTGGTTAGCAGTTCCCGAACTGCTCGTCGGATTCCATCTTTTAGGTTCAGTCTTAGTGTGGATCGCAGCGTGGCGTATCCGTCTATCGGTAGTAAGAAAACCCGCTTAAGGAGTAGAGATGACAAAGATTGCTGGTTGGAGTGAATTAGACGATAAGGCAGTAGATATCGCTCGCGCACTCGCTATGGATGCAGTACAGAAGGTTGGCAATGGCCATCCTGGAACTGCAATGTCACTTGCTCCAGTTGCCTACAATCTTTTCCAGCGTCACCTCGTTCATGATCCGACAGATCCACATTGGCTCGGTCGCGACCGTTTTATTCTCTCCTGTGGCCACTCATCGCTGACTCTCTACACACAACTCTTCTTTAGCGGTTACGGACTCGAGATGGAAGATATGCAGTCCTTCCGTACTTGGGGATCGCTGACGCCAGGGCATCCGGAATTTGGCCACACCGCCGGCGTTGAAATGACAACGGGGCCATTGGGTGCGGGTGTTGCAACTGCCGTCGGTTTTGCAATGGCTGCTCGTTATGAACGTGGATTATTGGACCCAGATGCGCCTTTCGGCACTTCACTCTTCGATCACTCCATCTGGGTTCTCTGCTCTGATGGTGATCTGCAAGAAGGTGTATCCGGGGAAGCGTCTTCTCTCGCCGGAACACAAGAGCTTGGAAATCTCAATGTTATCTATGACGATAACCGGATCTCGATTGAAGGCGATACCCACGTTTCATTTACTGAGGATGTTGCGGCGCGTTACCGTGCATATGGTTGGCATGTCCAAGAAGTTTCTGCTTTAGCCGATGGCAATATTGATTTGGCTTCACTCGATGCTGCGATGTTGGCCGCAAAGGCTGAGAGTACAAAGCCATCCTTGATACGTATGCATTCAGTGATTGCATGGCCAGCGCCTAAATTGCGCGGCACAGCAAAATCGCACGGATCAGCTCTCGGCGATGAAGAGATCGCAGCTACCAAGAAAGAACTTGGACTCAACCCTGACGAGAAGTTTGCAATGCCAGCTGAAGTGTTTGCTCATGTGCGTGCAGTCAAAGATCGTGGCGCGGCAGCACATGCAGCATGGAATAAGAAGTTTGAAACTTGGAGCGCTACCAATCCTGCACGCGCACAACTCCTGACCCGTCTGCAGAAGCGTGAACTTCCAGCAGGGTGGGATTCAACTCTTCCAGTCTTTGAAGCTGGTAAAGATGTGTCAACTCGCGCAGCCTCTGGCCATGTCATCAATGCCATTGCAAAGGTTCTTCCCGAATTCTGGGGCGGATCTGCAGATTTGGCGGAGAGTAATAACACAACAATCGAAGGCGGTAAATCCTTCCTTCCAGCAACTAGCCAGATGAAAGACGCTGATCCATATGGTCGCATCATTCACTTTGGTATTCGTGAGCATGCGATGGGTTCGATTCTTAACGGAATTACTCTGCATGGATTAACGCGCACCTTTGGCGGAACATTTGCGGTCTTCAGCGACTACATGCGTCCGGCTGTTCGTCTAGCAGCTCTCATGGATATTCCAACAACATTTGTCTGGTCTCACGATTCAATTGGTCTTGGTGAAGATGGTCCAACCCACCAGCCAATTGAGCATTTCGCAGCTCTGCGCGCAATCCCGAACTTTGCTGTGATTCGCCCAGCAGATGCGAACGAAGTTGCACAGGCTTGGCGTTCAATTTTGCAGCGCCAGAAGCCTGCAGGTCTCTTGCTCTCACGACAGAACCTGCGCACGGTGGATCGTTCTTCTCATGGAGCAGCCAACGGCGTAGATAAAGGCGCTTATATCTTGAAGGAGGCTTCAACTACTCCGAGAGTTGTCATTATTGCAACCGGTTCTGAAGTTGGCATAGCGCTCGACGCACAAGCAGCCCTTGAAGCTGAAGGAATTTCAACTCGCGTTGTAAGCGCGCCTTGCCTTGAATGGTTTAACGAAGAGACCGAGAGCTACCGTTCCTCAGTTATTCCGACTACTGCGCTACGAGTAAGCGTTGAAGCAGGCATTGCCCAAGGTTGGCGTGAGTACGTTGGAGATAGCGGAATAGTCATCTCGCTTGATCACTTCGGAGCATCTGCTGGCGCAGGCAAACTCTTTTCTGAGTTTGGATTTACTGCAGAGAGAATTGTTAGCGATATCAAGAAAGCGCTGTAACCCATGAAGATTTCTGGTCCTAGCCTGGCGCACATTGATCGCGCATCGGATCTCTATCGCCTACTAGAACAATCTCATGGTCGTATTGCCGCTAAGGATGCAACAACCTGGGGAAGCAAAGCTGCCGCTGAAGCTGCAATCCGCCTCAACTGGGTCGATCTTCCAGAAAGTTCTTTGGCGCTTCTCCCCCGTATTGCGCAAATTACGGAGCAATTTAAGGATAAAACTCGAATCGTCTTGTGTGGCATGGGAGGTTCATCGCTCGGTCCTGAGGTGATAGCACTTACCTATAAGAAAGATATCTTCATCTTTGATTCAACTGATCCGAACTATGCACAGCACGCAATCACTGGAGATCTCAAGAAAACGATAGTTGTTGTCAGCTCCAAATCTGGCTCCACCATTGAAACTTCAGCACAGAGATCCCTATTTCAATCTGCCTTTACTGCTGCTGGCCTCAACCCAATAGAACACATTCTCTTTGTGACGGACCCAGCATCTCCACTCGATATTGAAGTGCGCGATACGGGATTTAGCGTCATAAATGCCGACCCAAACGTTGGTGGTCGCTTTAGCGTACTAAGCGCATTTGGCTTAACTCCTACAGCGCTGGCAGGGGCTCCTATTGAGCAGTTGCTGCAAGATGCGCAGAGCGAGAAGTCAGAGTTTCTCACTCATCCGCAGACAATTCTTGATACTGCTTACCTCTTAGTCGCGCGTGCTTCCCAGTACATTGCCTTTACTGATGCAGGTTCAGCAGTTCCTGGTCTTTCGGATTGGATCGAACAATTAATTGCTGAATCCACTGGTAAAGATGGAACGGGGCGTCTTCCAATAGCCACAGAGAACGCAAAGGCTGCCGCTATCGGAGGCGCCTTCACCGTCAGTTACGGTGGCACTGGTACTGATCTCATTGTGGAAGGTCCACTTGGTGCTCACTTCATCTTCTGGGAATGGGTTACCGCTCTTATGGGGGCGGCACTCAAAATTGATCCCTTCAATCAACCCAACGTTACTGAAGCGAAGGAACAGACTTCTGCATGCTTAATTGAGTGGGATAACCAACTTCCCGTTCTTGCTCCTACCTGTTCTGATAAATCTGTCGACATCTTCGGTGATGGTCAATCGTTACAAGATGCCCTTGCGACATTTATTGAAGATGTGAAAGACGGCGGATATATCGCAATCATGGCCTATCTGGATAGACAAGGTGATGAGAAGATTTCAGAATTACGTGCAATCCTTTCAGAGAAATCGGGCAAACCGACTTCCTTTGGCTGGGGGCCACGCTTCTTACACTCCACCGGTCAATTTCATAAGGGCGGGCAGAAGAATGGTTCTTTCTTGCAGATTACTGGAGAGACGAGCCTCGATTATCAGATTGAAGGAAAACCATTCTCTCTGCGTACACTTTTGATGGCGCAAGCAATCGGCGATAACCGCGCTCTTGCTATGCGAAAATACCCGCTCCTTCGTCTGCATCTGCAGAGTAGAAGTGCGGGTATTGACGAAATACTTGCGGCGGCGAAGAAGCTTTAACTTAGTCGAGATCATCTCCGCGTAGTTTGCGAAGAGCATCCTCGAGAATCTTTGCACCTTCTGTGTCTGTGCGACGTTCCTTTACATAGGCTAAGTGGGTCTTGTAAGGAATGTTGACGACGGCGCTCGGTGGATTGTTGCGATCGCGACCTGCTGGAAGACCGCACTTAGGGCAATCCCATTCAGCTGGAATAACAACCGTTTCTTCTACTGCAAATGATGGACGTACTTCGTGGCCATTGGCACACCAATAAGAAACTGTGGCGCGTTCGATCTGATCTCCGCGTTCAGCTTCGCCCATTGGGCCTGCGCCGACGCGACTTCCACGAATTGCACTTGCCATCAATTAACCCTTCAAAACAAGAGAGAGACCGACGACTCCGGCGAACCAGAGACCACCGACCACGATTGTGAGTCGATCAAGGTTGCGTTCTACAACTGAAGAACCGCCATAGTTGGAAGAGACTCCGCCACCAAAGAGATCAGAGAGTCCAGAGCCTTTGCCCTTGTGGAGCAGAACCAGGAGGATCATCACGATGCTCGAGATAATGAGAAAGATTGATAACGCTAAAGCCACTGTAAAACTCCTCTAGAGATAGGGGTTAAGGATACCTGAGCGGGCGCTCTTACTCTGCCTTAGACCTGAGCGTAGAACTTGGCAATCTTCGCAAGTTCTTCTGGGTCCAGGCTAGCTCCACCGATGAGAGCGCCATCGACATCGGCCTGCTTCATGATTTCAACGATATTGGCAGACTTCACAGAACCGCCGTAGAGGATACGCATATTTGCTGCAATCTCAGCTGAACCAATCTGCTCGACCTCTTCACGGATAGCAGCGCAGACCTCTTGTGCATCTTCCGGTGTTGCAGTCTTTCCTGTACCAATAGCCCAGACAGGTTCGTAGGCGATCACAATCTTCTTCAACTCTGGCTTATGGAAACCCTCAAGCCCTGCGCGAACCTGACGGATGACATGAGATACATGAGTTCCGGATTCACGGACTGCGAGCTCTTCACCTACGCAGAAAATAGGTGTGAGCTCATTGGCAAGCGCTGCCTTAATCTTGCGATTGATAAGAGCATCATCTTCTTTATGAATAGCGCGTCGCTCAGAGTGGCCAATGACTACAAAGGTGCAGCCAAGCTTTGCCAACATCGAACCTGAGATATCGCCAGTAAATGCTCCAGAGCTTTCAGGTGATAAATCTTGGGCTCCGTATTGCAAGCGGAGGCGATCCCCATCGACCATTGTCTGAATTGAGCGGATATCTGTAAATGGCGGGATGATGGCAACGTCAACAGCGTCGTAATCCTTATCCTCAAGTGAGTAGACGAGCTTCTGTGCAACTGCAATTGCCTCAAGGTGATTGAGGTTCATCTTCCAGTTACCAGCCATTAACGGTTTACGCATTACGTGCTCCTTACAAATGATGAAATGGACTAAAGATCGAGCGCTTTCAAACCAGGTAGTTCTTTACCTTCCAGATATTCAAGAGATGCTCCCCCGCCTGTTGAGATATAGCCAAAGGCTGAATCTGCAAAGCCAAGTGCACGTACTGCTGCAGCTGAGTCTCCTCCGCCAACAACAGATATTCCTGAAACTTCAGTTAGAGCTTGAGCGACAACCTTTGTGCCAGCCGCAAAGTTGGGAAATTCAAAGACTCCCATGGGGCCATTCCAGAAGACTGTCTTGCAGCCCTTAATTGCATCAGCAAAGGCGCGTGCAGTTTCGGGTCCGATATCTAGCCCCATCTGATCTGCTGGGATCTTATCGGCGCTGACTAAAGTTGGTGTGGCATCAGCTGCAAAGGTAGGAGCAACAACGATATCGGTCGGTAACAAGAGTTTTACGCCAGAAGTTTCGGCCTGGTGAATCAATTCCTTAACGGTATCAATCAGATCGCGTTCGACCAGTGAAGAGCCAATCTCTTTTCCTTGGGCAGCTAAGAAGGTAAAGAGCATGCCGCCGCCGATAGCCATAACATCGACTTTGCCGAGAAGATTTGAAATCACGCCAATCTTGTCTGAAACCTTAGAGCCACCAAGAACTACCCCATAAGGGCGAACTGGATCAATCGTTAACTTCTTCAGGACTTCAACTTCAGCGGCAACAAGAGTTCCGGCTGCATGTGGAAGTAACTTTGGAAGGTCAAAGACGGAGGCATGCTTGCGATGTACCGCGCCGAATCCATCGCCGACATAGACATCTGCGAGCTTGGCTAGTTCGGTAGCAAGGGATGCACGCTCAGATTCATCTTTAGAGGTTTCAGCTGCGCTGAAGCGAATGTTTTCAAGGAGAAGAATTTCACCAGCAGCGAGTGCTTGCGCCTTAGCGGTTACATCTGCGCCAGTAATTGCGTTGGCAAAGGCAACAGGCTTTCCAAGAAGTTCTGCCAAGCGAATAGAAACAGGAGCTAGTGAAAGCTCAGGCTTTGCTTCACCCTTTGGTCGACCTAGATGTGCAGCGATAACGATGCACGCACCTTTTGCAAGGAGCGCGTTGATCGTTGGTAGTGAAGCGCGAATACGCCCATCATCTGTGATCTTTCCATCCTTAAGAGGAACGTTAAGATCACAACGAAGAAATACGCGCTTGCCTGCTACATCTAGGTCAGCCAAGGAAGTCATTACAGGGATTTACCTACATAACCAACAAGGTCTACGAGGCGGTTTGAGTAGCCCCATTCATTGTCGTACCAACCAACAACCTTGACAGTTGTTCCGATTGCTTTGGTAAGACCTGCATCAAAGATGCAAGAAGAAGGATCAGTAACGATATCTGAAGAAACGATCTGGTCCTCTGTATATGTGAGGAATCCCTTGAGTGAACCGTTTGCAGCTTCCTTCATGGCAGCGTTGATCTCTGCAGCTGTTGCTTCCTTGGCAAGTTCTACGGTCAGGTCAGTTGCTGATCCTGTTGGAACTGGAACGCGCATCGCAAAACCATCGAGCTTGCCCTTGAGTTGTGGCAGTACCAAAGAGATTGCCTTGGCAGCGCCTGTTGAGCTTGGAATGATATTTGTCGCTGCGGCACGTGCGCGGCGGAGATCCTTATGAGGGAAATCAAGGATTACCTGGTCGTTGGTGTAGGCATGGATGGTTGTCATCAAACCGCGAACGATTCCGAACTTCTCATCCAAAACCTTGGCCATTGGCGCAAGGCAGTTAGTTGTACATGAAGCGTTTGAGATGACGTGGTGGTTAGCCGCGTCGTACTTATCGTGGTTAACGCCCATAACGATCGTGATGTCTTCATCTGTAGCTGGCGCTGAGATGATGACCTTCTTGGCTCCAGCTGTGATGTGCTTCTTTGCATCTGCTGCCTTGGTGAAGTGGCCAGTAGATTCAATAACAATGTCAGCCTTAACTGATGCCCATGGAAGGTTAGCTGGATCGCGATCTGCGAATACCTTGATGGTCTTGCCGCCAACTGTGATGGTGTCTTCAGTGTGAGTTACTTCTAACCCAAGGCGACCCAAGATTGAGTCATACTTTAAAAGGTGGGCAAGGGTTGCATTATCGGTAAGGTCGTTGATACCTACGATATTGATATTTGGGTTGGTAAGCGCTGCGCGAAAAAAGTTGCGGCCAATACGTCCAAAACCGTTAATTCCGACATTAATCATTGTTAAAACCTCTTCTAGAAAGTGAATTGCCCCGATAAAAGGTGGCTAAGAGTTACACCACAACGTTGGGGGCCTGGCGGGAAGTCTATCAGTTACGCGCAGGCTACCGACCGGTTAGGAATCTCCGAGTAAATCTGGCGAGAGACCCGCCTCGGTATCAGGAATACCGAGTTCTCCTGCGCGTTTATCGGCCATCGCGAGCAATCTACGAATTCGCCCCGCAATTGCATCCTTGGTCATCGGCGGAGTCGCAAGTGATCCAAGTTCTTCCAAACTTGCCTGACCATGTGCGATGCGAAGCTCGCCCGCCTCCTTGAGATGATCAGGAATTTCAGGACCGAGAATCTCCATAGCGCGTTGTACTCGCGCAGCTGCTGCTACCGCAGCGCGCGCTGATCTACGCAAGTTTGCATCATCAAAGTTTGCAAGGCGATTTGCAGTAGCACGGACTTCGCGACGCATGCGTCGTTCCTCCCACGCAAGAACGCTTTCATGTGCTCCTAAACGAGTAAGGAGGACACCGATTGCATCACCATCGCGGATGACAACGCGATCGACTCCACGAACTTCGCGCGCCTTTGCAACGATATTGAGGCGACGTGCCGCACCAACGAGAGCAAGGGCTGCCTCAGGTCCGGGACATGTAATTTCAAGAGATGAAGATCGACCTGGTTCAGTAAGTGAACCATGAGCAATAAATGCGCCGCGCCATGCTGCTTCTGCATCACAGACATTAGCTGCAACTACCTGTGGCGGAAGTCCGCGCACTGGTCTCCCATTGGCATCAATCAGGCCTGTCTGGCGAGCTAAAGCATCTCCTGCTTCAACTACACGAACAACATAACGAGAGCCTTTACGAAGACCGCTTGATGAAAGAACAGCTAAATCAGAGTCATGGCCATAGATATCAGCGATATCTTTCTTAAGGCGGCGCGCGCTCTGTGAAGTATCTAGTTCAACTTCGATAAGAACTTTGCCTGCTGCGATATGGAGCCCACCAGCAAACCGGAGCAAGGATGAGACTTCGGCTTTACGGCAACAAGGTTTGGTGACGGCAAGGCGGCTGAGCTCATCTTTCACTGCTGCGGTCATCGCCATGGGGGTTATCCAACCAGTTTTTCAGAAGCAATGTGTGCGAAAAGTTGACCTAATTTCTTAACATCATGGTGAAGAGGAGCCCCTGAACTGCGCAGATCAGCCACCAGTAACTCTGAACCTATGGTTGAAAGATAAGAGCGCAGCTCGGACGCCCCCTCTGCAGAGCTATCAAGGATTACCAAATCAAAGCGCAGTCCTGGTGCATAGCGCTGCAGAATCTGTAGATGTTCAAGCGGAGAATAACCAGCGTATTCACCCGCAGACTTATCTGCAGAATCTAGATTCAATAGAAGGATCTTCTTCGCCTTAGTTGCGATGAGCGCATCGCGAAGTGATGGCACCAATAGATGTGGGATGACGCTAGAGAACCAAGACCCAGGACCCATAGTGATCCATTCAGCATCTGCAATCGCGGTGAGAGCTTCTGGTTGCGCCGCCGGAACTTCAGGGATTATTCGTAAGGTCTTTAACTTTCCTTTAGTTGTAGCTACTTCTGCCTGCCCTCGCACAATCTGTGTACCAATTGAGTTCTCAAATACCGCTTCTATATCAAGAGGTTCTGCAGCCATCGGCAGAACTCTGCCAACAACTTTAAGGAGAGCCCCAACTCGATCAAGACCTGCAACAGTATCTTCATCGCGATCCCATAACGCTGCCAACAACAAGTTACCGACGGCATGGCCATTGAGCGGTCCATCACTGGTAAAGCGATATTGCATAATCTGAGCCCAACTACGACCCCATTCATCATCGCTACATAAAGCAGCTAGAGCCATACGTAAATCACCGGGAGGAAGGATTGGAAACTCTTCTCGCAAACGGCCGCTAGAGCCACCATTATCGGCAACAGTCACAATTGCTGTGATATCTGTGGTGAGGCTACGCAGTGCGGTCAGCGTGGCAGCGAGCCCATGTCCCCCACCGAGTGCGACAACTTTCTTACTCAACTTATTCGCGCCCTACATCTCGATGCGTTGCATGTGCTGAAATTTCTAGGTCAGCAGATGTTGATGATAATTGCTTAGCAATTTCCTCAGCGATTGCCACAGAGCGGTGCTTGCCGCCGGTGCAACCAATTGCGATTGTGACGTACTTCTTTCCTTCGCGAAAATACCCAGGGATCATCTGTTTTACGACACCAACATAACTCTTCACAAAGTCGGCCACGCCTTCACTGCCTAAGACTTTATCTGAGACGGGAGCGTCGAGACCATTGAGTGGTCGTAGTTCAGGGATCCAGTGAGGATTTGGAATGAAGCGGCAATCCAGAACCAAATCAGAATCCACTGGGATTCCGTACTTATACCCAAAGGAGAGAACGTTGATGCGAAGGGATGCCAACATGCCAGCGGCAAAAATTTCTGAGGTTCGCTTTTCTAACTGATGAACATTGAGATTGGAAGAGTCGATAACCACATCTGCTTGTGCGCGAATCTCTTCTAACTTAGCTCGCTCTCGAGCTATTCCGTCGACGATGCGATCCTTCGCCTGCAGCGGATGTGGTCGGCGCGTTGATTCGAAGCGCTGGACTAGCGCTTGATCAGATGCATCTAAAAAGAGTAGGCGGTAAGGAACAGACGCTGCCTTCAACTTTGCGAGTGAGTTGTTGAGTTCATCGAAGAACTTTCCACCGCGAACATCTACAACCACAGCTAACGCGGCGTGGGTTTCGAGGGTCTGTTCTGCAAGAGATGGAAGCAAGGTAGGTGGCAGGTTATCGACCACATACCAACCAAGATCTTCAAGCGCATGGGCGACGGTAGATCGACCAGCGCCAGACATCCCGGTAAGAATTAGAAGTTCTTTAGTGGCCATGGCTCTCATTCTGCCTTAGGTGTCAAGTATCTCGCCGGTGGCCATATCCACCTTCACATCCTGCGTAGCTGAGAGCGATTGTAGATATTCAAAGATAATTCCAGCGATTGTTGCGCCGATTCCTGGAGTAGCAGCCAAATCTTCGCGAGATGCCTTGCGCATTGCTGTCACAGATCCAAAGCGATCTAAGAGCGCACTGCGACGAGATTCTCCTAGCTGTGGGATGTCATCTAGAAGTGATTCAAGCATGACCTTCGATCTACGCGAACGGTGGAAGGTAATGGCGAAGCGATGCGCTTCATCACGAATTCTTTGAAGTAAATACATCCCCTCACTTGTGCGGGGAAGAATGAGCGGATCCTTATCTCCCGGCATCCAGACTTCTTCTAGACGCTTGGCTAATCCGCAGAGCGCGACATCGGTGATTCCTAGCTCATCAAGTGCTCTCTGTGCTGCAGCAACTTGCGGAGCACCGCCATCGACAACAATCAATTGTGGCGGGTATGCAAATTTACTGACCTTGCCACCAGTTTCTGCAATCTCACTTGGATTGACCTGGCGATCGGCGAGTAAACGTTTCATGCGGCGAGTGATCACCTGATGCATTGCACGGGTGTCATCTTGAGCGGTATCCGTGTCGATGATGAACCTGCGGTACTCACTCTTCTTAGCTAACCCATCCTCAAAGACCACCATCGATGCGACGACAGACGTCCCTGAAATATTGGAGATGTCATAACACTCAATACGTAAAGGAGTGCGAGCTAGTTGCAACTCTTCCTCTAGCTCAAGGAGCGCTTTCCCAGAAACTGCCGCATCTGTAGCGCGCTTACTTAAGTACTGTACGAGCGCGTAGTGGGCATTACGTTCAACTGTCTGGAGAAGTTCTACCTTCTCTCCTCGCTGAGGTACTTTGATCGAAACTCTAGCTCCCCGTAATTGGGTGAGCCACTCTTCAAGAGCGCTCTGGTCAAGCGGTGGTTGATTGAGATAAATCTCTGAAGGGATATCTGCTGGTGCGCTCTGGCTATAGATGGAGAAGAAGAGTGAGGCCATCTGGTCATCGCCTTCGAGCGCCCGCTCTTGATCAACAATCCAGGAACGCGAACCTTTGATGGAGCCGCGCCTGACAACAAAGATTGATCCGGCAGCGTGCAACCCTTCTTCATGAATGGAGATGAAGTCCCCATCTAAATCATCAGAGAGATTTCCTTGCGTAGATCGTTGCGCCTTTTCAAAAGATTCAATCTGATCGCGAAGGCGAGCTGCTCGTTCAAACTCTTCACGTGACGAAGCAAGCTCCATCTCGCTTCGCAACGTTGGGAGCAAGTTCTCCATCCCCTTCTCCATAAATGCATCCAACTTATGTGCAATCTCTTTATGCTCTTCTGGACTGACCCAACCGACGCAAGGAGCTGCACATTTACCGATATCCCCCAAGAGGCATTGTCGCTTAGTGCGTTGCGCTCTCTGAAAGTTTCCCGCGCTACACGAGCGAACGGGGTAAACCTTGAGCAGGACTTCATAGGTGTTACGGAGCGCCCAAGCATTTGTATAAGGGCCAAAATATTTGAGTCCGGGGCGCTTCTCTTTGCGGGTAATGAAGATACGGGGAAATTCATCGCTCAACGAGATGGCCAAATATGGGTAAGACTTATCATCCTTAAATTGAACGTTATACGTTGGATGAAATTGCTTAATCCAACTAAATTCAAGGGCCAGAGCCTCGAGCTCTGTCGCAACAATCGTCCAATCCACACGGACCGCTTCATGGACCATCCGGTAGGTCTTCTGCGCCAGGTTAGATCCAAAGTATGTGGTTAATCTGTTCTTGAGGTTCTTCGCCTTTCCAACATAGATAACTTTGTCATCGCCATTGAAAAAGCGATATACGCCTGGCTCTTCAGGAATTTCTTTTGGGCGATAACTTGCAGGTTGCGCCATCGCTACTTCTGCTTTGCGGTCTTTCGAGGTGAGCTCTGACGATTTGTAGCGAGAATTTCAGCTAAGAATTCGCCGGTATAACTCCCCTTTACCTTTGCCACATCTTCAGGGGTGCCTTCAGCGACAACTGTTCCACCGCGGAATCCACCTTCTGGGCCCATATCTATAACCCAATCGGATGACTTAATGACATCGAGATTATGTTCAATGACTATGACGGTATTTCCTGATTCGACCAGGCGCTTTAGAACGCCGAGTAATTTATTGACATCTTCAAAGTGAAGTCCAGTCGTTGGCTCATCTAGAACATAGATTGTTCGACCGGTTGAACGACGTTGAAGCTCGGTTGCCAGTTTCACACGTTGGGCTTCTCCACCAGAGAGTGTGGGAGCAGATTGTCCGAGGCGCACATAACCCAGCCCAACATCACAGAGCGTCTTGAGATAACGTGCGATTGTTGGCACGGATTCAAAGAATGTATGTGCAATTTCAATAGGCATATCAAGAACTTCTGCGATTGTCTTGCCCTTGTAATGAACTTCAAGAGTTTCGCGGTTGTAGCGCGCACCATGGCAGACCTCGCATGGGACATATACATCTGGTAGGAAGTTCATCTCAATGGTGATTGTGCCGTCGCCCGAACAGTTCTCGCAGCGACCTCCTTTAACGTTAAAGGAGAATCGGCCTTGTTGATAGCCACGGACCTTCGCTTCGGTGGTTTCAGCAAAGAGCGCGCGGACCTTATCGAAGACACCTGTGTAGGTAGCAGGGTTGGAACGAGGCGTGCGACCAATTGGTGATTGATCAACGTGAACAACTTTATCGAGTTGATCGATTCCGGTTACGGTGCGATGGCGTCCTGGCACAAGACGGGCGCCGTTGAGTTTGTTGGCTAGCGTTGTGTAAAGAATGTCATTTACAAGCGTTGACTTACCTGAACCCGATACGCCAGTGACAGATACGAAAAGTCCGAGAGGAATCGAGACTTCAATATCCTTCAAGTTATTCTCTTTGGCGCCCTTAATCACTAGTTGGCGCTTTGGATCAATCGGACGGCGATCTTTTGGAATCTCGATTGACTTTCGCCCTGAGAGATACGCACCGGTAATCGACTCTTCTGATGCAATCAACTCTTCGTAGGAGCCGGAGACGACAACGCGACCACCATGTTCGCCAGCGCCTGGACCGATATCAACGACCCAATCCGCAGTGCGGATTGTCTCTTCATCATGTTCGACCACAATCAACGTATTACCTAAGTCGCGCAAGCGAGTGAGAGTATCGATCAGACGTCGATTGTCGCGCTGGTGAAGTCCAATAGATGGTTCATCCAACACATAGAGAACACCAACAAGACCTGAACCGATTTGAGTTGCCAAGCGGATGCGCTGGGCTTCTCCACCAGAGAGCGTTGCAGCTGGTCGATCGAGTGAAAGGTAATCAAGTCCAACATCAAGTAAGAAGCCGAGGCGCGCATGGACCTCTTTCATAACTCGTTCCGCGATCTGCGCCTCACGTTTATTGAGCTTGACCTCTTTTAGAAATGCCGCGCAATCATCGATGGAGAGCGCGCATACCTCTGCGATGCTCTTTCCACCCAAAGTTACCGATAAAACTTCTGGCTTAAGGCGGGCGCCTTTACATGCTGGGCATGGGGTTTGGCGCATATACGCTTCATATTTATCGCGACTGTAATCGCTATCTGTTTCGCTATGTCGGCGATGGATAAACGGGATAACGCCCTCAAAACCAGTCGAGTAATTACGTACACGACCGTAGCGGTTCTTGTACTTCACATGTACTTCATAGTCGAAGCCATTGAGGATTGCCTCTTTAGCTTTGACGGAGAGTTTCTTCCAAGGATTATCGAGTGAGAACTTCAGCTCTTTAGCGAGAGCTTCAAGAAGACGTAAGAAGTACTCAGAAGATTGGCCTCCTGCCCAGGGCGCGATAGCACCATCATTAATGGAGATTGCATCATCTGGAATAACGAGTTCTTCATCAACTTCTAGCCGCGTTCCGATACCTGTGCATTCAGGGCATGCGCCAAAGGGTGAGTTAAATGAGAATGAGCGAGGCTCTAACTCTTCAAAGGAGAGATTGCAGTCATGGCAGGCCATGTGCTCGCTATAGGTATGCTCTTTCTCTCCAGCTTTAGCATCGACGAAATCAAGAAGTACTAAGCCATTTCCTAACTTGAGTGCAGTCTCAATCGAGTCAGTTAAACGAGATTTACTCTCAGCTTTTGCAGTCAAACGATCGATGACAACTTCAATGGTGTGTTTCTCTTGCTTCTTCAGTTTTGGTGGTTCAGTAAGTTGAATGGTTTCACCGTCGACTCGCGCACGTGAGTAACCCTGAGTGACAAGCTCTGCAAAGAGATCGACGAATTCGCCCTTACGTTCACGGATTACCGGAGCCAATACCTGAAACTTCGTTGTTGCCGGCATTGTGAGAATCTGATCCACAATCTGCTGCGGACTTTGGCGAGAGACGGCCTTGCCACATTGCGGGCAGTGCGGCCGTCCCGCACGAGCAAAGAGCAGACGGAAATAGTCATAGACCTCAGTGATGGTGCCTACCGTTGAGCGAGGATTGCGATTTGTAGATTTCTGATCGATTGAGACAGCAGGAGATAGACCTTCAATAAAGTCCACATCCGGCTTATCCATCTGACCCAAAAATTGGCGGGCGTAGGCCGATAAGGATTCAACGTATCGCCGTTGTCCCTCAGCGAAGATGGTGTCGAAGGCCAGACTAGATTTCCCTGAACCTGACAGCCCTGTAAAGACAATGAGAGCCTCACGTGGAAGTTCGATAGATACATCTTTGAGGTTATGCTCACGTGCGCCGCGAACTACTAACTTCTCGATGCTCATGTACCCGCCTCATCCATTCCTCGTAGTTCACGTTTGAGTTCGCGAAGCTCATCACGCAGACGCGCCGCCAATTCAAAGGCGAGCTCATCTGCAGCGCTACGCATCTGCTCGGTTAGCGAGCCTATCAACGCAATCAACTCTTGGCGCGGCATGGAATCAGTCGGCTTGGATGAGAAAGGTAAGACCGCTGCCGATTTCTTACCCTTCACCGACGCCAGAATGTCATCGGTGTCATCGCTCTCTTGGACAATGAGATCGGTGATATCAGAAATCTTCTTACGTAGCGGCTGAGGATCCACGCCACGCTCAAGGTTGTAGGCGACTTGCTTGGCTCGCCTGCGGTTGGTCTCATCGATAGCTTTGGCCATTGATGCCGTGATGTTGTCGGCATACATATGTACTTCACCCGATACGTTACGGGCAGCGCGACCAATAGTTTGAATGAGCGATGTTGCCGACCGAAGGAAGCCTTCCTTATCCGCATCAAGAATTGAGACAAGTGATACTTCAGGAAGATCGAGTCCCTCACGCAAAAGATTAATTCCGATAAGCACGTCATATTCGCCACTGCGGAGTTCGCGTAATAGTTCAACGCGGCGCAAGGTGTCGACCTCAGAGTGTAGGTAGCGAACACGAACGCCTTTCTCTTGCAGGTAGTCGGTGAGATCTTCTGACATTTTCTTAGTCAGGGTTGTAACAAGTACTCGCTCATTCTTTTCGGCTCTGATGTTTATCTCGTGGAGCAGATCATCAATCTGACCCTTGATTGGCTTCACGATAATCTGTGGATCAACTAATCCAGTTGGGCGGATTACCTGTTCAACAACATCTCCCCCAACTTTCTCTAGCTCGTACTTTCCGGGAGTTGCAGAGAGATAAACCTTCTGACCGGTGCGCTCGAGAAATTCGGGCCACTTCAGAGGTCGGTTATCAAGTGCGCTCGGCAGACGGAATCCATGTTCGACGAGAGTGCGTTTACGTGCCGCATCTCCTTCATACATCGCACCTATCTGAGGAACAGTCACGTGGCTCTCATCGATGACCACTAAGAAGTCTTCAGGGAAATAATCTAAGAGACAGTTTGGCGGAGAACCGGGTTCGCGGCCATCGAGATGTCGTGAATAGTTCTCAATCCCAGAACAGAAGCCAAGTTGTTCCATCATCTCGAGGTCAAAAGTTGTGCGCATGCGTAGGCGCTGTTCTTCCAGCAACTTGCCCTGCTTGGTAAAGAGATTGAGTTGTACTTGAAGCTCATCTTGGATATCGCTCATGGCGCGCTTCATGGTTTCAGGCCCTGCGGCATAGTGAGTAGCCGGGAATATATAGATCTCGGTTTCATCATTGACAATCTCGCCCGTGAGCGGATTAAGCGTCATAATCTTTTCAATCTCATCGCCGAACATTTCGATACGAACAGCGAGCTCTTCGTACATCGGAATGATCTCAACGGTATCTCCACGCACTCTGAAGGTTCCGCGCTCGAAGGCCATATCGTTTCGCTTGTATTGCACATCCACAAACTTACGTAGCAACGCGTTACGTTCTATTTCATCTCCAATTTTTAGACGAATCATTCGGTCTATGTATTCCTGTGGAGTACCAAGGCCGTAGATGCAAGAGACCGTGGCAACAACAATGACATCACGCCTAGTCAGTAGTGAGTTTGTCGCTGAGTGGCGAAGTCGTTCGACTTCATCGTTGACGCTGGAATCCTTCTCAATAAAGGTATCTGTCTGCGGCACATAAGCTTCAGGCTGGTAATAGTCGTAGTAGGAGACAAAGTATTCGACAGCATTATTTGGCAGAAGTTCGCGAAATTCATTTGCCAGCTGTGCAGCCAGAGTCTTATTGGGAGCAAGAACTAGAGTCGGGCGCTGCAGCCGTTCGATAAGCCACGCAGTTGTTGCCGACTTTCCTGTTCCGGTCGCACCCAGGAGAACAACATCTTGCACTCCGTCATTTATTCGCCGAGCAATCTCTTCAATTGCAGCTGGCTGATCTCCGGCAGGTACGTAATCGCTGATCACCTCAAAAGGTGCAACTTTTCGCTGCAGATCAGTTACGGGGCGCACCCGCTTATCCTAAGGAGAGAGGCTGCAGAACGTCCTCCCAAAGATTCTCGACCTGGCGCAAGAGTGAGTCCTCATCGCCATCATTTCGGATCACCTTATCTGCAATAGCTTCACGCGCCTCGGGAGTTGCCTGAGAGGCCATCCGCTTCTCGATTTGGGAGATGTAGAGCCCCTTTTTGAGAAGGCGCGCCTTTCGTAGCTCAATATCTGATTCAACAGTGATGATGTAATCAAATTTAGCAGCCGCTCCTGTTTCTACCAAGAGTGGGATTTCATAAATCAAAATGTCGTCAATGTCGAGATCTGCGACAGCTTCGGCAAAGAGCGCCTGCACTCTCGGATGGATAATCGCCTCAAGATCTTTCCGCGCTTGTGGGTCCGAGAAAACTACTTCAGCTAGCTTCTTTCTATCGATATCGCCATTGACAATAATCTCATCGCCAAAGCGGAGCATGACATCTGCAAAACCGTCGCTTCCGCGCTCTATCGCCATTCGCGCTAATTGATCTGCATCGATAACAAGAGCGCCGAGTTCAGCGAAGAATTGGGCTACCGTCGACTTTCCTGCACCGATTCCACCAGTAAGTCCGACTACCAACATGTTCTAACCCTATCTCTCCACATCAGGTAGCTGAAGAATCAGCGTTTGCCCGCGTCCTAGATGAATAAAAAAGAGACTCATTCGGGGAAAGCGAGGTTAAGGAGCAGCTCGCGACCCGGATGAGTCTCTTTTTGTTAAAACTATTCAGCTACAACAGCAGCTTCTTCAGCTGCCTTTGCTTCTGCCTTCTGCTTCTTGTGAGCGAGGAAGCGCTCCTGTGCGACAGCGTATTGACGCTCCCACTCTTCGCGCTGTGAGTCATATCCTGGCTTCCATTCCTGTGTATCAGGATCGAAACCTTCTGGATAGATGAAGTTTCCTTCTGCATCGTAGCGAGCAGCCATTCCGTACTGAGTTGGATCGAATGCTTCGATTTCAACTTCATGTCCTTCATTAGCCTGCTTCAATGAGAGTGAGATACGACGACGCTCTAGGTCGATATCGATAATCTTCACGAATAGTTCATCTCCGACAGAGACAACCTGCTCTGGAATTTCAACGTGGCGCTCGGCCAACTCTGAAATGTGAACAAGGCCTTCGATGCCTTCATGAACGCGGATGAATGCTCCGAATGGAACAAGCTTGGTGACCACACCAGGAACCACAGTATTAATTGTGTGGGTGCGAGCAAATGCCTGCCATGGATCTTCTTGTGTTGCCTTGAGTGAGAGTGAAACGCGCTCACGCTCGAAGTCAACTTCAAGAACCTCAACAGTTACTTCGTCGCCAACTTCAACAACTTCACCTGGGTGATCGATGTGCTTCCATGAAAGCTCTGAGACGTGAACGAGTCCATCAACGCCACCGAGGTCAACGAATGCACCGAAGTTTACGATTGATGAGACAACACCGGTACGAACCTGACCCTTTTGGAGCTGGTTCAAGAATTCAGTGCGTGACTGTGACTGTGTCTGCTCGAGGAATGCGCGACGTGAAAGAACTACATTGTTGCGATTCTTATCGAGTTCGATAATGCGAGCTTCAACCTGCTTACCGATGTAAGGGGTGAGATCGCGGACGCGACGCATTTCAACAAGGGATGCTGGCAAGAAGCCGCGAAGTCCGATGTCGACGATGAGCCCACCCTTAACAACTTCAATAACTGTTCCGACGACAACTTCGTCGCGTTCCTTCTTGCCTTCGATTTCGCCCCAGGCGCGCTCGTACTGTGCACGCTTCTTGGAGAGAATGAGGCGACCTTCTTTATCTTCCTTCTGAAGAACAAGAGCTTCGACCTTATCGCCAACTTTGACGATGTCATTTGGATCTGCATCATGGCGGATTGAGAGTTCGCGTGAAGGAATAACGCCTTCTGTCTTGTAACCGACGTCAAGGAGTACTTCTTCGCGATCAATTTGAACGACTGTACCAACGACTAAATCTCCGTCGCTGAAATTTCTGATTGTGCCTTCGATTGCGGCTAGAAAATCTTCTGCTGATCCAATGTCATTTACTGCAATTTGTGTAGTCAAGATGCTCCGTAGGGATAGAAAGTAGTAGGAATAGGACGGGCTAAGAGTACGGGTGGGGGCTAAATACCAGCAAATCCCCGCTTGGATATCGCCCTCATCACAGTAGGATGCATGGACAATGAATCGTTATGTCGAGCTATTCCGAATTCCAAATGTTTGGGTTCTAGTACTCGCCTGCTTTCCGGCGCGCGTTGCCTACGGAATGGTCAGTCTCTCCATCTTCTTTAAAGTTGAGCAATCGACCGGCTCAATATCGAGTGCGGGCCTCGCGCTAGGTCTTAATGCAGCATCCGGTGCGCTGACCGCTGGAATTCGTGGCTCGCTCATGGATAAGTACGGGCAGAAGTGGCCGCTGCGCATCATGGTTCCGACATACGCAACGCTGACGATTGCGCTCAATCTTGCAGATACAAAGATAGCGATGCTGACTCTTGCATTTGTGATGGGGTTGAGCGCTCCACCAATTAATCTCTCAGTCCGTCCTTTGTGGAAAATTGTAGTTCCAGAAAAAGACCTACGCACTGCATACGCAATCGACTCTTCGATTATGAATTTTGCTTTTGTTGTAGGGCCCGTCATTGCTACATCCCTTGCACTCTCAGAATTCTCTTCTTCACCGCTATTTATCTGTGCAGGGCTGATGCTCCTCGGCGGGATTTCACTTGCTATGACAAAGGTTTCGCGTAATTGGATTCCCGAAATAAAGGGCGCTGATTACCAGCCGCTTTGGAAACATAAGCCTCTGCAACTGCTCATGATCGAAGGGTGCTTTATCGGATTTGGCTGGGGCCTTTTTGATGTCGCAGTTCCTGCATTCACAACGATAGAGAAGGTTCCGCATATGACTGCTTGGATTTTTGCAGCCATGGGAGTATCAAATGTAGTTGGAGGTCTCTTGGCCGGCCTCGTTTCTAAGAAGACTTCTTCTTTGAAAGCAATGCGCCGCACCTACGGTGTCTGGTTCTTTGTATCTATTCCGATGGCGCTTTCCTATCCAAATTGGACGATGATCATTGCTGGTGCGTTTTTAGGTTTAGTAGGTGGAGCAATTCAAGTCTTCTACTGGGAAGTCATGGAAGCTATTCGCCCACAAGGATCACCGACTGCGATGATGGGATGGCTTTGGTCTGTGGAAGGCACACTGATGGCTGTTGGCTCCATGGCAGGTGGGTTCATTTCAGAGCATTCATCTCCCACTATCGCTCTGAGTATTACTGCGCTCTGCATAGGAGCTGGTTATTTGATTCTGGCACTTGGTAGATCGCGTTTGATTGCCGCCGATCGAATCCCGACAGATGACGAAGATTTAGCTGCGATGAAAGATAACGCCAACACCAATCAATGAAGCTTTCTAGTGTGCGGCTTCGTTCCAACTCTTTCCAATTCCGACTGACACATCTAGTGGTGCACGTAGCGGATACGCACTACCCATCTGAGCGCGGATTAATTCAGAGACTGCATCAACTTCATTGGTGACTACTTCAAGGATGAGCTCATCATGTACTTGTAGCAATAATCGTGACTTGTACTTTCCAGCAACCAAGGCGCCTTGCACATTAAGCATCGCTTGCTTAATGATGTCTGCAGCCGATCCTTGAATAGGCGCGTTGAGGGCCATGCGCTCTGCTACTTCTCGGCGTTGGCGGTTATCGTGCATGAGATCTGGAAGATAACGTCTGCGTCCCATCACTGTTTCGGTATAGCCCACCTTGCGCGCATCTTCGACAACAGTCTTGAGATAGTCGCGGATCCCGCCGAAGCGTTGGAAGTAACGGTCCATCAAATCTTGCGCTGCAGGTGGAGTCAGATCTAACTGCGCCGCTAACCCGTATGAGCTAAGTCCATATGCCAGCCCATAAGACATCGCTTTGATTTGGCGACGCATCTCGGGATCAACATCTGCCTGCTTTACTCCAAAAACTAGAGCAGCAACTGTTGCATGTAGATCTTCACCAGATTCAAAGGCTTTCAATAAACCTTCGTCGTTAGAAAGGTGGGCCATGATGCGCATCTCAATCTGGCTGTAATCTGCAGTAAGAAGTGCGTCATAACCATCGCCTGCGATGAAGCAGTCGCGAATCTTTCTTCCCTCTTCGGTGCGCACCGGAATGTTCTGCAGGTTCGGCCCCACAGATGAAAGTCGACCAGTTGCGGCAACTGTCTGAGCAAAGTGGGTATGGATTCTCTTATCTGTGGCAATCTCAACCAGCAGGCCTTCGATAGTTGTTGCCAACTTCTTTGTTTCACGAATACGTAATAGAGCGGCAAGAACAGGGTGTTCAGTCTTCTCAAAGAGCCAAGTGAGCGCATCGGCATCTGTTGTATATCCAGTCTTAATCTTCTTTGTTTTAGGCAGACCAAGTTCGTCAAAGAGGACTACTTGGAGCTGCTTAGGTGAGGCCACATTAAATTCGTGACCCGCAGCCGTGTGGGCAACTTTGGTTTCACGAGTGACTTCTGTTTCAAAGAAGGTGAGTAACTTTTCGAGTGCTTTCTTATCGACTGCAATTCCGCGGTTCTCCATAGTTGCCAACAACTGTGCAATTGGAAGTTCAAGTTCGTAAAAGAGCTTTCCAACACCACGGGATTCAAGCTCTTGTGTGAGCGAAGCCTGTAAAGTGAAGAGAGCACAGGCAGATGTGAGCAGTGTCTGTTCAGCAGATGATGTATCAAGGACAGTACCGCTCCCCCAGCGATCAAGGAGATCTTGTAGCTCTTGTGCACGTGTTCCTGGGTTGACTAAATAGGCGGCCAATTCAGTATCAAAGACAACGCCTTGCAGGCCATTGATTCGTGCCAGAGATTTTGCACCGTGTGCAATCTTCTCGACCGCACTATCCAACGCCCAACTTCCCATCTCAGCTGAATGAACCAGGTGCGCTTCCTGCGCAGAGAGGGCAACCGCATAACGATGTAGCGCGTTATCGTCTATCTCGAAGGCAAGTGCAATCGGTCCTTGATGGGCAGCAATCTTCTCTGAAATCTGCCCAGGTGTAAGTACTGATGAATCAATCTCTGCGGCAAAGAGCGAGAGCTCTGGTTCAGAGTTTTTTGCTGGGCTTTCATCGAGGGTTACAGCAATCGCCTTGAGGCGATCTTTCAGAGTTCTAAACTCTAACTTTTCAAAGAGCGAACTCAGATCACCTGCAGCAACTCCGCTCCAGGCAAGTGCATCTATCGATAGTTCAATTGGGGCATCGTGGATGAGTTGAGTCAGCTCTCGATTTCGGCGGACGTTATCAAGATGAGCGCGTAGCGCATCTCCTACCTTTCCAGAGACTTTATCGGCCTGCTCCAAGAGATCGACTAACGATCCATATTCAACGATCCATTTGGCAGCGGTCTTTTCACCAACACCTGGAATTGATGGCAGGTTATCGCTGGGATCTCCACGAAGAGCTGCAAAGTCTGGATATTGCTCGGGTGTCATTCCATACTTTTCGATGACTGCAGCAGGCGTAATACGCGCTAGCTCTGAAACGCCGCGCTTTGGATACAACACTGTTGTCTGATCGGTAACGAGTTGGAAGCTATCTCGGTCACCTGTACAGATCAGGACTTCTGCGCCCTCTTTCTCGGCTTGTTTGGTGATCGTTGCGATGATGTCATCCGCTTCAAAGCCTTCAACTTCAAATTGGGTAATTCCAAATCCAGTCACCAAATCGTGCAGATAGGACATCTGAGAGCGAAACTCATCAGGGGTTTTAGCGCGATTGGCTTTATATTCTGGGAATATTTCAGTGCGGAAAGTCTTGCGCGATACATCAAAAGCAACAGCGACGTGTGTTGGCTTTTCTTCTTTGAGCAGAGAGATGAGCATCGTGGCAAAGCCATAGATAGCATTGGTGTGCTGGCCCTGCGCGGTCGTGAAATTTTCAGCAGGTAGAGCAAAGAAAGCGCGGTAGGCCATTGAATGGCCGTCAATGAGCAGCAGCCTCTTCTTCTGATTCGCTTTACCGCTCATGTGGGACATCATAGGTATAAACTCCGTTGCTATGACTGAACCTGATTACTTAGCAATCATTAAAGAACGCGGCCAAGGAGCTCTCGATCTCAAGATGGGCATCGAGATGCTTGAGGTATCGCCGCAACGTTTAGTCGCTCGCATGCCCGTTGAAGGAAACACTCAACCCATTGGCCTGTTGCATGGTGGAGCAAATGTTGTTCTCGCTGAATCACTTGGTTCAATTGGCACTCAACTTCATGCAGGCCCAGATCGAAAGATTGTGGGAGTTGATATCAACGCCACCCACCATAAATCAGCAACAAGTGGATATGTCACAGCTGTTGCAACCCCTGTCTCTTTGGGGCGCACGCTCTGCGTCTACGAGATCGTAATAACAAACGAGGCAGGTCAGCGAACTTGTACCGCTCGCATAACCTGCCTCATTCTTAACCCTTAATTTACTTAGTGAGCACCTACACCCAGGTATGCCTCACGTACTGCTGGATCGTTGAGCAAGTCAGAAGCCTTAGCTTCCTTAGTCACATTTCCGGTCTCAAGAATGTAGGCACGGTGTGCGCGTTGTAGCGCCTGTTGTGCATTCTGTTCTACGAGCAAGATTGTGACGCCCTGCTTATTAATTTCGGTGATGATGCGGAAGATATTTGCAATCATCTGAGGAGCAAGACCCATAGATGGTTCATCGAGAAGAAGAACCTTAGGGCGAGCCATCAAAGCGCGACCCATCGCCAACATCTGCTGCTCTCCACCTGAAAGTGTTCCTCCTGCTTGAGAGGTACGTTCTTTCAAACGTGGGAACAAGGTGTAAACGCGGTCAAGATCTTCAGCCATCTCATTCTTGCGATCCTTGCGATTGAACTTACCCATCTCAAGGTTTTCAAGAACTGTCATACCGGCAAAGATGCCACGACCTTCAGGAACCTGTGAGATTCCCAGATCAACGCGCTCGTGCGCTGGAATCTTGTTGAGATCCTGGCCATCGAAGTTGATGGAACCGCTTGATACTGGGCGAAGTCCAGAGATAGTCTTCAAGATCGTTGTCTTACCGGCGCCGTTAGCGCCAATGAGTGTGACGATTTCACCTTCGTTGACGACAACTGAAACGCCCTTGATAGCTTCAATCTTGCCGTAGTGAACGCGAAGATCCTTAATTTCAAGACGCATCTGCTGGCACTCCTAGGTAAGCCTCGATTACTCGAGGGTCGTTTTGTACTACTGAAGGAAGATCATCTGCAATCTTCTGTCCGAAGTCGAGAACTGCAACGCGGTCAGAGATTCCCATAATGAGCGACATATCGTGCTCAATGAGAAGCACGGTGTAACCCTTATCGCGAATCTTCTTAATTGTTTCAGCGAGTGCAACCTTTTCAGCTGGGTTGAAGCCCGCTGCTGGTTCATCAAGGAGAATCAATTGCGGTTCAGTTCCTAGGGCGCGTGCAATTTCAAGTCGGCGCTGGTCTCCGTAAGGAAGATTCTTTGCCAATTGATCTGCTCTGTGGTCGATCCCCATAAATTGTAAGAGTTCGAGAGCGCGTTGACGGCTTTCTCTCTCTTCCTGGCGATTGAGTTTGGTACCAAAGAGAGCGCGAACGAGCCCTGTCTTCTTATGCACATCTGTTGCTGTGAGTACATTTTCGAGAGCGGTCATATCTCCAAAGAGACGAACATTCTGGAAGGTGCGCGCAAGGCCCAACTTTGTAACTTGATGGCGCTTCTTGCCTGCCAGGTTTTCACCTTTAAAGAGAATGTCGCCGGAAGTAATTGGGTAGACGCCTGTAACTACGTTGAAGACCGTTGTCTTACCAGCGCCGTTAGGGCCGATAAGTGCGCAGATTTCGCCCTTATTAACATGAAAGTTCACTTCACTAAGAGCGGTAATTCCACCGAACTTAATGGTGACGTTTTTGAGTTCAAGAAGCTTCTCTGACATTACATCTTCCTCTTCTCTTCTATCTTCTCGCGTTTCTTACGAGGCAATAAACCATCAGGTCTGAGGTTCATCATGATAATAAGTACTAGACCAAAGATGATCTGACGTTCATCAGCAATAAAGCGGATTCTTTCAGGAAGGTAGGCAAGAATTGACGCACCAAGAATGACGCCCCAGATATTTCCCATACCGCCGAAGACAACGCATGCCAGGATCAAGATTGAGACTTCAAACTTGAACATATCTGGCGAAATAACCATGACCTTCGATGCGTAGATAACGCCAGCTGCTCCACCAATTGCTGCACCAATCACAAATGACCAGAGCTTGTAGACCAGGGTGTTGACTCCCATAAGTGCTGCAACATCTTCATCTTGACGAATCGCTTCCCATGCACGACCCGGGCGACGCACTGTAAAGCGGCGGATCATCCAGACGGTGAGGAGAATCATGAAGAGTACTAACCAGAAGAAGTGTTCTGGGTACATCAGATTAAATTCAAATCCGAAGATTGTTGGAGGATTTGGAATACCTGCAATTCCGTTAGGACCGCCGGTGACCGTAAGGTTGAGCGCAACGATACGAATAATTTCACCAAAACCAAGAGTGATGATTGCTAGATAATCTCCGCGAACACGTAGCGCTGGCAGACCAAGGATTACTCCTGAGACCATCGCCAGAGCCATTCCGACCGGGAGAGCTTGCCATGTGTTCCAGCCATAGAGCGTTGAAAGGATAGCTTGGGTGTAGGCGCCAATTGCGAAGAAGGCAATGTAACCCAAATCTAGAAGTCCTGACTTACCAACAACGATATTGAGACCCAGAGCCATCAATACGAACATGCCCACTGGATAAACAAGAACGTTTTCAAATGAGGTAATTGGTGTATTCAAGAAACTAGTTGGGCCCCATGAAGGAGCAAATGGAAGTAGTCCAACGATTACTACAACGGCAATGACAAAGGCGGTCCGAACCGGGCGGTTCCAACCTGCCCAGATTTCTGCACCCTTATCGCGAAGATTAAAGTCTTTTAGTGCACTCATCATGTCCTCGTCTTCTGTACAGCTTCACCAAAGAGGCCGTTCGGTTTGAATAGGAGAATTAGAACTAGAACTACGAAGACGGTAACAGCCTTCCATTGCGATCCAAGGACTGCTGAGGCAAATTGCTCCATCATTCCAAGGGCCAGTCCGCCGTAGAAGGCGCCTCGGATGTTTCCGATACCGCCGAGAACTGCAGCGGTAAAGGCCGCAATTCCCATATTGAACCCAACGTTGAAGACGGTGTTTTCGTAGACAGTTGTGTAGAGGAATGCCGCGGCACCTGTTGTGAGGCCACCGATAAGGAATGTCATTGAGATAACGCGGTTGATGTTAATGCCCATCAACTTTGCATTCTCTTCTGAGAGCGAGACTGCACGGATTGCCTTGCCAAGACGTGATCGGTTAACGAATTGGTCGAGGATTACGAAGATAACGATTGGGGCAACAATGGCCAATATGGTGTCAATGCGGAAGTTGGCGCCCGCAATCTCACCAAAGCTCCACTTATCAAGAAGACGTGGGGCTGTCTGTGGGCGAGACTCGGTAAACATACGCATGGTCTCCATGAGGAAGATAGAGACGCCAATTGCGGAAATGAGTGAAGATAGCGGCGCCGCACCTCGCGCTCGAAGTCGTCGATATGCGACTAACTCAACGAGCACGGCGAGGACTGCGCAGGCAATCATCGAACCGACAAGTGCGATAACAAGTGTGTACACCAATTCAAAACCAGCGAGTGGCTTTGCAGTAACTGGATGGTTGAGTAACTCAATTTCAACCCAAAGAACTGCAAAAGTTCCGAGCATAAAAACTTCAGAGTTTGCAAAGTTAATGAGTCTAAGTACTCCGTAGACCATCGTGTAGCCAAGGGCTACCAAAGAATAAATGAGGCCGAGCGCTAGTCCTTGTAATACAAGTGACCAGAACTGGGTCGTAATGACTGAAAAGTTCATATCTACCGATCTGTGCAAGCTGAGTGAGAGTTATGAAACGTGGCCACCTTCGCATTGCTGCGAAGGTGGCCACGCCTTACTACATATGGAGATTGTTAGAAGCTACGCGATTTACGCGACGCCGTCGTAAACAATCTTTCCACCCTTAACGACGTATCCACCAACCTGTGCTCCACCGATGATGTCACCATAACGGTTGAACTTGATTGTTGATCCGCCTGCACCCTTGAAGGTTGTGTTCTTTACGCAGATCTGGATAGCTGGGCGGGTTAGCTTGCCCTGCTCGATACAGGTAATGAATACCTGTGCTGCATTGTATGCAGTTGCTGAGTAGAGACCAGGAACCTTAACGCCTGTGATCTTCTGGAATGAAGCAAGTTCTGCTGCAGTTAGAAGTGAGTCGAAAGGAACATCAGCTGCTGTGAGGCGAACGCCATCAGAAGCCTTACCTGCTAGATCTGGGAAGTCTGATGTGTTAACACCATCTCCAGCTGCAAGGATGCCTGTGTATCCACCATCGCGAAGCGCCTTGAAGAACTTCGCTGCTTCTGCGGTGTAACCACCGTAGATAACAACGTTAGCGCCTGCTGCGCGAACCTTTGATGCGACTGAAGTCCAGTCAGCAGTTCCGCGTGGAACTGAATCTGTACCTACAACGCCAATCTTTGCTGCAGATGGACGTGCATACTTGATGAGACCTGCACCGTAGGTGGTCTGGTCGTCAACGAGGTAGATCTTTGGTGATGAAACACCCTTAGTTGCATAGCGAACTAGTGCAGGTGCCTGGAATCCATCGTGAGCTACGACGCGGTGGAATACTGGGAAGCCACGGTCTGGAGCCTTTGGATCTGTGAGTGATACAGCTGATGCTGAAGGTGCAACCATTGTTAGGCCAGCAGCCTTGTATGCAGGGAATGAGTTACGTGCTTCACCTGAACATGATGTTCCGATAACGCCGATAACTGCACGGTTAGCAGCAACACCAGGAGCGATGTTTGCAGCAACTGTTCCGTCGCACTGTGAGTCAGCCTTGATTAGGTTGATCTTGATAGCTGGGTTCTTTGCGTTGTAAAGCGCAATTGCCCACTCTGCGCCAGGGTACTGATCCTGACCGAGCTGTGCATCAGGACCTGTTAGTGGACCCTGAAATGCAAGTGTTACAGATGTTCTCTTAGCAGCGTTTGCCGGTGATGCAACAACTACGCCAAGTGCGAGAGTTGTTGCAGCAGCAATAGCAAGACCGCTTACGATCTTCTTGTTCATGTATTGCCTTCCTGTTTTTTCATGCTTGTGTCCCGGGACAGGGAGGTGTGAAGCGTAATGCTCAACCTGCGCTTGAGACAAGGCGAAAGCCCTTATTTCTGGGCGCGGGAGATTACTTTTTGGTTACGAAATCACGGGGCTGAACTGTTCAGATGGGGTGCGAAAAGGGCTATTTATCGAGGGCGGCTTCAGGCGAAATAACGGCGTGGGCGACCTCTTTCATGGTCAACCTTCTATCCATGGCAGCGCGCTGAATCCACGAGAATGCCTCTGGCTCTGAGAGGTTGAGCGCATTCATCAAGATTCCCTTAGCTCTATCGATGATCTTTCGAGTCTCAAGGCGCTCGTGCAAGTCAGCGACTTCTTCAGCCAAAGATCTCATCTGGGTATGTCGACTGATGGCTATCTCAACAGCGGGTACGAGGTCGCCGATGGTAAACGGCTTAACGACATAGGCCATTACCCCAGCATCGCGGGCGCGTTCTACTAATTCACGTTGGCTAAATGCGGTCAACATTAGAACTGGAGCTATCGAAATAATTTTTTCGGCTGCAGATATTCCGTCAAGGATTGGCATCTTTACATCCAAGATTGCCAAATCTGGTCGATGCTCGGTGGCAAGTGCGATTGCCTCTTCACCGTTAGCAGCTTGTGCAACCACTGCATAACCGGCTTCTTGCAACATCTCTACTAAATCCATGCGAATGAGCGCTTCATCTTCAGCAACCAAAATTCGAACAGGTGTAGCACCTGATTGCGCTGATGCGTCGATGCTCATGTGCCCCGAGTCGGATTCGAACCGACACTATGCAGTGTTTGAGACTGCCCTCTCTACCGTTGGAGTACCGAGGCGTGCGCTAATCCTAAGGCACTGTCCTCAAATAAGAAAAAGGAGAATAGAGAAGAGAGGTTGTGCGCTTTAGCGATAAGCAGCGGCTACACCGTTAACGGCATCGCCCACCTTATGTACACGCATCGCATTGGTCGAGCCAGGAATCCCCGGAGGAGAACCAGCAACGATCATCACAAGTTCGCCCTCAGCTGCGCGCTTACCTTCGAGGAGCATTTTATCTGCCTGCAAAACCATCTCATCTGTGTGCTTGACCATTGGAGTGACCAAAGATTCAACGCCCCATGAGAGAGCTAAGCGATTGTAGGTACCTTCTTCAGGCGTGATTGCAAGAATTGGAATTGGTGAACGTAAACGACTAATGCGTCGGGCTGAATCACCTGATTGTGTGAAAGTGACGAGAAATTTTGCCCCCACAGTGGCGCCTACCTCAGCGGCAGCCTTTGTGATTGCTCCACCTTTAGTACGAGGTGAGTTCATCAATGGACGGATGCGATCAAGGCCTAGTTCTTCAGTTCGTTCGATGATGCGTGCCATTGTCTTGACCGCTTCAATTGCAAATTCGCCGACAGAAGTTTCGCCAGAGAGCATTAAGGCATCTGCGCCATCAAGCACTGCGTTCGCACAGTCTGTAGCTTCGGCGCGAGTTGGGCTGGAGTTGGTAATCATCGAATCGAGCATCTGGGTTGCAACAATGACTGGCTTTGCTGCATCACGCGCTAGCTCTACGCAGCGCTTCTGCACCATAGGTACATCTTCAATGGGAAGTTCTACGCCAAGGTCACCACGCGCAACCATGATGCCATCGAATGCTTCGACGATTTCAACGAGGTTGGCTACTGCTTGTGGCTTCTCAATCTTTGCAATGACCGGAACACGGATACCGACCTCGTCCATGATGGCATGAACATCTTTGATGTCGGCTGCGTTACGAACGAATGAGAGCGCAATGAAATCTGCACCGGCGCGAAGTCCCCAACGAAGATCATCTTCATCTTTTTCAGACATTGCAGGAACAGAGACAGCAACGCCTGGAAGGTTAATTCCTTTGTTGTTGCTTACAAATCCTGGCTGAATGCACTTAGTGACAACATCATTACCCTTAACTTCAACTACTTCAACAGTGACTTTGCCATCATCGATAAGAATGCGATCTCCAGCTTTGCAATCTCCCGGTAGGCCCTTATATGTAGTTCCAACGCGCTCTTTAGTTCCAGGAACATCATCTGTTGTAATTGTGAAGATATCGCCACGAACTAATTCGTGCGGACCATTTTCAAATCGGGCTAAGCGAATCTTTGGACCCTGGAGGTCAACAAGAACTGCAACTGCCTTGCCTGCCTCTTTTGCAGCTTCACGTACGCGATCAAGGCGACCTTGGTGCTCGTCATAGGACCCATGGGAAAGGTTGAGACGAGCCATATTCATGCCAGCGGCAATGAGTTCGCGTACCTTTTCAGGTGATTCAACTGCAGGACCAAGTGTGCAAACTATTTTCGCGCGGCGCATGTGCCTACCTTATCTATAGAGAGTCTGTACTAACGAGTTCTAAACCATCAGAGGTCGAGTAGTTGGCTCGATTGGTGAATGGAGTTGAGTCTCTCCGGTCAGATAGCGATCAACTGCAGCAGCGGCTGAGCGGCCTTCGGCGATAGCCCACACAATCAGTGATTGACCACGACCAGCGTCTCCAGCAACGAAGATTCCTTCTTCACTGCTCTGGAAGTTTTCATCGCGCGCAATATTTCCACGCTCATCGAGTTTGACTTCAAGCTGATCAATGAGTGCGGACTTTTCAGGGCCCGTAAAGCCCATCGCAAGAAATACAAAGTCAGCTGGAAGTTCTTTCTCAGTTCCAGGAACTGGTTCAAACTTGCCGTTCTCAAACTTTGTTTCAACAATCTTGAGCGCCTTGAGATTTCCTTGGCCATCCCCCACAAACTCCTGAGTACTCACAGAGAAGACTCGGTTATCAAGTTCTTCATGTGCGCTAGAGACGCGGTAGATCATTGGATAAGTTGGCCATGGTTGTGAAGAAGGACGTTCTTCAGTTGGGCGAGGCATGATTTCAAGTTGCGTCACGCTGGCAGCGCCTTGGCGAACTGAGGTGCCTAAACAATCTGCGCCAGTATCTCCGCCGCCCAAGATGATGACGTGCTTACCAGCCACATTGATTGGAGATTCTTCAATCTCACCGAGCGCTTGCTTATTTCCCCATGGCAAGAACTCCATCGCCTGATAGATGCCCTTATTGTCACGACCAGGAATTGGAAGGTCGCGCCACTGAGTAGCGCCAACAGCTAATACAACTGCGTCGTACTTTGCACGCAAATCTGAACCAGTGAGCTCAACACCAACGTTTACGCCAGGACGGAAGCGAGTTCCCTCTTGCTCCATCTGTGCCAATCGGCGATCAAGGATGTGCTTCTCCATTTTAAATTCTGGAATCCCGTAACGCAGAAGTCCACCGATTTTCTCAGCGCGGTCATAGACAGCAACGGTATGTCCAGCGCGAGTAAGTTGTTGCGCAACAGCAAGGCCTGCAGGACCTGAACCGATGACCGCAACTGTCTTTCCAGATAAACGATCTGGCGCTAATGGCTTTACATTGTTGGCATCAAAAGCTTCTTCGATTGTGCGAAGTTCTACCTGCTTAATTGTGACTGCATCACGATTGATTCCGACAACGCATGCGGTTTCACATGGCGCAGGACAGAGGCGACCAGTGAATTCTGGGAAGTTGTTGGTGGCATGGAGACGATCGATTGCTTCGACTTTATCGCCACGGTAAATGAGGTCATTCCACTCTGGAATGAGGTTGCCGAGTGGGCATCCTGAGTGACAGAACGGGATGCCGCAATCCATACAGCGACCAGCCTGCTTCTGCAAGTGCTCAAAAGATTGTGGCTCGTAGACTTCTTTCCAATCCAGAATGCGCACATCAACTGGTCTGCGCTTAGGAGTTTCACGCGGTGTGGTCATAAATCCTTTTGGATCAGCCATTTGCAACAACCTCCATTACATATTCATCTACTGGAAGACCTTCGCGGTTTGCCTTCTCAATTGCTGCTAGAACGCGTGCATAGTCACGCGGCATGATGAGTGAGAAGCGAGTTACTTCGGTATCCCAGTTCTTCAATAGATTCGCTGCCACTTCTGAACCGGTTTCAACGTGGAAGGTTGAAATAATGGAGCGAAGAACTTCGCGCTGATCTGCCGGGACAGCAAGTACATCAACCATTTCAGTGTTGACGATTGCGGTATCGAGATCAAGAACAAAGGCGCGACCACCTGACATGCCAGCTGCAATATTGCGACCCGTTGCGCCAAGAATGACTGCAGTTCCGCCAGTCATATACTCGAGCGCATGGTCGCCCACGCCTTCAACAACGGCGGTTGCGCCAGAGTTGCGAACGCAGAAACGTTCACCAACTAAACCACGGATGAAGATTTCACCTGACGTTGCGCCATAGCCGATTACGTTTCCGGCGATGACATTCTTCGCAGATGGGAAAGTTGCCTTCTCATCTGGACGAACAATCACGCGACCGCCAGAGATTCCCTTACCAACGTAGTCATTTGAATCACCGTAAAGACGCAGAGTCAAACCTTGTGGGATAAAAGCCCCAAGAGATTGTCCGGCAGAACCATGGAGAGTGACATCGATAGTTCCGACAGGCAGACCTTCTGCGCCGTAGCGACGAGTGATTTCAGCGCCCAACATCGTTCCCACTGTGCGGTTGACGTTACGCACAGGAAGATCGATACGAACAGGATCCTTCTTCTCGAGCGCTGCCTTAGCCAAATCAATCAAGGTGTTATCAAGAGCTGCGGCCAATCCATGATCTTGTGTTGTTGTGCGATGAAGAGGTGAGTCAACATCAGGACGTACAAGAAGAGGAGAAAGATCTAGGCCGCTTGCTTTCCAGTGATCAATTGCAGCTTTGGTATCGAGAAATTCGACATGGCCAACTGCTTCAAGCAAAGTGCGGAAGCCAAGGGATGCCAAGATTTCGCGGACTTCTTCAGCAATATATTCAAAGAAGGTCTCAACAAATTCTGGTTTTCCAGTGAACTTCTTGCGAAGCTCCGGATTCTGTGTAGCAACGCCGACTGGACAGGTATCCAAGTGGCAGACGCGCATCATGATGCAACCCGAGACCACAAGTGGCGCTGTTGCAAATCCATACTCTTCAGCACCGAGCAGCGCTGCGATTACAACATCGCGTCCTGTCTTCAACTGACCATCAGCTTGAACAACAATGCGATCGCGTAGACCATTAAGCAAAAGTGTCTGCTGAGTTTCGGCAAGACCGAGCTCCCATGGCGCACCTGCATGTTTGAGTGAGGTCAGCGGTGAAGCACCAGTTCCACCATCGTGTCCGGAAATCAGAACGACATCGGCATGCGCCTTAGATACGCCGGCAGCAACGGTTCCAACGCCAACTTCGGCTACCAACTTCACATGGACGCGGGCATCCTTATTTGCATTCTTAAGATCGTGAATCAACTGGGCTAGATCTTCAATTGAGTAAATGTCGTGATGAGGTGGTGGCGAAATGAGTCCAACACCTGGAGTCGAAAAGCGCGCTTTAGCAATCCATGGATAGACCTTATTTCCAGGTAGCTGTCCGCCTTCGCCCGGCTTTGCACCTTGCGCGATCTTGATCTGAATATCAGTTGCATTGATCAGGTAATTGCTTGTTACACCAAAGCGCCCTGAAGCAACCTGCTTAATTGCAGATTTCTTAGAATCTCCATTAGGAAGAAGGGTGTAGCGAACTTCATCTTCGCCACCTTCGCCGGTATTAGATTTGCCGCCCAGACGGTTCATGGCAATCGCCAACGTTTCGTGGACTTCTTGGGAAACTGATCCATATGACATCGCACCTGTTGAGAAGCGCTTCACAATTTCAGAGATTGGTTCCACTTCATCAATAGAGATAGGTGCGCGTTCGCCTTCCTTAAACTGGAAGAGTCCACGCAGAGTCATCAAGGTCTTGCTCTGATCGTTGACCTTTGATGTGTAGCGCTTAAAGATGTCGTAGCGCTTATTGCGAGTTGAGTGCTGAAGCGCAAAGACGGTCTCAGGGTTAAATAGATGTGGCTCACCATCGCGACGCCATTGGTATTCACCGCCAACAGCAAGACGCTTGGCTCCCGGAATCTCTCCGCCTACTGGATAGGCGAAGTGATGGCGCTTAATGGTTTCTTCAGCGATGACATCGAGGTCTACTCCCCCAAGTCGTGAAGTTGTTCCGACGAAGAATTCATCGACAACATCTTGGGCAAGGCCAATAGCTTCAAATACCTGCGCACCTGTATAGGAGGCGATAGTTGAAATACCCATCTTGGACATCACCTTAAGAACGCCCTTGCCAAGGCCCTTAATAACATTGCGAACTGCCTTTTCAGGAGTGATGCCAGTGATAACGCCTTGATTAACAAGATCTTCAGCTGTCTCCATAACCAAATATGGATTTACTGCCGCAGCTCCGTAGCCGATCAAGAGTGCAACATGGTGCACCTCGCGGACATCACCAGCTTCAACAACTAGGCCCACCTTGGTGCGAGTCTTTTCGCGGATTAAGTGGTGGTGAACAGCTGCTGTTAGCAATAGCGATGGGATTGGGCAATCTTCGGCATCGCCATCGCGATCTGAAAGCACGATGATGCGCGCGCCCTTAGCGATTGCATCTGAAACTTCGCGCTTAATCTCTTCCAGGCGAATGCGCAGAGTGTTTCCATCACCTGTGACTGGGAAGAGACCACGGACAACGTAGGCCTCAAGAGCTGGATAATCATCATCAGCGTTGACGTGAATAATCTTGGCAAGTTCATCGTTATCGATAACAGGAAATGCCAGAGAGATTTGCTTACATGAATCCGGGCCTGGATCAAGCAAGTTATGTTCTGGGCCAAGAGATCCACCCAAGCTTGTTACTAACTCTTCACGAATCGCATCTAGCGGTGGGTTGGTAACTTGTGCAAATAACTGGGTGAAGTAATCGAAGAGCAATCTTGGCTTCTGTGAAAGCGCAGCGATTGGAGTATCTGTACCCATCGAGCCAAGGGCTTCTCCCCCACTTTTAGCCATCGGAGTAATGATGATTTTGATTTCTTCCTCGGTATAACCGAAGGCTTTCTGACGACGGATAACTGATTTGTGAGGATAGACAATATGTTCACGTGAAGGAAGATCAGAGAGTTTGATCATTCCATCTTTTAGCCACTGACCGTAAGGAGCTGCATCGGCCAGTGAATCCTTAATCTCATCATCTTCAATGATGCGGCCAGCTTCAATATCAACAAGGAACATCTTTCCTGGTTGCAGACGCCCCTTACGAACAATCTTCTCTGCAGGAAAATCCAAAACGCCAACTTCTGATGCAAGTACTACAAGACCATCATCAGTAACCCAGAAACGTGATGGACGAAGTCCATTGCGATCAAGAACCGCGCCCACTTGATGACCGTCTGTAAATGTGACACATGCTGGACCATCCCAAGGTTCCATGAGGGATGCGTGGAAGGCATAAAAATCGCGACGCTTCTGTGGCATCGTCGCATGGTTCTCCCATGCCTCAGGAATCATCATCAAGACTGAATGTGGAAGTGAACGTCCACCAAGATAGAGAAGTTCAAGGACTTCATCAAAGGAGGCAGAGTCAGATCCTGACATTTCAACGATTGGGAAGAGGCGCTTGAGGTCTCCACCAATGAGGTCACTGGCAAGAAGTGATTCGCGTGCACGCATCCAATTACGGTTTCCCTTGACTGTATTAATTTCACCGTTGTGAGCGATAAAACGATACGGGTGCGCCAATGGCCATGATGGGAAAGTGTTTGTTGAAAAACGTGAGTGAACGAGCGCTAGTGGTGAGACGACTCTTTCATCGCTGAGATCTGGGAAGAACTCTTCCAGCTGCCCCGTTGTGAGCATGCCTTTGTAAACAATTGTCTGCGAAGAAAGTGATGGGAAATAGAGATCGAGCGCATGCTCTGCTCTCTTGCGAAGTGCAAAAGCTAAGCGATCAAGTGCGAGCCCTGATTCGTCCTTCTTACCTGAAACAAATAGTTGTTCGAACTTTGGCATAACAGAAAGAGCTGTCTTGCCAAGAGAGGATGAGTTAATTGGAAGTTCACGCCAACCCAGAATTGTGAGGCCTTCTTCTGCTGCGATTTTTGCAATTTCTCCCTGAACATCAGCGCCCGGAGCAATAAATGCAATACCTGTCGCATATGAGCCTTCTGCCGGAAGTGAGAATTCTGTGACTGCCTTATAAAAAGCGTCAGGAACGCGAATGAGAATTCCTGCACCATCTCCGCTATCTGGTTCAGCACCAGATGCCCCGCGGTGTTCAAGATTGCGAAGTGCGGTGAGCGCCTTCTCGACAATTTCATGTGTTGCAACTTTATTAAGGGTGGCAACCATCGCGACGCCGCATGCGTCATGCTCGTTGGCAGGATCGTAGAGACCCTGGCGTGCGGGATAGTTTGATGAGAGTGCCATAACCCGTTGTCCTTTTTTCGAAAAAACAAAAGGGACAACTTTGGCCCGTGAGCGGTAAGCAATGGTGCGCCTGCCGAAATCAGTAGTGAAAGAGTAGCAACCTAGGTGGTTTAGATGCCACTTACATGGAGAGCTTGCCCAATTCCTGCGGTGATAGCCATACCGAGGCAGCCGCCTGCGATGACGCGCGCGGTGGGAGTAAGTAACTTGGATCCTGCGATACGTGCGCTCAGTACCCCAGTGAAGGTAAGGCCGATGATGGTGAAGGCGACGATGCTCCACGCGGCCTGTCCGAAGGATGGCGCGAATGCTCCAGCAAATGGAATTAGTCCACCTGAAGTAAAGGCCAGCGCCGATGCAATCGCAGCTTGAACTGGGCGCGCCTTGGAATGTGGGTGCTGGCCTAATTCATCACGAAGGTGAGCCTCTAGCGGATCCTTCTTATGCATCTCTTCTGCTACTTGCACAGCCAATTCACGTGAAAGTCCGCGTTGCATATAGATCTGCACTAGCTCTTCTAGCTCGCCGGCAGGATCAATGGCAAGATGTTCAATCTCTAGTAGGCGATCAGATTCTTCAATATCATTTTGGGAACGCACAGAGACATATTCGCCAACGGCCATCGACATTGCACCGGCTGCAATTCCAGCAGCGCCTGCTGTGACGAGAAAACTCTGTTCTCCAGCGCGCGCAGCAGCAACGCCAATCATCAAACTTGCAGTTGAAACCAAACCATCATTTGCGCCAAGGACTGCAGCGCGCAACCAGCCAGCGCGATGGGTGCGATGGCTGAGATTGCGTTGATAGACATCTTCTAAAGCCATCTTGCAAGCCTACCTGTCAGAGCGCCTCAATTTGATGAAGGCGGCGCATGCAGTTGAGAAAAGTGCGATTGCAACGTATTGATTGAGACGTAGCCCACCCCAAACATGGGCCTGATCAATACGGATGCCTTCGATAAAGAATCGAGCAAGAGAATAGCCTGCGACATAGAGCGCAAAAATTGAGCCGGCTGGATATCTCGTGCCTAGCGCAATCAGAATAACTGCAAGGGTTGTGGTGGCGATTGCTTCATATGCAAAGGTCGGATGGAATGTGGCAAAGTCTTGATATCCATTAGGGCGAAGGTTTGCTGGAATTTCTAAAGCCCACCAAGAATCTAGTGGCCTGCCAAAGAGTTCTCCATTAAACCAATTTCCGAATCGACCAATTGCTTGCGCGAGTAGCAATCCAGGAGCCAAGGCATCGGCGAAGTGAGCAAAGCTCGGGAGTTCGATGCGGCGGGCGATTCTTCGATAGGAAATATATGCGCCCAACGCACCTAAACCGATGGCGCCCCAGATTCCGAGACCGCCATTCCAGATTTTAAAGATATCAACAAAGTTTGCGCCATCGCCAAAGTAAAGTTCTGGAGAAGTGGCGACATGGTAGAGACGGCCACCAATCACACCGCTTGGAACTGCAACGATGGCGACATCACCTAGAACAGTTTGTGCTCCTGGAAAGGCTGCAAGAAATCGTCTATTGCCAACCCAGATCGCTACCGCAACTCCCGCAATGATGTAGAGGGCATAGAAGTGAATCGTGAAAGGCCCTAGCGCAACTGCCGATGTGCTCGGAGTTGGAAAGGCTTGCAAAATACTTATCCGCGCTCTACTGCCGCTTTAAACTTTGCAGCATCAAAGTATTCGCCGTTACGGTCAATCTCTTTGCCGTTGACGAAGACTGTTGGCGTTGAATTTACATTTGCCTTTGCACCGGCTGCAGCAACATTGCTGACCCAACCTACATACTCGCCTTTGTTCACGCAGCTGCTGAACTTCTGGCTGGTTATTCCGGCTGTCTGACCGAGACTTGCAAGGAAAGTATTATCCCAAGCGCCTGAATTTTCTTGCTTCTGATTCATCATCAGCAGACGGTGGAAGTCTAAAAATTTACCTTCATCAGCAGAACATGCTGCAGCATTTGCCGCGTTCACTGATTCAGGTCCCAAGAATGAGAGCGTGTGATAGACAACTGTCGCCTTCTTTTCGGCAATCAGGGATTCGATGTATGGGCCATTGAGCTGTGTGAATTGTGCACAGACAGGGCATTGGAAATCTTCATAGATGTCGACTACAGGGACCCCGGTTAGTTCGTCATTGAAGACAATTCCGTAGTCGCGATCAACAGAGACACTTGCTGGAATGCTCGCTGAAGAGTCGGTCTGTCGAGAGAGCAAGGTTGGCACCAACATGATGAGGACTACGCCTACTACAACTGCAATAACTAGATTGCGAGTGAAGTTATCTTTTCCTGGTTGTTTAGCCATTATTGCTTTCTCCTAGTTGTGTCGCAGGCGCTGGTGTTTTATCCAGACCAAATTTAGTGTGTGGGAAGAAGGTTAAGTAAATTCCTAGGAGCGCCAAACCTGTGTCGCGCAGCAATGGGGTCAGATAGTTGGCTTCACCCTCAGGAACTTGTCCCCCGCCTCCGAAACATCCGCAGTCAATAGAGAGTCCGCGTGCCCAGGCTTGGGAGATTGCAATCATAAAACCAATCATTAAGAGCGCGCTCAGCGCACCGCTGATACGAACACCCGCTCCGATTACCAGGAGGATTCCAATCGCCAATTCGAAGAATGGCACGAAGATGCCAAGGAAATTCGCGAGTGGAATCGGCAGCATCTCGTAGGCCCGTACTGCCATCTGCGATTTATCGAGCTCGTCAAATTTGAGATAACCAGCAAGAATCAGAGTTCCGCCAAGGATGAGTCGAGCAGCAAGGCCGAGCCATGGCTGAATTTTCTTCATCGTCCTTCTCGCACTCCCAAAGAAAGTTGTTGTGCTAACTCTTTCACAGATTTCAATCCTTCTGCCTCATTTGGAGCATCCTGCATCGCCTTAATAAATGCCGATCCCACAATGACTCCGTCTGCATATCCTGCAACGCCCTTGGCTTGCTCGCGAGTTGAAACTCCAAGCCCAACTGCGATTGGCAGGTTTGTTGTTTCTCTAATGCGGGCCACAAGGTCTGGAGCTCCCGATGAAACGGCGGCGCGCGTTCCGGTTACCCCCATGAGACTTGCCGCATAAACAAAGCCACCGCATCGTGAAGTTACTTGTGGCAGGCGATGTTCGGAAGTGCTTGGAGCAACTACATAAATGGGATTGATCTCGTTCTCTTCTACCGCAGATTTCCATCCAGCTGATTCTTCAATAGTGAGATCTGGAGTAATCACTCCTGAACCGCCATTTGCTGCAATGGATTTCGCAAACTTCTCGACTCCGTATTTTTCGATTGGATTCCAGTACGTCATCACCACTGCAGGCACGCCAGAATCGGTAGCAACTTTAAGCGCATCAAATACATCGCCCGCGTTTGTGCCCTGCGAGAGTGACTGATCTGCAGCAGCTTGAATCGTCGGTCCATCCATCACTGGATCGCTATAGGGAAAGCCGATTTCGATGGCATCTACTCCGCCTTCAATAAAGGCTTGGATTACTTTCTTGCAACCTTCAATAGTTGGAAATCCTGCAGGAATATAAGCGATAAGAGCCGCTCTATTTTCAGCACGGACCTTTACAAAGAGATCATCAAGCGGTGTTGACATTTACAGTGGAATTCCGAAGTACTGCGCCGCTGTGTGCACATCCTTATCGCCACGCCCAGATAAATTAATAAGCAATACCGCTTCAGGGCCAAGTTCATTACCGATTTGAAGCGCGCCAGCTAGCGCGTGCGCAGTCTCGATGGCAGGAATGATTCCTTCAGTCTTGCAAAGAAGGGCGAATGCGTGCATCGCCTGCGCATCGGTAATTGCGCGATATTCAGCGCGACCCATGTCATGCAGGTATGCGTGCTCTGGGCCAACACCTGGGTAATCAAGTCCCGCCGAGATTGAATGGGATTCAATCGTCTGACCATTCTCATCTTGAAGAACATACGTGCGATTTCCGTGAAGTACGCCCGGGCTTCCACCGGTAATCGTCGCAGCGTGTCGTCCAGTTTCAACGCCATCTCCTGCTGCTTCAAGTCCGATCAAACGAACTTCAGGATCAGAGATAAAGCGATGGAAGATTCCAATGGCATTGGATCCTCCCCCGACACAGGCGAGAACTGCGGTTGGAAGTTTTCCAGTCAGCGCCAATACCTGTTCGCGAGATTCTTCACCGATAATTTTATGGAAGTCGCGGACCATAGAAGGAAAAGGGTGCGGTCCGGCAACTGTGCCAAGCATGTAGTGCGTCGTTTCAACATTGGTTACCCAATCGCGCATCGCCTCATTAATCGCATCCTTGAGAGTGCGTGAACCTGAAGTTACTGGAATTACTTCTGCGCCCAATAGCTTCATACGAGCAACATTGAGAGCCTGGCGCTTTGTATCTTCTTCGCCCATATAGACAACACATTCAAGACCCATCAACGCCGCAGCAGTGGCTGATGCAACTCCATGTTGGCCGGCACCAGTTTCAGCGATGATGCGCTTTTTCCCCATACGCTTTGTAAGAAGCGCTTGACCGAGAACGTTATTTATCTTGTGGCTTCCGGTGTGATTGAGATCTTCACGCTTCAAGAGAATTCGTGCACCGCCTGCATGTTCTGCAAAACGTTTTGCTTCGGTCAGAATGCTTGGACGACCGGTATAGGTGCGATGAAGTTCTGCCAACTCTTCAATAAATGTGGGATCGGTCTGCGCCTTGATGCGCGCAGCATCGAGCTCTTCGAGGGCTCCAATCAACGCTTCTGGAACAAAGCGTCCGCCATATTGGCCAAAGTGGCCTGCAATCTCATCGAGAGTTGTCATGAGCGAAAGCCTACCCGTGACCTAGTAGTTCACGCATTGCAGAAATTGGATCACCTGATTTCACGAGGGATTCACCGACAAGAATCGCAGTTGCCCCCGCCTTTTGCGCCTGAGCGACATCTGCGCGGGTTGAGATCCCTGACTCGGCAACTCGAATCACAGAGGATGGAATTGCTGGGATGAGCTCTTCAAATACTGATGCGCTGACTTCAAGTGTCTTAAGGTTTCGCGAATTAACTCCCACGATACGAGGTGAGATATCCATAGCGCTTTCCAGTTCCGACTGTGTATGAACTTCAATGAGAGAGGCCATGCCAAGTTCGGTTGCAAGATCGTAGAAGTCTTTAAGTTGGCTCTTCGAGAGCGCTGCCACAATCAATAAGACGATATCTGCGCCATGTGCACGCGCCTCTAGAAATTGATATTCATCAACCATAAAGTCTTTTCGTAAAACAGGAATCTCTATGCGAGAACGCACTGCATCAAGATCTGCAAGCGAGCCGCCAAATCTGCGTTGCTCTGTCAAAACGCTGACAGCAGCAGCGCCTGCCTCTTGATACTTCTCTGCAAGGGCTGCCGGGTCTGTAATCGGTGCCAGGTTTCCCTTTGAAGGCGATGAGCGCTTTACCTCTGCGATCACATTCATCTCTGCGCGCGAGAGAAATGAGTGAGCGTCGAGCGCTGGTGCTTGTGCATCAATGCGCTCATGTAAGGCAGCCATAGATCCACGGCGCGCCGCCAAATCTTCGCGGACTCCTTCAATGATTGAATCGAGGACGCTCACTTAGTCTCCTCAGTTGGATCAATTCCTTTATCGAGCGCAGACCACGTATTAAGTTCACGCGGAGCTCTTTCATAGCGAGCGGAAAGTCTTAGACGTCTGCTAATTGAGATTGCAATAACAGCAACAAGAAAGAGTGAGATCGCTAGCTTCATGGACGCTCCAATTCATGGGCAGCGCTGATCGCGCCGAGAACGGCGGCTGCCTTATTGAGAGTCTCTTCATTTTCAGATGTTGGATCAGAATCTGCAACTAATCCTGCTCCTGCCTGCACATATGCAGTTCCGTTATGAATGAGCGCCGTTCTGATTGCAATACAGGCATCGATATTGCCGGTGAAATCAAAGTATCCAATTGCTCCGCCATACAACCCTCGTCGCGTTGGTTCAAGCGATTCAATGATCTCCATGGCGCGCGGTTTAGGGGCTCCTGAAAGAGTTCCTGCCGGAAAGACAGAGAAGAGCGCATCAATAGGAGTTGAGGATGGATCTAACTTTCCAATCACAGTCGAGACAATATGCATCACATGTGAATAACGCTCGATATGCATAAAGTCGATTACTTCAACAGAGCCAGGAGCACAGACGCGTCCTAAATCATTGCGACCTAAATCAACGAGCATCAAATGCTCTGCTCGCTCTTTGGGATCTGCCAGCAGCTCTTCACCGAGGCGAATATCTTCTTCTACCGAGGCAGAGCGCTTACGCGTGCCCGCAATGGGGTGCACCATGACTTCATCGCCAGTTACTTTCACGAGAGCTTCTGGGCTGGAACCGACAATCTCAACCCCATCTTCAAAGCGGAAAAGGTACATATATGGACTTGGGTTATTCAGGCGCAACATGCGATAAACATCGAGTGCATCTGCAGTACATGGCATTGCAAATCTTTGTGAGAGAACAATCTGAAAAGCTTCCCCTGCTCGGATTTCTTCTTTGGCTATTTCAACCTTTGCCATAAATTCATCAGCGGTCATATTCCGAGAGAACTGAGGAGCTTTCTTGGATGGAATTGTTGTGACATCTCCAGCAAGGGGCGTAAGGAGTTCTGCTTGCATGCGATCAAGGCGAGAGACTGCATCCGCATAAGACTCATCGATACGTTCATCTGAACCATCCCAGTTGATGGCATTGGCAATCAGGGTAATAGTTCCCTCAGCATGATCCATCACCGCTAAATCGCTGGTTAACATAAATGCAATTTCAGGAAGAGCTATATCTTTATTGGCTAACTCTGGTAGCCGTTCGAGGCTGCGCACACAGTCATAACCCATGTATCCGACTAAGCCACCTGTCAGAGTTGGAAGGCCAGAGATTTTTGGAGATTTCAGATGTGAGACTGATTTACGGAGCGCATCGAGCGGACTCATATTCACTGGCACGCCTGCTGGAGGTGTACCTAACCAGAACGCTGCACCATCTTTCTCGGTCAGAGTTGTCTGGCTATGCGCGCCGATAAATGAATAGCGTGACCAGACTCCCCCATGTTCTGCCGATTCCAGTAAGAAAGTTCCAGGAAGGTTCTTAGCTAACTTCTTATAGACATTAAGCGGTGTCTCGCCATCAGCCAAGAGCTTTCGGTAGACCGGGATGACGTTATGGTTTTTAGCAAACTCACGAAATTCTTCGAGCTTCATTGTGCCAACTCGATATTTGTATGGAAACAAGTGCGCTCACCGGTATGGCAGGCAGGGCCACTCTGTTCAACTTTAAGGAGCAAGGCATCGCCATCACAATCCAAAGAGATGGAGTGAACCATCTGCGTGTTTCCAGAAGTGGCGCCCTTCTCCCAAATTTCGCTACGGCTTCGCGACCAATAGGTTGCGCGTCCTGTCTTGATAGTCAACGCTAAAGATTGAGTATTCATATATGCCAGCATCAACACTTCGCCGCTGGCGGCATCTTGGGCGATAGTTGGAATGAGCGCTGTTGGATCTTTGAGCAGCTCGAGAATTGCTTCGGAAAGTTGGCCGCTCATAGACCCTATTCTGCCTTACGAGGCCTGTGCGCTGCGAACTGAATAACCCTCACGCTGCAGGTACTTCTTCACATCAGGAATGCGATGAATCCCAAAGTGGAAGACGCTCGCAGCCAAGAGCGCATCTGCACCAGCATCGAGGGCAGCTGAGAAATCTTCTAGCGTTCCTGCCCCACCACTTGCAATAAGTGGAACTCGAGAAACAGCGCGCACTGCAGTGATCATTCCAATGTCATAACCGGCGCGCGTGCCATCGGCATCCATGGAGTTTAAGAGAATTTCGCCAACTCCTAACGCGCAAGCTTTCTCGACCCAGGCCAGTGCATCTAGCCCTGCGCTCTGCCTTCCTCCGTGTGTTGTTACTTCAAAGCCTGATTCAGTGCGCGCACGACGTGCATCTACAGAGAGCACTAACACTTGAGATCCAAATCGGTCAGCAATTTCAGCAATCAGCTCTGGTCGCGCTAGCGCTGCAGTATTTACCGAGACTTTATCTGCGCCAGCACGTAGTAATTGATTGACATCTTCAACGGTACGAATTCCCCCACCCACAGTCAGAGGAATAAAGACCTGCTCTGCAGTTTTTCGAACAACATCAAGTGTTGTCTCTCTCCCTGCAGCACTTGCAGAGATATCGAGGAAGGTGAGCTCATCTGCGCCTTCACGTCCGTAGAGCGCAGCCATCTCAACTGGATCTCCCGCATCGCGTAGATCTGTGAAATTAACTCCCTTTACAACGCGACCATCGGTGACATCTAGACAGGGAATGACTCGGACAGAGAGGCTCATCGCTTGGTTAACTCCAGCGCCTCTTGCACAGTAAATGCTCCGGCATAGAGAGCCTTGCCAACGATTGCACCTTCAACTCCACTGGCGTTAAGAGCCATGAGGGATTCGATATCGGCGAGGGATGAAATTCCGCCCGATGCAACAACAGGCTTTTTGGTGACAGCGCATACCTCTTGAAGAAGTTGAACATTTGGCCCTTGCAGCGTTCCATCTTTAGTTACATCTGTAACGACGTAACGCGCACATCCATCACGCTCCAGCCGTTCGATTGTCTCAAAGAGATCGCCGCCCTCTTTAGTCCAACCTCTGGCAGCGAGCACATGTCCACGCACATCAAGACCCACAGCGATGCGATCACCATGCTCTGAAATTATCTTGGCAGTCCAGTCAGGGTTTTCTAGCGCGGCAGTTCCTAGATTGATTCGTGTACAACCGGTTGCAAGAGCGCGTCGCAGCGTTTCATCATCGCGGATTCCGCCAGAGAGCTCGACTTTAATATCAAGCTTTCCGACTACTTCAGCTAGGAGCGCGCTATTTTCACCGCGACCAAATGCAGCATCAAGGTCGACAAGGTGCAGCCACTCAGCCCCTGCTTCTTGAAATTCGAGGGCAACTTCTAGTGGATTGCCATATGCAGTTTCGGCAGAGAGTTCGCCTTGCACAAGGCGTACAGCGCGGCCATCTTTCACATCGACTGCTGGAAGTAGTTCTAAATAACTCATAACGTTTGCACCCAGTTCTTAATCAAATGTAAACCTGCATCTCCAGATTTTTCAGGATGAAACTGCGTTGCCGCAATCACTCCATCTTCTACAGCGGCCAAGAAATCTTCTCCGTAGTATGAAAGCGTTCGAACTTGGCCAACAGGTTCTTTCACGGCATATGAGTGAACGAAGTAGAAAGATTCTTCCTCGACTCCTTGAAAGAGATGCGAGCCTGCACCTGCCTTCACAGTGTTCCACCCCATATGCGGCAATATCGGTGCCGCTAGCTTTTCAACTGTGGCGTCCCAGATACCGACTCCAGGATGGCTTCCGTGTTCGACCCCTTGCGAAAAGAGAATCTGCATTCCAACACATATTCCAAGAGTTGGTCGACTCGCTGAAATTCTTTCGCGCACAAGTTGATCCCCACGCACTTTGATGAGCCCTTCCATACAGGCGGCAAAAGCGCCTACACCGGGAACAACTAGCCCATCTGCGTTGAGCGCAATTTGATAATCGGATGTGATGACAACTTTGCGCCCCGAAGTTTCAAAAGCGCGTTGGGCTGACCTTAAATTTCCAGAGCCGTAATCAAGAATTGCAATCACGAACGTTAGAGAGAGCCCTTGGTGGAAGGAATTCCTGCAACGCGACTATCGAGTGCAACCGCATCGCGCAGCGCACGCGCAACCGCCTTAAATTGTGCTTCGAAAACATGGTGCGCATTACGCCCTTCCAGGACGCGTATATGGAGCGCAATACGAGCTTCAGCGACGATGGATTCCCAGATATGTTTTCCGAGAGTTGTGTCGAATGTTCCGATGAGTTCAACAATCTCGGGTTGGCGATGAATTAAATATGGGCGCCCTGATAGATCAACTGCTGCCTGCACAAGAACTTCATCGAGTGGAACCATGGCATCACCGAAGCGACGGATACCGGCCTTATCCCCCAGCGCTTCACGGAGAGCTTGTCCGAAGGCGAGAGATGTATCTTCAACAGTGTGGTGTGAATCAACATCAACATCGCCTGTTGTCTTAATGGTGAGATTAAAGCCAGAGTGTTTGCCGAGCTGGCTCATCATGTGGTCAAAGAATGGAACTCCAGTCTCGACGGAGATTTCACCAGTACCATCTAAGTTAAGTTCGACAAGAACGCTTGATTCTTTCGTTGTGCGTTCAACGCGTGCTGTTCTGCTCATTTTTCTCCCAGGCAAGCCGATAGTGAATCGATAAATTTCTTGTTCTCGGCTTCATTGCCAATGGTCACTCGCAAGTAGCCCAATAATCCCACATCTCTGATGAGAACTCCTCTTTCGAGCATCTCTTGCCAGAGTTGTGCGGCTGGTTTAGCAAAACCTCCGAAAAGTAAGAAGTTTGCAGCGCTCGGAACAACGGTAAGTCCAAGATCGCGAATACCTTGCGCCAATTTCTCGCGGTCAGCGCGTAGACGAGCTACATTGGCAAGAAGCTCCGCCTGATAATCCAACGCTACTTCTCCAGCAGCTTGAGTCAGCGCGCTCAGGTGATACGGAAGGCGAACCAAGTACATAGCGTCAATAACAGCCTTATCGGCAACCAAATAACCTAGACGAACCCCAGCGAAGGCGAAGGCCTTGCTCATCGTTCGAATGACAACTACATGTGGATACTTCTCAATCAAAGTTACAGCTGAAGTCTCTTCAGAGAATTCAGCATATGCCTCATCGATGACCAATAGCCCTGGCGTGGCCTTAGCTAACTTCTCAATCTCATTAATCGAAAGCGATGAACCCGTTGGATTATTGGGAGTAGTGATAAAGGTTAGGGCTGGTTTTTCGCGTTGAATCTGTGCCAGGGCTGAGTCGTAATCCAAGGTGAAATCATCGCGGCGAGAACCATTGATCCAAGAAACACCTGTCACCTTGGCAATCAAGGGGTGCATCGAATAGGAAGGTGTGAAACCGAGAGCGCTACCGCTGCCAAATGCCATAAAGAGAGATTGAATGATTTCATTGCTGCCATTAGCAGCCCAGATGTTCTCTTCGGTCAACTTCGTCGCAGAGAGCGAGTTGATGAATTGCGCCAACTTGCTTCGCAGAACTGTGGCGTCGCGATCGGGGTAACGATTGAGGTTCTTCGCAGTATCCAGCACTCTGGCAGCTATCGCTGCAGAGAGCTCTTGCGAAAGCGGATAGGGATTCTCATTTGTATTCATCACTGCATCGGCAGGAACTTGTGGTGCACCATAAGCAGAGAGCTCGCGTAAGTCTTGGCGCAGGGGCAACCAGGTTGGCCACTGGTTCATAGATTTTCCAATCGCGCAGTCATGGCTTCACCGTGGGCAGGAAGATCTTCAGAGTTGGCCAAGGTAACAACGGTCTCGAGGATCTCAGTAAATGCAGCTTGGTTGTACTCGATGAAATGTAGACCACGTAAGAAAGTCTGCACAGAAAGTCCGCTGCTGTGGCATGCACAACCACCCGTTGGTAGAACGTGATTAGAACCAGCCGAGTAATCACCCAGTGATACTGGAGAGAAACGTCCAATAAATACTGCGCCGGCATTGCGAACCTTCTTTGCGTCCATGGCTGATTGCGAAGTCTGAATTTCAAGGTGCTCGGCTGCGTAGGCATTGACAACATCTAGGCCTTGTTCAATCGAGTCAACAAGTGCAACCGCAGATTGAATACCAGAGAGGGCTGTGCGGATTCTCTCGGAGTGCTTGGTTGCAGCAACGCGCTTCTCAAGCTCAGCTTCGACTTCACTGGCCAACCTCGTTGATGTTGTGACGAGCACAGCTGCAGCAATGACATCGTGCTCTGCTTGGCTGATCAAATCGGTAGCAACATCGGCTGCAATGGCGGTCTCGTCAGCCAGAATTGCAATCTCAGTAGGTCCGGCCTCAGAGTCGATTCCGATTATCCCGCGAAGAGCGCGCTTAGCTGCTGCAACATAGATATTGCCAGGACCCGTCACTAAATCGCACTTGGCACAGAGATCTTTCATTCCATAAGCAAAGAGCGCGATTGCCTGTGCTCCCCCAACGGCATAAACCTCTGTGATTCCTAAGAGAGCACATGTCGCCAAAATCGTTGGGTGCGGCATACCTGCAAACTCTTTTTGAGGAGGAGATGCCACAGCAATACTGCCTACTCCAGCAATCTGTGCAGGAATTACATTCATCATGACGCTACTTGGATAGACAGCGCGACCACCAGGTACATAGAGTCCAACTCGATCTACTGGGACCCAACGTTCAGTGACAGTTCCACCATCAACAACTTTTGTTGTGGTTTCGCTGCGGCGCTGATCTTCGTGCACCTTACGAATTCTGGCCGCTGACTTTTCGAGCGCTGCTCTAATCTCTGGGTCAAGGTTCAGTAACGCCTCATCGATTGATTTCTGCGGAACACGAATAGATGTTGGAGTGGTTCCATCGAACTCTTCAGCCAGCTTAATTAAATCTGCCTCAGTACCTGCTTTGACTCGTTGCAAAATTGGCGCTATCGCCACCATTGCAGATGCCACATCGAGCGTGGCTCGCGGAAGAAGCTCTTGATATCCAGCTTTATCAAGAAATTTGCCTCGCAGATCAACGGTACGAATCACATGCGCATTCTACTTTGGGCAGGGATTGCCTTGAGACCTGATTATTCAGATACCGATGAGTTAGATGCGAACGAGGCAGTCAGGGCCCAAAATCGCCTTGAGATCTGCGCTCAAACTTGGTGACGATGTCACAAGAGCATCAATCTTGAGCGTCGTTGATTTCTGCTGATCAATGACTTGGAGGTGAACTTCTCGCTTGCCCGGATGAGAACGGAGAATTTCTTTCATTCTCTCGACAACTGGTGGCGTTACTTGTGTTGCAGGCAATGAAATAAGCAGAGGTCCAGTTGGAGCTGCGCTGATAGCTGGCATCTTCATCTCAAGGGCTGTGAAGCGAACTTGTTCATCGGTTCGAGAGAAACGTCCTCGGACAACAACTACGCGATCTTCGGTTAGTGAGAGCGCATATTGATTGTAGGTATTGGAGAAGAAGAGGACTTCAATGGCACCTTCAAGGTCTTCTACATTAACGACAGCCCAAGAAGCACCTTGGCGAGAAACTTTCCGCTGGATACCAGTGATGAGTCCGCCGATAGTGACAACACCATCTTGCGGGCCATCTTCCAGGAGTTCCGAGATAGACATATCTGTATGAGAGCGCAACACATGCTCAACGCCTAAGAGTGGATGATCTGAAACGTAGAGCCCGAGCATCTCGCGTTCAAAGGTAAGAAGAGTTGATTTATCCCATTCGGTATTTGGAATCTCGATATCGAGTCCGGCAACTTGCGAAATAGTGTCGCCACCGAAGAGATCGAATTGGCCGATTGCTTCTGCGCGCTTGGTCTCAATGACAGAGTCGATTGCTTCGAGGTGAATGGCCATCAAACCCTTACGCGGATGCGAGAGCGAATCAAATGCGCCAGCCTTTACCAAAGATTCAATGGTCTTCTTATTGCAGACATTGGCATCAACCTTGGCTAAGAAGTCACCGAAGGACGAGAATGTTCCTTTGCTCGCGCGCGCTGCCTTGATGGATGCAACTACGCCTTCCCCAACGTTTCGAATAGCAGCTAAACCAAAGCGGATATCTACTCCGCGAGGTGTGTATTCAGCATCTGATTCATTGACATCGGGTGGCAAGACCTTGATGCCCATGCGACGGCACTCAGAGAGATAGAGCGCAGATTTATCTTTATCATCGCGCACGCTGGTTAACAGCGCGGCCATATATTCAGTTGGGTAATTTGCCTTTAAGTAAGCAGTCCAAAAAGAGACGACACCGTAACCGGCGCTATGTGCTCGGTTAAATGCGTAATCTGAGAATGGAATAAGAACTTCCCAGAGTCGCTTAATGGCTGCAACGGAGAATCCATTCTCCTTCATGCCCGCCTCGAATGGGATGTACTCCTTATCGAGAATCTCTTTATTCTTCTTTCCCATCGCCTTACGAAGTAGATCTGCGCGACCCAGAGTAAATCCAGCGACTTTCTGAGCAATCGCCATTACCTGCTCTTGATAAACAATGAGGCCATAGGTGTCACCAAGAATTTCATTGAGAGGTTCAGAGAGTTCTGGGTGAATGGGTTCGACTGGCTTTCGACCATTTTTGCGGTCAGCGTAGTTGTTATGTGCATTCTCGCCCATCGGACCAGGACGGTAGAGAGCGATCACTGCAGAAATATCTGCGAAAGAATCTGGAGCCATGCTGCGCAGAAGTGCGCGCATGGGGCCACCGTCGAGTTGGAATACACCGAGTGTGTCGCCGCGCGATAGTAATTCGAATGTTTTTTGATCGTGAAGTGGCAAATCTTCTAGAACTACATCAATTCCCTGGTTGGCTTTGATATTAAGGAGCGCATCATCGAGTACAGAAAGGTTTCGTAGCCCCAAGAAGTCCATCTTGAGCAGACCCGTTGATTCGCAAGCTCCCATATCGAATTGAGTAATGATTGCGCCATCTGCATCACGGCGATGGATGGGAATTACATCGAGCAGCGGTTCCCGAGAAAGAATGACGCCAGCAGCATGCACACCCCATTGACGCTTAAGACCTTCTAGACCTTTCGCCAAATCAACGACGCGCTTGGAGTCTGGATCGCTCTCGTACAGTTGTCTAAATTCGCCGGCCTCTCCGTAACGTGAATCCTTGGCATCAAAGACGCCAGAGAGAGTGATGTCCTTGCCCATCACTGATGGTGGTAGAGCCTTGGTAAGTTTTTCACCGATTGCATATGGGTAACCAAGAACGCGTGTGGAGTCTTTAAGAGACTGTTTTGACTTAATCGTTCCGTAGGTAATGATCTGCGCTACTCGGTCTTCACCATACTTTTCAGTGGCGTAACGAATCATTTCGGAACGGCGACGTTCATCGAAGTCAAGATCGATATCAGGCATCGAGATACGTTCTGGATTAAGGAAGCGCTCAAACAAGAGGCCGTGTTCGATGGGATCAAGCCCTGTGATGCCAAGTGCATATGCAACGAGTGAACCTGCGGCGGAGCCGCGACCTGGTCCAACGCGAATTCCAACTTTCTTGGCATGTCCTACCAAGTCTGCAACGACGAGGAAGTAACCAGGAAATCCCATATTGGCCATGACATCTAGTTCGTAATTAATACGTGTGCGATATTCCTCAGTCGCACGATCACCCATTTTTTCAAGTAGACCGCGTACAGATTCCTTGCGAAGCCACGAATCTTCAGTTTCGCCCTCTGGCACCGGGAAGGCAGGGAGCAGATTCTCATTTTCACGCAGTTTGACGTTACAACGCTCCGCAATAAGAAGAGTGTTGTCGCAACTTTCAGGGATTTCTTTAAAGAGTTCGCGCATCTGCGCCGGAGTCTTGAGGTAGAACTCATCGTTATCAAATTTAAATCTCTTTGGGTCTGCAAGTGTTGTACCTGATTGCACGCAGAGCAGCGCGGCATGAGCTGCTGCATCTTCATGGAATGTGTAGTGAAGATCGTTTGTAGCAAGAAGCGGAAGCTTTAGCTCTTTACCAAGCTTGAGAAGATCAGCCTTAACTCGATTTTCGATTTCGATGTCATGATCCATGATTTCAAGGAAGAAGTTCTTGGCGCCGAATATGTCTCTGTAGTCGCTGGCAGCTCGCAGAGCTTCGCGGTAATTTCCCATGCGGAGTCGAGTTTGGATTTCTCCACCGGGACAGCCAGTTGTTGCAATAAGCCCATCGGCATAGCGTGAGAGCAATTCGCGATCCATACGCGGCTTGTAGTAATAACCTTCAAGAGAGGCAAGCGATGAGAGCCTAAAGAGATTGGCCAGCCCCTCGTTATTCTCAGCAAGTATTGTCATGTGGGTATACGCGCCACCACCTGAAACATCATCCTCGCCGCCATCGGCCCACTGCACACGCTTCTTATCAAATCGAGATTCGGGAGCTACGTAGGCTTCAATGCCGATGATTGGTTTAACGCCCGCTTTGGTAGCTTGCTTGTAAAAATCAAAAGCTCCGAAGACATTGCCGTGATCTGTCATTGCAATCGCGGGCATTTCTAGTCGAGCTACTTCATTGACTAGATCTCCGACGCGCGCGGCACCGTCGAGCATCGAGTACTCAGTATGCACATGTAAATGTACAAACGAGTCGTTCGTCGATGCCCGTGAAGCTGAAAGATCTTCAGATGACATGGTGGCGCAACATTAGCGCCTAAGGGAGAACTGCCTCGGATAGCAACGCCAGAGAAGCCTGAAGGTCAGGTGGATATGGAGCGCTGAGAACTAATGGAAGTGCGCTGATTGGATGGTTAAATCGCAGTTCTAGGGCGTGCAGCCATGGACGAGACATCGCCATCTTCTTACCAAGTACAGGATCGGCGCCATAGGTAGTGTCTCCAACGAGTGGATGCCCAAGCGCTGAGAAGTGAACGCGGATTTGATGCGTGCGACCAGTTTCTAACTCCACTTTTACAAGTGAGACAGAACGGTAATACTCGATGACTTCGTAATGCGTGATGCTCTCTTTACCTGTCGCAACAACGGCGAATCGGTGATCTTCTTTTGGATGTCGGTCGATGGGTGCATCAATGGTTCCAGTTGCAGGATCCATATGTCCTTGCACAAGTGCGTGATAAGTCTTATCTATCTCGTGGTTACGAAACATCTCTTTTAGCTTTAGGTAGGCGCTATCTGTCTTAGCCACAATCATTAAGCCTGAAGTGCCCACATCGAGACGATGCACAATGCCAGCACGTTCTGCCGGGCCTGATGTAGTAATTGTGTAACCCGCTGCCATCAGCGCACCAACAACAGTTGGGCCCATCCAACCCGGGCTCGGATGTGCCGCACACCCAACCGGCTTGTCAATCACGACGATATCGTCATCGTTATAGATAACTGTTAAACCTTCAAGTGGCGTAAGAGGAATTGGATCTTGGTTCACTTGCGCGGGCATCAAAACTTCTATTAATTGTCCTGCTGCAACGCGATCTGATTTCTGCATCGCTTGGCTATTGGTGGTGATGTCGCCATCTTCGAGGAGTTTGACGATAGCGGTGCGAGATAGACCCAAGACTCGTGTCAGAGCGCTATCAATACGTTCGCCGGCAACGCCTTCTGGAACGCTCAGTGTGCGCAATTCTCTTGTCATCAGTACCTACTGTACCTGTGTAACGGGAGGAACATTTCGCATCGTTTGGATGAAAGCAAGGAGCGCAGCGGTTGATATTGCAATATCGGCGATATTAAAGACAGGCCAATTCGGTATCTGAATCCAATCGATCACATGTCCCAGAAAGAATCCAGGCTCACGGAAGATGCGATCTGTGAGATTTCCGAGTACTCCTCCAAGAAGCAGGCCAGCGCAGGTCAACCATCCACGTGAAGTTATGCGCGCTGCATATCTGACAATTGTGGCAATCACTGCCACTGCTAGAAGTGAGAAGACAAGAGTGAATCCACTGGCCAAGCTAAATGCTGCTCCGGAATTCTTCAGCAACGTGAATTGTAAGAAGGTGCCGATTACTGGTTGTGGATCAGATGAGAAATTGGAAAGCGCCCACGTTTTAGTTGCGTAATCGAAGAGCCAGATTGTCCAGCCAGTCAGCCAGATGGTGCGAGTCTTGCCAGAGTTAAAATGGGGGCGCACCTTAGCGCCGCTCTTCCTTCTGCTTACAGATCATGCAGAGCGTTGCACGTGGAAATACCTGCAGACGCGCTTTGCCGATTGGCGAACCGCATTCTTCGCACATCCCATAGTTCTTGGCATCAATGCGAGCAAGGGCGCGTTCAGTTTGAAGAACCATATCTCGTGCATTAATCACGAGTGACATTTCATGTTCGCGTTCAAATGTTTTCGTACCGGAGTCAGCTTGATCGTCTCCTGCTCCTTCGCCTGAATCTGCAATGAGTTCATCCATCTCAGCTTCAACGCTGGCAAGTTCTGCGCGTAGACGTTCCAGATCAATTGCAATCTCGGCGCGGATTGCTTTCAACTCAGCTGCAGACCATGGCGCTTCATCGCTGGAAGCAGTCACTGGAGTTGGAGCAGCCTTGATTGGCTTAAGAGGTGCAACCTTCTTACCGCTCTTTACTGGGCGAGGTGGAGGTGGCATTACCAAGCGACGTTCTTCAACGACGGGTGCTGCAGTTGGAGCAACAACAGTTGCTACAGAAACTGTCTGCGACTTTTCATCAACAGTGAGAGTTGTCTTGCCGACCTTGGAAGGAAATGGTCGTCCAGGAGCCTTCTTTACGGGAATCGATTTCTTTGCAGGAGCTTTCTTAGCAACTTTCTTTGCTACCGATTTCTTAGCCGGCGCTTTCTTAGCAACTTTCTTTGCAGGAGCCTTCTTAGCAACTTTCTTAGCCACTGATTTTTTGGCAGGAGCTTTCTTCGCAGGAGCTTTCTTCGCTGCTTTCTTGACTACCTTTTTTCCTGGCACGCCGCGCACCTTATGCGTTTTTCCCCTCGTAACCAACTTAGCCACGCATGGTTTAGACTTGGCCATGCAGGACCGAGCAAGAAAAGTGCGTTGATGAGGCCATCACCTTCGGAGCACGTCAGAAGATCCGCAGCTGCGGGGTAGAACTGACCGAAAGCTTGGAGAAAATAAGCGGCGCCTCGCACATCTCGTGCCTGGTGCAAGGCGGGTGGTACCGCGAACTCACGTGCGAGTTCGTCCCTCCAAGTTCTTTTGATGCTTGGGGGATTTTTTATGCCATCACCATTTCGCGCCATTAGCGCACAGATCGACCTACCTGCAATGGAGCGATCAATCCTAGATTTTTGGCGTGACAATCAGATCTTTGAAGAGAGCACGCAATCACGCGCTGCCGGAGCTCCATGGACTTTTTATGAAGGCCCTCCAACGGCAAATGGCATGCCGGGTACTCACCACATTGAAGCACGTGTATTTAAAGATGTCTTTCCGCGTTATCAAACGATGAAGGGAAAGTACGTCACCCGTAAAGCCGGTTGGGATTGCCACGGACTACCAGTTGAAATTGCAGTTGAGAAAGAGTTGGGATTTTCAGGCAAGGGCGATATCGAAAAATATGGAATCGCTGCCTTTAACGATAAGTGTCGTGAATCAGTAACGCGACATGTTGATGCCTTCACCGCCATGACTGAGCGAATGGGTTTCTGGGTTGATTTTGATCAGGCGTATTGGACGATGGCACCTGAATATGTTGAGAGCGTCTGGTGGAGCCTTAAAGAGATTTGGAAGAAAGGGTTACTGGTTCAAGATCATCGCGTTGCGCCATATTGCCCGCGTTGTGGAACAGGGTTATCGGATCACGAATTGGCGCAAGGGTACGAGACCGTCGTTGATCCTTCTGTCTATGTGCGCTTTCCGATTACATCAGGCGAGCTTGCCGAAATGGGTGCTTCCCTTCTCGTCTGGACAACGACTCCTTGGACGCTCGTTTCAAATACAGCTATCGCCGCCCACCCCGATGTTGATTATGTGGTCGTTAAGACTGTCGTAGAAGATAGCTCTGAAGTTCTTGTCGTTGCAGAGCCACTGCTCTCTGCCGTAGCGGGAGAACATACAATTCTCAAGACACTGAAGGGTAGTGAGCTAGAACGCACTACTTATAAGCGTCCATTTGATTACATCGAGATTCCAGATTCGCACTTTGTTGTTCTTGCAACTTATGTCACCACTGAAGATGGAACAGGTTTGGTGCACCAATCCCCCGCATTTGGCGCCGACGATTTACAGGTCTGTCGCGCATATGGCTTGCCTGTTGTAAATCCCATTGCGCCCGATGGAAAGTTCTTAGCCGATGTACCAGTGGTAGGTGGAATCTTCTTTAAAGATGCTGACAAACCACTCGTGAAAGAGCTCAAGGCATCAGGTGCGCTCTATAAGCACGTTCCCTATGAGCACCCTTATCCGCATTGCTGGCGTTGCCACACAGCGCTCATCTATTACGCACAACCTTCTTGGTATATCCGGACAACGTCTATTAAGGATGAGTTAATCCGTGAAAACCAGGCAACAGATTGGCATCCAGAAACAATTAAAACTGGTCGATACGGAGATTGGCTCAATAACAATATTGACTGGGCGCTATCGCGAAATCGATTCTGGGGAACACCACTACCCATCTGGCGTTGCGAGAATAAGCACGAAGTCTGTGTAGATTCACTGAAAGAGCTGGGCGCCTTGGCTGGCCAAGAGTTGAGCAACCTTGATCCACACCGCCCATTTGTCGATGACATTACCTTTGCCTGCGCAGAGTGTTCACAGACAATGGTGCGAGTTCCCGAAGTTATTGACTGCTGGTATGACTCAGGTGCGATGCCTTTTGCACAGTGGGGCTACCCACATAAGCCAGGTTCTGTTGAGAAATTTAAGGCCGCCTACCCTGCTGACTTTATCTGCGAGGCAATTGATCAGACCCGCGGATGGTTCTACACCTTGATGACCATCGGAACTCTCGTCTTTGATAAGAGTTCATATAAGAGCGTTCTCTGTCTGGGCCACATCCTCGATAAAGATGGCCGCAAAATGAGTAAGCACTTAGGCAATGTTCTAGAACCAATGTCACTTATGGATCAACATGGCGCTGATGCAGTCCGTTGGTACATGTTGGCGGCCGGCTCTCCGTGGTCTGCTCGTCGCGTTGGCCATGATGCGATTTCAGATGTCGTCCGCAAGACTCTTCTTACCTACTGGAACACGATCTCTTTCCACGCCTTGTATGCAGAAGCATCAGAGTTCGACTTATCGCAGAGCCCAGCTATCGCAGATCGCACGATTATGGATAGATGGATTCTGAGTGAACTGAACTCTCTTATCAACTCAGTAGATAAGGCTTACGCAGACTTTGATTCACAGACTGCAGGAAAAGAGTTAGCTAGATTTATTGATGATCTATCAAACTGGTACGTCCGCAGATCACGCAGGCGCTTCTGGGATGCAGATGCATCAGCCTTAGCCACCTTGCATGAATGTCTCGTCACTTTGACACAACTTCTCGCACCCATGGTTCCCTTTATTGCAGAACATACGTGGCAAGTTCTTATTCGTCCCGCAGATAAAAACGCAGCGACTTCAGTTCACCTTACCGATTTCCCAATTGCAGATAGCGGACTCATCGATCCAATGCTTAATAAGCAGGTAGCGATGACTCGACGCGTCGTTGAGTTAGGTAGAGCTGCACGTGCTGAATCTGCGATCAAGATCCGTCAGCCGCTACAGCGTGCGCTGATTTCGGCTCAAGGTTGGTCGCAGCTGCCAGAAGATATGAAGGCACAGATTTCGGATGAGCTCAATGTGATTGATCTACAAGATATCGCCAGTGCAGATGGCGACCTTGTTGATGTATCTGTGAAGGCAAACTTCAAATCACTTGGTGCAAAGTATGGAAAAGCAGTCCAGGATGTTGCAAAGTTGATTGCAGCAGCTGAACCAACCGTCCTGGTTAAAGGGCTGCGATCAAGCGGCTCTGCCACTTTGGGTGCTTTCGAAATTGCACTGGAAGATCTAGTTGTCACTGAAGTGCCAAAGTCGGGCTGGATGGTTGCGAGCCACGATGGTGAGAGCGTTGCACTTGATTTAGCACTTACTCCCGATCTCATAGCAGCTGGCAATATCCGCGAAGTCATACGCTTAATTCAAGAACGACGTAAGAGCGATGGTTTTGAAATCTCAGACCGGATTCAGGTGCGCTGGAGCGCGCCAGTCGAGTTACAGGAGACCATTCGTGGCGCTGCTGCACATATCTCGGATGAGGTACTTGCTACCTCTTTCGAGTACGACGAAGCCGTGGTGCAAGAAGATAATGAACTCAGCGTTGGCGTATCTCTAAAAAAGTAGGTTAGAGAATAAGGCGGATTACAGCTTGTGCGATATTAGCTGCAATCAAGAGAACGATGAATGAGAGATCTAGCGCAACGCCGCCGATACGAAGCGGTGGCACAAAGCGCTGGACATATCTCATTGGTCGATCAGTTATTGAGTAGACAATTTCAAATACAGCGAGCAAGAAAGAGTTTGGTCGCCAGTTGCGCGCAAACATGCGTACATAGTCGATGATGATGCGAGCGAAGAGCGCGAGTTTGAAGAGTCCAATAAGTTGGACGAGAACTGATTCAAGCATCTAAATAATCAGCTCTGGTTAAAGAAGGTTGCTTGAGCAGCTGTCTTATCTTCATTGCTCACATTGACATTTGCTGGTGAAAGCAAGAAGACCTTGAGACTGATGCGTTCGATACGTCCGTGCAAACCAAATACAAGTCCACTGGCAAAGTCAACGAGACGCTTGCGCTCTCCTTCTTCCATGTCATCAAGGTTGATGATGACTGGGTTGCCTTCACGGTAAAACTCTCCAACTTTGCGAGCTTCTGAGTAAGAACGTGGTTGCAAAGTGATGATGTTGTAAGGCGATGAATCTTCAATGAGTGCAGGTTGAATTGGAGCGGCTGTAACCGGTGTTGGATGTGAACCAAGAACGGTTACTCCAGTGCGATCACGAGTCGGGCGCGCGACTGCAGTACGTGCTGGCGCTTGCGCAGCTGCGGTCTCTTCATCGGTGTCGACGAGGCCCAAGAAGCCCATCATTTTATTGAGTGCTGACATGAGGTCTAGGTTACTAGCGCTGGGTGCGAGAGCCGAGGATTGAACTACCTACCCGGATATGTGTCGCACCATGGTCGATGGCCACTTCAAAGTCTCCTGACATTCCAGCAGAGAGCGATTTCGCATTAGGAAAATCCTTAAGGAAACGTTGGTGGACGGCATAAATCTGCGAGAACGCTTCAGCTGGAATGGCGCTGACTGGTGGGACGCACATCAAACCTGCAAGTGTGAGATTGGGTGCAGCAACTACAACTTCAGCCAGAGCGCTTAACTCTGACTCGATTACTCCCCCTCGTTCTGGATCCCCATCGAGTGAGAGTTGCAGAAAGACATCAATCAACCGCTCTGCTCGCTGCCCAACTTTGAGAGCATGCTCGATGTTATCTAGTGAATGAATCACATCAGCCCACTGCACAATATCTTTGATCTTTCGGCTCTGAATTCCACCCTGGAAATGCCAGGTAGCTGGAACTGCTGCAGCTTTAACTTCTCCTTCTTCGGTTCGATTCTCACCGAAGTTATCAACGCCCAAATCTTTAAGAATCTCTACATCGCTCACCGGATAAGTCTTGGTAACAACGATGAGAGTCACCCCAGATTTAGTAATGCGCTCTTGAATTACGCCTAGATTGGCAGCAAGTTCGTCGCGACGGTTCATAGCCACACAACCCCAGCTTGCCTGCCGGTTACGCCATCTCGGCGATATGAAAAGAGGTCAGGGTCTTCAGCGGTGCAACCCTTTTCAAAAGAGAGCGAAACTCCTTCAGCAACTAAGACTTTCTCGAGCGCTGCAGGAAGATCTAAGGAGCGCGTTCCAGTTTGCGTCGATGCAGCTGCTGCCGGATGTCTTGCAGTTACTTCACTGAATATCTCTTCTGAAACTTCATAACAACTTCCACAAATCGATGGCCCGATAAGTGCAGAAATCTCCTTCGCACCAATCTCGCGCATAGCCGCAATGGCGCTGAGTGCAACGTCGTTCATTAAACCTTTACGCCCTACATGTACGGCAGCGACAGCCACTTTGGAGGTAAGCAAGAGCGGGATGCAATCTGCCACCATTACCGCGAGAGCGACTCCCGGAATTCCGGTTACGAGAGCATCTGCAGTTGGAGATTCATCTGAGACTGCCTCAATAATGACAACTCGATTGCCATGCACCTGCTCCATATATTGATGAGCACCAACTTCGCGCCCGAGAATCTCTCTATTTTCCAAGACAACTGCTGGCTCATCCCCAACATGGAGAGCTAGGTTGAGAGCAGAAAACGCACCGGTGCTTATTCCACCGGTGCGATTGGTAAATCGATAGCCCATTTACTTCATAAAGTCTGGAACATCAATTTCATCCTCAGAGACAAGATCTTCAAAGGTGACGCGCTTGCGAGGCGTTGAAGAATCTAAATCTAAGGCGACTGAGAGCGGGTCATTCGAAGGGATTGGGTCTGCTACTCCACCTAAAGTGCTGGCGTTGATCACTGGCATATCAACCTTCTTTGGTTCTCCTCCAGCAAATCCTGCTGCGATAACTGTGATTCGAACTTCATCACCGAGCGCATCATCGATAGTTGTTCCAAAGATAATGCGTGCATCAGGATGGGCCGCCGCCTGAACCAACTCGCAGGCCTCATTGATTTCAAAGAGACCAAGATCTGATCCACCTGCCACTGAGAGGAGAACTCCCATGGCTCCATCAATGGATGCTTCAAGAAGTGGGCTAGAGATTGCTAGCTCTGCAGCGCGCGTTGCGCGATTTTCTCCTCGCGCAGAACCAATCCCCATTAGGGCTGAACCTGCATCCGTCATCACTGTCTTCACATCTGCAAAGTCAAGATTGATCAGCCCTGGTTGTGTGATGATTTCCGTAATTCCCTGAACGCCTGAGAGCAGGACTTGATCCGCACTCTTAAATGCATCGACTGCAGTTATTGCGCGATCTGAGATTGCAAGGAGTCGATCATTTGGAATAACAATAAGTGTGTCTACCTGCTCGCGTAGAAGTTCAATTCCTTCATCGGCCTGGCGAGAACGAATCTTTCCTTCAAATGAGAACGGCTTGGTAACCACACCAATAGTAAGTGCACCAAGATCGCGTGCAATCTTTGCAACGATTGGAGCGCCACCTGTACCAGTACCGCCGCCTTCTCCTGCGGTAACAAAAACCATATCTGCACCGCGAAGAATCTCTTCGATTTCTTCGGTGTGATCAATTGCTGCTTGTCTTCCCTTTTCAGGAGCAGCTCCTGCACCTAAACCTTTTGTAGATGCGCGACCAATATCTAACTTCACATCTGCATCACTCATTAACAAGTGTTGTGCATCTGTATTGATTGCGATGAACTCAACGCCTTTTAATCCGACGTCAATCATGCGATTGATTGCATTTACTCCGCCGCCGCCGATTCCAACAACCTTGATGACAGCTAAGTAATTCTGTGGTGCAGCCACGTGAGTCCCCCTTTAGAACTGTAAACCTCAACTTGAGAATTACATTTCTACTCTCTTTAATGGCGGCAACGTATGCGTATTAGTGGCGGTAATCAAAGACCGCCACGAACTAATTTTTCTTCTGTTGGATTGCTATTTAACGATTGGTGCATGAGGTGCGCTGACATCAATGCGTCGAATATTTTTATTTTCTGGCAGCGCTAAAAGTGCATCAATTACTTCTGTTTTCAATTCATTTTCTTCATTTGCTCCCCAGAGGATCTGCAACTCCTTCTGCCCGCGATCTACCTTCAAAGAGAAATTTGATTCGTTGTAGGCAGCAAGGCTGAGTACATCAGCTCTGATTGACTCTGGCAGATTCTGAAAGAGATTGATTGCAACCAGCCCTAATTCTGGGGTCGAGGCTGAGACTCGAGGTAGCTCAGCGCCGGTAAACCCGGGCAGCGTGAAGACCTTGCCAGAGGCATCCAGAACGCGATTATTGAAATATGCAGTTGGCGTGCGAGGTGTAATGGTGAGTACAACCTCCCCACTTATCCAGTTTCGAGAAATCTCAGCGCTTTCCACCCAATCAAAATCTGAAATCCGATGAGCGATGGCGCGAGGTTCAACGCGAGCCAATTTATCTCCAGTGCGCAGATCTGCAACTTTGGATATGGATTCTTTACTTGAAGAAGTTGGTGCGCCCTCGATTGAGATAGTTGAAACGGTGAAGATATTTGACCAAGCAAGTAGATAGGTAAGCCCGGCAAAGAGCGCGACTACAACAGTGGCGACAAGTGAAAATCTGCTGACTCTAAGCAAAGCGACGTTGCAACCCTTCGGCAATGATTGGTGCAAGTGAGTTCACATCTCCTGCGCCGAGAGTGATAATCACATCTCCCGGTTGAGCCATTTCGATAATGCGGTCGGAAGCTTGAACAAAGTTTGGAAGATAGTGTCCGCGCTCCATCTTGGCGGCAATCAATTCCGATGTCACGCCATGAATAGGTTTCTCGCTCGCTGCATAGATTTCAAGGAGAGTGACATCATCAGCTAAATCTAAGGATGTCGCGAAATCATCAAGGAAAGCTTGAGTGCGTGAATAACGATGAGGTTGGAAAATCACCAGGACGCGACCATCGCCGGCATAACGGCGTGCTGCCTCTAACGTCACACGAATCTCTGTTGGATGATGCCCGTAGTCATCAATAATTCGAATTCCATGTTCTGTAGCTTTGAGTTCAAAACGACGTCCAGCACCACGGAAGTTATGAAGGCCATCCAATAGCTGGTGTACCGGAAGTTGTAGAGCCATACCCATCGCAAGACAGGCAGCTGCATTGAGCAAATTATGGTGTCCTGGAACTTGTAGCTCGAGAGTGCCTACGGCCCTGCCTTTCCACATGACGCGCGCTGTAGATCCCATCGCCTTAAGGGCAATCTGATCGAGCGCTAAATCAACGCCTTCAGAAGTGCCGTATGAGATAGGCGTGCAGGCAAGTAGAGATTCACCAAGACGTCTTGAGCCAGCGTCATCGGCGCAATAGACCAAGAAGCCGTTTGGTGAAATAGTCGCTGCAAAAGAATCAAAGACTTCGGTCACTGCCTCAGGTGTATGAAAGAAATCAACATGATCATGTTCAATGTTGGTGACAATGGCAGCAAGCGGTTGGTACTCGACAAATGATCCATCTGATTCATCTGCTTCTGCAACGAAGAAATCTCCGGTGCCGCGATGCGCATTAGAGCCCGAGGCTGTCAGCGTTCCGCCGATCGCAAAGGAAGGGTCTGCCCCACACGCTTGTAACGCCACAGTCATCATTGAAGACGTTGTCGTCTTGCCATGTGTGCCAGCAACAGCAATGCTGCGTGAGCCTTTCATAAGAAGTGCCAACGCCTGTGCGCGAGTAAGAATGGGGATCGAGCGTTCAACGGCATATGCCATCTCGGGGTTATTTGCAGAGATAGCCGTTGAATAGATAACTACATCTGCGCCTTCAACATTTGCTGCCTCATGCGTCGCTGAGACCTTGGCACCGAGTGCGGTCAAGGCGGTGAGCACTGATGAATCTTTCGCATCCGAGCCGCTGACGCTAATTCCATCAGAGAGTGCAATGCGCGCAAGACCGCTCATACCCGATCCACCGATACCGATGAAGTGGATCTTCTTGCCTTGCAGCGTCTGCACTTACTTACCTCCAGAGAGCGCGTAATCCATCAACGCCACAATCTTAGTTGTTGCCTCAATATCGATCGTTGAACCCGAGATTGGTGCAGCGTTGCTCAGAGTAAGAAGACGGTTGAGATTCGCAACTATCCACTCTGCATTGAATTCTGTCTGAGGGAGAATCTCTGCTCGACCCTGTGAGATCAGCGAAGCAGCGTTGAGATTCTGTTCTCCGTTACCGATAGGAAGAGGAATAAAGAGTGCGTAGCGACCAAGGGTGTTTACTTCAGCACAGGTCACCGCACCACTCCTAGCAATAATCAGATCTGCGGCTAAATATGCCGTCGCCATGTCGGAGATGTAATCAACGGCTTTGTAACCGCTCTTTGATTCTGGAAGATCACTGCGGGCGCCAACGCCATGAAGGACATTTACGCCCTGAGTCGTAAGCGCTTGCCGTGAGTGTGCGATGACGTCATTTATTGCAGCAGAACCTTGAGAGCCTCCAAAGATAAACACCAAGGGACTCTGCTCATCAAAGCCGAGTGTGCGTTTAGCTGCTAATCGCGAACTGCGCCAATCTTTTTGAGCGTTCTCATAAGCGCTAGCAATATTCTCTTTCAAGGGCAGGCCAGTAAGAAGAGATTTTTTCAGCGATCCGCTCATCACAGGATGCGCAACAGCGGTATACCGAGTAAAGAGAGCGCCTAAACGATTTGCAAGGCCTGGTCTGGCGTTAGCTTCATGAATCACAAATGGAGTTCGAGTCAGAGCTGCAGCTAAGTAAGCAGGTGCTGAAACATATCCCCCGAATCCGATAACCAGATCTGCGCCCTTGATCACTTGTATGGATTGAGTAATCGCTCGGAGCAGTGAGAAAGGCAGAAGCAATAACAGAGGTGAAAGGCGACGCGGTACAGATACTTTAGGAATAAAGGTGAGTGGGAATCCGGCCGCCGGAACGAGAGTTGTTTCTAGCCCTGCCTTTGTACCAAGAAAGGTTATCTTCGAATCAGGATGCGATAACTTCCAGTTCCGCGCAACTGCAATTGCCGGCTCTATATGCCCTGCTGTGCCACCACCAGCAACAATGATGCGGCTCATGCGCCTTTTCGCTTCACAATTTCTTTACGGACTTCAGGATCGCGAAGCGCTGCTCCTGCGACAAAACCAATAGCGCAGAGGGATGCAACGAGAGCAGAGCCGCCGTATGAGACCAGTGGAAGCGTTACGCCAACAACTGGCAACATGCTCGTTGCTGACCCGATGTTAAGAAAGGATTGCACCAAGAACCAACATGCGATTCCAGCACAGGCATAACGAATCATCGGCTCTTTGGCGCGCAGTGCAATGCGGAACATGGAGTAAATAAGAGTTCCTAATAGCGCCAGCACAGCAAGGGTTCCGACCAAACCAAGTTCTTCACCAATGACTGAGAAGATGAAGTCGGTGTGAGCTTCCGCAAGATTTCCCCACTTCTGTCTACTTCCTCCGAGGCCGACTCCAAAGAGCCCACCTGTTGCAAGACCCAACAAGCTATGCGCTGGCTGCCATCCAGCAAATTTGTAATCCTCAGGTGCAAAGGGATTGAGGAAGACTAAGAATCTTTGAGCGCGGTAATCAGAGGTTGCAATGAGGAAAGCCAACGCGAGGGCGCCTGCAGCTGTAGCCCACCCAAGAATGCGCAAGCGAATACCTGAGACAAAGAGAAGTCCCGCCAGGATTGCTGCGATCACTGATGTAGTTCCTAAGTCGCGACCCACCATGACGAGCACCATGACAATCAAGAACCCTGGCGCAAGGAGAGCGAAGACGTTGACGTTAAATCTGCCTGCACTCTCTTTCCTTGCTAATAAACGGCTTGCCCAGAGAATCATTAAAAACTTTGCAAATTCACTTGGCTGGATATCAATAATTTTCAGGTCAATCCAGTTGGTATTTCCGTTTACCGTTTTGCCAACGCCAGGGATTAATAGAACACCCAAAATGATAAGAGAGATCGAGAATCCGAAGCGAGCCAGCAGGTTCCATTGTGCGACTGAAATCTTTGTTAAGTATGCAGCGATAGGCAAGGAGACCACCACAAAGAGCAACTGGCGTAGCACGATTGAGGTCGCGCTTCCCTTTGTATCAATTGCATGAATTGTTGATGCTGAGAAGACCATGATGACACCTAAGAAGGTGAGCGCTCCTGCGCTAGCCAAGAGCATGTAGAAGTGATTGACCGGTTGCGCTAAGAACTTTTTCTGAACTTTAGTTGCCATCTCGCACTACCTTCTCGACTGCGCTCTTAAATCTATCTCCGCGGTCGGAGTAAGAGAGAAATTGATCCATCGAGGCGCATGCTGGGGCGAGCAATACGGTGTCGCCTGAAACCGCCTTGGCCTTGGCCGTGCGGACAACAGTCTCCATTAACGAATTATCTACTCCACCTTTGGAATATCCGGCAGGTGAGTCGATGAGTTCTACTTGAATATGTGGAGCGCGCTGGCGAAGTTCATCTGCGATGAGAGCGCGATCTTCTCCAATTAAAATGGCGATGCGAACGCGAGCTTTCACGCGTTCAATCAGCTCTCCCATCTCTGCGCCTTTTGCTAAACCACCTGCAACCCAGATGACTGAGAGAGCAGACATGATGGAGGCGCTAGCAGCGTGAGGATTGGTGGCCTTTGAATCATCAATCCAGGTAACTCCATCGCTTTCATACACCTTCTCGATGCGATGGCGCCCTGGAGTAAAGGCGGTAATTGCAGAACGCAACGCTTCGTGAGTTACCCCTGCGGTCAACGCTAAACCTGCTGCGGCAAGTGCATTTGAAACGCTATGTGGAACTGTGGGCTTTACCTCGGTGAGTTCAGCGATCATCGCTGCTTCTTGTGGGTTGGCAACAAAGGCGCGGTCGACTAGGAGCTCTTCGACTATTCCGATTTCACCTGGCCCTGGAGTATCGAGTGAGAAGAAAACTTTCTGTCCTTGCCAATGAGCAACGCGCGTCACAATCTCGCCATCTTCGCCATTAAGGATTGCAGTGGTAGCTCTATCGAGAATTGAAACTTTGTCTCCAGCGTATGCATCAAAGCTGCCATGCCAATCGATGTGGTCTTGTGCAATGTTTAGAATGGCTGCTGCGATAAATGAGGCATCTTCCATCCAATGTAGTTGGAAGGAAGAAAGTTCAACTACTAAGAATTGATAATCCTCTGGTGATTCAACCGATTCGATAACAGTAGTACCAACGTTGCCGCAAGCAACTGCGCTGACTCCCCCAGCCTGCAGCATCGCAGCTGTGAGTTCGACCGTAGAAGTCTTTCCGTTGGTGCCAGTAAGGCTGATCCATTTCTGTGCGGGCTTCTTAACGCTCCATGCATAATCAACTTCATTAATGAGAGGCACTTGCGCAGCACGTGCGGCTTGAATAACTGGGTGGTTCTCTTTCCACCCTGGTGAAATCAGAAAACGGTCGAAGTCGGTGATTGTGATTACATCTGGATGTACAACAGGAAACTCATCAGTTGAACCTTTGTTCTCATCGATGAGCGTTACTTCAACTCCACGTTTGGTCAGGCTTCGCGCCACCGCTAACCCAGTTACTCCAGCGCCTGCTACGCAGATCCGCAATCCATTGAAGTTCTTATAAAGTTCTTGTGCCATGAGGGTTTAACTTGCAACCCAATCGGTGTAAAAGAGCCCTAGGCCAAGTGCTACACACAGTCCTGCGATGATCCAGAAGCGAAGAACAATCGTGACTTCGCCCCAACCCATGAGTTCAAAGTGATGTTGAAGTGGCGCCATCTTAAAGAGGCGCTTGCCACCAGTTAAGCGGAAGTAGATAACCTGCAGCGCGACTGAGAGAGTGATGATCACGAAGAGGCCACCCAGTGGGATTAAGAGGAGTTCAACGCGCAACGAAGCCGCAAGTCCAGCGAGTGCTCCACCGAGAGCGAGTGAACCTGTATCTCCCATAAATATCTTTGCAGGAGATGCATTCCACCAGAGAAAACCTGTACACGATCCAGCAAAGGCAGCAGCAAGCACAGCTAAGTCGAGCGGATCTCGAACGTTGTAACAGTTAGGTGAAACGCTCACTGCGCAGCTCTGACCAAATTCCCAGACACCAATCAAGACGAAGGCTAGGAATGTCATAACGGATGCGCCAGTTGCCAATCCATCTAGCCCATCAGTCAGGTTTACGCCATTACTTGTTGCTGTCACCATAAAGGCGATCCAGATAATGACTAGAACAACTCCAAGATTGATTCCTGTATCACGCACGGTAGAGAGATTTTGTGAGATTGGGGTTAGACCATCAGCATCTGGAAATTGCAGACCTAAGTATCCAAATGTTGAAGCGACGAAGACTTGTCCAAATATCTTCTGCTTGCCACTAATCCCCCGTGAGTTCTGCCGAGAGATTTTGAGGTAATCATCGAGGAATCCGACAAAGCCGAGGCCTAGTACAAGTCCAATGATTAATAGCGCAGAGACTGTGACAGCTTTCTGTGTAAGAAGGTGCGCTAAGAAATAAGCAAGGATGGTGGCGAAGATGATGATGATGCCGCCCATAGTTGGAGTGCCGCGTTTTGTGTGATGGGTTGAAGGTCCATCATCTCGAATGAACTGTCCATAACCGCGTCGTGCGAGTACCTTGATAAGCGCAGGGGTGCCAAAGAGCGAGAAGAAGAGAGCCAGAGCTCCGGCGATAAGGATGAGTCTCATTCAGTATCTGCCATCTCTTGAATACGTTCTGACCACGATTTCGTGATCATCTCAGCCAACTCTTCTAATTTTTCAGAACGAGATGCCTTTACCAGCACGACATCTCCTTTATTCATACTTGCCACCATCGCGGCCGCCTGCTCTTTACTTGCGAATATATGCACTGTCGTTGCGCTCTCTGTCGGAATTGCTTGCGCATATTCAGGGGCGGCGACACAGACCAGGTGATCGATTCCAAGTTCTGAGGCAAGGGTGCCAATAGCGGCATGGTCTTGGTCTGATGACTCGCCGAGTTCATGCATTTTTCCGAGAAAAGCCCAGGCTTCACCGCCGCGCTCTTGCGCAAAATGGACCAACGTCTGTAACGCCGCCGACATCGCCTCAGGGCTTGCGTTATACGCATCATTGATGAGAACAAGTGAATCTAGTTCAGAAATTTCCATACGCCATTTAGCTGAAGATTCTGCTGTAGAAAGCCCACCCGCAATTTGATCTAGGGTCAGACCTAATACTGAAGCCACGGCAGCTACTGCCAGAGCATTGGCAACTTGATGTAGCCCAACAATGCGAAGTCCAACAGCAGTGCGACCTTCTGGTGTTACCAAATCAAAGTGGGCGCGACCTTCGCGAATCTCTATATCGGTCGCTCGAATTTCACAGCCGCTGCTTTCTCCGAAAGTCACGACGCGACCTTTGTGAAGTGCCGACATCTTTGGGGTGAATTCGTCGTACTGGCCCAGAATCGCAATCGCACTTGGTGACAAGGTTGAAATGAGCTCTGACTTGGTTTCAGCGATTGCCGCTTGCGACCCAAACTCTCCTACGTGTGCCGTTCCCACTCGAAGTACAACGCCAACATCGGGAACAGCAATTCGGCAAAGATGGGCGATATCGCCTTTGTGGCGTGCGCCCATTTCCACGATACAGAAACGAGTTTTTTCATCGCATTGGAGTAAAGACAGAGGCGCTCCAATTTCGTTGTTGTAATTACCTTGTGGCGCCATCGTTGGAGCAACTGTTGATAAAACCGATGCTAAAAGTTCTTTCGTTGTTGTCTTTCCTTGTGAACCCGTAATGCCAATAACAGTTAGGTTTGTCAGGCGATTGCGTACCTCATGTGCCAGCGCGCCAAGGGCTTGGATGGTGTTGCCTACCAAGATATGTGAACCGCCAACGACGCGTTCAGCAAGTGTAAGAACTGCGCCATGAGATTGAGCATCTGTAACAAAGTCGTGGCCATCTACTCTCTCGCCCTTAATGGCGATAAAGAGTGAACCTGTTGTTGCAGCTCGAGAGTCAATAACTGGGTTTGCGGAAACTACGACATCTTCACCATAAAGAGTTCCACCGACAAGGGCTGCGATTTCTGATGCTTTGAGAGAGATCATCAGCGAGCCTCGATTGCAGCCGCGAGTGTAAGTCGATCATCAAAGGCGGCAATAACGCCTGCAACATCTTGACCTTGCTCGTGGCCTTTTCCAAGAACCAAAACAGTATCGCCAGCTTTTGCCATTGAAACGGCGTGGCTGATTGCTGCTGCGCGATCTTCAATAACTGCTGAGGGGTCTTTCACATCAAGTGATGAGACCATTTCGCGCAAGATGGTCGCCGGATTCTCAGAGCGAGGATTATCGCTGGTAAAGATTGCGATATCTGATCCTTGCGAAAGAGCTGCACCCATCAGAGGGCGTTTGGTGGCATCGCGATCGCCACCGCATCCCAGTACCGCGATGATTTTTCCAGGAGTAAATTCTCGCGCCGCAGAAAGCACATTTGTTACTGCATCGGGAGAATGTGCGTAGTCAACAAAGGCTTTGAAAGGTTGGCCTAAGACAACGGCATCTAATCGTCCAGGTGCTCCAGTCAGTTGTGGAATCACTGCAGCAAGTTCAATAGGATCAACGCCGCATTCGTGGGCAAGAGCTACGGCAAGTAAGAGATTATCTGCGTTGTACGCACCATGAAGTGAAGTCTGAGATTCAATCAAGATTCCGCCAGTACCTCGGATAGAGAACTCTGCGCCGCCTTGAGTCGGGGTCAAGCTCGAGAAGTGCCAGTGCGCCTTTGGATTAGTTCTAGAAATAGTTGTCAGGGTGAGGGATGTGCGTTCAGCCAGAGTTGCGCCATAGGCAGTATCTATATTGATGAAAGCTGAGTCTGCGTACTCTGTTGTAAAGAGCGCGGCCTTAGCTTCGAAGTATGCGTTCATATCCTTATGAAAATCTAAGTGATCTTGGCTGAGATTTGTAAAAGCTGCGATTGCAAAGTGTGAGCCTTTCATGCGGCCCATACTCAGCGCATGGCTCGAAACTTCCATCACTAGATTTCGAACATGACGTTCGCGCATCGTTGCAGCTAGCGCTTGTAGCTCGGGAGCCTCAGGGGTTGTACGAACACTTGATAGGCGCTCTGCACCGATCCGAGTTTCTACTGTTCCGATAAGCCCTGACTCACGTCCTGCAGCCTGAAAGATTTGGTAGAGCAAGGTGGAGACAGTTGTCTTCCCATTGGTTCCGGTGATCCCAATGCTGGCAATATCGCGAGTCGGGTATTGGTAGAGCGCGGCGGCAACAAGTGCCCCAGCAGCCCGCACATCTTTGACTATAAGAGTAGGTAGCGATGAATCAATCTGTGCACCTTGTGCATCCGTGATGACCGCAACAGCGCCTTGAGCACGAGCGCTTTTGATGAAATTTGCACCATGGGCTTTCGCACCAGGTATAGCTAAGAAGAGATCTCCTGCTTCAACATCTTTATCGCTGTGAGTGACTCCTGTAAAAATCAGATCTCCGGCTAGTGGAGTTGCTCCAATCAGATTCGCTGTATCGCTGAAACGTGCTGAGAACTCGGCAAGTGGGCGGATCACTGTCTTACTGCTCCGCTTTTTTCTGCACTTACCTGAGTTGCCTTCATGCGAGTTAAATCTTTCTGGTTGAGCGCAACTGGCATAACTTTGGTTCCAGTTGGTGCAACGTGCTTAGTCTGCAGAACGAAGGTCATGACCTTTTTAAAGACTGGACCACCCAAGAGACCTCCGTAATAACCATTTCGAGGATCTTGAATCGTGACGTTGATGACGTAGCGAGGTGCATCTGCTGGAGCAAAGCCGATAAATGAAGCTGTGTAACCGCTATAGCCGCCGGTCTTATCGTCATAGCGCCACGCAGTTCCAGTCTTACCTGCAACGCGATATCCAGGGATTGCAGCAGATGGAGCTGTTCCCGTTGGAGAGACAACGCTCTCCATCATCAGACGCATTTCGCGGGCAGTATCTTCGCTAATAACGCGTGTAGTAGTTCTATTGGCAGCTGGCGTGAAGTGGCCAGATGCATCTTGAGTTCCAGCAATGACAGTAGGTGAAACTCGAACTCCGTGATTTGCAATAGTCGCAAAGACGCTGGTTGCTTGCATCGCAGTTACTGAGTAACCCTGGCCAAAAGCTACTGTCGGGGCTGTGGTTCCTGACCAATTTTCAACCTTAGGCATGAGGCCTGCTGACTCACCAGGCAGACCAGAACCTGTCTTTTGCCCAACCCCAAATTTTGTCAGATATGAATACAACTTCTCATTGCTGATTGTTTCACCAATTTTGATTGTGCCGGTGTTGCTAGAAACTGCCAAGATTCCTGAAGTTGTCAGTTGCTGCACTGGATGTTTATCGTGGTCTTTAAATGTTGAACCACCACGCTTAATCTTGTAAGGAACTGCAAAGACAGTCGTTGGAGCAACCGTCTTCTCTTCGAGCGCTGCGGCCAACGTCATGACCTTGCCGGTAGAGCCTGGCTCATACACATCTTGCACAGATGGGTTGCGCATTAAGTTGAGGTCAACGCTCTTTGTATTGTTGGGATCGAAAGTTGGCGCTGTAGCGTGAGCAACGATTTCACCTGTGCGAGGATCCATCACAATCACAGTGCCACTTGCAGCCCGTGAAGTCTTTACTGCTTCAGCGATTGCCTTTGCAGCAACCCATTGAACGTCGCGATCGATTGTGAGGCGAACTGAAGTACCCGCCTTTGCAGCGACGATTTCGCGCTGAGAACCAGGAATTTCTGCTCCATAACCGTTAGCAAATGAGTAACGACCATCGGTGCCGGTGATGATTGAGTTAAGACTTGATTCCAAGCCAGTTGCGCCGATTCCATCTGCGCGCACAAAGCCAACAAGGGATGAAATCAATGAGCCTGATGGGTACTCGCGAATAAATGAGCGCTCTGGGAAGAAGCCAATAATGCGCTTATCTAGCTGCTCGTTGGTGAGCGCTTTGTTGTATTCATAGATCTCTTTTGTCAGGCGATCCCACAAAGCTGGGCGGCCATTCTTGAGCACTATTGAATAGCGACGCGTTCCGGTGATGTTCTCTTGAACCTCTTCAACCGGAAGCCCCAGAATTGGAGCTACAAAGTTGGCAACGCGTACTGGATCGGAAATTTGTGTTTGATCGACCACGATGGTGATTGCAGAGACGCTACGGGCAAAGGCGACTCCATTGATATCGGTGATTTCACCTCGTGGAGCCGGAGTTGTTCGAGTCGATTGCATCTCGTTAGCGGCCTTGCTCTGGTACTCACTTGCCTGAATTACTTGTACGCGAACAAGTTGTAGCGCTAGCAAGATGAAGATCATAAAGACGCCAATAATAAGAATCTTGATACGTGACTTGGAAAGTAGTAGGTCACCCATTTGTCACACCCGTTGGTGGAGTTAGATTAAGGAAGACTGGAGAATCGGAAGGGCGCATACCAAGGGCTGCCGCAGCTGCAGCAAGATTTTCAGGTGCCTCGAAGGAATCGATTGATCGATTGATGGCATCGCGTTGATCTGCAACTTGTTTTGCTTCAACCTTAAGATTCGAGAGCGTGAAGGCATCTTGAGCCAATAGCGTGTTAACGCCCAGGAGTACGAGGAATCCCATGGCGCTGACAACTGTAAGGAATGTTGCGAAGTATCTATGAGTTGCTCGAGCGCCTGAATTTAAGTCAGGGAAGATGCCAGAGATGATGTCTGCAGTACGTTCTGCAACTACCTTGCGAGCCTTAGGAATAACTTGAGTCGATTGCGATTTACGTGCGGTTGCTTGTGCCATTACGCAGCCACCCTTTCAATCGCGCGCAAGCGCACTGAGGCAGAGCGTGGGTTCTCATCAAGTTCACTCTGTGATGGAGTTTCACCAGATCGGAAGACCAACGAGAACTTTGCAGCAAATTCTGGAAGTTCAATCGGAAGATTGCGTGGGCTCTTAGATGTCGATGCCTCGAGGAAGACCTCTTTCACAATCCGGTCTTCAAGTGACTGGAATGACATCACAACAAGTCGTCCATGCACCATCAATAAATCAAGCGCTTGTGGAAGTGCGCGGGTAATTGCTCCGAGCTCATCATTTGCTTCAATTCGTAGCGCTTGGAAGGTGCGCTTTGCTGGATTGCCGCCAGTGCGACGAGTAGCCGCTGGAATGCTCTCCTTCACCAACGTTGCAAGTTCTGTCGTTGAGTTAAGCGGTGCAATAGCACGAGCCTTCACGATGTTCTCAACGATTCGGGTTGCAAACTTCTCTTCGCCATAGGTGCGAAGAATCTGAACTAACTTTCCTGGCTCATATGAATTAACTATTTCGTAAGCTGTTATTCCTTTGCTGCGATCCATCCGCATATCAAGCGGTGCATCTTGGGAATAAGAGAAACCGCGCTCTGATTCATCGAGCTGCATGGATGAAACACCTAAATCAAAGAGAGCGCCATTGATATGTGTGAAGCCAAAGCTCTGGACTACTTCTGTAATCTCGTCAAAGACGCAATGTGCAGTCTTCAAGCGATCACCAAAAGGAGCAAGACGTGCTGTTGCTTTTTCAAGCGCGCTCTTATCGCGATCAATTCCAATGACAGTGAGGTTTTCAAATCGTGTGAGGAGCGCTTCGGTGTGGCCGCCCAAACCAAGTGTTGCATCGACGATAACAGGATTAACAGATGAAGTAATTGATGGAGCAAGAAGATCTACGCAACGATCGCGCATTACTGATATGTGCTGCATCTTCTCCCCCATTCTCAACTCTTACTTTCTTTATCTGGTCGTGCTCTGATTAGGTGAGCGCTCATCTCTGGTCACCGCCGGCCGACGGATCTTTTTCGAAAGCGACGCCGGGGAAGGGACGTCGCTGCCGGCCTAACAAGTAAGGAAAGGTCGGCGGTGGCCACAAATGAGCGCTCTATTTAGTTGTGTTAAATGTTTTTTGCTGATGTTCTAAAAAAGTCCCGGAAAAACCTCCTCAGAGACATCAGCAAAACTCTTTTCGCGATCAGCGAGGTACTCGCTCCACGCAGCGCTATCCCAAATTTCAACGCGAGTATTTGCGCCGATAACAACGCACTCTTTTTCAAGGCCCGCATAAGTGCGAAGTCCTTGTGGGATGGTGACGCGACCTTGACGGTCAGGAATTTCATCGTGCGCGCCGGCAAACATCACGCGCTGGTAATCGCGAGCGCTCTTGGCAGTAACTGGCGCCTGTCGCAAAGTTTCAGTAATCGTTGCAAATTCAGTTGATGGAAATACGTAGAGGCAGCGCTCTTGGCCTTTAGTGATCACAAGGCCCGCTGAGAGCTCATCGCGGAATTTGGCGGGGAGGATGAGGCGGCCTTTTTCATCAAGGCGCGGTTCGTGAGTGCCTAGAAACATTCTTCGCGCCTCCTTCCCCAAGTGGCCCTTTTGAGCGTGAACTTCCCGCTCAATTCCCCACTTTACACCACTTTCCTCCTTTTTCAACCACCTTTCCCCATTATTTTCCCTATCCCGCCCCACTCCTCCCCGCCTATTTTTGGGCGCAAAAAAGCCCCAACCGAATCGGTCAGGGCTTGGGATCTATTGCGCTTCTACTGCTGGTCGAAGTCCCTACGGTTCCAGCGCTCTTCTAGGCGCTCGGAGAACGAACTGCGAGCGCTCTTTTCGCGCGGCGCACGGTTTGTGGTCAGCGATGAGAGCGAGCGCACTACTAGGACTACTCCAACAAGGGCTACGAGAAAGCCAGCTACTCCAAGCGGAGTTGTCTGAGAGATAAGGCCAGCAAAGAGAATTGCGACCCCGGCCAAAATTGAGAGAGCTCCAAGGGCAAGGCGTGGCTTGGTCGGAGTCAAGGTACTACCGGCTAAACGTGACTCTAGGCGTGGGTCATCGGTAGCAAGGGCTGCTTCCATCTCCGCTAGGAGGCGACGTTCACGGTCTGAGAGCGACATATTCACACAATAGAACAGAACTTCTTACAGCGCCACTTTTTGCAGCCCTTGTCTGGTGGGCTACTCGTCACTGCCACCTTCAGGGCGAATAAGCCTGCCTGGGCGGATGCTGCCCCGACCAAAGCGCGCTTGCGCACGATCGATAGCCGTATCTGCCTCACGCCATCCACGTTCACGTGCGCCGAGTTCGAGCTGGACCGGTGCGCCTTCCTGCAACTGAGAGAGCGAGACTCCGACAAGGCGGATGCGCGCGCCTTCATTGCGAAGTGCGAGGTAGAGAGCCTTTACAACTTCGTAGGTGTCGTGGGTGTTATCAATTGCAATCGGCACAGTCTTCGCACGTGTCAGCGATGAGAAATCGGCAAATTTAATCTTGATGCTGATGGTCTTAGCAAAGAGAGAGCGTTCGCGTAAACGGGCAGTTGCCTTCTCAGTCATACGGAGAAACTCGCGCAAGATTTCTTCAGGGTTATCTAGGTCTTCGCTAAAGGTCTCTTCATTGCCGATACTTTTCTCGGGTTCATCAGGAATAACATCGCGATAGTCGCGCCCCCACGCAAGTTCATAGAGCGATGCACCGGTGGATTCGCCCAGGGCTCGAATCAACGTTGCGCGTGGAGTATGTGCAATATCGGAAACGGTATGTAGCCCTAGCCGTTCGAGCGATTCAGCAGTCTTTGGCCCAACTCCCCAGATAGCGCGCACTGGAAGTGGATGGAGAAATTCGAGGATGCGATCGGCTTTTATCTCAAGCATCCCATTTGGCTTGCAGTGTTGGGATGCCAGCTTTGCAATGAACTTAGATTGGGCAAGGCCCACAGAACATGTGATGCCTTCTTCTTTCTCTACTTGTTCACGAATCTTTGCAGCAATCTCGCGACCTGTACCAAATAACTTCTGCGACCCTGTGACATCGAGAAATGCTTCATCGAGTGAGATTGGTTCAACCAGCGGTGTGTAGGAATGAAAGATTGCCATGACTCGCTCTGAGATTTCAGAGTAGCGATGATGTTCGGGGGCAATAAAGATTGCATGTGGCGCCATTCGCTTGGCGCGTCCCACAGGCATAGCAGCGCGTATTCCAAATTTGCGCGCTTCGTAATTAGCCGAGAGCACAACGCCACGAGCTCCGGCGCCGACAACGAGAGCCTTGCCTTTATATTCGGGGTGATCGAGTTCGGCCACCGATGCATAGAAGGCATCCATATCTACATGGAGGATGACCGTCATATCGCCACACTATCTGCTCGGTTACGCCATTGTTCGTAGGCCAGGCGCAGATTCCACACCGCTGTTGCACGGATAGAGATACCGCGGGCGCCAGTGCGTCGCGTCTGCCCACGTACTAGCAGTAGCGATGTCGAATAGAGCGTTGATGCATGATCGACTTGTGCATCAGGGAAGAAAGTTGAATCGCTACAACCATAACCATCATCGAGCGTTAGAAAGATGACGCGGCGCCCCGAACGCACTGGTGGTGTTTGGAGCGCAACCTTGACGCCCGCGACAAGAACTGTCGAGTCAGAGCGCTGCGAAAGTAAGTCAGAAGATTTTACGGCGCCGATAGCGTTGAGAAAGGGCGCATAGAAAGTGAGCATATGTTGTGTGACATCCATACCTAAGCGCGCGACTTCGCTAGAGACTTTTTCAGCAGCGTTAAGTGGTTGTAGCCCGCTACTTTCAAGAGCAGGGGGTGCAAAACCAAAGGTGAGTTGCGAGCCAGGAAGATGCGCCACTGGTGATTTCTGCAGATCTGTTAAGTGCAGTAAGAGGTCGCGCTGATTGGTATGAATCGAATCAAAGGCGCCAGTCATAATCAGATTTTCAGTTACTGGCGTAGCAGCCCCTGACCTGCGATAAAAGTCGGCGAGATCAATATAAGGCTGGCCTTGCACAATTGAAGTAATCTCTTTTTCAGAGATACCAGCAACGCACGAGAGTGCGATTCGCACAGCATCTCCATCGAGAGTGCGTTCGACTTGGTAGTGCGCTGTTGATTTATTGATATCAAGAGGTGCGATACCAACGCCCATCTGTCGTACTTCATCAAGCATCAACCGCTTGGGATACATACCCGGATCGTGTGTGAGGACCCCTGCCATAAAAGCTGCTGGGTGATGGGTCTTAAGCCAGGCTGATTGATAGGTAGGTAGAGCAAAGGCGGCGGCATGCGCTTTACAGAAACCAAAGGATGCAAAGGCGCGCAGCACATCCCAAATTTCAGTAACAACTTTTAACTCATAACCGCGTTCGGTCGCCGCAGGAAAGAACCAATCGCAGACTTCTTGTTGACCCGCCTTATCCCCCAGTGCTCTACGTTTTTCATCAGCGGCTGCAAGTGAGATACCGGTCATCACCGAGATAATCGAGATTACTTGTTCGTGAAAGACAACAACGCCTTCTGTTTCAGACAAGATCGGCAGCAAATCAGGATGGATGATCTGCGCTGGGTTCCAGCCATGGCGAGCGTTGAGAAAAGGTCGAATCATGTCGCTCTTGACCGGCCCCGGGCGAAAGAGTGAGATATCGATAATCAGATCGCTAAAGGTGCGCGGCTCTAACTTGCCTACTAGTTCGCGCTGCCCCGGACTTTCTACTTGAAAGATACCTAAGGTGCGCGTTGATTGGATAAGTGAGTAGGTCGCTGCATCATCAAGTGGCAGCGCATCGATATCAATTTCTTCACCAGCAACTCGTTGAATTTCGTGAACAGCATGAGCGATAGTGGATTGCATCCGCACACCCAAGATATCGAGTTTAAGCAGACCAATATCTTCAACATCATCTTTATCAAACTCAACCATTGGAAAACCACCTGCGTTGAACTGCACAGGTGCGCGATCGAGAAAAGCTGCATCAGATAAGACCATGGCGCAGGGATGCATCGCTAAGTGGCGCGGCAGGCCATCGAGGCGCGCAGCAAGTGCGATGGTGGCGCGCGTTAACGGCGCAGAGGTGTTGAGGTTCTTTAGCTCTGGAAGTGAATTAAGCGCTGCTTCGATATTGCCGGCGCGAATATGTGGCATTGATTTTGCTAAGAGATCAATCTCTATCGCTGGCATGCCGAGAGCTGCCCCGGCATCGCGAATGGCATGGCGCGCTCGATAGGTATCGACCATTGCAACTGTGGCGCAGCGAGAAATTAACCCAGCTTGGCTCCAATCAGCTGCGCCATATCTCTTAAAGACCATCTCATAGATTTCAAGTCGTCTGGCAGATTCAACGTCGATATCAATATCAGGAAGTGCGCGACGTAGCGGTGAACAGAAACGCTCCATCAATAAACCATGTTGCATCGGATCAACGCCAGAGATACCAAGCAAGTGACAGATCAGGGAACCCGCACCGCTGCCGCGCGCTGCCACACGGATATCAGCAGCTCGCGCCATATCGGTGATATCTGCAACTGTTAAGAAGTATGACTCGTAGCCCAGAGTTGCAACGGTGGCGAGTTCATCATCGAGTCGCTCTCGCGCTTTGGCAATTGTGGCGCTGTCGTTGTAGCGCCAATTGATGCCGGCTTCAGAGCGCGCACGTAGCAAGGTGCGCATACCTGCAGCTGAATCAGCGCCGACAATATGTGGTTCGGGTAGATGAATGCCACCTAAGCCAATATCGCGCTGCGGCGATAAGACGGCGCGCTCGGCCCATTGTCTAGTTGTTGTCAGAAGTGCGCGCGGAGTGCGTTCGCCTGCAGCCCGTGCAATTTCAGCAGCGAGTGAAATCATCTCATCGCTACTCTTTAAATAACCTTCAGCGTTACGTCGTTCAACATGGCGAGGATGTAGCGGCACCAATTGACGAGCGCAATCAAGAACATCAGCAACTGGACCATCGTCGCGATGACACATCCGTACTGCATTGGTAAGAACGGCATCGATATCGTTATCGCGCGCAAAGATAAGAGAGCGGGCAGCATGAGCGGTAGAGCGGGGGCCGTTGCCTGGCGCTAAGTGCGAAACACATTCGATGGCATGGTCTGCAAAGAGATCGCGGGTTTGGTTAAAGATAGTAAGCGCTGCATCGAAGCGATGTGCTGTCAGAGCTTGTGACACTGGTGATTCAGGGCCATGCAGGAGATGTAGCTGCGAGGTGTAGCTGCTGAACTTTTCAAGAAGTTCGGGGGTAAGTACAGGTGTGCGATCTGGGCTATTCATCTGTAGCCCCGTCATGAGGCGCACTAAAGAGCGCCAGCCACCATCGCCATGCGCTAAGACAGTAACGCGCGGCAGCGCACCAGATGTATCACCGATACGAATCGCCAGATTAACTCCGATGATGGGTGCGATGCCATGTGTTACTGCTGCTTTAGTAAAACGGATTGCGCCAGCTAAGCCATCGCGATCAGTGAGTGCGAGCGCCGGCATCTCGAGTTCTGATGCGCGCGCTACAAGATCGCGTGGTTGTGTAGTTCCGTATTTAAAAGAGTAGGCACTTGCTACTCGTAGATGGATAAAGCTCATGGTTTAGAGCGACCTAATAATCCACTGCCCTGTTGCTTCATCGCGTTCGAGTTCAAATGTGGCAAGAGCTCCGATGGGAGCTGCCTCAACTTTCCAGAGAGCGCGCGCTTGATCGTCGGGACGGAACTTGCCATCGCTAATGCGGTTCCACCAACCACCTGCTTCACACCAACGAGAGAGCACTGCATGGATACGAAAGCGTTTGCCGCGAAAGGTAAATTCGATGGGGGTAAGACCGCCATCGGCGAGAACTTCGTGCGCTGGTATTACTTGAGGTGCTGCTGACGCTCTTTCGACTGAGGTTCCTTCGGCTGACATTCTTGCTACTTCCCCTGGGTACTTGTGGATATTCGAACAGATGTTCGAAAAGTACGCCAGAGGGCTGACAAGGGCAACTCCCGCGTGTTGTGAGCGTAGATAGTTGAAATTTCAACTACTTTCACCTATTCTCGTGCTCGTAACTACCCCCTACCCATAGGAGAAACACTTGGACGCAATACTCATCATCGGACGCATCCTCTTCGGAGCGCTCTTCGTCGCATCGGGCATCGGTCACTTTGCCAAGCTTGAAGCAATGACCGGCTATGCAAAGTACAAGAAGCTCCCGGCTGCAAAGTTCGGCGTTCTCATCTCAGGCCTGCTCTTCCTCCTTGGCGGCATCTACATCATCGCTGGCTTCTGGGTTGATCTCGGAGCGCTCTTCCTTGCAATCACACTGATCCTCGCAGCATTTATCTTCCATAACTTCTGGAAAGAGACAGATGCAACTGCGAAGATGAATGAGCAGATTGCATTTAACAAGGACCTCTCACTCGCTGGTGCGTCCCTTATCCTCTTTGCACTCATTGCAAGTGGAACGCTCACTGACTTCGGTCCAGGCGTTGGAACGCTCGCCTTCTTTAACTTCTAATTAATAGTAGGTAAAGCCCCTCGAGAAATCGGGGGGCTTTCCTTTTTGCCCTGTCACAATTGCCAGATGGAGATTATCGGCGCACTCATCGCAGGTGGTGCAATCGGCGCTGTACTCGGCTTTGTTGGCGCAGGCGGAGCGATGCTCTCAGTTCCGATCTTGATGTATGGATTTGGCTTTGGCGCCAAGAGCGCAACTACCGCAGCTTTAGCGATTGTCTTTCTTGCAGCGCTATCAGGTGCAATTCCCAAGGCGCGCAAAGGTCAGATTCTCTATCGCGACGCCCTGGTCATTGTCGGGCTCGGCCTTACAACCAACTTCGGTTTCGCAACAATTGCCGATGATTTATCCGATTCATTTATTTCAACAGGCTTCGCACTGGTTTTAATTCTCGCCGGTCTTTCGATGCTCCGTAGCCCTAAATTTAGCGAACATACTCGTATGCCCGTATCGGTCTTGATTGTCATCTCTTTGGTAATTGGATCTATTACTGGGCTCTTTGGAATTGGTGGCGGCTTCCTAGCTATCCCAGTACTCGTTCTCTTCTTCGGCACTCCACAAGCTATCGCTGCTGGAACATCGCTGCTCATCATCGCCCTTAACTCATTTATTTCATTCCTTGGCCACCACGCGCTCTGGGATTCCGTCCAGTGGCATATCCCCATCTTTATTGGAGGCGCAGCGGTCGTGGTTGCACAGATTGCATCGCGCTACTCTGAAAAGACAACGCCAGAAACCTTACGAAAAGCCTTCGCTTACTTACTATTGGCAATTTCAGTATTTACTATTGCGCAGACCTGGCTTTAGTTCTCGTGGCTAAGCCTTTTCACCGAAATAAATCGTGATTGGTAGGCCGCGCCAAACATCAGCAACACTGGGAAGGCAAAAGCGATAGGCAGTGATGTCACTTCAGCGATTCCGCCAATGATGGTTGGACCTGCGAAGTAAGAACCAATCGCGATGATGCCAATACGCGCTAGGCCAACTGAAGGCGCTACACCTGGAATAGAAGCGGCCGCTAAATTGAAGGCGGGAAAGAATGGACCCATTCCAAATCCTGCCGCGCCAAAACCGATACAGACAATGATCAAGCTCGCCATCTGATGTGAATCAGCAAGTGGAATACCAATCATCAGAGATAAGCCCCAGATTCCGCCACCAAAGAATCCGCCGTACTGGACAGTCTTAACGTGCCCCCACTTCTCAAAGAATTTATCTCCAAGTAAACGGCTCGCAATCATTGCTAACGAGAAGATGGTGGCAGCTGCTGCATTTAAACCTTTTCCAATATCCATATGATCTTGCAGCAAGATTCCGCTCCAGTCATATGAACCGCCTTCTGGGATAAGAGCACACATCAGCCCAAAACCTAAGCCCCACAGAATCATCGCCTCTTTGCCCTTAAGCGGAACCTTTGATTCGAGTTCTTCTCCCTCATCGCCTAGATGACCATCTAAGTGAGGCGGCAACAAGTTGTAGTTAACCCAGAAATAAGCAAAGAATGAGAGCGTTGAAATCACCACAAGGTTGACCATCGGTGAAACAAAATTAGCAACAAGGCCACCTAAGAGTGCTGCGAAGAATGCACCAACGCTCCAGAGCCCATGAAAGCTCGACATCCAGCGACCCTTTGTATGTTCTTCGATCGCAACTGCCTGTCCGTTGAGTGCAACATCCATAAAGGCAACGCTAAATCCGCAGATAAAGAGTCCGACACCTAAGAGCGCAACTGTCTCTGAGATTCCCATAATGCCAACGCCGAGCGGCAAGGTCACTCCAGAGATGCGAACAACAATCTTTGATGAATACATATGAACAATGCGTCCAGATAGTTGCGCGCCAGGAACTGCCCCTAGCGTGCTTGCTAAAAGTAAGAGTCCAAATTGGCCATCGCTCAACCCCAGAGATGTTTTGATCTCAGGAATTCGTGGGATCCATGCCATGCCGGTAATGCCCAGCAAGAAGAAACCTGCCCAAACCGCATTACGCGCCCGAATTCCTCTTTCATAATTGCTGAGCGCGCTCAAAGACATGGCGCGACGCTATCTCATAAAGTTCTCACATGGATGGAATTCTCGAAAAAGCGGCCGTGAGACGTTTCAAAGAAGCAGCCGATTCACTTGGAGTCAAAGGTGAAATCAACATCTTGGCCGAAACTGCTCGCACAGCCATTGACGCTGCTAATGGCCTCGGTATTGAGGTAGGTCAGATTGCATCCTCTCTCATCTTCAAACTTCCATCCGGTAATCCGCTGTTGATAATCACTAGTGGGCGCCATCGCGTTGATACAGATCTAGTCGCGAAGAACTTGGATATCCCAGAACTAGGCCGCGCAGATGCCAACTACGTCAAAGAGGTCTCGGGCTACTCAGTAGGGGGCGTATCCCCGATTGGCTGGATTACAACGCCAGAAATCACGCTAATTGATCAAGCTCTCAACGATTACGAAATCGTCTGGGCAGCTTCCGGTCATCCCCACGCTGTCTATCCAACAAGTTACGTAGAACTTATTGCCTGCACTGGCGCAACACCAATGGTCGTGGGTGAATGATCACAATGCAATATATCGAGGTTGGGTTTCTCAAACGCAAGCGTCTGTTAGGAATGCCAACAGTGTTAATCAAAACTTTTGCACTCGGCGTGATCCTGACCCTCACTCTCAGCGCGTGCTCGCCCTTCTCCTCAAAAACTAGCGCCATACCTTTAGGCGAGATCCCCTATACATGGAATGTTCCTAGTGATCTGGCTGAAAAATTAGTTGTTGAGATACCTCAAAATGAGTATTCCGATGAGGCCACCAAATGGGGTGCGAAAGCGCAAGCCATCGTGTTTTACATCCCTGAAAATGGTGAGCGAGTGAACTTCATGGGAGCCTTCTACTTCCCCACTAAATCTTATGAAGCTGCAACGCCTTCAAATGAGCCACCACCATTTGGCAGCAAGATCATTGAGAGTAACGGAATGATTCTGAGCGCATGGGGCCCTCAAGATTCAATATTTGAGCCGGAGTCTCAAGATGGAAAGAACATCACAGAGCTCTATGAATATGTTTACGATCCAGAAAGCTACGCTGCGACTAAGGGTTAGGTCTCAGCTCAGTAGTTCAGCAAGTAACTTTTCTACGCGAGACTTAATCTCATCGCGAATAACACGAACTGGCTCAATGCCTTGTCCTGCAGGGTCATCCAGAACCCAATCTTCATAACGCTTTCCTGGGTAGAACGGGCAGACATCGCCGCATCCCATGGTGATCACTGCATCTGATTCTTGAACTGCTTCTGTTGTTAGGACCTTAGGAGTGTTGTTGGCGATATCAATTCCTACTTCAGCCATCGCTTCAACGGCAATTGGGTTAATTGAATCCTTAGGTGCAGAACCGGCTGAGAGAACTTCAACCCGACCTTGCCCGAGTTCGCGCATAAAGCCTGCTGCCATCTGAGAACGGCCTGCATTGTGAACACAGACAAAGAGAACTGTTGGTTTGCTCATTTACTTTCCTGACTTTGCTTTGGAGGTGAGGAATTTCAAGGCTGAGTATCCAAGGGCTGCTCCCACTATCTGAGCTGCAATAAATGCTGGAACTGATGAGAAGTTAATGCCTGAGAAAGAATCTGTAAGGCTTCGCGCCATTGTGACTGCAGGATTGGCGAAAGAAGTAGATGAGGTGAAGAAATAAGCAGCACCGATCCACGCAGCTACCAGTTTAGGAATCTTCTTATCTATCCCCTGTTTAATCGCTATGAAGATGATGAAGATGAGGCCGGCTGAGGCAATGACCTCACCGAGCCAAAGATGAGCGCCATCTCTGACTTTCTGAGAAGGATCAATCGCAGGATTTTCAAACATGAGGTTGGCAACGATTGCACCAAGTGAGCCACCAAGTATCTGCGCAACTAAGTACCAGATTGCGTCAACGAGGGATAGTTCTTTTCGAAGGAATGAGATCACGGTGACGAGTGGGTTGAAGTGAGCTCCACTTATTGGCGCTAAGAGAGTAATCAGAATGTAGAGAACAAAGACGGTGGCGATGGTGTTAATCAGTAGTTGAATCCCGATATCTGCGCTGATGTCGGTCGCCATAATTCCAGAGCCCACAACTGTGGCTACGAGAGTCCCTGTCCCGAGAAACTCAGCGAATAACTTCTTACGCAGCATGGGTATCCTTTAACTATGGAAAGCGCCGCCAACATCACCGTCGCCTACTTCTTTTCAATTCAGAAGCAGAGTATTCCATTTGCCTTCTGGAGCATGGCTATTGACCGAATTCGTAGCCGAAAGTTCACCGGGATTTCATTTTCCAAGTTGCTTGGCACCGGCACAGGCAAGACCTTTACGCCAACTGATGCTGACTTACTTCAGTGGGGCATGGTTGTAGTCATCGATAAAGAGCGCCTTGCCTCCTTTGATGAATCGGCCATCATCAAATCATGGCGCAAGAGATCAACATCAGAATTTCGCGCACTTTTATCGCCACTGTCTTCCCATGGCCTCTGGTCAAAGACTGAACCATTTCTGCCGACACAAACTTTAAGTAACCCTGATGCGCAGATTGCAGCAATTACACGTGCGCGCATCAAGTGGAACCACAATCTTCGTTTCTGGAGAGCAGTGCCACCAGTTGTTACAGATCTCCACTCATCCCCTGGGTTAATTGCTGCAATCGGTATAGGCGAAGCGCCAATCGGTTTGCAAGGCACTTTCTCGCTTTGGAAATCGCCATCGGCGCTTCGCGACTTTGCATATAAGGGTCAGGCCCACAAAGTAGCGATTGAGCAAACGGCATCCTTTGGTTGGTATAGCGAAGAGTTATTTGCACGCTTTGAAGTACTCGAGCTACGTGGCTCAATTGTTAAGAATCTAGCCAATTAGGGCAGACTTAGCCCATGTCGATTCGCCATTACAACCCTCGCCGCAGGCGTCGTGGTGGCATCTCCCCAAAAGCGAGAAATTTCTTAGGCGCACTTGTTGCCCTGATTATTCTCTTGCAGATTTCTTATCCCCTCATTGAAGGGGAGGCTCTGCGGATCGTGACGATTGCAACTGTGCTCGTTGCAGCCATTGCCATGGTTGTACATGGCCACCTTTCATACGGCTTCAAATACTCATCGCGCTATCTGCCGATTGCTTATGCCTTTGGATTAGGAATTGAAGTTCTCGGCGTACACACAGGTTGGCCATTTGGCGTGTATGAATATGACGCATCCCTTGGCGTGCAGCTCTTTGGCGTTCCACTCATCGTGCCGTGTGCTTGGGTCATGATGGTTCATCCATGTTTATGTGCGGCACGTCGTATCGCAGGTAACTGGGTCTTTCTCTATGGCGGCGCACTTCTTGCCGCTTGGGATCTCTTTCTAGATGCGCTCATGGTGGGAGCAGGTCGCTGGACCTGGGAAGTACCGGGTGCACACGCGCCATTTACTCCAGATATTCCAATGTCTAATCCATTTGGTTGGCTCTTGGCAGGCATGTTCATTACCGGTCTTCTTAATAAAGTCCTTCCGCGTGAGCGACGTAAAGAGGGCGCATCCCTTCGCGCAGTAGATGCCTATCTTCTCTGGACGCTATTCGGTGGATTTGTCGGAAATCTCTTCTTCTTCGATCGCCCAGGGCTGGCCTTCTTTGCAACTGCCGTGATGGGCGGATTGCTTACTCCATACTTTTTCTCAAGCTGGCTAGGTAGCAAAGAATAGTTAATGTCATTCATTGCCTTGGTTTTAGTCTTTCTTACCTTCTCTATTTCAGTCTTTAATTTCATTACCATCCGCAAACCTGAAAATGATGACCTTGCCACTGAAACAGTTACGGTTATTGTGCCGATGCGCAATGAGTCTGAAAATGTTGCAGAGTGCATCTCGGCACTTTCTAGCCAAAGTAGCGTTGATAATCTCAAATTCATCCTCGTTAACGACTCATCTACCGACAACACTCTCGCGCTAATTAATAAGGCAATCGCGGGTGACTCTCGCTTCACGGTGATTGATTCACCCGAACTACGCACCGGCTGGTTGGGCAAGGTATCTGCGCTTCAAGCAGGATACGAATCCGCCGACTCTGAATTTATTGTCACCATTGATGCCGATGTGCGCTTAAAGCCAAAAGCCTTGGCCCGCTCTATTAACCAACTTAAAGATCTCAACCTAGATTTCGTATCTCCTTACCCTCAGCAAATTGCTGTCACATTTGCGGAGAAGTTAATCCAGCCACTACTACATTGGTCTTGGATGAGCACCGTCGTGCTTCGCCTTGCAGAGAAGTATCCAATTCGCTCAACTGCTATTGCAAATGGTCAATTCTTTGTAGTGCGCAAAGAGGCGCTGGATATCGTTGAAGGTTTCTCGACTGTTTCAAATAAAATTCTCGATGATATTGAAATTGCGCGCTCGCTCATCGCATCGGGCTTTAAGGGAATCGTTACCGAGGGCTCTGCGATAGCCAAGACGCGTATGTACTCATCATTTGCTGAGCTACGAAGCGGTTATGGAAAATCACTCTGGAAAGCCTTTGGTGGTCGTTTCGGATCTCTTGTGGCAATCTTCTTTATCTTTACCGTCGGAATCCTTCCTTTTATTCTCTTCCTCAACGGTTATCTAATCGGTTTTATCCTCTTCCTCCTCTCAGTGTTAACACGTGAGCTCAGCGCGCTGCGTTCACGCAGTAATCCCATCTACGCCTTCTTGCACCCACTCTCATCTGCGCTCTTGATTTATCTCATCATCTATTCCTGGAGCATGCGCGGAAAAGTTCAGTGGAAGGGCCGCACTGTATGACCGGCCATGTTGGAAAAGTTGCGGTACCCGAAGAGATTGCAGTTATTGGTGCCGGCATCGGTGGTCTCTGCGCCGCAGCTCGTTTAGCTAAAGCGGGCCACCGCGTCACAATCTTTGAAGCATCTGATCGCACCGGTGGAAAGTGTCGCACTGAATGGATTGGTCGATACGCCTTTGATACCGGTCCCTCGCTCTTAACACTTCCTGCTGTTTATCGTGATTTCTTTCAGCGCACCGGCGAAGTCATGGGTCGAGTTGTAGAGCTTGAAGAAGTGAATCCTTCCTTTGATTACCGATTTCATGATGGCAAATCGGTGCAGTTCGCTAACTTGTCGCGAAAGAAGACGTTAGAGGCGATTAGCCAATCACTTGGTGACGTCAGCGCTGCTGAATGGGAGCGCGTCATGCTGCGCGCTGAAGCGATGTGGGACGTTTCGCGCGAACCCTTTGTGGAATCTGAACTAAAATCCCCTATCTCGCTACTCAAGCGCCCCCGGGTATTGCGCGACTTAGCCACCATTGCGCCTTGGAAATCACTACGCGGTTTGAAGATTGAAAGTCCTTACCTTTCAAAGATTATGGATCGCTACGCCACATATAGCGGATCTGATCCACGTTCGGCTCCTGCAGTTCTATCAACAATTGCATTTGTAGAAGAGGCCTTTGGCGCCTGGCATATCAAAGGTGGAATCGGAACTTTGTCCGAGAAGATTACGCAGCGCTGTGAAAAGTTAGGTGTGGCAATCAATCTCAATACCTTCGTTACTGAAATTACCCACCAAGGCAACAAGGTCACAGGGCTCATAGCCAATGGCGATCATCGCTCATTCGACCGCATCGTTACCAACACCGATGCGCAGTTTCTCTACGAAAAGTTATTACCCGGCAGCCGTTCGGCCAAGAAGGTAGCCAAGTCACTATCCAAATCCGAGCCATCACTTGCTGGCTTCTCACTCCTCTTAGGGCTTAAGCCAAGTTCTGCGCCAGCGCTTTCACATCACACAATTTTGTTTCCAGAAGATTATGACGCTGAATTTGAATCAATCTTCACAACAAAGACTCCGGTTGAAAAACCAACCATTTATATCTGTGCACCGAGCGATCCCTTGATGGTCAAAGACGCCGGACATGAAGCCTGGTTTGTTCTTATTAATGCTCCACGTCATAGCAAAGGTAGCGATGGTTTTGATTGGAGCGATGCCGAGTTTGCGCGCCGCTACGCCAACAGCATTATTGATCAGATTGAAGCTCGTGGAATCTCCATCCGCGATCGCTTAGAAGTACTAGAGATTCGAACACCACTTGATCTACAGAACTCTGTGCAAGCTCCCGGTGGTTCGATATACGGAACATCTAGCAATGGAGCGCGTTCTGCCTTTGCGCGCGCTAAGAATCGTTCACCAATTCAAGGGCTCTATCTCGTGGGAGGTTCTGCTCATCCAGGTGGTGGGCTACCGCTTGTGGGTTTAAGCGCCGAGATTGTGGCTAACGCAATTTTAGAGAGATAACTCGCATTACTTGGAAGAAGCTAAAAACCAGTAGCGCAAGAAAAACGTACGAGATAACGAGCAACCCAGGGATATCAAAGATATAGAAAAGCAGAGCAAAGGCCATAAAGATTGCGCGGACTGGTCTTTCAGCAACTGTCACAACCCCAACTTCGTGATGGCCAAGGGATGCCATGCGTGCGCGTGCATACTCTTGAACTGAGGCAACCATCCACATGGTGATGGCAAGCCATGCTGGAATTCCTAAACGCCAACCCATATAGAGCCAGCACGCCTCAGAGATTCGATCTGCAACTGAATCAAGGAGAGCGCCCCATTGGCTATCGCGTTCTTGCACAATCGCCACGCTGCCATCGATGCCATCGAAGAAGAGTGAGACAACAAGGAGCAGGAGCGCAATCGCTGCATAGGTAGATAACGCCATAGCGATGGCGGTGAGTAAACCTAGAAGTGTTAATAGATTAGGTGTGATGCGAAGAGCGGTGCAGACGCGCGCTGCTTGATATGAAAATGAGAGCCATCCACCGACTACGCCTTCCACGTCGGCTCCTCCGTGGAGCTTGCTCCATCTATCTTTAAATTCAGATTCGGTCAGCGCCATGGACTTAACGCAAATCCTTAATCTGAGAGTAAATCTCACGTGTCGCAGTTGATGTATTCATTGTGTAGAAGTGCAATCCAGGAGCTCCTGCCTCAAGCAACTCTTGGCAGAGCTTGGTCGCAATATCAACGCCTAACTTTCGAACATCTTCAGGGTTATCTTCAACTTTCGCAAAGGCTTCAGAAACACTTGTTGGAATCGGAGTTCCGCTCAATTCAGCCATTCGGTTAAGTTGCTTCACATTTGTCACTGGCAATATTCCAGGAATGATGGGAAGTGCGGAACCTTTCGCTTCTAACTTATCTACAAGAGATTTCCATTTATCGACTTCAAAGAAGAATTGTGTTGTCGCAAAGGTGGCACCACGACGTTCCTTTTCAATCAGCACATCGATATCATGCGAAAAATCACCAGCCGAGGCAGGATGGCCATCTGGAAATGCAGCGACTCCGATAGTAAAGCCGCCAAATTCAGCAGCGAGAGTTACGAGTTCATCTGCGTGGCTAAGTCCATTCGGTGTTGGAGTCCATGGCGCGCGCGGGCCACCGGTTGGATCTCCGCGAAGTGCCAAGATACTTTTGATGCCGGCGTCACGATATTTTCCAAGAATCTCAATTAACTCATCGCGAGTAGAACCAACGCACGTCAGATGAGCGACAGTTGGAATACGTGTTCGAGCGGTAATTTCAGAGGTAATTCGAATAGTGCGATCACGGGTCGAGCCGCCTGCGCCATAGGTCACAGAGATGAAATCTGGGGCAATGGATTCAAGCTGTGACATAGCAGCCCATAAGCGTTCTTCACCCTCGACATCTTTAGGAGGGAAGAACTCAAATGAGTAGGTCAATTGATTCTTCAGACTGCGCATCATCACTGCGTCAGGGTACCTTTTCTCCGTGGATAAAGAGCTCTTGAACAGCGCAACTGCTGTGCGCGATGCGGTGAAAGAGGAGTTATCCCTTTACCTAGCGCAACAACGCGACTATCTCACAAGCATCGCATCTGAGATGGTTCCTGTCTGTGATGCACTTGAAGATTATTTACTCGAAGGTGGCAAACGCCTTCGCCCACTCTTCGCCTATGCCGGATTCATGGCAGCAGGCTCTGTGCCAAGTAAGACAGAGATTCGTGCGATGGCCAGCCTTGAACTACTGCAGGCATGTGCTCTTATTCATGATGATTTGATGGATGGTTCAGATACCCGCCGCGGCAAACCTGCAATCCATCGCCACTTTGAGAATTTACATCGCCAAGGATCAATGGCAGGACTCGCAGAACAATTTGGTGAAGCAGCTGCCGTTCTCTTAGGTGATCTTGCACTTGTCTGGTCAGATCACATGTTGCATAACTCAGGTCTGTCTCACGAAGCGCTCACTGCCGCTCTCCGCGTTCATGATGAGATGCGCATTGAACTCATGGCCGGCCAATATCTCGATGTCCGCGAAGCCGGAGAACGCGAACATAGCGTTGAACGTTCACTCCGTATTGCGCGGTATAAATCTGGCAAGTACACCATTGAACGTCCACTTCATTTAGGTGCCGTCATGGCTCGGCCATCTGCATCAGAACACTCAGAGCTACTCAGCGTACTTTCTGCTTACGGACTTCCTCTTGGTGAGGCATTTCAGCTACGCGATGACTTGCTCGGAATTTTTGGTAATCCTGAAACCACAGGAAAGCCAGCCGGTGATGATCTACGCGAAGGAAAGCGCACAGTGTTGATGGCAATGACTCTCGAAAAGGCGCAAGGCGCAGCTCGAGAAGAATTGGTTAAGAACTTAGGCAACCCTGAACTATCTAGTGAAAAAATAGAATCTCTCCGCGCACTCATTACCGAAACAGGTGCTGTGGCAGATGTAGAAAAGCTCATTGATCGCCTCGCCGAAGAATCTCGCGCAGCGGCAAATAGCTCAGCAATCCACGCAGATGCACGTCCATTTCTCTTGGCGCTGGCTGAGACCGCAATCCGTAGGAGTCACTAATGGTTAGAAGAGTTAAAGGTCCAACAGATCACGTCGTAGTAGTTGGTGCAGGTCTTGGCGGACTCAGTGCCGCACTTCGCTTGGCAGGTGCTGGCCGCAAGGTCACTGTGGTTGAACGTGAATCAGTACCAGGTGGGCGCAATGGATTGCTCAATAAAGATGGTTACTCCTTTGACACTGGCCCAACCGTTTTAACAATGCCATCACTGATTCAAGATGCCTTTAGTTGCGTAGGTGAAGATCTGAAAGATTGGCTCGAATTGATGCCACTTTCACCTCTCTATCGCGCCTTCTATGCCGATGGTTCACAGATTGATGTCCATGCCAATACTGCACAGATGGAAGAAGAGATCCGCACACAGGTCTCCGCTGAAGAAGCGCTGGGATATCGTAGATACGTTGACTTCGTCACCAAGCTATACAAGTACGAGATGAATGACTTTATTGATAAAAACATCGACTCACCATTTAACTTGCTCACACCGAACTTAGCTCGACTCATTGCACTCGGTGGGTTTAGACATCTACAGCCAAAGGTAAATCAATATCTTAAGGATCCACGTCTGCAGAAGGTCTACTCATTCCAGGCGATGTATGCCGGTGTAAGCCCACAGCAAGCGCTAGCAATCTATGCAGTCATCGCTTACATGGATTCAGTCAATGGCGTCTTCTTCCCTAAGGGTGGAATGCATGCAGTTCCACGAGCGCTAGCAGCGGCTGCCCAAAAGCATGGCGTTGAATTTAAGTACAACACCACAGTGACTGGACTTGAGAAAGAAAATGGTCGCGTCAAGGCAGTGCTCACCAATACTGGAGAACGTATTGGTTGCGATGTTGTCGTGATGAATCCAGACCTACCAGTTGTATGGCGTGACCTGCTCGGAAAGACTCCTCTGAATATCAAACGTCTTAACTACTCACCTTCATGTGCAACGCTCCTTGTGGGCTCTTCTAAGAAGTACGACCACATCGCTCACCACAATATTCACTTCGGTGAATCATGGGATGGCGTCTTCGATGAACTTATTAACAAGAAGGTCTTGATGACTGATCCATCTGTATTGGTCACGGTTCCAACCCATGATGATCCATCTTTAGCGCCTGCTGGCAAGCAGTCCTATTACATCCTCTATCCAACTCCTAACTTGGATGCAGATATTGATTGGACCAAACAGGCGAAGCCATATCGCGATCAGATGATTAAGACTCTCGAAGATCGCGGTTACACCGGATTTGAAGATGCGATTGAGACTGAAGTACTAACCACTCCCCTGGATTGGCAGGCGCAAGGTATGGAACGCGGCGCCCCATTCGCTAGCGCACATACCTTCTTCCAGACAGGTCCATTTAGACCTCGCAACATGGCAGCTGGTTTTGAGAATGTTGTCTTTGCTGGCAGTGGAACCCAGCCTGGCGTTGGAGTTCCTATGGTTCTGATTTCAGGTCGCCTTGCTGCCGAACGCATTGTGGGTCCGGTTAAGTAGATGGATGCAGCGCTCAAAGCTTCTTATGAAGAATGTAAGCGGCTTAACTCGCTTCATGGAAAGACGTACTACTTAGCAACGCTCTTATTGCCTGCCGAAAAACGCCCGTACGTTCATGCTTTGTATGGATTTGCGCGTTATGCCGATGAGATTGTTGATGATTTAGCATCAACTTTATCTCCACAAGAGAAGGCAGATGCACTGCGTTCGTGGAGCAGCGGAGTGTTAACAGACCTTAAAGCTGGCACTAGCACTGACCATATTGGTCGCGCCTTAGTTGATACCGCACGCAAATTTAATATCCCGCACCAGCACTTCGTCGATTTCTTGCACAGCATGGAGATGGACTTAACTGTCACCGAATACCAGACATATGAAGATCTTCTGGAGTATGTCTATGGCTCTGCAGCTGTCATCGGGCTTGAGATGGTTCCGATCTTGGGTTACTCAGATGAACGTGCCTTTGAAGCAGCTAAAAAATTAGGAATCGCTTTTCAACTAGCCAACTTCATTCGCGATGTTGGCGAAGATCTCGATCGCGGTCGTGTGTACTTGCCGCTGCAAGAGCTTGCCCAATTTGGAGTAGATAGAGCGGCCCTTGAGCGCCGTAACTTAACCCCAGAGATTGTCGCTGCGCTCAAGTTCCAAATCGAACGAGTACGCCAACTTCAAGCAGAGGCAGAGATTGGCATTGCCTACCTCGATAAAGTTTCTCGTCCCTGCATCCGTGCAGCCAGTGAGTTGTATTGCGGAATCGTCGATGAAGTCGAGGCAATCGGTTATGACATCTTTAATAAGCGCGCCAAGACTTCAACTGCACGCAGGGCACGTGTTGCCGGAGCGGCCTACCTACAGGCAATCGCGGCGCGTATTCGCTAAAGTATGTAGCAACGGGAGCCAAATTGGCTGAGAGGACTTCAAACCTGAAGTCGACCGTCTGACTGGTCCGGTAATGCGGATCTAGAAATGAGGTTAAAAGTGTTTTCAACTTTCTTTACTGCATGGGGATATGAAGTTTCTTATCTCGAATTTGTCGCATCAATTGCATCCTTCATTGGTGTTGGCCTTGGCATTACTGGAAGGCGCATTACCTGGCCTTGGTGGGCGCTCAGTAGCGTTCTATACGGCGTCTTCTTTCTGCAATATGAGCTTTATGCAAGCGCTGCACTCCAGATTGTCTTTATCGCTGCCGCAATTGTTGGGTGGTTTGGGTGGGAGCCAACTGGCGCAAAGCCGGGTCCCCTTAAGAATAAGTCTCGCCTCTACACAATCGCGGCGATTCTTGTTGCAACTTTGATTCTTGGCCCAGTCTTGAAATCAATTGGTGCTGCTTCCACTTATGTAGATGCCATCTTGTTCTTCGGCAGCGTAACGGCGCAGATTTTGATGGTCTACGAAAAGTACGACAGCTGGCCACTCTGGCTCGTTGTAAATCTTGGTTATGTAGCTCTTTTTTCCTCCCAAGGGTTGCTCTTCACAACGTTGCTGTACGTTGCGTTGACTGTTATGGCAGCGGTGGGATGGAGAACTTGGTATGGATCTCATAAGCGCGCTCTTAGACCTCTGTAAAGGAAGTCAAAAGCCCATCATCGCAATTGATGGGCCGGCAGGCGCTGGAAAGACAACACTTGCCACCAATATCCATCTCGCGCTCTTTCCAAACTACACATCCAAGATTATTCATATGGATGATCTCTATAACGGATGGGATAAAGCGCTCTCTAGCGATTTAACTCAAACGTTAACGCACATTGCCACGGCGCATAAGAGTGGGCAAGAGATTTCACTCTCCAAATATGATTGGGCTAATTCAACATTTTCTCCGGCAGAACCTGTCGAATCTGTGGAGCTGATAATTCTTGAAGGCGTAGGCAGTGGGCAGCGCGCAGTTCGTGAATATCTCTCAGCTCTCATCTGGATAGATATCGATGAAAGCAAAGGGTTATCAAGGGTTTTAGAGCGAGATGGTGAAGGTATAAAAAATCAGATGCAAAAGTGGCTTATGACACAAGAGCAACATTTTGCGATTGAAAAGACAGATAACGCGGCGGATTTCGTACTGACTACCTAGAATTAGGGATATGTCTGACCTCACCGGAGAACTGATTGATGGGCGTTATCAGCTCATTCGCCAGATGGCCACGGGCGGTATGGCCGCTATCTACGAGGCAGTTGATACTCGGTTAGATCGAAAAGTTGCTGTAAAGATCATGCACTCTCATCTTGCCCAAGATGAGCAATTTGTTGAACGCTTTATCCGCGAAGCCAAGGCTGCAGCAGCTCTTTCGCATCCAAATATCGTCGCAGTGCAAGATCAAGGTTGGAATCAGAACGGCACACCTGCCATCTTCTTGGTGATGGAGATGATTGAGGGCCATACCTTGCGTGAGTATCTCAACGAACAAGGCCGACTTTCAGTGCAAGATGGAATCAAGTTTCTTCTGCCCGTATTGAGTGCGCTCTCTGCTGCACACAGAATTGGGATTGTGCATCGTGATATCAAGCCAGAAAACATTTTGATATCCAAAGAAGGTCGTATCAAGATTGCAGATTTTGGGCTTGCTAAAGGACCGCTGCTAGGTGGCACTATGACGGCAGAATCAAGCGTTATTTTAGGTTCAGTCTCCTACCTATCCCCAGAGCAAGTGCAACGTGGGGTTGCGGATGCGCGCAGCGATGTCTACTCAATCGGAATCATGGCCTTTGAAATCTTTACTGGCAAGAAACCTTTTGAGGGTGCTGAGCCAATTCAAATCGCGTATATGCATGTTAATAACCGAGTGCCGAAGATAAGCACTCTTGTTAAAGGTATCCCCGAAGAACTTGATGAGTTGATTTATGCGGCAACGAGCGCAAACCCAGATGAGCGCCCTCGTGATGCCACAGTCTTTAACGAGAAGCTGGCACTGATAAGCCAGCGCCTGAATCCGAAAGAGAGCCAATTAAGCCTTGAACTGGATATCCCTATCGAGCCAATGCGACCAAAGAAGGAGCCTAAATCTCTGCGCAAGAAGTTACGCGAAATTACGGAAGCGATTCCAATTCCAGCTCCTCGCGAAACTACGGCAGAAGTTGTAAAGCGCAAGAAAGCGAGCAAGCGGGTTCGCCGTAATCGTAAAGTGGCGCTCTTGATGGCGGTCGCAGTTGGAATTACAGGTTGGTATGTACTCATTGGCCCAGGCTCTCGTGTTGTTGTTCCTTCAACAGTAGGCGCAACAGAGAGCGAAGTAACTGCAGCCTTTGGCCCGATCGGTCTCAACTCAATTGTCGCCGAACGTCAATTTAGTGAAGATATTCCTGAAGGTCGCGTGATTCAATCGATTCCAGAAGCTGGTGGTCGCATCGATCAAAGCGGCACTGTGAAGTTGATTTTATCTAAGGGGCCAGAACGATTTGTGATTCCGCTCGTTAAGGGACTGAAGCCAGATGTAGCGCGTCGACTTCTTGCAGCAATGCCACTTTCGTTACAGCCAAATTCAGAAGAGTTCAGTACAGCTATTCCTAAGGGATACGTCATCGACTCAAATCCGCCATCTGGTGAGAAAGTAAAGCGAAACGCACTCATAGTTCTACGTATTTCAAAAGGTATTGAACAGGTCGCGCTTACATCTTATGTAGGAAAGAGCTCTGATCAAGCGCTCAATGAACTCCAAGAGGCGGGCTTTATCGTTGATTCAACATATGCATTTAGCGAAACTCGCCTTCCAGGTGAAGTTGTGTCACAAAACCCAGTAGGTGGCGCTACGGCTGATAAAGGTTCCAAAGTTGCCCTCGTCATCTCGAAGGGCACTCAATATGCATACATTCCAAATATCTTCTCCATCGAAGAGGTAAAGGCTGTACAGGCTTTGAAGGATCTCGATCTCAAGGTGGTTGTAAAGAAGATTGGCAAGAAGACCGTTAAGAAGGTGACAAATATTTCACCGAAGGTAGGCACCAAGGTAAAGCGTGGCAGTACTGTGACCATCACAGTAGGCTAGGCAGATGCCAGCAACCAAGAAACCTCGAATCGGCGCACACACTCCAACATCTGGTGGAATGGCCAAGCGCTCTATTGCATATGCCGAAACGATTGGTGCTGAAGCGATACAAGTATTTACATCTAATCCCCGTGGTTGGGCGATGCCAGAGACTAACCACGAAGCAGATGCGCTCTTTCGCGAAAAGGCTCTCGCACTAGATATTGAAACGTATGTGCATGCGCCATTTCTCATAAACCTTGGCTCTCCTACCGAAGATACCTATAAGAACTCGCTCGCCTCTACCGCGTATTCGCTAAAGCGCGGACAAGAAATTGGTGCTCTTGGAGTAGTCGTTCATACAGGTTCTGCGGTCAAAGAAGATAACGTCGATAACGCATGGAAACAGATCAAAAAAGGCGTCATGCCTATCCTTGAATCTCTCGATGATGATGCGCCCATGTTGTTGCTTGAACCAACTGCTGGCCAGGGTCAATCACTTGTTAAGAGGCTTGAAGATTTAGAGAACTACCTCAAAGCGCTTGAATATCACCCAAAGGTTGGAATCTGCCTCGATACCTGCCACGTCTTTGCGGCAGGCCACGACATTGCCAAAAAGGGTGGAATGAAAGAGACCCTCGATCTCTTGGTGCAGGTAGCCGGTATTGAGCGAATCCAACTTATCCATGCCAATGATTCGATGGATGTCTGTGGCGCTCTCAAAGATCGACACCAGAACATCGGCGATGGCTTTATCGGAGTAGATCCCTTCGCAGAGTTACTCAAGCACCCCGCAGTAGTCAACGCTCCACTCATTCTGGAAACTCCTGGCATGGAACCTGAACATGGCAAGGAAGTAGCGCTCCTAAAAAGTTTGCGTAAATGAGCACACAGCACGCCCTGAAGATGAAGATCGCCCCATGGGCGCTGCTTGCCGTCTCTGCATCATGGGGAATGGCCTTTGTTGTGATGAAAGATCCTATTGAAAAACAGGGCGTCAATAGCTTTCTCTTTACCCGCTTTCTAGTCGCAGTTCTCGCCATGCTTGCCATACAACCAAGCGTTCTTCAGAGAATTACTCCAGAAATTTTGCGCAAGGGATTTATTGCAGGTCTCTTTCTTGGAGCAGGCTATGTACTCCAAACTTTAGGTTTAGCAATCGCTGGAGCTGCAATCACAGGATTTATCACCGGGCTCTATGTAGTTGCAACGCCACTTATTGCAGCGCTTATCTTGAAGGCAAAAATCACACGTTTTACTTGGGGGTGCGTTGCCTTAGCAACTGCAGGCCTTGCGCTCTTATCTCTTCGCGGTTGGAGTTTAGGTTTTGGAGAGTTCTTAGTATTTCTCTGCGCCCTCGCCTTTGCAGCACACATTGTCACCTTGGGGCAATGGAGCAACGGTCTCGATGTTTACGCGATGACTATCGTTCAGCTAGCAACCTGCACCTTAATGACAGGAACGTTGTCTTTTGCTCAAGGTTATGACTTACCGGTAAATCTCAGTGGATGGTTAGTTGTCTTCTACACAGCCATTATCTGCACAGCGCTGGCATTTGTTGTTCAAACTTGGTCTCAGGCTCATATGAGCGCAACCAAGGTTGCCGTTATCTTGACGATGGAGGTTGTCTTTGCGGCAATCTTTGCTCTCGCCTTCGGTGGAGAATCACTGACGATAAAGGCGCTCTTTGGTGGTCTTATGGTCTTAACCGCTATGTTTATGATTGTGCTGAAGGAGTCCTAACATGGCAATTGATCTACGTTCTGACACGGTAACGCAGCCAACGGCTGCGATGCGCGAAGCTATTGCTAACGCCGCTGTCGGTGATGATGTTTACGGCGATGATCCAACTGTTAACTCGCTCGAAGAACGTGTTGCAGCTCTTTTCGGTCATGAAGCTGCGCTCTTCTGCCCTACAGGCTCACTTGCCAACCAACTCTCCATCCGCACACTTGTAAAGCCTGGTGAAGAACTTCTCGTAGAAACTCGTTCGCATATTGTGCGAGCTGAGTTAGGCGCTGCAGCAACTTTTAGTGGAATTACTACCCGCACCTGGCCTGCTGAAGATGGACTTCTGCGCGCTGAAGATCCACTTACCATCGCACATGAGAATGCAGGTCCTTATCTAGTTTCTACCAAAGCAATTGCGGTCGAGAACACCCATAACTTTGGTGGCGGAACTGTGCAACCCATTTCCGAGATTGAGAAGTTATCGGTGGCAGCACGTGCACGAGGAATTGCCATGCATCTAGATGGTGCGCGCATCTGGAATGCTCATGTTGCATCCCGTGTTTCCTTTGCAGAGTACGGCAAGCACTTTGACACCATCAGCGTCTGTCTTTCAAAAGGGCTTGGAGCTCCCGTTGGTTCACTGATGATCAGCACCAAAGAGCGGATTCAAGAAGCGCGCATCTGGCGCAAACGTTATGGCGCTGGCATGCGACAGGTTGGAATCTTGGCAGCAGCTGGCCATTACGCACTCGATCACAATATTGCGCGGTTGGCAGAGGATCACTTACGTGCCCAAAAGATTGCTGTCGCCCTTGCTGCAATCGATTCATCCCTTGTAGACCCAAAGAAAGTTGCGACCAACATTGTTGGGCTAGAACTTTCCAAGGTTCGAATTACCGCAGCAGAATTGGCATCACGTTGTAAAGAAGCCGGGCTCTGGATCAGCGCTCTTGGCCCACATTACGCACGTCTTGTTACTCATCTAGATTTTGATGATGCGCAATGCGATCAAGCGATTGAAATTTTAAAGGGCGCCCTCGTGGCGAAGTAGCCACTCTTTCTTATCTAACCCATAGGCATAATTGCCGAGCGCTCCTCCAGTTTTTACGATGCGGTGGCACGGCACTATTAAGACAATTGCATTCTTGGCACAAGCACTTCCAGCGGCACGAACAGCAGCAGGGCTGCCCGCACGCTCTGCAAGTTCGCCATAGGAGATAACTTTTCCAGCTTTGACCTTCTTCATAGCTTTCCAAGCAGCTTGCGAAAAAGAAGCTCCAGGTTGGCGAACGCTAATTGCGTTAATCGCTGAAACATCGCCATCAAAGTAGTCACCAATGAGATCGGTAATGATGGGGATTCGCGAGACGTTCTTGATCTCTTTCTTAGAATCTTCTTGGCTAAGGCTCTTCTTCAGCGCCTTAAGGCTTGAGAGATTAGCCGCGAGCAGAATGTGCTCATCTGCAATCAGATTAAGGTTTCCGATTGGTGTGGAGATAGTAGAGAGAAGAAGCGGCACGCTCGCTAAATTAGCGGTCGCGCAACATTTCAGCAACCAAAAATGAGAGCTCAAGTGATTGCGAGTGATTGAGGCGTGGGTCGCAGGCTGTCTCATAACGTGACTCGAGGTCCTTCTCTGAGACTTCATTGCCGCCGCCAAGACACTCGGTTACATCATCACCGGTGAGTTCGATATGGATTCCACCTGGATGGGTGCCGAGCTTCTTATGTACTTCAAAGAAGCCACGTACTTCATCAAGAACATCTTCAAAGTTACGAGTCTTGTAACCATTCTTTGATTCAAATGTGTTGCCGTGCATTGGATCGCAGACCCACAGAACCTGCGCACCGGACTTGGTGACGCCATCGACTAGTGCGGGAAGTGCTTCGCGGATCTTGCCTGCACCCATACGCGTAATGAAGGTAATGCGCCCTGGCTCGTTATCGGGGTTGAGCTTGGCAATGAGAGCAAGTGCATCTTCGACTGTGGATTTTGGCCCAAGTTTGATTCCAATTGGGTTGCGCACCTTAGATGCAAAATCAACATGAGCACCATCGAGTTGGCGTGTACGTTCGCCAATCCAGATGAAGTGACCTGAAACATCGTATGGAAGTTGAGTACGTGAATCGATACGGGTCAAAGCCTTCTCGTATTCGATGATGAGCGCTTCATGGCTAGCGTAGAAATCAACAGCCTTAAATTGCTCAGGATCAACGCCTGCTGATTGCATAAATGAAAGTGCGCGGCCAATCTCATTTGCCATCTGCTCGTACTTATCGCCGAACTTGGAATCGCGGATAAAGCCCTTGTTCCATTCGTGGACTTGGCGCAGATCCGCAAAGCCTCCGCGAGTAAAGGCGCGAACTAAATTAAGCGTTGCAGCAGAAGTGTTGTAGACGCGCACCAAACGTTGTGGATCCGGTGTGCGTGCGCTTTCAGTAAATTCAATGTCGTTGACGGCATCTCCGCGGTAGGCAGGAAGCGTGACATCGCCACGGGTCTCAAGATCATTCGAACGTGGCTTAGCGAACTGCCCCGCCATACGGCCAACCTTGATCACCGGCAAGCTTGAGTAGTACTGCAAGACGGCAGCCATCTGCAGAATTGTCTTGATGCGATTGCGAATTGAATCTGCAGTCGCTGAGCTAAATGTTTCAGCGCAATCTCCACCTTGTAACCAGAACGCGCGACCCGCGGCAGCTTCAGCAATCTTCGCCTTCAAATCATCGCACTCACCAGCAAAGACGAGTGGTGGAAGTGCGCGAAGTTCAGCGACAGCTTTTGCTAGCGGTGCACCATCTTTTCCACCTGGCCAGTTTGGTTGCTGAGCCGCAACGAGGGCAGGGTCAAAGAGGTTATCGAGCTGTGAGGAAGGCGATGTCATAGTCATAAGAGTAGGCAATTCGGTTGCAATCTCGCGCGGAGATTAACCAAAGAACGAAGTGATCTCCTCGTAGCGCTCGATAGGGACGGTCTTGAGGACATCTGTTGCAGATGCCAGAGGCACGCGCGCAATCTTGGTGCCATGTAAGGCCATCATCTTTCCAAAGTCGCCGTCATGTACAGCAGTAATTGCCTCAAGTCCGAAGCGCGAGCTCAAGACGCGATCGAATGCTGATGGGGTTCCACCACGCTGAATATGTCCAAGAACGGTGCAACGTGTCTGATGTCCCGTCTTTGACTCAATCTCTTTCGCGAGCCAATCGCCGATACCTGAAAGTTGTACGTGGCCAAAGGCATCGAGTGGTTGATCCTTTGTGATCATGTCGCCATCTTGTGGAATGGCGCCTTCAGCGATGACGATAATCGGAGCAGTTCCAGTCTTAAAGCGAGAGTTAACAAATTCGCAGACCTTGTCGACTGAGAACTTCACTTCAGGGATCAAGATGCATGCCGCGTCCCCTGCGATACCTGAGTGGAGAGCAATCCAACCTGCGTGACGACCCATCACTTCAACGATAAGTGGGCGGTGGTGAGATTCAGCAGTTGTATGGAGGCGATCAATTGCTTCCATTGCAATATTCACTGATGTATCAAACCCAAATGTGAAATCTGTGTTGTTGAGATCGTTGTCGATTGTCTTTGGAACGCCGATGACCTTGACGCCAAGAGCATCGAGCTTAGTCGCGACGCCAAGAGTGTCTTCGCCGCCGATTGCGATAAGAACATCGATACCTTGATTAGCGAGGTTCTGCTTAATTCGCTCAACGCCGTTTTCGATCTTAAATGGGTTGGTACGTGAAGATCCAAGGATGGTGCCACCCTTGGCAAGAATTGGCTTTACTGTTGCAAGATCAAGGGGCATGGTCAGCGCCTCAAGAGGGCCCTTCCAACCATCGCGGAATCCAACGAATTCATATCCGTACTCTTTGATTCCCTTTGTTACTACTCCACGGATAACGCCATTAAGCCCTGGGCAGTCTCCGCCACCAGTAAGAATTCCAATACGCATTGCAACGCTCCAAAATAAAGTGAGATTTGGCTGTAATTAAGCCGCACTGTGGTCAACACTGACTGGCACAGTCTAGCCTTTGCTCATGGCTAATAGTGACCACCAAGCGGGAAAATTAGTGGCTGGCGTGGATTCATCTACGCAATCGGTCAAAGTTGTGATTCGTCACGCAGATACTGGTGAGTTAATTCGCCAAGGCCGTGCGCCACACCCTGATGGCACTGAGGTTGATCCAGCACATTGGTTGACTGCTCTTAACGCCGCCATTGCAGCTGCTGGCGGAATCGAAGATGTCAGCGCTATCTCCATTGGTGGACAGCAACACGGCATGGTCACACTTGATGCTGCAGGTAACGTCATTAGGCCAGCGCTCTTATGGAATGACACTCGCTCGGCAACCAGCGCAGACGATCTCAATTCAGAATTAGGTGGACCAGCAAAAACTGCAGAACAAGTGGGTTCTGTTTTGGTTGCAGCTTTCACTGCATCTAAATTGCGTTGGGTTGCAGATAATGAGAAAGAGAACGCAGCGAAAGTATCTGCGGTTGCGTTGCCACATGATTGGTTGTCATGGCAGATGCAGGGTGGAAAAGATTTTGATCTTCTCTTTACCGATAGATCAGATGCATCAGGAACCGGTTACTTCAACCCTGTGACATCTACCTACCGCCACGATATTTTGAGTTCAGTTCTTCGAACCGACCGCACCATCATCGCTCCACGCATTATTGAACCTGCAGCCTTTGGCGGAAAGACTCTCTCAGGAATTCCGATTGCAGCAGGCGCTGGAGACAATGCAGCCGCAGCGCTCGGCGTGCAAGCAGAGCCAGGAGATGTTGTTGTCTCACTGGGAACAAGCGGTACCGCCTTTGCAATTTCAGATACTCCAACGCATGATCCAAGTGGCGCAGTAGCTGGATTTGCAGATGCAACTGGTCGCTATCTTCCACTTGTCTGCACCTTAAATGCAGCGCGTATATTGGATGCTGCGACCCGAATTCTTGGAAAGAGCCATGATGAAGTTGGTCAACTAGCGCTAGCCGCATCACCTGGTGCACACGGATTAACGCTTCTCCCCTACTTTGAAGGAGAGCGCACGCCTAATCGCCCCAACGCCAAGGGCGTCTTTGCTGGCATGAATCTGACTAACTCAAACCCGGAAGATATTGCGCGCGCCATGATTGAAGGAATGTTGTGTGGTCTAGTTGATGCAGTGGATGCTCTCGTAGATCTTGGAGTAAATGTAAAGCGCGTTCTTCTTATCGGTGGCGCTGCCAAAAACCCTGCAATCTCTACTATTGCATCTTCGCTCTTCGGTCGCGAAGTACTTGTTCCCCAACCTGGTGAGTATGTTGCAGATGGTGCAGCTCGCCAAGCAGCATGGGCGCTCTTAGGAACCGCCACTGCACCAAAATGGAATTTAGGTGCAGTTCACTCTGCTCATGCTCCAGCTACTCCAGAGGTTGTAGAGCAATACCGTTTACTGCGAGATAGAACGCAAACTTGGTAGCGCCACTAGCAACGGTTCTTCTTCTTAACGATCACCTGCACCGCAATTATGGGGCGCTCAAAGAAGCTACCCCAGCGACCCATCAGATTCTCTTCATTGAGAGTGAACGGATGCTCACCACGCGCACGTGGCACTTGCAGCGCCTCTTCTTTCTTATCTCATCTCGTGATCACTTTCTGCAGCAGCTTAAAGATGAAGGTTTTCAGGTCACTCTCATTCGTAGCGCTGATACAGCATCAGGGATTGCGCAATATCGCAGCGACAACCCAAGCGCTGAACTGATAGCAGCAGAGCCTTCTTCACATCAGCAACTACAACAATTTCAAGAGCTGGGAATCACGCTTATCCCCAATAATTTCTTCTTAACTCCCCGACCTCTCTTTGCGCAGTGGGCGGGTGCGCAGAAGAGCCTTGTCATGGAGAACTTCTATCGCGCGCAGCGGCAACGCCTCAATATCTTGATGGAGGGTGCAGATCCTGTTGGTGGACGTTGGAACTACGATGCCGATAATCGCCTGCCTCCCCCAAAAGGTAAACATCAGTGGCCGCCATACCTAGAACATGCGCGGGATGAGATTGATAAAAAGGTTCTGCAAGAGATCGCTAATCGAAAATTACCGGTCTATGGCGATGCTCCCGATACAACGTGGGGCACAACGCGTGCTGCAGCCCTTGAGCAACTCAATCATTTTCTCGACAAGGCATTCGCTGAATTTGGCGCCTATGAAGATGCCATGACCACCCAAAGCTGGGCGGTCAATCACTCACTACTAAGCCCCTATCTCAATGTGGGCCTGCTCCATGCAGAAGAAGTTGTGACAGCTGCTCTTAAGAGATTTAAGAAGGGCGATATTCCACTTGCAGGAGCTGAAGGGTTTATCCGTCAGATTATCGGCTGGCGTGAATACATCAATGGGCTCTACTGGTTCTTTGGAGATCTCTACCGGGCTGAAAACTCTTTGGCGGCAAATCGGCCGCTACTGCCTCTCTTTGAAGATTCAACTAAGACAAAGATGAACTGTGTATCAACAAATGTACGCGATATTGAAGCGCGCGCTTGGGTTCATCACATTCCACGACTCATGGTTTTGAGCAACCTGGCGCTGATTACAGGCACTTCTCCGCAAGAGTTTCTCGATTGGATGCGACGCTCCTTTATCGATGCAGCTGATTGGGTGATGGTTCCAAATGTAATTGGTATGAGTTTGCATGCAGATGGCGGAAAGTTGGCAACAAAGCCCTATGCCTCAGGCGGTTCATATATCTCAAAGATGAGTAATTACTGCAAGAGCTGCCCCTTTGATCCAAAGAAAAGGGTAGGAGAAGATGCCTGTCCATTTACTACTTTGTATTGGGATTTCCTAGCGCGTCATCGCGATCGCTTCGCCAAAAACCATCGAATGGCGCAACAGTTAGCTGGAATCAACCGTCTGAGTGATCTGCCGCAATTACAAGAGCGTGCGCAGGAAGTACTTGACCTTCTCTCGCGCGGTGAACTCTGATTCAATAACGCTATGCCACTTGCTCCAGAGATTAAAGCGTTCCTCGAAGCGGCGGCGGCTGCAGGTCTTCCGCAAGTATGGGAAGCGCCGATTGACGTTATTCGCCGTAACACGCAGAGCAGACCAGCGCTAGCGGGTACACCAGAACCTCTCTTTGAAGTAACAAATCGATTTATTCCAGGACCTACTGCAGACCTTCCTATTCGCATCTATCGACCAGGCAAAGTTTCAGAGCGCACCATTGTGTACTTCCACGGTGGCGGTTGGGTACTTAACTTTCTTGATATCTACGATGCATCGCTTTCGCGCTTAGCAAATCAGAGCGACGCCACCATCATTAGCGTTAACTATCAGAAAGCCCCTGAACATCCTTTCCCGATTCCATTTGATGATTGCTATGCGACGCTTCTCTGGGTTATGCAGAATGCAGCCGAACTCGGTGTAGATATCAGCAAGTTAGGTGTAGCTGGAGATAGCGCCGGGGCTAATTTGGCATCAGCTGTTGCGCTGAAGGCGCGCGATAACGCCATCGCCTTAGCTTTCCAACTATTGATCTATCCATGCAATGGCCTAGATTTCGAAACTGAATCTTTTCTACAGAACGCCAGTGGGTATGGGCTCTCGACGCAAGCGATGCAATGGTTCTGGCAACAGTATTTACAAGGCGATGCCCATAGTCAAAATCCTTATGCAGTACCTATGCAGGCGCGCGATTTCAAAAGCCTTGCTCCAGCAATTGTTATTACCGCCGAATACGATCCGTTGCTCAGCGATGGCGAAAAGTACGTAGAGCTACTTACTCGTGATGGTGTGGACGCCACTTACAAACGTTATGACGGAATGATTCATGGTTTCTTTACCAATATGGCGGTAACGCCTGCGGCAGCACAGGCAATTGATTTTTCAGCTGCCGAGATAGTAAGACTTACGCCTTAACTATTGCTCCCTTGCCGACGACAACGATTCCGCTTTCAGTCACGGTAAAGCGCTGACGGTCTCGCTCGAGATCTACGCCAATCTGCGCACCAGCTTCCACAACCACGCTCTTATCAATAATCGCCTTGCGGATAACTGCGCGATCACCAATTTTTACCCCAGGCATCAAGACGGCGCCATCAACAAAAGCGCCAGTACCAACATGAACATCGTAGGAAGTTACGGTGTGATTGACGTGCCCACCAGCAATAATTGAACCGGCTCCCACAATTGAATCCTGTGCGATTCCGTTGGCGCTGAATTTGGCAGGTGGCAGTGATGGCGGGTTGGTCAGCAACGGCCATTCGCGGTTATAGAGATTAAAGATTGGGTGGATAGAAACTAAATCCATATGCGCGTCGTAGTACGCATCGATGGAACCAACATCGCGCCAGTAACCCTTATCGCGCTCGGTTGCACCAGGAACGACATTGTTTTCAAAGTCGTAAACCTTTGCAACTCCTGCCTTTGTCAGCATTGGGATGATGTTGGCACCTAAATCGTGGCGAGACTCTAAATCTTCTGAATCAAGGATGAGAGCTTCTTCCATCACATCGCGCTTGAAGATGTAGTTACCCATTGAAACCAGCGCGAGATCAGGATGTCCTGGCATTGCAGGCGGGTTAGATGGTTTTTCGTGGAAAGCCTTAATGGTGATGCCATCTTCAGCTAACTCAATAACGCCAAATTCATGCGCTTCAGCGCGCGGCATACGAATCGCTGCGATGGTAATCCCTGCACCAGTTTCAAGATGTTGATCAAACATCTGGCTCGGATCCATCCGATAAACGTGGTCAGCGCCAAAGACCAGAACGTGATTTGGGTTCTCATCCTGAATCAAGTTGAAGTTCTGCAGGATTGCATCAGCAGAACCTGTATACCAACGTGGTCCGAGGCGCTGTTGTGCCGGTACTGGGGTGATGTAATTTCCGAGAAGAGTCGACATGCGCCAAGTGGTGGTGATGTGGCGGTCGAGTGAATGGGACTTGTACTGAGTAAGTACTGCAATCTTGCGCATTTCTGCATTGACGAGATTTGAAAGTACGAAGTCAATGAGGCGATATGAACCACCAAATGGAACTGCTGGCTTTGCGCGATCTGCGGTCAGTGGCATCAATCGCTTGCCTTCACCGCCCGCAAGAACGATTCCTAGTGGAGTTTCAAAGCGAGCCATGGCTCAAGGCTACCCAAGTTGATTCAATCTATCTAGAGCAAGACGATACCCTTGGGAAGTGAGCGCTACTCGTATTGGAATTGTCACTAAAGAGTGGCCACCGGCAGTCTATGGCGGTGCTGGAGTACACGTAGTCCAATTAACGCAAGCCCTTCGCAAGGTTTCTGGAATTGAAGTTGATGTGCACTGCTTTGGTGGTCCACGCAGTGATGGCGCCTTTGGTTATGACACACCAATTGAGTTTGCTCAAGCTAATCCTGCGCTGCAAGCAATTGCGACAGATCTTTTGATTGCACATAATCTTGGCAACGTTGATGTCATCCACACCCATACTTGGTATGCCAACATGGCTGGCCACACTGCTTCACTTCTCTATGGCACACCGCATATCGTCAGCGCGCACTCTCTTGAGCCACTTCGCCCTTGGAAGGCTGAACAACTAGGTGGCGGCTATCAGATTTCTTCTTGGGCCGAAAAGACTTCTTATGAAGCAGCTGCTGCAATCATTGCAGTCAGCGATGGAATGCGCGCAGATGTCCTTCAGGCATATCCCGACGTTGATCCGAAGAAGGTTGTCACCCTTCGCAATGGCGTTGATACAAGTAAATTTGCACCAAATAACAACCCAGCAGTGCTGCAAGAGTTTGGTATAACTGGGCGATATGCCATGTTCGTTGGCCGCATCACTCGCCAGAAAGGGCTCGCACATTTACTGCGCGCCTGGAAGAACGTGCCGGCAGAATATGGGCTGGTACTTGCCGCCGGTAGTCCAGATGAAGAAACTATTGGGAACGAAGTTGCCACGCTGATTGCAGAGCTACAGGCAACTCGCTCAAATGTCTGGTGGATTAAAGAGATGCTCCCCCATGACAAGTTAACTGCCGCCCTTACCCAAGCAGATCTCTTCCTATGTCCTTCTATCTATGAACCACTTGGAATTGTTAACTTAGAGGCGATGGGCTGCGAAACTGCAGTTCTGGCATCACGAGTCGGCGGAATTCCAGAAGTTGTTTCACACCAAGAGACAGGAATCTTGGTTGACTACACACCAGATCACACTCGCTTTGAATCAGATTTATCTGCCGCAATATCGGACCTGATGGCAGATCCCGCTCGCCTTGAGAAGTATGGAAAAGCTGGTCGAGTTCGAGCAGAAACACATTTTGGCTGGGATGCTGTAGCTGAACAGACCATCTCTTTGTATAGGAGCGTTATCTCTTAAATGTCACGCCGCGGCTGGTTTCTCTTTATTCTCGTTGGTTTCTTATGGGGCATTCCCTACCTCTTTATCAAGGTAGCCGTTGATCCCGAGAATGGCTTTTCACCTGCCACTGTGGTTTTTCTGCGTACCGCTATCGGCGCCGCCATCTTGCTTCCAATCGCAATCAAGCAGAAGCAGTTGATTCCCGCGATAAAAGGAATCAAATATGTCGGTTTCTATGCCGTTCTTGAAATGATTGGACCTTGGATTCTTATTGGAACAGCTGCGCAGAAGATTTCATCGGGGCTAGCTGGGTTATTAGTTGCATCAGTTCCTATCTGGGCAACCATCTTTGCCTCAATGCGTGGAGATAAAACAGTCTGGCATCACACTCGCCTGATTGGAATCATCCTTGGCTTTGTTGGACTTATTGCTGTTATTGGAATCGAGAGCATTACCGGCGCTGCCGATCCACTCTCTATTGCAATGGTCTTGATTGCATCTATCGGATATTCCTATGCGGTGATGATGGTGCAGAGCGCGCTTCCCCACGTTTCAGGTATTGCTATCAATGCAGTTGCAATGGCGATGACCGCCCTCTTCTATCTTCCCTTCACGGTCGTGCAGTGGCCAACACATGCGATTTCTAATGAAGCCATCGGTGCAATCATCGGCCTTGGAGTTCTTTCAACAGGCGCTGCCTTTGTCGCCTTCTTCGCTCTTGCGGCCATTATCGGAGTCGCACGTGGATCGCTGGTTACCTATCTCAATACCGCATTTGCAGTAGTTCTAGGTGTCATCATTTTGAATGAACCTTTGACGGTCGGCATTCTGATTGGCTTGCCACTTGTATTAATTGGTTCATATCTTGCGAGCCGCAAGCCAGCTGCGCAATAAATCTTGAGATACTTTCGCCATGCTTGAAGCCATCTTCTTAGGTCTAATTCAGGGTCTTACGGAATTTCTACCTATCTCTTCTAGCGCACACATTCGCATCACGGGTGAATTTCTACCGAGTGCAAAAGATCCTGGAGCTGCCTTTACTGCCATCTCTCAGATTGGTACCGAACTCGCTGTCCTGCTCTACTTCCGAAGAGATATTCTCGCGATTGCCAAGGCGTGGTTTAAGCGCGATGGTTCGCCGGAAGCTCGCCTTGGAAACCTCATCATTATCGGAACTCTTCCCATTGTTATTCTCGGTTACTTCGGCGAGGAATACATCACCAACAACTTTAGAGCGCTATGGATTGTGGCATCAATGCTCATTGTCTTTGGGCTCATCCTTGGTCTAGCGGATTACGTGGGCAAGAATGAGAAAGTACTTGCACAACTAAACGCACGTGATGGAATTGGATATGGCTTTGCGCAAGCGCTGGCGCTGATTCCTGGAGTTTCACGATCTGGCGCCACAATTGCCTTCGGTCGACTCCTTGGATACAAGCGCGAAGCGGCGCTCCGTTACTCATTCCTATTGGCACTTCCTGCCGTATTCGGAAGTGGTTTCTATCAACTTCAGGCTGCAGTCAGTGAAGATGCATCATCTGTCTATTCACTTCCAGAGATATTTGCAGCTACCGTCACAGCATTCTTTGTCGGTTACGCAGTGATTGCTTGGTTGATGAAGTACATCTCAACAAAGAGCTTTATGCCGTTTGTTGTTTATCGTGTAGCTCTAGGAACTGCACTTTTGATTGCCCTAGCAACAGGTGCAATTAGCGCTCAGTAAATCCAAGACGTTCTAGCAACTTAGGATCGCGCTGCCACTCTTTAGAGACCTTCACGTGCAGGCCAAGAAAGATTCTTGCTCCTAGTTCTCGCTCGATATCTTTACGTGCACGTGTGCCAATATCTTTCAGACGCTCACCTTGATGTCCGAGCAAGATGCCAGTCTGTGAATCACGCTCAACGTGGATAGTGGCGTGAATATCAAAGAAAGGGCGGCTGCCCTTTTCTTCACGCTCTGACATCTCGTCAATGGTGACCATAATCGAATGCGGCAACTCTTCACGTGCATCACGAAGGGCTGCCTCGCGAATGAGTTCGCAGATCAACTGTTGAATATTCTGATCGCTCTTCATATCTGTTGGGTAGAAAGCTGGACCCTCAGGCAGCGCACCACCAATCAACTTTTCAAGGAGGTCAATCTGTTCGTGAATTGCTGCTGAAATTGGCACGATTTCATCCCAGGTAAAGCCTTGGGCCAGTTCATTTACGCTGAGCAAACGTGTAGCTAAATTCTTCTTAGAAACTAAATCTGTCTTTGTGACGAGTGCAAACTTCTTAGCGCGTGGGTATTTGGCAATCTCAGCTGCCAGAAAAACATCTCCCGCGCCCGATACTTCATCTGCAGGTAGGCACATCATCACGATGTCCACTGAATCTAAACTCTCATTGACAACTGCATTGAGTCGGAATCCAAGGAGTGTCTTTGGCTTATGAATTCCGGGGGTGTCAACGAGCACTGCCTGGAAAGCCTCATTGTTAACGATGCCACGAATAGCATGGCGCGTAGTGTTTGGATGCGGTGAAGTAATTGCAATCTTGCTACCTACGAGAGCGTTGATAAGAGTTGATTTTCCAGTATTTGGGCGGCCGACAATTGCGACAAACCCAGAACGGAAGTTACTCATGGGCTTATTCTCTCATTACATCGGAGAAGAACCTAAAGAGCCGAAATTAGTTCGCAAGCATCGGCAACTGATGTCACAAGTTCGGCTGCTCGCTCGCCAATGAGGCGATGGCAACCTTCAGATGAAGGTGAATTGATGGGACCAGGTATCGCCATGACTGGTCGCAATAATTGAGCTGCATCACGAGCAGTACGCAGAGATCCACTTCGAAATGCCGCCTCCACCACCAACGTGCTCTGCGAAAGCGCCGCAATGATGCGATTACGAGTCAAGAAGCGGTGTGGCAGCGCCGGAACACCAGGTGCAACTTCGCTGATGATTGCTCCGTTCTCACAGATTTCATCGAAGAGGCGAGAATTTCCAGATGGATAAGGCATATCAATTCCGGATGCAATCACAGCGATAGTGCGACCTTCAGCCACCAGTGCGCCGCGATGCGCCGCCGAATCAATTCCATATGCGCCACCACTAACGATGTCCCATTCGCGATCGACAAACCCTGCTGCGAAATCGCCTGCGATACGCGTTCCATAAGGAGTTGGATTACGTGTGCCGACGATGGCAAGAGATGGATTTGTGAAGAGATCTCTACGCCCCTTCACTATGAGTGCAATCGGTGGAGATTCCAGATCATCAACACGTATTGGCCAATCGCGATCTTCAGGGGTGAGCAGATGCGCACCTGCAGCTTGTATCTTTGCAAACTCTGTATCTGCATCAAATCTGCTTACTTTATCGATGATGTTGGCATACTTAATTGGGTCATATGCACGTCCAATAATTCTTGCGTGGACTTCTTCGATTCCATGGCTAAATATTTCTCGCGTCCAGAAATGTGTTCCCGGTTCAATTGCAGTCAGAAGTGCGAGCCGGATTGCGGATACAGTCATAGTTCAGATCCTTCGCGAAGTGCATATGCTCGCTGCACATCAGCGAGCGTGGGAGTTGGATGCCCACTTAAATCTGCCAAAGTCCACGAAAGCCGGATGACTTTGTGAAGTCCACGTGCAGTCAGGCGTTCGCGGTCTAGCTCATCGTGCAGGAAATTCATGGCGGTACGTTCTGGCTTATAAGTATTGCGAAGTTCACGCGCTGGTATCTGTGCATTGAGCTTCCAGGGCTGAGCCACAAAACGCTTGGCAGCTGCAGCTCGTGCTGCGATCACGCGCTGTCGAATAGTTGAACTAGATTCACCTAGTTCGGTCTGTGCCATCTCAACTCTGCCGACCGGTTCAACGATTACCCGCATATCTATTCGATCCATTAGAGGGCCGGAGAGTTTGCCGAGATAACGCCGTACTTGTATCGAAGTGCACGTGCATGCGCGACCTTTACCGATGAACTTGCCACATGGACATGGGTTGGCCGCAAGAACTAAGAGAAAATGTGCAGGGAAAGTTATGTTGCCTACGCTTCGAGTAATAGTGATTGTTCCTGATTCAAGCGGTTGACGGAGAGAATCCAATACGCCAACTGCGCATTCTGGAGCTTCATCGATAAAGAGAACGCCATGATGCGCCAAGCTGCAGGCACCGGGTTTAATGATGTGCGAACCACCACCAACAATTGCTACGCGAGATGCCGTGTGATGTGGCGAGATAATCGGTGCCAGGCGTGACATTGGAGAGCGATCGCCAAGCCCGCCAGAGATTGAGTGAACTGCAGTTACTTCGAGCGCTTGTTCAAGATCTAATTCAGGCAAGATTGTTGGAATGCGGGATGCAATCATCGTCTTTCCCGCACCCGGTGGACCCATGAGAAGTAGATGATGTCCCCCGCTTGCTGCAATCTCGGCAGCTTGTCGAGCTTTGCCTTGCCCTGCAACGTCTGCAAAATCTAGGTAGCTAGAAGAGTCGTCAATTTCAAGATCTAACTCCTGTACTTGTTGCGTGACCCCTGTGCGCGCCCACGTGGCAACTTCATGAATTGTGGCAAAGGTAAGAACTTCCATCGCGCTCATTAATTGCGCCTCTGCTCGATTAGCGGCAGGCACGATGGCGCGACGTATGCCAGATTTATATGCAGCAATCAGGGCAGGAAGAACACCGCGAACCGCTCGAATTTTTCCATCGAGTGCGAGTTCGCCCAAGATAGTTGTCTGTACGAAGGGTGCCTGCGGAAGAGTTTGCTGGGCGATGAGAAGTGCCAGTGCAATAGATAAATCAAAGCCTGACCCACTCTTCGGCAACCATGCAGGTGATAGTGAGACAGTTACTTTCTTATTCGGCCAGGTTTCTTGGCTGTTGATCAGTGCAGCGCGCACCCGATCTCGAGATTCAGAGAGCGCTGCATCAGGAAGTCCCAAGAGCGAAAAACCAGGAAGTCCATCTGCGATATCAACTTCAATTTCAACGAGGTTACCTGCGAGGCCAAGTAAGGCAACTGATTCTGTGCGGCCGATACTCATAAAATTGCCGCACGGTATTCAAGGGCATGTGAACCATCAGCGCTGATGAGAACTGCGGCAACATCGATTGTGTAGTCGCATCCCAAGCATCCATGAGTTGCCAGCCAAGCCAGCGCCAACCGTTGCATGCGGTGCGCCTTATCTCTGTTAATCGCTTCGAGTGGATGTCCGAAGGCGAGCGAGCTACGGGTCTTAACTTCTATGAAGTGAAAGAGGCCATCTGCGCCAAGAGAAACCAAATCTATTTCTCCTTCTCGCACCCGCCAATTCCGTTCGAGTATTTCATCGCCTCGCAAAAGAAGGTGCTGCGCAACGACTTCTTCTCCAAAGGCGCCGATCCGTTGCTTCTTTCCTGGACTCTTCTTACGTGTACTTGTCACCATGGGCGGCAGAGTAAATTGCCACGCACCTACCAGCGGCTAACGTTTTATGCGCTGTGTATAACTAGCGAAGTAAAGATGCAATATTTGAAAAAGACTTGCGATGTTCTGCACATGGTCCATGCGCTTGTAGCGCTGCAGTATGGGCTGCAGTGATATAGCCCTTATGTTGAGCAAATCCGTATTGCGGATATATCGCATCCAGTTCAACCATCAACCGATCACGCGTCACCTTGGCAATAATGGAGGCTGCGCTAATCGCGGTAACTACTTGATCGCCCTTCCATACGGCTACGTTAGGAATTGCGAGTCCTTCAATGGCATATCCATCTGTCAGGACATAGGCAGGTTCAATGTGTAAGCCCTTGACTGCACGGCGCATGCCATCAAGGTTTGCTGCATGCACTCCACGTTCATCAACTTCAGCAGCCGATACAGTGATAACTGAAACGCTTTCGGCAATATCCATGATTGCATCAAAGAGAGCATCACGTTTAGATTCTGGAACTTCTTTTGAATCTCGCACAGCTGCGAGTTCGGGAGCAAACGGTTCTTTAAGAATCACAGCAGCAACTACAAGAGGTCCAGCACATGGTCCGCGCCCTGCTTCATCTACTCCAGCAATCGGGGTGATGCCAGCGTTACGAAGAAGCTCTTCGATCGCTTTCATGGAAGTAAAAGTTACTTGATTGGATTCTGAGAAGGAACAAGACCAAGATTCTTAAATGGCCAGATAATGCCAAAAACTTGTCCCGTCACCTTAGAGACAGGAACAAAACCATTATTCACATCATCTTGGTGGTAACGAGAGTCAGCAGAAGCTCCACGATGATCTCCCATGACCCAGACCTTTCCTTCAGGCACTGTGACATTGAAATCTAACTCGCTCGCCTTATTGCCAGCAAAAATATATGGCTCCGTTGTTTTCTTGCCATTGATGGTGACTACGCCATCTTTTCCGACAACGTTATCGCCCGCTACGCCAATGACTCGCTTAACCAAGTACTGCTTTGCTGGGTTGGGCAGAACACCGACAAGCACAAGGCCATCTTTAATCTTGGCGATTACCTTGTTCTGGTTATCGGCATAAGGCTCAGGTAGCCAATTGGATGGATCGCGGAAGACAACGACATCGCCGCGTTCAATGGACTTTGAGATAAATGGAAGTTTATTGACTGCTACACGGTCATTGATCTGCAGTGTGTTCTCCATAGACCCCGATGGGATATAGAAGAACTGCACCAAGAAAGATTTGATGACAAGCGAAACAGCGAGCGCAACGATTACAAGAATCGGGAACTCACGAAGGACTGAGCCCTTACGTGACATATGAAGAGTTTGGGTTACTTTTTACTTAGACTCTTCGGTCGCTTCAGTTACTACGACATCTTCTGTAGTCGTAACTTCAGCTGGAACCTCTGCCACAACTTCAACCGCAGCTGGCTCGGACACAACCAGTGCTTCTTCTACGACAGGTGCTTCAACAACTGCAACTGGAGTCGAAAGGATTCCGTCACCGTAGCCAACAACGCCATCACGCTTTTCGCGGATCTTGGCAGCCTTACCGCGGAGATCGCGGAGGTAGTAAAGCTTGGCACGACGAACATCGCCCTTGGTGACGAGTTCAATCTTCTCAATAACTGGTGTGTGAACTGGGAATGTGCGCTCTACGCCAACGCCGTATGAAACCTTACGGATTGTGAAAGTTTCGCGGACTCCGTCGCCCTGGCGACCGATAACGATTCCCTGGAAGACCTGAAGACGTGACTTGTTACCTTCGATAACGCGGACATGGATCTTGAGTTCATCGCCTGCGCGGAACTGTGGGATGTCCTTGCGGAGTGAGGCAGCATCTACTACGTCGAGAATATTCATGGTGATTCCTGTTCATTACTTATCTATCAAGCACGGATATGTCCGCGCAGACTGCGTATCTTGCCACAAAAGGGGGTCTGAGCGTAAATCGGCCTTTTGTGCAGCGCTTGCTAGGCGGTGAAGCCAAGAAGTGAGGCGAGATGGGCGTGCAAGGTCGGCCCTGCCGCCAAGGTGGTGCGCAGCGGCTCTTGGCCGTACTGAGCAAAGCGAGCACCGGCTTCTGTTGCCACCAATCCCCCTGCTGCCCAATCCCATTCCTTTAGTCCTGCCTCGTAATAACCATCGAGTGCGCCCATTGCAACATGACAGAGATCCACCGCTGCTGCGCCGTTTCGCCTGACATCGCGAGCAAGCGGAACAAGCTTGGCTAGATCTGTCATCTGCGTCGTGCGATGCGCAACATCGTATTGAAAACCTGTTGCGATCAGTGCGCGATCTACTGCAATCGGTTCGTTGCAGCGAATCTGGTGGCCGTTGTAGAAAGCCCCACCTCCGCGAGTTGCCCACCATGTTGAATTAATAGTGGGTGCAGTGACTACGCCCACAATAGAGCCATCTTGATCTTTGGCTGCAATTGAAACATTCCATCCAGGTAGCCCATAAAAATAATTAACGGTGCCATCGAGTGGATCAATGACCCAGGTAATTCCGGATTTGCTCTTTACCGCCGAACCTTCTTCGCCGATGATTCCATCGTCAGGTCGTGCAGCAAGAAGTGATTCAACGATGAATTTTTCTGCTTTCTTATCCATCTGCGTCGCAATATCGATGGCGGTGGATTTTGATTCAATTTCAAATGCGGGTGGGCGCTCCATCAAGAGGGCGCCGGCATCGAGGCCAACTTTTCGCGCTAATTCGAGCAGTTCGGCGTACATATATGAAGTCTAGAGGGTCTTCCTCTCGAAAAATCACCGCCTCATCAGTTATTCTCACCCCTATGAGCGAACTCCGTCTGACCGGTAAGACCGAAGATGGCAACCATCTTGCGCTCGTTGATAACGAAGGCAACAACTACTCCGTACGCATTAGCGACACTCTGCGCGCGACAGTAAATCAACCACGCCTTACTTCAGTTCCGGCAAGTGATGCCACTGAAACTATGTCGGTGAAAGAGATTCAGCGTCGCTTGCGCGCTGGTGAAAGTTTTGAACAAGTCGCTCGCGAAGGACAGATTACGGTCGAAAAGGTAGAGCGTTTCTCTGGCCCCATCATGCAAGAGCGCGAATACATCTTGGATCGCGCTCGTGAATTGGTAATGCGTAAAGATGCTTATCGCAGTGATCTCACCTTTAGCGATGTCGTTCTTGCCAAGCTATCTCCACGTGGCGTAGATATCGATCAAATTTCTTGGAATACCTGGCGACTTCCAGATGGCATCTGGCATATCGAACTCCACTTCCCTAACCGCGATGGCTCAGGCGTTGCAACCTGGGACTTCGATATGGCAAAGCGCGCACTCAGTGCCAGTGATGACAACGGTGCATGGTTATTGGATGAAGAACCTCCAGCACGTGCTGCAGCAACTGCGATTATTCACTCTGAACCAACCCATCCATCACGCATCGAAGAACCAGTACGCGAGATTCCACGTATTGCAGATCTCTTTGAGCCGGTTGAAGAAAAACCAGAGACTCCACGTCTTGCAGTCATTCGCGAAACTCCATCTGTAGCCGATGCACAAGATGGAATCACAGCGCGCGCCAAGGTTCCTTCATGGGATGAAATTATGTTTGGACGCAAAAGCGAAGAAACTACCGAGGACGAGCAGCCTCAATAACAAACTAGCGCTGCAGCAGAAGTAGCGGAACAGAACTTTCTATCTGACTATCTCCACCATGATGGCCCACCATCTCGCCCTCTTTATCTGCGCGATCTGGATCAAGTAAAACTACGCTGTTCTGCGCAATAGCAATCACATCACCAATTCGATCTGCAGCATCAAGGCTGACATCGCTTCCGAATAGGCCTGCAGCTATTGCGCCCTTGCGAGTAAAGAGCGAGACTTTTGAGCCAAGTTCGGTTTTCCAACGGTCGATGACTTCATCGGCGGCGCTCTCTGATTCTGTTGTCAGATAGAGGTGGCGCATACGTGGCTCGCCTGCAATCGTTGCAATATCAGTCAGCAGCGAGTTATCGCGGCCTAAGACCACCTTCTCTTGCACGTTGATCATTCCGTGGTCTGCAGTAATCCAGATGCGAGTACCAGCTGGCACCTTCTGAAGTAATTGAGCCACTAATTGATCAACACCGCGCAGCGCAGCCAACCACTTCTCAGAACCCACGCCATCGGAATGTCCTGCTGAATCTAAATCGTTGACGTAGAGATAAACAAAGGATGGGCTAGCGCTCAGAGCGCGAACTGTTTCATCAACTAAATCAGAAACAATATTGGCGCCCTTGTAATGGGCGCCACGGAATACAGCGCGAGTAAATCCAGAGCCTTCATATCTCTTTGCTGCCACATGTGTTGTGGTGATGCCAGCGGCCATTGCTTGTTCAAAGAGCGTTGGGATTGGTTGCCAGACTTGTGGGTCAACACGCTCATCCCACTTGAGTGAGTTAAGTACTCGTCCCCCACTTCGAGGTACGCGAACTGTGTAACCCAACATGCCGTGGGCCCCTGGCATTGCACCAGTTGTTAACGTCGCCAAACTTGTTGCAGTTGTAGTTGGGAATGAAGTTGTCACTACGCCTTTATCAATAGCTGCCGTAAGCACTGGAATCTGGTCTGCATATGCACTGATTGCATCGGCACCTAAGCCATCGATGAGGAATAGAACTTCGCGACCACTGGGACTTTCACCACATCCCAAGTAATCCTGCGCCGAAGATAATCCAAGGGATGCGAATACCGAGGGCAGAATCTGCGACAAGTGCACAGCCTTATCCTCTCACGAGTATTGTTGCCACTATGAATTCGCTTGCTTTTACTGCATCCCCTGAAGTTGCTAGCGCGCTAGCTGCTGGCAAACCTGTTGTAGCCCTGGAATCAACAATCATCAGCCATGGTCTACCGCGTCCTTCAAATCTTCAGGTTGCACGCGAAGTCGAAGATATTGTGCGAGCACATGGTGCAACCCCTGCAACGATTGCAATTCTTGATGGAAAAGTTCTGATTGGTCTGACCGATGATCAACTCGTTGAGATTGCTAATCGCGATGATATTGCCAAGGCTTCTAGTCGTGACTTAGCAATCATCGCAGCCACCGGAAAGAGCGCAGCAACCACTGTTGCAGCAACTGCACATTTAGCCGTCCTTGCTGGAATTCACACCTTTGCAACTGGCGGTTTGGGCGGTGTTCATCGCGGCGCCAATGAATCATTTGATGAATCTGCAGATTTGACCGCTCTTGCCAATCTAGATATCACCGTCGTCTGCGCTGGCGTGAAATCTATTCTCGATGTTGCCGCAACGCTAGAACGCTTAGAAACTCTTGCTATCGGAGTCGTTGGTTATAGGACCACGCACTTCCCTGGTTTCTATCTGACCGACTCTGGCTATTCGATCGAATATCAGGTCGATTCAGCCGCTGAAATCGCCGCCATCATCAAGGCGCGTGGTGGACTCAAGACAGATGCGCATGCGCTGATTGTCGCCAATCCTGTCGCGAAAGAGATGGACCGTGCGCGTCACGATGCAATTTTGAAGAGCGGATTAGAAGGCGCTGCCAAGAATGGAATCGTTGGAAAGGCTGTTACTCCATTTCTGCTCGAGCATTTCCATACAGCTTCAGAAGGTGAATCACTCAAGGTGAATATTGAAATCATTAAATCCAATTCGGCTCTGGCTGCCGATATCGCTGTTGCAGTGCACAACGCATGACCGCCAAAGTTTTATGTATCGGTGATGTGATGCTTGATGTCGTCACCAAGATTGCGGTGATGCCATCTGATATCAACTACGGCAGCGATACTCCTGCTCAGATTTCAACTCATGGTGGTGGAGCTGCTGGAAATGTTGCCGCCTGGCTGACCCGTACCGATGCCCGCGCCACCATCGTGGGACATGTCGGAAATGATGCGGCAGGTTCGGCGCTAGTGAACGAATTCGATGCCTTAGGAGTTCGCCATCACAATTTAGTTGTTGATAATGGCCATTCTGGAGTCGTTGTTGTACTAGTTGATCCAACCGGAGAACGCACTATGTTTCCGGATAATGGCGCCAACTCAGGTCTGCATATTGGCGATCTTCCTGAACTTGATGGATTTAACGCTGTCTACATCTCTGGATACTCACCACTGGATCCACTATCGCGCGAAGGTATAAAGGCGATGATTACCAAGATTAAGGCAGCTGGTTTAACAATTTACTTTGATCCCGCATCTGTGGGTGGCATGAAAGATGTTGATACACAAGAAATTAAGAGTTGGCTGCCACTCATGGATGTGCTACTTCTTAATGAAGAGGAAGCTACTTACCTAACAGGGCTTACCGATATCGAAGCTGCCCTTGATCAACTACTTCAGTCATCATCAACAGTTGTCATCAAGCGGGGTTCTCATGGCGCTATCGGCAAGAGTCGTGGAGGGCAATCAGTTTCAGTTCCAGCAACCTCTACCGAAGTAGTAGATACCACCGGCGCCGGAGATTCATTTGCCGCTGGATTTATTTCCTATTTTGCGACAAAGAAGGATTTAACCCACGCTTTAATGGCTGGAGCCGAAGTTGCTGCCCATTGTGTTGCAATCGTTGGGGCAAGACCGCGTGTAGGTACCAAGATTTAACGCATTCACTTGGCAGAATACGCGCCATGGCAACGAAGAAGACAGCGGCCCCAAAGAAATCAGCAAAGGTCGTTGGACCTAAACCTGGCGAATTTCCGGGCAAGATCGTCGATATCGATGTCTCTTCTGAAATGTCAGAGTCTTTCCTTGAGTACGCATATTCAGTTATCTACTCACGCGCACTTCCAGATGCGCGCGATGGTTTGAAGCCAGTTCACCGCCGCATCCTTCATCAGATGAGCGATATGGGTCTGCGTCCAGAGCGCGGCCATGTAAAGAGCGCACGTGTAGTTGGTGAAGTCATGGGTAAGTTGCACCCACACGGTGACTCTGCAATCTATGACGCACTTGTTCGTATGGCGCAAAACTTCTCGATGCAGCTGCCCTTAATCGATGGCCACGGAAACTTTGGATCTCTCGATGCCGGTCCTGCCGCAATGCGTTACACAGAGGCGCGTCTTGCTGCAGCTGCGATGTCGATGGTGGCAGAAGCTGATGAGAACACAGTTGATTTTGGTCCCAACTACGACGGCCAACTCTCTGAGCCATTGGTATTGCCAGCAGCTTTTCCTAACTTATTGGTTAATGGCGGTTCAGGAATTGCAGTTGGTATGGCGACCAACATGGCGCCCCACAACTTAGGCGAAGTAATTGCCGCCACTAAGTTCCTTATTGAAAATCCAAAGGCAACGCTCAATCAGTTGATGAAGCACATGCCGGCTCCCGATTTCCCAACAGGTGGCGAAATCGTTGGACTCGAAGGTGTTCGTGAGGCATATGCCACAGGTAAGGGCTCATTCAAAGTTCGCGCCAGTGTTGAAATTAGCAAGGTGACTTCTCGCAAGATGGGAATTGTCATCAAGGAGCTTCCATTCAATATCGGCCCTGAAAAAGTTGTTGAACGCATCGCAGATTTAGTGAAGGCGAAGAAGATTCAGGGAATCTCAGATATCGTCGATCTGACAGATGGCCAGACTGGTACCAACGTTGTTATTGAGTTGAAGAATGGCTTTGAGCCAGAAGATGTCCTTGAAAAGCTCTTCAAGCTCACCCCTATGGAAGATGCCTTCGCAATTAACGCAGTCGCACTCGTTAAGGGAAAGCCACAGACTCTTGGCCTGAAAGAACTTCTGCAGGTCTTTATCGATCACCGCATTGAAGTTGTGCGTCGTCGCTCTGAGTTCCGTAAAGCTAAGGCTGAAGATCGCCTCTCTCTTGTCGATGGCTTGCTCAAGGCGATTATCGATATTGATAAGGTCATCAAGATTATTCGCGGCAGCGATGATGCAGCAGCAGCTAAAGAGAAGCTCATCAAAGACTTTAAACTCAATGATGAACAGGCAACATATATCCTCGATATGCCCCTTCGCCGTCTTACCAAGATGAGCAAACTAGAACTTGAAACTGAATCAAAAGAGCTTAAGGCGACAATTGCAGCCCTCACAAAGCTCTTAAAAGATGAGAACGCAATTCGCGTTCAGGTCTCTGATGAATTAACTGCAGTTTCAAAGTCTTACGCTGTTCCTCGCCGAACCCGTATAGCCAAGGAGTAATTTCTTATCCCACTACCTCTGTGGGAGACTTCGCCAAATGATTGCAACCACCGCTCTTGAACTCCGTGCCGGAGCGCGCCTTTTGGTATCTGGCGTTAATGTGCGCATCAACCATGGCGACCGCATCGGCTTTGTAGGTCGTAATGGTGCCGGTAAATCAACCCTTGCCAAAGTTTTAGCTGGAGAGAACCTGCCTGCTGGTGGTGGAGTTCAGCGCACCGGCAAGATTGGATATCTGCCACAGGATCCTCGTACTGGTGAAGATCAAGGAACTGCAATTGATCGCATTTTGTCAGCGCGAGATTTGGATCAGATCGCAGCTCGTATGGCCCAAGTAGAACAAGAGATGGCAACGACTGAAGGTGCCGAACTTGAGAAAGCGCTCGAGCGTTACACGCGCGTCGACGCCGAATTTAACGCAGCTGGCGGATATGCCGCGACCTCTGAAGCTGAAGCGATTGCAACATCCCTCGGAGTATCCGAAGCCGTCTTTCATAATCAGCTCGACACACTTTCTGGCGGTCAGCGTCGCCGCATTGAGTTAGCTCGCATCCTCTTTTCAGGGGCTGAGACCCTGCTGCTGGATGAGCCTACCAACCACCTTGATGCCGACTCAATTATTTGGCTGCGCAACTACCTCATCAACTATTCAGGTGGGCTTGTCATCATCTCCCACGATGTGAACTTGATTGAAACAGTAGTTAATAAGGTCTTCTACATCGACGGTAACCGCAACGTCATCGATGTCTACAACATGGGCTGGAAGCAGTACCTCTTGCAGCGCGAACAAGATGAACATCGCCGCAAGAAAGAGCGCGCCAACGCCGAGAAGAAGGCTGAAATCTTGCAGAAGCAGGGCGAGAAGATGCGCGCCAAAGCTTCTAAAGCAACTGCTGCGCAAGGCATGTTACGCCGCGCTGAAAAACTGCGCTCTTCACTTGAAGATGTTCGTGTCAGCGACAAGGTCGCAAAGCTTCGTTTTCCTACTCCTGCCCCTTGTGGCAAGACTCCGCTATCTGGTGAAGAGCTATCGAAGAACTATGGCTCTCTCGAAATCTTTACCGATGTCTCCTGCGTGATTGATAAAGGATCTCGCGTTGTCATCCTTGGACTCAACGGAGCGGGCAAGACAACACTGCTAAAGATTCTGGCTAATCAATTGGAATCAGATACTGGCAAAGTTGAACATGGCCATGGCCTAAAGCTCGGTTACTACGCCCAGGAACATGAAATGCTCGACTTCGAACGCACCATTCTTGAAAATATGATGTCTTCTAAAGAAGACTTGCGTGAACCAGAGGCTCGTAACGTTCTCGGATCATTCCTCTTCGTCGGTGATGATGTCCATAAGCCGGTCAAGGTGCTCTCTGGTGGAGAAAGAACTCGTCTAGCCCTTGCTACTTTGGTTGTATCTGCAGCAAATGTTCTTCTTCTCGATGAGCCCACAAATAACTTAGATCCAGCATCTCGCGCTGAGATTCTTGGAGCCCTTGGTGAATATCAAGGAGCAGTAATCATGGTCTCGCACGATGAAGGTGCAGTTCAAGCCCTAAAGCCAGAGCGCGTTATTTTGCTCCCTGATGGCGATGAAGATATCTGGAAAGAAGAGTATTTCGACCTCGTCAGTATCGATTAATTGGGTTTCAACTAACCCGCAATCTCACCCGTAGAACTCACACCGGGGTGCGCTTGTAACATCCGCGCATGACTGAAGAACGCAATCTTGGCTATGGCGCTGCTGGTGAAGTTTCTACCGTTAAAGAGCGTAAACACTCCCTTAAGGATCTCATCAGATACAAATTTGATAATTCGATTAATAAGGGACAGGGCGCCTTCGTGGCATGGCTTGCAATCCTTGGTCTCATCTTTTCACTTCTCATCTCGATTGTTCGCATCGTCATTGAAGGAAAAGGTGAACTCTCACCTCTAGATGCATTTCGTGAAATTCTTTGGGGCACCAGTAACTCGGTTCTCTTTGATGGCAAGATCCCGACTGGTACTTTCTCAAATAAAATAATCGCCATCGCAATTTGGGTTGCTTCTGTAACAATTGCGGCAACAATCATCGCCTTTGTCACTTCAAAGCTTCGTGACCGAGTTGAAAACCTTCGCAGAGGAAAGACCCCCATCGTTGAGAGTGGCCACACGCTGATCCTCGGTTGGTCTAATCGCGCCTTTCCGATTATCCAGCAGCTCTGTGTTGCCAACAGCAACAAGCGCGGCTCAGTCATTGCCATATTCGCAGATATTGATCGCGCTCAGATTGAGGAACAAATCGCCTCAAGAATTCCTGATCTAGGTAAAACTAAGATTGTTATTCGCAATGGCGATCCAACCAATCCGCAAGATTTGGCACGTACAAACATCTCTAAAGCCTCATCAATCATCGTTCTTGATGATGACCTCAAGGGAGATTCAGCAATAGTTTCGACTGTCCTATCCATTAAGTCCGTCGATCCTCATTCAATTACCCCTGTCATTGCAGAAATGGATAATCGTGTCCATGCTTCAGCGCTAGCAGAGGCAACAGAAGGTCGAATAGTTGCAATCCAATCGAACGAAATCATCTCTCGAGTCACCGCTCAAGCAAGTCGCCAACCAGGACTTGCTGCAGTCATTCTTGATCTTCTCGACTTTGAAGGAGATGAGATTTACTTCCAGACAGTCCCTCAGACCACAGGCCTTACCTATCAGAAGGCAGTCACTTACTTTGAAAATGCCTCTCTCATTGGAGTTCGCACCCTTGAAGGCAAGGTTCTCATCAATCCTGATTCGCAGAGAAGATTCCACAAGGGCGAGCAGGTAATTGCAATCGCACGAGATGATGATCAAATCATCTATTCCAGCGGCAAAAACCCCTTCAGCGGTGCTAAGCCACTCAAAAGTCTGGCAAGTTCAAATAGCCGCAAAGCTGAACACCTTCTCATCATTGGCTGGTCACATATGGGAACAGCGGTCTTTAATGAACTAGTGCCATTTCTTCCAAAGGGTTCAACTATTCACATCGTGGCAGACCCTGCACTCTTCGATAAGTCCACCCTCCCTAAGTTGACAGTCCAGGGAATCAAGATCTCATTTACTTCGCATTCAGGTTCAATCGAAGATTTGGCTAAAGTTGCAAAAGGAAAGAAATTCAACGAAGTTATCGTCCTTGCCTACCGTTCAAATATCTCAATTGACGAAGCAGATACCCAGACCATGTTGACCATGCTTCTGATGAATAAACTCTTCCGCGAAGAAGGCAATGGAGTGTCTCCAACTCGCTTAGTTGCCGAAATTCTTGATTCACGTAAATCAGAGCTCGCTCGAGTTGCGGCAGTAGATGACTTGGTTGTCAGCGATAACTTAGCTGCCTTAATGATTGCGCAGGTTTCACAGAATCCCGAACTATCTCCTGTCTTCGAAGATCTTTTTGACGCCGATGGCGCCAGCATCAATGTGCGACCAGCGACCGATTACCTTCCGCTTGATGCCCAGGTGAGTTACGGGGAGTTCGTAGGCGCGGCTGCAAATCGTGGAGAATCTGCAATTGGTTTCTATACAGCAGCTCACACAAAGGGTGACCCTGCATCTGCGGTATTGCTCAATCCATCAAAGAACCTGAAGATCAACCCTCGCCTTGGTGATGGATTGATTGTGATTGGACCGCTGAAGTAAAGCTAAGCGTCGATCTGTTCACGATCGATTTCAGCTGAGGAAGCGAGCAGTTCATAGACAAGGGCATTACGGCTAAGTACCTTTGGTCTATGAGTCGAAAAGCATTGTTCACAATATTCCTGACAATTCTTACCTTAATCACACCATCTGCTTCGTTTGCTGCTCCTAAAGCAGGTGCCTCATGTCCAAAGGCAGGAAAATCAGAGAATCTTGGAAACAAGAGATTCACATGCATTAAGTCAGGAAAGAAGCTCATTTGGAACAAGGGTGTATCTGTTGCCAAACCATTGGTGGCACCTAGCACCCCGAGCCCAACTCCAACTCCAGAAAGCCCTAAGGAGACTGTCGCTGTTTACCCAGTCACTTCTCGAGACTCGTATTCAAAGTTAGAAACCTGCAAGATAAAGACAACCCTCACAGGTTCAGAAGGCGTTGGATTCCCTAGAAGTTCAACTGCAATCCCATCCTTGGGGACTGTTAAAGGTGTCACTCTCTTTGTTGAGTTCCCTGACCTTAAGGACGATGGAAATCCGCTTCGCGTGTGGAGAACGCAACAAGTTCCAACTGCTGAGAAGTATTACAAGACAGCTAGCTACGGAAAGTTGGATTTCAAAGTTGATCTCGTTGAAAAGGTTTACTTCATAAACAAGAGCGTTTTAACTTACAACTTGGATACCCACCATGATGCACCGGCAAAGCCAAATGCAAAGCCATGGGAACTTGTCTTGGACGCTATGACTGCCGCAGATTCCGATGTAGATTTTTCAAAATATGACTATGTCAACGTGGTTACTCCTGCTACAACGATGATTGGCTTTGAGGGTGCCATTGGTTTACAGCACACTTATGATGGAAAATTGATGCAAAGAGCCACCTTTGGACCAATCCGTGAATACGTTGATTCTCCACCGAAGTACAACTGGCTTATACATGAATCAGGCCATCTATTTGGTCTCATGCATCCCTACAACACATCCGGAAACTTCTACCCCGGGTACTCAATGCCCATCTGGGACATTATGGGACATTCACTCACCGAAACTCCAGAATTTCTTGCATGGCATAAGTTTCTTTTAGGCTGGCTAGATGTGGAGCAGGTTAACTGCATCGACTCTAATAACAAATCGGATACAACTCATTTGATTTCACCTCTTACTGAAGATAAACCTGGAGTGAAAACAACTATTGTGAAGCTCTCCGAGACACAGGCGCTCGTCGTGGAAAATAGAAGAAAGTCTCCTCTAAATGACATTAGTGAGACCCAGGGAGGCATTCTTACTTACATAGTTGACGGGACAATTAAGGATGGACAGGGAAGCGTCACTTTCATTTTTTCAAAGTTAACAACTACTCGTGATAGCAAGTTAATAGGAACCTTAAAGCCCGGTGAGAGCATCAAGCATAAAAACGTTACTGTGAAGGTTCTCTCCTCGACAGCTGCCGGAGACTACGTTTCAGTCGTAATCGACTAAGCGTCGATCTGTTCGCGATCGATTTCAGCAGTTGCAATAAATTCTTTGCGTGGGGCTACATCTGAGCCCATCAGCAGCTCAAACATACGCTCTGCCGCTTCGCCATCTGGGACTGTGATGCGGCGAAGAGTGCGCGCATCTGGATCCATTGTGGTTTCGCGAAGCTGATCCGCATCCATCTCGCCGAGACCCTTATAACGCTGGATCGGTTCTTTCCACTTCTTACCGTTCTTACGTAAATCTGCTGTGACCTTCTTCATCTCATCATCTGAGTAGGTGTAGATGTATTCACCCTTTTTACCGCCGCCACCCATGGTTTCAATGCGGTGAAGCGGTGGGATCGCTGCAAAAACGCGACCAGCATCGAGCATTGGGCGCATGTAGCGATACATCAAAGTCAGCAAGAGGCAGCGAATATGCGCACCATCAACGTCAGCATCAGACATCAAGATGACGCGTCCATAACGCGCTTCATCGAGTTCAAATGATTTACCAGAGCCTGCGCCAATAACCTGAATGATTGAGCCGCACTCTTTATCGTCAAGCATCTGTGAAAGGGAAGCCTTCTGCACATTAAGAATCTTGCCGCGGATAGGAAGAATCGCCTGGTATTCAGAGTTACGCGCAGCCTTGGTTGTGCCGAGCGCTGAGTCACCTTCAACGATAAAGAGTTCAGTGCGAGTGACATCTTCTGAACGGCAATCAGAGAGCTTGGTTGGAAGAGATGAAGATTCAAGAGCGTTCTTGCGACGCTGCAGATCTTTATGGGCGCGGGCGCTAATACGTGTTCGGGAAGCGCCGGCAATCTTCTCCATAATCAACTTGCCATTGGCCTTATCAATACGGCGGGTGGTGGCAAAGAATTCTTTTAACTTATCTGCAACAACTGCCGAGACAATCTTGGTAGCAGCTGCGGTTCCAAGAACTTCCTTCGTCTGTCCTTCAAACTGTGGCTCGGACATGCGGACTGTGACAACTGCGGTGAGGCCTTCCATAACATCGTCTTTAATGACATCTGCTTCATTCTTCTTCAAGATTCCGGCGCTTCTCATCGCTTCGTTAAATGCTTTAGTGATGGCGCGCTCGTAGCCAAGTACGTGAGTTCCGCCCTTAGGGGTTGCAATGATGTTCACAAATGAGCGCAAGGTCGTATCAAAGCCAGTGCCCCACTTCATCGCGATATCAACTTCCATATCGCGCTCAACATCTGTTGAAACCATATGGCCCTTGTCATCAAGAACAGGAACAGTCTCTTGGTAATGACCGCTGCCGTAGATGCGAATTACTTCGCCTACGGGAGCATCTGGTTGCAAGAAGTCGCAGTATTCAGAGATTCCGCCTTTATGGAAGAAGACCTGTGTGGTCTTCTCTTTCTTACGGTTATCGTTGACGGTAATAGAAAGACCTGGAACCAAAAATGAAGTTTGGCGTGCACGCGCATAGATATCTTCTAGATCTAGCTCGGCATCCTTTAGGAAGATTTGGCGATCTGACCACCACTTAGTACGTGTGCCGGTGACCTTGGCAGAAATCTTTCCGATGGTGCGAAGACCTGATTGCGGTGTGAACTCAGCCTTGGGGCCATCGCCATCGAAGACGCCGGCGACTCCGCGCTTAAAAGACATCCAGTAAATTTTTCCGTTACGGTCGACTTCAACATCAAGGCGTTCAGCCAGAGCATTTACAACTGATGCGCCCACACCGTGCAGACCGCCAGATGCTGCATATGAGCCGCCACCGAATTTTCCGCCGGCGTGCAACTTAGTCATAACAACTTCAACGCCGGTTAGGCCTGTCTTCGGTTCTTTATCAACTGGAATTCCACGACCATCGTCGTGAACTTCTACCGAGCCATCGGCTTCAAGATTAATTTCGATCTTCTTGCAATGTCCAGCCAAAGCTTCGTCAACAGAGTTATCGATGATTTCCCAGAGGCAGTGCTGCAAGCCGCGTGAATCGGTAGAGCCGATATACATACCTGGGCGCTTGCGAACGGCATCAAGACCTTCAAGAACTGCCAGGTCTTTGGCGGTATAACTATCTTGAGAATCCGCCTCAGGGGTGAAGTTCAATTCGTCGGCCACGGTGGCAAAGGTTAGCCAGCAAATGGTTTGCATCTGGGTAAGCGCGCCGAGGAGCCCTATATATAGATATCCCTCTGTGATGTAGCCCCAATTTGACGATATTTCAATCTAATTTACCGAGCGGGGAATAAAGAGAACTGGCATGATGTTCCATAGATGTACAAGAACTTCCCACCTAAGTGAACGGAGAGCGCGATGACCGAGCAAGTAATCCTCGAATCCACACCTCTTAATGCACTCGATCGTTGCGATCGTTGCGGTGCACAGGCGTATGTCCGTGCCACCCTTCTTGCAGGCGGAGAACTTCTATTCTGTGCACATCACGGCAAGGAATATGCCGAAAAGCTCAAGACTGTAGCCGCAAAGATTCAAGATGAATCAGAGAAGCTCGTCGAGACTAAATAACTTATTGGTTTTGAGTTAAACCCTTATGCGAACCATCGCATAAGGGTTTTTCTTTTGATTGACCACAGCCACAGAACTTTGGGTTCTCAATAGTTTCAATCACGTTGCCATCAGCATCGACCATATCTACAACCCCAGTAATGCGGATAGATCCGCTTTTGGGATTGACGAAAGCCTTAGCGTCGCTCATGAGTAACTATCTCTTAGTCGAGGTAATCGCGCAGTGATTGCGAACGTGATGGGTGGCGCAGCTTCGACATCGTCTTTGATTCGATCTGGCGAATACGTTCGCGAGTTACCCCGTGAACCTTGCCGATCTCATCGAGAGTCTTTGGTTGGCCATCGGTGAGTCCATAGCGAGCCTTGATCACATCTGCTTCACGGTTGGTGAGGCCACCAAGGACCTGCATCAACTGCTCCTGCAAGATTGTGAATGTGACTGACTCTTCTGGCTTAACTGCCTCAGAATCTTCAATCAAATCACCGAACTCAGAGTCGCCTTCTTCACCGAGTGGTGTGTGGAGCGAGATTGGCTCGCGGCCGTACTTCTGAACTTCAACAACCTTTTCAGGTGTCATATCAAGTTCTTTAGCGAGCTCTTCTGGTGTTGGTTCGCGACCGAGATCTTGAAGCATCTGGCGCTGAACGCGAGCAAGCTTGTTGATGACTTCAACCATGTGTACTGGAATACGGATGGTGCGGGCCTGGTCTGCCATCGCACGTGTGATGGCCTGACGGATCCACCAGGTTGCGTAGGTTGAGAACTTGTAACCCTTTGTGTAGTCGAACTTTTCAACGGCGCGGATAAGGCCCAGGTTTCCTTCTTGAATCAAGTCAAGGAAGAGCATGCCGCGACCGGTGTAACGCTTTGCGAGAGAAACGACGAGACGAAGGTTGGCTTCGAGCAAATGGTTCTTGGCGCGCTTTCCATCTTCGACGATCCACTCAAGTTCGCGCTTGAGCTTCTTATCAATCTTCTTGGTGTTCTTGAGCGCTTCTTCAGCAAAGAGACCTGCTTCAACGCGAGTAGCGAGTTCTACTTCAAGCTCTGCATTGAGAAGTGCAACGCGACCAATCTGCTTGAGGTAATCCTTTACTGGGTCTGCAGTTGCACCTGCAGTAAGAACTGTCTGCTCTGGTGGAAGGCGCTTGATTTCAACCTGAATAAATCGAGCTTGCTCATTGAAGAAGTACTGCAAATCTTCGAGGTTCTTGAGGTAGCCCTGTGTGATTGCTTCGGAAATCAACTTCGCTGATTTCTCGTTGAAGGTATTCATCGCAAATTGCTGTTGAATCTGCTTGAAGGTCAACGCCTTTGCTTCGGCCTGGTCAATATTGTGCTTAGGAGCATGCTCAACGCCCTGGATCTTGCCGTTGATTGCTTCAAGAACAAGGTTTACATTCTTGAGGTCCTTCTTATGCTTTTCGCGCTCGTTCTTATCTTCTTCCTCTTCTTCTGCATCAGAGTCAAGGAGGATAAATGAGCCTTCTTCATTCTTTGATTCATCTGACAAGGTAACAACGCGTGGCTGATCCTTGCCATCTGCCTCAGCATCAATGATTTCAGCAACTTCGGCGATAAGTGTTTCAACATCTTCGAGTTCGACTTCTTCGACAACTACTTCGTTGCCATCTTCATCAAGAACAACTGCAGCCTTTCCACCTTTTGCAGGTGCAGCCTCTGCAACCTTTGGCTCTTCTTTCGGGGCAATCATTGCGAGTTGTGCCTTCGACAAGATGCGACTTGGTGAACCAAGTCCAGCCTTGCGCGCCTTTTCAGTTGCTTCTGGAATTTCTACATCTAATTGACGGGCTTCTTGAGCTAGCCCCATAAATTCTTTCTTCACTGCCTTGCGATAGTTGTCGATTCCGCTTGCGGCGAGCGTTGCGACAATCTCATTATGGCGAGCAACTAGATTTTTCAGATCTACGAGCTGCTGCACCTCTTTAGCGGAAAGGTCTTTCTTTACTTCAATCTTGACGGGCTTCTTAACAGGTGCAACTTTTTTAACAGGAGCTGCTTTCTTCGCGGGCGCTTTCTTTGCTACGGCCTTCTTTGCAGGAGCTGCTTTCTTCGCTACCGCTTTTTTAGCAACCGACTTCTTAGCAGGGGCTGCCTTCTTGCCTTTTGCCTTGTTTTTGAGCGCACTAAATACAGCCACAATTGTCCTTTGATTTGTTTTGACTTACCTGTTCTTCGAACCGCTCGAAGCAATACCTATATTGTACCTGCAACGTGCAACGCGCGCCGAATCGCATCGCCCATCGCCTCGGCTTCGACCAAGAATCCGTCGTGTCCGAAGTCAGAACTGATGACAATGGGGGCCTCTGCGGTCGGCACAAGCTCGGAAATCTCAACCTGAAGTCGAGGTGGGAAGAGGCGATCGGTATCAATTGAGACCACGATGGTCGGAACCGTGATGCCCTCCAGGGCTTTGACGACTCCCCCGCGGTCGCGGCCAATATCGTGAGAATTCATGGCATCGGTTAGCGCGATATAGGTATTGGCATCGAATCTCTTGGCCAGCTTGCTCGCTTGGTGGTCGAGGTACGACTCAACGGCGTAGCGCCCAGTGTCATCGCCTTGTAGTTGGCGGCCAAAGCGAACATCCATCTCAGATTCAGTGCGATAGGTCAGGTGAGCGATGCGACGAGCGATGCCCATTCCTTCGATTGGTCCGCGCTCTTTTTCGTAGTAATCACCGCCGTGAAAATGAGGGTCGGATTTAATGGCGCGAATTTGAATTGCAGCAGTGCCAATCTGATCTCCTGTCGCAACGGCAGATGAACCAATAGTGCATATGGCGCCGACGCGATCAGGTAACTGCACCGCCCATTCCAGCGAGCGCATTCCACCAAGGGACGGCCCGACAGCAAGTGCGTACTTTTCAATTCCAAGTGCATCGCTAAAGGCGACTTCGGCGTTCACCATGTCGCGAATGGTGATGATAGGAAAGCGAGAACCGTAACGCTTTCCATCTGGTGCAATCGATGAAGGCCCCGTCGATCCCTGGCAGCCACCAATAACGTTAGGACAGACCACAAAATATTTATCGGTATCAAAGGGCAGCCCTGGGCCGACCATCTGTGGCCACCACCCGGTGACATCAGACCAACCAGTCATGGCATGGTTGATCAGAATTGCATTTGATTTATCTTTATTTAACGTGCCCCAAGATTGATAAGCGATAGTGATATCAGGAAGAGTTTCGCCATTTTCAAGAAGGAGATAACCAATCTTGATGAACTGACGCTCGCCTGGGTCATCGCCTTCCAGCCATGCACCAGTGACATTGTGATTAGGTGTTCTGCTCATCGCCTATAGATCCTTCACGCACTTGCAGCTACACCGTGAGTGCACCTGCCTGGTCGTCACCCGGAGCACCCCGCCGCGGTGGAGGGTTGCCGTCTCATCAGCCGGGGCTATCGATGAGAACTCGTGACCTGGAGCAAATATTACCCGAAGATTCCGGCAACAACTTTTGGGTGGAGCTCTGCTCGCATCGCGCTAAAGGATTGTGGAGGCCATCCAGCGGTAAAGACGCGACGGAGCAAGAGCGCAAGCGAATAGCGTTCATCATCTGCCAGCGCTCGATCCAGCGCCTTGTGGGCCAGCGCTCCTTCACCTCGCTCGTAGGCAAGGGCGGCAAAGATTGATGCAATCGGTGCCACAAATCCGCGGGGTGCAATCAGCAAGAGATCACGCCACATCTGCCAATACGCATCTGCTGTCTCATCGTTATGGCTGCCCAGCGCAAAGTCGCGCACCTGAATATCGCTCAGCCTTCCAATAACTCGCGCTGTTAATTCACGATCTTCAGCTCCTCTTCCTTGGGTGTATTCGCCAGCTAAATCAATGACAGCAGTTGCACCATCGCGTTGTAGGTCGAGCAGATTTTCAGAGTCACTTTCTACCCAGAATGCCTGTACTTCACGCTGCCAATTCTCTTCCATCGCCGAAGGCAGCGCCGCAATTGATTGCACTAAACCTGAAACGTTGGCATAAGGCATGGGGTGGCCCGCAATCACATGTTCGACAGCAATACGAGATGAATCGATATCAGGAATAGGGCTACCGAGTGGTGGGCAGCACTCAGAATCGTGACAGAGCATCGAGCGATAACGCCCATCCGAGACGATAAGAGATTCCTTTATTGAAATACCTGCTCGTAATAGCGCTGCTGAAGTATTGATCAGAACTGGCTCTGGGTCGGTCTGCGAATCAACGTATGCCACAACAAGCGCTGCATCTGCTGCCTCGCGCTGAAAATGGGATGCCAGCAAGTCATAACTTTCTGGTGCGATATCGCTGGGCATATCAACGCGCATCGCCATGCCGACAGTGTCATCTTTGAGAGCTACCAGCACTAAAGAGTTTTCTGGGTGATAGCCAATCAGAAATGGAATTGCAGCAAGAAGATCATGAGGTGAAGTCAGTGTTGTCATATAAGCCTTTCTTTAACGGATGTAGTTGACGGGTGGGGTAAAGCGACTTGGAGCTGCAACAACGGTGATGGGCAGAACCGAAACAGTTTTGATATCGCCAGGAATGCGGGCCTTAACGCCCTGCACCGTAAATTCGCCGCTCCAGACTGTGATGAGTTCAATCAGGTAGTGACCTGGATTTGAGTAGCTATGTTGAATCTCGCCATCAGGGTATGGAGCGCCCACTTTGCGAGTTGGGTAGATAACGCCATCGCCGTAATGCCAGATAAAGGTTGGCTTTAACTGCACTTCTACAACTTCACCAACGATAGAAATCTTCTTATTGATTACTTCAGGTACATCGCTCCAGAAGAAGACTGGCACTTTAATGAGCGGCTGAAATGAAGGTGAGTAAGCAATCCCTGCCGTCGGCAGCATCTCAACTAATTTATCGCTGAGTGATGTGGCAGCCTTTGTCGCACCCGGAGTCGGTTTCTTGGCGGTGCGCGGCTTTACGACAACTGGCTTCTTTGTGGTCAGCACCTTAGGTTTTTGGGTCGGAGTAACTTTTGGTTTCGGGGTTGGTTTCCGCGTGATCGCAGGTTTCGGTGTCACAGCTTCTGTGGACTTTGGCCCTGTGCCCTTACGTCCTTCAATAACGATCTTTCCGTCTTGGGTATAGACATCAATACATGCCTTTTCGTTGCAATCGGCGGCCCATATCGGTTGCGGTAGCGCAAGCAATAGCGCACAAATAACGAGTAATTTCTTCATGCGCGGGAGGTTAGGTGGGTAGCGCGCACTTCATCAGAAAAAATTCGACAACTGTGGATACGCTAGCCCGTATGGCAGCGCGCGATGGTGATGGGTGGATTGAATGCACCTGCGGCTCTAAACATTGGGGCAAATTTGGCGCAGCTGGACTTTTAATTGTTCGCGATGGTGCAATCTTGTTACAACACCGCGCACCGTGGGTTCATAACGGAGATACCTGGGGCATTCCTGGTGGCGCCCGTGATTCTCATGAAAGCGTCATCGAAGGCGCTATCCGTGAAGCAGTTGAGGAAACTGGAATTAATCCTGCAGATTTAGAGCCGCTACACACATTTACCGATGATCACGATGGTTGGAGTTATTCCACTGTGATAGCTCAAGCAAATGAGAAGCTTGAGGGCCATGAACTCAATGATGAATCCCACGAAGTGCGCTGGGTGAAATTTGATGACGTGACTCGGCTGCCGCTGCACCCAAGTTTTGCTAAGACCTGGCCGCTAGTTTTAGGTGAAATCAATAATCTGATCGCACCACGTTAACGCTTGCCTATCGATGTGGGCGATCACAATGATGGTCTTACCCGCTCTTTGTAACGCCTGAAACTCTTCAATGATGCGAGCCTTGCTCTGACTGTCTTGGGCCGATAGCGGTTCATCAAAGATGTAGATCGGTGTATCCCTAATCAAGGCCCGCGCCAGCTCTACACGTTGGGCCTGTCCCCCAGAAAGAGTTGTCACAGGTTGATCGGCATACTCAGTAATGTGCAAGCGCTGCATGACGCCATCCATGCGCGCTAAATCCGCTTCGCTCTGCCCCATCGAAATCACTTCGCGCGCTGTAAATGAGAGCCAGTAATTTCGGTTCTGCTCTACAACTGATCTGAGCTCTGCCTGTTCTTCTAAGGTAATTGTTTGAAGTTCACGGCCGGCGATGGTGATTTGCCCTGATTGATATTTGAGATCGCCTGAAATGGCTTGCGCCAAGGTGCTCTTGCCGCATCCATTAGGACCAGTAATTGCGGTAATTGAACCTGGTGCAATCGTGGCGCTGAAGTTATCGACGATGGTTCGCTTACCGCGCGCCACAGATAAATTCTTAATCTCAATCATCGCCACACATCCTTACCGCGTTTAAGTGTGGCAATCAGAATCGGCGCACCAATCAAAGATGTCAGCAAGCCAATTGGTAGTTCATATGGTGGCACCACGCTACGCGATGCAATATCTGCAACCAGCAGAATCAACGCACCAATCAGAGCCGAATTAACCACGACTAAAGAGTTCTTCGGCCCTGTTAGGTAACGTGCAATATGGGGCGCAGCTAACGCTAAGAACGAGATGGTTCCAACCAAACTGACCGACGTTGCCACCAGAATTGAGAGGACGATAAATGATTGAAATCTAATTCTGTGTGGACGCTGTCCAATATGGCGAACTGCAGCATCGCCGAGTGATAAGAGATCTAGGCGCGGAGCAAGCTTCCAGGCAGCAATAGCGCCAACCACAAGTATCGGCGCAAGGATGAGTAAATCTGAAGGCGTGACGAGCGCAAAGGAACCTAAGGTCCAGAATGAGATTGAACGCGCATCAGGTCGATTGACTGCTGTCAGAGTCAGTCCAACAAGTGCTGACACAATCGCCGAGACACCGATGCCGACTGTGATCAGTGAAAGCGCTGAATGTGCCAGTGAAAAGACAAGCGTTGTGACAAGGAGTGCGCCGCAAGCGGCAAAGAGCACTGCGCCGACTGAACCAATCTCAACAAGATTACTTAAGACGCCGAGTAACACGCCAAGGGCGGCCCCTGCTGATGTTCCCAAGATGGTGGGTTCGGCGAGTGGATTATTTGTCGATCCTTGCGCCAGCGTTCCTGCAATTCCAAGAGATGCTCCGACCAAGATGGCAGCTGCAATCCGGGTTCCACGTAGCTCCCAGACGATCTGATGAGAAATAGAAGCTGTATCTGTAAATGGGTTGAAGATGAACTGCCAAACATTGGCTACATCACTTGTACCAAAAGCTAAACCTGCAATGGATGCAATCAAGAGCAGCGCGAGGGCAATGAAAGTCTTTCTCATCTACCTGATACCTGTCCGATGGCGCCTGACAATTGACGCAGTAAATCTGGCGTCCGTGGCCCAAATGAGAGCAGCAACGAATCATCCACGGCAATCACTGCGCGGTTCTTGCCGGCAAGTGTCTGGGAAATACCAGGAAGAGATACAAGCCCATCTATGCCGCCAACAGATTCCAAACCTTTGCTCATAACCAAGATGATTTCAGGGTCTGCAGCAATCAAAGCTTCACTCGTAATCGGTGAGAACGGTTGCTTGAACTTCTGCGCTCCCACATCGATGGCACCTAAGTGCGCAATCAAACTATCGGCGCCCGATCCCTGCCCACCAAGAAGATAGATAGCGCTGCCACCACGCAGATAGAGAAAGGCAACTCGAACACCTGGATGATCTTTACCGCTTTCTTGCAGTGCAGAATTTAACCTCTGCACCAGTTGCCCTGCAGCGCTTTGCGCTCCAATGACTTCACTGATTGCCACAATCTTCTTTGCAATATCTGTAAGTGTCCAAGCCTCATCAATCATCGCTACCTTGATTCCAGCGCGCTTGATGACATCGATGGCCGTGGCAGGACCTGTGGTGTTATCGATGAGCACCACATCAGGGTTTAGTTCAAGAATCTTCTCTGGCACTACTTGATGGCCCGCTGTTGCAATCGGCACACCTTCAAGCTCTTTCGATGTACTTGCTATATCTCGTCCCACCAAAACGTTGAGATAACCAAGGGATGCGATGATCTCTGCAGACCCATTTGCCAAGGCAATAACGCGTTGTGGTGAAGTTGGCTGCTGCTTATCTAATGAAATTGATTGCGCTTCGGTGATGGCCACCACAGATTCACTCTTTGCGCCACACCCAGTAAGTGCGATGAGTGATGCTGCAATGAGCGCAGTTGTCTTCACCGAAAATCGCATATGCGGATTCTGTCAGGACTTTACTGAACACGTTCGCTGATGTTGTCGGATAAGCCCCAGCACCGAGAACGCTACCTTTTTCACGTGTGGAGATTCCTGCTAGCCCTTGTTCTTACCCTCGGTGTGACCCCAGCTCATGCTGCAGTCAGCAAAGATGGCGCGCAAGGACAGAAGCTCACAATTTCACAGAGTTCGGTATCAGGAAGAAAGACTGTGACAGTTTCTGGAAGAGGCTTCGATGAGACCGTTGGTATCTATCTAGCGTTCTGTAAATTGCCAAAGAGCGGAGCTGCTCCTTCACCATGCGGTGGCGGAAAGAATCTTGCCGGTATCGGTGATGCTTCATTCTGGATCTCTTCCAACCCACCTCCATATGGAGCGAACTTGGCGATTCCATTTCTTCCAGGTGGTCGTTTCTCAGAGGAAGTCACAGTTTCAGAACAAATCGGCAAGGTTGATTGTCGAAAAACTAGATGCGCAATCACCGTCAGAGCAGATCACCTACGTGAAGGCGATCGCACCCACGACATCTTTATTCCCATCAAATTTACAACTAGGAAAAAATAGAAAAGGAAGCCATGAAGCCACGTCTACTTAAGAGCTCACTCATTGCCGCAGTCATTGCTATTGCATCGTTAGTTGCACCGAGCGCAAACGCTGCCACCTTTAAGTTTCAGAGCGCACCACTGACCAATCTTGATCCAGCTGGCGCCACCATCAATGGTGGCTTTACCGCTTTTCCTACCAAAGCGGGTATGTATATCCAGCAGTGCACAGAACCTGTAGGAAGCGCCCGACCTGCAACATGTAGCGACACCATTCAGCTTTGGGTGACCGCTGCCGGTGGTCCAGGCACGACAAGCCCAACCGGTCCTATTGCAATCAAGGTGGCATCCACCATCATCGGTAAAGGCACCACTGTTGATTGCACCAAAGTTACTTGTGGACTCTTCTTCCGCTTTGATCACACAGCACCAATGGATACATCTGAAGATACCTTTATGCCGATTTCATTTCGAGCCGGAGCTGCCGCAGTCGTTCTTCCTGCCGATGAAGTAGTTGTCACCTTTAATGGCAAGGTATTAACACGTAACGTGCCACTGAACTTGGCATATCGCGCAGGGGCCAAGGTCACAGCAACTGCTAAATCAGGGCTACCTGTAACGCTGACATCACTGACTCCAGATTGCAGCTATTCCAACGGTGTATTCACAGCCCTTAAGGGCGCGGGACAGTGCGCACTTGGACATTCAACTGCCGGAAATGCACAGGTAGCAGCATCAGTTGCGAACTATCCATTTATCTTGACGCCAGGTGTGCAGGCAGTTGAGCGCATGACCAAGGTCATCAAGGTTGGAAAGATTAAGGCGATGCCTGCGCAGACTACCTTTGGTCAGTCAATCAAGTATGTATCTGCAAGCAAGAACTGCGTTGTTGAAGTCAATATGCTCTCAGCCAAGAAATCTGGCATCTGCAAAATTAAGGCAACTGCTGCCGGCAAAGATGGAATGTGGGCAGCCCTCGACCAGCAATTTTCAGTAAGAGTTACTCGATAAGGGCTTTGATACCGGCGATGCAGAATGCTGTGGTCTTAGCGATCTCAAGCGCTGCATCGCCACCATTTTCAATTCTCTTGGTGGCAACATCGGTTGACGCTTGAAGTAATGAAAGAGCTTGAGTGCAATCGGAAACGCCGAGTTCTTGCAAGCTCTTCATCAAAGGCGCCAACATCGCTCGGTGAGCAGCACCTATATGTTGTGACTTCTCGCGAGGAAGCTCTGCCGCATTAAGTGATTTAGCAAGTAAGTGGTTGCCATCGGCAATATAGGTAAGAGAAGCCGTAATCCATTTTTTAATGGCATCTTCTGGTCCTGTTGCGCTGACAACTGCGTCGGTAAGTAGCTGGGTAAATGTGCGCATCTCATCAACAAGTAGATCTGCAACGAGCTCTGCGCTGCTGCCAAAGTATTCATAGATAGATGTCCGTGAAAGTCCCGCCCGTTCAGCAACGGCTGCCACGGTAATTGCCTGGCTGCCAGATTCGAGGGCAAGGGCGGCGGCAGCTTCTATGAGCTGGTTGCGTCTCCAGTCGCGATGTTCAGCAAGAGTTGCTGTATGAATTCTCGGCACATTCTTATTCTGCCACCGACTGTGAAAGTCGGCGCAGTGAATCTCGAACAATGGCCCCATCGCTGGTGCGCCATAAGGGTGGCATCGAGTTAAGTAGGACACTTCCGTATCTTTTTGTGACGATTCGGGAATCTAAAATGGCAACAACCCCGCGATCGTCGATACTTCTAATCAATCGACCAGTCCCCTGTGCCAAGAGCAGAGCTGCTCGTGGCACTGAGACCTGCATAAAGCCACTGCCACCTGATGCATCGGCGAGCGATGAACGAGCCGACATGACGGGTTCATCAGGGCGAGGGAAAGGAATGCGATCGATTGCTACCAAGATGCAGGAATTTCCGGGCACATCAACGCCCTGCCAGAGCGACATAGTGCCCAAAAGAATTGAAGTTTCATCTTTAGCAAAACGTTCAACGAGTGGACCAACCGCATCCCCACGCTTTTGAGTAATGATGCTGATTGGTAGATCAACAAGAACTTTACGAAGATGTGCATCCGCGGCTTCAACTCCTCGCCATGAACTAAAGAGCGCCAAGGTGCGACCACCAGCTGCATCAATGAGTTCACCGAGCTCATCTAGAACTTCTTGACTTGGGCCATCACGCCCTGGTTCAGGCAGATGTTTAGGCATATAGAGCACACCTTGATTAGCAAAATCAAAGGGTGAACCCACATCTAACATCTGCACATTGGCAGGGTCGATATCACCGCTGGCCAGCTCTTCATCAGCTTCTGTGCCAACTACAAATCCGATACTGCGCGCCATGGCATCAAAGTTGTTTCCCACTGTCAGCGTTGCAGAGGTAGCAATTACTGGCGTCTGCGTCAATAAGTTAGCGCGCAGAACGTGGGATACCGAAAGTGGCGCTAAATGCAGAGTTGAGAATGTTGGCTCATACCAGAGCACATGCTCATCCCCCATCTTGAGTAACTTGCCCGCAGTTACTGCAATCTCATTGACTGCGCCCTTAACGCGCGCTCTTTCAGCATTTTCATCTGGGTCAATGATTTCGTCATCAGCGCTAATCAACTGCACAACAGCAGTTGCCGCTTCTTTCAATTTACGGATAGGAGCTTCAAGAGCTGAAGGAATCTCTTCTAACCTGCCTTGCGCCGAAAAATCGCCCTTAATCTGCTCGCCGTAATCTGACATCGCATCATCGAAGCTATCGGCTGCGTTGGTCAAGCCATCAGATGCTTTACCTGGCAGATACTTACGCGCCATCGCAGCTGCGCGTTGCACACGTCCTGCAGTTAACTCTTCAGTGACAGCCTGGGTTGTTCGATCCATAAATTCGTGGGCTTCATCCAAAATCACTGCGTCTCGCTCAGGCAAGATGGGATGCGAATCAACAATTTCAATAGCAAGCAAGGTGTGGTTGGTAACAACAACATCGGCTTCTTGCGCACGCGCTTTGGCGTTGGCTGCAAAACATTGCGCACCCCACGCGCATGAATCGGCGCCCACACATTCACGCCCTGACAGTGAATTAGCTGCCCAAACTCTGCGATCTACTTCTGGCGCATCATCACGGTCTCCGGATACTCCTGGCGTCTTCGCCCAAGCAATTAACCTCTTGGCATCTTTTTCTAGATAAGAAGCTTCAAGCAATAGTTCGCCATCAGGATCTGGTTCATCAGCGTTCATCTTCTGCAGACAGATGTAATTACCAACGCCCTTATAGATCCCATAGGTAATGGATCTGCCAAGTACCTTTTCTAGCGCCGGTACAACTGCTGGTAGATCTCTTTCCACTAACTGTCTTTGCAGCGCAAGCGTTGCCGTTGCAACCAATACTTTGCGCCCATGAACGAGTGCTGGAACAAGATATGCCAGCGATTTTCCGGTTCCTGTGCCAGCTTGAACCATAAGGTGGTGGCGATCGGTGAGCGCATTTGCAACTGCTTCAGCCATCTCAATCTGGCCTTCGCGCGGCTGACCACCGATAGCAGCGACTGCTGCATCGAGTGCGGCACGCACCTGTGCAGATAGTTCGCTCACATGTGGCACTTTAACCCCTTCATTGCAATACTGCAGACATGTTAACAACTCGCACTTTAGGTCCATTTACAGTTCCAGCTATTGGTCTGGGCTGCATGCCCCTATCTGGAATGCCACCAAGTAAAGCGTGGATCTTAAATGAGCGAGATAAAGCAATTGGTGTTGTCCAGGCAGCCCTTGATGCAGGTGTGCGACTGATTGATACAGCTGATCTCTATGCCCCAACCTGGAACACAATTGGCCATAATGAAATTTTGGTGATGGAAGCCCTTCGCACCTGGAACGGTACCGCAGCACAGAAGAGCGAAGTTGTAGTTGCGACAAAGGGAGGATCAACTCGTACTCCACTAGAGGGCGATTGGTTTGGAGTCAGGGGACGAGATGCATCAGAGACTTACCTCTATCGCGCGGTTGAAGCATCGGCTGCACGTATGCAACTTTCTACAATCAAGTTATGGCAGCACCATCGCCTTAATCACTTTATGCCTTTTGAAGAACAATTCGAAAACGTCATGAAGCTAAAGGCTCATGGAATTGTCGAGAATATCGGTGTCAGCAATTACAACGCCGAACAGCTACGCCGTGCCATCAAAATTGGTGGCACACCTGCCCAAGGTGGACTGGTCTCGGTGCAGAATGAATGGTCGCCTCGCTCGCGCAATAATGCAGAAGTGCGCGACATCTGCGCCCAATATGGAATCGCCTTCCTGCCTTGGTCACCACTTGGTGGAATCGATAACTCAGATAATCTTACAAATGCGCACTTCTCTGTTTTTGAGGAACAAGCCAAAAAGCATGGCGTATCGCGCTATGCCATCACGATCGCCTGGCATCTGGCTACATCTGAGCAATCGATTCCGATTCCAGGGGCGACAAGAAAAGAATCGATTCTCGATAACGTCACCGGCCTCAGCGTTAAGTTAAGTGCAGATGATCTAGCTGCCCTCAACGATTCGCTTCCGGCTAACGTGCCGCTCGATGAATTGTTAGTGCCACAGCCACCTTTTCGCGACTAAAGGTTAAGTAGTTGAAATTTCAACTACTTTAGGATACCCTCATGGCATGACATCGCTTCCAGCTCTTTATATTGGACACGGCGCACCGCTATTACTTGATGATCCGATTTGGTCTTCACAGATTGCAGATATTACGAAGAAGTTTGAAAAGCCAAAGGCTATTTTGATTGTTTCCGCTCATTGGGAATCCGCACCGATTTCAATCTCATCTCCGATTGCTGGCACTCCCCTTGTCTATGACTTTGGCGGTTTCGCACCAAAGTTCTACCAGATGACATATGAAACTCCTGATGCATCAGCTCTTGCAGCGCGCATTGCTGCAATGATGCCTGATCATCAGAGCGTTCATGAATCACAGCGCGGTTTAGATCACGGCGCATGGGTACCGCTCAAGATTATGTATCCCGATGCTGATATTCCAGTCCTGCAAATGTCGATGCCAACATCTGATCCTGGAACTCTTTTGGAACTTGGCAAACGATTGCGCCCATTGCGCGATGAAGGTGTATTGATTATTGGCTCCGGCTTTATGACACACGGTCTGCCATTCTTACGTGACTGGTCTATTGATGCAGCAGCACCTGGTTGGTCAAGCGAATTTGATCACCGGGCTAAAGATGCTTTATCAAGGGGCGATATTGATGCACTCGCTGCCTATAAAGACCTTGCGCCCGCTGTTGCCTTTGCACATCCAACGGTCGAGCATTTCACGCCACTTTTTGTCACTCTAGGCGCTGCAAGTAATCCAGAAGATGTGCCTGAAACTCTCGTTGAAGGTTTCTGGATGGGTCTTTCTAAGCGTTCACTGCTCGTTGCTTAGCAAGGCAAGAATCCCTTAATGCAGATCTGAATCTGCTGGACCTTCGCTCCATGATGTAAATGTTCCGACCAATCCCGCACGTGATGGAGCACAGATCAGCGGCCCTGCCTTCCAAGTGCGCTTTGGATCAAGAGGTGCAACGCGAACAAGGCGCATATCGCCTTCTCTTCCAGCGCGAACAGTGACGGCATCACCTGTGCGGCTCACGCGCACAGTAACTTCTTTACCCATCCACTCAGATACTCGTCCAGTAGACCAATCTGACATTGTGGCGGTAACTACAGCACCTACCTGCGGATAGCCATCGCAGAATTCGATTGCTGCCTTAATCCAGTTTTCATCATCACTTGAGATAAAGATTCCGCAATGATCAAACTGTTCCTTGTAATCGAGGATAAACGAGACTTCCATAGAGCTATCTTGCGGAAAGTCTTTAACGAGTCCGTGTCCATCGTTATGGATAAAGCCATATGCAGTGGTGCGCCACCAATCGCTACCTTCAGCTGCTTCAACCACCATCGCCCCATTCTTTTCGGAGATTGAAACAGGTTCACGTGTCCATGTACCTGCTGACCATGCGATGGTGTTCATTGTTACTCCTTAGAGGTTGAGCAGCGAGAGAGCTGCGATAGCGCTATCGAAACCTTTATCTTCTTTGCTTCCTGGGCGACCGCTTCGAGCGATTGCCTGGTCGAGATTTTCGCACATCAAAACACCGTAACCAATAGGTTTTGAGAACTTTAATTGCACATCAATCACGCCTTGTGTGACTCCTTGGCAGACATAGTCAAAGTGTGGTGTTTCACCTTTAAGGACTAAGCCCACGGCAACGACGGCATCAAAGTCTTGTTCAAAGGCTTTCTGCGCAGCCAGTGGAATCTCAAATGAGCCCGGCACAAAGAAGACCTTCGCCTCTTTTACCTCAGCAGCTAGGAGTGCACGCTGTGCGCCAACAATGAGATCGTTGCAAATATCCATATGCCAAGAAGATGAGATGATGGCAACTCGTGCGTTGGGCGCCTTGGGAACTGTGATTTCTGGTGCATGGCCGGCCATTTACTTTCCTCCTTGAGATGTATTTCCTAGATGGCCAAGACGTTGCGCCTTGGTATCGAGGTACTTCTTATTAAATTCATTTGGTTCAATCTGAAGCGAAATCTGCTGGCAGGCGATGCCGCTTTCAGCAACGGCCTTTACCTTCTCGGGGTTATTGGTCAGCAACTGAATAGAGGAAAGGCCAAGGTTCTTTAAGATTGAAATTGCTTCAGACCAATCACGTGAATCAACGGAATGCCCTAACTGTAGATTGGCATCGACTGTATCGAGGCCTTCATTTTGCAAGATATAGGCCTTGAGCTTTTCAGTCAGTCCAATGCCACGGCCTTCGTGATCGCGCAGGTAGAGAACATATCCATAACCATAGGCTTCAATCGCAGCCATTGACTCTTTCAACTGCTGTCCGCAATCACAGCGCTGTGAATGAACAACATCGCCGGTAAAGCATTCAGAGTGCAGACGCACTAGCGGCGTCTTATCCCCTGAACCAAAGCGCATAACTACTTGTTCGCGGTGCTTAAGAGATGGATAGGTGGCAAGGCTCCAGAGACCGCTTTCGAGTTGAACATCAACCCATTCAAATTTATAGCGTGGATAGGAAAGGACTTTAGGAAGTGGCTCAAGTTTCTCTTGATACTCCTTAATTTCAGCGATTGAAATCACTGGAATCTGATGTTCTTGAGCAAAGGCAGTAAGCGATGCACCGCGCGCCATCGAACCATCGGCTGCCACGATCTCCGAGAGCAGCGCTGCTGGGTAACCACCTGTCAGTTCTGCAAGTGCAACGCCTGCCTCAGTATGTCCAACGCGCGCTTGTAGTCCGCGCTTATGCGCAATCAACGGGAAGATGTGGCCTGGTCTAATGAAATCGGTATCGCGACTTGTCGGACTGCCGAGGGCGCGAATAGTAGCGGTGCGCTCTTGTGCGCTCACACCCGTTGTCACACCTTCTGCTAAATCAACAGAGACAGTAAATGCTGTCTTACGCGCATCCTGATTCTGTTCGACCATATAAGGCAGACGTAAGCGATAGGCATGTTCTGCCGTAATTGCTACACATAAAATTCCTGTGGTGTGGCGAACAATAAATGCTGTCTTTTCAGTGGTGGCATGTTCTGCCAACATGATGAGGTCGCCCTCATTTTCACGGTCGTGATCATCAACGACAATCACCATATCTCCGCGGCGGAAGCGATCGAGGGCTGCTAGAAAATTACTCTGCATGGTGCGCTCCTTTGCTCATCAAGCGCTCTACATACTTGGCCAAGATATCTACTTCGACATTGACTAAATCTCCTGGCTTTTTACCGCCAAGATTTGTCTTTGCCAGCGTCTCTGGAATCAACCAGACAGTGACCAGGTTTGAACCATCTTCAAAGGATCCAACAGTGAGTGATACGCCATCTAGCGTGATGGAACCTTGTGCAACAACGTATTTCATGAGTTCAGCTGGCACAGAGATATCGAACTGCGCCCATTTTTCGCCAGGTGCTAGTTGCAGAACAGTGGCAACGCCATCAACATGGCCTTGCACGATATGGCCGCCCATACGCATATCCATCTTGGCGGCAAGCTCAAGGTTTACCTGCGATCCAGCTTCGACCTGCGAAAGTGAAGTCAGATTCAAGGTCTGCACCATGACATCAGCGGTAAAGGAATCTGCGGTGAGCGATGTTGCAGTCAAACAAACACCATTAACTGCTATCGAATCCCCCACTGCTACGCCAGAAACAGATTGAGGTGCTTTGATAGTAAAGACAGCGGAGCTTTCACCGCGTGTAATTGTGGTGATTGAGCCGAGTTCAGAGACGAGTCCAGTAAACACTTAGCGCCCCCTAACTACGTAGTGGGATTTAATATCGCCACCGAATTGAGCAACTGATAACAGCTCGAGTTCGATGTGATCTTCTAGCGTGGAAATGCCCAAATGACTGACGAATTCTTTACCTGCACCCAGCATCTTGGGAGCCTGATAAACAATGAGTTCATCAATCTTTCCGGAAGCCATCAGCGCAGACCCAAGCGTTGGTCCTGCCTCAACCAATACTTGGTTAAATCCTTCATCGGTAAGCACCTTGATGAGTTCAGGGATTGACTTAGATTTCACAGAGATTGTGCGGGCCTCGTTATCAAAGACTCGATGCGTTGGAGGAATTACTTGTTCGCCACAGACAATGCGCACAGGACGGGCTGCATGTCCTCGTGGAATTAAATGTGGGTTATCAACCAGGGCGGTATTAGTACCAATCACAATCGCATCAGATTGTGCACGAAGCGCCTGCACATCTTCGCGTGATTCAGGCCCTGTAATCCACTGGGAGGTGCCATCACTTGCCGCCACTTTGCTATCAAGAGTTGTAGCTACCTTCCAGACCATTAACGGCCGACCGGTGCGCTCTTTATGCAACCAAGCACGTTGTACAAATTCCAGCTCCGCAGATTCGCGATGCTCAACAACGATTCCAGCATCCTTTAACTTCTGAGCACCACCGGCCGCAAGTGGATTTGGATCTGCAACTGCATAAATAACTTTGGCAATCCCGGCATCAATAATCGCCTGGGTGCATGGCGGTGTTGTTCCTTGGTGCGCACATGGTTCAAGTGATACCACCAAGGTCGCACCACGGGATGCAGCACCTGCTTTTTTCAGCGCAATAACTTCGGCGTGATCTACAGAATTAGTACGATTATGAAAGCCATCAGCGATTAGCTTTTGATCTGCGCCATAAATGGCAGCTGAAACATTTGGGTTGGGGGTACTCACACCCATGCCTTGAAGGCAGAGCGAGTACAGATGCGCGTAGGCGTCATCGATAAACATGGTGCACCGATTCCGCTGTTATCTCTCATCCGGACTTTAACCGTCGGTCTCAGAGTTTCACTGAGTCAACCGCCCATTGGATATGTGCGGGTCGCGGACTATAACCGCCGGTTCGAAATTACATCGACCCCGATAACAACAGTTGAATTCTAGCGCTTTTCCCAGAAGACCAAAACTAGGAATTGTAGGTATTTTCAGCGCTAGATTGAAGGAGACACATTTAGCGGTTCCCCCGTGCCCTAAGTAAGAATTCTAGGCAACTCGACTACACAGAGTTTCCCTAGAGAAAAAACTTTCTTGAATTTCTCCAGAACTCGGGCGTTTTGTCAGCGCTCTCTCAAAAGATTCGCAAATGACCTTCACAAACTCAAACAAGGCACGATCTCACGTATTCATTGACGAAAGTATCGATGGTACAGAAAACAACTTCAACCGATATGTAATATCCTCAGTTGTATTTCATTCGGATGTAAGAGCAGCAAAGGTTGCATTTGAAGCTGCAGGATTTAGAAATGGATTCAAAGCATCTAAATATGGGCGGTCAATCCGTCATGGCCGGCTTCGGACTATGACGCGATGGCTTGAAACACAGGATTTCGAATGTTTCGCCGTGGCGCTAAAACCTGCAGAAACTTCTCCAGAAGTCACTCGACAAATCTTATTGAGAGAAGTATTCAATTATTGGTCAACTAAAGGGTTGGATCGATACTTTATGGACTCTCGAGACCACCTTGAATCCACGAAGTGGAAAATGAACGCTAGGGATATCTCGACTCTCAATGAATTGATTTCAATAGAGTCAGTGCCTAGAAACTCTCACATTTCATTCCACAAAGATGAGGAAGATTTCAGATTTGCCATTGCAGATTTCACTGCATTCATCGTCCGGCGGCAAATAGGAATGGAGGAATCTAAATTTATGGATCCACTCAGGGGCAAGATTAAGGTGAGGGATCTATCTGAAAAGAAACGAGGCCGGTAGCCACCTTCGAATTTAATCAAAGCTGACTTGCCGGCCACCAGATACGAGTCCTCAGAGGCGTATCTGTTCGTACGAGAAAAGATAGCACTTACCTGGGACTTCGAACTAGGCCAAAGGCGCTTGCGACACTCAAGTGAAAGAAAAATCCCCCGGCTTGTAGTCAGTAATCTGAAAAAAGTTACTCTGAGTAAAGCAGAAAGCCCGCCGGGTTTAATCGGCGGGCTTTCCTTACGGGGTATGGATAAGTATTAGCTGCAACCGGATGTGTTGCCACAACCTTCGCATACAAAGCATGCACCTGACATACGCATCTTCACGCCGCAGGTCATACATAGTGGCGCATCAGATTTGATTCCCATTGACTCTAGGAGATCAGATGATGAACCGATTGTCTGAGTTGGAGCAACTGGCGCTGCTTCAATCTTGACTGCTACTGGCTTTGGTGCCTCAACTTTTGCAGGAGCAGGCGCCGCCGCAGCAACTGCTGTCGGTGCTTTTGGGGTATCGGTTTCCTTTGCTAGTTCGCGATATTCGCCGCCATTATCAAGTGCTGCTGCACGCTCTGCCGCTGTGTAGAGACCGAGTGCTGCACGCTCTTCAAATGGTAGGTAATCGAGTGCAAGGCGACGGAAGATGTAATCCATCATGGACTGTGCCATGCGAATATCTTGATCATCTGTCATTCCTGCTGGTTCGAAGCGAAGGTTGGTGAACTTCTCAACGAATGTCTGTAGCGGAACTCCGTACTGGAGACCGATTGAGACTGCGATTGAGAATGCATCCATCACACCGGCAAGAGTTGAACCCTGCTTACCGAGCTTCAAGAAGACTTCACCGAGCGCACCATCAGCGTATGCACCAGCGGTCATGTAACCCTCTGCGCCTCCGACTGAGAATGATGTAGTTGTTGATGGACGTGACTTTGGAAGGCGCTTACGTACTGGCTCTGCTGCAACTTCTTCAACAACAGCGTCCTTCTTCTTAGCCTTGCCATCTGAAAGTGGCTGACCGACCTTGCAGTTATCGCGGTAGACAGCGAGCGCCTTAAGTCCGAGCTTCCAACCTTCGTAGTAAACCTCTTCAACCTCTTCAACAGTTGCATCCTCTGGGAGGTTAACTGTCTTTGAGATTGCGCCCGATAGGAATGGCTGGCATGCAGCCATCATGCGGACGTGGCCCATAGGTGCGATTGATCGTGCACCTAGTGCGCAGTCGAAGACGTCGTAGTGCTCTGTCTTAAGTCCTGGAGCATCGATGACGTGTCCATTTGCTGCGATAAATTCAACAATCGCTTCGATGGTTTCTTCGGTGTATCCGAGCTTACGAAGTGCCTGTGGGACTGTCTGGTTAACGATCTGCATTGAACCGCCACCAACGAGCTTCTTGAACTTGACCAATGAGAAGTCAGGTTCGATACCTGTTGTATCGCAATCCATCATCAAACCGATTGTTCCGGTTGGAGCAAGTACTGAGATCTGCGCATTGCGCCATCCGTTCTTATCTCCTGTTGATAGACATGCATCCCAAGCCTTATTTGCTTCAGCCCATACATCGATATCGAGTGTGGTCTCGTGCTTGGCTGCAGATGAAGCTGCTGCGTGCTTGCGCATAACGCGTGCGTGAGCAGATGCGTTACGTGCGAAGCCATCATATGGACCAACAATGCCAGCGAGTTCTGCTGAGCGCTTGTAGGTAATACCTGTCATAAGAGATGTGATTGCACCAGCTAGTGCGCGTCCACCTTCAGAGTCGTATGCAAGACCTGATGCCATAAGAAGCGCACCGAGGTTTGCGTAACCGATTCCGAGCTGACGGTATGCACGAGTTGTCTCGCCAATCGCCTCTGTTGGGAAGTCTGCGAAGCAGATTGAGATATCCATTGCAGTGATGATCATTTCAGCAGCCTTGCCGAATGTCTTTGCATCGAATGATCCATCTGCCTTGAGGAACTTCATCAAGTTAAGGGATGCCAAGTTACAAGATGAGTTATCTAGTGACATGTATTCAGAGCAAGGGTTTGATGCGTTGATGCGACCTGTCTCAGGATTGGTGTGCCAATCATTGATGGTGTCGTCGTACTGGATTCCAGGATCAGCACATGCCCATGCAGCTTCTGCCATCTTGCGGAAGAGCTTGCGTGCATCTGTTGTCTCGATGACTTCGCCAGTTGCGCGAGCCTTCAAACCAAACTCTGTTCCACCTTCGTATGCGCGCATAAATTCATCGCTGACGCGAACTGAGTTATTTGCGTTCTGGTACTGAACAGAGATGATGTCTTTTCCACCAAGGTCCATATCAAAGCCAGCATCGCGGAGTGCGCGAATCTTCTGCTCTTCAGAGACCTTTGTTTCGATGAATTCTTCGATATCTGGGTGATCAACATCGAGAACAACCATCTTTGCAGCGCGACGGGTTGCGCCACCTGACTTGATTGTTCCTGCTGATGCATCTGCGCCGCGCATAAATGAAACTGGGCCTGATGCTGTTCCACCTGATTTGAGAAGTTCCTTTGAAGAACGGATACGTGAAAGGTTAAGGCCGGCACCAGATCCGCCCTTAAAGATCATTCCTTCTTCGCGGTACCAATTAAGAATTGATTCCATTGTGTCATCTACTGACAAGATAAAACATGCTGATACTTGCTGTGGGGCAGCTGTACCTACGTTAAACCAGACTGGGGAGTTGAATGAGAAGATTTGGTGCATAAGCATGTGTGTTAATTCGTGTTCGAAGATAGTTGCATCTTTTTCAGTTGCAAAGTAACCGAACTCGCGTCCTGCCTTTGTGTAGGTAAGTACTACGCGATCAATGACCTGCTTAAGAGACCATTCGCGGTTTTCGGCACCTACAGCGCCACGGAAGTACTTGGTGGTTACGATCGTTGAAGCATTTACTGACCAAAAGTCAGGAAATTCAACGCCGCGTTGTTCGAAAACAACTTCGCCTGTCTTCCAATTCTGTTGGACAACATCGCGGCGATCCCATGTGACTGTGTCATATGGATGTACGCCTTCTGTTGTGTAGATACGTTCGACAGTAAGAGCCTTTCCGCCCTTAACTTTCGAAGTTGGTCGATTGATGACCGTGTCTGACATATGTTATTTCCCCGTCTTCTGGTTTGTATTTTCTGGTGTTCTTACTTTTGTAGCTGGTGTTGCTGATGTTGTATTCGAAGGAAGGGCGCGGAGAAGTGCAATCTCACCTTCGAAATCTTCAAGGGAGGCAAAGTTACGGTACACAGACGCATATCGGAGGTAAGCAACCTCATCGAGTTCGCGTAGTGGCGCAAGAATTGCCAACCCAACTTCTTGCGCTTCGATTTCAGCTTGACCGGTAGAGCGAAGGGTCTCTTCTACTCGCTGGGCTAGTAAAACCAAATCATCTTCATTTACTGGGCGACCTTGGCAGGCTTTACGTACGCCCACAAGGACCTTCTCGCGGCTAAAGGGTTCGGTAGCCCCTGATCGCTTAATGATGTTAAGCAGGGCAACCTCTTGGGTCGAGAATCGCTGGCCGCACTTAGGACATTCGCGGCGGCGGCGGATTTCGGTACCTTCAGAGACCGGACGGGAGTCGACGACTCGGGAATCATCGTGTCTGCAGAACGGGCAAATCATCTCGGCGTGTCTCCCTTCGAAATACTAGAAATTCCAATTTTTAGATGTATTGGCGAATCTGCAAAACTACCCTAAAACCACTACTTATGGAAGTTTTTGCGTCTTCGACCCCTACATATAGTGGGAACTATAAAGCATTTCTTGAGGCTTTGCCGGATGAGTAGCACCGGGGTGCCGCGTGTCGCAGGTGGGTCTTGTCAAAGCTTTAGCTAAGTGGGATGCGCAGCTTCTGGCCTGCAGTCAGATCAACTGATGCCAGTGAGTTGGCCGAGATGATCTCGGAGACGAGCGAGCGCACATCCCCGCCTGCTGCCACACGGTTAGCCAGTGACCAGACGGTGTCGCCAGGAGCGACTGTGACGGTAATAAAGGAGTAAGCCTTGGAAGCGGCAGCTTCGGTGCCAGCCCCAGCCTTGGCGCTGACGACTGAGCCGAGGACGATAGCGAGGGAGAGAACCACGACGGTACGAGCTAGACGGCCGCGGCGATTAAGTGCGATGCCAGACGGATTGGCCGAAAAGCCTTGCAAATCAATGACTTTAGATGTGTCAATGGTTATAGCGCTCATGGTTCTTCTCCTGCTACCTGCTAAAACCTTGGGGAAGGTTTTCGAACACTTGTTCGATAGGAAAACCATATACCCACCCACCGACATCTGCAAGATTTTTTCGAACATTTGTTTGAATTTATCCCCAACCTGTGGAACAATCTGTGTATGGCCAAGAACTCAACCCCCAAGACCCCTGTATCCAAGCCTGAGCTGACCACCCGCCAGGTATCGATCCTCGAATTCATCAAAAGCTCCACCGAGAGCCAGGGCTATGCCCCCTCCATGCGAGAAATCGGCGAAGCAGCCGGCCTCAACTCCCCCGCCTCGGTCAAGTACCAGCTCGATATCCTCGAAGAGAAGGGCTTTATCCGCCGCGACGCTGATCGCGGTCGCGCCATGGAGGTCGTCCTTCCCGATCACATGAGCGGCGCCGGCGCCCATACAGATAAGACTCGCTTTATCCCACTCGTTGGTTCGATCGCAGCAGGTGTTCCCATCACTGCAGATCAACAAGTTGAAGAAACTTTCCCACTTCCTGAATCTCTCGTCGGCAAGGGCGATCTCTTTATGCTCAAGGTCAAGGGCGAATCAATGATTGATGCAGCAATCTGCGATGGCGATTACGTTGTTATTCGTCAGCAGAAAGATGCCAACAATGGCGACATCGTTGCAGCAATGATAGATGGCGAAGCAACTGTGAAGACCTTCTCGCGCAAGAGCGGCCACATCTGGTTGCTTCCTGCCAACGATGACTTTGCTCCTATCGATGGCGACCAGTGCGAAGTTCTTGGAATTGTTACCGCAGTCCTTCGCTCTATCTAACTCATTAAACGCAAAGAGGGTATTTACTTTCTACCCCCATGTGAACTCGGACTCTCGCACAACTAACGGAGAATATTGAGCGTGAATCAATTGTTTTTTGCGTTGTGAAAAGTCGGAGAATCTCATTTTCAACTCGCAGCTCTACATCTATCAGCCTATTGTGGAAGAAATCTAGTTCTGTCTAGAAATTCAATTAACACATATATGGAGGTAGCTATGAAGGCTATGAAAGCTCGCGCAGTAGCATCAATGCTTGCTGCAACTTTGATCAGCGGCGGTGCGCTTATTGCATCACCAGCAGCTGTAGCAAACGACGGCACAAATTCACTTGCTGCCGTACTCACCGCAAAAAACTCTTTCGATAATGACGGAAGCAACTACGACATCTTGACTGCCGCAGTTCTTGCAGTTCTCGAAGCCAAGCCAGGCTCAACAGTTTCAGCGCTCACCGACGGCAACGTTGCACTGACCGCATTTATCCCTAACGATGATGCGTTTATCAATCTCGTGCAGGCATACACAGGTGCTGCCCCAGCATCAGAGTCAGCAGCATTTACAGCTGTTGCAACCCTCGGTATTGATACCGTTGAAAACGTACTTCTCTATCACGTAGTCGTAGGCCCTGCGATCTTGTCCCCTGATGCGCTCAAGGCAAATGGCACATCCCTTGCAACTGCTCTCAAGGGCGCCTCAATCGGCGTCACTGTTAAGGGCACAACAATCACACTTGGTGATAACGATGCAGCAGCTGCAGACCCAAAGGTGCTTCTACCTCAGGTAGATATCAACAAGGGCAACAAGCAGGTAGCACACGGAATTGATGCTGTATTGCTTCCAGTTCAACTTCTTCCACTTGGTTCAAACTCACTTGCTGCAGTACTTACTGCCAAGAACTCATTTGACTCAAATAAGAACAACTTCGATATCGTCACAGCTGCCGTCCTTGCAGTTCTAAAGGCAAAGCCAGCATCAGATGTTGCAATCTTGACCGATGGAAACATCCCAGTCACAGCCTTTATCCCGAATGACGGTGCATTCCTGAACTTGGTAAAGGCGCTCACTGGAAAGGCTCCAAAGAACGAGCGTGCAGCATTCGCAACGGTTGCAGGTCTTGGTATCCCAACAGTTGAAAACATCTTGAAGTACCACGTAGTTCAAGGTGACCCAATCCTGTCTCCTGCAGCCCTTAAGGCCAATGGAGCACAGCTACACACAACCCTCGATGGCAAGCTCATCAAGGTCACTGTGAAGGGAACAAAGATCACTTTGGGCGATTACAACAATAAGTTGAAGAACCCAGTAGTAGTTCTATCTCGCGTTGATCTCAACAAGGGAAATCTCCAGGTTGCACACGGCATCAATGCAGTGTTGCTTCCAACTGCATAATTTCTAAAGCAGGTTAGCGCCTCAAGCGCTGGCTTATTCGTGAAATTTACGAATGGGCCGGCGTTTGCTTTGGGAGCATTCGCAGTTCTAAAGAATTAACGTGCAACAAGAATTGTTTGATCGGTTCCCTTGTAACCCAACTCTTCGCAGGTTCCCCAGTGCATTGTGAAACTCTTCTTTTCGGTTTCTACGCAAATTTTTTGATTGACATAACCTTCGATATTTCCCGCGGGTCCTTGTGGACCTGTTGCACCGGTATCTCCCTTTGCGCCTTGGGGACCAGCTGGACCTGTTGCGCCAACAAGTCCTGGCACACCCTGAACTCCCGGCAAACCTTGAATACCTTGTGGACCCATTGGTCCACCTGCAGGACCCGCAGGACCTGTTGCGCCGACTGCACCGGGCGCACCTTGTGGTCCTTGTGGACCAACTGGTCCACCTGCAGGACCTGCTGGACCTTGTGGTCCAGTTAGCCCTTGTGGTCCTTGGGACCCGGTAGCTCCGGTTGCTAACGCTGAAGTAAGAATCGTTCCATCTTCAAATTTAATTCCATTTGCAATCAAGGTATATCCCCGATCGTTTTTGTTTCCAATGGTGATGTCCTGCCCAGAAAGAACGGATTCAATTCCGGTTTTTGTTAGACGGATATTTCCTAAACGAAGATTCTCGGCGCCATCGAGAAGCAAGGTTCCATCATCAACAGTGAGTCCTGCCTGAGCTCCAGTTGTCACATCTTGAATATAAAGAGTGCCTGGACCCAGTTGTAGACCTTTCCATCTAAATGATGATGAGCCAAGAGTGTATTTGTTATCGATCGCAGGAATGAGATCTGCACCCAAGGCAAGAAGATTCATCGGTGCTTGGCACGCGCCTTCATCACCGGTTTTTCCAACAGGTCCTGTCTTCCCATCTTTACCAGCAACACCTGGTGCGCCTGCAGTCCCAGTTTCACCAGCAACGCCCTGGGGCCCTGGTTCTCCAGCAATCACAATCGAAGTGACTGCAGGCGTTGCTGGACAGAATCCAAGCACGCGGAGTGAATCTGCCAAAGCTGGCTTGCCTGTCATGGTTTCATAGACATACAACGAGGCGGTAGCAAAGGTGAGCAAGAAGGTTGCAGCCATCGCAATAAGTGAAATTTTAGAGACCTTAATCATTTGCAATACGCGCTTCATAAAATCTCCGAAACTTCTCAACTCTGCCCAGAGCAGAAACTATGTAATGGTAGCAACACAAAGGGCGATTTCCATTCTCGCCTCGCACGAGCGCAGAGGAAAAAGGCTCGAAAAGCCCTTAAGTCAAATTATTCTCGGCCGAAATCATCCTCGAGGCGAACGATGTCATCTTCGCCAAAGTAAGTACCGGTCTGCACTTCAATAAAGAGCACATCATTGCTTGCTGGTGCCGCCATGCGGTGAGCTACACCGATGCCGATATCAATCGATGCGCCTGTCTCTAAAGTCTTAGTCACGCCATCAATGGTGACTACCGCAGGCCCTTGGACGATAAACCAGTGCTCGGCGCGCTTTTGGTGGGTTTGATAAGAAAGGCGAGAACCAGCCTTGACCTTAATCTCTTTGACCTGAGCAAGAGGGGTTGAATGTAGTACTTGATAGCTACCCCACGGACGTTCTGAAAATTCGAGCACATGCGAATCTTACTCATTACCTAGATTATTCTTATCGCTATGCCACCTAAAGATCCGAGTCGAGAAGCGCACTTTCCAGCTATCGAGAAGCGCTATGGCGAAAAGATGTCCTACTGGTTCAAAGTAATGAAGGAGATCAAGGACGAAAAGTACCCGCAGCAGATTGCTCACCTGCGCGAGAACTACGGTTTTTCACAAGCCCATGCCAACGCCCTCGTTATGTATTCGCGTGGATCAACATCATCCAAGCGCCATGACACCCCTGCCGATTTCTTTAAGACGATTGACCCAAAGCAAGCAACCACGATGCGCAAAATCTTCAAAACTATTCAGACCAAGTATCCAAAGACTGAATTGGTTGTTGCCTGGAATCAACCCATGATCAAGCTGGGTGATGACTACATCTTTGGCGCATCAGCATCCAAGAACCACATCACCATTGCTCCGTGGAGCACCGATGTTCTTGATGCCTTCCGCGATCAGATGTCACATTTAAAGTTGAATAAGAAGACAATTGTGATTCCTAGCGATTGGAAAGTTGAAGAGAAGTTAATCCTTGCTATGGTCAAAGCCAGAATCGCGGAGCTTAAGTAGCTACTTCCCGTAGTGATAACGGGCGGAGAGAATTACTAGAAATTCTCCTTCGACTCGATAGACCAAACGATTCACACGATCTATCCGCCGAGAGTATGTATCTTGAGTTTGGTATCTCAATTGCTCAGGTGAGCCGATTCCACTATCAGGCGTTTTCAAGCAATCATTGATGAGATCAAGAATTTTCTTGAGCGCCCTTTTATTGCCACTCTTCTCCCAGAAGAGAATGTCTTCAGTTGCCTGGGGCGAGAACTTAACTTTGGTCGGAACGCGCCTTTTGCTCAAGCGCGCTTCTTAGCCTTTTGCTTCTTCTTCACGGCGCCCTTCAGGGATTTCACTAAAGTTTGCGCATCGGTCGGAAAATCAACCTCGTAGGTTTCGCCACGATCTGCCTGAGCTATTGATTTTAAGAGGTGCTCACGATTTGCCGGTGAAGAGAAGAGATAAGCAGTCTCGAGAATAGATTCATACTCAGACTCAGAGATGAGAACGGCGTTGCCGCCTTTAGATGTAATCGTTACTGGCTTCTCATTGGCATTGACCTCTTCAATGAGTGGAAAGAGCCGAGCGCGCGCTTCGGATGCGGTAATTGCCATTTTTGAGCCCTCTCTAGACTGGTACAAGAAATGGTACCACTAGATTAAGACAGTCGGGAAGCTACTTCTTCATCAAAGCAAAGGCTGCATCAAAGAGCTCGGCAAAGCGAAGAGACTCAGATAACGGCATCACCCAATCACTGCCTCCGCGAGCTCGCCCAGCAAAGGCATCTGCCATCAACTGATACGGATCGCACCCTCTAAAGTTTTCGATTGTCGTGACTCCATCGATTTCAATCTCAAGATCACTTGGCGCATTATGTGAGTTAAAGGCGTTCATTCCGCCCATACGTACTGAGCCCTTTTCGCCTTCAACAATAAACCAACTTGAATCTGGAATATTGCACGATGCCACCGTTTCGCAGACGGTGTTTCCTAAACGGTAATTGACGCGAGTTGTCTCATCGACTCCGCCTTCATGGAAGACAGTCTGCACAGATAAGTTTTCCACCTTAGGAAAATCAAGTAGCCAGAGAGGTGCCACTGTTGAATATGGCCCCAAGTCATACAAGATGCCGCCACCGATAGTTGGATCAAGGCGGATATTGGCGTCATCCAAACCTGAATAGGTAAAGGCAGTACGGATGCGCTTGATAGCGCCTAACTTTCCAGAGCGAACAATTTCATGCACTCGCTGTGTGCGCGGATGCCATCTATTCCATGATGCCTCAACAAAGAGCGCGCCCATCTTCTCTGAAACTTCAATCGCCTCTTTTACCTCGGCAGCATTCATACCCAAAGGCTTTTCGCATAGGACGTGCTTGCCCGCCTTCATCGCCTTGATGGCCACAGGCAAGTGAAAAGCGTTCGGCAGTGAGATATAGACGCCATCGACAGCAGGGTCGGCAAACATCTGGTCGTAATCGGTATAGATCAAACCCTTAGGAGAAATCGTCATAGCGCGGTCAGCATCGCGAGATGCCACTGCATAGATTTCTCCGACGCTGGACTTACTAATTGCTGGATAGAGCGCCTTCTTGGCGATCATTCCGGCTCCGACAAAACCCCATTTAAATGTTTGCATGGCGCACACTCTAATTACCTACATCACTCTTGTCACTATCCACAGAGACTTCCCAAAGTTTTCTGAGTGTCGCAATAAAGCGCTTATTCATACCACTTTGATAATTTAGATATGAAAAAAGAGCTGACTGCACTTGTTCTCGTAACTTCCCTCTTCGGCGCACTGACCTTGGGCACAGCCCCATCTGCCAACGCAGCGCTGACGATTATCTCGAGCCGTCCAGATGCCGTGGTCACCACCATCGATAAGCGCACCATTACCTTGACTCCCCCAACCTCAAACTCTCCCGGCGCCTGGTCTGTTGAAATCACTAACCCAGCCATCGCAACAGCAAATGGGTTGACCCTGACTCTGCTATCGGTTGGCACCACCGTGATTCGTTATGTGCAGGCAGCAACAGGTGAATACAACGCAGTCTCAGATTTCAGTCGCCTTACCGTTAATCCCGGAATTCCAACTCTGGGTGGATTTAACGATCAAAGCGTTAACTTGTCGCAGAACTTCATCACTCTCACGCCACCAACATCAACTTCTGATGGCGTCTGGACCTACGAATCATTGAACCCCGCTATCGCAACTGTTTCAGGAAACACCGTAGCTCTTCGCGATGGCGGCACAGTTCAGATTCGCGCCAACCAAGCGATTACACAACGCTGGACTACTGCAACAAAAACAATGACTCTCACTATTAACGCACCGGCTCCAACTATCGGATCCTTTAGCGATATCACTTTATCCATCGACTCTGTCTCTAAAGTGCAGCTCACGATGCCGCGTTCTAACTCAACAGGTGCATGGACTTTATCTAGCTCTGAACCATCGATAGTTGGTCTAGAAGGATTCACCATCGTGGCCCTTCGCACAGGCACTGCCACCATCACAGCTCGCCAATCACCAGCAGGTGGTTTCCGCTCTGCAACTGTTTCGATGAAGGTCACGATTCAAGCCGTTGCACCAACAACAGCACTTGGTGAATTCAAAGACATCACCACCGAACTAGATCCGGGCGCCACCAAACTCATCCCTTTTAAGGCGCCCACATCTAACTCACCTGCTGGCTGGGTCTTTACTTCATCTGACCCATCGATTGCATCCGTTACCGGCCTTAACCTTGTGGCCACAAAGCCTGGCACCATCACGCTGACTGCAACGCAACCAGCTACTGGCAATTACGGCGCAGCAGGTCCGATTGATGTAAAGGTAAGAATTTTGGGCAAGCAAACACTGGCAGCTCCAGCAAACGTCACTAAGTTAGTCGGCGACCCAGCGCTGAAGATTATCTATCCAACTTCTCTCTCTAGCGGTGCATGGAGTGCAACATCGAGTGCGCCAACAATCGTTGCAATCAACAATGGCAACATCCAATTTGATAACGCCGGACGAGCAACTATCACGCTGACTCAAGCCGCTACCGATACCTACACAGCAACTTCCGTTAACTTTGAAGTCTTGGTTATTGGTACTCCCCCAACACTGGGCACATTTAACCCACTTGCAGTTGGCGTCGGTGAAAAACTAACAACGCCGGTGACTCCACAATCAAACTCCACAGGCAAATGGATATTTGCATCCTCTGATCCAACAATTGTTTCAATCGTCGATAACGTCATCACAGGCGTCAAGGCCGGCACTGCCATCATCTCTGCCTACCAAGAGCCATCTGGCAAATATGGCCAGTCACAGACTGTGCAGACCAACATCACCGTAAAACCTGCTCCGGTAATTTCAACATTTACCAATAAGACACTTGTTGCCGGTGCATCGCAAACAATTGCAATGCCAACGAGCCAATCAACTGGCGCATGGACTTACACATCAAGTAATCCAGCTATTGCGAGAACCGCAGGAGCCACCATCACAGCTGTCGCTGCAGGCGTTGCCACCATCACTGCAACACAAGCAGCCACACCAACCTTTGCTGCAATCTCACGCACCTTCACCGTGACAGTCACAGCAGCCCCAACACCTAAGGCAAGTGCCTTTGCGGCAAAGGGCGCCGTCAATGTCTACGTCAACAATGCCGCTGGCATGCAGGTTGTCGTCAAGATCAATGGCAAGACTGGACGCATTGGCACCAACAAAGTTACCCCTGGCCCAAAGATTGTTACCGTCCAAGTACAGGGCCGGTTAATTCTCAATCAATCACTGGTGGTTAAGTAGCAAAACGCAGGCTTTGGGCTAGCGCCTTACGCCTGCACCCCTTACCCTCATATCTATCCACGTTGGATGTTTACCCACAGAAGAGGAACCACAATGGAAGCAAAAGGCATGGTTAAGCAGTGGAACCAGATGCGCAGTCAGATTATTCAGGCGCAGGTTGCACCAGCTCTCGTCCTCATCGCCATCTTCGTACTTGCAGCAATCGGAGCATTTGAAAACGCAACCGATGGCGCTAAGTACCTAGCAATCGGTGTTGCAGCAGCAACAGGAATCTTGGCAACAATCAGCCAATACGCAGCAGTGCGTGAAGGCGAAGCGCTCCTTATCGACCTCAAGACAGCATCAGAGCAGACAGCGCTTTCCAAGAAGATCGCAGATTCACGCGGTCTACTTTCACTTTCAGCAATTGCTATCGTCGCACTTGATCTAGCAATCTTCGCACTCGTTGTCTGGGCAGTACTCGGCTAAATATGCGTTTTGGAATAGCAATAATCGCTATCTACGCGGCCGCCACGATTTTTCTGGTGACCCGCGTAGATCGCCCTCGCAAGAACACAAAGCGCCTCACTGGGCGCGGTGGGGACTTCGAGTAAAGCTACTTATTGCGGTGTGCACTCTTCGATAAGAAGATAGCAAAGACCAGCGCAACCACGATGATCGCGTTAAGTCCCATTTCATAGATTGCACGTTCAAAGGCTTCATCGCTCTTACCTGTTTGAAGAGTAAGGGATGCGCCCACAGTCAGAATGTGTCGCACAGCTGCAATAACTCCAATAATTAAGAACTTATCGAGCTGATACACGCCATCGGTAAAGCGTGAAATAACAGTGCGCAAGATTTCTAGAATAATGACGATAAATAGGATGTCATTAACGCCTTGAATCATTCCATTTGGAAAGAAAGGGGCAGTTGTAATCAGACGTTCGATACTGAAGTAAAAAGCGCCTATGCCGATGATCAGAAGCGCTATAGCAAGAATCGCATGAAAGACATCTTCAACTGCATCAACATATTTGAGTGGCAGGATCGACTTCTCTGCTAACTCATTCTCTTTTTTAGCCATATTGAAGGGTACGCCTGCGCCTAGCCATTACCCCGCGACACACTTACTTGGCTTTAAGGAACTCCGCTGCTTCCGCATGGCCGTTAGCCTCAAGCTTTGCAATCAGGTCAGCTTTAACAGCCTTGACCACGTTATGTGTTCCGTTGCAGTTCTTCTCTGGATCTGTCGTATATCCACACTGGCATGCGCCCATGATTTTCCCCTTAACTAGTTGCTTACTTTTTATAGCGTAGCGGCTATTGCACCAAAGCGCTCACTCAGTTCCAATCTTCATAGAACCTCGCGCCGCCTCAAATCTGTTATGGAACTCAGAGATTTCGATACCGACCGCCTTGGCAAAGCCACGATTGAAGCTTCCTTCTGTCTTTGTAAACTTCCAAATATTAAGGAAACTCTCAAACCCAACCGATGCAATCAAGTATTCACTCGCTGCCTGGCCAATGCCATATGGATCAGAGTTGAAATTGTCGTACTGAACTAGTGGCACCACGCTGCGATACGCGGAATTGCTATTAATCTGCTGCCTTCTGCCACTCTGATATGAATCAAGCGCTAACTTGTCGACAATATAAAAGCCGAAATAATTGGCGCTTCCTTCCATGAGCCATCGAGGAATGTATGTCGGATTACTAGCTGGAATATTCGATCCATTTAGCACAAATTGGACTGTGTGGAACATTTCATGTGCAGGAGTTGATCTTCTTCCCGCATCCCATCGGTAATCCGAGTTTGGTTTATAGATATCGCTATAGGTTAAAAGAACTACATCTGGACCAGCACAATAAGCGTCGTTATTGCCATTACTGCATGGGAATGGGCTACCTGGGTCTCCAACCCAAGTGCCAGCGCTACGCATCGCTGATGCGGACCAACTATGTGTGGTCCCAAGGAATACTTTTACTCGGCCCTGCAATAGATTGCTAAATGCTCCGTTTGTATAGTCGAGAGATTTAGAAATCCATTCTCGGTCTGACGCGGTTATTGCAGGGTCCACATTAAATGTATAAGCGTTACTTGGCTTCACAGTTCCGAAATACTCACTTGTTTTTGCAAGAGCTGTCTTTGTCATCTCTTCAGCATCAAAGGTAGTTCCCCAAGGGGTGAATGGAATAGCCTTTGCAGAAGGTGAAGGCTTTGGCGATGGTTTCTGCGAAGGATGATCTGGAACCCATCCCGGTGGTGGATTGTTTTGGAACCAAAAAAGTCTGTTATCAGTGCTGCCAGGAACTACTTTGCTGGCGGGCAAACAAACCAGTAAGAAAATCTGATTAGGAATATTTTCACCTTCTGTAGTGCATTGAGTTCCTTCGCGAGGATCTCTCCATTCACCGTCATTCTGTACAGGCATCGCAGTTGCAGAGGGCTGAGGTTGAGGAGTCACTGACAGTGTTGGTGAAGGCGTCGGTGAAGGAGTAGGGGCAGGCGTTGGAAGTGCGACCACTGGAGCAGCTGGCTTCTTTAAGGCAACGCCTTTGTTCCAGACCAGCTTCTTACCCTGCTTAACGCAAGTAAAACTCTTGCCGCCACTGATCTGCTTCACGCCTTGCTTAGTACACGCACTGCCCGCTTTGACCGCAGCGTTTGATACCGGTGCAGCAAGAACGAGAGGCAATAAAACTGCAAACACAAGCAAGCGCATCTTCATAGCAAAATGCTAGGACCAGTCACCGACAAAGTCACGAACAAAACAAAGAAGCCCCAGGCGACTAACCCCAGGGCTTCAAAGTGTGCGCACGCCTGGTGGGTTTCGAACCCACGACCTTTCCCTTAGTCAGAGGAACGCTCTATCCACTGAGCTACAGACGTACGCAGAGCGGACAATAAAGTGATGATGAAATGGAAATTTAGAAACGGGTTTCGATTGTGCATAACTTTCCCCTTATGGAAAGTCAAAATATGCTACCTTTTTAACACCTTAGTCAGAGGATTGCTCTTTAGCGCAAGCTACAGAGAAAAACCCGCAGAGCAATCTGCGGGTTTTTTACTTCTTCAACTCAGCTAACTTCTTCTCAACCTCTGGGTAGTTAGGTTCATCTACCAAAATCTTCTCGAGATCTTTCACACCCATCGCCTTCTTACCCATCAAGCCATAGGTAACCCCGCGCTCAAATAAGGCGCGATGTACCAACGCTTCAGGCATCTCTTTACCCTTCAGCGCCCGCTTAAAGCACTCAACTGCTGCCTCGTGCATCCCCTTCTCGCGAAATGCCACACCACGCAAGACCATCAACATCGCCGTTGCATCATCAAATACTTCAATATCTTCTGTCGTCTCAATCGCTCCATCAAAATCCCCTGCCGATATCTCAATATCTGCAAGTGATATCGCCACCATCTGATCCGGTGCTATCGCTGTCAATACCGCCACAGCCTCTTCAAACTTCTTCTGTCCCTGCAACACCTCCGCCCAGATAAATCCCAAGGTCTGCTCGTTGTAATGCAGCTGCGTTGTAATCCCCGGTGAAATAGTTACCGATGGCTTAATCCCCGAGAAGTACTTACGCACATACTTATCGTTAAAGACCAGTTCGCGGTACTGCCACAACCCCGCTCCCCATTGCGCTGCCTGGGTCTCCCACTTGTCATCGGTAATTCCATGCAAGAAAGAGATCAACTCAAGCGGATATCTCAACTTCTCATGCTCTGCGCGTAGCGCAGCAGCTTTCTCAATGACAGAACCTGCGTCATCTGGATGCTCGGAGTTATAGATATCTAATAAGAAATCGTTCAGCGCCCGCTCTGCCTTACCCGCAAATAACCCCGGAGCCGGCGGCCCCTTCCACGGATCTGCTTCTTGCCACGCTTCTTCAGCTGATGAGCGCCCACCACCGCTACGTGTTCCACTACTTAACGTTTCAACGTTATATAAACCAGTTCCAGGAATACCCGTACTAAATGTTCTACGCCCCTTTGAGTTCATCGTGTAGCGAGCGCCCGGCACACCAAATGACAGACCCACCGTCTCTTTACTGAAGTTCAGCCTGACACCAGGCATCAACTTCATGGACCGTCTAAAGCGAAGACTCATAGCCGCAACGTACTAGCAACCCCTGACATTGTGTAGAAGCATCTTCAAAGGCCCCCGTTTTCCCTGCTATAGTAAATTCACTATAGGAGGTCACCATGGGCAGCGATATTCTCGAGGCAGTACGAAAATCACAAGGCTTTTCTCAATCTGCTCTTGCCCGAAAAACCAAGACCTTTCAGCCAAACATCTCATCTATCGAAGCTGGTAAGACCGACCCTGGACTATCCACCCTTGAACAATGTCTTGCCCCACTCGGTTATTCGCTCATTGCTCTTCCAACCAAAACCCCGAGCGTAAGCCAGACCACCCTCAAGATTGCAGAAGCCATAACCAAGAGCCAATACTCAAAGGCTTATCGTCTAGTGATTCAACTTTCCGATAATCTCCAAGGGCTTTCTCCCGAACTCTGTCTTGCCCTCAGCATTACTCCCCCTGCGCTAACCGGTGATGCAAAATACGATTCACTGATCGCAGCGGTAGTCGAATTTCATCTAACCGAGAACCGATTACCAATTCCCGCATGGCTTCACGACCCAGAGCGCAAACTTCCAAAGCGGGCACCGATAGATAGCTACGAGACCAATCTCAAAAATCTCGCCACACGCACCCCAAAGGCATTCCTCAGGCACAACATCCTCATCGACAGATCAGAACTTTCCAGCATCTAAATGGAGCTCTTTCAGAAAGAAGATATCGAGGAATTAATTTATCTCCTTGCTACAAGGCTGAATAATGCGGGTGTTTCAGGCAAGATTTCTATTGTTGGCGGCGCCGCCCTGAGTGTTGCCTATATACCTGAGCGTGCAGCAACGATGGATATCGATGCGACATATCCCAGCGACCCCAGAGTAGGTGCGGTTATTAATCAGATTGCAGTTGAAAGAAATCTTCCAACAAATTGGATTAACAACGCAGTAAATGCATATATCCCCTTTGAAGCTACCGAAATGTGGGTTCAACGCCGAGAGATTGGTCAGATAGAGGTTCGTTATGCCTCCGCAGAACTTCTCCTTGCGATGAAACTCAAGGCTGACCGCGGAAATCGTGATCGCCCTGATATAGCTGCTCTAATCAAGCTTTGTGGACTGACTACCTTGCAAGAAATTGAGGCTCTTTACGAACTTTTCCATCATCAAGAAGTTTTAAGCCCCAAGACCAAGAGTGCGGTCTTGTTGATGCTCAAGTCACCCGTGGCGGAATAACCTACTTCTCATCTTTTTGATCTTTATCAATCTCACGTAAGAAATCATCAGGAGAACCTAAATCCTCAAACTTCTTCTCTATCGACTTAGAAGCCGCTTTACTCTGTAACCCCAATAACCATCCATACTCTTTACGCGGTAACTTCGAGAGCACCAAGACAATCACTATCGCAAGCGGCCCTGCCAAATACCCAAGGACTCCCCACAACACCAGACGCCTACCTTTGAAATACGCGATCACCATCGTGATGGGCACAAAGACGACCCAGAGTGGAATCCCTGCCAGCAGATCGATCATGGGTAGAGCCTAGGGCGCTCTTCTGACATGGCGAGCTCTCCACGCCCCCGTACACCACAAGGCCCACACCACCAATAACGGTTGAAAGAACAATCGCACCAAGCGCGCTGTATCGCTATCTAAACCAAATGCATCAATCCCATTCACATATTGCGAGATATTTCCCGGAAAGATCGCCACAAAGAAGGCTGCAACTATCCAACCCACCACCACTCGATATCTCCACAGCACCAACAACGCACTCCCCAACGCAATCTCAACTACCCCAGATGCCACCACCACAAAATCGGCATACTCCTTAAACACACTCGGAACCTGCGCCTGAAACTCCACCCGATTAGCCCCCAGATGCCCCACCCCGGCATAGCCAAGAGCAAGACCCAGAACTATCTGAGCTAATCGTCTAAGTAGTTGCATGGGGGTAGTTAACACCTGAATTAGCCACCTACTCGTAAAGCTCTCTTCTGCCACCAGTCTTAATTGTCACTAGCTAGCTGTAGTTTTAGCACACGACTTATCCACACTTAAGGGGAACATCACAGATGAGCCAAGCCACCCAGCAAGACATCGAATCGTGGCTTTGGGACTCCGCAAACATCCTTCGTGGCCCTGTTGATCCAGCAAATCTACGTGACTTTGTCTTCCCTCTCCTATTCCTCAAGCGCCTGAGCGACACATGGGATGAAGAGCAAGAGAAAGCAATTAAGAAGTTCGGCAAAGACATCGATGACGAAACCGCTGCCGACTTTCACACTTTTCAAATCCCCAAGGGCTGCCACTGGGCAGATCTTCGACGTGCCGCCGAAAACCATGGTGTGCTCATTCAAAACATCATGCAAAAGATTGAGGAAGCCAATCCAAATCAACTGGCCCAAATCTTTGGCAACGCCCCATGGGCTGATCACAACAAGATGCCACCTGAGCGTCTTGAAAAGCTTGTAAGCCACTTCAGTCAACGAGATCTCTCCCCCAGCAAAGTCTCTAACGATCTCTTAGGAGGTGGTTACGAATACTTGCTCAAGCGTTTCTCTGACGAAAGCTCAACAAGTGCAGGACAGTTCTTCACCCCTCGTGCTGTAGTCCATCTACTCGTTCGAATTCTTGGGCCGCAACCAACAGATTCCATCTATGACCCAACTTGTGGTTCTGCAGGTATGTTGATTGAAGCTGCTGCTGAAGTGAAACAATCAGGTGGCTCTGTTCGACAGATGCGCTTCTATGGTCAGGAAGTCAACCAAACCTCAGCAGCTATCGGACGCATGAACCTTTTCATCCACGAAGTGGAAGATGCTCAGATCCGACGTGAAGACACTTTGCAAAAACCTAAGTTCATCGATGCAAAAGGAAAACTCGATCAATTTGATTTAGTAGTTGCTAACCCGCCCTTTAGTTTGAAGGATTGGGGCGCAGATAAATGGGCTACAGATCCACACAAACGTGCGATCGGTGGCGTCCCGCCAAAGAACAACGGTGACTACGCATGGGTGCAACACATGATCTCATCCATGAAGCCAGAGTCTGGTCGAGTGGGTGTTGTTATGCCCCACGGAGTTCTCTTTAGAAGCGGCGCAGAAGGCGCTATCCGTAAGCACCTCATTGAATCTGATCTTCTTGAAACCATTATCGGTCTTGCACCAAACCTCTTCTATGGCACAACCATCCCTGCCAGTTTGATGTTCTTTAGAGCCAGCAAAGATAAAAAGCGCAAGAAACATATACTTTTTGTTGATGCATCAAAACGATTTGGTAAAGGCAAGGCTCAGAACTTCCTAACAGATGAGGATGTTGAAGACATCTTCACTGTTTATCAGACTTTGGGCGAGAGCGAAAAAGAAAATATTTCTGCACGCCTTGTTTCTCATGATGAAATTGAAGACAACAACTGGGACTTAAACATTGGTCGCTATCTAAAGGCAGATGCTGCAGAGGTAGTTGATGTTCAGGATGCACTTGCGTCATTTGATGCAGCACGTACTGAATTAGCAGCTGCCGAGAAGGCACTTCTTGCAAAGCTAAAGGCTGCTGGCTATGCGTGATGGCTGGAAAGAGATCGGTCTTGAGGAACTAGAAACTTCTGGGGTAATCAAGTTGGGAAGAGGTGACGTAATCTCGAAAAAAGATATGGAAGCCGATCCTGGTCCAAATCCCGTTTACTCCTCTGCAGAGAACAAAAACGGAATGATTGGAAAATATGCCAAATTTATGTTTGACGAAGAGTTAATCACTTGGTCTGTTGACGGTGGTGGTCATATTTTTTATAGACCTAAACACAAGTTCTCTGTAACTAATATTGGTGGGTGGCTTAGAATCCTGGATAATAAAGTTTTTTCTTATCAGTTTTTAACCTACGCTCTTCAAAGATTACATAAACAGCATTCTTTTGATTGGCAACACAAGGCTCATCCAAGTGTAATCCGAAAACTTTACACAAGAATTCCATTACCTTCACTCCCCGAACAAAAGAGAATTGTTGACCTAATCTCATCGGTCGATTCTTACATCGAAGCCCTCCAGCAACAGTTAGAAGGGGCGAAGAGATCAAGAAATGCTGTACTCCATGAGTTATTGACTGCGGGCGGCGATGATTGGGTTGAGACAACTTTGGGTGAAGTTGCCGAAGTAATTGGTGGGGGTACACCTTCCACCACAATCGGAGAATATTGGGATGGGGACATTGTCTGGCTAACTCCGACAGAAATCACGTCTCAGGACGGGAAAGTAGTTTCGGATTCGATTCGCAAGATTACCGATTTGGGCTTTAAGAATTCGGGGGCACAAATGCTTCCAAAGGACAGTGTGATTTTAACTAGCAGAGCAAGCGTTGGTTTTGTGGCGCTTGCTGGTAAAGAATTGTGCACGAATCAAGGTTTCCAATCGCTTATCCCTAAGCCATCTGTGCTTTCAAAATTCCTAATGTTTTGGATCCAACTTAACAGACCTGAATTCGAGTCAAGATCAGCTGGAAGTACTTTTAAAGAGATATCTAAATCAAATGTAAAAAGCATAAAACTTGAATTACCCCCACTCGCCGAACAAAAAAGAATAGTCGAGATCGTCAATACAATTGATGAATTTATTTCTCAAACTGAACTCACAAGCAGTAAGGCTCAAAAACTTAGATCTGGGCTGTTGTCGGATCTTCTTAGCGGAGAGCACGAGATTCCAGTTTCCTACGACAAAGTCATTGGTGCTGCATGATGATGTCTCAGATTGAAAAGAGTATCGATGAGAAGATGGTTCAGATGGGGTTGGCAGACCATCTTTCTCGACTCGGTTGGGTATGGGCAGAGGATGAAACTCTGGGTCGACCCTTTGAAAGTGTTTTCTTGAGTGATGATGTAGTTAAAGGGTTAGTTAGCTTGAATCCTGAGATTGCAAAAGTTCCTTCTCGAACTGAAGAGGTACTTTCAAAGTTGCGAGCTGTTCTACTTGGGGTTCGAAATGATGGGCTTGTTGCATCTAATGAGGAATTTGTTGCTTGGCTATGTGGTCGCAGAACGATTAAATACATAGGCACAGATAAAGATGTGCAGGTTAATCTGATTGATTTTGAAAATCCTAAGGCGAATACTCTGCGAGTTACGACAGAGGCTACTTTTCATATTGGCCGTGAGCATCGCAGGTATGACTTAGTTCTATGGGTAAATGGCTTTCCTTTAGTTGTTGGTGAGATGAAGACTCCAAAGGATAAGAACATCTCGTGGCTAAATGGTGCGACAGATGTTCACAATGCTTACGAAAAGAAGACACCTGAGTTCTTTGTTCCCAATGTCTTGTCCTTTGCATCTGAGGGACGTGAATTTCGATTTGGCGCAGTTGGACAGCCACCAGAATTATGGTTGAACTGGTCATCGACCACTGATGTGATCATGCCTCCAGGTTTGCCAAACATGTTGAGATCTGCAGAGTTATTGCTCACTCCTGCGATGGTGCTAGATATCTTGCGCACATTTACTTTGTATTCATCACGCAGAACTGCCAATGGTGCGCTTCGTACCAAGGTGATTCCTCGTTATCCGCAGGTGGAAGCTGTAGAGGCAATAGTTGCTCGTTGTAAGGATCCTAAGAAGAAGCAGGGTTTGATCTGGCATCACCAAGGTTCGGGCAAGACCTTTGCTATGGCATATGCAGCGGCAAAGCTTCGTCATGAAAGTGAACTTGATGCGCCAACAATTGTTATCGTCCTGGATCGCTTGGAACTAATTCAACAGACTGAGTCTGAGTTTAAATCTGTGGGTATTCAATCTCTTAAGACAGCTGAGACAAAAGATGAACTTCGAGCATTGTTAAAAAACGATGCTCGTGGCGTAATAATTACAACGATATTTAGATTTGCTGAAGCTGGATTACTCAATGATCGAGCCAACATCGTGGTGATGGTTGATGAAGCACATAGAACCCAAGAGGGTCGCCTTGGTTTAGATATGCGTGAGGCGCTTCCAAATGCCAAATTCATTGGGCTTACAGGTACGCCAATATCTACAGAAGATAAAAACACCTTTTCGATGTTTGGCGATATGGATGATCCAGATGGTGCGCTTAACCATTACTCGGTAGAGCGTTCAATCCATGATGGGGCAACGCTGCCTGTGCACGTGGAGACTCGTTTAGTTAACTTCCACTTTAATGGCGATGATTTACAAGCTGCCTTTGATCAGTTGGCAGATGAAGAGAATTTGAGTGAAGAGCAACGTGGAAAGCTTGCAGCACGAGCTTCACATATCTCGATCGTGGTTAGAGATAAAGATCGTATTGAGGCGGTCTGTAAAGACATTGTAGATCACTACAGAGCTCGTATCGCACCCCTTGGTCTAAAGGCACAGGTTGTTGCCTTTGATCGAGCTACTTGCGTGGCTTATTACGATGAAATCACTAAGTTGCTTAACCAAGGTGAAGAGGCAACCGTTGTGATGACCACGGTTAAAGATGATCCGCAGGAGTGGGATCGCTGGAATATTGATCGTGAGCAAGAGGCAACCATTAAGGATCGATTCAGAGATATCAATGATCCACTTAAGTTTGTAATTGTCACAGCCAAGCTCCTAACTGGCTTTGATGCACCCATTGAAGGCGTTATGTATTTAGATAAGCCACTTCGTGCTCACACCTTGTTCCAAGCGGTGTGCCGAACCAACCGTAGATGGACCAATCCAATAACGGGCCAGCAAAAGCTTCATGGTTTGATCGTCGATTATGTGGGTCTTGGTAAAGAGCTCGCGAAGGCGTTATCTACAAAAGCCACAATGAAGCCAGGGCAGAATCAAGAAGATGTCGAGATTTTGTTAGGTGAACTGACTGCTGAAGTCGCAAACACAATTTCTGAATTTGAAAGCGTCGATAAGGAAGGATCTGTTTTTAACCAGATCCATGATGCACAGCAGATTCTGGACACGATCGAAAAGCGTGATGAATTCGCAGCCAAGTTCATGCGCTGTCAGGGATTATTTGAGTTCCTTTGGCCAGATACCAAGCTTCGCCCCATTGAAGAGAGCTACAGATTCTTAGCTCGAGTTTATGCCTCAATTGCGCCTAATAACTCTGCAGATCTTTTGCTCTGGCAAAAGCTTGGCGCAAAGACAATGGAAATTGTCCATACTCACCTAACTGGAATCACCATTGATGCAGACAAGCTCGACAAGGTGGCCATGGATGCAGAAGTCTTAGAAGCGCTCAGAGATAACGGATTGTTCCCAGCGCCGCCAAAGCTGGGACAACCTGCACCAACAGCTCTCGAAGTCTTGCAGCGGTTAGAAGAGCGAATCCTTGCTCGCATCGCAGGAGCAACTGGGATAAAGATTTGGAAATCATTAGCTGAGCGCCTAGAGCTACTTCGATTAAGTCGCATTTCAAGTGCTGCAGAGAGTGTTGAGTTCCTTCGCCACCTATTAGAACTCGCTAAAGACTTGCTCGAGGCAGAGCGTGCAGATGACGAGGGTCGTATCAATGAGATCAAGGTAGTAGATCCTCGAAAAGGTGCGTTGACCCAGATATTCGAGGAGTTCAAGCCTCAGGGCGTTCCTGTTGTAATAGAGAGCGTTGTAGAGAAAGTAGATTCATTAGTCCAGCCCGTCAGAGGAACGGGTTGGCAAACTTCCCACCCTGGAGATCGAATGGTTCGACAGGAACTTCGCTTGATTCTGAAGAACTCGGGTCTGCCACCGGCTGGAGATCTATTTGACCGTGCTTACGCGTATATACGAGAGAACTACTAAGGAGACTCATGAGCGGAATTCTCTACCGAAAGGGTGACGGTGCATGGATCTCACCTACAGATTCAGGTTATGCCAGCGAAGACCAACTGCAGGCGATGATTTTCGAATTCCCCGAGTTATTGCCTGGTGTCAGCGCTGATTCATTCGTATGTAGAGAATTCAATACAGATTCTGGACCGATTGATAATGTGATTATTAATTCTAAAGATGGCTCGATAACTTTGGTTGAATGCAAGTTGGCGAGAAATCCTGAGGTGCGCAGAAAAATAATTGGCCAGATTATTGATTATGCAGCAAGTATCAGCAAGCTTTCATTTGAAGAGTTCCACCAGCGTTGGCAAGATCGTGGTGGCGCAGATCTAACTTCCGTGGAAACAACAAAAGGGCCTCTGTCACTTGGCGTCACATCTAATCTGGAAGGCTCAAGATTTACATTACTTCTAGCGGTTGATGAAATCAATGAGCCACTGAAAGATATGGTGATTCTTGTCAATAAAAAGACTGATGCGACTTTTCGTGTTGCGCTAATTGAATTGGCTCGCCATTCAACCGGCGATACTGAAATCGTGATTCCCCAAACATTTGGATACGAAGCACTAAAGCCACAAGTTGATGCCTACGAGCAAAGAAATCCTTGGACTAAAGAGGAGTTTGCTGCTTGGTTGCTTTCCAACGAGCCATCCTCTCTTCCTAAATTCGAGTCACTGTTGGCCATCCTAGAATCCGATGGCCATAAATGGGGCGGGACAAAATCAGAAACTCCCTCTGGGGCCATATGTGTCAAAACGGCAAAAGGCTTTAGGTATCCACTTGTATTTCATACCTTTAGTAAGGCCACAGTTGAAGCTAGATTTGTTGATTATAGAAAAGAAGATTTTGTTGATGAGCTTGTAACGCTCTTTGAAAAAATTGATGGGGTCAATACTGAAACCATTAGGTCAAACGATTATGGGTCTAAGCCAAAAATAGATGTAGCGCGTGTAGATGATCCAGATATTTCAAATGCCTTGCTCGGAATGTGCTCACGCGTGGCTAAGGGGTATTAAGCCAGTTCCACAGTTCATTCTTGATTTCATTCTTAGTCAGTAACCCTTGCAACTCTTGACCCTTGCCAAAGTCTGTTATCTCTTGGATTATGCTCAAAATAGGTCGATCAGAATTATGGCTAAATTTCTCAGCAATCACCGAAAACTGATCAGACTTAACAGTATGACTAAACTCGTAATCGCCCTCACTTGAATTTCTCCCAAAATTTTCAAACTCAAGGAATAACTCCCCCTCTGACGTTAATGAGGCATAAAGAATTGGTTTTCCTTCAGCTCCAATAATCGAGATTCTTGACAAGTCTCCAACCTTCCATCAGTTAGGCAAGTAAACAATATCGACCGGCACTGACAAGCACTTTGAGATTTACGGACAGCTCGGTCCCCCGCCCACTGTGCCTGGCTATAGACTCGATTAAGGTGCTACTTTTGTACTTTGAGGGTGAGGATCTGCGAAAATGAATACTGCTGTCATTAGTGAAGTTAAGGCAATGTTGGCCAAAGACGAATTACTCTTAGGTTCAATTTTTAAGTCAATGGAAGCTGGACTTACAAATGCTCTAGAAATTGCAGAAGAATCGGGAGCTTCTAATCGCGGCGTTGTATACAACTATCAAAAGATGATCTCAGCGATTTTGCAGGGCACGATGCCAAACAGTGCATCTATTTCACGGAATGCTGCTCGTTCCATCTCGCGCTTGATCAAAGAGACACCCTCAATATCTCCAGCAACTCTGGAGTACCTCAACGTTACTCGTGCAAAGCTAATTGAAAATACTGAATCAGAGAATGCTGTACTCCATGATCAGGCCTCACTGGAAGCGCAGTCTGCTGCACTAGTAAAGGTTGCTTCAACCATCCAAAATGGGATCTACGTCTATTCGTTTCCGACTTACCTGCACTTTGGAACGGTGGTGGATCAGGAGCTATTCTGGCTAAAAATAGGTTCAACAAAGAATTCGGTTTGGCAGCGCATTGTTGAACAAAACCGGCAAACTTCTATGCCTGAGGATCCAAAATTGCTTCGTATTTACCACAAGGATCAAATGGATATCGATGCCATTGAGAAGAACTTTCACACCACTTTGGACGCGGTAGGACACGAACGCAGTGCCGCACGGCGCACGAAGGCGGGCAAAGAGTGGTTCGCCTCTACTCTTGAAGCGGTTGACGCAATCGCAAAACTTATGAATTTACAGATCGAAAAATACGAATCTAGCGATGAAGATCTCTAGACCAAATCCGAGCGATTAACTCGACGGAGTAATCCGCGTCATTTTCGCTATAAGCGAGAGAGCTTCATCTTCAGTGAATCCACCCGACATTAGAGATTTGTAGATCTCGTGCAGTCGTACGGCGGACTCCTCTAGGGCTGACAGACCCTCAAATCCTTGTAAATTTTCCATATCTGTGAAATTACCAGTGAACACTGACATTTTTACAAGGGAGGTCTAAAACTTATTCGCAAAGCCTTGAGGTCTAGTGGCGGGCATTTAGCTCGATGGCAAACCAGGCTAGCAACTAGTAGTCAAGACTTGGTTTTTCAGGCTTTGTTGGGCTTAGAGCAAGTATGAGGTTGTAAATAGGTACCAGGATAAACCAACCGCTTTTACCTACGTCATTCATTCGCCGTACCGCAACCGCAAGGTAAGGAAGAATGAGGGCAAGAACAGTTAATGTGCCAATGAAATCTGTGCCCATAAATCCATCAACGCCGCCGGCAATGAAGGTAACTACGTAGAAGAATGCAAGAAAGCTCCAATATTCTTTTCTACCTGCTCGGCCTTGAAAATCAACATACTTTGACAATGATATTCCTATTAAGTTGAACATTTCTTTCTCCCTAGTTTCCTATAGTTGAATGTCGATTAAAGGTTTGCTCTCCGAGTGACACGATATAGTCAGAAAGCTGCGATGCATAGTCATTCTTTTCCGCTTTATTCATCTTTCTCAGGCACCTATACACGGGGCTATATACGCGAGAGTTTGCATTGAAGAAAGTTGTGGTGATCATTTATCGCATCCAATGCCGTCACCATCACCATCAAGCCTATGGATATCACTACCAATAACTCTCGCCGGCGCCAGACCCAACTGCTTGATGTCTGTGCAATCTACATCGCTGGCAAAGACAGGGATGCATCCCGCATAATTCGGATCACATTTTGTTCCAGATGTATTCATTGGTGCTGTCGTCGCACTGACAGTCCTTGTAGTTCTCACTGAACTAGTTGGTGTGAGCCTAGTTCCAGGACATTTACTCCAGAGACCAACTGACTTTGATTTTGCAATCTGTGCCGCCTTGAGTATCTGAGCTGAGTATTGCCCCCTATCCCCTTTATAGAAATATGGCACTGCTGCACCGATTTCCACTAATTTCAGATTGATGTTTGTCTTTCCAACGAATACATACCTCAACAACCTGCCATAAGTGTCTTCAGTATCGAGTCCTGGATCAGTCTTTAGTGAAACATGACCTGGCGAACTCAGGAGTGAAATCAAGGCTCTTCTAGCTTCCTTTCCGTAACACTCTGCTGGCGATAGTTCAGGGGTATCGATTTGCAAGAGCCTCACCCTTTCTCCAGTAGCCAAGGTGATCGTGTCTCCGTCGTAAACCTTGGTAATCGTCGTGACAGCCTTCGCCGAATAGATGCTTGAGAGCGATAGCGCCATCAAAAGCAACGTAGTGGAGATAGCCCGCCCCTTACTCATCGTGAGTTCACTAACTCTGCTGTACTGAATTCAAGTCCCGAAGTACGAAAATCCAACTCCGATGCTTGAAGAGCCGAATGAGCACCACTCATCTCGTCGCGACGAGATTGAATGTTTGCATCACGGTAGACAGCAACGGCTTCTTCATACTGAGCACGGAGAAGGATTTTCTTGCTTTCAAGAACCTCAAACTCACGATCAAGTAGCTTGGATGTATCGATATCTGACTCTTCCACGGATGCACCAGACTCTAGCTTTGCGCTGTTACGGCGATTTTGAAGATTACGAAGGAACCATACTTTGCGCTTAGCTCGAGCTACCGCACTTTCAATCTCTGAATAATGCATAAATGAGATCACAATTCCAACACCAATGAAGGTTAATTGCAGGAGAGTGTAGAAGATCCAAAGATAAAGAATCTTTCCGTCTTCAGACATCCCGGTTAGGTTGCCAGAGGTGAGAACACCGTTACGGGCACGAATATTTGATAGGAAGGTAATTGTTGCAGTGACTAGAATGCCGATAACCGCAAACATCACATGGTAAATACCGGACTTTGGACGATTGCGGTCAAATAGAGACTTGAAATAGATACCTAAGATGTGGGCCGCACCAACTGACAGACCACTGACCGCTAAAGTGACTATCAATGAGGTACCAACTTTTTCCCCAAGAAGTACTCGAAATGCTGGTGCAGTGATTGTGAACTCGCCAATAAAGAGCAAGAACAGGAATGGAAGATAGAAGGTATTTCCAATTTGGCGGATACGAGCAAATTTCGCCATTGGAACCTCTTCTGCTCCTCCATCAAGCTTTGCCTGGACTACTGCTAGTTCGGCCTGTGCAATCGCGAGATTATCTGCAAGAGCCTGGGACTTACCCTTCTCTTGGATTTCATTTCGTATCGCATTGATCTTCTGGACTTCCTTATTTAGCTTCTTCTCTTCTAGCTCAAGATCCAGCTCTCTGCCGAAGGCTGCATATTGACGTTGTAACTGCATCAAATATGGGACGCTGTTGTGCTCCCACTCTTGACGCGGGATCTGATTTTTCCCATCACGACGTCCTTGCTTACGTGCATCCTTGATTACTTCCTTTGGTGCTGATGATGTTGACTTCCTTTTCACTTTATTTCTCCTATTTCTAGTGGTTTGGTTGATTAGAAGCCTGAGAGGTCAGACTGCTCTGTTACGTTTGTTATGCCGATCTGATTTAGATAGCAAGTCCAGTAAGACTGAACCTGATCCAGCGTTTTTGTATTCACTTTTGAATTGCGAGCGCCAACAATTACTACATTGACAGATGAGTAATCGTTTGCAGCTATTCCTGCATCCTGTACTGCCATATCGCACACGCCCTTGGAATCGACTCCACTGAGACGTCGAGGAAGAGTGAGTGAAACCGCATCGACCATGTCAGAAGCGATTACGAGCGAAAGGCGTGCTGATGGGTTTTCTGCTTTTGCTGTTGCTAGATTTCGCAAGCTGGCTTCAAGTGCACCTTTGACATCAGAGCCCATTTCAATTCCTGGATCTGCTACAAAGTCCTGTAGTCGCTTGAAGGCTGTTGCTGTTTGTTTTGCATCTTGGCAGATGATGCCTGCTGGGTACTTGAGAGCATCAGGGAGAAGTTGTTGACGACCCAACAGCTCCACAACTTTGTTCACACAATCTGCCTGATTGGCTTCAAGTGCTGAGTCCTGCCAAATCTGTGTACGTGCGTTGACCAAGCCATCCCAGAGTTGAAGAGCTCCCTCTAGGTTTGGCGTCTTCTCCTTGATGTATTCATAAAGGCTCTGGCTTGTCTTGGTTGAAACGAGAAGAATTCGAGGAGCTTGAGCTGAGTTCTGGGTTACGAACTGAATGCTTAACCCCCGAGGAGCTACAGGAGACTGGGCGAATGGATTACCCAGTGACTGTCCTGCGATGAAATCAGTGATACCTGACCCCAAAGCTTCCAACTGAGCGGTTGGATATGTGGACCCCGACAAGTCCAGGACGTATGTAGCCACCTCGGGAGCTGGCATCTGAGGGAAAGGCTGACCCTCATAGGCTGATTTGAGTGAGCTCACAGGAGAGCAAGCTGAGAGTGACATGACCAGTGCCGCCCCACTTAAACCAACGACCACAGCTCTAAAAGCATTGTTTTTTAATGCTTTTACTGAATTCTTACTTAACATTTCTTCCTCCAAATCACAACCACGTTGGCTGTCATGGGGCTACAATATTGATAGAAATTGATAGATGTCAAGTGTCTGTCTAAACAAGCCAATAATGAGCGTGTCGCGACACGATCGAGCCTTTGATAGCCTGATTTGCATTCTGATAGAAAATTGATACGGTTCAGTCATGGCTTCAGCTAAAAATAGTTTTAATGGGTCAGAGGCCTTGCGCATCCTTGAAGCGCGCTCAGGTGCTGAACTAAAGGACTGCCGCCAGATGGTTGAGCAAGCCGCGCTTGCCGACATCACCGCTTATTTCAAGGGCGCCGACCTTGGCTCACTATCTGCCCCGCTCAGTAGCTCACTAGTCTCCGCGGCCATTGCAGGTGGCCAATGGGGGTTCAATAGCCTGATAAGCCGACTGAAATCATCATCTGTCCACGAGAACGATCTTGAGACTGTGGCAAATGAGATTCTAGAAATCGTATCCCCACACACCAAGCTGCTGAACTATGCACGTTTTCGAGTAGGAGCGGTTCAATCCTATGTTGCACAGTGTGAAGTCCCCTCGTTCAAACTTCAAACAATGTTGATATCAAAGCAAGACTTAAGTGAGTATCAAACGATGGTCGATCGAATCAAAAAAGCTTCTCTTCGTAATGAAGATTCAGTTGGAGAATGGTTAGATTTAGTTGATGAGCTATGCGATTTTCTGAGTAATTCTAAATTAGAAAACAGCGATACTCAATCTTCCCGGAGTAAGAAAGGTACAGTCAGTACTAAATCTATCTCCAGCTATTCAAAACATTGGCAGTCGTACGGTTCAGAAATTCTTAGCATCGAGATTGGATTTAAATGGAATGGGAATTTTCAGGATACTATTCAAAGCCGGTTTTCCAATCTAGGTGATTACAAAGCACGCTCATGGGATCAGCTACAGCGAGACTTAAATGAAACCAAAAGTACTCGAAGAGCTTTTAGAGCTGCAGCTAAACAAGCCAAGGGCCCGTCAACAAAATTAGCTAGCTACTCCTCCAAGATAGGAACCAGTTCACTAAAAATCACTTTTTCACTTCCATCGATAGATAAAGATTTGATCACGCCAGCTATCAACCTGCTTCGTGGGCAGTTGATTAGGAATCCAAAAGCGCCTGCGATCAGCGTCAACCTGGAGTCTGAAGGCAATAGTTTGATTGTTGAATTGACTAATCCAAAGAGAGAAATCCTTTCGGACGTTGAAATAGAGCTGAACACTCATCTTTAATTGATACAGAGGCGTCTACCTCTAAATCTTCACATGCAGATACCCTTATCTTGTGAAGCAGCCAATCCAACCCCTCCGAGATGGTGATCCAAAATCGTTTCAAGGCTGGGCAATCAAAGGCTTAATTGGCGAAGGCGGTCAAAGCACAATTTTTCTGGCCGAGAAAAATGGTCAGCGGGCTGCTCTAAAAATGATTCGAAAAGAGTACTTGGCTAATCAAAAATCTGTTGATCGCTTTTTTACTGAGATACGAAATTTGGAGATGTTAGACCACCCAAATATCTCACGTGTACTTGAGGTTGATGATTCAGGTAGATTTCTAGCGATCGAATTTATTGAAGGATCAAATCTAGAAGATTATGTCACGGAATTTGGCCCTCTAGGCATCGAGCAATGGTGGACTCTAGCGGAACGCTTATCCACCACAATTAATTATTGTCACTCTAAGGGCATTATTCATAAAGATATAAGTCCCAGAAATATCATTATGGGACCAAACGGTCCTGTATTAGTCGATTTTGGAATTTCATATCTTGAAAAGGACCATCGGCTAACTTCCGATGGCGAAACTATAGGTACGCCACCATTTATGTCTCCTGAGCATTTTGGGATAACAGCTCCAAAGCAAATGGATGTTTTTTGCCTCGGAGGGACACTCATTTTTGCTGCAACAGGGCACTACCCTTTCAAAGGTGGGAAGGCCGCCGAGTGGCGAGAATCTATCCTTTTTGATTTTCCAGACTTTGGCGGCTTGTCTGATGAACAAATAGGCGTTTTATCACCTCTTCTTTACAAGAAGCCAGAACATCGCGGATCTCTTGATAGTTTCTCCAAGTTGCTCAACGAACGAACAGCAAGCAATTGGGAAAGTGATTTGGTTGCAAAAGAGTTAGTCAAGATAAGGCGTGAATCGCAAAACAAGCTGACTCAAGAGAAAAAGCAGCTTTCAGTAAAGAAGCTATCCCTACGTAAGATTATTTCAATCGCTTCGCTTGTAACAATTTTAAGTATCGGGATTGTGTCTTTTGGAATAGTCATGATTCAAGACAGATCAAGTGTTGGATTCAATGAGAACCCCAGGTCTCTTTCGCAAAGCAGCGCTTTGACTCCAGATCAGCTAAAGAAGGTATCTGCTTGTAAAAACTTAGCAGCTATCGAAGATTATGCTTCTGCGATAATTGCTTGTAAGGAACCAGCAGAGTTTGGGGATGCCTGGGGTCAATACTCATTGGGTTTCAGTCTTGGGGACCTGGGAAGAGACAAAGAAGCCGAGATGTGGGTCCTAAAGGCTGCAAAACAAAACATGCCAGAGGCTTTGAGCTGGATGGCCTTTGATGAACTTGAGAAGGGGAATTATTCAAAGGCGCTGTCCTGGGCTCAGCAGGCTGCAGATTTAGGTGATTTACCTGGAATAAATGCTCTGGGTGTTGCACATGCATATCTTGAGCAATATGACCAAGCTGTTAAGTGGTACAAAAAAGCTTGGGAACTTGGTGATGTTTTGGGTGCAATCAATCTCGGGTACCACTACCGATTTGATTCTGTGAATAAGGTTGAAGCGGCAAAGTGGCTCAAAATTGCAGCTGAGGCTGACTCTGTATACGCGGGCGAGACAGCTTTTGACTATGCCGAGTTCTTGCGCTCCGAAGGAAGAAGCAAACCTGAATTCTGTCTCTGGTATAAAAAATCTGCTGATGCAAAATACAAGGATGATGAATATGATGGTCTCGCGGCATACAAAAAGTATTGTCCCGATTTCAATAAAGCTCAAACGCCAACTGCATCACCAAGCTCCAAGAAAGCCACGCCGTCGCCTTTGAATACACAGAAGCCGAATAGCTCAAGCGATTCTTTCAAGGTCAGCGCACCTTTGGCCTCTAATGTTGAAGTCAGTGAAATTTTTGGCCGTACCTTTAAAGATAGGCTCAATTATTGGATTATTCCGCTCACAAACTCCAAAGGCGCAAAAGTTCCAGAACTGACAGCTATTCAGTTCAGACTAATTGGATATCCGAATGCTGGTTGGCTTGAGATCCCCTATAAACTGAAGACTGACTCAAACTTGGGTTCAGTTTACGCACAGGTGGACGATTTACTCTTTGCGGTGATGTTCAACAATGAGAAGTATTGTCCAGAGTTTCGTGTGGTCAGGGAAGAAAACGAAAGAATCGTGAAAATTTGGAATAAAGGACAACCCGAATGCGCAACGGATTTTTAGCAGGATTTTGACATTCATGGAGTTACACCTCAAGCAAACTTTAATTAAGTAACAGGGATAGATTCCGAATATCTTGTTTTCCTTATCCCCTGCTACCCTTTTCCTAGGTCAAGAACTAAGCGTTAAGCCCTTTAGCTTGCTTAGTACCAATCCGCGCATAACTCGCGCACGGTGGTTCTAAAGGAAGACCTGCCAGCGATGAAAGACACCGCTGGAAGAGCGGGTCTCACTTAATGAGGTCCAGTAAGGACTTAATTGCTATGCCACCTATTGATTTCTATGTGTGTACAACGTGTTTTGGTCTGACATCTGCAGGAACTGGGATGCAGCGGTGTCGGTGTGAGGAGTACAAGGCGTATCCCGGATTTGATTGTCCGAGTGGGTATCACTTGTGTTACATATGTGCAGCCGTTGTTGCAGGTGGGACGGGGCGGTATTCGTGGAATGCGTGTGAAGTGTGTCTGAAGTTCAATCGTAAGTTAGCGAGAGATTATGAGATTGCGCTGCCGCTGGGCAGGCATTCGATGATGAATGGCTTTGGGATTCCGATGCGGGCATCGAATGAGGTGCAGGAGCAAGCGACAAAGGATCTGTTGCGCTCTCTAGAAGTTGCGGGAGCGATAGAAGATTGGGGGTTGTTGCAGGCTAGGGCGCTCTTTGAATCGGTCTTGTCGTGGAAGAACGAGCCGTATGTTGCGCGCAGTACGTGGGAGGCGAAGTTTGCACTAGGTACGGTGAAGGCGACTTCTCGATCTGTTGCAGCCTTTAAGGGGTATCTGCGGGTGGAGAGTTTCGGCGAAAAGAGTTACAGAGAGTAAACAAAGAAGCCCCAGGCGACGAACCCTGGGGCTTAATTGTGTGCACGCCCCTGGCGGGATTCGAACCCGCAACCTCTATCTGCGTCACAGTAGCGCTCTATCCTTTGAGCTACAGAGGCATGCGGGGCGAAAGTTACGTTGTTGATTGCATCAGACTTCGATGGGCAAAGCTTCCTTGTGGAAAACAATTCAGTGGTACATTTTTGCTACGTCACAGTGGTGCTAGCTACAGAAAAACCCGCAGAGAAATCTGCGGGTTTTTGCTTTGGTGGACCTATTGACGAGAGCGAGCGCGAGATTAGGCTTCATAGATGAATAAGACTTTGATGGTTATGGGTATCGCTTCAGCCCTACTGCTTACTGGATGTGGCATGGGCGAGAAGGAAGAAGTGAAGGCAGATCCTGCGGCATACAACAAGTGCCTGGAAGAAGAGGCTGCGAAGTTGCTGGATGAGACAGGTTCAAACTTGGATTACGCCAATGAGAAAGCTGCTGAGGCCTGCGCTGATTTGATGTAGTTATTGTTGATTAACTGCGGCCCAACTGCAGTGCAATCGCTTTGGACATGATGGGTAGCGCCTTGCTAAAAGGCGTTCCATAAATCTGCTCGAATGCTGCTTCGAACTTAACTCCCGTTGAGGCGAGCTTCCACATCTGCATCGTGGATTCTGGACCCTTGAGCGCAACTAGGATTTCTACGAACATAGCGCCAAGGTCGTACTGTCTCCATCGTTCATATTTGTTCTTCCAATCCTCAGGAGCATTAAAGACAAAATACTCTTGGATATGTTGGGTGTTGAACTTAGCTTCTCTGAAGAGAATTCCTGCCGTTTCATTGCGCAATTTCATATATGAGGCAAAATCTTGGTGATAGACCGTTGCGTGCTGGGCGAAGTGAGCTTGACCTTCCCAGTACCAGGCGGGCAACCAAGGATCGTAGAGATAGGCCGTTTGAGGTCGTGGCGCCTTCATATTCATGGTTTGGACGACGTGTGTAAATTCATGGGCATCGAGTGCCCCGCTGATGTGGTTGAGATTCACGATTCCAATTGCAATTACGACTAGGTGTTTGCCTGCTCCGTTTGTGAAGGCTCCCCCACCCCAGCAAGTCTCTTTAGTATTGCATGCGACGTCCTTGATCCAACTACTTCCTGCGTTCGGAATGATTGATTCCATTTGATTTACAGCCCAGTCACGGTCTTCATAGGTGAAGGCGAGATAGCTAACTTCAGCGGGTAGAACATCGCCAGCGAAGAGTCGAGTTACTAGGTTGATTGGAACGATTGGTTCTTTGTTTATTAACTCAGTTGTCGGTCCCAGAACAAACTTAAGGCGAATATCTGCCGGGGTTGAAGCCGCGATTTTTTCTGCGCTCTTCTTCCACGCGGCGTAAGCAATACCTTCGTAATTTTCCACCAAGTCATCGAAGGATGTCGGTCCCTTTGGATATGTCACGGGTGCGACCGATGGTGCTGGTAACGGAGTTGGAGTTGGTGAGGCGACAGGAGCTGGAGGCGTCGTAGAAGTAGAGCTGGCGGGTTTCTTTATGGCAGCGCCCTTGTTCCAGATCAGTTTCTTTCCTGATTTAACGCAGATGTACTTCATTCCTGTTTGGGTTGTGGTTTGACCTAACTTCCTACAGGTGGCGCCCGGAGTTACTGCTGAATACGCAACTGGTGCGATGGCGACAGCAAGTAGCGCTGCGATGGAAATTGCGGCTGAGGTGCGTCTCATCTGGGTAGGTTAGCAAGGCAGGTGCGCTTTGGGGAGTTGTCAGTGGTGGGTTCTACGCTCTTGATATGAGTGAGAATCTGAAGCGAAGGAAGCAACTTCGTACTTTGGTCTGCCCGCAGTGTGGGGCTTTCGGGCTAAAGCGGATTATCTATGGGATGCCTGATGAGGATTTTCCTTTTGAGAAATACATCGTGGGTGGATGCATCATGAGTGAGGCAGATATTGGTTGTACTAAGTGTGACTGGGTTGGGATCTGGGCTGAGCTTTAAGTTAGTGGCTCACGGTAGTTGTTGTTGATTCGTTCTAGGCTAGGTGCATGAGTGAAGTAACTGCCAAGCAATCAACGATTGGACGCGGCATGGCTTACATGCTGCTGGCTACGGGGCTAGGACATTTCATTGTGCCGAAGCCATTTGATGAATTGATTCCGGGGTTTCTGCCAGGAGATCCACGTCTATGGACGTACTTAAGTGGTGGAGCTGAATTTATTGTGGCAGCCCTTCTGCTTGCGCCTTTAAGTAAGAAGTTTGCAGGTAAGGCGCTGCGGTTGTGGGGTGCTTACTTATCTCTTGCCTTATTTATTGCGGTCTATCCAGCAAATATCAATATGGCGATTGAATGGAGCTCGCGCGATCTGATTGAGCAACTCTTTGCCTATGCTCGGTTGCCTCTGCAGTTTGGGTTGTTCTACTGGTCGTGGGCGTTGATAAGGGAGATTAAGAAAGTGGCCCCACGCGACGAACCGTGAGGCCACTTAGTGTGCGTACCACTGGCGGGACTTGAACCCGCGACCTGCAAATTCGTCAAATAGCCGCTCTATCCACTGAGCTACAGCGGTACGCAGAGTGGAAGTTAGAGAGTTTGCGAAAGATAGATTGCGGCTCCAACTAACACTGTGGATAAATCTGATAATCTTGCGATGTCAGATAGCCGAACATCAGATGCCGAACTGAACATAGTTCAGAGCACCGCATGGTTAAAGAAGACCCCGTCAGCGATGGCGGGGTCTTTTCCATTTGAGGTCTTGCCAGTATTTGTCGGTGGTGGGTTCTATGGTGGGCGCATGAGTGAATCACCTGCCAATAAATTCGTTGCCTTTCTTGTCATTATTGCGGCTCCCTTTGCTATGGGAGCTTTCTTTCTGGCATGGTCGCCGGCGCAACAACATGCACTGACAGATCCGCGCGAAGACGGATATGTACCACCGCGCAGTATTTCAGCAACTGTTGAGCACACACAGCGCTCTACAGTGAGCGTGTTCTGCAGGGTGCCGAAGTCAGAGAGTATTGGCTCAGCATGGGCGGTTGCTCTCGATGAGCCAAAGTATGAAAAGTACGACAATGTCTTCATTACAAATCACCATGTGGTTGACGATTGCATTGGCAAAGAAAAGTATTTAACAATTTCGCGGCTCTATGCCGATGAGGTGCCTGCGAAGATTGTGACGTTAGATGAAGAGAATGACCTAGCTGTGATTGTTGCCGATCTCAAGATTCCAGTGTTGCAGCTATCGCCATATCAGCCACTGCCGGGTTATTGGGCGATGTTGGTCGGCAGCGCAGATGCTTACGAGGGATCCGTCGCATTTGGTTCAGTGCTTAACTACAACGCAAGCCAGATTCTGATTACTGCAAATGCTTCGCCTGGAAATAGTGGTGGTCCTATTGTTGATAACGAGGGCCGTGTAATTGGCACCCTCGCAGCTGGGTTCGATGATGTGCAATATAACGTTGGGCCTTCGCTAGATGCCATGTGCGCCAAGATTATTAAGTGCGAGGGTAAGTACTACTGGGATTAAGGAATCCACGCCGGTAAGTGCTGACCATTACAGGTGGGTCAGCGGGGTTCGACAGGCAGGTAAATAGGTGCGCTGATATTTTGGGCGGCATGAAACTACTTGTTGGAGCCATCGCAGCACTTGCCGGATTAGTCATCGCCTTGAGTTCAGGGGCATCGTTGATCTCTGATTTACGTGGGCAGGTTTCGGGGCTGACTTCTCAGGTGAAAGAGTTGTTACCTGGTGGCGATGCATATTCATTGGGACTTGCAGAGGGCGAGAAGATTCTCAATAGCGCTAGTTATTTAGATCAGCTTGATATCGCGGCGTTGCCTGGTGCATCTGAGTTAATTGCAAGTATCAAGAGCGGTCAGATCACTCGTGAGCGACTTGCTGATCTTGCAAATCTATATTTCCCAGTGGCTGCGTTGAAGCAGGGCATCTTGGATATCTCGGCAGAAAATCGCGCTGAGTTTGTTCGTGGAGTTCTCGAAGGTTACTACCCACAATGATTAAGCGCGTTGCGCTTGTTACCTCACTCTTACTAGTTGTGGGGTTACCGGCCAACGCATCCGATTTTAAAGATGGAACAGTTGCTTTAACTTTTGAGAGTAAAGCAATTACTAAGGGCGTTACTGAGGGTGGTAATTCACGAGGGCCCGCGCTAGCGCTTCTAAAGGATGACACTGTCTTGCTCGGTGGCGGGCGTAGTGGTGGAGAAATTCTGACGTGGAATAAGGCAAAGACGGCTTTGCGTTCATTGGGAACATTTATTCCAGCTAACCGTCGCCAAGATGATTCACGCTTTGCGATAAACGATATTGCTGTCTTATCTGAAAGCGCTGCATCGGCGAAGCTGTTGATTTCTTATCCACGCTTGGGTGCAGGTGGTTCATGTGTTGAGATTGCAATTGATGAGCTCAACTATGACCGCAAGAAGCAGCGGGTGAAGTTTGTGCGTAATTGGTTTGTGACTAAGCCATGTGTTCCGGTCTCAGCTGTTCAGCACACGGCGGGGCGCTTTGAGGTCATTGATAAGAGCAGTGCCTATGTGACCATCGGGGATTTGGGCTATACCGAGATTGATAATCGTGCCAAGCGTGGTGATTTAGGTTCGATCTTTAAGGTGAGTGCGAAGTCGGTTGTGAAAGTTTCGCAGGGACATCGCAATCCACAAGGGATAGTTTCATTTGATAAGAAGGTGTTGCTGGCGGCAGAACATGGGCCCCGCGGTGGCGATGAGATCAATGTAATTAAAGAAGGTGGCGACTATGGGTGGCCATTTGTTTCTTATGGGCAGCCATATAGCTCGGGTGATTATGTGAAGCCAAGTAAGACGGGAACACATGAGGGATATCTAGAACCGATTACCTATTGGGTGCCATCGATTGCACCAACTGAATTGGTGCAATTGCCTGCAACTGATTGGGGCAGTTGGGGTCGGGCGCTGGTGCTTGGGACTTTGCGCGAAGAGGTCTTGGTCTTTATGAAGGTCAGCGATAAGTTTGAAGTGGTGGAAAGTGTGCGCGTTGATATGGGTGAGCGCATTCGTGATCTTGAGGTGTTGAGCAACGGTTCGCTTCTTGCAACTACCGATGCAGGTAATTTGATTACTGTCAGTAACCGAGGATAAAAAAGTTTCCATAAATCTCTCATTTTGATTGCTCCGAGAAATTTACTGGTGATAGAAAGAGCCCCTCGGGAAGAAATTCCCGAGGGGCTCTTTGCCTTGAGACTGAGCTAGCTTTCGCTAGTCGAGTCGCCGTTGCTGCGGCGACTCGTCCTCAGTCTCTTGGCGGACAAAAATCCGAAGAGAGACTTGATAAAAGTCACCGCGATTTTGGTCCAGTCAATTTCTGGAGCCATGGCATCACCTCCTTCCACTCTTCTCGAGCTTGGGGAGCGCTCGAGAAATCGCTTGCCCCTGATTCTTTAGAGTGGTTGTGGGTGATTCGCAGCGGTGGAAGATTAAGGAAATGTTCGATTCCCATGTAAAAGTTTTTTTAAGGTTGTGGATAAGAGTTCTATTAAATCTGATGACTCGGCTCTTCTCTCAGAGTAGGATTTTTGTATGAAGAGAAAACTGGCTATCGGTCTTGGGTTATCAATCTTGTTAACCTATTTGCCAACTTCTTCGGTGGCATCAAGCATTGTTGCTGGTTCAAAGTGCCCAAAGATTGGAAAGGTGCAGGCTTCCTCTGGCGTTAAATTCATTTGCACTAAAAATGGTAGGAAATTGATATGGAAGAAAGCTGCCAATTCCGCCAACAAAGATCAATCTCCTAAAGTCGACTCGGCCAGCTCTCTACCCACGCCTTCAGCTAGTCCTTCACCTTCCGCTAGTCCTTCACCTGCACCGAAATCACGTCCAGCTATCCAGCTCTCGTCAAATTCAGATTACAGAAATATCGCAGAATGCAAACTCCAGAATTTAGGAAGAAATCAGGACGTCAATTTGAGCCACTCTACGCGCAATTGGCGTCTTCTAGATCCTAATAAAACTATCCGCATTCTAGTTTTCCCAGTTGATTTCACCGACTTGGTTTCTCCCATTACTGAGTCTCCAGATTTTTCTGATTTATCCTCCAAAATTGAAGATTTTTATAGATCCCAGTCTGGAAACAAGTTGCAGTTTAAGTGGACATTTGCTCCTACATTCACTCGAATGTCTAAATCAATCGAGTCATACGGGGTCGGATCTAGAGCGGCGGGATCAGTATGGCAATTGAATAACGATATTCAAGACCTCGCTTTCACAAAGTACTCTAGGACTGACTTTGATTTCATCATTGGAAGTGCTCCAACAACGACAACTCGAGAGCAAATAGCGTCATCTCCAGCATTTGGCTCACCTGACGGTCGCTATTTAGGCGCTACGTACTTAGGGGGCGACTACTGGAGTGGTGGAAGATCTTGGACTATTCCAGCCCACGAATTTGGACACTTTGCACTTGGTATTGCCGATTTATATGACTTTGACTCGTCTATGCTCGGTGAATCAGGTTTTGAAAAGCAATTTCAGTTTACTGGTGTTTACGACATAATGAATTGGGCTGGCGGCGCAGGATTAGAGCTGACTGCGTGGAATCGCTGGATTAGCAAGTTGATTTCTGATTCGCAAATATTGTGTCAGCCAAATTCGACTACTACGACACTTCTTAAACCTATTGAGGATGTTAATCAGGAAGTTAAAGGTTTGGTAATTCCGATCTCACAATCAACAGCAATGGTCATTGAAAATAGAGCGGCTAAGGGCTTTGATTCAAAGCTTCCAGTCGGAGCTCAAGGTGTGATTGTTTATACGGTCAATACTGGAGTCGACACTGGTCGTGGCCCTATGCAAATGGTGCGGAAGACAGGATCGACCGATATATGGTTTCGTGACAATGCACTAAAAGTTGGTGATTCCCTGACTCATTTAGGCTACACAATCAAGGTGGTTGCTGAATATGAGGGCGACTACTTCATTGAAGTGTCAAAATCTTCTTGAAGTAAGGCCTTACTTCTGGCAGCGAGGGCAGAAGTGTGAAGAACGTGCACCGAAGGTAATGCGCTTAATCGGAGTTCCACATCGTGGGCACGGTTCATCTTCTTGGCCGTAGGCGGCAAGTGATTGTTCGAAGAATCCGCTTTCGCCATTGACGTTGATATAGAGATCATCAAAGGATGTGCCACCTTGCTTGATGGCCTCACTCATTACTTCGGTGGCGTAATCGATGATGGTGGCAATCTTCTTAGGGGACAGCTCTGATGTGAGGGCTTCTGGGTGCACCTTTGCGCGCCACAGAGTTTCATCGGCGTAGATATTGCCAACGCCCGACATGATCTCTTGGTTAAGAAGTGCGGTTTTGATCTTGATATTGCGACGCAAGTAGTTCTTGACCGTGGCTGGTTTATCAAAGAGTGGGTCAAATGGGTCTGGAGCGATGTGTTGGGCGGATGTGGGAACGTTATTTGTTAACTCTTCAATGGAGAGCCACCCAAAGGTGCGCTGGTCGTTAAAGACAAGTTCTAAATTGCGTAGCGGTTTCTTCAATTGAAATTGTGCACGGATATGTGTGGCCTTAGGGCGATCTTTTTGGTGAATAAGAAATTGTCCACTCATGCCAAGGTGGGCAACTAATACATAGGGGCGATTGAGCGTGATCCACATGAATTTTCCACGACGATTGGTGCCGGTGATTTTTGCACCATTCAATGTGTGAAGAGGTGCAATGGACTCAGGTTTGAGTGCACGTGGATGTAGATCGTGGGCTGCTGAGATGCGAAAGCCTGTGATGAGGTGATGTAGACCTATTCTTACGGTTTCTACCTCGGGAAGTTCAGGCATGTGACAGAGAGTACCTGAGGGTCGAGGGCTTCAAGTTGCGAGAGTTCTGGGGCGCACTTACCTTAGGGATTCACTTATGAATGGAGATCAGATGAAGCGCACACGAATTATTGCAAGTGCTATCGCTGTCACAGTTCTTACAACCTTTGGCATGAGCCATGGTGTTGCAGACGCTAAAGCTAATCAGAGCATGACACACATGAAGACCGTTTCAGGGATTACATCTCTTCTAGAAAGCGCTGGCGTAGTTGTTTACGTACAGGGTGGTGCAACTGCGGCCGTTATTGGCGAATCACTTAATGCAGCCAATAGCCAGATCGTCTTTCACATTCCAGTAACGAATACCAAGGCTGGCGTTGCTCACGTAGGAAGCAACATCGTCTTCCACAATACAACCAACGATAAGCAGGTTGTTCTCCAGAATCCATTGATTGATTTGGCTGCTGGAACAATCAGCACTGTTATTCCACAAGTTGGAAAATCAGCGATGACAACTCTTTCCATCACCAACGGTGGATCACTTAAGGCAGCGGTCACCAACGACCGTAAGGCCAAGTTACGCACAACTGCCTACAAGGGAGCGGCGATTTCGCTAGCTCCAGGCATTGCAGCAGCGCTAGTCTCATTGCTAGGTTTGCCTGAAGGAGCACTTCCAGATGGTGCAGCATTTGCAACAGCAGATGTGACTTTGTATAGCAAAACTTCAGGAAAGAAGTAAGAAATGACAGAACTCTCACGTCGCGCACTTTTATCGGGCATGTGCGGAATTGCAGCCCTATCGATGGTGCCAATCTCAGCTGAAGCATCTACCTTGGTGAAGAAACTTCCTAAGGGACGTCTCTCTTTCAAAGTAAGTGATGCAGCCAAGATTGTTGATGTGGGAAATTCTGTGGCTATTGGGCAGGTGAAGGGCCAGCCAGTCGGTATTTTCCGATCTGGCCCTTCAGCCTTCTCAGCATTTTCACTTGCCTGCCCTCATCAAGGCGTGACAGTTGAGCGAAATGACGCAGGATGGTTCTGCTCAGCTCATGAGTCTAAGTTTGCAATCAATGGAGCTTTGGAATTCGGGCCTGCAACTACTGGCCTACGTAGAGTGCCGGTAAAGGTCAGCCGCGGCGTAGTAACGCTTGGTTAGTAGCTACTTACTTTCCCGCTTTACATTTTTCTGAGCAGTACTTCACGTTCTCCCAATCGCGCGCCCATTTCTTGCGCCATTCAAAGGGGCGCCCGCAACGTTCGCAGGTCTTCGGTGGGAATCCGTTCTTTATCTTCGCCTGCATAAGTTGAAGGTTACTAGTTGGGTAATGCACTTCATAGCGATCTGGTGAAGTGCGTGAGGTTGCTGCGAGTAGCCTGTCTATATGACCCACTTATTTGATCCGTTGCAGATCCGAGATGTTGAATTTTCTAACCGTGCTTGGGTTTCACCGATGTGTCAGTACGAAGCTGTTGATGGCGTCGTTGGGCAGTGGCATCAAGTGCACTTAGGTGCCTTTGCAAGTGGTGGACCAGGGCTGATCATGGTTGAAGCAACCGGAGTAGTGCCTGAAGGTCGTATCTCTATTGGCTGTCCATCGATTGAAGATGATGCACATGCGCAAGCCTTTGTTTCGATGATTGAGTTCGCTCATCGCTTTGGTGTGAAGATGGGAATTCAATTAGCGCATGCAGGAAATAAGGCATCAACGATGAAGCCTTGGGATGACCATTTAATGGCTAGCCCTGCAGAAGGTGGATGGGAGGCGGTCTCTTCAACTGCTCGGGCGTTTGAGGGTTATCCAGTACCTCGCGCGCTAACCGTTGCCGAAATCGCCGGTTTGGTTCAATCATTTGCAGATGCAGCTGTGCGCGCCGTGAAAGCTGGCTTTGATGTCATTGAGATCCACGCAGCCCATGGTTACTTGTTACACCAGTTCTATTCACCGCTCATTAATGATCGCATCGATGAATACGGCGGAAGTTTCGAAAACCGTATCCGCTTCTTACTTGAAGTAGTTCGCGCTGTGCGCAAGGTAATTCCTGAAGGTACTCCCCTCTTTGTCCGCATCTCATCCAGCGACTGGGCAGATGGCGGTTGGAATCTGATTGATTCCATTGAGCTTGCTAAAGAGTTAAAGGCGCTGGGCGTTGATCTGATTGATGCTTCAAGTGGGGGCGCAATCCATAACGCCAAGATTGATGTGAAGCCAGGATTTCAGGTTCCCTTTGCAACGGCGCTTCGCACAGAGACTGGAATTCTTACTGCTGCAGTTGGCCTTATTACTGAGCCAGAACAGGCAGATCACATTCTGGTTACAGGGGAAGCAGATGCAATCTTCTTAGGTCGCGCGATGTTACGTAATCCTCGTTGGGCGTTGTATGCAGCCGAGAAGTTGGGCGTCACAATCAAGTGGCCACCAAACTTGGATCGCGCTCGTACCTTAAAGAAGTAGTTACAACCAGGGGCGAGAATCTTTTGGCTTATCCCAACTTGGGATTGGTGCTTGTAACGGGTTATCAATCCAGCAGAAGAGTCCATTGGTATCGGCGGATTCATCGCTAATTAACTTGATGATTAAGTCTGCCGCTTTTGTGGGTGCATCTCCCCCAGTTTCATCTACCCAATCAACCCAGGCTTTGTAATCTGCGCCATCGGCGCCAAGTGCATCCGCTTTGGCTTTGATATCTGCCCACATCTCAGTGCGAACATCGCCGGGGTGAATGACATTTGCAGTAACACCTGAACCGCTGATTTCTGCAGCTAAGTGGCGAGTGAATTGATTCAGCGCAACTTTGGCAGTGGCATAGGCGCTATTGAGTTTGCCGGGTTGATGTAAGGCGGCGGCAGAGCTCACATTGATAATGCGACCCCATTTGTTCTCAAGCATCGCAGGTAAGAAAGCGCGAGATGTGTAATAGGCAGCGATGGCGTCGATCATGATGGTCTCAACCCAGTCGCGTGGATCAGAATCTTTAATCAGTGCGATTGGGCCAAAGACGCCAGCTGCGTTAACAAGAATGTGTACTGGTCCGTGCTGGGATGCAACATCTGCTTGTAATTTGGTAACAGCGTTGATGTCGCTGATATCGCATGCCATTGTGGTGATGTTGGGTTTGGTTTCAGCAGCAGGCCTACGAGACACTGCAATAACGTGATGGCCAGAGGCCGCAAGCGCCAGAGTTATCTCGCGGCCGATTCCACGGGATGCGCCAGTGACCAGTGCTAATGACATGGTGTGATGATAGGTCTTTTACTTCTATTTGAAACTAGCGCTGACGTTCAAGAAAGCGCGTAAGTAACTTAATAGGCGCTGAATTTCGGTGCGTGGCAACCCAGTGATAGCCGGCTCGACCAAGCGGACCTGATGCTGTGATGACCGAAGATGCAAGGTGATTGCCTCGAGCACGCAGTAAGTAGGCAACGGCAGATGCACCGCGGTAAGTGGCGCTACTTGTATGGACGATGACTTCTTTGGCGCATTCGTCGCGCGTTAATCCAAAGCGTTCCAGGTTTGCGCGCTGAAAAGGTTCGACTGCAATATCTAACTTAAGGCGGAGCCAATCAACGCTTGCCTGACAGAGACGGCAATCACCATCGAAGATGACTGTTGCTTCGTCGATGCTCACATTTTTTACTTTAGCGCAGATTACTTAGCAAGTGGGCCAAGTAGATAGCTAGCCAAAGTGGCAGTTGGGCTGCCTTGGCCACGATGCTTGCCATTAAATGATGCGGTTCCATCGACTCCACATAATCCGCGGATTACAGATGGTCCACCAGGATGCGAATTAATCCACTGTGTCAGGTTATAAACGTTGCCGTTGATCACAGACCAGCAACTAGCAGCAGAATTGTTCTCTTTTACCTTCGCCATTGTGTAACCAGTTTGCGTAGTCATCTCTGGTTCAGGAGTTGGTGATGGCTTCGCGGATGGCGCCACTGCTGCCGGAGTCGGAGTCGGTTGCGCCATTGGTACTGTTGATGCTGGACCACGTAGAACTTCACCAGGAATTTCCTGGTAGCCGACTCCAATAGTGATAGCAGCACGTGCACGTGACGTTGCAACAAATTGATAGATGCCAGCCTCAGCTGGTGCGGCATATCGGCCAAGATACAAATACATTGTGCGGCTGTATTCTTCAAAGAACTTGGTGCGTTCAGTAAATCGCATGATTACCTTCTTGCCTGTTGGTGTTGTGATAACCAACTGCGGCAGCATGGTGTTCTTAAGTGCGTTCTCTGGTTTCTTATCAATTATTAGATATTGCACTTCCAAGACATCACCCTCTTTGAGCGCTGCACGAAATGCCTGCTTCTGACCTGACTTGGTAAAGGATGCGCGAATAGCAAAGGAGACAGTTCCGTCGACTAACAGTGGTCCTGCGTTAGGAGTTGTGTCGGTGGGAAGTAGAAAGACAGGTTGATGTGCAGATGCTGGTGCTGCCAACGTTGCGGCAAGGGCCAGAGCAATTGAGGCGATCAGTGTGCGGCGCATGAAATTAGGTTAATACGCAGTAGCAGCTCGTGCCCATCGAAAATTACTCCGCCAACGCGAAGGTGCGACCCTCATTGGATGATTTCCAGACCTGGCTACCCACAACTGCGACCAATAACTCATTGGAGTGAGCCAAAATTCCAATCGGATTCTTAAAGGAATACTGCTTTTTCCAAGTGCGTCCCATGTCAGAGGAGATCAAGAGATTCGCTCCAGAACTTGCCACTAGCCTCTTTGAGTTCCATTCAATTTGTGTCAATTGAATCTTTAGTGGAATTGCAGAACTCGTTTTGAAACTATCTTTTGTCCCGAATAACTTCCCTTGGCTCAGTGCAAGCGCATCTCCTTTTCCAGCAGGATTAAGCGCAATGTCGGAAAAAGTATTTTTACCCCGGCTAGCCCAACGTTTGCCCAGGTCACTGGAGTACAACAAGTCTCCACTCTGAGAGTCAGCTCCGTAAAGTTCAGAGCCACTACTTTCTAAGAGGTGAAAATCTACTGTGCCTTGCAGAGAGACCATCTTCCAGTCTTTGCCCCCATTTGTTGAAAGCACTAATCCCACAGGCTCAGGAAACTTTGAACCTGGGCCAGGATGTCCACTGGCATAAATCCTTCTTCCATCGACACTCAATCCCATTACATCAAATACTTCAGGGCTCATTCGTAAAACTTTATCTGCACCAATATATTGGTAAAGACCTTCATGGGTACCCAAAAGAATTTTCTTTCCTTGTACCTTCACTTGATGAATATGCGAAAGGGACCCTATTGTCTCTCCTGATGCTAATGCTGCGTGTGGAATTGAAATCAGGATTGCAATTACGATTGCTATTTTCTTCATTTCTACACTCTTCCCGCGTATGGCATAAGACCATCTACGCTATAGATACTTGAATATCGGAGCCCACTTTTAGTTGATCGCGCTTCCCACATCATTCCCCCACCAGCGTAAATTCCCATGTGGTGAATAGTGCTGATGGTTCCTTTGTAGGAATAGAAGGTCAGATCGCCTGGTTGCATTTCTGAAAGTGGAATCTGCTTTGTGTATGTGTAGTACAAACCTGAATTGAGACGATCCCAGATGGGCCAACCAAGCCCTGCTGATTTGTATGCTGCATAGACAAGCCCTGAACAATCGAAGGAGTTGGGTCCTTCATTTCCCCAAACATAAGGTTTTCGAGCGAGTACTTGCTTCTTGGCGAACTCAACTGCTTGTAAACGTTGAGCCTCTGTAGTCCGTGAAGTGCTCTTACCTGTAGGCCCGCCAGCTTTCCAGACCCTTGATTGATTTTTGACCTTGCTTGCTTCATTGGCGCGAGTTTCTTCCAAAATCGCCAGTTGTCGCCGTTGCTCAAGAGTGATTCGAACCTTTTTCGCAGAAGCTAAGTCTCGCTGCAACTTATCTTGTACCGCTTGAAGCTTGTCTACCTCCTTCTGTTGTTCAGCTTTAGCATCATCAGCTTCTTTCTTGGCTGCTGCAACCTTCAGGGTGACAACCCGCTGTGCTTCCTTAGCTATTTCAGCCTCGGCCTTTGCTTCTTGAGCAATCTCCTCAGCTGCCTTAAAGCGCTTGAGCGCTGTCTTGTTCCCAGAGCCAAGATTTTCCAAGGTGTTAAGACGATCAATCATTTCCTGAGGGCCGCTGGCAGATAAAAGGGCTTCAATATCTGTCAGGCCGCCACCTGAGGTGTAAGCATTGATTGCGAGCTTTCCAATTTCTCGATGCGTGAACGCAACTGCAGCTACAGCTTCTTGATAATCAGCGGCTGCTTTGTTGGCAACTGCAGTAGCTTTTACCAATTCGTTCTGTGCGCTCAGAAATCTAGCTTGAGCTTGATTTGCCAACGCAGTCAACTTCTTCAAATCCCCTCGAGCTTTAAGTAGACGTTGCATTGCTGCATCGGCTACCTTCTTTTTTGCCAATTCTTCTTTTTTCGCAGCTTCGATTTGGGCGAGAGTTGGTTTATGGTTGGCAGCAAGAGCTCCTGACATCCCAGTTTGAAGAGTCAGTAAAACGGCAAGGAATAAACTTCCGCGGCGAATCATTAGAGCCTCCTTGCGGCAACGAAGGGTTTGGCGCCAAATCTTTTAGTAAAGGTAATGACTTCAACACGCTTGCCTGGTCGTGGGGCTTGAACCATTTTGCCCCCACCCATATAGATAGAGACATGGCTGATCGGGTTACCGAAGAAGAGAAGATCGCCAGGCTTTACAGCGCTGAATGAGACTGATTTTCCATATTTGACTTGGATACGTGATGAATGAGGCAGAGAAACTCCAGCTTGCTGGAAAGCTCGCATGGTTAAGCCTGAACAGTCCCATTTCGTTGGGCCCGCAGCTGCCCACACATAAACATCTCCCACTTGCTTAAGGGCATATTTCAACGCGATTGAACCGCGGGTGTTATCCCCTTTGTAGCTTGCTGCGTACTTTTTTGATTCATCAAGAATCTTGTTCTCACGCTCTGCTTCGAGTCTTGCTAATCTTTCGCGATCCTCTCTCTTCAAGGTCTTCAAGATTTTCTCCGCTTTCGCAAGGGCGCTCTGTGCTTGAGCCACCTCACGATTGAGCTTGATTCTCTCCGCTTTCAGAAGTGTGGTTCGGTCTGAGATGACAAACTGGGAGGCTTCAACTTTGAGTTTGGTGGTGGCAAATTCTCGCTGCTTTTTTGCATAGTTTCGGGAAATCACGTCCAACGTACCTGCATCCGACAAATATTTCGTTGGATCAGATGAAAAGAGCAATCCAAATGTCTCACCAAAACCACTAGATTTGTATTCGGCGATGGCTAACTGTGCCAGTGCGCGATTAGCGGCCTGCAATTCTTTTTGGAGTTTTGCCTCTTGCTGCTCAAGTGCCGCGGTCTCTCGTTCAAGGCTTCGAATCCTGATTGTGGCATCGTTGGCTGCCTCAAACTTCTCTGCCGCAACCGTGCGCAGACGATCGACTTGGCGTTGTGCAGTTTCAAGGGTTGGAGCAGCTGAACTCACGTATGGCGTTAAACCAAGATACAGAACAAAAATAAAAAGTAATTTCCTCAAAAGTTTCCTCTTCTCGTGTCATTATGAAATGGACAGCGAGAAGATTTAAATGCGGGAAATACCGAGCTGTGGAAGAGTTAAAGCTAAAACTAAGTTCGGTGGCTTTACAAAACGTCGTAAGTCTTTTATCTGGCTAACTGCTTGCGCCAGCCAGCTGGAGACTCTCTTGCGCAGCCAAAACTTGCCTCCAATGAGAAGAACCAAAAAAGTGACACCGATACAAATATCGGTCAGCAGTGAAGAGTTGGGTGTTGCCGAACTAGTCGGTTCGTCGTGGTGCGCATGGGTGGCTACTTGTGTCGATGCCTGGTGGCACTGGTGGGCTACAGCCATCCCTGTCGAAATCAAGGAGATGAGCAGCACAATGGCACTCGCGGCCCTGGCTACCCCTTGTTTCGATGTGAACATGAGGAAAGATTAGCAATGACGCACGATTTAGACTCGTTTAGCAAGCAAAGCCACGCGTAAATGCCTCCTAACTCACACACTTCTCATGTCAGAGGCTCTACATATTCTTCCTATAGGAATCTGGGGGTACAAATGTTTAAGTGGTTTCGCAACGTGGCTATTGAGCGAGAACTAAGCGACATTCTCGATCGCCATCAGCAGGTGCGCCAAGATGCATCCGATATCCGCAATTACTTGTTGTGGGTCCTCGAACAAGATCGTCTGGGCGCTGAGAAATTTAGCGATGACGCACTCAATAGGGCGGAAGAGTTGTATCAACAAGTAGGAGCTGGTGCGTTGTATTGGATGACGGATATCGCAGCTCAGATGGTGGTCCTATCTGAAGCAACGTTGCGTGGGTTCTCTACCAATGTCGGTATCGAACTTGGGGGTAGCGCAACAGCCGAAGATATTGTGAAGAAAGTTGTGCAGCTGCCTTAACTACGAGAGGCGAGCCAACATCTTCTTCATCTGAGCAATTTGTTCTGATTGATCTTTGATGACTTTGGTGCCAAATGCCTTGATATCTGCATTTTGAGCATCTTCAATCATCTGAGTCATATGGATTGCACCATCATGGTGTTCAGTCATTCCTTTGAGCCATAAAACATCAAACTCTTTACCGGTGGCTGCACTGAGCGCAGCTAGTTCGTCATCGTTGAGCATTCCGCCCATTCCATCCATGGAATGTCCCATATCTTCACTGGCTCCGGCATCTGCAAGCCAAGCCTTCATCTGCTTAATCTCAGCAGCTTGATCGCGCGCAATAATCTTGGCAAGTTCAATTAGTTCAGCATCCTGCGATGACTTCATGGCAAGGTTTGAAATATCAATTGCCTGCTGGTGATGAGGAATCATCATCTGCAAAAACATGATGTCGGCGCCTGTGTAGTTTGGATTTGTTGAACTACTTGAGCCGTGGCCCATATGGCCTGATGCCTTGCCCATCTCGTTGGTATCGCTGCGATTAATGGAAAGGCTGACGACAGCTGCTGCAAGCAGCACGATAACGCCTAGTAGTACGCCAGTTTTGCGATCGATATTGATCTGCATGGTGCGCTCCTTAGGTTATTCAGGCTGAGTGATAAATGTGATGTTACCTGTATCCAGTTCGGTGCGCAGGGCGACCAGTAAATCCCGCGTGGAGATAGCGCCCAACCCCAGCGCTTTCTTGGTGGAAACGTTAGATAAAGAAGTATCAACCGGTACGGCTCCTGGAAAGAGTTGGTCTGGGGTTGGATCTGCCTCACGAAGTAGAGATGTATCAAGGTCAAAGACATCACAGACAAGGCGGGCATATTGCATGCGGTTGACTGCATCATCTGGAACTAAGTGAAATGTGCCGGCTGCTTTGCGCGAAATAATGCGTTCAATCTGAGCGCTTGATTCTGCAGCGTTGCTAGGGGCGGTCACTTTGTTAACGCGCTCTCCCCCAAAGACGGTAAATGTCTTGCCAGCTCGCAGGTCAGTAACAAGGGATGTAACAAAGTAACCGAAGCCAACATCTTGAGTGCGCGGGCCGGCAGGCTGCGTTTGGTGAACTCCCATCACTCCTTCAATACGTGCAATGGCTCCGGTATCAGGAGCTAAGTCGCGGATGACTTGTTCACTCAACGCTTTGAGAACTCCATAGAAGTTAACGGGGTTACCGCAATCTGTTTCGGGGGTCATATGGGTTGTGCCATCCATAACCCAACCGGATGAGACATAGACAATTTGTGCACCTGCGCGATTAGCTGCATGAGTAACTCGTTGTGTCAGTGCCACATATGAGTCATAGGCAAAAGGGCGATCTTCTTGCAAGCGATTAAAGTCATTGGCGATTGCGCTATGAACGACCGCGTCACATTCGTGTAGCGCTGTTGCAATGGAATCGATGCTGGCTAAATCAACAACTGTTGTTGCCCATGGAAGTGGGTTCTGCTGTGGGTTACGTACTAAACCAATTACTTCATGGCCGGCTAGCTGTAAGACCTTTGCGATATTTCCACCGACAAAGCCATTTGAACCAGTAATTGCAATCTTTGCCATATCCCAACCCTAGCGTGCGGATAATTCTTAGCAATGGGGCTCTATCCTTAAGCCATGGTTAACCACGGCAATATGTATGGACCAGCATTTACCTTTCTCGGTATTCCTGCCTGCGATTTAGATGATCCCAAGAGCTATCAGGGCGCAGATGTCATCATCGTCGGAGCGCCTATTGATAGCGGAACATCTCATCGATCAGGTGCCAAGTTTGGTCCACAAGCTATTCGTGGTGGCGACTATCTGCCGCATGATGGTGAACGTCCCCATCTTGCACTACGTACTGATGGTTTGAAAGATCTCAAAGTCTTCGATGCTGGCGACTTGTTGATGCCAGGTGGAGATTTGGTGGCATCTCTTGCTGTATTGCGAGAGGCAACTGAAAAGATTTCACGTGCAGGCGCAATTGCAGTAGTTCTCGGTGGCGACCACTCAATTGCATCGGCCGATGTTGCAGGAATCGCTAACCACTTAGGCCACGGCAAAGTCTCGATGATTCACTTCGATGCACACGCTGATACCGGCGAAGATCAGTGGGGCGCACTTGTTGGTCATGGCACACCTATGCGCCGCTTAATTGATGAAGGTTATGTTCGCGGAGATAAATTCTTACAGCTTGGTTTGCGCGGATATTGGCCAGATAACAAGACTCTAATGTGGATGCGCGATCAAGGAATGCGCTCATATGAGATGACTGAAATTCATCATCGCGGACTAAAGGAAGTTCTCGATGAATCATTTGCAACGTTAACTGATGGATGCGATGGAGTCTTCTTATCTGTAGATATCGATGTGGTTGATCCAGGTATGGCGCCAGGAACCGGAACTCCAGAACCTGGTGGAATGACATCACGCGAACTTCTAGAAGCGGTGCGCCGAATCTGCCTCGAGCTTCCTGTGGTTGGTATCGATGTTGTAGAGGTTGCTCCCCCATTTGATAGCGCAGATATCACTGCAATTTTGGCTAACCGGGTTGTTCTTGAGGCGCTGAGCGCGATTGCAAAGCGCCGTAATGGTTCAACTTATGATCCAAAGCAGAACCTGCTCGATCGCTAGAGCGTGTCGAGAATTACCTGCACATCATCGAGTGATGTCCAAGGGTTTACAAAGGCAAAGCGCAGAATAGGTTCGCCTAGATTCTTTGATGGCGTGATAAAGCCAATCTGCTTTTCTAGTAGCGCATCCGACCATGCTTGGTATTGCGCCGCGTTCCAACCTTTTCTTTTAAAGGCCACAATTGAAAGCTCTGGCTCATAGACCAGCTCTAAGTTGGGATGAGCGCTAATCAACTTCGCTGACTCTTTGGCAAGGCGAATACCTTCCTCCACTGCCTCTGTGTATGCATTTGTGCCGTGTGCTGCGAGTGAGAACCAGAATGGAAGACCGCGTACACGTCTAGTCAAGTGAATTGCATAATCAGAAGGCGACCATGAATCATCATGCAGGGTTTCCAGATAGGAAGCGTGCTGAGTGTGGGTTTCGCGCGCTAGTTCGGGATTGCGATAGACAAGTGCGCAGGCATCGAAAGGAGCAAAGAGCCACTTATGTGGATCGACGATAAATGAATCTGCGTGTTCGACTCCGCTAAAGAGATGGCGCACTGATGGCGCACATAATCCGGCGAGTCCGTATGCGCCATCAACATGGAACCAGATATTTCGCTTCTGTGCGCATTGTGCCAGCGTTGCTAAATCATCAACAATTCCTAGATTGGTTGTACCAGCTGTTCCGACGATGGCGAAGACGCGGCTATCAGAGTTGGCATGCAACTCATCAATTGCAGCGGCCACATGTGCTCCATCAAGTCTATTTTCAGAATTCGTTGCAACTTTCAGAACTTCGACATCCATCACGTGCGCCGCCGATGTAATTGATGAATGTGACTCTGCGCTACATGCAATCACCCATCGCTTCACATCTGGGTGCGCTTTGCGCGCTTGATCGCGTGCAACAACGAGGGCAGAGAGATTTCCCATCGTGCCACCTTGTACAAAGACTCCGCCTGAGCTCTTAGGAAGTCCTGCAATATCTATCAACCATTTCAGCGCTTGGTTTTCGGCAAAGACTGCGCCCGCTCCTTCTTGCCAAGAACCGCCATAAAGGGATGATGCGCCGACAACTAAATCAAAGAGGTTGGCGTATTCACTTGGAGCAGAGGGAATAAATGCCAAATTACGTGGGTGGTCTGTCGAAATACAGGCCAGCGCTAAAGTTTCAGTAAATACCTTGAGAGTCTGCTTGCCACCCAAACCTTGTGGGGTAATGGTGTTTCCAAGTTCTGCGTATAAATCTTGCTCGCTGCGCGGGCCATCAAGTGGCGGGTTAGATTTCAAACGCTCAAGGCTGTACTCCATGACAGCTTTGGCGAGTTCTTCCACCTCTTGGGTAAATTCATGCACCAGGTGATTCTGCCCTATTGGGCGAGTTCAGCGGAATTCAAGGTGCTGACTGCGATAATTCCAGCATGAAGAACCTCGAAAACTTTATTGAAAAAGCGATCTTTGCTGGACGCTGGTTACTAGCTCCACTGTATGTTGGACTTTTACTTGCGCTCATCCCAATTATTTATCGCTTCTTCCATGCCTTCTGGCACATGGTCACTCATATGACTGAATCAACGACAAGTGAAGTTACTTTGCAAGTTCTCGAGCTCCTCGACACAGTGTTGCTTGGCAACCTGATCATCATCGTTCTCTTTGCAGGTTATGAAAACTTCGTTTCCAAGATTGCAGTGGCAGAAGATGCCAAGGACCGCCCACACTGGATGGGCTTTGTTGACTACAGCGGCTTGAAGATTAAGTTGATTGGTTCGCTGGTAGCTATCTCTGTTATTGAACTGCTCAAAGACTTCATGAAGGAAGGCACCTTCGATGCCAACCGTGAAGGATGGCGCATCGGTATTCATATGACCTTCGTGATCTCTGGCGTGCTCTTCGCACTCATGGACATGATGGCCGACAAGCACAAATCGCAGCGATAGTTCTAAGATAGGCGCATGTCTAAGAACGTCAAGCGCCAGCTACCGAACCCAATAAAGCTTGCGCAGTTGATGCGCTTTCGTGGACCGTCTCTTAATCGCAAGAAGGCGCGCTTAACTCGCGCAGCCACAATCTGGGATCTTCGCGATAGCGCTAAGAAGCGCACGCCACAGGGTCCATTTGATTACACCGATGGCGCAGCTGAATCTGAGGCTTCACTCGATCGTGCACGTCAGGCATTTCGCGATATTGAACTCGTTCCAAATATCTTGCGCGATGTTTCAAATGTAGATCTAACTCGCAAAGTATTTGGAGTTACCCATCAGATGCCGATGGGAATAGCGCCAACAGGGTTTACTCGCTTAATGCAGACCGAAGGCGAGATCGCTGGTGCGCGCGCTGCAGAAAAATTTGGAATTCCTTTCTCTCTTTCAACACTTGGAACAACATCTATTGAGGATGTTGTAAAGGCTGCTCCTAACGGTGAAAACTGGTTCCAGCTCTATATGTGGAAAGATCGCGAAGGATCAATGGCGCTAGTTGAACGCGCACGCCGATCAGGTGTAAAGACTCTGCATTTAACTGTAGATGTTCCAGCTGCAGGTCACAGACTGCGCGATACCTATAACGGTCTGACTATTCCCCCAACTCTGACTGTAAAGACTCTGCTCAATGCCATTCCTCGACCAGCTTGGTGGATGAACTTCTTAACAACTCCTGCCATTGAATTTGCATCCATGTCTTCATGGAACGGCACAGTCGCAGAACTCCTTGATTATATGTTCGACCCAACAATGACTTTCGAAGATCTAAAGTGGATTCGCAAAGAGTGGGATGGCAATCTCATCGTGAAGGGCGTTCAGAATTTAGAAGATGCGAAGATGGCGGCCAAGTTGGGCGCTGATGCAGTACTTCTTTCTAACCATGGTGGACGCCAGCTCGATAAGGCGCCGATTCCGTTACACCTACTTGCAGATATCAAGAAAGAGTTTAAGAAAGATTTTGAACTTCATATCGATACCGGAATCATGCATGGCGCAGATGTACTAGCGGCAATCGCACATGGAGCTAACTTCACCTATATCGGTCGCGCTTATCTCTATGGCCTAATGGCCGGCGGACAAGATGGCGTCGAACGCGCACTCACGATTATGCAGGGGCAGATGATCCGAAATATGAAGTTGCTAGGTGTGCGTACTCTCGACGAACTACAGCCTCGGCACGCGCGCTTGCTACATCGCGGGTAGAGTCACGAACAACTAATTCGGGCTGGAAATTCACCTCTTGATGAGCGTGCGTTTCGATTCCTTCGCACTCTGAAAGCAGGAGTTGAGCTGCAACTGTTCCCAGTTGGTAGGCAGGCTGTGCAATCGATGTCAGTGGAACGGCCGCCGATGGCGCGAATTCAATATCGTCATAACCAATCAAAGACACCTCATCAGGGATGCGAATTCCGCGAGCCAATAGGCCGCGCATCATGCCCAGCGCTAGCAGATCATTTGCACAGAAAATTGCTGTAGGCCGATTCTCTAGAGCTAGGAATTGTTCGACTGCCTCTTCACCTGCTGCAAAGGTCATCGTTGCTGTAGTAATCGTTGAAATTTTGAGTTTATGTGACTTGGCAGCAGCTGCTACTCCCTTAGAGCGATCGGCTGCCTGCGGAATTGTTGTTGGGCCACAGACCCAAGCAATATCTGTGTGGTGAAGGGAGGCCAGGTGTTCAATCGCAATTTCGCCACCGCGAATATCGTTGACCGAGACTGAACATTCCGTTGAAGTCTTGCCGGCGGCATCAATGAGAGTCACAGAGATTCCGCGCTCTTTGAGCATCTTGATATGTCCTGGCTTCAAGCTCGTTGGCGTGATCAATACGCCCTTGACCATCTGTTCAATGAGAACGCTCATAAAGCGCTCTTCGCGCTGATCGCTCTCACCGGAGTTACAGATAAAGACTGCGTAATTCTTCTTGGCAGCAGCATCTTCAACGCCACGGGCAACTTCAGCAAAGAATGGATTGGAAACGTTAGGGACAACCAGCCCCAAGGTGCGGCTATGGCCTGCCGACATCTGCTTGACGTAACCGTTGGGGTTGTAGCCGAGCTCTTCAATTACTTGTTGAACACGTTTAGCTGTTTCAGGAGCGACGATGCCAGGGCGATTGAGCACGTTGGAGGCGGTACCGACTGATACCCCTGCCTTCTTGGCGATATCGCGCAGGCTGATAGTCATAGCGGCAATGATGGACTGTTCAATTGAGCAAAGTCAATTGCGTTCAACAATTAGGCGTAAATCCGTATTGAGCCTCGTTCAAAAGGAGTTACTTGACCACAGTTTTATACATTCTTGAAAGCGCGAATTCGTGATGGCCCCCGCGTTCAGCCTTGGTCAATTTTCCGTTGGCGACTTGAACGATCTCATCGAAGATGCGATCGCCAACCTGAGCCAGAGTCTCGATGCCATCGGCGATAGTGCCGGCATCGAGATCTATCAGATCTGGAATTGATTCATACATAGGCGTATTTGTTGAAACCTTGATGGTCGGCATGATGGCAGAACCAGTTGGAGTACCGCGGCCAGAAGTGAAGACGACGACGTTGATATGTCCTGCGCCAAAGCCAGCCAACTGTTCAATGTCATGGCCAGGTGTATCCATAAAGTAAAGACCTGCAACCTTTGGAATCTCACCGAATTCAAGAGTGCCAGTAAAGGGTGCGTTGCCAGCTTTCTTGGCAGCTCCTAACGACTTCTCTTCAAGGGTCGAAAGTCCGCCTTCAATATTTCCACGTGAAGGTTGCGCTCCACGAATATCGATACCTTCGTAGTTAATCGAATCTTCATAGCGTGCAACCATCTCAACAATCTTTTTGCCGACAGCTGGATCGATGGCGCGGGCTGCAAGTAGGTGTTCTGCTCCCAGAATTTCAGTTGTCTCACCAAGAACAGATGATGCACCCAACTCAACGAGGCGATCGCTGGCAACGCCCAGAGCTGGGTTTGCTGTAATTCCGGAGAGCGCATCAGAGCCGCCACATTCAAGTCCAAGAACGATGGCGCTCCAGGGCGCATCTACTCGCGCTTCGGCGCTCGCTTCTTTCACATAACCATTGGCAATAGTGAGCGCTTGCTGCTGCAACTTCTCCATAGAACCAATTTCAGGAAGTAAGAGATTGCTAAAGCGGGTTAAGCCGAGCGCTTGGGCGCCCTTAATAATCTGCTCTTCTTCTGGGTTGCCGATAGATAAGAAGATTGTGGCAAAGATATTTGGGTTAGATGCATAGCCACTTAGAGTGAAGATAATGCGGGCTAAATCGTTATCTTTCTCGCCCGACCAATCGTGGCTAATGGCAACTGCGCCATCTGAATTATCTGCAATTGCGCGAGCTGTTGATGAAAGCGCTGAGTGCAGCGGCAAGATCAGTACTTGATTACGTAGACCCCAGGCGCCATTAGCGCGCTTATATGCTTTTAGTGGCGCTGACATTATGCACTTCTCACAACTCTTGGTGCTCGAATTTCGCCGCTCTTGCTCTTTTCAGCAACGGTCTCAGTTCCGGCAGCAACATCTGTTAGCAGTTGGACAATTCCCGAGAGAAGAGAGTTTTCATCGATATCAAAATCGCCACGGATAGCTTGGTGGAGAACGCCGGTACCTGCCACGTTAATGACTGGAATCAAGGGAAATCCTGACGCGGGCTGGCTATCGTTAGGGAAGCTGATGATGATGTGAACGTTTTCCTGCGAGAGCTTGGAGAAGGTCTCAGCTGAACTTGATTCTGAGTGCGCGACTACAACTTCGCATCCTTCATCTTTAAGTAACTGCTCGAGGGCTGCCGAGCTACTTACTTCGCGACCAAGATCAAGTCCAACGCGTGGTTTGGCTACGGCAGCAGGCGCTGAAGGAAATGCATCTGAGAGTTCGTGAGCTGCCTTTACTCCAGCTGCCACAGTTCCTTCGACGCCACCACTTTCTTGAATGATGCGATATTGCGTTGACTTGTTGCGGCTGAGTAACTTGGCAGCAAGTTCTTGGCTCTGAATAGTTTCGCACCCTAGGCCAACTGCAAGGACAGAGCTGACATTGGGGTGATCGGCAAGAGAGACGAAGAAGTTATCGATGCCAGCAACGTCATCGCCGATGATTCCGCAGCCATGTTGATGGGCGAAGGTAACTGCGCCAACTTCTGTTGCGATTCGGCGGGATACATGGGTTGAGCAGACAACGGTAGGAAGAATCAATTGGTGGTTACGGATACCTGCTCCGCGATTGCCATGGTCAAAGCCCTTAATCGAGATTGTCATACCTGCTCCGCCGATAGTCGGTCGCCCAAAATATTGTGGACGTGAACATGTTCTCCGATAGCGATAGGTGCAACTGCATGCCCCATGCGTTCTCCATATTTGATGATGCCTTCGTTCTTGGCGATATTACTTGTAGCAATCTTGTGGCCGCGAGGAATCTGGTTCTTTACAGTAATGGTGATGTCATCTTGCGTAATCACATCGCCTTCAGCCAAGTCAGCGAGGCAGACTGCAATATTGTCGCGCGGATCAAGAATCAGAACTTTTCTCATCAGGGCGCTACCTTATCGAATCTCTTGGCTTTGGAAAGGTGCAACGAGAGATTGAAACTCTTGATACCTATCTTCATACATCTTTACTTCGTCACCTGTGGGCGCCACCTGCTCAATGGTTGAACTGTTAAATTTATCGAGCGCTTTAGCTAAATCGCCACCTTGATATGCAGCGCACGCAATCATCGCAGCGCCAATATCGGAGCCAGATTCCTTCACAATTGAAATAGTGCGGTTTAGAACCGTGGCGCGGATTGAGTTCCAGAGTGAAGAGCGAGCACCACCACCGACGGTAAAGAGCTCGCCAGTCAGTGGCGCACCCGCTTTCGCCAAGGTTTCATAGGCCAACCGCTCTGCAAATGCGATGCCTTCTAACGTGGCACGAAATTCATCAACTTCATCTACAGGCGCAGTCATTGAGATTTTCTTCAGCTCTTTATGCGAAATCGGAAAACGCTCTCCCGTGCCAACCAATGGATACATCACAGTTGATGCAGCTCCATGTTCTGCAGCTTTCTGGTTCCACACATCAATCTCATCTTTATGTTGTGCAAAAGAGATTCCACCCAAATTAGATGCGCCACCACTAAGCCAACGATTTTCTGGAAGTAGGTGGCTATAGAAACCTGGACCACTGACCTCTTTCGGGGAAACTATTTTGATGACCATGGTGGTGCCGAGCGTTGTGACCGCGCTACCAAGCGCAGATGAACCCACTGAAATCTGCGCAGTGCATCCATCGGTCATCGCTGCATAAATGGGAATACCGTGCTGCGATGTTGTACCTAGTAACGTTCCCGGCGCAACCAGGTCAGGTAGTGCAATTCCTAACTCTGCGGCCAGTGAAAGCGCACCTTTACTCCATTGCTCTGCGGTGAGATCAACGCCTGTTTTCAGTGCGTGGCTCCAGTCAGTTGCAATCTCACTCAGAGGCTTGCCACAGAGATGAGCAACAACAAATTCGGGAGTATGGGCAAATAGATAGCTTCCTGTGCCGACTTCCTCAACAATTGCGGCAGCGCGCGCTAGCGGATTGCCCGCGCGAGCATCGTTATACATCGCAGCAGGTGCAATGGGATTACCGGATTGGTCAGTCAGAACAAAAGTTCCCGAGGTTGCCGAGATTGCAATTGCGGCGACTACAGCTCCACTTTTCTCTGCACTCTGCACGCTTTCAGTGATGATCTGATTAATTGCAATGGTCCAGCTGTGTGGATCTTGCGTAAGTCGTCCATCATCGCCTCGTTGTACAGGCGCTAAGTCGCGGCTTACCCGAGAATGAATAGCGCCTGCACCATCAATCAAAGTTCCACGAGCAGATTGCGTTGCGCAATCAATGCCAAGCCAGAGCTGCTTCATTACAACGCTGCAATCGCATCGGCCAGACCAACGAGAGATTTCTGAACGATATCGGGCGTTGCTAAATCAGCAGCAGTTGGATCTGGATTTGCTTCTCCACGCAGAATCCAAGCGGTGCGCATTCCTAAACCTTGTGCTGGAAGCACATCGGTATCGAGGCGATTGCCAACGTGGATTACATCAGAAGGTGCAACGTTGAGCGCAACTATCGCCTTGCTAAAGATCTCTGGGTTTGGTTTCTCAAGACCAACAAGGGCTGAGACGCCCATGAAATCAATCAAGGGGGCGATGCCGTGAGCTTTGAGTGAATCCACCACCGTCGCAGCTTGATTTGCAACGATTCCAATAGCGCACCCAGCAGCGCGCATATCTTCAATACATTTCTTGGCATCGCTATAAAGATCTGCATCGCTAAACTTCCAAAGTGCAGTGGCTTTAGCCATCAACTCTTCTTTGGCATCGAGTGAACCTAAGAAAGCGATGCAGAGCTTGCTACGCAGCGACCCAGATTGAGATTTCAGGTGTTCGGTATAGATCTCTTCAAAGCGAGCGCCATCGATGGCACCGGCCAGTTCTTCAAGGGCTGCGTAGATTGCGCGCTTGAAGACGTCATCTGAGTAGATGATGCCGCCGATATCAAAGGTGACCGCTTTGGGTTGCATTACTTGTTATCACCCGTCAGCAACTTACGACGAGCAACTTCATCGGGGCGAAAAGCGATTGTCTGCGCCGCAGAGTTAGGAATGAAGTTAATTCCCCCGGCGGTCAGCGCACCTAAGCGAACGCGCGCTGCCTTGACTGCAATCTGCGTAGTAGCCAGCGCTTCCTCTTTACCGTTGCCGAAGGTGCAGAGTCCGTGATTGCCAAGAATGATCTGGCGTGGACTCATTCCGTACTGATCACGATATTTGAGCGCACCTGAGTAGAAGCCGAGTCCGAGAGATAGACCTGGTTCATCGTAAGGAAGATAGAGAGGAATAGGTCCGCAGATCACGCTCTCATCAGGAAAGACGGTTCCGCTGTAATGCGCGGCTGCATCTTTACTTGCAGCAAGGGCCACAACTGGCGTTGGGTGCGTATGTAGCGACCAAGTTGATTCCAAGAGATGGAAGGCGACCACATGTACGAGAGTTTCAATACTTGCCTTCTTCGATACTCCGCCGGGTGTAACAGCTGACTTTAAAATCGCATCGAGCGCGCTATCCAAGGCTGGGGTGCGACCGCTCTTGTGGGCAGCTTCCAGAATTTCAACTGATTTACTTAGAGAAACCCAGACCCAATCTTCTGCCGTGGCCTCCCCCATGACGATGCCGCTTGCCTTTACTAAGAAGCGATCATGGGCAGCATCGAGAACAGCTGCGTTACCTTCAGCCAAAATGGTGAGGTCAGCCTCTGGTGCCCCAGCGCGTACTGCTAGATCAGAGATCTCTTCTGCGAGCGTTGTCATGCTTCTCCTTCTATCGGGTCGAACTATTGGTGGGCGATTAACTCTTCATATCGTTGGCGCACAGCTGTGATCTCTGCACGCACTGAACTATCAGTTGTTGGTTGATAGGAACCAAACTTCACATCGCTCGATGAAATCAAGGCTCGCGCTGAGCCTATATCTGCGATTTCGCCTGTAGCAATCGCTTGCACGATCGCGTTTCCCATAGCCGTTGCCTCAATAGGTCCGGTGATTACCTCTTTATTAGAGATATCTGCAGTCATCTGAGATAGATGCTCATTCTGTGATCCCCCACCAACGATATGGATTGCCGGCATCGCCATACCGCTGCATTCAGCTAAGACATCCGCAGTTCGTGCATATTGCAGAGCAAGGGATGCAAATGTTGCCTGCGCGATTTCACCAGGAGTTTGCGGAATGGGCTGACCAGTCTCGCGCGCATACTGCTGAATCCGCGCAATCATTCCTCCTGCGTAGACAAATATTGGCGCATCGACATAGAACAAGGTGCGCCATGGATCACTCTGAGCTTTCGCCGCAGCCACTAAATCTACGTAACTGATATCAACTCCTTGTGATTTCAAATCACGGCGAACTTCCTGGATGATCCAAAGGCCGGTGATGTTGCGCAGTAATCGGATGCTGCGATCAAAGCCACCCTCATTAGTCAGACGTTCATTTAAAGTAATCTCGTTGGTGATTGGTGAATCAATCTCAACGCCCATGAGCGACCAGGTTCCCGAGGAAATATAGGCACTTCCTGGCGATTCAAGCGGCGTTGCAACAACTGCCGCTGCTGTGTCATGGCTTGTTGTTGCAATACATCTGAGTGGACCGATTCCAGTCTTGGCTTGAATATCAGCGCTGAGTACTCCACGAATAGTTCCGGCATCTTCGACTTCGCCAAAGAAGTGCATAGGAATTCCCAGATCTTTGGCCAGCCCATACGCCCACTGGTTGCTTTGGGTGTCATACAAACCAGTTGTTGTTGCAATTGTGTACTCAGTTCCAATAGCGCCGGTCAGGGCATGGAGAATCAAATCAGGCATCAACTGCAAATGTTTTGCTCGCTCTAACTCATCGGGTGAGTTCTCTACGATGGCAAGGAGTTGAAAGATCGAATTGATTTCAAGTAGCTGTGCACCGGTATCAAAGTGCAGCCGTTCTAGCCCGACAACGCTCGCAGCCTTTGCCAGATAACCATCGGTGCGATGATCTCGGTGACTGACAGGAAGAGAAACCAGCTCTTCATTCTCATCTAGTAAACCGAAATCAAGTCCCCAGGTATCAACGCCAAGGGAATCGAAGGGGCCACGAGGTGCTGCGATTGAAAGGGCGTGCACTACTTCTTCAACAATCTTTGGAAAATCCCAGCAACGCCGTCCCAAGGAATCATGAACGACGGGGGTTTCAAAGCGATAGAGAACTTCTGTAGAGATTGCAGCTTCGCCGATATCGACGATCACAAGGCGGCCAGACTCTGCGCCCATATCAAGTGATAAATACTGGCCCATGACTCCCCCTTCTCTCCATCCCCCACTCTTATGCAAGGAATGGGCTTATGCAAAGGGTAGAAAAATCCAAGGACGGCTTCTAACATTTTGTTATCAAGTTATCTGCTGGGTAGCGCATTGAATTGTTCAATGGCTTGTCTGCTGCAATAACTCTTGGGAAACCCAACCTTTAAATCTCTAGTACGGTGGAACTTTACTGAATAAGATTCCACAACAATCGAGGCAAGGCTTGCAATAACTAGACAGGAGACTGCATTGGCAAACAAGGGCGACCTTCTTCTTGAGATGAAGGATGTTAAGAAAAGATTTGGAGGTGCAATTGCACTTCGCGGAACAAATCTCTCAGTCCGTGCTGGTGAAATACACGCGCTCCTAGGAGAAAACGGAGCTGGTAAATCAACCATGCTCAAGATTCTTGCGGGTGTACACGAGCACGATGCCGGAACAATTACCTTGGGTGGTGCGCCATTTATCTCTGGTTCACCACAAGCCTCTATCGATCAAGGTATCGCTGTTATCTATCAAGAGCCATCACTCTTTCTTGATCTCTCTCTTGCCGAGAATGTCTTTGTTGGTCGCCAACCTAAAAAGGGCCTTGCCATCGATTGGAAAGAGGCCGAATCACAAGCGCGTAAACTCTTTAAAGAGTTAGGCGTTGAGTTAGATCCAAAGCGTCAAGCACGTGGTCTATCGATTGCAGATCAGCAAGTTGTTGAAATCGCTAAGGCGCTCTCAATGAACGCCAACATCATCTTGATGGATGAACCAACTGCGGCGCTCTCTGCCTCTGAAGTTGATCGGCTCATGACTGTGATGCGTAATCTGCGTGCAGCCAATAAGGCGGTTATCTTCGTGAGCCACCGTCTTGATGAAGTATTTGCTATCTCTGACTTCATCACCGTAATGCGCGATGGTGCAACAGTCTCTGAGAAGCCAATCTCAAATACAGATCTACAGACTGTTATTAAAGAGATGGTGGGCCGTGAGCTCACCGAGCTCTTTCCAAAGACAGATCACGCCATTGGCGATGTCGTTCTCGAAGTTAACGACCTCACCAACCCAGCGTATTTCCGCAACGTCTCATTTACTGTGCGTAAAGGGGAAATTGTTGCGCTAGCTGGTTTGGTCGGATCTGGCCGCTCTGAAATCGCCCGTTCTATCTTTGGCGTTGATTCCTACGAATCTGGTTCAGTCAAGGTTAATAACAAGGCGCTGAAGAAGAATTCTCCTGTCGCTGCGATGGCTGAAAAGATCGCCCTTGTTCCTGAAGATCGCCGTCAACAAGGTCTCTTCATGGTCGCTGGCGTTAATCGCAATATCTCGATGGAATCCTTTGATCGCCTCAAGGGTCGCATCTTCCTTAACTTTAAGAAGGAACGAGCGCTCACCAATAAATGGCGTGAAAACCTGAGCATTAAATATGCCGATCAATCAGATCCTGTAGATCGCCTATCTGGTGGAAACCAACAGAAGACAGTACTTGCCAAGTGGCTTGCCACAGACCCAGATCTTTTGATTGTCGATGAACCAACTCGTGGAATTGATGTGGGTACCAAATCAGAAGTCCATAAGTTGATTGATAAAGCTGCTGGTGAAGGCAAGGCAATCTTGATGATTTCCAGCGAACTTCCTGAAGTTCTCGGAATGGCCGATCGCATCATTGTGATGCGCGAAGGTCGCCAAGTCGCAGAGCTTTCTCGTAAGGAAGCAACGCAAGAAAATGTCATCGCTGCAGCTACCACCGGAAAGAAGGGCATCTAACAGTGGCATCTTTATTGAAGAAGCGAACCTTTGGTCGCGAAGCCAGCCTTGGCATAATCCTGATTTTCTGCGTCGCGAGCACTGGATTTATCAATCCTCGCTTTGTGACCGGCGATGGAACCCGCGACTTACTGTCGGCCACAGCGATTGTGGCGCTACTAGCAATTGGTATGGCGCCAGTCATGATCATGCGCCATATCGACCTCTCTATTGCATCAACTGTTGGATTCTCTGCCTGGTTGGTCGCAGATTTCTGTGCCAAGAACCCATCATTCACATGGTGGCAGTGCTTTGTTATCGGTGGCGCAGTCGGTATTGCAGTCGGGGCACTGAATGGTCTCCTTGTTGCAGGTCTGCGCCTTCCATCTCTGGTTGTAACGCTCGGAACTCTCTACATCGTTCGCGGTGGCGTTTACGTAGTTTCAAACTCCGTGGATTACAACGCTCAAGAGATGCCACCTAGCTTGCTCTCACTTGGCCAAAAAACTTTCGCTGGTTTGTTGCCCTTCCCATTCTTGATGGTAATTATCTTGATGGTAATTGTCGGTTGGTACATGAAGTACACCAAGCCAGGACGTGATTGCTATGCAATCGGAAGCAATCCACCAGCTGCAGATCTAGTCGGCCTCAAAGTTTTCCGCAGAACATTCTTGGCTTATATCTTCTGTGGCTTTATCGCCGGAATCGCCGGAGTCTTCTACTTGATGCGCTTTGCACAAGTCGACTCCACCGCTTTCTATGGACAAGAGCTCGCCGTAGTTGCAGCTGCTGTTATCGGTGGAATTGGTCTTCTTGGCGGTGCGGGTACTGCAGTCGGTGTTGTTATCGGTGCGCTACTCGTACAGACAATCCAAGGTGCACTTGCCGCACTTGGCGTTGATGCATTCTGGAAAGCAGCCATCAACGGCTTCCTCCTTATTGTCGCAATCTATGCAGATCGTGTCCTGGCACGAAGAACCGAGAAAGCCTTACTGGCACAAAGAATCAAGGAAAGGGTTTAGCCGTGTCTGAGAAAAATACCTTTAAAGTTCGCAAGTCCTGGGACACAGCGATCCTTGCCCTGCTCTTCTCAGTCTGGGTCTTGGCATCAATGACTACAGATAACTTCTTGAGTTCAATTAACGTCTCACAGATCTTCTCTAACTCAAGTGAAATCCTGATTATGGGATTTGCGATGATCTTCCTCATCATCACCGGTGAGATTGATTTATCAATCGCCTCAATCTTGGCGCTCAGCAGCGCAATGCTCGGGTATTCATACGCCGCAGGCGCACCTATCTGGCTAGCAATCCTTATTGCAATGGCAGTTGGTACAGCATGCGGATTCGTCAATGGATTCTTGGTCACCAAGTTAGGGCTGGGTTCTCTTGCAGTAACTATCGGAGCGCTTGCGCTCTATCGCGGTATTGCAAACGGAATTCTTGGTACTGAAACTGTCAATGAGTTCCCAGAGTTCTGGACCACATGGGGCTTTGACACGATTGGAACCACCTTTATTCCGCAGACCCTTCCAATCATCATCATCTTCGGACTCTTCTTTGGATTGCTATTGCATAACACCGCATTCGGTCGTCGCACACTAGCAATCGGACAGAGCCCAGAAGCTGCTCGCTTTGCTGGTATCAACGTTGTTCGCCACAAGATCATCGTCTTCACCTTCACCGGCTTTATGTCAGGTGTTGCAGGCGTTATCTACACCTTCCGCTTCTCAACTGCGCAAGCAGATAATGGAATCGGTCTAGAACTTCTTGTTATCTCTGCTTGCTTACTCGGTGGAGTTTCAATCTTCGGTGGAGTCGGAACTATGTGGGGTCTTGTTGCTGGTGTACTTCTTGCCAGCAGCGTTGAATCATGGCTTACCCTCCAAGAGATCAACGCCCAGTGGCGCACCATCGTTACCGGTATCTTGCTTCTGATTTCTGTGGCCGCTCCGGTTATGGTTGATAAGTACAAGCGAGCTCGAGCGACCGCCTCCAATAAGGCTTAAATCACTTGGGAGAAATCCCCGATGATTGAACAATTCAACTGTTCAGCCATCGGGGATTTTCTATGTAGTCACGAGACATTCATCAAATCGTTATAAATCAGCACTAGTACTTTGGCTTTCTCCCCCATAGAGTTTTGGCACGGGCTCAGACAGTCTCTGTCCTGAACCAGGCACGATGTGAAGTTAAAAAATAATTTCACAATGTTTTCGACGAAAGGAAACACCTTGAAGAAACTACTCGCAGCAATCGCAACAGCTGCTCTCGTTACAACAACACTTGTAACAGGATCAGTTGCACCTGCTTCTGCAGCAACTAAATTGAAGGTCGCACACATTCCTAAGCTCGGCACCATTGGATACTTCCAAGCTGCTGACAAGGGTGTACAGCGCGCATGTAAAGAGTTGAAGGCCGAATGTGCATACAAGGGCCCAACAGAAATTACTGCAGCTGCACAGGTTAAGGAAATCAACGCAGCAGTACAGTCTGGTTACAACGTAATCGTTCTTGCTGCTAACGATAAGGATGCTCTCGTTCCTGCACTTAGCGCAGCACGTAAGAAGGGTGTAACAGTTGTTACATACGATTCTGATGTTGCTCAAAGAGGACGTTCAGTATTCATCAACCAGGCATCATCACAAGGTATTGGCCAGGCACTTGCTGCTTCAGCTAACGACCTTGCTAAGGGTGAAGGTGAAATCGCAATTCTTTCAACTACACCAGATGCTACAAACCAGAACGTATGGATCGATTTCATGAACAAGGAAATCGCTGCTAAGTATCCAAAGCTCAAGGTAGTTGCAACTGCTTATGGTCTTGATAAGCCAGAAGAGTCAACAACTGAGACACAGGGTCTTATCCAGAAGTATCCAAACCTCAAGGTAATTGTCGCTCCTACATCAGTAGGTATCGTTGCAGCTGCTAAGTACGTCAGCGGATCTGCATCAAAGGGCAAGGTATTCGTAACAGGCCTTGGTCTTCCAAACGATATGAAGACATATATCAAGGATGGATCAGATGCTCAGGCATCACTTTGGGATGTTGAGAACTTCGGATACGTAGCTGTCCAGGTTGCAAACTCAATCATCAACAACAAGCAGAAGGTAAATGTTGGAGCAACTGTTAAGTCCGGTAAGGGCGACAAGGGCTTGAAGTCACGTAAGGTGACAAAGGGTGCAGTCGGAAACGAAATCATCCTCGGACCAGCAACTGTCTTCACAAAGAACAACGTAGATCAGTACAACTTCTAATTTAATAAGTTAGAAGCAAGGTTCTACGGATTCAGGCAGTTCCCTTCGGGGAACTGCCTGAATCTCTTTTAAGACAATTTGAACAGTTAAAGAAAGTTACTTCTAAGAAACGAGAGTAATAATGCCAGTAGCCAAGAGACTTGAATTCGGTGGCCATGCGCTTGTATGGGCTGGAGATTGGTCTGAGCAAGGCGCCCGCGCTGCAATCTCAGGCGCGGCTCGTTCTGGCTATGACTATGTTGAAATCGCGCTCTTAGATCCTTGGAACGTTGATACAGCAATGACTCGCGATTTACTCGCCGAGTATGGCGTTCGAGCACATGCCTCTTTGGGCCTATCCCCTACAACTGATGTCACAAGTACAGATCAATCAGTTATTGCAAAGGGAGATGCGCTCCTTCGCAAGGCAACTGATGTTCTACACGAGCTAGGCGGAACAGAGCTCTGCGGTGTTCTCTACTGCTCTCTTGGTAAGTATCCAGGTCCTGCCTCAAAAGAGAATCGCGCCAACTCTGTCGCTGCCATGCAACGTTTAGCTGATTACGCTGGCGATAAGGGCATCAATATTAATCTCGAGGTTGTTAACCGCTACGAGACCAACATAATTAATACCGGAATTGAAGGGCTCGCTTTCCTTGATGAGGTAAATCGCCCTAACGCCTTCGTGCACCTTGATACCTATCACATGAATATTGAAGAAGATGGCATGGAGAAATCAGTTCTAGCAGCTGGTGACAGATTAGGTTTTGTTCATATCGGCGAGAGCCACCGCGGATACCTTGGTTCCGGAAATGTAGATTTCGACACATTCTTTGCAGCCCTCAAGAAGATTAACTATCAAGGGCCAATTACCTTTGAATCTTTCTCATCGGCTGTTGTTGATCCTGCTCTCTCAAATACACTATGCGTCTGGCGAAATCTCTGGAGCGATTCAGATGATCTCGCAAGCACAGCACTCGCATTTATGAAGGAGCGCATCTAACTATGCAACGGGTTGGTTTTCGCTTACAGGTTCGTCCTGAGATGATGGATGAATATGTACGCCGCCATGCAGAAGTCTGGCCCGACATGTTGCAGGCGCTACGCGAAACCGGCTGGACCAACTACACCCTCTTCTTAGATCGCAGCGATGGGACTCTCTTTGGCTACTTCGAGACTCCTGATCTTGAGGCAGCAAAGGCAGGAATGGCCGGGCGTGAAGTAAATGCACGTTGGCAGGCGGATATGGCGCCCTTCTTTATCGCCCTTGATGGCAAGCGCCCTGATGAAGGTTTCTTACAGCTAGAAGATGTTTTCTATCTGCAGTAACGATTAAAAAAGATTCACTAACAACGAGGTAAAGGAGCACAGATAATGGCAACACCAAAGGAAGCAAAGGAAGTACTCAAGCGCTTTTGGATTGAAACTCCATCGTGGGCTTATGGCAACTCCGGAACTCGTTTTAAGGTCTTTGCACAACCTGGCGTGCCGCGCGATCCATACGAGAAGATTGCCGATGCAGCACAGGTGCATAAGTTCACCGGAGCCGCTCCATCAGTAGCGCTGCATATTCCTTGGGATAAGGTCGATGATTACAAGCACCTTGCTGATTACGCAGCTGAACTCGGCGTGCGCCTTGGAACCATCAACTCCAACACCTTCCAGGATGATGATTACAAGCTAGGTTCTGTCTGCCATCCCGATGCGAAAATCCGCCAGAAGGCAGTTGATCATCTCTATGAATGTATCGACATCATGGATAAGACTGGCGCCAAAGACATCAAGCTCTGGTTTGCTGACGGTACTAACTATCCTGGCCAAGATAACTTGGCAGAGCGCCAAGATCGCTTGGCTGACTCACTTCGCAAGTGTTATGACCGCTTAGGGCCTGACCAGCGCATGTTGCTTGAATACAAGTTCTTCGAGCCAGCCTTCTACTCAACCGATGTTCCTGACTGGGGCACTTCTTATGTGCACTGCCTTGAACTCGGCGAGAAGGCATCAGTCTGCGTTGATACCGGCCACCATGCGCCAGGCACAAATATCGAATACATCGTTGCATTCTTACTTCGCAAGAAGCGCCTAGGCGCATTCGACTTCAACTCACGCTTCTATGCTGATGATGATTTGATTGTGGGAGCTGCAGATCCATTCCAGCTCTTCCGCATCATGCACGAGGTAAATCAGAATGGCGGCTTTGATGTCGGAACACCTGTCTCTTATGTGCTCGATCAATGCCACAACATTGAGCCAAAGATCCCTGCTCAGATTCGCTCAATTACCAACGTTCAAGAAGCAGTTGCAAAGGCGCTCCTTGTAGATCATGCAGCGCTGAAGAAGGCGCAGCAGGCAGGAGACGTTCTTGGTGGCAATGACATCTTGATGAATGCATACAACACAGATGTGCGCGGACTTCTTGATGAACTTCGTAGCGAGATTGGTGTAGAAGCTGATCCAAAGAGCGCATACGCACGTAGTGGTTATGCCGAAAAGATCGCAGCAGAACGAGTTGGCGGCGCACAGGCCGGATGGGGAGCGTAATGTCGACACCTAAGGTCGTAAAAGAACTTCTGGAGCGCAGTAACCGTTTAGGTTCAGAGCCACGATTTACCAACTATGCCGGTGGAAATACTTCGGCAAAGGGTTCTGTTCCAAATCCCGCAACAGGTGAAGAGACAACGGTGCTCTGGGTTAAGGGCTCTGGTGGAGATCTCGGCACATTGACTGAGCCAGGGCTAGCAGCACTTGAGTTAGAGAAATTTAAAGCGCTCAAGAACGTTTATCGCGGAGTTGAACACGAAGATGAGATGGTCGCGCTCTTTGATTACTGCCGCTTTGGCACATCAGGGGCTGCTCCAAGTATCGATACAACGATGCACGGTCTTGTTCCCTTCGACCATGTCGATCACCTTCACCCAGATTCAATTATCGCTCTTGCTACCTCTATCGATGGCGAAAAGTTAACTCGTGAATGTTTCGGCGATGAAATTCTCTGGGTCGATTGGCGTCGCCCTGGATTCCAACTTGGTTTAGATATGGCAAAGATTGCCACTGAAAATCCAAAGGCCAAGGGATGCATTCTCGGTGGACATGGACTCACAACATGGGGCGTATCAAGTAAAGAGTGCGAAGAGCGCTCGATTGATGCCATCACCAAGGCTGAAGAATTTATCAAGGCCAAGGGTAAGAAGAACCCATTCGGCGCAGCTGTTGCAAAGTACAAGGCGCTTGATGCAGCTGCTCGCACGGCCCGCGCTGCAGAGCTAGCACCTCACTTACGTGGTGTGGCATCTCGCGACGTTCGTATGGTTGGCCACTTCACTGATGCCGCTGTAGTTCTCGACTTCACCGAAAGCGCTGAGCTCTTTAGATTGGCAGCCCTGGGTACATCATGTCCTGATCACTTCTTGCGTACAAAGATTTCGCCGATGGTGCTCGATACCGCGCCAGATGCACCTCTTGAAGAAGTCTTGGCACGAGTCGCAGAACTCCACGAAAAGTACCGCGAAACATATGCTGCTTACTACGCACGTCACGCCGCTAAAGATTCACCTGCAATGCGTGGCGCCGACCCAGCAATCATCTTGGTGCCGGGAGTCGGCATGTTCTCGTACGGAAAAGATAAGCAGACTGCGCGCGTAGCCAGCGAGTTCTATATCAATGCCATCAACGTTATGCGCGGTGCGGAAGCCCTCTCAACCTATGCCCCAATTGCAGAATCTGAAAAGTTCCGCATTGAGTACTGGGATTTAGAAGAAGCCAAACTTAAGCGTGCTCCTAAGCCAAAGCCTCTTGCTAGCCGCATCGCTCTCGTTACAGGTGCTGCATCAGGTTTAGGAAAAGCTACTGCGCTACGACTTGCGGCAGAAGGTGCCTGTGTAGTTGTGGCAGATCGCGATAAAGAAGGCGCAGTTGCTGTTGCTGCTGAGATTGGAAATTCAGATAAGGCGATAGGTATCGCTATGGATGTCACCGATGAAGGCGCTGTCGCTGCAGCAATTGCTGCTGCCAACTTAGCTTTCGGTGGCATCGATATCGTTATCAATAATGCTGGTATCTCGATCAGCAAATCACTTGTTGAGACAACGGTGCAAGATTGGGATCTGCAACATGACATCATGGCGCGCGGGTCCTTCTTGGTTTCACGCGAAGCTACCAAGGCGATGTTCGCCCAGAAGCTAGGTGGAGATATCGTCTACATCTCTTCTAAGAACTCAGTCTTTGCCGGTCCAAATAACATCGGTTACGGCTCTACCAAGGCAGATCAGGCTCACCAAGTGCGCTTACTTGCTGCAGAGCTCGGCGAACACGGTATCCGCGTCAATGGAATCAATCCTGATGGCGTTGTTAAGGGTTCAGGAATCTTCTCATCAGGTTGGGGCGCCAATCGCGCAGCTGTATATGGCGTTGAAGAATCTAAACTCGGTGAGTTCTATGCCAAGCGAACAATCTTGAAGAAGGAAGTTCTGCCAGAACATATTGCAGCAGCTGTCTTTGTACTGCTCAGCGGAGAACTTTCACTGACAACGGGGCTACATATCCCTGTTGATGGCGGAGTATCAGCAGCCTTCTTGCGATAAACCACCATGAAGTTCTGTGCAGCAATCGATCTCGGCGCTTCTAGCGGGCGTGTAGCTGTGGGCTCTCTTGAATCAGGATCTCTGGTGATTCAAGAAGTCCATCGCTTTAAACATGAAGCGAGAGCGTTTGAAGATCGTGGACTGCGCTGGGAATGGGCCAAGATTGTTGATGAGGTAAAGATTGGGCTGCTGAAGGCGCAAGAGCTCGGTGAAATCATCTCTATCGGCATCGATACCTGGGCGGTGGATTACGGTCTGCTTGATGCCCAAGGTGAGCTGATTGAGGACCCTTACTGTTACCGTGATTCGCGCACCGATGGCTTGATGCAATCAATTTCAGATTCACTAGGGGCCGATTGGATTTACAGCCGAACCGGAATCCAATTTATCTTCTTCAATACCGCCTACCAGCTTCACGCAGCGCGCAATACTCCTGCAATTGAAGGTGCATCAACTTTCTTGATGCTCCCTGATCTTCTTAACTATGTCTTGTCAGGAGCTAAGAGCAATGACATTACCAATGCATCGTCTACACAGTTGCTTAATGCTCATTCGCAAGAGTGGGATTGGGAGCTCATCGATAAGCTAGAGATTCCGCGCAGCATCTTCCCCGCTCTTCATAAGCCAGGTACCAAAGTTGGCCAGATCAATGGCCATGGCAGCCTCGATGGCATCGCAGTTGTCGCAGTGGGCTCACATGACACAGCATCTGCAGTTGCCGGCGTTCCACTTCGTCCGACAAAAGATTCAGCCTACATTTCAAGCGGTACATGGTCCTTAGTCGGTTTAGAGCTCGATGAGCCAGTAACAGATGCAAAGGCTCTTTCATACAACATCACCAATGAGGCAGGCGTTGCTGACAGAATTCGTTTTATCAAGAATGTTTCAGGGATGTGGCTACTCGAAGAATCACTGCGCTACTGGAAATCACAAGGGATAGTCCTTACCGCTGCCGATTTAGCTCGTGATGCAAGTGCGCTTACCCGCAAGCAGATTATCGATACCAATGATCCTCGCTTTGCAAAGCCAGGTGCGATGCCAGAACGTATCGCTGATTACTGCCGCGAGACCGGGCAAGAAGTTCCTGAGACTCCAGCCGAATTTGCGCGCTGTATCTTCGACAGTTTGGCGCATGCATATGCGCAATCTCTGCGCGAATTAGAGGATGCAGCCCAGGTTAAAGTCCGAGAGATCAACATTGTGGGTGGTGGTTCATCCAACGCGCTCCTGAATCAATTAACAGCAGATGCAACCGGTCTGCCCGTTATTGCCGGCCCTGTCGAAGCAACCGTATTAGGTAATCTCATCGTTCAGATGATGAGCGCTGGCTGGATTGATAGCCTTGAAGCAGGTCGCACCTTGATCGCCGAATCAAGTGATCGTAAAACTTTTCAACCACAGACTGTCAGGAGCTAAAGCATGCGCCATTCCGAACTCACACCCATTCATGGCTGCGATGTAAAGGTCTCACGGCTAAGCCTAGGAACAGCGCCACTCGGTGGCCTCTTTAAGAAGGTTGCCGAATCTGAAAGTGATGCAGTTATCCGCGAAGCCCTGGATTCTGGAATTGGTTATATCGATACTGCGCCGCTCTATGGATATGGCGTTGGTGAAGTTCGCGTTGGGCGTGGAATTAAGGGACATCCAAAGCAACCGGCTATCTCTACCAAGGTGGGGCGCTTACTACGCCCTGGAAAAAACACTGAACACGATAAGTTTCCAGATTCTGATCCCAATACTGAAATCTACTTTGATCACACTGCTGCCGGTATCCGTCGCTCATTGGAAGAGAGCCTGCAGCGATTAGGGCGTGACTCAATTGAGATCGTCTATATCCACGATGCCGACAACTGGGTTTCTGATGCAATTAACGTCGTCTACCCAGAACTTCACAAGATGCGTGAAGAAGGTCTACTTAAGGCTATTGGTATTGGGATGAACTGGTGTCCAACTTCTATATCAATCATGAAAGATACCGACCTTAATATCGCTCTAATCGCAGGTCGCTTCACGCTTCTGGATCAGAGCGCCCAAGATGAGCTCTATCCCCTTGCCCTAAAGAAGAAGGTATCCATCATCGCAGCCGGTGTCTTTAACTCTGGCGTTCTGGCTAATCCAGTCGATGGCGCACACTATGACTACGAACCTGCTTCACAAGAAATTCTTAGCAAAGCGCGTGCAATCGGAAAGTATCTAGAGCGCTACGACCTTTCGTTGCCAGCTGCAGCGCTTCAGTTTCCATTGCGTCATCCAGCCGTTGCATCTGTTCTTACCGGCGCAGGTTCGCTCAGCGAGCTGCGCGCAAATATCGCATCCTTTGATACCGAACTTCCGGCAGAGCTTTGGGGTGATATGGAAGCAGCTGGCTTAATTGCCCCGCTTAACACCTAGTAAAAACTAGATTGTTTGAGAGACCATCTCGCCAATACCTTCAATACCAGTCACAACCTTCTGACCGCGTTGTAGGTACTTCGTTGGCTTAAATCCCATTCCAACACCTTCTGGAGTTCCGGTGTTGATGATGTCGCCAGGGAATAGCTCCATAAATTGGCTGACATACCAGACGATGTGATCGATGCCGAAGATGAGGTCGCTAGTGCGTGAATCTTGGCGCTTCTCGCCATCGACGTTGCAATAGAGGCGAACATCGTCAGGGTTAAATTCATCGCTCGTGACAATCACTGGCCCCATTGGATTAAAAGTTGGGAATGACTTTCCCTTTACCCATTGCCCAGCGCGTTCAATCTGCCAGTGACGTTCGCTGACATCTTGGCTGATGCTGTAACCCAAGATATGTGATCGCGCCTCTGATTCTGATTTGAGATAGAGCGCGCGCTTGCCGATAACGATGCTGAGTTCAACTTCATAATCTGTTGCAGTTGAGTTAGGAGGAACGGCAATCTCATCGTTCGGTCCGATGAGGCAATCTGGCGCTTTCATAAACACTACAGGCTCAGGTGGTGGCGTCATTCCTGATTCGGCGGCATGACGTGCATAGTTAAGTCCGATACAGATCAACTTGGTTGGACGTGCAACAGGGCTGCCAATTCGTAGACCTGCAATATCAAATGGAGCAAGGCTAGAAAGATCTGCGCTCTTGACCTTATCGAGGGCTCCGGCAACGAGCTCGTCTCGATTCCAGTCCTTAATCAGATGATCTACATAGACTGCTTGAGTCTGGTTGACCATAACTGCTGGACGCTCTGAACCTATTTGACCGAATCTCGCTATTTTCATAACCATAGATTAGCGCAATGCTCATAAGATTCATATATGAAGATTGTAATTGTCCCCGATTCATTTAAGGGAAGCGCATCTTCGCAAGAGGTTGCACAGTGGATTGAAAATGGAATTCTTTCTGTCATCCCAGATTGTGAAACAATCAAAATTGCTATCGGTGATGGTGGTGAAGGAACCCTGGATGCAGTTATCGGCGCAGGCTTTAACCCGATTGAAGTTAGCGTCACAGGACCAACTAATAAAACAGTTCAATCAAAATTCGGTATGCGCGATGCCACAGCTCTCGTAGAACTGGCGCAGGCTTCAGGGTTATCTCAACTTACCAATAAGAAATTAGAGCCGCTTATTGCAACCTCGTACGGAACCGGCGAGCTCATTAAGGCTGCGCTGGATCATGGCGCTAAGCAGATAATTCTGGCTATCGGAGGATCTGCGTGTACCGATGCTGGCGCAGGTGCGCTACAGGCACTTGGCGCCAAGTTACTCGATGCTCAAGGCCACGAGATTGCATACGGTGGAGCAGCTCTGCAAGGGTGCCAGCAGATAGATCTTTCAAAGCTTGATTCACGAATTGCTGGAGTTGAATTTATTCTTGCTAGCGATGTTACCAATCCCCTACTTGGTCTTCGCGGTGCAGCTCACGTTTACGCGCCACAGAAAGGCGCAACTGCGGCAGATGTTGAGACGCTTGAACGCGCTCTTACACACTTTTCACAGATTGCCGGAACTGCACATATCAACACACCAGGTGCAGGCGCTGCAGGTGGATTTGGTTTTATGGCGCTCACATTTCTCAACGCAGAAGCTAGAAGCGGCATTGAGATGGTTCTTGATCTCGTGCACTTTGAAGAGCAACTCGCTGGCGCTGATTTAGTCATTACCGGTGAGGGAAAGTTTGATTCACAGAGTCTGAGCGGTAAGGCGCCCATCGGAATTTTAGAGATTGCAGCAAGGCGCTCTGTGCCAGTTGCGCTCATTTGCGGTCAAGCCACGTTGAACAGTTCAGATGAAATAGTTGAGAAATTTCAATCAATCTCAACGCTACATTCATTTGAGTCAGATATTGAAATATGTATTCGCCAACCTGGTCCAATTATCGAGAAAATTGCAGCAAGCATTGCCAAGGCAGTTACTTCTTAAATATCCTTCTCCTCTACATCGTTAAAGGAGAGCCACGTGTCAGAGAATAAAGTCAGCTACGCCGGTCAGGTTGTTGTCATTACCGGTGCAGCCCGTGGCATCGGAGCCGCTACTGCACGTTTGGTTGCAGAGCGCGGTGGAAAAGTCTTCGCACTCGATATTGCTCGTGACGGTCTGACTTCGCTCCAAAAAGAGTTATCTCTTCCAGATAACCAAGTAGCCACCATCGATCTTGGTAGCCAATCATCTGTGAAAGAGAATATCGATGCCATCTTTAAACTCACTAGTCGCATCGATGCTTTGATCAACACTGCAGGCGTCGTGGGCCCAACCAATGTCAAGGTAGAAGATGTGAAATGGGAAGATTTCGAATCTACTGTCCGCATCAACCTCTTCGGAACAGTCTGGCTCACTCAAGCAGTTGTGCCTTACATGAAGAAGGCTAAGTACGGGCGAATTGCTCACGTGGCATCTATCGCCGGCAAAGAAGGTAACCCAGGCATGACGCCTTACAACGTCTCTAAGTCAGGAATGATTGGCTTTGTTAAGGGCGTAGCTAAAGAGATCGCACCCGATGGAATCACCATCAACTCACTGGCGCCTGCCGTTATCCGCACTCCGATGAATGCAGATACCAGTGATGAAACTTTGAAGTACATGATTTCGCGAATCCCGATGGGTCGTGTTGGAGAAGCAGAAGAAGTAGCTGAGATCTTGGCCTTTATGGGATCAAGCGCTTGTTCATTTACAACAGGATTTACCTTTGATGCATCAGGTGGACGAGCTACTTACTGATCTTCGTCAATCATCTCTGCATAAATTTGCGAGCGGTAGCTGACGCCGAGATCTTTGAAGATTTTCTTCAAATCTGACTTCACAGTATTAACGCTGATGCCTTGGGCATCTGCAATCTCTTGATTGTTCAGCCCCTTAATGACCAGATTGACGGTTTCACGGTGGCGATCATTAAGTGATTCAATTTTGCGCTTCATTGAAGTCGTAGGAGGCTCGAGCGAAACAACCTTGTTGTCGCGAGCCTTATCGAGGTAGGTTTCAAAGAGACGGCCAATAGTTCGCAGTAACTCTATATCTCGGTTCTTTCCTGTCGCGGATGTACCGAAGGCAAGAGATAGGCAATAACTTGAATCTCTATTCCAATGAATTGGCTGGCAGAGAATCTCTTCGATGCCAAGTTTCTCTCTAAAGAGCGCGCTCTGTGGGTACTTCTCTAACCACGCCTCTTTGGTCGGCAGGTAAACATCACTGCCAGAGTTGAGGCAATCTATGGTTGGAAACTGAGTTGTGGTGCGCAGCCAGCTCAAGCCGACTAAAGATTCTTGGTCTAGCCCAGAGCTGCCGAGAATAAAGAGATCACCTGTTGAGGTCTTTTCAGTCAACGCAACATAGACGGCGTTATCTTCAGCCAGAACCTTCTTGTGGAGATTGTTAAGAATCTCTTGCAAATCAGAAGGCGCGCCGAACAGGTATCCGGCAAAGTCTTCAACTCTCTTCACAGACTTATCATCCTCTGTAGTTGATGAACATTTCTAAATACTTGAAGGTTTATTCCTTAATAGTTGATGTGAGAAATCCACAGTAGCCCCGACGGGATTCGAACCCGCGTAGCTGGCTTGAGAAGCCAGAGTCCTAGGCCGCTAGACGACGGGGCCCTAGTTCTTCAATTTCACAAGACCTTCGGTCTTTGAAATCTTGTTCAATTTCACTTTATTCACTTGTACTGCGCTGGGGTACCAGGACTCGAACCTAGACTTACTGAACCAGAATCAGCAGGGCTGCCAATTACCCCATACCCCAATAACTTTTTAGCGCTTGGCGGCGCAAGGCAGAAGTTTACCTTAAGAAAATGGAGAAAATTACAGCGACAAAGCCAGCGAAATACGTGCGAGGCAGGCCTGCTTACCTAGCAACTCCATTGATTCAAAGAGCGGTGGCGAGATTGTGCTACCGGTCGTTGCAATGCGAAGAGCGGTAAATGCAATTCGTGGCTTAAGCCCCATCTCTTCAATGAGTGAGGCGCGTAAGGCAGCTTCAATTGATTCATGGCTCCAGGTAGAAAGTTGCTCTAAATCAGATTGAGCGCGCTTCAGAATTGATTTAGCGTTCTCATCTTTTACCTTTGAAACAGCATCGCTATCGATTGCAAACTCTTTCACAAAGAGGAACTTGAGCAGCTGTGGAGCTTCATCTAACTTCACGATGCGCTCTTGGATTAAAGGTAGCGCCTGCTTCACAAGCGCAATCTCTGCATCAGTGCCCTCGATGATTGCGGCCTTCTTAAGGAAAGGAATCGTCCACTGCGCAAAGTCTTCAACGTTTAAGGCGCGAATCTTGTCGCCATTAATTGCTTCCAACTTCTTCATATCAAAACGAGCTGGCGATGAGTGCACCTTCTCGACGGTAAAGAGCTCAGTGAGCTCCTTCATCGTGATGTTTTCACGATCATCACCTGGCGACCAGCCAAGAAGTGCAAGATAGTTACAGATTGCTTCGGGCAGATAACCTTGTTCGCGATACCAGGCAATCGAGACTTCGCCATTGCGCTTGGATAACTTGGCATTATCTTGGCCCATCACAAATGGCAGGTGGGCAAATACTGGGTAATCATCTTCAGCAACGCCCATCGCCTGATAGACGCGAATCTGTCTTGGCGTTGATGAGAGCAGATCTTCTCCACGTAGTACATGGGTAACGCCCATCAGGACGTCATCTACTGCAACAGCGAGCGTGTAGAGCGGTGAGCCATCGGCTCGGACAAGAACGAAGTCAGGTACAAATTTGTGATCAAAGGTCACTTCACCGCGGATTTCATCGACAAAGGTAGTTGTGCCTTCAGGCATACGCATACGCACTACACCTTCACGACCTTGTGCTTTAAAAGCTGCTATTTGATCTGCAGTCAGTTCACGGCAGTGGCCGTTATAACCTGGTGCAACGTTGGCTTTGCGTTGTTCTTCGCGGACCGCTTCAAGTTCTTCCGGTGAGCAATAGCAATAGTAAGCATCTTTTTGGTCAAGGAACTTCTGTGCCCAGTGCGCATAGATATCTAAACGCTGTGATTGCAGGTAAGGACCATTTGGTCCACCGACTTCTGGACCTTCATCCCACTGCAGACCAAGCCACTTCAAAGTATCTATGGCTGCCTGGATATATTCATCAGTAACGCGAGTGGTGTCGGTATCTTCAATACGAAATAGGAATGTGCCACCTGTGTGGCGGGCGTATGCCCAATCAAAGAGCGCAGTGCGGATATTGCCAACGTGTAGATCGCCAGTTGGTGATGGTGCAAAACGAACCTTTACCTTTTTTGCGCTCATGCTCGTGCACTCACCTTATTTGTTAGTTGGCCAAGACCTTCGATGGAGATTGCAACGGTAGATTTTTCAGGCATTGGTCCGATTCCAGCAGGTGTACCAGTGATGATGACATCTCCTGGAAGTAGCGTCATTACCTGGGTAACAAAGTGCACGATATCAGCGACCTTAAAGATCATGTCGGAAAGTTTGGCATCTTGCTTGATTTCACCATTGAGCGTTGTGGTGATGCGCTGATTGCCTGGAACAAACTCGGTCTCAATCCATGGGCCGATGGGGCAGAAAGTATCGAAAGATTTGGCGCGCATCCACTGGCCGTCTTTCTTCTGAATCTCGCGGCAGGTGACGTCATTTGCCATGGTGTAACCGAAGATCACATCGTTAACGCGCTCTTTAGGGACTTCTTTACAGACTCGACCAATAACGATGGCGAGCTCTGCTTCGTAATCAATAGTTGGTGCAATCGATGGCCAGACAATGGTGTCACCTGGGCCAATCACCGAAGTATTTGGCTTTAAGAAGATGATTGGTTCATCGGGCACGACCCCACCCATTTCAGCAGCGTGATCGGCGTAGTTCTTACCAACAGCCACAATCTTGGAGCGCGGTATTACCGGCGCCAGAAGGCGGACCTTGGTCAGCTCGACCTTAGCGGCAGTCTTTTGAATGCCATGATAAATCGGGTCTCCTGCAATGATTGAAATCTGATTATCCTCTTCGAGAATTCCAAAGAGTGGGTCGCTACCGAGTCCTGCATCAGGTTGTGGAGAGAATCGAACGACGCGCATTGGCCAATCTTATCTTTTGTGAGGCGATATTCCTAAAGCGCGGATTCTTCACCGCTAGCGCTGATGTAGAAGACGGTTGCAGTTGGTGCAAAGTCCTTAATCGCCTTGCTATTTGCAGGCTCTGTGCCGCATGCGACAACGCTTTCAATACCAGTAATTCCTGATGCAAGAGCTACCGTCAACACAGCTTCAAAGGCATCTAAGTTTAGTGATGGGGATGCGATATTGATAGCAACGTATGTGCGTCCGGTGTTATCGCGCAATGCAGCAGCTTGTTTTGCACCGCTACGAGCAAGAGTTGCGGTGGCAAGGGTGACGAGCTTGCTATCTTCTGGATTATTCATGCTCTTCAACCTCCTTCTCAACGCGCTCAATAATAACTGAACTGATACGACGTCTACGTCCGATTGGGCGCTCTGACGTTACTGACCAACCCTGTAGTTCAATGGTTGAGCCGGCAATTGGCACGCGGCCTAGTTTTTCAGCCATATATCCGCCGATAGTGTCAACATCTTCGTATTCTTCGCGATCGATTTCAATGCCGAGCGCATCAGCTAAATCTTCGACATGCATCGTGGCTTTAGCGCGGGCTTTCTTATCGCTAATCCAGGTAAATGCCTCAACCCCATCATCGTATTCATCGGCGATCTCGCCCACGATTTCTTCGATGATATCTTCGATAGTAATGATTCCAGCAGTTCCGCCATATTCATCGACAACAATCGCTAAGTGAATCTGATCGCGCTGCATCTCTTTGAGTAGCTCTGCCGCCTCTTTATTTTCAGGGACAAAGACAGCTGGACGGATATGTTGCTCAACCTTCTCAGTTGTTTCAGCTTCATGGTGGTCGAGAGCGCGCCTTGCTAAATCTTTAACGTAGGCAATACCAATGATGTTATCGATACCAGTGCCGACGACAGGAATACGTGAATATCCAGAACGTAGCGCCAGTGATAGCCCTTGGCGCAAGGTCTTATCGCTTTCAATCCAGACCATATCGGTGCGTGGCACCATCAATTCGCGGACCAAGGTATCGCCGAGTTCAAATACGTTGTGAATCATCTCGTGTTCATCGGATTCAACTAGCCCGCGGTTGTGGGCATGATCCATTAAGTCACGTAGTTCGTTCTCATTGGTAAATAGACCTGCGGCAAAGCCTTTAAAGGCCAAGGTAAGTTTCTTGCGAATATTGATCACTTCTGTGACCACTCCTTCACTATCTTCTCTTGTAGGGCGAACATAACTTTTTCCTCATCAGGATCGGCATGGTCATAGCCGAGGATATGTAAGAGGCCATGGGTGGCCAATATATAGATTTCATGTTCAGTGCTATGACCTGCGTCTAACGCTTGCTTAGCTGCAACTGCTGGCGCAATCACAATATCTCCGAGCGTCACGATATCGCCTCTCTTTTCAGGCATATCCATCGGAAATGAAAGTACATCGGTCGGTCCAGGTTCATTCATCCACTTGATGTGAAGTTCTTCCATCTCTTGTGGATCTACAAATGTCAGAGAAATTTCACATTCAGGGTTGAGCTCCATGTAGTCAATCCCAAAGTTAAGAAGAGTATGCATCTGAGTTTCAGGCACCAAGGCGCCAGAGCGATTTACTATTTCAACGGTCATATGAGATTAGTTGTTACGAATTGGGCGAGGAACTGATTTAGTCGCCTCAAATGTGTCATATGCCTTAACGATGTCGCCAATCAGGCGATGGCGAACAACATCTTCGGTGGTCAAATCCATAAATGAAATATCAGCAACGCCACCCAAAATATCGCGGATGATGGCAAGTCCAGAACGTTGTCCATTTGGCAAATCGGTCTGTGTGACATCGCCGGTGATGACCATCTTGGAGCCAAAACCGAGGCGAGTCAGGAACATCTTCATCTGTTCAGGTGTGGTGTTCTGCGCTTCATCCAAGATAACAAACGCATCATTAAGTGTGCGACCACGCATAAATGCCAGCGGAGCTACTTCGATAACGCCAGTCTGCATCAGGCGCGGAATGGCTTCCGCATCAATCATGTCGTGAAGCGCATCAAATAGCGGGCGCAGATATGGATCAATCTTTTCGCCTAGCGTGCCCGGTAAGAATCCCAACTTCTCGCCCGCTTCAACTGCAGGACGAGACAAGATAATGCGATTTACCTTCTTCGCCTGCAGCGCAGCTACAGCCTTTGCCATCGCAAGGTATGTCTTTCCAGTTCCAGCAGGTCCAATACCAAAGGTAATTGTGTTCTCTTCAATCGCATCAACATAAAGCTTCTGATTAGCAGTCTTTGGTCTAATGGTGCGACCACGATTAGAAACAATATTGAGCGAGAGAACTTCAGCAGGGCTTTGTGTTGGTTCAGCTTCTAACATTGCAATCGAACGCTTAACGGCATCAACTGTCAGGGCTTGTCCTGAGCGAATAACCACCATCATCTCGTTGATAAGTTTTTCCATCGCGATGCAATCGATATGCGGTCCGCGCAGGGTAATTTCATTGCCACGTACTGTGACGTTCACTGATGGGAAGGCCGCCTCGATTGCCAACATATTTGCATCTTGCGCACCGACGAGTGAAACCATCGGGATAGCTGGTGGGACCGTGATTAAAAGGCGTTCCATATGGCAGAAAATCTATCGGTATTGGTGTGAAATCACCACACAGAAAGGGCGGTGTTGACCGCGGCAAGGGCTGCCAAGCCAGCATGTGCCGAGCGAAGTACCGGACGACCCATCAGAGCCACCTTGGCGCCACTCGATGCAAAGAGGTCGACTTCTTCATCTGTAAGCCCACCTTCTGGGCCGATGATAATGACAACTTTTTGAGCACCAGGTTTAACCAGCTCTGAGACTTTCTGTGTCGCAGATTCGTGAAAGACGATTGCTAGATCTGCTTTAGCAATCTCATCAACGACAATATTTGTTGAAGCAACTCCAATAACCTGCGGGATTCTAAAGCGACGTGATTGTTTACTTGCTTCGCGCGCTGTGACCTGTAACTTTTCAATCTTGTCATCTGATTTACCGATACTACGAGCAGCTTTCCACATTACAATCTGATCTACGCCACCTTCAGCGCAGAGCTCGATGGTCTCCTTGATGCGATCACCTTTGGGAATTGCTTGAATGACAGTGAAGCTGACAGGAAGTGCTTCTTGATAACCACTTTCCAAAACCTTTACCTGTGCTGATTTCTTGCCAGCTGTAACAACCTGCACTCGTGACCAGCGACCTGCGCCATCAGAGAGGTTGAAGATTTCACCGGTTCCGATACGCAGTACTCGGACTGCATGGACTGCATCATCATTTGCAAATTCATAAACCTGATCTACTTCGGTAGGCAGATCATCAACAAAGAAGAGGCTAAGCATTAACGACCGAAGGCATCTCTAAATTTGGAGAACAATCCATCACGCTGCCCCTTAATCTTCACATCGCCATCACGTTCGCCGCGAGATTTAGCGAATTCTTTGAGTAACTTCTCTTGGTCGCGGCTTAACTTCTGCGGAGTTGCCACATCAACATGCACGATTAAATCACCGCGGTGAGTGCTGCGCAGGCGAGTCATGCCCTTGCCTTTCACAGAGAACATCGATCCGCTCTGCGTACCGGCCTTAATATCAACTTTGACTGGGCCATCAAGAGTTTCTACATCTACGGTTGCGCCAAGGGCTGCCGCAGCAACTGAGACTTCGATAGCTATATGTAAGTTGTCGCCATCACGGAGCAAGAACTCGTGTTCCCTTTCAACAATCTCAACATAGAGATCTCCAGCAGGGCCGCCACCAGCACCGACTTCTCCGCGACCTGCCATCTGAATTCGATTTCCAGTTTCAACGCCTGCTGGAACTTTGACGTTAATGGTCTGTCGTGCGCGTACGCGTCCATCGCCTGCACATTCACGGCATGGATCTGTGATGACGCTGCCATAACCTGAACAGTTATTACAAGGTCTAGAAGTCATTACTTGACCCAAGAATGATTTCTGAACAAATTGAGTTTCGCCGCGTCCTTTACAGACTGGACACATTGAAGGAGCCGAGTTATTCGCTGTTCCTTGTCCTTCGCACTTAGTACAGACAACAGCAGATTCGAGAGTGATATCGCGCTCTGTTCCAAAGCATGCTTCATTGAGATCTACCTCAATGCGAATAAGTGCATCTTGTCCTTGGCGCATACGTGGACGTGGTCCGCGATTTCCTCCGCCGCCAAAGAAGGCATCCATGATGTCGCTAAAGCCACCGCCACCAAAGCCACCGCCGAATCCCCCACCAAAACCTTGGCCACCCATGTCATATTGCTGGCGCTTCTGCGCATCACTTAAGACATCGTAGGCCGCGGTAACTTCTTTAAACTTATTCTGTACTTCAGGATCTGGATTTACATCAGGATGAAGTTCGCGCGCAATCTTGCGATAAGCCTTCTTAATCTCATCCTGCGATGCGCCACGGTCGATGCCGAGCAGATCGTAAAAGTCAGCCATTACTTTGAACTCTCTGTAATAAATCGACCCACATAGCGAGCCACGGTTGAAACAGCTGCGATAGAGCTGGCGTAATCCATGCGGGTTGGCCCCAGAATTCCAAGGGATGCATCTGAGCCATAACCTACTGTGACGAGAGAAGTTGTCTGCAAGCTGCTATCTGGTTGTTCGCTTCCAATGGTCACGTGCACCGTTGAATGGGCATCTCCAAGCAAGCGCAGCAAGACAACTTGTTCTTCTAGCGCTTCGAGAATTGGTGAAAGCGTTGCACCTAAATCTTCTCCAGAACGTGCGAGGTTGGCAGTTCCGGAAATCGCCATCATCTCTCGTCCATGTGATTCGCCAATGTTGGGATACTTCACAACTGCAACCTGCTTAGTGATATCGGCAAGTAACTTGGCGCTGCGCTTAACTACATCATCGAGATCAATGGCGCCTTCTAAGAAAGTTTCAATAGCGCGACGTTCAGCAGTTGATAACGGCTTTACAGTTGCCAACTTATCCACGAAGAGGCGATAACCGCGGTCTGTGGGAATACGACCAGCACTTGTGTGAGGCTGAGTAATCAAACCTTCTTCTTCAAGGACTGCCATCTCATTGCGAATGGTCGCCGGGCTAATGCCAAGAGCGCGCTTATCGGCGATCGCTTTCGAACCGACTGGTTCTTGGGTTTCGACATATTCATCGACGATTGCTCGAAGAATCTCGAGGCGGCGATCAGTTGTCATAGTTTGGCAATCTTATCGCGAGCCAATTACCGAAGCATTTCGTGTGTAATGCGGTCGGCAATGAGCCGGCCTGTAGCAGTCAGCGCCAGAGAGTCTTCTCGCTCAATCACATGGCCGCTCTTGATGTACTCCATGCTCCGTTCGTACTGCGCCACAGATAACGCTGCCTTCTTGACGCCCTGTGGCATGCGGATAGCCAGCATGATGTATTCAGATTTCTTCTCGATATCACCAAGTACTTCAGAGTCCTTAATTGGTGAGCTGCCTGCAAATACCTTCTCTTTGTACGCGTTTGGATGTTTCACATTCCAGAATCGCTTCTGATCGATATGTGAATGTGCTCCAGGGCCAAGGCCCCACCAATTATTTGATTTCCAGTAAGCAATGTTATGGCGACATTCATGTCCTGGCTTTGACCAGTTAGAAAGTTCATACCATTTCAGACCTTTTTGCAGACATTGCTGATCTACAAGTAAATACATATCTGCCATCAGATCATCATCAGGCATCGTGTATTCACCACGCTTAATCTGCGCCGCCAGCTTTGTGCCTTCTTCAACGATAAGCGCATAAGCGCTGATGTGATCGATATTGAGCGAGAGCGCCTCTTTAACCGTTGCTGCCCAATCGCCAAGTGATTCACCGGGCGCTCCATAGATAAGGTCGACGCTTACTGATTCAAAACCTGCAGCCCTAGCCATGTCGACAGCTTTTTTCACATTCTCAGGGTTGTGAGTGCGGTCGAGAACTTTCAATACTTCAGGGTTGGCCGATTGCATTCCGAATGAGATGCGATTAAAACCAACAGCAATCAACTCGTTGAGTTTGTCTTGCGTTACAGAATCTGGATTTGCCTCAAGAGTTATCTCGCAGCCTTCGGTAACCCCGTTACGTGCCTTAATCGCTGCAATGACTCTGCCGAGATCCTTCGGCGGGAGCAGCGATGGGGTTCCTCCCCCAAAGAAGATTGTGGGAACTACATCTGTGGGCGTTGTATCAAGTTCGCGTAGAACTGCATCGATGTAATCGCCTGAAACTATCTCGAGGGTTGCGCCATCTTGTAACTCAGCAGGTGTGTAAGTGTTGAAGTCGCAGTAGCCGCAGCGTCTTACGCAGTAAGGAATATGGACGTAATACGAGAGCATGGCAATCCTTAGGATTCGAGCTTGCGCGCTGCTTTAATTTTCTCGATATCAGCATCGGTAGCAAGGGCGGCGACGAAGGCTTCTTGTGGAACTTCGACGCGTCCCACCATCTTCATGCGCTTCTTACCTTCCTTCTGCTTCTCAAGAAGTTTGCGCTTACGTGAAATATCTCCGCCGTAACACTTAGCAAGAACATCTTTACGGATCGCTCGGATTGATTCGCGAGCGATGATGCGAGAGCCGATAGCGGCCTGAATAGGAACTTCAAATTGCTGGCGCGGAATGAGCTCGCGCAGCTTGCCGGTCATCATCACGCCGTAGGAATAAGCCTTATCACGGTGAACAATTGCGCTAAAGGCATCTACTGCTTCGCCTTGTAACAAGATATCAACCTTGACCAAGTTACCTTCTTCATCGCCCATCTCTTCATAATCTAGTGATGCATAGCCACGGGTGCGGCTCTTGAGCTGATCGAAGAAGTCAAAGACGATTTCAGCAAGAGGCAGGGTATAGCGAATTTCGACGCGATCTTCAGAGATGTAATCCATGCCCAGCATTACGCCACGACGATCTTGGCAGAGCTCCATGATGGTTCCGATAAATTCAGCAGGCGCCAAAATAGTTGATTTAACAATTGGCTCTTTCACATTGTTGATCTTGCCATCAGGAAACTCTGATGGGTTGGTAACGATATGCTCTTTGCCATCTTCCATGGTGACGCGATAAACCACGTTAGGAGCTGTTGAAATCAAATTAAGTTTCGCTTCGCGTTCTAAGCGTTCGCGCACGATTTCCATGTGAAGAAGTCCGAGGAAGCCACAACGGAAGCCAAAGCCAAGTGCTGCAGAGCTTTCAGGTTCGTAGACAAGGGCGGCATCGTTGAGCTGCAACTTTTCTAGCGCATCGCGCAAGACAGGAAAATCAGCGCCATCGAGAGGGAAGAGACCAGAAAAGACCATCGGCTTGGGATCTTTATATCCGCCCAGTGGGTTCTTTGTTGGACGTGCAAAGTTGGTAATGGTGTCACCGACGCGTGATTGGCGAACATCCTTAACGCCAGTAATCAAATAACCAACTTCACCAACGCCTAAGCCCTTTGATGGCAGCGGTTCTGGCGAGATAACGCCAACTTCGAGCGCTTCGTGTTTTACGCCAGTAGAAAACATTTGGATTTGTTCGCGTGGATTAATGCGACCATCGACAACGCGGACGTAGGTAACAACGCCGCGATAGGCGTCGTAGACAGAGTCAAAGATAAGTGCGCGCGCTGGTGCATCAGGATCGCCGACAGGTGCTGGGATCTGATCAATAATTTGATCAAGCAAATCAGCTACGCCATCACCAGTCTTACCTGAAACGCGTAAGACATCTTCGACTTTGCAGCCAATGAGCCCAGCAAGTTCTGCTGCAAACTTTTCAGGTTGTGCATTAGGAAGATCAATCTTATTGAGCACTGGAATGATGGTGAGATTGTTCTCCATCGCTAGATAAAGGTTTGCAAGAGTCTGGGCTTCGATTCCCTGCGCACAGTCCACGAGCAAGACAGCGCCTTCGCAAGCAGCAAGAGATCGAGAAACTTCGTAGGTGAAGTCAACGTGCCCCGGTGTATCAATCATATTGAGGACATATTCCTGTCCATCAAGACCGCTACGCCATGGCAGACGTACTGCCTGAGATTTAATGGTGATACCGCGTTCACGTTCAATATCCATACGGTCGAGATATTGGGCGCGCATATTGCGAGCTTCGACTACTTCAGTAATTTGGAGCATGCGATCGGCAAGAGTTGATTTGCCGTGATCGATATGGGCGATGATGCAGAAGTTACGAATCTGGGCTGGATTAGTTGATGCCGGTTGCGGAGCCTTGGCAATCGAGATTGCAGGCACTTAAGCGACCTCTACCTTCGAATTATCTTTAGAAGCGAAGGTTAAATTAACGAACGCCGGCTTTAGCAGCAGCCTTAGCCATTGAAGACTTCTTATTTGCAGCAGCGTTCTTGTGAATAACGCCCTTTGAGACTGCAACATCGAGAGCCTTTGATGCCGCGCGGAGTTCAGCGGTAGTTACAGCAGCGTCACCCTTAGCAACTGCTTCGCGGAACTTGCGAACAGCAGTCTTGATAGAAGATGAGACAGACTTATTGCGAAGGTATGCCTTCTCGTTTGTCTTAATACGCTTGATCTGCGACTTGATATTTGCCACGTGTATTGCTCCGATTTATCTGTTTTAGCCAAACCTTGTGATTTGTGCAGGAGCGTAGGTTATCAGCGCGGGGCTATGACCCCAAAATCGAGATTTAGCGTGCGGAACGGGCTGAAGTGATGGTCCGAACGGCTTTTTCCAGCGCATAAATCGGGTCAGATGAGGCGCCCTTCACATCGGCATCGGCCTTGGCGATAGCTTCGACCGCCGTTGCGATTCCGCGAGGAGTCCACGATTGCAACTGTCTGCGCGCTTTATCGATCTGCCACGGCGCCATACCTAATTGGCCAGCGAGTTCAAATGATTTCGTTCCACGATTTGTTCCGGAGACTTTCGCCATCGAACGCAGCGATGAAGCAATTGCAGATGTCACCATTACTGGATCAGTACCTGTTTCAAGTGCGCTGCGTAAAGTGACTAGCGCAATTGGCAAATTACCTTCAATAGTTGCATCGGCAACATCAAAACCTGTTGTTTCGATACGCCCTTGATGGAACTTATCAACTATCTGTTCATCAATTGGGCCGGCAGGCGCATCAAGTGAAATCTGAGAAACTGCCTGTTGCAATTCACGTAGGTCGCTACCGAGTGCACCAACTAAAGCTTTCACTGCGCCCGGTGTTGCCTTGCGACCAGAATCCAGGAATAAATCTTTTACAAAGCTCTCTTTATCTGCTTCTTTCTTGATTGCATCACAGGCGATGATTTCGGGCTTTGCCTTCTTGATTGCATCAAGGAGCGCTTTACCTTTGACTCCACCTTTATGGGCAAAGACAACTGTCATAGTGGGATCAGGAGAATCTAGGTAGCGCGTTACTTCATCTTTGGAATCTTCGGGCAGATCTTGCAAATCTTTGATTATCAGAGTGCGGCGTTCTGAAAAGAGCGAAGGCGCCAGTGCATCTGCGATATCGCCGGGTAGCGCATCGCTGGCAGCGATAGTGGTGATTTCAGAGTTTTCCTCTTTACATTGCGCAACCAACTTGGACAGGGCGCGATCGGCAAGAGCGCCTTCAGAGCCGAGCAGAAGATAGATTGAATTCATATATCTCCTCTTCGGTTGCGTATAAGTACTGCTAGATATTACTTCAGTACCAAGAAAATAACCGAGTCCAGCGTTTGGCACGTTGCACGGTGATGCGATGTTCTGTGGCGTGAACCGCCACCGCCCCATCTCTATCGGTACGTAGAACTCTAGCCCCTGCGCGCTCAAGGGCGGTGAGAACCTCAGGCGCGGGATGGCCAAAGGTGTTTTCGGCACCGACGCTGATAATTGCTAGCTGCGGTGAAAGCTCGGCCAGCAATTGAAAATCTTGATAGCGAGATCCGTGATGTGAGACTTTATAGATATCGACTTCACCGATTTTTCCGACTAGCCGCTCTTGCGCCAAGGGTTCTAAATCTCCGGCTGCAAAGAGAGTGAAATCTTTACTTCGAATCGTCGTTGCAATACTCGAGTTATTTGGGCTATATCCATCGCCATCGGGCCAATGCACTGTGATGTGATACTCGCCGATCTGCGCTGTTGTACCTGCATAAATATTTCCATACCAAGTTTGACCGATGGTGCGCCGCTTCTTAGCGCCCGCTAGTCCTCCGACATGATCTGCATGCGAATGGGTAAGAATTAGCAACGGAATCTCTTTGATTCCTAACTGATGTAAGCAGCGATCAATGAGTTCAGGATCAGGACCGACATCAATCACAATGGCCCGCTTATTATGCAGATTGAGTACCAGTGCATCACCTTGGCCAATATCGCAGTTAGCAATCTGCCAATCACCTGCCGGAAAACGTTGTAGCCAGGTGAAGGCCAGAATCAGTATTAAGAGAGCGGCAGCGGCCTTGCGCCTGCCCCACACCAACAGACCAATCAGAGTGAGCGCAGCGATAAATCCATAAAGCCCCGCCCGTAGAGTGAATACTGGAAAGCGTGCGGTCCACTCAGCGATCGCAGTAATCCAGAACGCAAAGGGTTTAATCAGCGACACCAGTAGCTGCGCACCGAAAGGTGTAATGGGCGCAATCAACGCTGCAATAAATCCCACAATCGTTATGGGTGTTACAGCAGGTGCTGCCAAGACATTGGCTAAAACACTCATGGGGCTGATGTATCCACTTAAAGCGATGATGATGGGTGAACAGAAGACCATCGCTGCAATTGGCGCTGCCAGAATTGTTGGCTTGATGCGCGGAGCAAAGAGCAGTAACCCAGCTGTAGCAAGTACCGAGAGCGCAAAGCCAGGATCGCGCGCTTGAAAGGGATCGAGCAGAACAACAGCTGCGATGGCAAAACCAAGTGCGGGTAACGAATCTCGACCGCGGCGCGATGCATGGGCTGCCAATAAGACAGCGGCCATTGCAGCTGCGCGCAGAACTGAGGGCGATGGACGCACGAGTGCGATAAATGCGGCAAGAGCCACGGCGGTTGCAAGTAATCGATAGTTGGTGCGACGGAAGATAAATTGCATCCCCCACAAGACAAAGGCCGAGACAATGGCGAAGTTAGCGCCACTGACTGCAACCAGGTGAGTTAAACCTGAGCGCCGCATCTCATTCTTAAATTCTTCGCTCTGCTTTGAGGTATCGCCAATCACCATTCCAGGAATGAGTGCACCAGCATCGCCGCCGCCGGAGGCATCTCGTAGCCCCTGTCGAATATGCGCCAGTAAGCGAGCCCACTGTGATGCATCTGTAATGACATTCACTTTTGTACCGACGATAAAGAGCGCTGCTACGCGTCGCTCTTTACTCTTTACAACCTTGGCCTGCACCACAATCTTCTGACCAGGAAGCAGCCCCTTCACAGAGTTCGTTGCTGCAATGACTCGCACAGGAATGCGCATCTGGTGTTTCTGATCTACAAGGAGCGCTTGGCCTAAAAAAGAGAAACTTGTGGGTGCAAAGTTATCGCCAAAGACCTTTGGCTTTACCTTTACTGGATCAGTAGAAAGCTGCAGAGTTACTTCAGTAGTACTCCCCTGATAGCTCTGCACTTTGCTATTGCTCAACGCCGCTAACCGAAGTGACATCACACCCGCCCCAATAAGCAGAGCGATCAAAAGGACAGCAGCGCTCTTCTGATTGCGGAGGAAGATAAAGAGAAGGAACGCAACCGCAGAGACTGCCCACGGTGCGCTCCAGCTCTGTACAAGTGCGCCGACCCAGACCGCGCCCCCAAGTGCGAGAGCGCGGCTATCAATTACACGCGCAGCTTCTCTTTGAATTTGGCGAATGTGCTTGATCCAATTCCGGGAACCTTCATGAGATCTTCTATCGCAGTAAATGGTCCATTTACTTTACGAAAGGCCACGATGCGACCTGCCAGAACAGGGCCAATACCATCTAGAGATTCAAACTCTTTGACGCTGGCACGATTGATCATGATGGGGCCGTTCTTGCGAACAGTTTTCTTGGTTGCGCTAGAAGAAGTAAGTTGAGATGCGGGATAGATATAGATCTGCTCGCCATCCTTAAGGATGCGCGCTTGATTTACATCAGATGCATCGGCGCCCTTCTTCAACCCGCCCGCTGCCTTAATGGCTTCAAAGACGCGTGCATTCAGGGGAAGCGAATACACACCAGGATTGACCACCGCTCCTGCGACATCAATCATCACAGTCTGCTCAACAACGCTCTCGACTTCTAAAGGTATGGGCGCTGCAACAACCTCTTGCGATGAACCACGGGCGACAAAGAGGGTTGAGATAACAACTACAGAAACTGCCACAATTGCTAGCCCACGCTTTTGCAATGATGAGTAGTGAAGCTGGCTCCACCAGTTATTTACTTGAGCAAGATATTTACCTGCGAAATGTGAATTTTCCATCCGCAGATGGTGCAGTAACAACTCTTGGCAGAACCTTCACGTGATGAGCGAATGTGGATAAGTTAAAGAACGATATTGACTAGCTTTGGCGGGCGCGCGATTACCTTCTTAGGCGCAGCCCCAGCCAATTCAGCGACGATCGAAGGCAGAGCTAGCGCTGCTGCTTCAAAATCGGCCTCTGAGATAGTTGGTGAAACGTTCATGCGATCTTTTATCTTGCCATTAATTTGAATGACTGCTTCCACTTCATCATCAATCAGAAGAGCTGGATCAACTGTTGGCCAACCAGCTAGAGCAATCGCCGGCTTATGGCCTAAGCGCTCCCACATCTCTTCGGCAGTAAATGGAGCAACGAGTGAGAGCATGATGGCAATCGCCTCAGTTGCTTCGCGAACTGCAGGATCTGCTGCTCCACAACCACTGTCAATCGCCTTACGAGTTGCATTTACTAGCTCCATAACGCGGGCAACTGCCACGTTGAAGCGGAATGATTCAACAGCAAAGCCAGCATCATGAAGCGCTTTATGAGTTGCCTTGCGTAGTGAAATTTCGCCCTTACTGAAATCTGCACCAGGTGCAGATGCAACATCCCCCGATAGGCGCCACGCGCGGCTTAAGAACTTAACTGAACCTGATGGCGAAACATCGGCCCAATCCACATCATCTTCTGGAGGACCCGAGAAGACCATTGATAGACGAATCGCATCAACGCCATGGTTTTCGAGTTCATCTGAAAGGCGTACCAGGTTGCCGCGAGACTTAGACATCGCAGAGCCATCCATCACAACCATGCCCTGATTGAGCAGACGGGTAAATGGTTCGGTGAAATCGAGCATCTTCATGTCATATAAAACTTTGGTAAAGAAACGTGAATAGAGCAAGTGCAAGATTGCGTGGGTTACGCCGCCGACATATTGATCAACTGGTAGCCAGGTATCAATCTCTGCGCGGTTAAATGGTTCGGTTGCGTTTGTAGATGATGGATAACGCAGGTAATACCAAGATGAATCAACGAAGGTATCCATCGTGTCGGTATCGCGCATCGCAGGGCCAGCGCACTTAGGGCACTTGGTATTGACCCATTCAGTTGCAGCAGCAAGTGGTGACTGCCCCTTTGGCTTGAGGTCTAAGCCCTTTGCATCTGGAAGTAGAAGTGGAAGTTCAGAGTCAGGAACAGCGACTTCACCGCACTTATCGCAGTGAACGATAGGAATAGGTGTGCCCCAATAACGCTGGCGAGATACCAGCCAATCGCGCAGGCGATAGTTACGAGCCGACTTTCCAAGACCATCTGCTTCTAACTGCTTGTTGATTGCAGTGATTGCATCATTCTTGGTTAAGCCATTAAGCGCACCTGAATTAACAAGCTTTCCATCGCCAGTTGTGGCGATTCCAGTTTCATTTGGATCTTCTTCGCCGGTTTCAACAACTACGCGAACAGGGAGCTTCATAGCACGGGCAAAATCTAAGTCGCGCTGATCGTGAGCAGGAACAGCCATGATTGCGCCAGTTCCGTAATCGGCAAGTACATAATCAGATGCCCAGATTGGTAACTTCTCGCCGTTAACTGGGTTGATAGCAAAGCGCTTTAAATCTACGCCTGACTTAGGGCGATCAGTTGCAAGGCGATCAATGTCGGATGCAGCCTTAATCTTTTCGAGATAAGAAGTGAATTCACCTTCGACAGAAGTGCCTGCTGCGAGTTCGGCAGCAAGAGCAGAATCTGCTGCAACCACCATAAATGTTGCGCCATACAAAGTATCTGGACGTGTTGTATAGATAGTTACAGGTTCAGTGCGGCCTTCAATAACAAAGTTAACGTTGGCTCCTTGTGAGCGACCGATCCAGTTGCGCTGCATGAGCAAGACTTTCTCAGGCCACTTACCTTCGAGTTGTTCCATGTCATCAAGAAGGCGATCTGCGTAATCAGTAATCTTGAAATACCACTGATTGAGCTTCTTCTTAGTGACGGCTGAATCACAACGCTCGCAAAGCCCGGCTACAACTTGTTCGTTGGCCAATACTGTCTGGCACCCTGGGCACCAGTTAACCGCAGAGTCTTTGCGATAGGCCAAGCCACGGTCATGAAGTTTGGTAAAGAGCCACTGGTTCCACTTGTAGTACTCAGGGTCGCAGGTATTAAAGACGCGATCCCAATCGAAGGAACAGGCGTAGCGACGCATCGAAGATTTCTGCGTTGCAATATTTTCGTAGGTCCAAATACGTGGATCTTCATTGCGCTTAATCGCAGCATTTTCAGCAGGAAGACCAAATGCATCCCAACCGATTGGGTGCATGACGTTGAAACCTTTTTGAATCCAATAGCGAGCAATGACATCGCCGAGCGCATACGCCTCGGCATGGCCCATATGAAGATCACCAGATGGATACGGAAACATATCGAGTACATACTTCTTGGGGCGCGGATCGTTGGCGCGACCTGATTTAAATGGCTCTAGCTTGTCCCAGATGGGAAGCCACTTCTCTTGAACGTAGGCGAAGTCATACGCCTGGTGTTCAGATGAAGTTTCCATTAGTCCATTCTATCTAAAGAGCACTGATTAAAACTTTTGTGGAGATAAGGGGAATCGAACCCCTAACCTCTTCCATGCCATGGAAGCGCGCTACCAATTGCGCCATATCCCCATCTTTAAATCAAAAAGTGCCAGATCGCCTACGGCTTTTGTCACTTCGTCAGCACTACTTTACCGCACTGAATCAGGTATCACTGCCCCGGATTCTTCGCCATATACAGGCTCTGGAATCGAACCGGCATTATGTTCAACCAGCAACCAGCCCTTCGGTGAATGATCAAGAATCGACCACTGCGCATTTGAAAGCCCACCAATACGTGACCAGAATGGAATTGGCAGCTCAAGATATGAGCCGATGATTGTGCGGGCTGTTCCGCCATGAGTAGCTACAACAATGCGTTGGTTATCTTTACCAACAAGTGCATCTGTGATTGCAGCTACTGCACGCGCTGCAACTTCGCTACGTCGTTCACCAATTCCACCAGCAGGGTTATCGCCGCCGAGCGACCATTGACGTAAATTATCAAGATCTACCTTACGAATTTCATCTCCTGTAAGGCCTTCCCAATTTCCGCAATTAGTTTCGCGCAAACGCTCATCGGTAAGTACTTCAAGTCCTGTTAGCTTCACTAGCTCGTGCGCTGTGTTCTGTGCGCGGTTAAGGTCGCTAGCAATCAACATAGTTGGATTGATAGCAGCGATAAGAGGCGCTGCATGTGCTGCTTGAAATTTGCCGACTTCGTTAAGGGGAATATCGGTATGGCCCTGGAACTTATTTGCCACATTCCAATCGGTCTGGCCATGGCGCCATAAGATAATTTGATTAGCCACGTGTGGCAGCCTCTTCGTTCACGATATCGAGTTCAATCTTTGGGCAGTCGTTCCAGAGGCGATCCAACATGTAATAACGACGAAGTTCACTCGATTGGATATGCACTACTAAATCTGAGTAGTCGAGAAGTACCCACTCATCTGTGCCTTCACGGCGTAGCGGCTTATCTCCGACAAGACGAAGCTGTTCTTCAACTTGGTCTGCAATGGTGTCAATCATCTTTGCATTGGCTGCTGTAACAATAAGGAATACCTCGCTCAGCACTGTTTGATCCGATAGATCAAGTGCTACGAGTTCGGTACCGAATTTTTCAGCGGCAGCGCGTGCTGCAATCTGAGTTCTTTCAACGCATGACTGGCTAGCTGGCATAGAGGTTATTCTCCTTGATAAAGGCTGCAACTGCCGCCGGTACTGCGCTTGATTTGTGTTCACGTATCTCAGTAGCTGACACCTTGAGAGCGTCAATCTGCAGATTTGCCTGGCCTGGAAAATCTGGACGATCGATAACTAGAAATTCGACCTTCTGCTTTAGCTCATCGGCGCGATGCCATTGATCTATCTTTTCGTAGGCATCGGTACCAACGACGAGAACTATCTCTGCCCCAGGATATGTCTGCGCCACCGCTTCGACAGTATCGATGGTGTAGCTCGGGCCTTCACGCAGAATTTCGATGGGATTTACTTCAACTCGCTTCTTGATTTCATCAGGAAGCGAGTTCACCGCCAGCTGGCACATCTGTCTACGTTGCGCACCAGTTGCCTGGGGCGCTCCATCGCGCAGACGTGGATTGCCTGCTGGAAGTACCAAGAGAGTATCGACAAGATTTTGAGAGATCAGAGTTTTAATCACATGAAGATGGCCATCATGGATGGGATCAAAGGTCCCGCCGTAAAGACCAACTTTCACTATAACGCGGCTCTACTTTTGCTTACTTGTCTAAACGAAGTGTGATGTAGAGAAGAAAGACAAAGACTCCAAAGGCGATTACTCCGAAAGCTTCAGGAGAGATAGGAAGTTCACGAACTACTTCAGATGCCTTGTTAATCATGGCGTTAGATTACTACTTTCCCGCTAGAAGTTCTAAAAAGCGCGCTTCATCGATGATTGTGACGCCCAACTCTTGCGCCTTACCCAGCTTTGACCCAGGGTCGCTGCCGACTAAAACGTAATCTGTTTTCTTGGAGACAGATGAGGATGGCTTACCGCCGTGCGCTGTGATTGTCTCGGCGATTGAATCGCGGGTGAATCCATTGAGTCCGCCGGTAACAACAAAAGTAAGCCCAGCCAGAGTTTGCGGCAGATCTGCAGATTTCACATTGACCATCGCAACGCCGGCCTTGGTCCATGAAGAAATGATGTTGCGATGCCAATCGATCTCAAACCATTCGACAATTGATTGCGCAATCACTTCGCCTACGCCATCAATATCTGCAAGTTCTGCAACCGATGCTTCAGAGATTGCCTGCATACTTCCAAAATGTGTTGCTAACGCTTGTGCCGCAGTTGGTCCCACATGGCGGATAGAGAGTGCCACGATGGTGCGCCATAAAGGTCTGGTCTTAGCCTCATCCAGGGCGGCAAGTAACTTCTCGAGGTTCTTACCTTTGCTGCCATCTTTCTTGGTGAAGAACTCTGACTTCATGAGCGCTTCTTCAGTCAGCGCAAAGATATCTGCCTCATCGGTAATGATCTTGTCTTGCAAGAGCGCAACTGCGGCTTCGTAACCAAGAACATCGATATCAAGGGCAGCGCGAGAACCAATGTAGTAAATACGTTCACGTAACTGCGCAGGACAGCTGCGGGTATTGGGGCAACGAATATCAACATCGCCTTCTGTGATTGCCCGCAAATCGCTGCCACATTCTGGGCATTGCGTTGGCATCACAAATGCCTTCTCTTTTCCGGTTCGTCGATCAAGAACTGGACCTAATACTTCAGGAATAACATCGCCAGCTTTACGAATGATGACCGTGTCACCAATGAGAACGCCCTTGCGCTCGATCTCTTCTTGGTTATGCAGCGTTGCATTGGTAACCGTTGATCCAGCAACTTTGACTGGTTCCATAAAGGCAAAGGGGGTCACGCGTCCGGTGCGACCAACGCTGACTTTGATATCAAGTAACTTGGTGGTGACTTCTTCTGGCGGATATTTATAGGCAATCGCCCACTTAGGTGCACGAGATGTAAAACCTAACTTCTTCTGCTCAGCCAGCTGATCTACCTTGATTACTACGCCATCAATCTCATGTTCCACATCGTGGCGATGCAGGCTGTAATTTTCAATGTAGGCCAGCACTTCTTTACGACTTTGGCAGACTTTAAAGCGCGCAGATGTTGGTAAACCCAAAGCCTTTAACTGCGCATACGCATCTGATTGTGAGGAAAGTGAAATACCTTCACTGGCACCGATGCCGTGAACAACGACATCAAGCGGGCGAGATGCGGTAACGCGCGGATCTTTCTGGCGCAGCGAACCAGCGGCGCAATTTCGAGGATTGGCAAAGAGTGGCTTGCCGGCTTCTTCTAACTCTTCATTAAGTTGGTTAAAGGCGGCAACAGGCAAGAAGACTTCGCCGCGAACTTCGATAAGTGTTGGGATATTTTTGCCTGTGAGAGTGTGTGGCAGACCCTTAATCGTTTTCACGTTGAGCGTGACATCTTCGCCTGTAACTCCATTGCCACGAGTAAGTGCGCGTACCAATTGACCATCTTGATAGAGCAAGTTAATTGCTAGGCCATCAACTTTGAGTTCGCAGAGGTATTCAGGCTGTGGGATCTCTTTCTCGACGCGATCAAACCAAGCGGCAAGTTCTTCGCCATCAAAGACGTTATCAAGGCTCATCATCTTCTCGATGTGGTCGTGCTGCTCAAAAGTTGTGGCAAATCCCCCACCAACGCCAAGGGTTGGTGAATCTGGTTCTAGTAGTTCGGGGTGTTTAGCTTCAAGTGCCTGCAGCTCTTTGAGAAGCGCATCAAAATGAGCATCGGTAACGGAAGGCGCATCTAAGACGTAATACTTAAATTGGTGATCGCGAATCTCTTGAGTAAGTTCGATGGCGCGGTGGCGTGCCTTATTTGTATCTGAGGTGCTCATGCAGTCTCGCAGATTGTTGCCGAACCAACTACGCGATCGCCATCGTAAATCACCATCGCTTGTCCCGTTGCTAAACCAAGGAGCGGCTTATCAAGTTCAGCAACTAGTTGTCCGTTATCCATGTAATAGGTGCAATCGAGTGCGGCGCCATGTGCGCGCACCTGGACAAATCCACGAGTAGGAACTGCCGCAACCTCAGGGCCGCAGAAGATTGGTTTTTCACCGCGCATCGTTGTCACAGCTAAATCTTCTCGCGGACCTACGACAACAGTGTTGGAAACTGGCTCAATCTTCAGAACGAAGCGCGGTGAACCATCAGCAGTCGGAACGGTCAGGCCCAAGCCTTTACGTTGTCCGATTGTGTAGGTGTATGCGCCTTTATGTTCGCCAATCTTGGTGCCATCTTGATCAACGATTGGACCGACTTCGCTCCCTAAACGATCTCGTAACCAACCAGCGTTATCGCCAGATGGGACGAAACATATATCGTGGCTATCAGGTTTCTGTGCGACTGCTAAGCCGCGAGCTTCAGCCTCTTTTCGGATATCAACTTTTTCAGTATCACCCAATGGAAAAATTGCACCGCTAATCTGTTCACGGTTAAGAACTGCAAGAACATATGACTGATCCTTCAGTGGATCTACTGCGCGATGCAGAGTGCGTCCTTCGCTTGTTTCACGAGTGCGTGCGTAGTGGCCAGTGACAACGCCATCAAAACCCATCGCCTTTGCGCGATCTAGAACAGCTGCAAACTTAATCTTCTCATTGCAACGCAGACATGGATTAGGAGTACGTCCTGCTGCATACTCACTCATAAAGTTTTCGACGACGCCTTCATGAAACTCATCTGCCATATCCCAGATATAGAAAGGAATACCGATGACATCTGCGGCGCGACGAGCATCATGTGAATCTTCAATGGTGCAACATCCACGCGCTCCACTGCGGTACTTCTGTGGATTGGATGAAAGAGCCAAGTGCACGCCAATGACTTCATGTCCTGCTTCAACTGCGCGCGCTGCGGCAACGGCCGAGTCAACGCCACCGCTCATGGCGGCGATAATCTTCATGAGCGACCCACAGCATGTGCAGCTAGGCCGCGCTCGATAACGCGTGGCAGCACTGAGAGCGTGTAATCGACATCGCCTTGCGTAGATGTCGAACCAAATGAGAAGCGAAGAGAAGATTGTGCAACAACATCGGTAAGCCCCATCGCCATCAATACATGGCTAGGGCGATGAACTCCCGCGGTGCAGGCAGCGCCTGTTGAACAAGAGACTTTCTCAGAATCCATCAGCAACAAGAGCGAATCACTCTGTGTGCCAGGAAAGGTGATATTTGAAATTCCTGGAAGCCGCGGTGAACTTTTTCCGTTAATTACAGCATCTGGGCGAGCCTTCATTACGCCTGCTTCAAATGCATCACGAAGTTGTGCAACTTTTTTTGCGTCGTAAAGATTTGCCTCAACGGCTGCAGCAAAGGCGACGATTGATGGAGCATTGAGCGTTCCGCTACGAATATCACGCTCTTGTCCCCCACCATGGAGCAGCGGTGGAATTTCAACTGCGCGTCGCAAGATCAGCGCACCGATTCCAAGGGGTCCACCCACTTTATGCGCACTGATTGTCATCGCAAATAGGCCCAGCTCTTTGTAGGAAAGTGGGACCTTCGAAAAACTCTGCACCGCATCGCAGTGAACTGGAATATCGCCAGCAATCTTTACAATTTCACCAACCGGTTGAATAACACCAGTTTCGTTATTGCTATGCATGACAGATATCAGCGCAATCTCAGATCCGCGCTCTGCAACGAGATTCTGCAGAAAATCTAAATCTGTAACGCCTGCGCTGTTGACAGGAAGCTCGATCAGTTCAGCACCTTCGTGATCGACTAGCCAATGTGCCGGATCAAGTACTGCGTGATGCTCAATGCTTGAGACCAAGATGACTTTCTTGCCTGAGTGCCAGTACAAACCCTTGATCGCCGCGTTATTTGCTTCAGTGCCAGAGCCTGTGAAAATTACCTCGCTCGGCAAGCAGTCAATCGCCTTTGCCAATTTTTCGCGGGCATCTTCAACATCTTTACGAGTAGAACGACCTTCAGTATGAAGTGAAGATGGATTGCCTAGTTTGCGCAGAGATGCGTTCATCGCCTCAATGGCAACATCGAACATCGGCGTGGTTGCCGCATGGTCGAGATAGACGCTCATAGGAGCAGTCTAGTTCGTGCTTGGGTATTAGCCTTTTTTGGCTGCAACTGCAGCAGTCGCCTGTGGCAGCACGTTGAAGAGGTCGCCAATGACGCCGAAATCTGCGATATCAAAGAGCGGCGCTTCTGGATCTTTATTGACCACAACGATTGTCTTTGAAGTCTGCATGCCTGCGCGGTGTTGAATTGCGCCAGAGATTCCGCAGGCAACATAGAGCTGTGGACTGACTGTCTTACCGGTCTGTCCTACTTGATGTGAATGTGGATACCAACCTGCATCAGTTGCAGCTCGTGATGCGCCAACTGCTGCACCAAGTAGATCCGCGAACGCTTCGACTGCGCTGAAGTTTCCATCAGTTCCACGGCCACCTGAAACAACGATATTTGCCTCTGTTAACTCTGGACGTCCACCCTTTACTGGTGGTTGTGATGACGCAATCGTTGCCTTCTTTGCGCTATCGCTGATTGCAGCTGTTGCGTTTTCAATGGTAGGGCTGGCAGCGCTCAGGTCTGCCTCGATGCTATTTGGGCGCACTGTGATGATAGGTGTGCCTTGTGAAACCTGCGAATGAACAGTGGTTGAACCACCGAAGACAAGTTGTGTTGCAGTTGCATCGGCTGCGACATCAACTGCATCTGTGATAATTCCTGATTCAGTCAGTACGGCAACACGCGCTGCCACCTCTTTGCCAAAGGCGTGAGATGCAATCAATAGGGCTGCAGGCGACTTATCTTTGACAACGCCAGCCAAAGCATCAGCTACCGCTGCTACTCCGTGAGATGCGAAGTCGTTTGATTCGATGACAATCACGTTGCTAATTGGACCTTGGTTAACAGTTGCAGCAAGAGTTGCGCCTTTACCGGCAGGTGCAAGGACAACGGCCGATACTGAACCAATGCGGGCTGCTGCAGTTGCTAGCTCTGCAGTTGTCTTGGTTGCCTGATCGCCTGAGAAATCAGCCAGGATTAGTACTGTGCTCATATCAACTTCTTCTCTGCTAGGAATGTAGCTAGCGCTTCGCCGCCGCTACCTTCATCGTTGACCTTTAAGCCAGCGGCGCGTGGTGGACGTGGGGTTGCATCTTTAACTTGTGACCAGGCGCTTTGGGCTGCAACACCAACTGCAGCCAAATCTTTCTGCTCAATTGATTTCTTCTTCGCTGCCATAATTCCTTTGAAAGATGGGTAGCGCGGTTCATTAATCTTTTCGACAACGCTGACAACAACCGGAAACGCTGCTGACATTTCATCAACGCCCGCTTCGGTAACGCGAGTGATTGAAACTTTGCCGGCAGGGTCGACCACAACTTTTGAGGCGAAGGTGAGCTGCGCCCAACCAAGGCGAGCGCTGAGCATCGCTGGAACAACGCTCATTCGTGCATCTGTTGATTCGGTTCCGCAGATAACGATGTCGTATCCGCCATCGTTAATTACTTTGGCCAGAACGGCAGATGTGGCGAGCGCATCTGATCCTGCGAGCGCTGCATCGCTGACCAAGATGGCATCGTTTGCACCCATAGAGAGCGCCTTACGTACTGCTTCGGTTGCACGTTCTGGTCCCATTGAAATCACGGTAACTGTATGTGGGCCACCTTCTTCATTGCCGCCGTGAGCTTCTGCAATACGCAGAGCTTCTTCAACGGCATACTCATCGAGATCATTGAGGACGGCATCAACGTTTTCGCGATCGAGAACGCCACCGACCATCTTCTTCTCAGCCCATGAATCAGGAACTTGTTTTACGCAGACAGCAATCTTCATACTGGGTATGTTACTGACGGGTAGGCTCTTTCACAACGCGAAAGCACCTTTTAACTGGCAGCCACGGCAAGATAGGCCAGTGCTTCCTGCAGACCCGCGAACCCTCGGCGCCACTCTTACCGAGGGCGGATGTAACTTCGCGATCTGGACCCAGGCTGCGACCGCCGTTGAGCTCTGCCTCTTCAATGAGGTCAATGGGAAGTTAGTTGAAACTCGCTTCGCCCTTTCACATCGCAATGGACCTATCTGGCACGGCTACCTTGCAGGTGTGCGCGCCGGACAGCGATACGGCTATCGCGTCTACGGCACCTGGGCGCCTGAATATGGATCGCGCTTTAACGCAGCCAAATTATTGATTGACCCTTACGCCCACAAATTAGATGGCACCGTTTCCTACGTTCCTGAAATTTACGGCCATCTAGCTATCGATGGAACTGGCGCGGGCGATAACACGATTCGCGACAATCGCGATAGCGCCGGCTTTATCCCTTTCTCTGTTGTTACTGATTACCGCGCTCGCGAAATTAATCGCCCTATCTATTCATGGACACAAGAAGTTATCTATGAAGCACATGTCCAAGGGCTGACCGCAAAAAATATGCAGATACCTGCCGAAGAGCGCGGTACGTATAAAGCGCTAGGACATCCCAGCACCATCGAACATTTGAAGCACTTAGGTGTGACCGCACTTGAGCTTCTTCCGATTCACTCCTATGCAACTGAACCTGCAATCTGGGATCGCGGCAGAAAGAACCATTGGGGCTATAACGCCATTGCCTTTTCGGCGCCGCATTCTGAATATGCTGCAACAGATGATCCTGCAACAGAGCTGCAATGGGCTATTGATCGTTTACACGAGAACGGTATTGAAGTATTTCTTGATGTTGTCTACAACCACACTGCAGAAGGTGGCGTTGGTGGACCAACTTTTTCTTATAAAGGAATCGATAACAACTCGTGGTACCGCCATGATGGCCAAGGTAATTACATCGATGTCACTGGCTGTGGAAATACGATTCGCGCATCTAGCCCGCACGGCGTGCGCCATATAGTCGATTCTTTACGCTGGTGGGTTGAGGTAATTGGTGTGGATGGATTCCGCTTCGATTTAACAACTGCGCTTTATTCAACACATTCAGCCTTTGATTCAGCGTTGATGTCTGCCATTGAAGCTGATTCGGTCTTACGTAACTTCAAGATGATCGCCGAACCTTGGGATATGTCCCGTTATTCACTTGGTGACTTCCCACATCCTTGGCGCGAATGGAATGACCGCTATCGCGACTCCGTGCGCCAATTCTGGTTAGGTGATTTGGCGCGGGGCTACGGAGAGGGCGTCTCTGATATCGCTGATGGAATTAGCGGATCTTCTGATGTCTTCTTTTATCGCGGGCCAACTTCATCAATTAACTTTGTCACCGCACACGATGGATTTACTCTGACTGATTTGGTCACTTATTCACATAAGCGCAATGAAGCCAACCTGGAAGATAATCGCGATGGCGCTCATGAAAATCGCTCGTGGAATATGGGCGTTGAAGGCCCCACCGATGATCCAAAAATCATCGCTCTGCGCCATTCACTCAAGAAATCAATGATGACAACCATGCTCTTATCTGCTGGAGTTCCCATGATCAATATGGGCGATGAACTCTGCCGCACTCAAGCGGGTTCAAATAATGGTTACTCAATGCCCCGCGAGATGACAGTCGATATTGCAGATAGCCCTGAAACATTTATGGGCGGCTGGGCAAATCCTTGGGCGCTTTCAGATCTACAGAAAGATATGCGTGACTCAGTTGCAGAACTGACTCGTATTCGCAAAACCTATCTCGCTGATGTTGCTGCAGAGTTCTTTACTGGTCGCCTTGATTTAGGAACGCAACGAAAAGATATTGCCTGGTTTAGTTTGGGCGGCCACGAAATGACTGAAGCACACTGGGCAGATGGTGAGAAGCGAAGTCTGACTGTGCAGATTGAAGCAGGTCCTGATCGCGGACTCTTGTTATTACTTAACTCTTCAACGCAAGAGACTACATTTTCCTTGCCTGATGAAAAATGGGGCACAAGTTTCCGTCGTATCTTTGATGCATCATCTCCTGTGGATACGCACCAACCAATCATTGAATTACCTGCTGCAAAGGTAAAAGTTGCGCCACACTGCGCTCAGGTGTGGCTAGTTACTCGTTCGTAATCCCATATATTTACTACGTGCTCGCCATACTCGCTCCCGGTCAAGGTTCACAAACACCGGGCATGCTCACAGCTTGGCTTGAAGATACAGAGCTCAAAAAACTTTTAACTTCTTACTCCAGCGCCATCAACCTTGATCTAGAACGTTTAGGAACCGTGGCTGATGCTGATGAAATCAAAGACACCGCTAACGCACAGCCCTTAATTGTTGCAGCCACTCTCCTCAGCGCTCATGCACTTGGTTCTGATCTACGTATCTCTTTTATCGCTGGCCACTCTGTCGGCGAAATTGCTGCAGCAGCGCTTGCGGCAACCTTGACCGAAATTGATGCCATGAAATTGGTACACCTGCGTGGACAAGAGATGGCAAAGGCCGCATCCCTTGCACCTGCCGGAATGTCAGCAGTACTTGGAGGCGAAAGATCTGTAGTTCTTGCTGCAATTGCAGAACTAGGCCTGGTAGCCGCAAATGACAATGGCGCTGGGCAGATAGTTGCGGCGGGAAATCTAGATGCGCTCTCGCAGTTGGCCCCCGATGGTGCGCGAGTTCGAGCACTTGCAGTTGCTGGCGCATTTCACACACCCTTTATGGAACCTGCCGTTGCACCACTTCGAGCGATGGCGGCAACCATTGAAACAACGCCTGCAAATATTTCAGTGATTTCAAATAGAGATGGCGCAGTCGTGCGCGATGGACGCGAAGTCCTCGATCGCATTGTGAATCAGATTGCCAACCCTGTGCGCTGGGATCTCTGTATGGAAACGCTGCGCGCGCAAGGTGTCACAGGCGTTATAGAGCTCGCACCAGGTGGGACACTTACTGGGCTGATTAAGCGCGCAGCCCCTGAGATCGAACAACTCGCTCTTAAGTCACCTGCAGATATTGCAGCAGCTCGTGAATTTGCAGCACGCCATGGAAAGGCATAAATGACAAAGGTAATTTCGACAAAGACTGGAACCGAAAGTCAGATTCTTGCAGTCGGTTCTTATCGTCCCAAGAGAATTGTGCCCAACTCCGAAATCGTCGACCGTATCGATTCGAGTGATGAGTGGATTCAGCAGCGCACCGGAATTGAAACTCGACGCTTTGCAGGCAGCGATGAGACTGTTCTCGATATGGCAACATGGGCTGCAGAGGCTGCCCTCAAAAAAGCCAAGCTGACCATCAGCGATATCGACACCATCATCGTTGCAACCATCACCTTTCCCTTTCAGGCTCCCTCTGCAGCAACTGCAATCTTGCAACGTTTAGGACATCCCAAAGCAGCTGCCTTTGACGTCAATGCTGCATGTGCTGGATTTTCATATGGGGTCGCGATGGCGCATGACTTTATTAAGTCCGGCACTTCAAAGCATGTACTTGTCATTGGCGCAGAAAAGATTTCAGACTTTACCGACCCTAACGATCGGGCAACCGCCTTCATCTTTGCAGATGGCGCTGGCGCTGTTGTTATTGGGCCATCCCGTGATGCAGGAATCGGCCCAGTTGAGTGGGGATCGGATGCCGATAGTCGCGATGCCATCTTGATGAACCCGTCATGGGTTGATATTCGCGATAACGAAACACAGCTAACAAAAGCTGGCGGTAAATGGCCCAACATTTCACAAGAAGGTCAGAAAGTTTTCCGCTGGGCAGTTTTCTCAATGAGTAAGGCGGCTCTTAAGGCGCTTGAATCTGCAGGACTTACCGTTAACGATCTCGATGCATTTATTCCGCATCAAGCAAATATTAGAATTATTGAAACGATGGCAAAAGAGATGGATATGCCAGAGTCTGTGGTGATTGCAGATGATATTCGTACCAATGGAAATACTTCAGCGGCATCAATCCCTCTTGCCATGGATGCTCTCTTGGAGAAACATCCCGAGCTGCATGGAAAATTAGCTCTACTTATTGGCTATGGCGCAGGTCTCGTTTATGCGGGGCAAGTTGTGAGATTGCCTGAAAAACCATAATTTTTCTCGAATTACTCCCCCGTTTACTGGGAAGTAAGGCCTTCCTTCATACACAATTACATACCTAAGGTAAGACAAGAGTAAATAGAAGAAAAGGAATCACAATGGCGCTGTCACAAGCAGATGTACTTGCAGGAATTAAAGAGATCGTAGAAGAAGTTGCAGGCATTCCAGCTGCATCAATCGAACTCGATAAGAACTTCACTGAAGATCTCGAAGTTGACTCACTCAGCATGGTTGAAGTTGTCGTCGCATGCGAAGAGCGCTTTGGCGTAAAGATTCCTGATGAGAAAGTAACTGAGCTCGCAACTGTTGGAGATGCAGTCAATTTCATCGTTAACGCTGCTGCCTAACCACTTTGAATTAATAGTTTGAAATAAACGAATGGCTGAACGTCGCGTAGTAGTAACAGGCCTCGGGGCTACAACTCCCTTGGGCGGAGATGTCGAAACCACCTGGAAGGCGCTTCTTGCCGGCCAGAGTGGGGTGCGACTGCTTACCGAAGATTGGCGAGAGCTTCTTCCTGTTCACTTCGCAGCGCGCGTTGCCAGTGAACCCGCAGATCAGATGGAGCGCGTTGAGATGCGCCGTCTTGATCGCTCTGAACAGTTCGCACTCGTTGCATCTCGCGAGGCGTGGAAAGATGCCGGATCTCCTGACGATATAGATAAAGAACGTCTCGGCGTTGTTATCGCATCAGGTATCGGTGGAGTCATTACTTTGCTCGACCAATTTGTTAATCTCAACGAAAAGGGCGCACGTGGCGTAAGCCCCCATACAGTCCCGATGTTGATGCCTAATGGACCTGCTGCAAATGTTGGCCTCGAACTCAAAGCGAAGGCGGGAGTTCATACACCTGTCAGCGCCTGCGCATCTGGCGCTGAAGCAATCGGTTACGCCTACGAAATGATTAAAAATAATCGCGCCGACATTATTGTCACCGGCGGCGTCGAAGCTGCTGTTCATCAACTTCCGATGGCTGGCTTTGCTGCTATGAAGGCGCTTTCAACACGTAACGATGCGCCGCAACGCGCTTCTCGTCCATACGATGTAGATCGCGATGGTTTTGTGCTGGGCGAAGGTGGCGGCGTATTGGTTTTAGAAGAGTATGAATCTGCCAAAGCGCGCGGTGCCAAGATTTACTGCGAAGTTGGCGGACAAGGCCTTACATCCGATGGGTATCACATCGCTGCTCCTGATCCAGATGGAGAAGGCGTTCAGCGCGCTATTAAGTTTGCGCTCCAAGCTTCAGGGCTATCAACAAAAGATATTGTTCATCTCAATGCACATGCCACATCAACTCCCGCAGGCGATGTTGCTGAAGCAAATGCACTTCGTAAAGCTTTGGGCAAAGACGCAGATCACGTTGCAGTTTCTGCAACAAAATCAATGACCGGCCATCTCCTTGGTGGCGCTGGCGCAATCGAATCTGTCTTTATCGTCAAGGCTCTCCAAGAACGCCTTGCTCCCCCAACTATCAATATTGAAAAGTTAGATCCAGCTGTGACTATCGATGTCGTTCGCGACACACCGCGCCAACTTCCAGCGGGAGATATCGCAGCGCTCAACGATTCTTTCGGTTTTGGTGGCCACAACGTGGTGCTTGCATTTAAATCGCTCTAATCTAGGGCTATGTCAACATCGTTGTTGGACCCTGAAGCGCGCATCGCCAAGCTTCTTGATTCAGCGAAGTACGAATTACTTCTGCCGCGCACTGATTGCGGAATGGTTGCTGCTACAGGGCTAATTAAAGGAAACAAGGTTGTTGTCTTTGCATCCGATCCCACCATTAAAGGTGGCGCACTCGGTATCGAAGGTTCGCAGGTAATTGTTCAGGCCTATCGCGCTGCGATGGGTGCACAAGTTCCCGTCATTGGTATCTGGCACTCAGGTGGTGCTCGGCTTAGCGATGGCGTTGCATCTCTCAACGCTTTCGGAGAAGTTTTCCAATCAATGGTCACAGCAAGTGGTCGTATTCCACAACTCTCACTCGTCTTAGGACCCACTGCAGGCGGAGGCGCTTATGGTCCAGCGCTCACCGATGTTGTTGTGCTTGCACCTGAAGGTCGCATCTTTGTGACAGGCCCTGATGTCGTGAAATCTGTAACTGGGGATGTTGTAGATATGGCGTTGTTGGGTGGACCCGAAGCGCACAGTAAGAACTCTGGCGTTGCGCATGTGATTGCGCCGACTGAAGAGATTGCCTATCGCGAAATTCAAGATCTCGTCTCACTCTTTGCCAACCAAGGGTTGATGGCGACAGATGTCGCCGATGTACCACTGGCTCACTTAGTTCCTGAAGCATCGCAACGAATCTATGAAGTCCATCCGCTGGTTGATGCGATTCTCGATAGCGATGGTGAAAAGCTAGAGCTGCTCGATATGTGGGCTGAAAATATGACCACAGTTATCGGGCGGCTTGGTGGCCGGACAGTGGGTGTTATTGCAAACAACCCACAAGTGATCGGTGGTGTTCTCGATTCTGCAGCAGGTGAAAAGGCGGCGCGCTTTGTACGCACCTGTGATGCTTTTGGAATTCCGCTCATCGTTATTGCAGATGTGACCGGCTTCTTACCTGGCATCGGCCAAGAATGGGAGGGCGCTGTTCGTCGCGGCGCCAAGTTATTGCACGCCTTTGCCGAATCTGTTGTTCCACGCGTTACCGTCATTACCCGCAAGGCTTATGGCGGTGCCTTTGTTGCGATGAACTCTAAATCTCTCGGTGCCACCCGCGTCTTTGCCTGGCCACAAGCAGAGGTCTCTGTCATGGGAGCAGTTGCTGCAGTGCGTGTGTTGCATCGCAGATTGCTCGCTGATCTTCCTGAATCTCAACGCGCAGATACCGAGCTAGAACTGGCCGCAGAACATGAGCGAGTTTCAGGCGGAGTCGCACGCGCTATTGAAATCGGCGCAGTCGATGAAATGATTGAGCCTGATCAGACTCGTAGCGCGATTGCTAAAGTATTAGCAGCATCTGAATATCGACGTGGTTCGCACGGCAATATTCCCCTTTAATTAACGTCGAAAGTTACAGAGACTGTAGAAGTAACTGTCTTCTCAATACTTGAAGTGTCATAAGCGCCAGTATCTGCAGTCATCGTCGAATCAGGAGTCGTTACTTGGAATACTCCAGAGCGCACAGATTGAACAGATCCAACCTTGCCGCCAACGGCCTTGGTGATTGCCTCTGCGCGGATCTTGGCATCCTTCATCGCTTCTTCGAGCAACTTAGGGCGCATCTCAGGAAGAGTAGAGATGTAATACTGCGGGCCGTAATTGTTGACAGTAACGCCTTGCTGAAGCAAAGAGCCAATCTCTTGAGAAAGCTTTGCCACTAGTTGCACATCATCTGTGCGAACTACAACGTCGCGAGAAGCGCGGTAATTGAGAATCTTGCCGGTGTTATTTCCGTTGACCCATTGCTCATTTCCATAAGAAGAAACGGAACCAAGAACAAGCGCATCCTTAGGGATTCCACCATCTACCAAATATTTTGTCACTGCCTCAACGTCATTTCCAACTCGGGCCACTGCTTCAGCAACAGTTGGACGAGTTAAGGCAACGTTAAGCGTCCAGACAACATTATCTGCAGTTGCCGATGTCTTGGCAGACCCTGTGACTGTGATGCCATTTGAATTACGTGCTGCAAAGCCTGCACCTACCTGAAAGAGTCCACCACCAAGGGCTGTTGCAACAATTACTGCAACTGCAATGTAGAGAATAAAACGGCGACGTTCAACTGAACTCATAGGTGCTTGTGTTGTCATGGATACATTCTATATGGCGCGCAGGCGAGCAATCTCTTGCAAATCTACTCCGCGGAATGGTTCGAGCGTGGCATCCCAAGGTTTTCCGAGAGCCATCTCTAAATTCTCACGAAGTTCTAAGTCATCAAAATTTGAGAGCGCTTTTACAATCTGGCTCTCGCTAATCTGAATGTTTCCGGCCGCATCAAGGCTAGCGCGATGAATTCCTAACTCAGGGGTGCAGCGAAAGAGTTCGCCACCGTTTTTATCTAACTCGTGAACTTCAAATCGCAGGTAGTGCCAATTCTTAAGGGCAGTTGCAATCTTGGCAGCTGTTCCGCTGGCAGCTCGAAATTCAAGAGATGTTCGTGAGGTTCCGGGCGCAAGTGGTTGATCGCGCCATGAATAACCTTGTGGCGAACCAAGTAGCGAGTTGAGTCCCCACTCAATATGTTGACGCAGGGCAGAAGGCGCTGAATGAATGGTCAGGTGACCGTTCATAGAAACGTGTTGCATGAAGTGCTCCTAGCAAGGCGCAGAATTTGTGCGACCTTCCCCGATCCACAACTGCCAACTGCTAGTGAGTGCCTTATTTATACAACTTTCCGCTGACTTTGTGAATATGAGAGCTTTTGCCACCGATTTTGAGCGTGATTTATCCAAACCCGAAATAGGTCTACGCCTAAGTAGCGGGTACGCTTGACCCTAGTCGGACGCTTTATCAGTACCCGTTGTTAGATGTAATTCTTTACTCGGTATGGCTGTAGCAAGACGAAGACTGGAGTTCGAGGAATTCTCGAAATCCCAACATATCGAAGGAATAGTAAAAACATATGGCAACAGGCACAGTTAAGTGGTTCAACTCTGAAAAGGGTTTCGGTTTCATTGCAGTTGATGGTGGCGGACAAGATGTATTCGTTCACTACTCAGCAATCCAAGGAAACGGTTACAAGAGCCTTGAAGAGGGTCAGGCAGTTTCATTTGAGGTCGTCCAGGGTCCAAAGGGCCCACAGGCTGACGCAGTAAATCCTGCTTAATTAAAAACACTTACAAGTAAGGCCCGCTCAAGAAATTGAGCGGGCCTTACTTCATTCTTTTTTCAGGGAACCCAGGGACTTCTGTTCGGACTCTAAACAAACTCCCCGCTAAAGGTTGAGCAGATAACTCTCTAGCGCTGAGTTCATATCGGGCGGTCGTTATGTATAAATCTTGTAAATCCTTACCTCCGAAAGTCATGCTAGTTACTTTAGTAACTGGAAGTTGAATAGATTCCTCGATGAGGCCAGCGGAGTTCAACTTAAGAATCTGCGAACCACCCCACATTGCTACCCAAAGGCTGCCCTCTTGATCAATCGTCAGACCGTCAGGGATTCCATCTTCGTCTTTAAACTTAATCAAAACTCTTGGATTACTTAAAGTGCCAGAGCCAAGATCGTAGTCGTATCTTTGAATGGACTGCGTTAGGGAATCAATAAAGAACATTTGCGAGGAATCCTTATTCCAACAAATACCGTTACTTACCCCAACTTCAGGCAACAAGACTCTGTAGCCAGACTCTGGAGTAAATGTGTATAAAGAACCAGTATGGGGTTCTGGGTTGTAACCCATGGTTCCGGCTAAGAAACGGCCACGTGCATCAACTGCCCCATCGTTAAATCTAATTTCTGGACTATCAACAACTTTGATAAATGAATTAACCGCACTAGATTCGCGAGAGTAAAGGCCAAAGCCATCTCGCAAGGCGAGCCATAAATCATCACCTTGAGTTAACGCCAATGACCCCACTGGCCTATCAAGTGCGACTTCGAATTGATCGTCCTTCATGGGCGAATAGAAGCGAATCTTTCCTTGGGTGACATCAAGCCAGATAAGTTCTTGCGTCCTGTCGTCCCAGATTGGTCCTTCGCCTAAATCTGAGTCGCACTCAAAGGCGAGTTCAACCTTGCGGCTCATCTTTGTACTCGTGCACTTCCTCCTGCTGCTAACTTTTTGACCTCACTCAAGGTTGCCATGCTTGTATCTCCAGGTGTTGTCATAGCCAAAGCTCCATGCGCTAAACCAAAATTAAGCGATTCCTTGATTGAGAGTTTGTTGAGCAATCCATAAATCAAGCCAGAGGCAAAACTGTCTCCCCCGCCTACTCGGTCGAAAATCTCTAATCCCTCATAGACTTTTCCGTGCGCAAAACCTTCTTGCCTATCCCAAGCTAATCCAGTCCAATCATTATCTGAGGCTGAATTTACAGTTCTGAGGGTTACTCCAACGACTTCGAGTTGGGCGAATTTTTCCACCGCAGCCTTGATCATTTGCTCATACGATGCAAAGTCGAGTGACTTGTAGTTCTCATCTACACCCGGAATTTCAAGCCCTAGCGCTACTTCAAAATCTTCTTCATTGCCGATGAGTACATCGACATACTCAGAGAGCTCTCTGTTTACTTCTTGCGCACGGCTCATTCCACCCTGCGACATCCAAAGGCTCGGGCGATAATTCAAATCGTAAGAAATCTTCGTTCCATGCTTGCGCGCTGCCTTCATAGCCGCCCGGGCAACCTCAAAGGTAGAAGCAGAGAGGGCAGCGAAGATTCCACCGGTGTGGAGCCACTTTGAGCCAAGTTCTCCAAAAATATGGTCCCAATCAAAGTCACTTGGATTCAGTTGAGAGACAGCCGTATGTCCTCGATCTGATACACCGACGGCGCCACGAACACCAAAGCCTCGCTCAGTAAAGTTCAAACCGTTTCTCGTTTCACGACCCACTCCGTCAAATTTAGCCATCTTAATAAATCGAGAATCAACTCCTCCTTGTGAAATAAGGTCGAGAAGTAACTGTCCAACTTCATTCTCAGCAAAGGCGGTAATCACCGATGTCTTAAGCCCAAAACATTTATGTAACCCGCGAGCTACGTTGTATTCACCGCCACCTTCCCAGACATCAAATGAACGGGTGGTTCGAATGCGTCGATCACCAGGATCAAGGCGAAGCATGACTTCTCCTAGTGAAATTTCATCAAAAAGAACGTTATCTCTAATATTCATTTCAAGAATTACCTCTCTTTACTGCAGCAACCGCGCCTGCAATGTCACTCCTTAAGCCCTCAAAATCACCAGAACTTATTCGCTTCTTCGAAACCATCCAACTTCCGCCTACCGCTGGAACATTTGGCTCTGCGAGGTAAGAGGGAGCTAGCTCTTCGGTGATACCTCCTGTAGGAATGAAAGAGAGTGAAGGAAAGGGCGCGCTCATTGCCTGAATTGCCTTAATCCCACCCAAAGTCTCGGCAGGGAAAAACTTTAGGTACTTCAGGCCCAAAGAGAGGCCGCGCATCATCTCTGATGGGGTCGCGACTCCTGGCAAGTACGGGAGTCCCAACTTGAGTGAGTGTTCGACCAGGCTATTTTCAAACCCAGGTGAAACGGCGAAGTCTAGATCTAGTTGAGAAGCCTTGCTCAATTGCTCTACCGACGTAACGGAGCCAACGCCTACCGAAAGACCATCGACTTTCTTGAAATTTTCAATTGCTTGCCAAGCACTGTCGGTTCGAAGTGTTACTTCAACAATTGGTAAACCGCACTCAACAAGGGCTGAACCAATCTCATGAGCCTTTGAGGGATCATCCAGGACGAGAACAGGGATAACTCTATGAGTAAGCGTTGATGCGAAATTCATAGCAGTTCTCTAATTCTTGACCATATAGCCGCCATCGGAGATGACGACAGACCCAGTCATAAATGACGAATCGGTGCTGCTCAGCCAATAAATAACTTTGGCAATTTCTTGGGGTGTGCCAACGCGATTTAGTGCATGCATCTGTTCAACGTTCTTTCTATACTGCACAGGATCTTCGGATAGCTCTAAACCTGCAACGGTAAAAGGGGTTTCAATCCAGCCTGGCGCAACTGCATTCACTCTAATTTTCGGAGCTAATTCCAGTGAAAGTGATTTGGTCAGAGAGTCCACTGCGCCTTTTGTTGCGCAGTATGCAGCGTAGCCATGTGAACCTATGTACCCTGAAATAGAGCTCATATTTACAATTGCTGGGGCGTTGGTCTTCTCCAAGAATTGCTTTGTATGCTTAATGGCACAGACCATGCCATTAACATTTACATCAAACATATCGCGCCACTCATTTATATCTGCCTGCTCGATAGCGCTAAAGTAATTTCTGCCCGCGATATTTACCAATGCGTCTAAAGCAACGTTTTTCTCTTCGAAATCCTCGGATATGCGTTTCCACATATCTTCATCGGTGATCGAACCCAGAAAAAACACATTAGCTGCACAATTTGTTACCTCAGCCTTATCTGTTCCATAAACTCGATATCCATGGTTTTTAAACTCATCTGCACAAGCGCGGCCTATCCCTCCATTAACTCCGGTGATGAGGACAGACTTCATGGGCGTTTAGGCAAACTATGGGACACAACCACTCCTGACTTAGCTGGAAGAATTACCTTATCCCCAATTGATGATTTCTCACCCACATAAAATAGAGATTTGCCTTGGCTTACGGCAATTTCTGGCTGGAAATCAACCTGAGCTGATGATGCATTAACGAGGACCGTAATGGCTTCATTATCGAAAACATGCGTCAGGCCAAACACAGCGTCAGGAGTGTTAGATGATGTCCACCAAATTGGCTTTCCCTTTCTCCACGCGTCTTGACTCTTCACAGATGAAATCTGAGGCAAAAGATCCTCTATGCCCTCTTCTCCACCAACAAACATCATGAATGGACCTGGCAATAAACCAAAAATCAGAGTGAGCAGACGTACAGTCGATAGATCAAACTGCTCTCTTCGCCACTTCTTCCCCCAGCTCGGCCACCAGAACGTGTCATGGGAATCTATATGGTGAGCTGTCATTGAACCGAGTGGCAAAAGTGAATCGCGATCGTTGATCCAACGTGCAAGGTCTCTCCCACTCCGAATTCCCCATGGCTTCTGACTAGAAGTATCTCCGATAGATGTAACCAACCACTGTTCATCGTAGTTATAGTTCAAATCCATAGACCTTCTTAGGCTTAAACCAGATGGCTCTGTGTAGAAGAGAAGTTCTGGGTTAATTGCCTTCATAATTGGTCGCATCTTCTCAAACAAGGCAGTGCACGCAAGTGCAGAAGCTCCAGCTCGATAACGTGCCCAGGGTGCCCAATTATAGAAATCATTGTAGGTCGGTGCATCAAATCTAAAACCATCGATTCCCAGTTCTACAACTAGATACCTCATTGAATCAATAAAGTAGTTCTTCCAACTATCACTTCTTGCATCAAAGGCTTTTGTATAAACGCCAGTAATCGCTCCATCAGAGTTACGGTAGAACCACTCTGGATTGCTCTCTTCGAGTTCGGTCTTGGCTGGGCTTCCGCCAGACCAGTAAGGTTCAAAATCGATGATGTGGCGCGACCAAGCAATTAAGTAGTTATGCCAATCCTTAACGTCTGAGCTGAAGCTATCTGAAGTATCTGAATTTATAAGGTCATTGAAAGGACCGCTTCTTACGCCATCGGCTGCAATCTTGATAATCTCTTGGTCGAGAATTCCATGGAGGAGTACATCTAAGATAACTTTAATTCCTCTTTTGTGCGCCTGACTCACGAGCTCTTTTATCTCATCTTTATTTCCATAGGAAACGTCAACGTTCTTGTAGTCATGGACGTTATAGCTTGGGTATGGCTGTCTCGGCATTAATTGAATACATGAAAATCCAAGATTCTTAATTCTGTCTAGATCGCTGATGAGATTACGAACTTCAGGATATGGCGAGTACTTATTCACTTGAGCAAAGACAGAGAAACCTATTTGAGCTTCAAAAATCATCGCCTGCTTTATCCACGTTGGAGGATTATTCGGTGAATTTATTCCTTTATCTTGCAGCCAACTTGCGAAGACTGGAACAAATGATTGAAAGGTGCCTGGAGTAAGGTCCAGACTCATAAGTGGAAGAGAAATCCTGTCAATTTCGGATAAATCTGAGCCGAAATTACTCTTTATCTGAAACTTGAAACTCTCTGGGGAGAGTGCTTCAAAGATAACTTCCGGAATTTCAATATCGTTGTCGGCCCACAAGGCGAGTGATTGATTCTGTTGAGATAAATGAACCAAAGATGCCGATCCACGTAATCCACCCAGTGGAGAAACTCCAACCGACTGAGTGATTTGCTCCAGCTTTAAATCTGCTCGCATGCCATTTCCAGGAATATTCAGGGTCCATGGACCAGGTAATAAATCAGTTTTGAAATCTAGCGTTACATTTCTGATGATGGTTTCAGAATGATGCAAGACCAATCGAATCGAGACAGCTGGACCATGAAGGTTAAAGACATACTCAATTCTGGCTGGTACTCCCCCGATTTCAACTGGAATCACCCAAGCGCTTCCCAAACCCGTTGAATCTAGCTTTGGTTCACCAGTTCGCACGACAGAACCTGAGAGTTGAGTATCGAAGTACTCAATGCCACCAGTAGGCGCTCTACGTTCCTCGCCACCAATCTCCAAGAGGATCCCAGCCTTAATTGCTGAGACTGCGCTATGTGGTTTCTCTTCACGACCAATTAATGTGATGAGGCCCGATTCGTCAGCGACTTCAATCCAGTGGCTAGATTCTTGCGACCGTAATTTCAACTTTCTCTCCGACTTTATCTTGTAAGTCTTCCTGAGAACCAGCGGTGCCCAAGAAGTGAAAGAACAATTACTAGTCCAAAACCTAGAGAAGTCCAGTAACCATCTAGTCCCGATGCAACCACACCCACTTGGATGAACACAACAGTTGCTGCGCCAATGACGAGTCCGCCGATGGTTCCTCGACCACCTGTCACTGGAGTTCCTCCAACAAAGACGGCTGCAAGAACTGGAAGTAAGTAACCTTCACCCATAGTGGCAAAGTAAGTTGAATTAAGAAGAATTGCAATCATGGCAGTAAGCGCGCTTGTAATTCCGACTATGACAAAAGCCAACGTCTTTGTACGTTCAATGTTGACACCCATGGCACGACCTGCCTCAGGATTGTCCCCTGCCACATGTACGTGAATTCCAAACTTATGGCGATGAAGGATGAGTCCGAGTACAAGCGCTACACCTAGGCTCCAAAACATTTGCGCTGGGATTGGTCCCCAGCTTCCGACAACAATTCTTCGGATGAGAGTGCCATCCATATCACTCAACATGCGAACTTCACCTCTATTGAGAATATTCGTTAGTCCAATTAAGGCGAAGTTCATGCCGAGCGTTGTGATCAATGAGGATAGTCCAAGCTTGGTCACAAGCAATCCATTCAGATATCCGCACGCGGAACCAACAACAAGAGCGGCAATCGCGGCAATCCCAAAGTTCAGTTGGGTCTGCTCGAGCGTCCAAGCAAAAGCTAATCCTGATAGGGCAATAATTGAAGGAAAAGATAGATCGATTTCACCTGCAACAGTGATGTAGACCAGGCCAAGACCCACAATTGTGAACAATGGGAGTGAGAGAAACACCGCGGTATAGATTCCGAAGTCAAGGAAGACACCGGGTGATGTAATCATGAATGCGATGATCATGATGAAGAAGAAAATAGATGCACCAACTACCGGGCGCAGCTTTTCAGGGATTTGCAACTTCTTGCTGGCAGACATGTTCACTCTCTATTTCTTCGCAAAATTATGTAGGTGGGCAACAAATTGATCAGCAGTCATATCACCCTTAGGCGCATCAAATACAACCTTGCCACGTTCTAGAATCACAAACCTGTCAGCTACAGCATGTGCATCCCAAGGATTGTGGCTGATGAAAATTACAGACCGTCCTTCTTTCTTCAAATTTCTAATAAACTCCATAACTTCGGCGGCTTCGGAAAGCGCCATAGCCGTGGTTGGCTCATCGAGAAGAACCAACTGAGAATCAAAGAGAATTGCTCTAGAAATTGCCACGCCTTGCCGTTCTCCACCTGATAGCTTGTTTACGCTAGAACTTGGAGTCCAAACTTTTGAGGTATAGCCAATAGTTCTCATTAGCTTCTCAGTCTGTTCAATCTCCTCCTTGCGTTTAACAAAGCCAAACGCATTAGTTTTTTCTCGTCCTAAGAAAACATTTGCATAAATACTCTGTTGTTCTGATAGAGCTCGATTCTGGTGTACGGTCTCAATACCAAGTGACCGTGCTTTGGCAGAGTTCCAATTTCGAACTAAGTCACCTTTAAAGTAGATCTCACTACCTGAATCTGGCTTCTCTGTGCCAGAGATGATCTTGGTGAGCGTTGATTTTCCAGCGCCATTGTCTCCAACCAGAGAAACGATTTCTCCAGGATAGAGTTCAAGATTTATACCTTCAAGGGCATAAACCCGACCGAAAGACTTACTTACATTAACCAGTTTAACTAACGGTGTTCTGCTCATAACTTATTCTTCACTTTCGGTCGGGTTCATGTCTATACCTTGTTTTTAACGGAAGCCAGCTGGAAGCGCAGCTACAGTCTTGTAGTTTGCTGTAGTTACGAATCCTGCTGATGTGTCTACGCTAGATGCAGACAGGCCGAACTTCTTCTGCAAGCAGAGGGAGACAATAGGAACATATCCCTGCTTGAAAGGTTCCTGATCAGCACTGAGCTGAACGTGACCGCTCTCAAATGCTGCGAGAACTGTCTTACCTAGATCGAATCCAGATACCTTCACAGCACCTGCCTTGAGGTTTGCAGCTTTGAAGTAGTTTGGCATATTGCCGAGAACTGGACCAGCAGCAACGATTAGCTTCAAGTTTGAAGCAGCCTTGATGCTTGCAGTCAATGTAGGTGTCACTAGTTCAGGATTACCGTTCGTATCTCCAAGTGGCTGGAGATTGAGCTTGGTAACTTTGATGCCCTTCTTCTCAAGAGCCTTCACTGTTCCATCTTCACGATCGGAACGTCCAGGAACTCCAAAAGTACCAATTACGATTGCTGAATCGCCGCGCTTAAGACCAAAGTCTTTCACTGAACGTTCTCCAAGCAATCTGCCCATAAGTGAAAGGTTGGCTCCGACGAAACCACCATTCAATTCGGCAATTGACTTAGTTGCTGGAACGTTTGCAAAGTCAACGAGAATTCCAGCCGCCTTGGCTTGCTTGGCAAGTGGCAGAATTGCTGCATCTCCAGGATGTCCCATGAATGAGATTGCATCTGGCTTCTTCGCAATTTCCTCACGGAATTGATTTACCATAGTTGGGAAGTCCCACTTAGAGCTGATGATGGTGACATCTGCACCAGTATCGGCGGCTGCTTGACGGGCACCCTTTTCTAGAATGTCAGAGAAACTATCTGCAGTTCCTCCTTTGAAATAGCTGATCTTGACATCGGAGCACCATGACGCAGCTGTTGAAGTTGTCGCCGCAGTGGTTCCGATCAAGAGAGAAGCACCCAAAACACCGATGGCGGTGAGCGCAGTAGATCGACGCAAAGTCTTCATCTCGAACCTTTCTTCATTTTTGTTGGCTATCTGACTTGTCAGACAGGGGGTCTTGGTGGGAGAGTCTGCTCTTGGGAAAAGACGTTGTCAATACTCATAGGGGTAAATTCTTTTGGCGATTCTCGCCAAAAGTCTGATGTTAACGGGAAGGGTGAAGGCTCTTGCAGAATGTAAATAACGAAAATTTATCGTTCTCCAATATTGCAATCACTGGTGCGCTCGGCGGAATCGGTTCTGAAGTTACTCGTACGCTCAGCAAACTGGGCGCCCATGTAATCGCTATCGATCGCATTCCGCAAAGTGATGGCGCATCAGAACTGAAGAAAATTGCTCCTAATAATTCTCAGTACATAGAAGCCAACTTAACTGACAACAAACAAATTGAAAAATTGATTGCTCAATTAGCGAATCAAAGTTTCCCCGATGCAGTCGTCGCGCTAGCTGGCATTGTCATTTCTGGGGAGCTAGTCGCCCAATCCGATGAAGACATTGAAAATGTAATGAGCTCGAACTTAACAAGTCAGATGAAACTTTCTAGGGATATTCTCAAGTACTGGCAGGCTAATTCAGTAAAGGGTCAAATAATTTTTATTAGTTCATGGGTAGATCATGTCCCTTGGCCAGGAATAACTCCTTATGCCGCATCTAAAGCTGGATTAGTTTCATTGAGCCGCGGAATCGCTAGAGAAAATGCAAAATTTGGAATTCGATCCAATGTATTATCCCCAGGGATTGTTGATGTGGGAATGGCAGCAAAGCAATGGAGAGAAGAGACTGACTACAAGATGCGAGCTATGAGAGCGATTCCTCTCGGTCGCCTACAGACAGCTCAAGAAGTTGCAGATGGAGTTTCTTTTCTACTTGGTCCCAAGGCTTTGTATATGACTGGATCAAATCTCCTCATTGATGGTGGCGCGAGCCTCTATCCAATGGACCCAGAGGATGTGATTTAGGTGGTACAAAAGGGCTTACAAGTCACCCAAGATGAGTTGGCAAGAAATCTGACTCAGAGATTTATTCTGGGCGATGAAGCACAGAATGGATTAATGCCTTCTGCTCGTCTCCTTGCTGAGGAGTTTGGTGTCTCACGACTTTTCCTCAGAGAAGTACTAGCCGGATTACAAAGACAAGGATTAATCGAGACGGTGCCAGGAAAAGGCGTCTACGTCAAGAAGCCAGACATGCTCAATGCTGCTCGAAATGTGCATGTTGCTGTCCTGCAATCTTCAGCCACAGCACGGCATCTAATTGAAGCTCGCTCGCACTTAGAAGAACAATGTGCTTCATATGCGGCGTTAAGAGCTACGGAAGAAGATATCGCTCAAATGGAAGTTGCTTTGAGTGCATTTGACAATGCAACCTCACTGGTTCCAAAGGCTCAAGCGGACATTGCTTTCCATTCGTTGCTTGCAAGAAGTACAAAGAATCCAGTTCTTCAGATTATGTTCGGCTCAATTACCTCTTTGGCATTCGAAACCATGCTTCGAAGCCTTTCAGATCCAGCAATCTTCCAGCTCGGAGCACCTCTCCACCACACAATTCTGAAAGCTGTAAAAAAGAAAGATGCAGCCGCAGCTCAAAAAGCAATGTCAAAGCATCTGCATATTGCTGAAGACTCATACAAATCTGACTTAGACAATAAGTTGAGTGACATTGCTGATCGTATTGTCAAAGAGATTCTCCACTCCACTCTCACGGTTGAAGAAGTTCTGGATTCTGCACTACGGGATTTCAAGATTGGAATTGTGAGTTCATAATGAGAATTACCAAGGTTCAAACATTTGTACATGATGACTTTCCGAACCTATTTCATGTTGAGATTACGACTGACACTGGCCTGGTAGGCCTAGGGGAAAGTTACTATTTCGGTTCAACAATTGCCCAATTTGTCGAATCTTTTGCTGGGCCCGCAATAATTGGTTTAAATCCACTTGATGTTGAAGACATCTCACGGCGACTGACTACTTACGTAGGCCATAACAGTTCTGGGGCAGAGACTCGCGCTCGGTCCGCAATTGATATCGCGCTCTGGGATATTGCAGCAAAACACAGGAATCTGCCACTGTATCGATTGCTTGGAGGAGAATCTTCGCGAAAGCTACGAATTTACAACACCTGTGCAGGCCGGATGTATATGCGCAAATCCAATCAAGGTTCATCATCTTGGGGCCTCGATAGTGATTCCACGCAATACGAAGACCTCAAAGCATTCATGAGCGACGCTGGAACGCTCGCAGCCGACTTGCTTGCGGAGGGCATTACTGCCATGAAGATTTGGCCGTTTGATGTGTATGCAGAAAAGAATTGGGGTGAGGAAATCTCTGATTCTGATTTGAATGAAGGTGTGGAGGTAATCAGAAAGATTAGAAACACCGTGGGAAACCGCATGGATATTATGGTCGAACTACACGCACTTTGGAATACAAGTTCAGCAATCAGGATTTTTGAAGCAATATCTGAGTTTGATATTTTCTGGGTGGAAGATCCCCTGCACCCCGACCTTGTTGATGAACTTTCCCTTCTTCGCCGTCCAGGATTTCCAAAAATTGCACATGGCGAGACCGTTGCTAGTTTAAGTAGAGTCCAAGCACTGACCAGTAAAAATTTGGTTGATTACTTGACCCTGGACATTGGTTGGTGTGGTGGAATAACACAGGCGCTCAAATTTGCTGCCTTAGCTCGTGAAAACAAAATAGCCATAGCTCCACATGACTGCACAGGGCCAGTCGGATTACTAGTTGGTGCCCACTTATCAACTGCAGATTCGAATGCTGCTATTCAAGAAACCGTACGTGCTAGCTTCAGAACCTGGTACCCACATCTAGTAACAGGATTGCCAGGAATTGATGGGGCCAGTTTACAAGTTAATGACACACCAGGACATGGTCTTAGCTTGACACAAGAATTCAAGAGTTCGGAAGGAATGAAGAGTTACTCACTCGTTTGATTCTCTTTAGAGAGCCATATCCCTAAGAGAATTACTCCGCCTCCAATCAATTGACTATTTGTCGGATTTTCACCTAAGAAAAGAAATCCAGATACAAGCGCAACTACTGGAATTAGATATGAAACGCTACTTGCCCTGGCACTTCCATAGAAAGAAATCACCTGTGTATTCCAAACATACGCAATTCCTGAAGCAAACACTCCGAGTGCAAGGATTGAAAACAGAGGTGCGGTCATAACTTCTAGCGCAAAAGGATCGGAAATTAGGTAAATTGGAAGTAATGAAATTGAACTAATAGCTAATTGAATTGTGATCATTCCTTCAATTGATTCATTGCGTGAGATCAAGAACCTACGAATATAAGGGTATGAAACTGCAAAGCAAGAAACTGCTGCGAAAAGTGCGAGAACTGAAGATAGGGAGCTCTCTCCCAAGCCCTTCCACGCTTCAACCAAAATTGCTATGCCCATGAAAGAAACTGCCAATCCAAAGACCTGGGTTCTCGTAATACTTTCAGTTCGAAGAATCACTGAGACGAGCAGAATTGTGATTGCGGGTGTTGTGGCATTTATCAACCCTGCCAACGTAGAGCTGAGTTGAGTCTCAGCCTTTGCAAAGAGAAAACTTGGCGCCGAATTGAGAAGCACGGAAAGGACGCCAAGGTGTATCCAAAGCCGCGACGGTTTAGGAATTGAGATTCTTCTAATCTTGCACCACGTAAACAAGGTGAGAAACCCCAAGAATGAACGTAAGAAAGTAATTTCAATCGGAGAAAAGCTCTCGAGCGAGATTTTGATTAGATAAAAGGAAGTTCCCCAGGCAAGGGCAATTCCAGCGAACCTAAGTTTCATGCTGATACTTAGAGTGAAAGGCATTCCAGAACACTAGAGCAAGAAACTTGGCGCCCAGGAAATTTCCAACTACTTACTTGGTTCTGGCGGAAGCTCGCCTAGCTTTTCACGCTTTGCATTTACTTCTTTTACAGGAGATAGATCTTTTCCATTCTTCCAAGCCTCTAGATATTTCCACGGCAAGACCACCCCACGGCGAACCCACCATGTTTCAGGCGGGGTTGGCCACGAAATTCCAAAGTGAAGATGTGGCGCTGTACCACGTGCACTTCCTGTTGCACCAATTGTTCCAAGCAGTCTTCCTGCCTTAACAACTACGCCAGGTTCGATGCTCAGTGGAATAGAGCGCAGGTGTGAACCATAATAACGAACGCCATCATCGCCAATAATTGAAACTGAAAGTCCACCTCGAGTAATACCTAGATTGGGTGGGCTTCGCCATGTATCAATTCGATTTACTTCATCAACGACGCCACTGGTTGGTGCAACAAAGCGACATCCAGCTTTGGCCAAAATATCTGTCGCAGGATAGTCATGGTGTGCGCGTGCATAGTTGACTTCGCAGTTAGGGACTGGAAATACATATATTGGGGCAGCTTGTGCACTTGGAATAGTTGTAAATAGAAGCGTAAGAGCAAGCAGTTTTCTTAACATGGCGCAGAGCCTAACTAATGCGCGCTCAATTCTTGAGTGCGGCGCGGTCGAGTTTTGCTGTGACAATCATGTGAGGAACTGTGAGAGCCCAAATCGTAACCAGGGTTAACCAGAGGAATTGATCAGTGATGTCATCGCGCGAAAAGCCAGCAAGAAGCGCGACAAAGATGAGAGTTCCAAATAACGCCGGCAGACCTGGAATTACCGCTTTACGGAATGCGCCACCAGAGTCATCTCTTTCATAGGCGGCAATCGATGCTGGTAGTAGAGAAGAAAGTCGGGCGGTATGGCGCATGGCATGCCAGCAACCGAAGTAGACAGCGAATGCAACAAGAGGAGGCGCGAAAGCTGCCAGAGCTGCAAGCAGAGCGATATCAACGCAGTCGCGATAGCGCTTGCGAGATGCCAAGACCAAGAGAGATATTGTCGCAATCGCTGCAACTGCAAGTTGTATCTGCGCGTCATACCCGTTATGCCAGTTAACGAGATTGCTATTTACCTTTTCAAGCGCCTCAGTGCTGCGGCTGTTTACTAATGGAATCGCCACTGGCAGAGCTCCCCCAGCGCTGGCATATGCCCAGACAGGTAGTTGTGAAGATGTGCGACCTTTGAGGCGATCTAATTCAGAGATAAATGCGCTATCGCCGATTCCAAAATGTGTGGCGCTCATAATTACGACGCCAATAAAGCCCCACACATTCCATTGCAAGATAGCCCAGATTGCTGCAAGTGCGATGGCGATATAGATAGCGATGAAGAAGGCCATTTTCAGCGGCTGAGCTTTAGGTAGCGTCACCAAATGATCGAGTGCGCCGTGTGGAATACCGACTGCTAGCGCAATCACCGCAAGCACTACCTGCCAGTTAAGCGAATCACTTCCGAGCCACGAAGAGAAAAGTAGAGAAAGTGCAATAGCTAGAGCAACTGCTCCACTCGAGAAGGTTCGGACTCTCGAGAAAGTTCTTAACTTTGCTGTGTCCATAAACGCCACAGTAGCAATTTTCGCCCGCAACTATGCCAAAATGCGAACATGAAACAGTGGTCATATATGGCAATGCTCATATTTACCTTCTGCGGCTCCGCTTGGCTCGAGATTTATCTCAAGACTGGCGTGCTCCGTCGCATCAAAAGAGTTGCTATCAGCGTTCTGCCTATCAGCGTTCTCTTTCTCGCCTGGGACGCCTACGCGATTTCGCAAGGACATTGGTTCTTTGATCGCGAGCAGATTCTAGGAATTTACGGACCACTCAATATTCCACTTGAAGAGTATCTCTTCTTCATCATTGTTCCCATGGCAGCAATCTTCACCATTGAAGGTGTCACCAAAGTGAAGCCACATTGGCGAAAGGATGAGTTCGGCGAATGATCTACTCTGATATTGCGATCGTGGCTTTTTCGCTTGCAGTCATGAATGACTTATTTGGCTTTAGGACTTCGCTGCTTACACGTCCAGCGTTTTGGACTTCTTACGCGATCATCTTGCCCTTCCAATTCTTAACAAATTGGTGGCTTACATCGCGCAACATTGTGATGTATGACCCTGATGCAATCGTCGGTCTTCGCTTCTTCTCAGCTCCTGCCGAAGATGTGCTCTTCGGCTTCGCGCTCATCTTGAGCGTGATGGGGCTATGGGAAGTCTGGGGGCGTAAAGGTTTTCAGCGCCACTAAACCGATTCCAACTAATTAATTAGTTGGTTAGCCGTGCGCTGCTGCAACTGCTGCGTACATGATCTTTCCTTCATGCACGTTCAGTCCGGCAGCAAGTGCTGCATCATCCTCCAGCGCCTTCTGCCAACCCTTATTGGCGAGTGCCAATGAATACTTGAGTGTGGCATTGGAAAGTGCAGCTGTAGATGTTGCTGGGACTGCGCCCGGCATATTTGCCACGCAGTAATAGAGCGAGTTATGAACCTTAAAAGTTGGATCCGCGTGAGTTGTTGCATGTGAACCTTCAAAGCAACCACCTTGATCGATTGCAACGTCAACCAAAACTGAGCCTGGCTTCATCTTGGCAACCATCGCATCGGTAACAAGCTTTGGCGCTGCCGCTCCTGGGATAAGAACTCCGCCAACTACTAGGTCAGCTTGCATGCAATGCTCTTCGATTGAGTATGGTGAAGATGCAACAGTCTTTACCTGTCCATGGAACATCTCATCAATTTCACCTAAACGCTTTAAATTGATATCAAGCAGAGTGACATCTGCGCGAAGACCAATCGCCATTGCAGCTGCTGATACTCCAACGCTTCCGCCACCAAGGATTACTACCTTGCCAGGAGCAACCCCAGGTACGCCACCGAGCAATACTCCGCGCCCACCCGCTGGGCGTTGCAGCGCTGCGGCTCCAACTTGGATCGACATGCGTCCTGCAACTTCAGACATAGGAGCAAGAAGCGGGAGGAAACGATTAATTTCAACAGTTTCGTAGGCGATGGCTGTGATGCCAGATTTAACAATCGCATCGGTACATTCGCGTGATGCTGCTAAGTGCAGATAGGTAAAGAGGATCTGACCCTTACGCATGCGGTGATATTCCTCAGCAACAGGCTCTTTCACCTTAATGATCATCTCGGACTTCGCCCAAACTTCATCGGCGGTATCGAGGATTGTTGCTCCAGCTTTTACATATTCGCTGTCGGTGATAGCCGAACCAAGTCCTGCGCCTTTTTCAACAAAGACTTGATGGCCTGCCAGGACGAGAGAGTGAACTCCTGCCGGTGTATTTGAAACTCGAAATTCGTTGTTCTTAACTTCTTTTGGGATACCGACAAGCACAATTAACTCCTAAGTCGACGTTGACTGTTATGGACGTGCTAAATGCTACCTCTAGATTGCGCGAAAATGAAAAAGTAGTCCACTTTCAGGTTTTAGCACTGGTAACTGCAGGCCAATATGTGCGAAGTGATCGCCGGTCATAGTGACAGTTGGCCACCACCCTGGTCCGCGCTTTTGCATAAAGTCAGAAGAGCTAAGTTCTTCCACTACTGTGACTTGATAAACACTCTCTTTATCAAGTCCATCAAAAGTTGCTAGCTGTGGCCCAAAAGTATCAATGGTCGATAGCTGCATATAAGTAAAGATCGCCTCTTTCTTATCCTGCGATATGGTGCCATAAAGATAAGCGCTGCCAACAATTTCATCGCTACGGACAACAGTTCCTGAATGTAAAAGACCACGATTCTTCTTGTAGAAATCTACGTATGCCTTCAAGACCTTGGTCTCTTCTGCATCAGCTTCACTGATATTCCATTCAATGCCTGCGTGGCCAAAGAGCGCATTGAGGGCTCTAAAACTAATTGAGTGGGTGCGATGAGTTTGATGGCTAACGGTTGGGCCAATGTGTGTTCCTAAGAATTCAGGTGGAATGACAAGCCCAGTCCAACGCTGAATCTGCTGACGCTCTAACGCATCATTTTGATCTGAAGTCCAGAAACGATCTGCATGTTCAATCATTCCAAGATCTACTCGACCGCCACCCGATGAACAGGATTCAATCTCAAGACCTGGATGGCGGCGCTTGAGTTCATCAAAGAGTCGATAGATGGCCTCTGTCTGCTTATGCACTACAGGTCGGCCGTCAGAGATTGGGTCAGTCAGATGGCGGTTGTGATCCCACTTGATGTAGGCGATGTTGTTTTCGCTTAAGACTGCATCGACCTGATTAAGCACATGGTTATAGGCGCCCTCTTTAGTCAGATCAAGAACTTGTTGCCAACGACCTTCAACCGGAATACGCCCCGGCTCTTGCAGAATCCAATCAGGATGTGCGCGATAAATATCTGAATCGCGATTGACCATCTCGCCCTCAAACCAGAGACCGAACTCAATACCTTTATCGTTGATGTACTTAATGATTGGTCCAAGCCCATTAGGCCATGCCTCTTTCGAAACAATCCAATCCCCTAGCCCTGACTTGTCATCACGGCGAGATCCAAACCAACCATCATCGAGCACAACGCGTTCGACGCCAATCTCTGCTGCCTTATCGACGATCTTACGAATTCCATCTTCATTGTGATTGAAGTAGACCGCTTCCCACATGTTTAAAGTCAATGGGCGTGGCTTCTTCTTTGTAATGTGATTACTGCGAGATCTAATCCATGTGTAATGGTTATTTGTTAATCCATCTAAACCGCGATCACTAAAGGTGGCCACAGCGCGAGGTGCCTTATAGCTCTGCCCCTTCTTTAAAATGATTTCACCTGGCAAGAGATACTCGCCAGCGCCAATCGATTTATGCCCATCAATCAAACGCTCCACATGTGCCAGGTTGTTACCGCTCCATGCCATTCCGAGCGACCAAGCTTCTCCGTGGCGGAAACCTGTGGCGTGGTTAAGCGCTACTTGAGTGATTGTGTAATCGTGGCCGCTTCTGCCTTCAAAACCTTCTCGGCTAGTAAGCCCATAACTAATCGCGCGGCGCTGTGGCTGACGTTCTTTAGTCCAGTGGCCGTAAAAATCTAAGACTTCGTCTGCTTGCTCAGCAAGAGGTAGCCAGTAAAGGAAATGCTCTAGGAAGTAATCGCCTTCTGAAACGTTCTTTACCTCAGCATCCATTAACAAGATATCTGACTCGGTCAGCGTATATGTCATGGAAATTTCAAGGCCAGCAAGTGCATCTTCAAATTCAACAGCAAGAGTCTGATCCCTCTGCGAAATACTCTTTACTGTAAAGCCGTTTGAGGCGCTTACTCCGCTGCGATGACCGCGCAGAGCAGGATGTCCTGACCACCCACGTGAGTGTTCGCGCAGCACTAGATTGCCGATAGCTGCATCAAGGGCGCCATGAGCTGATGCTCTCGCGAGAGCTGAATCAATAGATTTTTCGAAATCAGAACCTAGATTGCCAATCTTCTTTCCCCAGTAAAGGATTGAAAGAGAATCTCCTTCTCGCTCAAAAATGATAGATGAGCGCGATTGGCTGAGGTGATTCATGGGTGAATCCTACCGATAGCTCTAGAGTGAAAATAGAGCTTTGTCATACTCTTTCTTCATGGCAGCTAAGACCAAAATCCTCCTGATTGGAATTGATGGTCTGATGCTCCAGCGGGCAATTGATTCAGGGCGAGCCAAGACCTTGGCGCGACTGCGAAATGATTCATTCTTTAGCGACATGGTTGTCGATCTCCCCACTGTATCTGGGCCAAGTTGGACGACTTTGTTGACTGGTACCACTCAAGAAGTTCATGGCGTTGTTGATAATGACTTTAAAGAGCACCGCTTAGAGAATGCACCTGACCTATTAACTCTGGCAAAAAGCAAGTTCCCTGAGCTCAGGACATTCGCTGCGGCAGGCTGGCCGCCACTAATCGATCCACGTAATGTTGGCCCAGTTTTAGCCACTCGAGTAAGTGATCAAGAAGCTGGCAAGCACTCAATCTTTGTTCGAGATGGTGAGACCAATGGTTATGAAACTGTAGATGTGGAAGTGGCACATGAAACTGTAAAGACTCTTCACGAATCAGGCCCCGACCTCAGCTTCGTCTACTTCTGTGGCGCTGATGAAGCAGGGCATTTGCATGGAACTGTTGAAGGTAAGTACTTCGACGCCATCGAGCGCATTGATCTACTTGTAGAAATGTTGCATCAGACTATTCACAATAGATATAGAACAATGAATGAGAAGTGGCTCATCGTCATCACCACAGATCATGGCCATCGCGATGAAGGTGGCCATGGCGGAGATAGCAGCCAAGAACGTGCATCATTTGTTATCGCACACGCAATTGGTATGCCACACCCTTCATGGCCTGCAGATATCAAGCCTCACGAGATAGTCGGGCAGGTACTGGCGACGCTATAAGATTGCCACTGACGAGGCGGTAGCTCAGTTGGTTAGAGCCCCGAACTCATAATTCGGTCGTCGTCGGTTCGAGCCCGACCCGCCTCACCACAACTTTCCAAAGAGAAACGAGTTACCTGTCGTGGTGAAGAGAGAGCGAGATATAGCCCCCGATGTTCTACGAGGCTTTGCACTCTTCGGCATTCTTGTAGTCAACATCCCCTTTATGGCTTTGAGTAGTGAGAATGGCGCTCGAGGCGAATATGTCCAAAGCGCTCTCAACGGATCAGTTGCGCTTGTGATGTTGGCGCTCTTTGCTGGAAAGTTTTATCTTCTCTTCTCATTCCTATTTGGATTTAGCTCTGGCTACATCGTTAAGAACGATCGAAGTAATCGTTGGCGCTGGGTCCGTAGATGTATCGTCCTGATGGCTCTTGGTGGACTCCACTTCACCTTCTTATGGCATGGCGACATACTCTTTATGTACGGAGCCTTCGGGTTGCTCCTTATCCCCTTTCTCTTTCGCACAGATCGCACCCTCAAAATCTGGACACGAATAATCTATTCAATCTCTTCAACAATTTTGATTGTTCTTGGCACCTTGATTTACGTGGCAGAGAGGTACTTTCCTGAAGATTCAACCGCAACGCTGCCAGAATCTGGTTTAGATGAAGTGCTTCGAAATAGCACTTTCTTGGCATCGATTGCACCACGTGTTGATTTGTGGGTTTGGGGTGTACTTGGTGCTGGGCTAATTCTCCAAGGTGGATTCGCCTTTGCTGCATTTCTTTATGGGCTGCGAACTCAGCGATCGGGATTCCTCAAGGAGCCTTTTGATACCCAACGTATCTCCCGAATGATCAAGAATGGATTGATATTTGGCCTTCCTATTCAGGTCGTATGCGCAAATATTGCAATTCGCAACGAGCAGTCGGCAGATGTTTCAGAGGCAATTCATCTAGCAACGCTCTTCCTTGCATTTCTAACAGCGCCACTTCTTTCAATGGTCTATGTCGGAGTAATACTTAAGCTGAATATGACCAAGCCACATTTAGTTGCCTGGATGCGCCCTGCTGGCCAAATGTCGCTCACCGTCTACATCGGCGAATCTGTATTAGCTTCACTCATATTTGGACCGTGGGGTTTAGGGTTATTTCAAAAGCTAGATATCTGGCTTGTCATGTTGGTGGCTCTTTTCATGTGGCTGTTCCTTGTTTGGGGATCAACTCAATGGCTCAAAAGATTCAGACAAGGTCCGCTAGAGTGGGTAGTACATCAACTCACTCGTTCACGAAAAACTGCCTAAGAAATGGCCCAATTGATCTCTATCTTTAACCCAGCAACGCTACTCAAAGCAGTCCTATCAATTTTCTTTGCCCTACTTCTTATGTTGCAGTTTCTCTCCTTTCCAGGTCAATTCCGTTACATGTCCGAGGAGGAACCAGAGAACGGTCATCTCCGCTGGCCTTTGACCGCCCTTTCATTCTTAGTGATTCTTGCAGTTGAAATCATCGTCATCAGCGTTTGGAAAATTGTCGATGCCTTGGAAAAGGAGAAGGGGCGATCTATCGAGCTAAAGTTTGTTAACTACGCAATTGCAGCGCTTTTATTTATCTGGGCTGTAATTGCAATTGGACTTGTTCTATTGCTACTGACCGCCGATGACCCAGGCCTACCTGTAGTCATTACTGTTATTGAAACTGCAGTGACGGCTGTAGCTTTACTCTTCCTCTTCTATAGGCGCTTACTAAAGCGTGCGCTCAATCGCGCGAGCAATCACTAGATCTTCCCAAGACATTCCAGAGCTCTTAAAGAAGATTGGCTCATCTCGATTTAACGTGACTCTGCCGCAGACAACATCGGCTAAATCATTGAGAGAATTTTCTGTAATTAAACCTTCGCTGATAGCCATAATGACATCTCCTGCTTCACGCAGCGCACTTGCTCTAGTTTCTACAACAATCTGTGCCCTACCGAGGAGCTTGGAATCAACTTCGCGAACATCAGGTTCGTGAGAACCAACTGCGATAACAATGACTGAATCCTTGAGAAGGGATGAGTCAAAGAGCGGGCTTCGCGCGGTAGTTGCTGCGATAACTAAATCAGCGCGCTGAAGATGGTCTTGAACTTCAGCAGTGCCAGTTTCCAAAATCTGCACTGTGCACTCAGAGGTAAGCCCCAACTCTGCCAAATTCGGAACTCGCTTTCTAGCTTTCTCTAAATCTCGCGGTACAAATGCGACGCTCTTTACCTTTACATGTGTAGGAAGAACAGCTGCAAGCGTTTGAATATGCGAGATTGCCTGTGGTCCTGAGCCAAAGACAACTACTGACAGATCTTCTTGACTTAATTCCAGCGCCGGGCGAATGGCTGCAAATGAGATTGCCGGAGTTCGATAGGTAGTTAGCGCTGCGCCATCAAGAAGTGAAGAGATAGAAAGGTTCTCTTTATCAAAGAGGATGTAAACACCTTGGATGCGCGGTTGGTTAAGAGCTGGGTTATTTGGTGCGATGGTAAGAATCTTCATGCCCGAACCTTCAGCCGATGTCGCTGGCATCAGCAGCAGCTCACCTTTTTCAATCGGAAGAATCGAGCGCTGTAAATCTGCGGCCGGATCTAAGCCGCCCTTGAGCGCATCTTCGATAGCGGTAACTGCACCGAGGAATGTGAAACTCTGAATGATTTCTGCCGCTGAAATACTTCTTGGATTCATCGAAGGACAAACCCAGGAGTTAGTGGGTCGCGCGGATCAACGGTAAACACTGACTCACCAGTCTTATAAGCCATTCCTGTAACTTGCGGCAATATTGCATCGTATCCATCAGATGCCACTTGAGCTTTGGCTACGCCAAGAAATTGTGAATCAACGATGGAATCGTGCTTGAGTACTTCGCCAATATTCAACTGCTTCTTCTCTACTAGGGTGGCTAAACGTGCACAGGTACCTGAGCCACAAGGCGAACGATCGACTTCACCGTCGGCAAAGATTGTGGCATTCCTCTGGCGTTTAACTCCATCAGCGCCTGTCGCTAAATCTTCATAAACAATAGTTCCGTATATGCCGCTTAACCGTGAATCAGTTGGGTGCTCTGCATACTCTGAATCGTAAAGCGCCCATTTAATTTCGCGACCAATGGCAATTATCTCGCCATAATGTTCAGGCGTTACAGAAAGGCCAATTTGTGTAGCATCTAGTTGAGCATAGATAGCCCCACCGAATGAGACATCAACTGTGAGCGCACCTAAAGATGTATCCACACTGATATCGCTATGCATGTGATAACTGGCAACATTGACGAAATCTACGCTTTCAATGACCGAGCCATTTGTATGTACACGGGCAGTAACTCGTCCAGAGGGAACATCAATTACTACATCTGTAACTCCGCTGGGGTCAATTGCAACTTTGCCTGATTCAATTGCCCAGACTCCAAGTGCAATAGTTCCGTGGCCGCATGCTGTTGAGAATCCATCCTTATGCCAGAAGAGAACTCCAAAATCTGCTTCATCATCATCCGGAGGCGTAATAAAACATCCATACATATCGGCATGCCCTCGGGGTTCGAAGCAGAGAAGTTTTCTTAACCCATCAACTTCCGCACTTCCCATCGCGTAGACACGGCGATTAGCAACGGTATCTCCCACAATCTCAACGGGAGGGTTTGCCACGATACGAAAGGGTTCGCCAGCAGTGTGATAATCGATCGTTCTTATCTCACGCACGAGTGCGACCTTTCAAGTAGGAATGCCACACGAGTAGGATACGCAGATGCTTGAGAACCTGCTTAGCTTTGCAGTCCTCGCAGGTTTGCTCACTCTGCTTCCAGGTCTAGATACCGCACAGATTTTTCGCGCGGTCACAATTGGTGGACGCAGTAGCGGTTATGCAACTCTCTTTGGAATCTTAGGTGGAGTCTGGGTTTGGGGCATAGCGGCAGCTCTTGGAATTAGTGCGCTGCTTATTGCTTCAGAGATTGCATACACAATCCTTAAATGGATTGGTGCTATCTATTTGGTGTATTTAGGAATCAAAATGTGGCTGGATTCTCGCCATATCTCACCCGAGACAATCCAAGCGCGTCTAGAGAGTAAAACTTCCTTTTGGAAAGGATTCACTCGCGCACTCTTTATTACCGTGAGTAATCCAAAGAATGGCGTCTTTTACGTTGCTGCATTGCCACAATTTCTTCCGACAGAATTGCCTGCGCTATTAGGTGGCTTCATCCTCGCCACAATTCACAATGCGATGGTCTTTACCTGGTTCTCTTTGATTATTCTGGGCGCAGGTTTTGCACAGAACGCGCTCCGCAATCCACGGGTACAGAAAATTGTAGAACGCGCTTCCGGGCTAGCTCTCATTGGTTTTGGCATAAGGGTGGCTTTCGAAAAGAGTTGATTTTCTCGGTTCACCTCCCGATTACCTGAAATTCACTTTCCTGCGCCAAACTAGCCACGTGAGAGAACTGAAAGGTCCGTACCAAGACCGAGAACTCAGTTGGCTTGATTTCGATGCCCGAGTTCTTGAACTCACCGAAGATCCAACTATTCCTCTTCTTGAACGTGTTCGTTTTCTTTCAATCTTCTCCTCCAACTTAGATGAATTCTTCATGGTTCGTGTTGCATCCCTTAAAGCGAAGATAGAACGTGGAAGTACAACCATCAATAGCGCAGGCTATGCCCCGCAAGAACTTCTTAAGATGGTGCTTGATCGAACTCAGCTACTCGTCAATACTCAAGCAGAGCGCTTCCGTGATGTGATTGTCCCTGAACTTAAGGAACACGGAATCGAGTTCGCAAAAATCAGCGAACTATCTGAGGCAGAGCGGGAAGACCTGAAGGGATACTACAACCGAAGAATCTTTCCAGTTCTTACCCCGCTCGTTGTTGATCCTTCCCACCCTTTTCCATACATTTCTGGGCTATCCCTGAATATCGGAATCAATATTGAATCAAGCGATGACCATGACATCAGTTTCGCCCGCGTTAAGGTTCCAACCAACTTACCTAGATTTATCCGTACCTCAGACCCTACTAAGCATCGATTCGTCCTCATTGATGAGCTGATTGCTGAGAACCTGCCAGAACTCTTCCCGGGAGTAAAGCTCAAGGATCATTTCTTCTTCCGAGTGACAAGAAATCAAGATTTAGATTTAGATGAGGATGAGAGCGAAGATCTCCTTGAATCCATGGAGAAGGAGCTCACGCGCCGTAGGTTCGGACCACCCGTTCGCCTTGAGGTAGATAAGGTTATTGCGCATGAAGTTCTCAACGAACTCATGGATGAGCTTGAAATTGAACCGAGTGATGTCATCAAATATGACTCACCTCTAGATTTAGTCTCTCTCAATCAGATTGCAGATTTGGATTTCCCACAACTGAAGTTCAAGCCCTTTAGAAGTGAGACAGCGCCCGAGCTACGCGATGTAGACCCTGAATCTCCAGATTCTTACTTCGCAGCCCTACGTAAGGGTGAAATCCTGCTCCACCACCCATATCAATCATTTACTTCCTCGGTGGTTAAGTTCTTAGAAAATGCTGCCCGAGACCCTCAAGTTCTCGCAATCAAACAGACCTTGTATCGCACCTCAGGAGATTCTCCGATTGTCGAAGCTCTTATTGAAGCTGCGGAAGCTGGCAAACAAGTTCTTGCCGTAGTTGAAATTCGTGCTCGCTTCGATGAAATGGCAAATGTGCGTTGGGCGAGAAAGCTGGAAGAAGTTGGTGTGCACGTCGTCTATGGTCTGATGGGGCTTAAGACACATGCGAAGTTATCTCTAGTTGTCCGTGAAGAGGGTGATGTCCTGCGTCGCTACTGCCATGTCGGAACCGGAAATTACAACCCAAAGACTGCTCGCTTCTATGATGATCTAGGAATTCTTAGCTCTGAACCCGAACTGGGTGAAGATCTTTCAAAATTGTTCAATGAACTCTCTGGCTATTCCACCAAGCACGACTACTCAAGAATTCTGGTCGCTCCCCACAGCCTTCGTAAGGGGCTGCTCTCTCGAATTCATCGTGAAACCAAGAATCATCTTGATGGGAAGACGGCTTGGATTCGCCTGAAACTCAATTCGCTACTCGATGAAGAGATTATCGGTGCCCTTTATGAAGCCGCTGATGCGGGAGTAAAGATTGAAATTATCGTTCGAGGCATCTGCGCTCTGCAATTTTCAACCCAGGCCCAGAGGGAGAACATCAAAATTCGTTCAATTCTTGGCCGGTTCCTAGAGCATTCTCGTATTTACTACTTCAAGAATGATGGTGCGGAGGAGTTCTACATAGGCAGTGCTGATGTCATGCACCGTAATTTAGATCGTCGCGTAGAAGCGCTAGTGCGAATTGACGCAGAAAAACACAAGGATCGACTTCGCCGCATCTTGGATGACTCTGTCTCTGAGAACTACTCGACATGGTCTCTTCTTGACGATAATCAATGGCAACGTAAGGTGCGAGATTTCGATGGAAATCTCTTGGTGAATTTCCAAGATCACTTCGTAGAAAAACATAATCGCGCGTGATTAGAGCAGCCGGGGCTCTGTTATGGAGGCAAAATACAGCAGGCGAAATTGAAGTTGGACTGGTTCATAGGCCTCGTTATGACGATTGGTCGCTACCAAAGGGAAAGATTGATGGAGATGAGACTCCACTGGCCTGTGCTTACCGCGAAGTATTGGAAGAAACTGGTATCAAAGCTAGATTTACTCGCCAATTAGGTTCTGTTGAATACGAAGATAACGGTACGCAGAAGCGTGTGAAGTACTGGGTTGCCCAGGCTCTAGGCGCACCTATTTTTGAACCAAATGATGAAGTAGATCAGTTGCGTTGGCTTAGCCCAACAGATTCTCTTGATTTAGCCACACACCAGAGTGACAAGGAGATGATTGAGCGTTTTCTTGGGATTCAGGAACCGACTGATACGCTCATAATTCTGCGCCATACCAAAGCGCTTGAGCGAGGAGACTGGGATGGCGATGATTCTCTTCGAACTCTAAGTGAAAATGGTTTAGCTCAAGCGCAATCATTGATTGGTCACTTAGCGCCCTTTGCCATAGATGAGATCTACACCTCTGACTTCACGCGTTGCGTGCAGACTGTTACTCCGCTCGGTGAATCCCGCGGATTGGCTGTCAGTAAAGTACCTAGTTTGAATGAAGCCACATTCGAATCTGACCCAGAACGTTCCATAACTTTTGCTAATGCGCTGAAGCAAGATGAGCGAAATATTCTGATCTGCAGCCATAACCCAGTAATTCCAACGATGTTGCGTGGGATTCTGAATACAAAGTTGAAGAATAAGGATTTGATCAAACTTGAGCCGGGTGATGCTTGGTTAGTTCATCGAGTTAAGGGTGAGATTGTGGCCCTTGACTACCTATCACTTAGCTTTTAGCGCTCGATCCAGTCAAGTCTATGTAGAACAATTCCTTCGCGTAGCGCCCAAGGGCAGATACGAATCTCTTTCAAATTAAGTGTGCGCATAAGCTGTCTAGCCACCATAGAACCTGCAACGAGTTGGTGTGCGCGTTCCATCGATACGCCAGGCAGCTCTCTGCGCTTTTCTAGATCTAAACCTTGGATCTCTGGAACGAGCTGATCAAGGGCATCGAGAGTCAGATGTGCACCTAGCTTTGGATGTAAATTCTGAGCAAGTTTTGCCAACGTTCTAAAGGTTTTGCTTGTGCCTGCAGCGACATCCTTTTCAAATGTTGCAAGCGATCGAGCCAGCGGTTCAATCTGATCTTCAATGTACTCCTCAAGGGCTTTCAGTGACTTTGATGTAAATGGATCGCCCTTTAAATGACTTCTGGTTAATCGGCCTGCGCCAAGTTGCATGGATGTTTTAAAAGTTGGATTCTCTTCAGCACCCCGCGCAATTTCAAGAGATCCTCCCCCGATATCAAGCACCAGTAGATCTCCTGCAGACCAACCTAACCAGCGTCGCGCTGCCAGAAAGGTAAATCGGGCTTCTTCTTCGCCTGATAAAACTTGAAGATCTATCGAACAAACCTTGTTCACATGCGCAATGACTTCATCAGAGTTGACTGCTTCACGAATTGCTGAAGTGGCAAAAGCTAGCAGTTCATCGATATTAAGGTGTTGCGCATCAGCCATATTCTTTTGAATGGAATCCGTAATCTTTTCAATTCCGACATCAGTAATCGCACCAGCTTCATCAAGAAACTCAGTTAACTTGATGATTGATTTGTGAGATGAATTGGGAATTGGTGGTCCACCAAGGTGGGCATCAACTACCTGCAGATGTATGGTGTTTGACCCAACATCTAATACACCCAAGCGCATTCGGGCATTCTAACGACGTTAAGCCTTAACCCCCATCAAGTGCTCCATCGCGAGTTGGTCGAGAATTTCATAACCGTAACCACGCTTACCTGCAGCATCGGCATCGAATGAATCTTTATCAAGATCCTTCCATGTCTCACCTGCTGCAAGTGTTGGCTCTGAAAGTCCAGGGATATTGGATGCCTTCATCGCTTCAATAACTCTTGGGTCGCTACGGAATGCTGCTGCACGCTCCTTAAGAACAAGGTACATGCGCATATTCGAAGTTGCTGAAGCCCACACACCTGAATCGTCATCTGTGCGTACCGGTTTGTAATCGAAGTGCTTCGGACCTGAATATTGATAACGCTCAAGGAGATCAACTAAGAAGAAGGCGCTCTTTACATCGCCATGGCCGAAGACAAAATCCTGGTCATATTTAGGACCACGTTGTCCGTTGAGATCGATATGGAATAACTTCTTCTGCCACAGAGCTTGGGCGATACCGTGAACGAAGTTGAGGTTTGCCATCTGTTCGTGGCCAACTTCAGGGTTGAGTCCCACAAGCTCTGGATTATCGAGCATTTGAATAAATCCGAGCGCATGGCCAATAGTTGGCAAGAAAATATCGCCACGTGGCTCATTTGGCTTGGGTTCAATTGCAAACTTAATGTCATAGCCCTTATCAAGGACGTACTGACCGAGAACATTGAAGCCCTCTGCATAACGCTCGAGGGCTACGTACGCATCCTTTGAGCTCTCTGATTCAGCGCCTTCGCGGCCGCCCCAGCAGACATAGATCTTTGCGCCAAGATCGGCAGCTAAATCAATATTGCGCATCGCTTTTCGTAGCGCAAAGCGACGGATATCGCGATCATTGCTGGTCAGCGCGCCATCCTTAAAGACAGGATGGCTAAAGAGATTAGTTGTCGCCATCGGAACTTTCATTCCGGTCTCAGCGAGTGCTTTCTTGAAGCGATCGATATGTCCTTGGCGTACTGAATCAGTTGACCCAAATGGGAAAAGATCATCATCATGGAAGGTAACGCCATACGCGCCTCGTGCTGCGAGTTCGTTGACTGTGCGAACCGGGTCAAGTGCTTCGCGAGTTGGATCTCCAAATGGATCACGCGCTTGCCAGCCGACAGTCCAGAGACCGAAGGTGAACTTATCTGCAGGAGTTGGGTTGTATGTCATGCCCGTGACTCTACCTATATATAGGCTCTGAGAAAAGAGAGTGTGGCGAGAATTAAGACGCTGAGTATTCGCCGGTGACTAGGAAGTAGACGCGGCGAGCGACTGATACTGCGTGATCTGCATAACGCTCGTAATAACGACCCAGCAAAGTTAAATCAATCGCAGAGTCAATTCCCTTATTCCAGGTAGAGCTTGTGAGGGCTCCGATTACCTCGCGGTGAAGTGAATCCATCTCGTCATCATCTTTCTCAACTTCAAGCGCCAAGAGAGTGTTGCGGGTTTCAATCACAGTTCCAACTTTGCGGGCAATTTTTTCAGCAACAGAGCCCATCTGAGTGAACGTTGCATGGAGTTCATTTGGAACTGCGGAATTTGGATGACGAAGCCGTGCAACTTTGGCAACGTGGTGTGCCAGGTCGCCCATACGTTCTAAATCAGCGCTCATACGAAGCGCAGTTACCAAGGCACGTAAATCAGATGCAACAGGTTGTTGGCGGGCAATAATGTCGATGATGCGGCTATCTAGATCATGCTGGTAGTTATCGACTTTTTCGTCGTTGGTGATGACTTCTTCGGCAAGCTTGAGATCGGCGCTAATGAGGGCTTGGGTGGCCTTGTGGATGGAATCGCTCACCATGTTTGTTAGGTCAACAAGGGACTGGGAAACGCCATCGAGTTCTTCTTGGAATACCGAACGGATGAGAGCCATTGGGCAAAAGTACGCGCCTTTGGTGAATAATGGAAATCATCCGCATGAACGGACGGTTAACTCGGCTACCCGAGCATTAGGCTTAACACATGTGGTTTCGCAAAGAGGATTCCGAAACTCACAATAGCCCTGTCCCAGATTTTATCTTTGATCTAATCAATCATCTAGATGAGGACGTTCTACTCATTGGACCTGGTGATAAACCAATCTTTTCTTCCAATGGAATTGAAAGTCTCAACGTGTTGCGTGACGGCCGAGTCCTAACTCCAGAACTTTCAGCAATTGTTAGAGCGGTACGCCGCACGCGCAATCCCCATAATGGAAAACTTGAAATTGCACGAGGACCAATTGGTGAAGGAACAAGAGAGCTCACACTTAAGGTTGTTGCTCTCGAGGATGAAGATCTCATTCTTATTCTTATTAGTGATGAATCTGAGGCGCAGCGCGTGCATGAAGTACGCCGAGATTTCGTTGCAAATATTTCCCATGAGCTAAAGACACCGATTGGTGCACTTTCACTGCTCAGCGAGGCTGTCCTTTCAGCTAAAGATGACCCCGAATCTGTCACTAAATTCGCAACGCGCATGCAACATGAGGCTAAGCGATTAACAGATTTGGTCCAAGAGATTATCAATTTGAGCAGATTACAGGACTCTGATCCGCTTTCAGTCGCCGATGAAGTAAGCATCGATGACATCATTCAGGTGGCGGTAGATCAATGTCAGACAATTGCTCAAGCAAGAAAAATTGAAATCACCTTCACCAGGTCGCCCGATGCCATTGTTCTTGGAGATGGCGAGCAAATCACCATGGCAGTTCACAACTTGATCGAAAACGCTATCAACTATTCGCCTGAAAATACAAAGGTCTCCGTCACCACCGAAATCGAAGATGGAATTGTGCAAATCTCAGTCACGGACCAAGGAATAGGAATTCCTGAATCTGATCAAGCGCGAATCTTTGAACGTTTTTATCGTGTTGATCCGGCTCGTTCTCGCGAAACTGGTGGAACGGGCCTTGGTCTTTCGATTGTGAAGCATGTAGCAACCAAGCATGGAGGGGATGTCAGCGTCTGGAGCGCTCCAGCAGTTGGCTCAACATTTGCACTTCGACTACCAATCTATTCCAACTCAGGGGAAACCAACTCATGACCAAGATCTTAATCATCGAAGATGAAATCTCTTTTTCAGAGGCGCTCAGCTTTCTCCTTGAAAAAGAGGGGTACTCAACTCATATTGCTGAAACAGGCAAGGAGGGACTTGATGTATTCAAGTCAGAGAAATTTGATCTCATTCTCCTTGATTTAATGATTCCGGAAGTCTCTGGAATCGATGTCTGCCGCACTATTCGCGCTACTTCTCAGGTGCCAATCATCATGTTAACTGCCAAAGATTCCGAGATAGATAAGGTGGTTGGACTTGAACTTGGGGCCGATGATTATGTTACAAAGCCCTATTCATCACGAGAGCTAGTCGCCCGCATCAAGGCAGTCTTACGCCGTGGTTCGCTCGATGAAACCAATAGCGCTGAATCAACTGGCGTTCATGAAATTGCTGGAATCAGAATGGATGTTGAGCGCCACCAAGTAAGCGTGAATGGCGTCAATATTGCACTTCCGCTTAAAGAGTTTGAACTACTTGAATTTTTGCTTCGTAATGCTGGACGTGTTCTTACCCGCGGACAACTTATTGATCGCGTCTGGGGTGGTGACTATTACGGAGATACAAAGACTCTTGACGTGCACATTAAGCGCCTGCGCTCAAAAATTGAAGTAGATCCTGCCAATCCAGTACTTATCCAAACAATTCGAGGATTAGGGTACAAATTCGAGGCGTAGACTAAGCCTCATGCCTGAGAAAAAGAAGAAGGTCTTTACTTCCCGAGATGCCCGCAATTGCATCATCGTTCCCAGCGATCTTGACCATAAACACTCCCGTGGAGTTCTTGGTGTAATCACAGGTTCTGCGCAATTTCCTGGAGCTGCTGTTCTGACAACTGCTGCTGCAAGCGCGACTGGACTTGGCATGATCAGATTTCATAGTTCATCTGGTTTAGCTCATCTAGTTCTGCACACATCCCCCGAAGTTGTCGTGCAGCCAGGGCCTGTAACCGCTTGGCTCGCCGGTTCTGGAATCCACGAGAAGAGATTTAGCGACTTCACAACCTGGCTGCGCCATCGTTGGTTTACCTTGTTAACGGCGCAGACAGTTCCCACAGTTCTCGATGCAGGGGCGCTCAACCTTGCTGGTTCACTTTCGCAACCCACATTGATTACACCCCATGCAGGTGAACTCGCTCGCTTACTAAGTCGACGCGGTCTGCCAGTAAGTTCTGAATCCCTTGAGGCCGATCCAACTCATTGGGCGCAGAAGGCATCAACCCACCTAGGTGTAACCGTGCTCCTGAAGGGTGCCCAGACAGTTGTTGCCAATAATGATTACGTAATCACATTACCCAAAGCCACGTCTTGGCTTGCCACAGCTGGCACTGGCGATGTTCTGGCAGGAATTATCGGTGCACTAGTTGCTACCAACTACATTGAAATTCTTAACGACCCGAATCGTCTAGCAGAAGTTGCTGCAACTGGTGCATTTATTCACAACCAGGCAGCTTTACTTGCATCAGATGGAGCACCTATTTCGGCGGTAAATGTAATTGATGAAATTCCTCATGCAGTAAGAAAAATTCTTAAATAGTTAACTAGGGATATCCCCTCTTCTACATTTTCATTCATCCGACTTACTCTTGTGCATGGCTAAAACTCTGGCAAATCCTGCACGAGTTCTCGTCATTAACGACGATGCATTCGAACTAGCCACAATGTCTGCATCACTGAGACTGCACAGCACAAATATTGTTGGTGAAGCGAGCAATATGTTGGTCGCAGAGAACCTCTTTACATCTCTTCAGCCAGAAGCAGTACTCATTGACTTACAGTTTTCTGGCGAAGAAGCGATTGGTTTGCTTCAGCGCTTTCGCAAGATAGACCCGAACCTTGGAATCGTTATAACCACTTCCTGTCCAGATCTCAGGCTCTTTGGATTACTGGAGCGAAACATTCCAGCAGGTAGCAGAATTATTCTGAAGCGATCAGTTTCCGATCTTTCGATCATCACTTTTGCTCTAGCCGAATGTCTAAGCTCCGCCATCGACGGCTCTGCGATGAAGTGGATAAGCCTGCACTCAACTATTCATGCAAACTCATTCCTGACTATTCTCAACGAGCTCACAGATATCCAAATCGAGACGCTTCGCTTAGTTGCACAAGGGCTAAGCAATTCTGAAATCGCACGCGTGCGGTTTGTTTCCGAGAAATCAGTGGAACAGATTGTCGCTCGCGTCGCGCAGCATCTATCGATATCTCCTGATCGCAGCAAAAACCTACGTGTGATATTGACTGGTGAATACTTCAAATGGCTTGGCGCGCCTCGTCATTAACAGCCTTTGCGGTAAAGTCGCTGCATGCCTTCAGGAGTAACGCTCAGCGACTTACGTAAGCGATGGAATGAAGTCCTCGACCTCGTCGAAAGTCGCGACCGTATCGTCTGGATTGCCTACTTTGATGCTCGCCTGGAATCCTTTGAAAATGGGCGGCTGACCCTTGATTTCAGCGATGCCAACAAGTTGGCCACCGGCCACAATTATGCGGAAGCTCGTATTCGCCATCGTGCAGCGTTACAAGGTGCAATTTATGATGTCTTTGGAATTACTGTCGTGGTGGTTGAGAAATGAGAAGAGTTCTCGCGCTTGCTCTTTCGCTAGCCCTGACAGCTTTCACAATCGTTCCCGTTGCAGCCGATGACCTAAGCCTGATTGGCCCAGGAGACCGACTACATGGAGCAGATGTCAGTCGCTGGCAACATCCCAATGGCAAGCCAATTAACTTTAAGAAGATGCATGATGCAGGTTTGAGTTTTGTCATGATTAAGGCATCTGATACTCGTTACGAGTCTGATCGTTTAGCTTTGAAGTATGTAAGGATGGATCGAAAAGCTGCACAAGCCGCCGGTGTGTATACAGGTTTCTATCACTTTGCCATCTTGCCTAATGTCAGTACGCCAGCAGGAGTAAAAAAGGATGCACAGGCTCAAGCTCAGAAAGTCTTATGGCGACTTGCAGATCTTGGTGGTTACAACGATATGGATCTGCCATATGCCTTGGACCTTGAAACTCGCTGTATTCAATGGAGTAGCTCTGGCGCCTGCATGAAGAATGCCACTCGCAGCGCAGCGACTTTATGGGCAAAGACATTCTTAAAGACGCTGAAGGAGAAAACTGGTCGCACCCCAATTCTCTACTCATCACCATCTTTTCTTGAGACAGCCCTTAACCGAGATAAGGAACTTAACTCTTACCCCCTCTGGATTGCACACTATGCGATTGACCCAGCAGAACCTGATGCAAAACCTAATGTGAAGCCAGGTGGATGTTTTGTACATTCATGGACCACAAAAGAGTGCTCAGCAGATTGGACGATGTGGCAGTACACATCATGTGGAATCGCGCCGAAATATGGAGTTCCAGGCCATCGCTTGGACCTCAATGTTTTCAGCGGTGGACGTGAAAAATTCCTCGCACTTTTAACCGGTACCTGGCAACCAGATCCCATCGATGTCATGCCCAAGAATGAAACTTCTACCATTGTGATCTCATCCTTTAGCGCCTCAACGACCAATAAGAATGTGATCATCAACGTTGAGGTAAAGCGCCCTGATAGCACGCCTGTTGTTACTGGCACTGTTCGCTATTACTTTGCTCCTGAAAATGCGACGGTTCCTGTGGTTGTTCAAAATGTTGAGCGTGAGACAAGCGGAATCTGGAAGTTATCCATCTCGGGAATGCCTGCCGGCTCTTGGGTCGGGTATGTGGGCTTTACCGATGAAACAGGAACACATGCTGAAGTGAAGACGCCACTGAGTCTAGATATCTTGCAAGGCCCAACACCTGCACCAAAGCCAAGTAAGAAAGCTACAAAGAAGCCATCAAAAGATAGCTGTCGCAATCAGATTAAGAATTAACTAGCGCTTTTAAAGCAAATTCTTCTTGGCTAATTACCTTTGCAAAAGATTGAACTGAATCCTTACGATCTGCCGACTTCCAACCAAGAGTTTCACCGATGATTTCAGCAACTGTATCGGCAGCCGATAGCCCGCTATCGCTAGCTTCAAATGAGATTCGTGTGCGTCGTAGCAAAACATCTTCGACTGAGAGAGCGCCTTCATGTGAAGCAGCGTGAAGAATCTCAGCCTTGATATATGGAAGATTAGGGATAAGGCGCTGCGCCATGTCTGGATTTTCAGTGATGATCTCAAGAATCTCTGAAATCAACGAGCCGTAGCGATCCAATAGGTGTGTCACGGTTGCTTCGCTGATGTTGTAGCGATCTGCAATCTTGAGAACTTGTTGCTGCAGAGCGAAGTAGCCGTCAGCCCCAATCAGCGGAAGCTTTTCAGTAACAGAATCGCTCACGATACGACGAAGATCAAGGACTGCTAAGTCAACGGCATCTTTGGCCATCACACGATAGGTGGTGTATTTACCGCCAGCTAAGCTGACAAAACCTGGCGCTGGTCGATCAACTGTATGTTCGCGCGAAAGCTTTGTTGTTGCTGATGTTGCATTGTTGGCAACCAATGGACGCAGCCCAGCAAATACACCAATGATGTCTTCTGTTTTAAGTTTTGGTTCCAAGACTCGATTGGCCTGATCAAGGATGTATTGCACATCTTCTTGAGTAGCTAGTGGCTTGGCGCGATCACCTTCATAAGGTGTATCAGTAGTACCGACAATCCACTTATCGCCCCAAGGAATCAAGAAGAGGACTGAGACTGCTGTCTTTAAAATGATGCCATCTTTTGAATGAATAGCGCTCTGTGGAACAACGATATGAACACCCTTAGACATCGCTACTGAATATCCAGGAGTTAAACCAAACTGTTGATGCAGTTCATCGCTCCAGACACCGGCGCACATGATTGTCGCCTTTGCCGCAATGGTGAGCGTCTTGCCAGTCTTGAGATCAGTTGCAACGACGCCTGTAACCTTCTTGCCATTTCGCGTCAGATTATCGACGCGGACATTGGTCGCGATCACCGCACCATGACGCGCTGCTGTACGAGCGATCATCATTGTGTGGCGAGCATCATCTACTTGAGCATCAAAGTAGCGAATTGCGCCGGTGATGATGTCTTGTCGTAGTGATGGCGAAATATTTGCAATCGTCTTTCCGGTGAGGTGCTTATGTGAAGGAAGCGAACGCTTAAAGCCACGGAGCGCATCGTAGAGAGCAAGGCCAGCGCCAACATAGGTGCGCTCTTTAACTTTCTCAGTCAGTGGGTAGAGAAAACTTACCGGTTTTACAAGATGAGGACATTGCGTTGAAACCATGAGTTCGCGTTCGTGAAGAGCTTCGCGTACCAATTTGAAGTCATATTGTTCGAGATAGCGCAGGCCGCCATGAATGAGCTTGCTGGAACGGCTTGATGTTCCTGCTGCAATATCTTGCGATTCAACTAAAGCGACCTTGAGTCCGCGCGTAACCGCGTCGAGTGCAACGCCAACACCATTGACTCCCCCGCCAATCACGAGGATGTCGAACTCCTCGGTGGCTAGGGCCGAGAGCGCAGCAGTACGTTGCTCTGGGTTGAGTGCTGATGTAAACATTGTGAAAGATACCAATTCCTGATTGTGCTTAGTTTCTAGATTTATCGGTTTTGAGTAGTCTTAACTATATGGCATACATCGGAAGTTTGGACCAGGGAACCAGCAGCACGCGCTTCATGATCTTTGACGCTGCAGGAAAAGTCGTTGGACAGCACCAGATGGAACATCGTCAGATACTTCCTCAGGCAGGCTATGTCGAACATGATGCCGCTGAAATTTGGGAACGTACGCAGGAAGTTATTACTTCAGCTCTCAAGCAGGCCAATATTTTGGGCTCAGACCTAGCTGCAATTGGAATCACCAATCAGCGCGAGACAACGGTCGCGTGGGATGTCACAACGGGAAGACCCTTACATAACGCAATCGTCTGGCAAGACACTCGTACCGCTGATTACTTAGCCACCTTTTCTCAACAGGTTCGGGATGAGATCACCCATAAGACTGGGCTAGCAATCGCTCCATATTTTGCAGGCAGCAAGATGCGCTGGCTCATCAAAAACTCACCTGCTGTGCAGAGCGCAATTGCTGCAGGAACTGCACGCTTTGGCACTATCGATACTTGGCTGCTCTGGAACCTCTCTGGCGGCGTTCGCTCTGGAGTTCACTTCACTGATGTCACCAACGCCAGCCGCACACTATTGATGAACCTAGAGACGCTGCAGTGGGATGAGCAGTTGCTCGAACAATTTGAAATTCCACGATCTGTACTTCCAGAGATTAAATCTTCTTCTGAAATCTATGGTGCAACAGATCCACACGGACCACTTGGTAGCGCCGTTCCGATTGCTGGCATCCTAGGAGATCAGCATGCAGCAATGGTGGGGCAAGTCTGTTTTGCTCGTGGTGAATCAAAGACAACCTACGGCACCGGAAACTTTGCTCTGCTTAATACCGGCACCGACATTGTCAGATCCAAAAATGGCTTGCTCACAACAGTCTGCTACAAATTTGGTGATCAGCCAGCTATGTATGCACTTGAAGGCTCTGTCGCTGTCACAGGCTCTGCAATTCAGTGGTTACGTGATCAACTTGGGATCATCAACCATGCAGCAGAAACCGAAGCGTTGGCATCATCGGTAACTGATACTGCTGGCATTTACTTTGTGCCTGCCTTCTCAGGGCTCTTTGCACCGTACTGGCGAAGCGATGCACGTGGTGTCATCGTTGGTTTGACTCGTGCAGCAACTAAAGCTCACCTAGCGCGTGCGGCACTGGAGGCAATCTGTTATCAAACTCGCGATGTCATGGATGCCATGGTTGCTGATAGCGGAGTGCCGATGACAGAGATGCGCGTTGATGGTGGAATTACAGCTAACTCGCTCTGCATGCAGATGCAGGCAGACATTATGGGAATTGATATCACTCGACCGCTAATCACCGAAACAACTGCCTTAGGTGCAGCCTATGCAGCTGGCCTCGCAGTTGGTTTTTGGAAAGATACAGATGAACTCAAAAAACAGTGGCAGCAATCGCGACGCTGGAACCCCACATCTACTGCCGCAGAACGTCAAGAGGGTTATTCGGGATGGAAGAAGGCGATCGAACGTACCCTTAATTGGGCCTAACGAGATTTATCTAGGCGCACGATAGAGTACGCACATCATGGATGAAATCGTCGAACTTTCAGCAGGAGTAGTGCGCACAAGCCGCACCATGAACGACGGTCGCACCATCCGTTATTACGACACCGCTGGCCAGACTCGCACTGCAAAAGATCAGCGCCCTGAGGAAGATCAGCCAGGAATTGGTGAGCTTCGCCTAGATCCTTTAGTCAACGAATGGGTTGCCATGGCAGCTCATCGCCAAGGTCGCATCTTTCTGCCGCCTAAAGAACTCTGTCCGCTCTGTCCAACCACAGGCGAACTCCTTACCGAAATTCCAGAGAGCGATTTTGAAGTTGTTGTCTTTGATAACCGCTCACCATCTCTTCGACCACCAGCAGGCGACTTTGCGCTTCCTGATTTGGTCGGCACAGATACCGACGAAGGCGCCGCTGCCGGTAAGTGCGAAGTAATCTGCTTTACCGCCGACCATGGTGGTTCTTTTAAAGTTCTTTCACCACAGCGCGTTCGCACACTTCTTGAAGCCTGGCGCGATCGCACCGCTGAGCTATCAACGCTTCCTTACATCGCACATATTGCTCCCTTTGAAAATCGTGGAGAAGAGATTGGCGTAACGCTGGCACATCCACATGGTCAGATTTATGCCTACTCATATCTGCCTCCACGCGTGGCCAAGATGCTTGAGGTTGCTCGCGCACACCACCAGAAGACTGGCCGAGTGCTCTTCGATGATGTTCTCGCTCGCGAGCTACGCGATCAGGTGCGCATCATTGCGCGAAATGAACATTGGATTGCCTACACGCCATATGCCTCACGTTATCCCTTTGAAATTCATGTCACTCCGCTTGTGCCAGTTGCTGACTTAACCGAACTAGCACCTGCAGCTTGTGATTCATTCCCATCGATTGCAATCGAAGTGATGCAACGTCTCGATGGAGTTTTCGGTATTGATATGGCTTACATCGCTGCATGGCATCAAGCACCAGTGCGCGAAGGCCGCGATCTACTTCGCCTACATTGGCAGATCACTTCGGTGCGTCGCGCACCAGGAAAGCTGAAGTATTTGGCTGGTTCCGAATCAGCGATGGGCGCTTTCATTATGGATATGAAGCCAGAGCAATCAGCTCAACAGTTAAAAGATGTAAAGATTTAACTTCATGGCAACGATTGCACGCCATTTTGAAGATTTATATGGCCGAAAGCCTGAAGTAATTGCAGAAGCTCCTGGCCGCGTAAATCTCATCGGCGAACATATTGATTACAGCGAAGGCTTTGTGCTCCCCTTTGCTATTGCAGATAGAACCTATGCGGCAATCGCAGCTCGCAACGATGGGTTGGTGCGCATCGCATCTCATCAGCGACGTGAGCGCATCTTTACTATCGATATTCACGATGTGAAACCTGGCAGCAAAGGCGACTGGGAAAAGTATGTACTCGGAGTCATCTGGTCCTTAGGCGTCACTCAAGGCGTAGATATCTTGGTTGATGGCACTGTTCCGGCAGGCGCCGGTCTTTCTTCATCCGCAGCTCTGGAATGTTCTGTCGCAGTCGCGCTCAATGAACTCTTCTGGCTCGATATCTCTCTTCCTGATTTAGCGCGCGCTACCCAAAAGGCTGAAAATGATTATGTAGGGATGCCTTGCGGCATCATGGATCAATCAGTCTCATTAATGGGCCAAGTAGGTTCTGCGCTATTACTTGATTGCCGAGATCTGACAACAGAATCCATTCCCTTTGATGTGGCATCTAGCGGGCTTGAACTTCTGATTATCGATACCCAAGCGCACCACGCTCTCGTTGATGGCGGTTATGCCGAACGTCGTGCTAACTGTGACTCTGTTGTTGCCAAACTGCAGATTCCTTCCATGCGCCACTTAACCCTAGAGGCTCTTGAAGCTGCACGAAGCCAGATTACCGAAACCGAATTTATCCGAGCTCGCCATGCCGTTACTGAAATCGCTCGCGTAATGGATGCAGTAAAGGCTCTTCGTGCCTCTGACTTTGCCACTCTCGGCAAACTAATTAACGAATCCCATATCTCACTCCGCGATGATTACGCTGTCTCTTGTCCTGAACTCGACGTTGCAGTTGAAGCATCGCTAGCTGCAGGAGCGCTCGGTTCTCGCATGGTAGGTGGTGGATTCGGCGGCAGCGCTATCGCACTTGTTAAGCAAGAAGATATAGAGAAGGTGAAGAGTTCAGTGACGTCTGCCTTTGAAGCAAAGAGATACAAGAAGCCAAGATTCTTTACATCGCTTCCAAGTGCAGGAGCAAGCGCTAGTCGTTGTTAATTGCTTCAATCGAGAGAACTTCTACTCCCCCAATTGAATTAAGAATTTCAACTAAATCTGAGGCATCTGTGCCTGGCACAGCCACAATAATCTGGTCATATCCCACGCCATCTACAGTCTTGAGTACTTCAAGCCCGCGAATATCGGCGCCCGCTGATCCAATTGCAGATGCGAGCATGCCGAGTGAACCGGGACGGTCAGGAAGAGATACCTGCATTGTGAAAAGTGCCATGAGTGAAAGATACCCGCTTCTTGCGCTCTCGTTAGAGCGAAGGAGCTGCACCTAAAGTCACGCGATATGTGCGATTTCCACCAGAAGGAAGCTCCACCACTACTGAAACGCTCGCGCCTGGAACATAAGAACGAATGCGGACGATTGCAGTATCAGTGTTTGTAATTCTTGCTCCATCGATGCTCTTAATAATCGCTCCGACTGGAATACCAGCCTTATCTGCACCCTCATTTGGACTCAAACGTGCAATGCGAGCACCAACTCCAGTAAAGGTATTGTCGAAGAAGACGCCAAGAACCGGACGAGTTGATTTTCCAGTTGAAATGATCTCATCAATCACGCGCTTGGCTTCATTCATTGGAATCGAGAAACCCAATCCGATGCTTCCACCAACACCGCCAGATGAAAGTGTGGCAATTGCTGAGTTAACTCCAATAATGCGCCCTTGAGCATCAACGAGTGCACCTCCTGAGTTTCCAGGATTAATGGCGGCATCTGTCTGAATTGCATTTACATAAGACTGTGCATCGCCGCTACCTGTAGATACAGGGCGGTTAAGCGCTGAAATAATTCCGCTTGTTACTGTGCTCGCTAATCCAAGTGGTGAGCCAATTGCCAAAACTGGGTCGCCTACGCTGACCTTTGAAGAATCACCAAGAGCAATTTCAGGGAGATTTCCTCTCTGCACCTGCAGAACAGCTAAGTCATAGCCAGGATCGCGTCCCACAATTCTTGCAGTGAATTGATCGCCATTGGTGAGCTCAACTCTAATTGTTCCTGAATTGGCTGCTGATTCGATGACGTGATTATTGGTGATAATAAAACTAGAAGATGAGTTTGACTTGTAAACAGAGCCTGAACCAGATCCACTTCCGCTAGAAGTAGAAACAGCGATAGAGACAACTGAAGGTGTGACTAAAGAAGAGATGGCTTTGGTATTCATTCCATTGCCACCGATTTCAATCAGTGTGCGTCCACTTGAGCAAGTTCCGGTGCTGGAAACAAAGAGCGCACCTGTGCGGTTATCAGAACAAGCTTTTACTGCACCTGATGGTTGAGTATTCGAAGCCGTTGCTACTGATCCTGCCGCGACTGCGCCTGCGATGAATGCTGCGGCGACCTTGCTTTTAAGAGAAAATGAGATTTTCATGGCTCAGATAATGCCTAACTTTCCTGAGTTTTTCCTGTTGGATATATCAGAGGAGCCTTAACTTCGCCCCCGGGGGTATTCCGTGGCTCCCTGACTTGGATTCGAACCAAGAACCTGTCGATTAACAGTCGACTGCTCTGCCGTTGAGCTATCAGGGAATGAGAGACGAACTCTACCGCAGGGGCTTACCCCTGCCAAAATCAAGGAAATTACTGCTGATTACAGCGAGCCAATGGATAGTTCATGAAGGCCGCGCTTCTGTGTTTCAAGGGCTACCAATTGCGCAAAAGCTTCGTTGTATTGAGCCTCATTTTCAACAGGATTTAATCGTTGCAGACTCGACTTTAAATCAGCGATCTTGCGACTTACCAAAACCTCGCGCACACGTGCGACGATGCTAGAAACATACTTTTCAGAGACAGCGCCATCTGTTCGCACTGGTTCTACTGAAAGCTCGGTAAAGAGTTGGCGCATTCTTTCATCGGTCACATTCTCAAGTTGAATTGGTCCTGTTCCAAAAGAATCAATAATGCGGCGAAGTTCGCGATAGGCCGGATGAGTAAAGGCTTCATCCTCAACGGTTTTCCAATCAGTCATTAATCCCGGCATTTGTAGCTTTGCCTTGAGAACTTCACGTTCAAGCATCAAGGTTGGCTCAGTTGGATTGGGGCGCCATGAATCATCGTTGCCTGATTGGGCAGCTGCTGGTTGTTGCGCAGTCACCTTCTTGAGCGCGGTATTTACAGCAGCTGTTACCACTTCCATCTCTGTGCCCAGCCAACCGGCAAGGGACTTTATATATTCAGGTCGTAGCGATTTATCTCGAATGGCTGCAACAAGGGGCGCTGCAGTGTTAAGCGCATTTACTCGCCCTTCGGCAGTATCCAAATTATGTTTCTTAAGCTCTGTGCGAATTGCAAACTCAAAGAGTGGCACGCGCTTTGCAATCAGATCTCGAAGCGCTAAATCGCCTTTATGTTGACGCAAGTCGCATGGGTCAAGCCCATCTGGCTCGACAGCGACAAATGTCTGAGTAACAAACTTCTGGTCATCACCAAATGCCTTCATTGCAGCTTTTTGACCTGCCGCATCTCCATCGAAGGTGAAGATCACTTCTCCGCGGAAGGCATCTGCATCCATTAGCAATCTGCGAATAATGCGGATGTGGTCATCGCCAAATGCCGTTCCACATGTTGCAACAGCTGTTGAAATGCCCGCTAAGTGGCAAGCCATGACATCGGTATAGCCCTCGACAACGACTACCTGTCGATTCTTGGCAATATCTTTCTTCGCCATATCAAGGCCATAAAGCACTTGTGACTTCTTATAGATAGGTGTTTCTGAGGTATTTAAATACTTAGGGCCTTGATCTTCTTCATCGCTAGCCAGCTTTCTAGCGCCAAAGCCGACGATATCTCCAGAGATATCTTTAATTGGCCACATGATGCGATTGCGGAACTTATCGATAGGGCCGCGATCGCCCATCTTTGAGAGGCCTGCTTCTTCTAACTCTTCAATAGTAAATCCGGCGGCGCGTAAGTGTTTAGTCAGACCATCCCAAGAATTTGGTGCATATCCAACTGCAAAGGTGTCACATGCTGCCTTATCGAAACCGCGCTTAGTCAGTAAGTCACGTGCATGGGCTGCATCAGGTGATGTATTCAGAAGTTCACGATAGAACTTTGCAGCTTCGACATGAGCTGCATATAACCGAGAACGCTTTGAAGTTGGCTGAGTTGGTCCGCCTTCTTCATAACGTAAGGTGTAGCCAATCTGTGAAGCCAATCGTTCAATAGTTTCGGTAAAGCTCAGGTGATCGGTCTTCATCATGAAATCGATGACATCGCCGCCAACGCCACAACCAAAGCAGTGGTAGTAATTCTTTGATGGAGTCACATGGAATGAAGGTGATTTCTCATCATGGAAAGGACAGAGGCCCTTCTTCTGTCCCCCACCTGCGTTCTTTAGCGCAACGCCTGCTGCGGTGACTACTTCATCGATATGGGCATGCTCGCGGACATAGACAATGTCATCTGCCTTAATGCGACCGCTCATGTTCCTACCTTAGCGACGCTTTGAAAGGTGCGCATGGAGCGCATATGCACCAGGGTCTGTCAGGCTGGCAATTTGGTCGATAACTACGCGCAACTTCTCGGAGTCGGTGGTAGCGCGCTTCCAATCATCTTCAAAGATGGGATCAAGCTCTGCAGGGGCTGCGCTAAAGAGCATCTCGACTAGTTCATGAATAACAGTCTGCTGCTTGGCATATCGCTCTTGTGATGCAGCAGCATTGATGAGGTAATGACCCGCAACTGCCTTTAAGAAATCTACTTCGATCTTCTGCTCGCGTGGAATCTCAAGATTTGCGTTGTAACGAGTAAGAGGGCCTTCGCCATGAATCTTGCGAGTTTCAATTTCTGCAGCCAAAACAAAACGACCAATCAGCTGTGATGTGGAATCTTTCAGGCGGGCAAGTGAACGGTGGGTGCGATCAAAGCCTGCAGGCCAACAAGAAAGTTGTTGCAGACGAGTGAGCGCGGCGGCTACCTCATCTTTGCTGGCATCAGAACCGTACCCGCTGATCATTTCGGCATAGAGCACATCAAAGTCAGTATCAAAGCTTTTGACTGTTATCTGGCCAGCAAAGATGGCATCTTCTAAATCGTGAACTGAGTAGGCGCAGTCATCAGACCAATCCATAATCTGCGCCTCAATGCATTTACGTCCAGCCGGTGCACCGGCGCGCACCCAGTTAAAGATCTGAACATCATCGTCATAGACACCGAACTTGCGAGGATTTTCTGAACGTGGCCATGGATATTTTGTGGCTGCATCCAAAGATGCGCGCGTTAAGTTAAGGCCAAGGCTGCGGCCATCGGCATCAACTGTCTTAGCTTCAATGCGAGTAAGTAAACGGAAAGATTGCGCATTGCCTTCAAAGCCGCCACATGGTTCGGCAACAATTGCGAGAGCTTCTTCACCATTATGGCCAAATGGTGGGTGGCCCATATCGTGCGATAGGCATGCTGTTTCTAGCAGATCAGGATCGGCGCCCAGTGATTCACCTAGCTCGCGACCTATCTGCGCACATTCCAGTGAATGCGATAAACGTGTGCGTTGAAAATCATTCTCCCAAGGAACAGCGACTTGAGTCTTTGCTGCCAAGCGACGAAGAGCTGCAGAGTGGATAACGCGGGCGCGATCTCGTACAAACTCTGTGCGACCAGGACGCTTTGCCGGTTCATCAAGAAAGCGCTCTTGATCTTGCGCGCTATATCCCTTAACTAACTCGGTCATACACATACCTTACAAGCCCGCCATTAGCCAGATGGTCGCTGATATGAATACCTCGTCTACCCAAGGTGATGTAGGCAAGGTATGCGCCTGATTCACGAATTAAGTAACGGGTGCGAGATTTTTCAAGAGTATTCGGGCCAGTCTTTGCTGGCGAACAGGTTGCGATAGCTCCTAAGTCATTTGCCATTCTCATCGAACGACCACAGTGATACGCATCCGTTGCGATGATGACGTTATAAACATTGCGCTTCTTCATCTCGGCGATATAGGCCTTAGTTTGCGTGAAAGTATCGCGCCCAACTGGAAGTGAAATGATCTTTGCCTTTGGAACCCCGTGACGAGATAACCAATACTTTCCGGCGGCAGCTTCAGTTGTGCGATCTCCTGGTGCGCCGGCGCCGACAGTAATAATGAGAGGTGCATAACCTTTATCGCGTAACTGCTTGGCCTCTTCTAGGCGCGCTAAGAGAACTTCACCAGGTGCGCCGTTGAGTTGAGCGGCCCCTGGAACAACAATGACATCGGCAGAGTTTCGAAACGGTGGGTGATGCGCGCTCTTCCAAGTAATAAAGAGGGCATATCCAGGAACAATAATGACGATAGCTAAAATCAGCGAAATCACGCGGCGAATGAGTTTAAACATTATCCACCCGAGAACATATCTTCAGCGTCGAGATGAATCATTTCATCTGGATCATTGAGCCAACCATCGGGCAGAGTTGGTGGACGTCCGCTACTTGTTCGGCCACGAGGCTTTTCAGCAACTTCAACTGGGTAAGGCTGATCATCTAATTGATTCAAAAGAGAACGTAATTCGTTAAGAGATCCCACCATTCCAAATTGGCGACGCAACTCTGAATGCACACGGAAGCCTTTGAGATACCAGGCCATATGTTTACGTAAATCGCGGCAGCCGCGATCTTCAGATTCAAAGTAGTCAACGATGAGTTCGCCGTGGCGATACATCACTTCACTCACTTGATGCAGAGTAGGTAGAACCTTCTTCTCTCCGCCATTAAATGATTCAACTAAATCTGCAAATAGCCAAGGTCTACCCAGGCAACCACGACCTACAACAACGCCTGCGCAGCCTGTCTCTTTGATCATGCGCACACCATCTGCACCTGACCAGATATCGCCATTGCCCAATACAGGAACGCCTGTTGGCTTCAAATGTTCAACTAAGTTCTTAATGGCAGACCAATCTGCTTGGCCTTCATACATCTGTTGCGCTGTGCGCGCATGAAGTGCAACCCAGGCAACTCCTAAGTCAGCTGCCGATTTAGCTGCTTCTAGATAAGTGTGGTGATCGGTATCGATACCAATGCGCATCTTTACTGTGACAGGAATTCCATATGGCTTTGCGTTATCGACTGCCGCTTTCACGATTTCACGGAACAAGTTGCGCTTAAAGGGAAGGGCTGCGCCTCCACCCTTGCGAGTAACCTTTGGTACAGGACAACCAAAGTTCATATCGATATGGTCTGCCAAATTTTCGCGGCCAATCATCTTGACCGCTTCTCCCATGTGATGCGGATCCACGCTATATAACTGCACAGAACGCGGCCATTCACCTTCGCCTGGTTCAATCATGCGTAACGTTTCAGGGATACGTTCTAGCAGAGCGCGCGCAGTCACCATTTCAGAGACGAATAGTCCAGCACCTTGTTCGCGGCAGAGCATGCGAAAGGCAGAGTTGGTGATTCCAGCCATTGGTGCAAGAACAACTGGCGGATCTACTAAATGCACTCCATCTTTAAGCGGGAGTGAAAGTGGATCTAGCAGCCGAGTAGACGTGGTGCTAACCATGCTTCTACTTGATCAAGTGCAATTCGCTCTTGCGCCATTGTGTCGCGATCACGAATAGTGACTGCTTGATCTTCAAGGGATTCAAAGTCGACTGTGATGCAGTACGGAGTACCGATTTCATCTTGGCGACGATAGCGACGGCCGATTGCACCTGAATCATCGAAATCAATATTCCAATTCTTACGGAGCTGAGCTGCCAAATCACGGGCCTTTGGAGAAAGGTCTGCATTACGAGAAAGCGGAAGAACTGCGGCCTTGACGGGTGCCAAACGGTGATCGAGCTTCATCACTGCGCGCTTTTCCATCTCGCCCTTGGCATTTGGCGCTTCATCTTCTGTGTATGCATCCATCATAAATGTCAGCGTGCAACGATCTACACCTGCCGCAGGTTCGATGACATACGGAGTCCAACGTTCGTTCTTCTCTTGATCAAAGTAAGAAAGGTCCTTACCTGAGGCAGCTGAGTGAGCCTTAAGGTCAAAGTCGGTGCGGTTAGCGATACCTTCGAGCTCGCCCCATTCAGTTCCAGCAAATTCAAACTTGTATTCAATATCTGCCGTGCGCTTTGAATAGTGCGACAACTTCTCTTTCGGGTGATCATAAATACGTAGACGATCTGGATTGATACCCAAATCGATATACCAAGCAAGGCGTGTGTCGATCCAGTATTGATGCCACTCTTCATCAGTGCCAGGCACTACGAAGAACTCCATCTCCATCTGCTCAAATTCACGGGTACGGAAGATAAAGTTTCCTGGCGTAATTTCATTACGGAATGATTTACCAATTTGGCCAATGCCAAATGGTGGCTTCTTGCGAGATGTAGTAAGTACCTGATCAAAATTGATAAAGATTCCTTGCGCAGTTTCTGGGCGAAGATAGGCAAGCCCTGATTCATCTTCGACTGGTCCAAGGAATGTCTTAAGCAGACCAGAGAATTGCTTAGGAGTTGTAAATTGACCTTTATTGCCACAGGCAGGGCAGTTCATGTCGGCAAGGGATGCCAACTTCTTTCCATGCTTTGCTTCATAGGCTTCCTCTAAATGATCTGCGCGGTAACGCTTATTACAAGCAGTACATTCAGTAAGCGGATCGCTAAATGTTGCAACGTGTCCGGAAGCTTCCCAGACTTCACGTGCCAAGATGACAGATGAATCAATACCGACAATATCTTCGCGACCCATGACCATGGACTTCCACCACTGGCGCTTTACATTGTTCTTAAGTTCAACTCCGAGGGGACCGTAATCCCAAGAAGCGCGCAGGCCTCCATAAATTTCAGAGGAAGGGAATACAAATCCACGACGCTTTGATAGCGAAACGATATTTTCTAGACGGTCTACGGCCATTACTTTGCTCCATCCGGCTGGCTGTCGGCGAAGAGCAACGGGCGTTGCTCACGAAGGATAAGTTTACTCGTAGGCCCCGGGCTCATCGATCGCGCGAGCAAGAACTGGAATCGCTTCTAACTTTGCCCGCGTAGAACTTAAAGCTCTGCGATACGAACCGACGTTCTCCCACTCGGTGGTCAGCACCCAGAGAGTTGGTTCATCAAGATTCTGGCCGACAGAGCCTGACTTAAATCCAGTCGCCTCCGCGAGAACCGCCTTGACCGCCTCAAGTTCAGCACGAAAATCCACCGCGCCCTGTAGCGGAACCTGAAAACGAGCGATTGCGAGCATGGCGCCAGCCTAGGGGGCTATGGCATGGAAATGAAAATCATTTTCATTTGTGCTACTTTCACCCCATGAATACAGCCATCATCCTCGCCGCAGTTACGGCGCTTGCAACAACTGCAGGCGGATTCCTTGCAATCAAATCAAAGGATCGCCTCCACTTAGTACTTGGCCTCTCTGCAGGTCTACTTCTTGGGTTGGTTGCATTTGATCTCTTGCCTGAAGTTTTCGAACTTGGAACCCAAGAACTTCTCGGTGCACCAGCTGTTTCTGTCGCACTCGTTGCTGGTTTTCTCTTGCTGCACTTCTACGAACAACTCTTTGGTTCGCACGAACCAGCAGAGTCGGATTACGGACATGATCACAAGCACTCATCCAGCGTTGCCGGTTCGCTCGGCGCTCTTGCAATGGGTGGGCATGTATTCCTGGATGGTCTAGCTCTTGGTGTTGCATTTAAGGTCAGTTCAGATTTAGGAATTGCGGTCTTCATCGCACTTCTTGTTCACGCATTTAGCGATGGCCTTAATACAGTTTCATTTCTTATCAAGAGCGGTAAGTGGGGCAAGAAAGGAATCTGGCTCCTTGGCGTTGATGCCATCGCTCGCGTAAGCGGCGCAGCTCTTGGAACAACTCTTGCCCTCGGTGATAACCTGATTGCTATTTACTTAGCAGCCTTTGCTGGAATCGTGATCTATCTTGCGACCTCGCATATTCTTCCTGAAGCCCATTCACGCCACTCATCTCGTCTAACAATCTTGACCACAATCTTTGGAGTCCTTGTGATGTGGGGCTTAGTCAGCTATCTCCATAGCGGCGATACTCATAACCATGGATCTGGCACAGAAGTTCATGAAGAGCACCACGATGAAGAAGACCATCAGCATAAAGATGAGCACCACGATGAAGAAGACCACGCAAAGTAATGTCCCGCTCTAACCCCCGTGTCTTAAGTACCTTAGAACGCGCTGGCGGTTTTGCTAGCGCGCAAGAGGTGTATCGCTTGATGCAACGCGAAGGTGAAAGTATCGGCCTTACAACCGTGTATCGCGCGCTACAGAGTCTGGTCAACGACAAGATTGTTGATGTCCTGCGCCGCGAAGACGGCGAAGCCATTTATCGCCTCTGCGGAGAAGCTCATCACCATCACTTAGTCTGTAAAGGCTGCGGTGTTACCGTTGAGATTGAAGGTGGAGCAATTGAAAAATGGGCAAAAACCATGGCTGAAGAGCATGGTTTCCGCGAAGTAGGCCACACCGCGGAAATCTTTGGCCTCTGTAGCAAGTGTTAAGACTGGCACACTAACCTCATGACAATCTGGAGAACGGTCAGCGCCGTTATTGGTATCGCCTTCGTTCTTCTTTATGCAGGTGGCGCTAATTATTGGAATAAGCAAGATGGTTGGTACCAATCACTTAACCAACCTTCATGGCAACCACCCAGCTTCGTCTTTGGGCTGATTTGGCCCTACAACTTCATCGTCATTGGAATTGCGCTCTGGGTTATCGCAAGCAAGGCATCTCCTGCGATTGTTGCAGCTGCAGTCACTCTCTTTGCCGTTAGCGTCATTGTTGCGCTGCGCTGGTCATACCTGTTCTATGAAGTACATGATTTAAGGGGCGCGACAATCTCGCTCTTCACAACAGCAATTCTGACGATTCCATTTCTAGCAATTACATTCTCGCAATCCATCAAGGTTGGAATCGCGCTTATCCCCTACCAAATCTGGATCTTTACTGCAGCTGCTCTCAATGCGAGCTACGCCAGCAACAATTAAGCGCTTCCGAATCTACGTTCTCTCGCTGAATAAATCTCAATTGCTTTCCACAACATCTTGGGCGTCATATCTGGCCACAAGACATCCATAAAGACGAACTCTGCATAAGAAGATTGCCACGGCAAGAAGTTGCTGGTGCGCTGTTCACCAGATGAACGCAAGAACATATCGACATCGCGCATCTTTGGAGAATAGAGATACTTTTCTAGAGTCTTCTCATTAATGGAATCCGCTTTGACTTTACCGCGCTTTACATCGCGGGCTAGCTCTGTCGCTGCATCAACAATCTCTGCTCGACCGCCATAGTTAACGCACATATTCAGGGTGAGTTTCTTATTCTTCTTGGTTAACTCTTCTGCCTCTTCTAACTCGGCAATCACAGACTTCCAAAGACGTTGTGGGCGGCCCAACCAATTGATCTTTACGCCCATCTCGTTGAGGCGATCACGACGAGTACGCAACATTTCACGGCTGTAGCCCATCAAAAAGCGGACTTCTTCGGGGCTGCGCTTCCAATTTTCAGTTGAGAATGCGTAAGCGCTTATCTCTTTCACGCCGAATTCGATTGCTGCTTCAACGATATCGAAGAGGACTTTCTCGCCTGCTTCATGTCCTGCGGTGCGAGGAAGTCCACGCTCTTTCGCCCAACGACCATTTCCATCCATCACTATCGCGATGTGTTGGGGAATCTCAATCTTCTTAGCCATAAATACTCAACTAAGCCCTCTCGACCATCGGCAAACTTCGTAGTCCGCGTTCAAGGTGCCATTGTAGGTAAGCGGTAACCAAACCACTAGCCTCTCGGCGATGCCGTGATTCGCTATTTTGCGCAAAATCCCAATCACCAGATAGCAGCGCCTGCATCAGCGCCAGAGCTTCAGGTGATGCAGTTGCCGAAGCAGATGGCCGGCAATCCATACAGACAGATCCGCCGCCGACCAATGAGAAGTAGCGATGCGGCCCTGGCTTTTCGCAACGTGAACATGCAGTCATTGATGGTTCATAGCCACCAATCGAAAGTGAGCGGAGCAAGAATGCATCCAGAATTAAACTTGAGTCATAACGGTTTTCGGCAAGTGCGCGCATGCCGCCAACAACTAATTGAAACTCTTGCAGCGCTGGCTCTTCTTCTTGTTGAGTAAAGCGCTCTGCTGTTTCAAGAATTGCGTGGGCAATCGTCCAACGTTGGTAATCGTCAGTAAGCGCTTCGCCATAATTCATAATGGCTTCAACCTGCGTGATGGTGTCGAAGGTCTTGCCGGCGTGCATCTGAATATCAACGTGGCTGCCTGGTTCAAGGCGGGCACCAAATTTAGACATGGTGCGACGAACTCCTTTTGCCACACCACGAATACGTCCATGATCTTTGGTAAGTAGAGTGATGATGCGATCGGCTTCGCCTAGCTTTTGCGTGCGCAGGATGATGGCTTCATCGCGATAAAGCGATGAACGGGGCGCAGACATACTGCGTACGATAGTTAGCGAATAGCGCGATTGATTGCAGACACGACCGCTTTAAGAGAAGCAGTCGTTGTATTAGGGTCGATTCCGACTCCCCAGAAGACATCACCGGCAATTGCACACTCAAGGTAGGCAGCAGCCGATGCATCTCCACCTGAAGAGAGTGCATGCTCGTGGAAATCAAGAACGCGCACATCAACGCCGTAATTCTGCAAGATATGACAGAAAGCCGCGATTGGTCCGTTACCTGTTCCGGCTAACTCAACTGCATCGCCGCGGTCAGTCATCTTTACAGTTAACTGCACATCTTCACCCATCACAGAGGTCTGTGACATTCCCTTAAGTCTGAATCTTCCCCAAGGAGCTGAATCTGTTGGCAGATACTCATCTTCGAAGATTGCCCAGAGAGCTTCTGGCGTTACTTCGCCACCTTCATTATCTGTCTTTGCCTGCACAATCTTTGAAAATTCAATCTGGTGGCGACGTGGAAGGTCTAGATGATGTTCATTCTTCATCAAGTAGGCAACGCCACCTTTACCGGATTGCGAATTAACGCGAATAACGGCTTCATAGGTACGACCAATATCTTTTGGATCAATCGGCAAGTACGGAACAGCCCATGTGTGGTCATCGACTTCTTTTCCGGCAGCCTTGGCATCGCGCTCTAGATGTTCGAAGCCCTTCTTAATGGCATCTTGGTGTGAGCCTGAAAATGCAGTGAAGACAAGGTCTCCACCGTATGGGTGGCGCTCTGGAACGCGAAGTTGATTGCCATATTCAACAGTGCGGCGAATCTCATCGATATCGCTGAAATCAATGTGGGGATCAATTCCATGAGATACCAAGTTCATTCCAAGAGTTACCAGACAGACATTGCCAGTACGTTCGCCGTTACCAAAGAGAGTTCCTTCAATGCGATCTGCTCCAGCTAAATAACCAAGCTCTGCGGCAGCTACACCTGTACCGCGATCATTATGTGGGTGAAGAGAGACAATAACGTTCTCGCGGTTATTGAGGTTGCGACACATCCACTCAATCGAATCGGCATACACATTCGGTGTTGCCATCTCAACTGTTGCAGGCAAGTTCATGATGGTCTTCCACTGCGGAGTTGGCTTCCAGACATCGTTGACTGCGTTACAAACTTCAACAGCAAACTCAAGTTCTGTACCTGTGTAAGACTCAGGCGAGTATTCGAATGAGACTTTAGTTTCAGGAACTGTCGCAACTAAATCAAGGCATAGCTGAGCACCATCGGTAGCAATCTTCTTAATGCCATCTTTATCAAGGCCAAAGACGACGCGACGCTGCAAGGTAGATGTTGAGTTATAGAGGTGAACAATCGCCTGCTTCGAACCCTTAATCGCTTCATAGGTGCGACGGATCAGCGGTTCGCGCGCTTGGGTAAGCACCTGAATGACTACATCATCTGGGATTAAATCTTCATCAATAATCTTGCGGACAAAATCAAAGTCGGTTTGAGATGCAGATGGGAAGCCCACTTCAATCTCTTTGTAACCCATGGCAACGAGCAACTTAAACATCGCTAGTTTGCGTGGGGTATCCATCGGATCAATCAGAGCTTGATTGCCATCACGCAGATCAACTGAGCACCACTGTGGCGCCTTGACCATCTTCTTGCTTGGCCAGGTGCGATCTGGAAGTTCGACAGGGATAAATGGTGAGTAACGATGCACTGGCATCGCAGAGGGCTTCTGTTTCGGGAAGTTCATTTCAATTCTCCTAAAGTGTTTGGTTGGCCGAGAGTGTTAACCGGCAACACCAAACTCCGCAGCGAGGAGACCGGTCTTTAGGCCTCGCTACGGCGGATAAGGAGGAGTCCGCGGAGCTTCATAGTGCCTTAAGGATAACCTGAGTTCTACGCAGGAATCAAGGTGCCTGAGAAGATCTGCCAAGCAAGGGCAGATTTAGCAACAAGTGAGAGCGTTATATAGGTCTTCTCGCCGCGAATGTAATCCGACCACTTGCCTACTTTTTTATATTGCAGGTACTGCACGATGGCGAAGGTATTAAAGAAGATGAAAATCGAGAATACGATGCCGTAAACAAATGCAGGAGCTTTTGTATCTCCTGGGCCTCCAATTGCTAAGACGTAGAAGATAAGTCCAAGCCAAGGCACGATTCCAGCAATACATCCGAAGATATATGGAAGCCAGCCACCATTACCTGGTTGCTCATACTTCTCTTGCAGCCAGCCGAAGAGAATCATCGAAGCATTCACGCCAAAGAGTGCGATAAGTGCAACAACATCTGAAACACCGGTAACCATGGCGATTAGAACAATCATGACTGATGAGCTAATTGAATACTCAACCCAGCGGAAGTAGTTGCGTTGCGCGGCAAGGCCTGCGCTATAGCGACCAAAGAATTGCGGGCTAGCTACCAAGAAGTGGAAGAAGGCAGAGAGTCCGAGGAATATGGCAACTGTGATTCCGATGGGCGCTTCTAGGAGCGTGATGGGATCTGCAAAGACGCTTCCTGGAGGGCCGGCCATATAACGAGCAACAATCGGTAGCGTGAAGTCATTTGAGAGCGCTAGTACAGCAATCATCTGCACCAGATGGAAAAATCCAGCGATGACGTTGTAGCGACGAATTGATCCTGCGTTAATTTCTTTAGCCATAGCCCAAGGTTACTTGGGCAGACGTAAAAAACCGCACTACAAGACAGGTAAATATCTATCTAATTCATAAGCGCTGACCTGGCGGCGGTAGTCCTGCCATTCAGCACGCTTATTGCGCAAGAAGTATTCAAAGACATGCTCGCCTAGGGTCTGGCGCACAAGTTCGCTCTTCTCCATCACGGTGATTGCCTCTTCCAAATTAGATGGCAGCAGTTGCTTATCGGTTGATGGTTCAAGAACGTACTTCTCTTCGATGCCCTTAAGACCAGCGGCCAACATCACGGCAAATGAGAGATATGGATTGCAGGCAGAATCTGGAGAACGGAGTTCGATACGAGTCGAATTCTCTTTCTGTGGCTTATACATAGGAATACGTACTAGCGCTCCACGATCGTTATGTCCCCAGTTGATAATGGATGGCGCTTCTCCCCCGCCCTGCAAGCGCTTATATGAATTCACCCATTGATTTGTGACTGCGGTGATTTCAGCAGCGTGCTTCAAGATGCCGGCAATGAATTGGCGACCGATAACAGAGAGATTGAGTTCGGCCTTATCGTCATAGAATGCATTCTTTTCTCCAGCAAAGAGCGAAACGTGTGTGTGCATACCTGAGCCAGGATGTTCAGTAAACGGCTTTGGCATAAAGGAAGCAAAGAACCCTTGGTTAAGCGCGACTTCCTTAATGACATGTCTAAAGGTCATGATGTTATCTGCAGTGCTCAAAGCATCTGCATAGCGCAGATCAATTTCTTGTTGCCCAGGTGCGCCTTCGTGGTGGCTAAATTCAACGGATACGCCCATCGCCTCTAACAAGGTAATTGCTTGGCGACGGAAGTCATGTCCCACAACTGCAGGCGTGTGATCAAAGTAGCCACCTTGATCAACAGGTACCGGCGCTACACCTTTTTCAGGTTGTGATTTAAAGAGGAAGAATTCAATCTCTGGGTGGGTGTAACAGGTGTAACCCATCTTGGCAGCTTTATCTAAGGTGCGACGAAGAACATTGCGCGGGTCAGCAGGTGAAGGTTCACCGTTAGGCAAAGTGATGTCACAGAACATACGGGCAGCGCCTTGCGCTTCTGCGCGCCAAGGCAAGATTGTGAAGGTTGCCGGATCTGGCTTTGCCAACATATCTGATTCAAGTTCACGTGCAAAGCCTTCAATGGCAGATCCATCAAATCCAATACCCTCAGCAAATGCGTTATCGAGCTCTGCCGGTGCAATAGCTACAGATTTAAGTGTGCCGAGGATGTCGGTAAACCAGAGTCGGATGAAGCGAATATCGCGTTCTTCAATAGTGCGAAGGACAAACTCTTCTTGCTTGCTGATCTGCTCGTTCTGTGGGGACATGTGCCCCATCGTGCCAAAGTGAAGTTACGGCAGTGTTACAAAACTAGAGTTCGCGCCATTTACTAGTCATGGGAAGCCTGCGATCCTTGCCAAAAGCTCGCTTAGAAACCTTGGTGCCAGGCGGGTACTGGCGGCGCTTGTATTCAGCGCGATCCACCAGGCCAATAACGCGCATCACCAAATCTTTATCGAAACCAGCTGCAATCAAGGCATCGCGACCTAAATCATCATCAACATAAGCCTTGAGGACTTGATCAAGAATTTCGTATTCAGGGAGTGAATCTGAATCTTTCTGATCTGGGCGCAATTCAGCAGATGGCTCTTTGGTAATTGAATTCTCTGGAATGGGTGGGGTTTCGCCCGCTTCGCGCGCGACTTGGTTGCGCCACCGTGAAAGCGCCCAGACATCGGTCTTGTAAATATCTTTAATGGGCGCATAGCCACCGACGGCATCGCCATACAAAGTTGAATATCCGCAGGCGAGCTCTGATTTATTGCCTGTTGCCAAGACCAGGTAGCCCTCTTGATTGGAAAGGCCCATCAAAGTTGTTCCGCGAACACGTGCCTGCACATTCTCTTCAGCTAAACCAGTAAGAGAAAGCTCCTTGATGTAGGCATCGACCATCTTCTGAATCTCAACGACTCTAAATCCAAGGCCAGTATTGGCCGCCATCTGGCGAGCATCGGCAAGTGAATGATCAGATGAATACTTACTAGGCATTCCAACGCCATGAACCCGATCTGGGCCGAGCGCATCTACTGCAAGAGCTGCAACAAGGGCTGAATCAATTCCACCAGAGAGACCAACAAGTACAGAAGTAAATCCATTCTTGGCAACGTAATCGCGCAATCCCACAACGATGGCGTTCCAGATTTCTTCTTCATCACCGAGGCGATGTGCAATTCCGGGTACCAAGGTTCGCTCAAGAGAAACTTCATCTTCGGAGATGATGACATCTGGAGTTGAGGTGCGAGTTGCCACATCAATATCGACCAACATAATTCCATCTTCAAATTGCGGCGCACGTGCGATGACATCGCCTGCGGCATTCACGACGATGCTGTCGCCATCAAAGACCAAGTCATCTTGCCCGCCGGTCATATTGACGTAGACAAGTGGCGCTGCTGCCTGGCGAGCGCGCCCAGTTACAAGTGAAAGTCTGACGTCATCTTTATTGCGTTCATAGGGAGATCCATTAGGCACAATGACTAGCCCAGGCTTACGGGCCGCCAACTGCGCAGTGATTCCACCATCTATCCAGAGATCCTCGCAGATGGCGATTCCGACATCGACGCCATGAATGCGCACGACCAACGTTTGGTCGCCTGGTGCAAAGTTTCGATATTCGTCAAAGACTCCATAGTTAGGAAGGTGGCACTTGGCATAGCTCGCCTTCACTGCGCCACCCGAGATAACAGCAACTTTGTTCTGTGGCTTTCCGGCGCCATCTGTTGTTACTACCTGATCGAGGTATCCGACGATGGCAACGATGCTGGGATCAATCTCGGTCGCAAGCTGTGCCAACGCTGCACGGCTAGCCTGTTGAAAGGATGGGCGCAGCGCTAAATCTTCAACTGGATAACCAGTCAGCACCATCTCAGGAAAGATTGCAATCTGCGCACCTTGCGCTGCAGCGGTGGCGACGCCTTCCTTAATCAAGGCAGCGTTACCAACCAGGTCGCCCACAGTGGGATTGACCTGCGCTAGCGCTACTCGCAACTTCATAGTTCAAGAGTATCGGGAGTAGCATTGGTGTCGACCCGGGGACCGCATGGCTTCGAGGCAGGAGAAATATGAGTACTTCAACCACCCTTTATGGCGGAGCTACGCACCGTCGCGTCACCATCCTCGATCTGCGCGCTGCTAAAGAGCGCGGTGAAAAATGGGCGATGCTCACCAGCTACGAACAGATGACTGCGGCGATCTTCGATGAGGCCGGCATCCCAGTACTGCTAGTCGGCGATAGCGCCGGCAATAATTTCTTGGGCGAAGAGAACACCATCCCCGTCACCGTCGATGAATTGATTCCGTTGACTCGCGCAGTTGTGCGCGGTTCAAAGCGCGCACTTGTGGTGGCTGACCTTCCCTTTGGTTCTTATGAGTCATCCCCCGAACAAGCACTTGCTACATCTACGCGCTTCTTTAAAGAAGCTGGTGCCATGGCAGTCAAACTTGAAGGCGCGCATTTGGCAACGGTAGAGAAACTAACCGCCGCCGGAATTCCAGTGATGGGCCATCTCGGCCTTACCCCACAATCACTTCATCAATTGGGTGGATATCGCGTGCAAGGTCGCACCGATGGCGATGCCATTCTGGAAGCAGCTCTGGCTCTTGAAAAAGCAGGGGCTTTTGCCATTGTTCTTGAACTCGTTCCTGCCGATTTAGCTGCGCGAATTTCGCAAGCTTTAACAGTTCCAACCATTGGCATTGGCGCTGGAACCGATTGCGATGCCCAGGTACTTGTCTGGACAGATATGGCAGGCATTACCGCCAATCCGCCCAAATTGGCCAAGGCGTATCGCAATTTACGCCGCGAGCTACTGGATGCGGCCCAAGAATTCGCACTAGAAGTCCGCACAGGAAAGTTCCCCACGGAACGAGAGACCTTCCACTAGTTTTAATCCGTGGCGAAATTTGCGATTGACCTCACTCCGCTACGCAAATACCCCGATTTCCGAAATTTATGGACCGCTGGGCTAATTTCCTACCTCGGTTCGATGATTACCTTCGTCGCGCTCCCCTTTCAACTCAAAGAGCTGACCGGTTCGTACTTGGCAGTTGGGTTATTGGGCGCCGTCGAAGTAATTCCACTGATCGCCTTTGGGCTTTATGGCGGAGTACTTGCCGATTCTGTTGACCGCAAGAAGATGGTCTGGGCCACCGAAGCCGGCGCCCTCATTTTGGTGGCGATACTTCTTGGAAACTCACTTCTTCCAAACCCATCCATCGCGGTCATCTACATCGTGGCCGCCCTCTTTGCAGTGGTCAATGGTCTACAGCGCCCCAGCATGGATGCGATGTTGCCACGGTTGGTCAACCATGAAGATCTTCCGGCAGCTAGCGCGCTCCTAAGTCTGCGTTGGCAGTTAGGTGTAATCGTTGGGCCAACAATTGGCGGCCTCATCTTTGCAACATTCTCAATCACTGTTGGTTTCGGATTAGATATCGCAACATATTTGGTATCACTTGCATTCTTAGCAAGAGTACGTTCGATACCACCTTCAAAAGAGGCCGAAAAGCCATCTCTGGCAGCGTTATTTGAAGGTGTGAAATATGCATTCCGTCGCAAGGATTTATTAGGAACCTACATTATTGATCTTGCTGCGATGACACTTGCGATGCCAATGGCGCTCTATCCATTTTGGGCAGATGAATTGCAGGCCCCGTGGGCGCTCGGAATGTTCTATGCCGCCATTACTGTCGGATCTGTTGTCGTCACTCTGACTTCGGGTTGGATTCGCACCTACCGTTTTCATGGCCGCGCCGTAATTTTGGCCGCGATGGGATGGGGGCTGGCGATCGCTGCATCCGGTTTGAGTAACTCGCTGATCATCGTCTTGTTCTGTCTGACAGTTGCCGGGGCATCGGACATGGTCAGCGCCCTCTTTCGCGGAGCGATCTGGAATCAGACAATCCCCGATGAACTTCGGGGGCGACTTGCCGGCATCGAGCTACTTTCATATTCAGTGGGGCCGTTACTTGGACAACTTCGCGCCGCATCTGTGGCCTCTGCTACCACTTTGTCCTTTTCGGTAACTTCCGGAGGGCTGATGTGCGTCGTTGTCGTCGCATTTCTGGCGCTTTTTCTGCCGAAAATGTGGAAATACGACGTCCAAACCAACGAATTTGCCGTTCGAGAGCGGGAAATTCGAAAAAATCGGGAGCTCTCGTGATTTTTTCGCCAAAAATGTGGGTGCAGAAGTAATCTTCACATCAAGATTTCTTGTAACAGCATAGAAATTTCCGAAAAATAATTAGCGACACGCACTGCATTTTTTCTCACAATGTAGTGGCATTTTTTTCCATATTCAGTCACACTTATCCACGAAACAGGTTTGGGTGACGGATCCGAACCCTTCCGATTAGGAGATAAACACATGGCTGCAGCTAAGAAATCTGCTCCAAAGAAGCGCAAGAAGGCTGCTGCACCTGCAGCACCTAAGAAGCGTCGTAAGAAGGCTGCTGCACCAGCAGCTGCTCCAAAGAAGCGCCGCAAGAAGGCAGCAGCGAAGAAGGCTGCTCCAAAGCGTCGCAAGAAGGCAGCTGCTAAGAAGGCAGCTCCAAAGCGTCGTAAGAAGGCAGCAGCGAAGAAGGCTGCTCCAAAGCGTCGCAAGAAGGCAGCAGCTAAGAAGGCTGCTCCAAAGAAGCGTAAGAAGGCAGCAGCAAAGAAGGCTGCTCCAAAGAAGCGCAAGAAGGCAGCTGCTAAGAAGGCTGCTCCAAAGCGTCGCAAGAAGAAGGCAGCAGCTCCAGCAGCTGCTCCAAAGAAGCGCCGTCGCAAGAAGGCTGCTGCTAAGTAATTCATTACTTATAAAAAACCCCGCCAGGAAACTGGCGGGGTTTTTTATTGCGCAAAACTATTTATCAGTTGGCGGGTTGGCCTTTAAAGATTCGGTAACGCGTTCGAAGATTTCTGAGAGAACTTTCTGGTCATCTTTAGAGAGGTGATCGATAAAGCGCGAGCGCACACTTTCCACATGTTCTGGGGCAGCGGCGACAATCGCCTTCCATCCCTTGGCCGTCATCACAGCGAAGTAGCCCCGCTTATCGTCAGGGCAGGCTTCGCGCTTTACCCAGCCAGCTTTCTCCATCACCTTGATGCGATGGGAAAGGCGCGACCTCGAGAGCATCGCAACATCGGCCAGCTCGCTCATTCGCATACGTCGGTCTGGGGCATCGCTGAGTTGGGCTAATACCTCGTAATCTGCCATCGAAAGTTCGTGGCAATCTAGATCAGAATCGAGCGCTTCCAATAAACGGCGGCTAGCGATGATGTAGCGGCGCCAAGCCTTCATTTCGGCAGGGTTTAACCAGCGTGGTGTTGTAGCGTTTTGCCCTGCCATACCGGCAAGTGTACGACACAAGTAGAATATGTTGAACTTTCAACTACTTTTCACCACAACGAAATGGATGCCATGAGCTCGCTCAAATCTGGAATTGATATCGAATCGCTCGACCCGCTAGTGCGCCCGCAAGATGATTTATTCCGCCACTACAACGGCAAGTGGATCAGCGAGTACGAAATGCCAGCAGACCGTTCAAGTGATGGCATCTTCCGTAAGTTACATGATGAGGCCGAGGCGCAGGTCCGCGAAATTATCGAGAACTCATCCGGTACAGGTGAGGCTCAGAAAATTGGCGACCTCTATAAATCATTTATGGATACCGATGCCATCAAAGCGCGCGGCCTATCTCCTATCTCAGCAGATCTTGCCCGCATCGATGCCATCAAGGATCACCACGAATTCATCTCTGTCATGGCAAGCCTTGAAATGCGTGGCATCGGTGGAATCTTTGGCGCTGCCATCTATCCCGATGCGATGGATTCCAATACCAATATTCTCTATCTGGGCCAGGGTGGGCTATCGCTACCCGATGAGTCCTACTACCGCGAAGAACAGTTCGCCGAAATCCGCGCTGCTTTCTTAGTACATATCGAAAAGATGTGCGCCCTCGTCGGAATTACAGATGGCGCACAAGTAGCGAAGCAGATCTTGGCGCTAGAAACCCAGATAGCCACCCATCACTGGGATCAAGTCAAAGATCGCGATGCCACGCTGACCTATAACAAGTACAGCCGGGCAGAGCTTGAAACCCTTGCCCCACACTTCTTATTCGATACCTGGGCCGAAAACGCCAAGGTGCCAGCGAAGGCCTTTGAGACTTTGGTGGTCTGCGAACCATCCTTCTTCGAAAACATTTCTGCGATGCTTGGTGACTTTGCCACTCATCGCAACTCATGGGTTGCTTGGCTCAAACTTAACTTGGTTTCAGCAAGTGCTGCCTACCTGACCGATGACATCGTTCTGCAGAACTTTGATTTCTATGCCAAGACCCTTTCTGGCACACCACAGATTCGCGATCGCTGGAAGCGCGCAGTATCCGTTACGCAGGGCGCCCTCGGTGAAGCTATCGGCAAGGTCTATGTTGAAAAGTACTTCCCTGCCCAAGCCAAATCAGAGATGAAGACCTTGGTCGATAACCTCCTTGAGGCCTATCGCATCAGCATTCTTGACCTGCCTTGGATGTCTGAGGCCACCAAAGCTAAAGCCCTCGAAAAGTTAAAGAAGTTCACCCCCAAGATTGGCTATCCAGATAAGTGGCGCGATTACTCAACTCTTGAAATCTCGGCCTCAGATTTGATTGGCAACCTCTGGCGTATCGCTGAGTTCGATCATGCCTATGCCATTGCCAAAATTGGCGCACCCGTCGACCGCGACGAATGGCATATGACGCCGCAGACCGTTAACGCCTATTACAACCCTCTTGCTAACGAGATCGTCTTTCCCGCAGCAATCTTGCAGCCGCCATTCTTTGATTTGGGTGCCGATATCGCCGCCAACTACGGTGGCATCGGCGCAGTCATTGGCCACGAAATTGGCCACGGCTTTGATGATCAGGGCTCAAAATACGATGGCGATGGCAACATGGTCGATTGGTGGAGCGATGAAGATCGTTCTAAATTCGAAGAGCTCACCAGCGTTCTTGTAAAGCAGTTCGATGCGTTATCTCCTGAAAGCACACCTGATATCCACGTTAACGGCGCCTTCACACTGGGTGAAAACATCGGAGACCTTGGTGGGCTTGGCATCGCCTATAAAGCCTTTAAATTGGCCTTAAACGGCGCTGAGAGCCCTGTTATCGACGGTTTAACTGGTGATCAACGCTTCTTCCTTTCTTATGCGCATTCATGGCGCAATAAGAATCGTCCTGAAGAAGTTCGACGCCGCATTGCTATCGACCCACATTCACCAGATGAGTTCCGGTGCAACCAGATTGTGCGCAACGTCCAAGAGTTCTACGACGCCTTTGGAGTCAGTGAAGCAGATGAGCTCTGGCTTGCGCCACAAGAGCGCGTTCGTATTTGGTAGCTAGTTTTCTGGATAGTGGCAAGCCACCTGTGATTTACCAATAGTCAGAAGCTGCGGTACCTCGGTACGGCACTTATCTTGCGCCTTCCAGCAACGGGTATTAAAGACGCACCCCTGTGGTGGATTAACTGGGCTTGGTAGGTCGCCTTGCAAAATAATGCGTTCGCGCGTTCTTTCAGAACGAGGGTCAGGTAGCGGCACCGCCGATAAAAGAGCTGTTGTATATGGGTGGTGCGGAGTTGCATAGAGGTCGGCAGTTGGAGCAAGCTCCATAATCTTGCCAAGATACATCACCGCGACGCGATCAGAGATATGTTGCACCACAGATAAATCGTGGGCGATAAAGACCATACTGATTTTTTCTTCTGCCTTGAGGTCATCGAGCAAGTTGATGACCTGGGCTTGAATCGAAACATCGAGAGCTGAGACTGGTTCATCGGCCACAATAAAGCGAGGCTTTAAAGCAATTGCGCGAGCGATACCGATGCGCTGACGTTGTCCGCCTGAGAACTCATGTGGGTAACGGTTGAAGTGCTCGGGATTAAGTCCCACGCGTTCCATAAGCGCCTGAACAGCTGGCTTCATTCCCCCGGTTGGTTCGACTCCCTGAATTTCAAAGGGTGCAGAAATAATCTTTCCGATTGTCTGACGTGGGTTTAGTGCTGAATATGGATCTTGGAAAATAATCTGCATCTGCGCGCGCAGCGAACGCATCGCTGATGGCTTGAGGTCGGTGATATCGCGACCTTCGAAGATGATCTTGCCGGAAGTTGGTTCAGTTAACTTCAAAAGTGTGCGGCCTGCAGTGGTTTTACCGCATCCTGATTCGCCGACAAGGCCGAGGGTTTCTCCTGGAGCCAGCGAAAATGAAATACCACTTACTGCTTGAACAGCAAGAGCTGGTCCACGGCGGCTCTTCTTCTTGACCGGAAAATGCTTGACCAGGTTCTCTACCTGCAGGATTGGCTCAGTCATTACTTCAGCTCCTGGAGATCTTTAGCAAAGACGGGGTTACGAACTTCAATAGGAATATGGCAACGAGAGCTATGCCCTGCGCTATCGGTATGAAGAGATACCTTCGTGACTGCGCAATCCACTGGCGATAAGTTGCGATATTCGCAGCGAGCAGAAAATGCACATCCTTCTGGCAAGTGAATAAGTGATGGTGGTTGACCTGGGATCGCTTTCAGGCGCTCATTCTTTGCTGAGATACGAGGAACTGATTTGAGCAAGCCCAGTGTGTAAGGCGCCTTAGGTGTGTAGAAGAGATCATCTACCGGCGCTTCTTCAACTAACTGACCTGCATACATAACAGAGACGCGATCGGCTACCTGTGCTACAACTCCCAAGTCGTGGGTAATCAAAAGGACTCCCATATCAAACTCTTTTTTCAACTTATCAAGCAGAGAGAGAATCTGAGCTTGAACTGTTACATCAAGAGCGGTCGTTGGCTCATCGGCAATCAGTAGTCGAGGTGAATTCATCAGCGCCATAGCAATCATCACGCGTTGGCGCATACCGCCTGAGAATTGATGAGGAAACTCTTCGGCGCGCTGATCAGGCTCTGAGATTCCAACGAGATCGAGCATTTCGATGGCGCGCGCCTTTGCCGCCTTCTTGTTGCCGGGATTGTGGACCTCAAAAGCTTCAGCGAGCTGGTTACCGATCTTGTAATACGGGTGCAGCGATGACATTGGGTCTTGGAAGATCATGGCAACTGCGCGTCCGCGAATATCGCGGACCTCATCAGGATTGAGTGAGACAACATCTTTGATGGTTCCGCCATCGTTAATCTTGATGGAGCCATCAATAATGACGGAGCCCTTCTTATGAAGTCCCATCACAGAGAGGCTGGTAACAGTCTTTCCAGAGCCCGATTCGCCCACAATGGCAACGGTTTCACCTGAATTTACAGTCAGCGATACGCCATCGACAGCCTTGACGATTCCGTCTTCAGTTGGGAAAGAGACGTGAAGGTCTTCAATAGAAAGTAGTTGGGTCATGTCAGGCGCACTCGTGGATCTAGGACGGCATACAACATATCGACGATCAGATTCATCACGATGACTACAGTCGCAGCCAAAATGGTTGTTGCAAGTACTACCGAAAGGTCGAACTCATAAACTGAACGCAGAGTCAAGCGACCAAGGCCTGGCAGGTTAAAGATAGTTTCAGTAATAATCGCGCCGCCAATGAGGCCGGCAAAATCAAGGCTGGCCATTGTGATCAGTGGCGCAAGAACTGCGCGAAGTGTGTGCTTAAAGAATACTTTCTGCTCTCCTACGCCTTTGGCGCGAGCAGTACGGATGTAATCCTCACCGAGAGTCTCAAGCAGCGCTGCGCGGGTGAAGCGGGTGTACAAGGCGGCATAAGCGATAGCTAAGGTAATCCACGGCAAGATGAAGTACTGGAAATACTTGTAAGGGTTATCAATCAGTGATGTGTAGCCCGTCAGCGACAATGGAATGATTTTCCATTTAATAGTGACCCAGATAAGTAGCGCAAGACCTGTCACAAATGTTGGAAGAGATGTTCCGAGTAAGACGAAGACAGAGCTGCCGGTATCTGGCCAGCGATTCTTAAACTTGGCGGCGACGATTCCGAGCCCAATACCTACTGTGAGCCAGAGGATGAGAGCTCCCACTGCAAGGTTGATAGTGATAGGAAGCGCTTCTGTGATCATATCTGTGACACAAGCGTTTTCATTAAAGGAATATCCGAATGATGGTGCAGGGCAGCTAAATGCAGCGCTGCCGGAGCCGTAGGTGCGTCCTAAGAAGATGCCAGAAATAAAGAGAAAATACTGTTCGTAGAGCGGCTTATCGAGCCCTAAGCGGATGCGGTTGGCTTCGATGATCTGCTCATTACATCTTTGACCACAGGTAAGAGCGGCAGGATCAAAGGGCAAGATTGCAAAGATCATAAAGACCACTGCAGAGACAACGAGAATCGTTGCAAGGGCGAAGACCATACGTCGACCTATATATGCCAGCATCTTCACTCCCTTCACTGCGTTAAAAAGAAAATATCACTTACACAGAGAAAGTACTTCCAGCGGGAGGCGTGCCGCCCGCTGGAAGTACCTTTTACCTCTTTGTTAGATCAGGGATTAGTTGTTAATCCAGATCTTTCCGTAGGCAGGGTTTCCTTGTGGAACCCAGAAGAAGACGTTTGCGAGCTGTGAGCCCCAAACTTCCTGTGCCTTACCAAATGTTGTTGGTAGAACCCAGAAATTTCTCATGGCTTCAGCGTCAAGCGCCTTCCACATTGCTGCCTGCTTCTTGCGATCAGTTGTCTTCATTGCAATGTTGACCTTATCTTCAAACTTCTTGTAGTTAGGGTCTTCAGAGTTCTGTGACAAGTTGAATCCGCCGAATGAAGCGAAGAGCTCTGGGATAACTGTTGAAGCATTTGCCCAGTCAGCACCCCAACCAGATGCAGAGATATCTTTCTGCTTGGCAGGGTCCATGATTGTTGAGTAGTAACCAGAGCTGATGATGTTCCACTTAACCTTGATTCCAACGCGAGCATATGCTGCTTCGTTGATTGGAATTGTGTCGTTAAGAGTTGCAGATTGGCGAACGTCGAAGGTGATTCCATCTTCTGTTGCCTTCTTGTAGTCAGCAGGACACTTGGTCTTTGCTGTTTCAAGGAGCGCCTTAGCCTTTGCGACATTGCCTTCAGGCATGAAGTCAGGGCTTCCTGGACCAACAACCTTTGTAGGTGCGTAGTCATCAGAAACCAATGGGCTAATTACACCAGTTGCATATGAACCTGCAAACTTTGGTCCGCCTGCATAATCAAGAAGCGCCTTTGCGTTACGTGCGTGGTACATCGCTTCACGTACTTCTTTACATGGCATCGCCTTAACGTTAAATGCAAGGTAGATAGCGTATGGATCAGAGTTGTTCATGCGACGCTTCGCAAGGCTTGGATCGCTGAAGAACTTATCCTTATTTGAAGGAAGTGGTCCACCGAAATTAATTGCTGTTGGCAGCGTATCTTCGAGGATGATCTGATCGATTACTTCTTCATCCAAACCAAACTGAATAATTACTTCGTCTGGATATGGTGTGCGGAATACGTCAGTTGACTTTGACCAGTACTTGTTACGAACAAGCTTGAGCTGAGTCTTGCTGTTTTCAGCAATCTTGTAAGGACCTGTTGCCTGTGGGCGTAGGTCGTACTTGTCGCCTGTGTCCTTCTTAGCTTGAACTGGAGAGATAACTCCGTATGTTCCAAGATAGTTAAAGTCTGCAACAGACTTGTTGAGGTTGAAGGTAATTGTGCGGTTATCTGAAGAACATGCAACAGCCTTCTTAAATGCCTTTACGCCAGCTGGTGTGTTCTTGTAAGGACCTGTGTAAATGGAGTTTCCATCTTTATCTTTTGGAATATCCAACCAAGCCTGTAGGTAAGCAGGTCCGCCTGTGATGACATCAGTTGCGAATACACGTGAAACACCGTACTGAACGTGTTCGCATGTAATTGCTACGCCATCTTCAAACTTTGTACCTGGACGAAGTGTGAACTTCCAGGTCTTTGCTTCGTTGCTTGGAATACCTGTATTTGTCGCTAGATCTGGAACGAGGTTTGCACCTGCGTTACCTGGAACTGGGTTGTATGCAACCAATGTGCGTGTATGGAATGAATTCATAAACGCCAGATCGCGACCTGTATAAATACGACTTGGATCAAGGTGATCAAGGCGTGGTTCGTGCTCTAGCAGTGTGAGGATTCCACCTGTTTTAGGTGTTGTTGCAGCGTTAGCTGGCCCTACTCCTGACACCAAAACGGTGCCTAGGAAGAGCGCAGTTGCTGATGCAACCACTGTGGCACGTCGACGAGCAGAAATTGCTCTCATTACGTAGTCCTTTCCATGGGGATGCCAATGGCATCACAGTCGGGTGAGTCAATCAGAAATTGTCCGAATTGTGAATACCACTCGGTAACTATTGGATTACATTAATTACGGTCTGAGCGTGGATCGAGGGCATCGCGCAGCGCATCGCCCACCAAGTTAAAGGCCAGAACCACGATTACCAGAGAGGCCGCAGTAATCAGGAAGAAGCTCGGCATCACCGTAACGAATCGGGTGGAGTTAGAAAGCAGAATTCCCCAGGTCGAGGCAGGTGGCTGAACCCCCAGACCTAGGAATGAATAGACCGCCTCGGTCGCCAAGTACCCGGGTAGCGAGAGCGAAACAACAACGATAACCGGCGCCCAGAGGTTAGGGATGAGCTCCTTAGAAATAATGCGCCAGCGGCTCGCGCCCATCGCTTGGGCTGCAGTCACAAATTCTCTTTCACGAATGCTCATTACCTGCGAGCGAATGAGACGTGAAAATCCTGGCCATCCGAAGAATGAGAGAAAGAGAATCAAGAAGAGAATGCGTGCGCCATTTCCTTCTGCAATTCCAAACTTCTCAATGCGATCAACCATCGGTTCACTCAGAGCCACAATCATAAAGAACGCTGGAAAGGCGAGAAGGAAGTCGGTGAAGCGGCCTAGGTAACCATCAACGCGTCCGCGGAAATATCCACCAACAATTCCTACAAAGAATCCAATAGTAAGCGCCGTGAAAGTTGCAAGAAATGCAATCAGGAACGAGATGCGAGATCCATATAAAAGTTGTGCCAATAAATCGCGGCCAGTTCCGGGAATAAGCCCGAGCGGATGTTCGCGACTAAACTTTGCCGCGTCTCCTTCGGGAATTCCGCTGGAGTTCAAAACATCTAGATTTAAAGTATCTGGATTGATGCCCAAAATTGCAGTGACAACGGGGGCAAAGATTGAAAGAGATACCAAAATCAGGCTAAGTATCGCCGCGCCAACGCCCACCTTGTTTCGCTTAAAGCGGCTCCAGGCGATTTCACGCGGGCTACGGCCCTTAATTTCGCGAACTTCTGCAGTGGATTGAAGTGCAACCGGCGTTGTCATGGCGGCTACTCTATACTTGATAAATACCAGAAGTCACGGTGGTAATTGACCCAAAATTTGTGGAGGACAACATGAAGGCTCACAAGGCGCTCATCGCATTTCTTAGCTCGCTCGCTCTTGCTACAACGCTCACTGCGTGCGGAGGCGAAGACACAACTGCAAGCACTGATGACCAGACTTTGGTCGAAACCGTCGAAGAGAAGCCTCAGGCAAGTGGTGGTTTTGATTCACCTGTAGTCACCCCCGATAAAGTCAGTTACACACTCACTTCTCCAGCGAGCTTTACTCCTGGCAAGTTCGCCTCAGGCATGTTGCCTGGCTACCAGAATGAGCGCTTTGACCTCACAGTTGTAAATAACTCAGGAAAAGATCTCGACCTTGCAACGCTTATCGTCAGAGGAACAACATCTTCTGGTGATTGCGTAGATATCTTCGATGGCGATAACCAGATGGAAGGCGCACCAACAACTCCACTTGCATCCGGTGCAACCGCAAAGTTCTCATGGGGCCTAGCGTGCAACGGAAAGAGCGGCGATGAGCTCTCTGTATTGCTCACAAACGGCGTCGATTCACTCATTGAAGTAACGGGCAAGATCGCCTAATTACTTAACCTAGCTACTGAAGCTGGGCCTGCCGCTTCATCGCCAAGAAGATTGGTATTGAGGCAAAGCAACCAAAGAACATTGTGGCAACCCACAACTCTGGTAAATCTGCGCCCAACATCAGGCCGGTGATTGCTGGTCCTAACACGCCCGAGACGCTCCATTGCAAACTCATCAGCGCATTGGCGCGACCACGAATATGTTCTGGCGCTAACTCATTGGCAAGAGTTGGAATCGTTGGCGCCTGCACCATCTCACCAAATGCAAAAACTAGCTGGCTCATACAGATTGCAATACCTGCAACGAAGATTGGCAAGAGCGGTGCAATACCAACAAAGATCCATGACACCGCCCAAATCACTCCAATGGAAATGAGAGCTGTGTAGCGCGAATACTTTTCAAGGACGCGCATCACTAGAGGTTGAAAGAGGACTATTGAGAGTGTGTTCACACCAAAGATTATGCCGAGCCACTTGGGGTTGAGATCTAAGAATTGCGTAGCAAAGACCGGCACACCCGCTTGAATGGTTCCGTAACCAAATGTAAAGAGAATAATTCCACCCATTCCCAAGAGCATGAGGGGCTTTACCTCAAAGAGATCTCGATATGTGCCGCTCTTTGGCTCGTGTGCTTTAGGAATATAGCGATTGACGTTCTCGCCTTTGAGCGTCAAAACCACCAATAAATAGAGCAGAAATGTAGATGCATCTACGTAATACATAATCTGGAAAGAGCGCAGATTGCCCTCTTGAATAATCAGAGATGAAATGAGCCCACCTAGACCAAGCCCAAGGTTGAGCAACATAAAGTTAAAGCCAAATATCTTGGGGCGATCTGCTTCTGGTGTGACACGAGTCAGAATGACTGTTTGGCTCGGCCAGATCGCTTGTCCTGCTGCATTGATAAAGGTGATAGCAAGGATTGCTTGAAAGTGCGTTTCTACTCGCGACAGAGAAAAGGCAGCTGCTGAGTTAACCAAGAGGCCGACAATCATTACCTTCTTCGGCCCGATTCGATCAACTAGTGCACCCATCGGCGTACTAGTCACAATCGAAACGATGGAGCCATAAGCAAGCAGTAACCCGCCAAAGGTATTGGTAAAGCCACGCATGTCATGTAGGTAGACCAAGAGCAGCGAGAGAGTCATTCCGCCACCAATGGCGTTGAGGCAGATACCAAAAACTATCTTGCGAGATTGCGGGTTAAGTAAAGTTGTAAATTCCTTAAAGAGCATTTATCCCAATAACTCCAGCGCCTGCTTGAGTATCTCGGGTTTGTACTTTTCACCTAAGGAAATATGGCCATGGCCTGGAATAAAGGAGAGTTTCGCAGTTGGAATGTGTTTCTCTAACCAGTATGAATGTGCGTGAGGAACCATAAAGTCATCATCGCCCTGCCAGAGGATGACAGGCTTGGTTATCGCTGCAAGATCAAAACCCCACGGCTTGATAAAGACTAAATCGTCATCGATCCAACCATCAAAGCTGACAGCCAAACCATTGCGCATCGTTGCCGCCATCTCATCAGCAACCACGCCTTCGAGTACTGACTTGTCAGCATCCCCAATAAGTCCACCAAAGGCTTCGCGAATATCGTTGCCAGTTACCTGCTTCATCGGTACAGCATTTTCGTTCATCCACTGTGTAATCACCGCTTCGCCCTTCAAGGCAGCGCCAAATTCATCATGATTTTCAGGGCCCATACCTTCGAGAAAATCTAAATCTGATGCTCCAAATGCTCCAACGCCAGCTAGTGAAATTGCTCCAACGTTGCGAGGTTCAAAGGTATTGGCGAGCGCATGTGGGCCACCACCTGACCAACCGATTGAGACAAATTTTGAAATGTTCTTGGCATCCAGAATCTGCGCAATATCGTTATTGATGCTGATAACGCTGCGCCCAGGGTTGCGATCACTCGTGCCATATCCGGCGCGGCTATATGAAATTGCACGAACGCCAGAAAGCGCTGCCTCCTCTAACCACGATGACCAAGCGCTGGCATGGCCTGGTGTTCCGTGATGAAAAATGATGGCGCGCTCTGAGTTGATTCCATTATCGAGAATCTCAAGTTCGCGACCATCTTTAAGTTTAAATTGAGGCATTTGGACAGTCTATTACTCTGCCACAATATGCAACATGGTTTCTGAGGCAGGCTTCTCCTTCGCCATCAACCATGCACCAGATAAAGGGCTTGCTCGCGTAGGAACAATCTCAACGCCTCATGGCGATATTCAGACTCCCGCCTTTATCCCGGTCGGAACGAAGGCAAATGTAAAGACAGTTCTGCCTGAGGCGATGGAAGATCTCGGAGCGCAGGCCTTGCTCGCAAATGCTTATCACCTCTACTTGCAGCCAGGTCCTGATGTCCTCGATGAAGCTGGTGGTCTAGGCGCATTTATGAATTGGAATAAGCCGACCTTTACAGATAGCGGTGGCTTTCAAGTCTTATCTCTCGGAGTTGGCTTTAAAAAGGTTCTTGCCATGGATGCGCAGACCTTCCGCTCCGATCAAGTTATCGCTAAGAATAAAGAGCGGCTTGCCCACGTTGATGATGAAGGTGTGACTTTTAAGAGCCATCTTGATGGTTCTATGCACCGCTTTACTGCAGAAGTTTCGATGCAGATTCAACATAAGTTGGGCGCTGACATCATGTTCGCCTTCGATGAATGCACGACTTTGCACAACACTCGCCCCTATCAAGAGCTGGCCATGCAACGCACCTATGACTGGGCCATCCGCTGCCTCGATGAACACGCTCGCCTGACCGAAGCGCGAGTCGGCAAGCCATATCAAGCCCTCTTCGGCGTTATTCAAGGCGCGCAATACGAAGATCTCCGCAAGAAAGCCGCATCAGATTTAGGTTCGATGACATCTTCTGGAATTTCATTTGATGGCTTCGGTATCGGTGGCGCCCTCGATAAAGATTCTCTCGGCACCATCGTCGGGTGGGTTAACTCAACGCTGCCTCAAGAAAAACCTAAGCACTTACTTGGTATCGGCGCCCCTGAAGATTTCTTTATTGCCGTTGAAAACGGAGTAGATACCTTCGATTGCGTACTTGCCTCACGCATTGCCCGCACTAGCGCGGTCTACACAATGTCGGGTCGATTTAACGTCTCAAATCAACCGTATATCCGTGACTTTAGCCCGATTGATGATGAGTGTGACTGCTACACCTGCACCCACTACACCCGCGCCTATTTGTGCCACTTGTTCCGCAGCAAAGAGATGCTCGCTGGAACTCTTGCCACAATTCATAATGAGCGATTTATCGTCAGGTTAGTTGATCAGATTAGACAGTCCATCATCGATGGAAACTTCTACGATATGAAAGCTGACTTCCTGGGACGTTATGCCCATAAATCAGGGCAATCACGCGACTAAGCAAAAATTATTGATGCAGGTCCTTTAGCTTCTCTGCCTCACTACCAACAGGCGCCCATCCACCCGGAACAAGTTGTTGCGCAGATTCTGGACCCCATGTGCCCGCTTCATAACTTTCTGCAGCATTTGGATTTTTTAAGAGATCTTCAAGAATCTGCCACGAGTGAAGCACTGCATCGATACGAGTAAATCTAAAGTGATCTCCCAACATGGCAGCGCGTAACAGACGCTCGTAAGGTCCTTGACGATCGCCGAATTCAGCAACGAACTCAACAGAGAGATCAACGGTTTCAGTAATTAACTTGGTGCCAGGTTTCTTGGCTTGAAGTGAGATATCAACGCCATCTTTTGCACCCAATCTAAAGCGCACCTGATTAGAAGCTCCACTTCCAAAAAGCGCACGTGGTGGCTGCTTAAACTCAACGATAACTTCGAGAACTGTCTCAGCTAATTTTTTGCCAGTACGCAAGTAAATCGGCACACCCGCCCAGCGCCAGTTATCGATAAATAACTTCATGGCAACGAAGGTTTCAGTATCTGAGCTTTCAGCAACGCCCGCTTCATCGAGATAGCCTTCAAATTGACCGCGAACCACATCATTCTTGTTGATATCGCGAATTGCAGAGAGCACCTTGATCTTCTCGTTCTGCATCGCTTCAGAGCCCATATCAATAGGCGGCTCCATGGTCAGCATGGTGAGCACCTGCAAAATATGGTTCTGCAGAACATCTCGGGTTGCACCTACGCCGTCATAAAACTTACCGCGGCCATCAATGCCAAAACTTTCTGCCATGGTGATCTGAATATTTGAGACATAGTTACGGTTCCAGACCGGTTCAAAGAGCGTGTTGGCAAAGCGGAAGACCAATAAGTCTTCAACAGCTTCTTTACCCAAGTAGTGATCAATGCGGTAGATCTGCTCTTCCGGCAAGATCTTCTTAAGCTCAGCATCGAGGGCCTTAGCGCTCTCTAAATCGCGACCAAAAGGTTTTTCCACCACAACGCGAGCACGTCGGGTAATTCCAACCAGTGCCAGCGCTTCGGTAATGCGTGCAAAGTATTCAGGGGCGATCGCCAGATAGATGACAGGGAGTTTGAAATCCTTTATGGCTTCAGCAAGGGCTACAAAGGTCTGTGGATCTTCATAATCGCCAACAATGAGCTCAATCTCGCCTAGTAACTTAGAGAGCGCAGCCTCATCGACATCGGGTTTGCGCGCACGCACCGCCTGCTCGACATTCTCCTTAAAGACTTCCTGGGTCCACTTTGACGATGCAACTCCCACGATGTGAACGTCGAGTTCACCTAAATCTTCAAGGTCATAGAGCGCAGGAAAGAGCTTCTTCTTCGCTAAATCACCTGTTGCACCGAAGAGTACGAGTGCATCAGCTTTCATTTATTTCCTGCCTGAGGCTTTTCGTTGTGGCCGCCAAACTTGTAGCGCATTGCGCTTAAGACGCGGTTAGCAAATTCATCATTATTGCGCGATGCAAATCGTGCATACAAAGAAGCGCTCAATACATGCGCAGGAATTCCTGCTTCAATCGCTGCCTGCACAGTCCAGCGACCTTCACCGCTATCACTGACCTGAGTTGAGTATTCAGTGAGTTCTTCTGATTCCACCAACGCTTGCGCAGTCAGATCGAGCAACCATGAAGCAACAACACTGCCGCGTCGCCAGACTTCCGTAATCGCTGGGATATCTAAATCATAGGCAGGGTTCATTTCATCTGCGGCTTCAAAGATTGCAAGGCCTTCAGCGAAAGCTGCCATCATTCCGTACTCAATTCCATTATGAATCATCTTCACAAAGTGGCCAGCTCCTACAGGGCCGCAGTGGAGATATCCATATTCGGCTTGTGTCGGTTCGCCTGTACGGCCGGGTGTGCGTTCGGCAGATTCAACGCCAGGACAGAGCGCTTTAAAGATTGGATCCAACGCCTTTACGACAGCGTCATCGCCACCGATCATCAGCGAATATCCGCGTTCTAAGCCGTAGACGCCGCCCGAAGTTCCGACATCAACAAAGTTAATTCCCTTGGCCTTTAAAAGTTCTGCATTTTTCAAATCATTCTTGTAATAGCTATTGCCACCATCAATGATGGTGTCGCCTGCAGATAAGTGCTCTGCAACAGCTGCAATTGTTGAATCAGTAACAGCTGCTGGAACCATTATCCAGACTGTGCGTGGGGCTGAAAGCTTTGCAGTAAGTTCTGCCATATCGGTCGCGCCAATAGAACCTTCTGAGGCAAGTGCCTTTACTGCATCGGGGCTAACGTCATAGACAACTGACGTGATGTTGTGGCGAGCAAGGCGCCTGACGATATTGGCGCCCATGCGTCCAAGACCGACCATTCCAAAATTGGTTGTTGTCATGAAGGTGCCTATTCGCTTAAAAAGACGCTCAACGTTGAGGGCTCTAGTCTATATGAGCCACTGTGCTTCTCTGAAATTCTGCAGAAATTATGGAGTTTTACTCCGAGAAAAAGGCTTCTGTATCGACAATCAGACGAGTATGAGAATTTCCTCGAACATAACTTGCAGGTATTGAGAGATCGCCTTCAACTATCTTGGTGACAGCATCAGCTTTACTTTCACCTGCTGCCACTATCCAGACTTCTTCTGCACTATTAATCATCGACATAGTAAAGGAAATTCGCTCTGCTGGCGGTTTTGGTGAATCTGTGACGGCAATGATGCGGCGGTGATCATCAATATCTGTCATACCCGGAAAGAGTGAAGCTACATGGCCATCAGGACCAAGGCCCAAGACATTTAAATCAATATCAACATTCTCTAGCGCCAGCGCATAATCGCTGGCGGAATCTTGAACGCTCTTGGCTTGATCGCTCGCTAATCCTTCGTGAACGTGAATATTTGCGTTCTTGATATTGCCATGGAAAGCAAATGCGTTTCGCTCCACGCTATCTGCTGCCACAAATCTCTCATCGCTCCACCAAATGTGTAACCCTTTAAAGGCGTTTAAATCCGCATTAAATTCCTGCACCAACGCTTCTGCAATCTGAACGCCTAACGTTCCACCGGTTAACACTAAATGGAATTGGCTCTTGAGCTTGAGGCCTTTCTCAATAGCCGCCAAGATCTGAACGGTGACTTCTTCTGATAATTCAGCAGCATCTGCATACAAGGTCAGGTCTAGTTCATCGTCAATATCGCCGACGATGGCGTCAAAGTCATCAGTCATTAGATCCCCATTTCTTGATGAACTCTGCAGCGCTCATCTCGTAAATATTCTCTGGGCCATCAATCTCATCAAGTTGCTGACCTTTGAAGTCGAAACCAAAGTGGTTAATCACGGCGATAGAAGGCACATTATCGGGGCTCACTGTGTATCTCAAGGTTTTGACTTCCGGAAAGCCCACAGCCCAACGCCACATCGCTTTCAGTGACTCTTTGGCATATCCCTTGCCCTGAAAGGCAGGTTCAATGCCAAGACCTATTTCAATCATTCCTTCGCTATCAGGTGCTCCATGAAAACTGGTGCTTCCAATAACTTCACGGCTCTCTTGGAGAACAATAAATCTGACAAACCACTTATTCAGCGAAGGATCAACCTTTACCTGCGGAACGCGCCAAGCAAGCGGCCCTGAATCCTCAATCAAATTCTTATGGGGGTTTGTGATGTCCCGACCAGCAATCGCCTTGGTATCGCTCTTATCTTCAAAGAGCTCGATGATTCCTTCCGCAGAAATATGATGAAGTTCAAGCCGTTCCGAAATTATGACTGACTCAAGCATGCGCCAAGTATCGCATGTGCCTTAGAGAATGAAGTTTGCTTTAGCTTTCTCGACGGCTTGTGTGCGATTTTCAACGCCCATCTTTCGATAGAGATTCTTCAGGTGAGTCTTCATGGTGTTGATTGAGATATGTAGCGTGCCGGCGATAGCGCTGATTGGTCTATCAGTGGATAGATGGCGCAACACTTCGATCTCGCGCTTAGTCAGCGAGGAGCTAAATTCAGAGTTCTTATGTGCATCGCTGCGAATACGTTCTGCCACAGCTGAAGCTAAATCCTCGAGATAGACGGTGGGTTTATCACTGGCAGCCTTAATCAACAAAGTTCCCATCTGATTGGCCTGACGCAGAAATGTCTCTTTTGCTCCTACCAATGCACCGATTTCAAGTGCTTTCTTAATCTCTTTCATTGCGAGATTCTCTTGATCGATAACTAAGCCTGCTTCTACGAGATGCTTCCAGATCTTCTCGCGAGGGGTTCGCGAAGGAAGTCTCTTGAGTTCGTCGTGAACTTTCTTATCGCCAATTTTTTCATCGTAGTGAAGTTTGATTTGTCTGGTTAAGCGAGTAGCGGGGGCTCTCTCTAGCAAGGTTCCAAGTCTGTCAAAATCCTTAACTTGGTAGCGGATGAAAATCTCATTCATATCTATGATTCCATCCAGCTCATGAGAAAAATCAACCTTCTCGGCTCTTAGGTGAGCTTGCTTGATGTTCTCGAGAGCTTCGGGGATAAATCCTTTCAGTGCCAGATCGCGGGCCAAAAATCCGTCAGCTCTAAAGTGCCAACTCCATTGCTTCCACTGTTCGGCAAGATCTCGAACTTCGGCAAATTTTGCATGAGCCTCCATGGGCCTAGCGAATTCAAGTAAGCAGTACGCAATCACAAAGAGTGAGTCCAGTGGTCCGAATACGCCAACATAATTGCGTTTACTAAACTGCGAATAGGAGATAGATGCGGCTTCGTATGCTCGTCGGTAATCACCTATCTGGAATAGATGCATGGCATTGATGGATGAGAGCATTAGGTGGCTCTGTGAAATCTTGGAAGAAACCGCAAGTCGTCTGGCCTTCTCGAGGACTTCCTCTACCTTTTCGGTTTCATCAACAATGAAGTGGCGCATTGCAGCTAGTCGCAGTAAAGCAATCTGTTCCTCAACCCCGAGCATCAGAGGGTCGCTGACTGGCGATAGCGCCAGCGAAATGTTCTCATCCATAGCCGAAAACTTTCCTAGCGAGAAATTCGCATAGGCCCGGCCTGCATTTGTTATCTGATCGATGAATCCTTGTAGCTCAGTGCCTTGTGCTTCAAAGACCATGCGATCCGCCAGGCTAATCACGGAATGAAAATCTTGATTGGCTAGTCGTCCAGCCAGATCTACCGTCGCTCTCTTCAGTAAGCCGACTGGGCTGTTATCTCCAGCAAAGACCGACCATCGAATCAACTCATTGCCGCGCCCACTGACCTGTAAGACGCGTGCAGCATCAGGAAAAAGGGATCCCACTTTTTCATAATTCTCGGAGAGGAAGGCATGCTCGAGAGCGAAGAAGGGTTCATTCCGGTCTTCGTGGTACTTCAACAAGGATTCGTGGATGCGCTTCTTCTTTACTGGATCAAGTCGCAAGTCAGCGACTAGTACCTCTCTCATCAATTTTGAAAATTCGAATGTTTGGTCAGGGCTACCCGTTTGCGAAAAGTAATTAGCATCCAGAGCCAGCTGGTTGATTTCATCGTAAGAATATTCACTCTGTAGAATTACTTCGGCCTGTTCATAGTTGAATTCCTGCAGGACTGAGAGCGCTGTGATGCGCGAGCGAACTCTGGGATCAAGCCCCTCGATGACAGAAATTGCCAAGCTGCGCAGAGGTTCAGATTGAGAAACCGCAATCTTCTCAAAATCAATCGGCTTCTTGTTCTTGGCAATTTGATACATCAACATAGAAACAGCAGATGGCCAACCTTTTGCCGCTGAAATCGATTCCTTAATTCCAGAGTCTTCCAGGCTAATCCCATGTACTGAGGCGAGGGCTGTGACTTCTTCGATCGTAAGAGCAAGATCATCTCTTCCAATAACTTTAAGCAAACCGCGTGATGAAAAAGTAGCGTAGACATTTTCAAGCGAATCACGTCGGATACTTATAAACTGAACATTCTGCGGAAATTGTTCAACTAATCGTGCTGCAATATCTACATCTCGTGAAGTGTTCTCTCTCAAGTTATCGATAACAAAGATGTAATTTTCTCCAGTAGCTAAGAGATCATTTCCCCACTTCTGCACAATTTCCACCGGCCGCATAGTCGGTTCTGCATCAAACCAAGCTCCATATCCTGGAATCGCATTTCGAGTTGCTTGTATAAAAAGAGCTGCCATATCTGCGATTGAATCTCTCTCGGTGAGCGTCAACCAGATTGTTTTCTCTGGGCGCGAAAGAACCCATTCAGCGACAAATGAAGTTTTCCCAAAACCTGCAGGACCAATAACAACCGATGTGCTTCCTGGCCCATTCTCTAAAAGTGGAAAGAGGTTTTTACGTGAGATGTAATTTGGGGGCAGCACAGGAATCAAGGTGCGCGAGATAGTTACCCCGCGGGCGACTTCGAAGGCGGCCTCACCCTTTTTCTGTGGCATGGGGTTAGGGTGATACAGATTTACGCGTAACGGAAGAGAGAATCACCCTGGGTGGGGTGAGATAGCGCGGTGATTCTGAGAGGTTAGAGAGTGGCAAAACCCTCGGCGAGGACCGAAAGGCCATCGCGCAAGAGTTCATCGGTGATGACAAGTGGAGGCAAGAAACGGATGACGTTTCCGTAAGTTCCGGCAGTCAAGATAAGCAGACCATGGCTATGGCAATACTTAACAACCTTTGCCATCGCTTCAGGATTTGGATCCTTACTTCCAGGCTTTACCAGCTCAATAGCAACCATTGCACCGCGCCCACGAACATCACCAATGACTGGGTACTTCGCCTTAAGTCCGTTGAGAGTTTCAAAGAGGATTGAGCCGATATGCGCTGCGCGCTCGACCAACTTCTCTTCCTGAATAGTTTCGATTGCAGCAAGAGCTGCCGCACAAGCAATCGGGTTACCACCGTAAGTGCCACCAAGGCCACCAACATGGGACGAATCCATGATTTCAGCGCGACCGGTAACGGCTGCAAGCGGAAGTCCACCTGCAATTCCCTTGGCGGTAATGATCATGTCGGGTGTCATGCCTTCATGTTCTACTGCAAAGAGTTTTCCGGTACGGGCAAAACCTGATTGAACTTCATCTGCAATAAAGACGATTCCATTTTTAGTTGCAAACTCTTGCAAGCCTGGCATAAAGCCTTCGGGCTGGACCATAAATCCACCTTCGCCCACAACAGGTTCGATCAAGATTGCAGCAACGTTCTGCGCGCCAATCTCTTTCTCAATCTTATGCGTGACCATATCAAGCGCATCTGCAGTAATCGTTTCAGGGTTCCCTAACCAACGATAGGCATATGGCAGAGGCATGCGATAAATCTCGTTAGCAAATGGTCCGAATCCATCTTTGTAAGGCATGTTCTTTGCAGTCAGTGCCATCGTTAGGTTGGTACGACCGTGATAAGCATGTTCGAAGACAACAACTGCTGCACGCTTTGTGTAATGACGGGCAATTTTGATTGCATTCTCTACTGCTTCCGCACCAGAATTTTGCAAGAGGGACTTCTTCTTGAAATCTCCTGGGGTAAGTCGATTGAGAGCTTCGCAGACTTCGATGTAACCCATGTAAGGAACTGTGGTGAAGTTGGTGTGGGTAAATGTTGCTACCGCTTCTTGCACTGCCTTCACAACGCGAGGCGCTGAGTTTCCAACGTTGACAACGCCAATTCCCGCACCAAAATCAATGATGCGATTGCCATCGATATCTTCGATGATGGCATCTTGTGCGCGGCTGACAATTACTGGAAGCGCAGTTCCTAGTCCCCCAGATACCGCTTCTTTACGACGCTGCATCGCTGCAGTCGAAAGTGGCCCTGGAATCTCAGTGGCCAGATGGCGTGATTGCGGGAGAGGATCCTTTGCTGTCATGCTGATAATTCTAAGCCCCAGCAAAGTTTGTGCGAGCCGTCATACCGCTTGGTACAAGTTAGGCTTGCCACATGAGTAACCTGCGAGAGAGCGCGCCACTGCTTGATGCCTATCTTTCGTACTTCGAAAAGGCTCGCACTCCATTCACAATCCCTGGACATAAGCAGAAGACAAGCGCTCTCGATGCAGGCTTAGGCGCAATCGTCGACTCAGATACTCCACTTTACGGTGGCCTTGATGAAATCAAACTGACCAACCAGACGTTGAGGAAAGCAGAAGCTCTTGCTGCAGAGTTATGGGGCGCAGATTACGCACGCTTTTCAACTGGCGGTTCTACCCATGCAAACCAAGCAGCCATCTTTGCACTTGGTCAACCAGGTGACAAGGTCGCAGTTTCACGTACTGCACATAGATCTGTCTTAAGCGCTCTTGTACTTGCTGGTCTTGAACCAATTTGGATGAGCCCTGAAATCGATAGCGCCACTGGCGTTCCGATTGGAATTGCTGTGACTGAATTGCAGAGAGCGCTGGCAGAAAAGCCAATAGCCATTCTGCTCACTGAACCTGGATATCTCGGCACGATTTCAGATTTACCAGCACTCATCAAAGTTGCACACCAAGAAAAAGTTCCGGTCATCTTGGATGCGGCATGGGGTGGACATTTTGGTTTTCATCCACAGTTGCCACAGCATGCTTTTCAGATGGGTGCAGATGCTCTCATCACAAGTACACATAAAGCGCTGCCAGGATATAGTGCCTCTGCGCTATTACTTGCGCGCACAGAATTGTTAAGTGCCGAAAGACTTGAACAGAGCTTTGAAACAACTCACACCACGTCTCCTGCCGGTGCACCTCTTGCCTCCATTGATGGTGTGCGAGCACTTCTGCAAACTCGCGGTGAAGAGTTACTTGGACAGCTTCTAGAAAACATTCATCGCTTTAAAGAGACTGTACAAGCCGAATTTCCACTACCTATCTTTCTCTATCCCAGCGATTTTCCTGCGGGGCGATTTGATCCTTCCAAGCTAGTTCTACGAGTGCAGCAATTGGGCGCATCGGGTGTAGATATTGAAGAAGATTTACAGAAAGAAGGCATCCGCGTTGAGATGGCAGATCGTGACACCATCGTCTTTCTCGCCACTATTGCCGATACCGCAGCGGATTTTCATCGCTTAGCGGACGTCTTAATCCCGATTCTTAAGAAGCGCCAAGAGCAGCGACGCGAAAGCGCTACCGCCTTGAGTTGGTCAGTTATTCCACAAAAGGCGACTTCAATGCGAGATGCCTACTTTGCAAAGACAGAGATGGTCGATGCCAAGAGCGCAGTTGGGCGCATCTCTGCAGATTTGATTGCACCTTATCCCCCAGGTGTTGCAGTTGTTGCACCTGGTGAAGTTCTGACCGAACAGATTGTCTCTGGGCTGCAAGCATCTCGCGCTGCAGGAGTACGCATCGCTTACGCCACCGACTCAACACTTTCTCAATTTAGAGTCGTCGTTTAGGGGTCAGAGCGGCTGGCGATAGACCTTATGTTGCGCAGCTTGTGCCAGCGGGCGAATAGTCATTGAATCAATATTGAAATGATCCGGCAACATCACAGACCAGCGAATTGATTCAGCAACATCTGCGGCAGTCAGAGGCCGGGTAACTCCTTCATAGACTTTGGCGGCGCGATCTGCATCTCCGCTAAAGCGCACCTTGGCGAATTCATCGGTTTTAACCATGCCAGGAGCAATCTCTGTAACGCGAATCGGCTTACCGTTGAGTTCTAAACGTAAAGTTTCAGCAAGAGATGTTTCAGCAAACTTGGATGCAACATAACTTCCGCCATTTTCATATGCGCGATGGCCTGCGGTAGATGAGATCAATACGATGTGGCCGCGTCCATGAGAAATCATCACGGGCGTCAAAGCTTTCACCATACGAACCGAGCCCACTACATTGATATCAAAGGTCTTCTTCCAAATCTCTGGATCAGATTCAGTCACGGGATCAAAATCAAATGCTCCACCAGCACAGTTGATTAACACAGCAACTGGCTTTCCTGATAGATGCTTCGCGAGTGCATCAACGCTTGCTTGGTCCGTGACATCGAGAGCGAAGGCTTCAATCTCTGAATTGCTCTTAGCGAGTTCATTTAAGCGATCAAGGCGTCTTGCCGCAGCAATCACGTGATAACCATTGTCAGCAAGCAGCTGAGCAGTTGCTGCTCCGATGCCACTGCTTGCTCCAGTTATCACTGCATATTCACGTGTACTCATTAGGTAAGGGTATATCTGCAGACTACGATTGGTATATGGCTAACCAAGTAGAAACGATCATCAACGTCCAACTCGAGAACCGTGACAAGAAAACTGTGTTCTGGAGAGGCATACTGGCTGTGCCAGTTGTGGTCTTTGTTATTTCTTTCACTCCCATGGCGGATGAAGCCTGGGCAACAGGTCTGATCATCTTGCCTGTTGTGCTTGCCCTTGTTGTTCGAGGGATCTACCCAAGTTATGTCTTATCTTTTAATCACGGCCTCATCGAACTGGAAACGCGTTTGGTTGCATACGTGCTGCTGCTTACCGATGACTATCCTTCAATTGAACGCAATCCCAATGTTGCAGTTTTGCTGCCAGATGTTGATGGCGGAAAGAAACTAAACCGTTTCATGCCACTTATAAAGTGGATTCTTGCAATACCGCTTGTCATTGTTGGCCTGGTTTATGCGCTGCTGGCACTCATCATTACCTTCGTGGCTTGGATTGTGACGTGGTCAACCGGCACATATCCACGATGGGCACTTGATATCGTCTTAGGAACCATCAAATTCTGGAATCGCGTTTATGGATATGCCATCTTGCTCGTCACCGACGAATACCCAGGATTTTCTCTCTGATGACAACAGTAATTCGCCCAATCACGGCTAACGATAAAGAGCGCTGGTTGGTACTCTGGCAAGGATATTTAGATTTCTATAAGACCGCTGTAGCTCCTGAACAGACTGAGCGCACCTGGAATCGCATCATGGATCCGGAATTCAATATGAAGTGCGCAGTCGCTGAATCTGATGGCCACGTCATCGGCTTTACAACATATAACTTACAGAATTCAACCTGGTCGCCTAATGGACATTGCTATCTTGAAGATCTATTTGTAGACCCTGCTGTTCGCGGTCAAGGTGCGGGACGCGCCTTGATTGATTACGTTAAGGCGTATGCGCTTGAGATGAAATGTTCACGTCTTTACTGGAACACAGATGAAGATAATGAGACTGCACGTAAGTTGTATGACACCTACGTTCTCGAGTCTGGAAAGCGTCAATATCGCATCCAGCTGCAGGATATTCCAGAGTAGTTAAAGCAGAGCATCCCTAATCATTCGCTGATAAAAGAGCCCGGGCTTACGAGTACTTTCTTCCGGCTCGCCCATCGTGACAAAACCAATTTTCTCGTAAGCTTTAATCGCAACTTCGTTATCGATCCAGACGCCTAGCCCCTGCTTCTGCCAATTACGTTCAGTCGCTTGTAAATCTATAAAGTGAAAGAGGGCGCGGAGCGCTCCATGTTGGCGATACTCAGGATGTACCCAGCAACTACCGATCCAAGAAGTTGCCCCAAAATCCCCTTTGAGATTCTCTATCGTCATGAATCCAATATCTTGATTGGAAACTGATGCGATGATTCCTACATACTGACGCGCCTTTGATCGCCACTCATCTTCGCTATATCGAAGTTCCGCTTCCAAGCTGCTGCCGAAGGCATGACCATCGTTTTCCAGCGCTGCAATTCGAATATCGCGATAGCGCGGCCATTGGTCTTCCGTTAACTCTTCGACCAAAACGGCAGATGTCATGTCGCAAATAATGGCAGATGTTGTCGTGACTTGGATATGGTCACCTGGTGCAGAACGAGTATCTAAAGAGCCTTGCCGCGCGCGATGTAATTCGCGTTGAAATGGTCTGCCTTGGAAATATCTGTCGTTCTCCTATGGCGGCGGCAGTGCTACATAACAAGACTTTAGAACTTTCTCATCCGCGCTTTGTTGTCACAAGTAGTGGAACTTCAGGTTGGCATGATGGTGAGGGTGCTCATCACCTATCTGAGAAGACGTGGAAAACTGCTGGCTACACATTTGAACATATCTCTCGAAAATTTCAACTCAACTTCTTTGATCAAGCAGATTTGATTCTTCCTATGGATCTGACTAATCGCGCCAATATTCTTAACGGAGCGCGCAACGATGCCGATAAAGCCAAGGTTTTTATGCTCAGATCCTTTGATCCATCTCTAAGCCATATCAATCCAACATCACCTGAGGCAGAACAGCTACAGGTTCCTGATCCTTGGGGCGAAACGATTGAGGCGTATCAAGAAGTTTTAGAGATGATTGAACGCGCTACCGATGGACTTATCGCTAGCGTGTTGCAGCGATAACGCCCAGGCACATCTCATCTGAAGAGCCTTCACCCCATGTGATGTAACGCGGCTCTAGATTTCGTAGCGCCGGAAGCTTCTGTCGCAGAGTTGGGTCAAAGGTGCATTCAACGCGGATTGTGTCGCCAGGTGCGACCTTCACTGGTGTCTTTAGGACTGTTGCAGATTGGTCATCAAAGTCATAATTCTGGCGATTAAGAAGAATCTTCTCTGACGCAGTTCCTGGATTGAGAATCAACTTCAGTGAGCGACCAAGCAAGTGCATGTGAGGCGCTGCCGCAATAACGGTGAGGTGCTTATCCATCACTTTGTCACAACGAGAAATCAAACTTGGCTTGGGATTAAATGGGTCGTTCTTACATAGTACGTTGATACCGGCGGCTTCAAATGCACTTGTTGTGCTGGTGCGTGCTGCTAAATCAAGAAGAGAATTTTTGCGGTCACATAGCGGTCCAGTAACTCCTGGCGGGCAGGCAAGTTCTACGGGAGCTGGAAAAAGCTCGACTTGCAGTTGTTTAACTTTGGCACCCTTTGCAGGAATCGCTTCGATAACAATCTTTGATTGATCGGTTTCAAGCTTGCCGTGATGTGCTGCAAGTAAGTTGTAGTGGACCTGCAGAACTAACTTCTCGCCCTTTTTAAAGGGAATTCCGTAACCTTTAGGAGATACATCTTTTCCGCGACCAGGCGCCCAAGAGCTAAGCCATGGAGATGTAAGAAAAGATGAGAACATCGAACCTAGACCTGAGCCACCAAAACATGGCCATCCTTTGCCATTTTTATCAGCAGCAACAGCTTCTGCGACATCTGCTTGAGTCACGCGGAACATAATTGCGTGATGCACATAAGCCTTCTTCTGTGGCACGAACTCAACGGACTTAATTATTGAATCTTCCGTGACCTTTGGATCGAGAAGAAAACAGCGGTAATCATCTGTTCCATTATTAGGAGCTGACGGCAAATGAGCCTTCACCATTTTGGCGACATAGAACTTTGATTTGGCAGCCTGCGCCTGTGGTGAAATCACTAGAGATGAAATCAAGAGAGTGACCAGACCCACAATCAGTGGACCCACATTTGATTTAACCTTCATGAGCCGAGGATACCGAAGCTTTCGTTAGGCGGCAGTACGAGATAGGCAATACCTTTGCACAATGAAATTGCGCGCTCTCGCATTGGCTTTATCGGCATCCATGCTCTTGCCGAGTTACTCGAATGCGGCAGAGGTCACAAGTAAATCGCAGCAGACAGCGCCTGGCGTCTTTATTGATACTTCAATCTACCTACCTAAGAAAACTCCAGCTCCTGCAATTCTTCTGGCACATGGTTTTGGTGGTTCAAAAGATTCAGTTGTGACAGAGGCGCAAGCTTTTCAAAAACGTGGATATGTTGTTATGACATGGACTGCCCGGGGATTCGGAAAATCAACTGGACAGATTTCTATGAACTCACTCTCTGCTGAGATTGCAGATGTTCAACAGCTGATTACGACGCTAAGTAAGCGTAAAGATGTTTTGCAAGATCGCGCTGGCGACCCAATTGTTGGCATAGCAGGTGGTTCATATGGAGGAGCTGCTGCTCTTCTGACCGCATCACAAGATAAGCGCATTGATGCAGTTGTTGCCGACATTACCTGGAACGATTTAAGCCAAGCGCTCTTTCCGCAATCATCTAGCGATATTGCCGAAGCAGGGCCATTTAAGAAGATTTGGACTGGCACCTTCTTTGCTCTCGCCACACTGCAGAGCGCTTACTTAGGAGAATGCGGTGCACTCACCAACGAATGGTGCGCTGCCTATAAGAGCGCAGTGATGAATGGGCAGCCAAGTGCAGCTGAGCGAAAGCTTCTCCGTTCTGTCTCTCCAACGTCTGTTCTCTCGACAATTAAAGCGCCTACTTTGCTTTCACAGGGACAGGCAGATTCACTCTTTCCCCTCAATGAAAGTTCACAGACCGCTGCCGTCCTAAAGAAGAACGGCGTTCCAATTTCAATGATTTGGCATGCAGCAGGACATGACGGTGGAGCAGACGAAAAGAAGTACTTACAAGAGCAGTATTCACGTTGGTTTGATAAGTATCTAGTGAAGCAAGATATTGATTTCCCGCTCTTTCAATTTACCAAGACCAACGGTTCGATCTCACTCCAGGATTCAACTGCTATTCCAAAGTCTTTCACAGCAACCCGTTTACCCTTTGAAGCAGAGATGAAGCAGCTTCCGCTCTTGGCCCAGCCTGCTGCAATGTCTTATCCAGTTGGCGGAATTCCAAGTGCAATCTCATCACTACCTGGAATTGGTTCTGCTGGAAGTTTGGCTGCAACAGTTGCTTCAAATATCGCAGGCTTTAGTCCAGCATTTGTTCCTGGCCAGAGCGGATTCTTAGATAGCGCAGTATTGCAAGAGCCGATTTCGGTGACTGGTTCATCTCGAATCAAGGTGCGAGTAACTAGTACCACTGGGAACGCAACTCTCTTCTTCTCACTTGTAACCAAGTCACCCAGTGGTGCGATTTCACAACCTAATGGAATTGTTGCGCCGATTCGATTGACCAATATTCCTGCAGAAGGTCGCGACATCACCGTGACACTTCCTGCAGTAATCCTTGATGCTGCAATCGGCGATACCGTAGCGATTGGAATTTCAAGTACCGATCAAGGTTATGAACTTCCTAAATCACCCGCCTTCTACACCGTGACAGCCTTATCGCCGCTGGAATACCCTGTCATCAACGCAGTACCGGCCGCAGGTTCGAGCGCTAATTGGCTCTGGCCCATCTTGGCGTTGCTAACTCTCATTGGAGCAGTGGTCCTTGTCTACATTCGTAGACCGCGCCCATCTGCACAAGAGCGTGATGAAGATTTCTTAGTTCAGGTCGAAAACCTTTCTAAAACATATAAGGATGGTTATCGCGCAGTCGACGACCTTTCATTCACAGTAAGTCGTGGACAAGTAGTTGGACTCTTGGGTCCTAACGGTGCAGGAAAGACAACAACTCTTCGTATGTTGATGGGACTTATCTTCCCAACCGAAGGTTCTATCTATATGGATGGCAAGGCTGTCTATCCAGGATCACCAGCTCTAGCAAACCTCGGAAGCTTTGTTGAAGGTCCAGGATTCTTACCGCACCTATCAGGCCGAGAAAATCTTGACCTGTATTGGAAGTCCATTGGACGCACCGGAGAAAAGTATTTAGATGAAGTTATCTCGATTACTAAGTTAGGAACCGCCCTCGATAAGAAGGTGCGTTCCTATAGCCAAGGAATGCGTCAACGTTTAGCAATCGCACAAGCCATGCTTGGCATGCCAGATCTTCTTGTTCTAGATGAACCTACCAACGGTCTTGATCCACAACAGATTGCTGAGATGCGCCAGGTTCTTAAGGATTACGCAAAGACTGGTCGCACAGTCATTGTCTCTTCTCACCTACTTGCCGAAGTTCAGCAGACCTGTTCGCACGTTGTGTTAATGCACCGCGGAAAATTGATTGCCTTTGGTCCAATGAAGAAGATTTTGACCAAGAACCGACAAGCACGCAGCCTTGAAGAGATCTTCCTTGAATTAATTGGCGATGACCTAGTTATCGGTAAGGAGTTGTCATGACATATCAAGCAAATCAAACTCTTCCGTATCGCGTAGAGCTCTATCGCCAACTTAAGCGCAAGCGCACCGCTTTCGCCTATGGCTTTGTGCTCTCACTTCCCATTCTTGTTGCAATCGCAGTGAAATTTGGACCATCTGGAAACAGTGGTGGGCCAACCCGTCTTGGCTCTGGCACAACCGACCTCATTGGTCTGGCAACGCTGGGAGCTGCAAACTTCACAACAACGATGCTTTATTTCTCCACGCCATTCTTACTAGTAACAGTGATTGCGCTCTTTAATGGCGACACAGTTGCTAGTGAAGCTTCATGGTCAACTTTGCGCTACCTACTTGCATCCCCTGTTCCGCGCACACGTCTTTTAATTCAGAAGATTAAGGTCAGCCTGACGCTTTCCTTGATTGCTGTCTTGTTGGTACCGCTCTCAGCATGGATTGTCGGCACCATCGCTTTTGGACTTAAGCCTCTTCAAACCCCTTTGGGTGCGACCTTTGATAATGCAACTGCGCTATCGCGTATTGCGATCATGACTGGTTATTTAGCCATATCTCTACTCTTCGTAGCAGGGCTCGCCTTTTACTTAAGCGTTCGCACCGATGCTCCACTTGGCGCAGTGGGCGTTGCTGTGGGTATCTCAATCTTGCTTAACATCTTGGATGCGATTACAGCACTTGGTGTGGTGCGCGAATGGTTGCCAGTGCACTATGCCTTTAGTTGGTTTGATGCGCTATCAATCACCATCGATTGGTCACAGATGATTCGTGGCGCTTCTTACTGCGCCATGGCAGGAATACTCTTCTACGCTCTTGCAATTATGAAGTTTGCTAAGAAAGATGTTACTTCTTAAAAAACTTCTTCGGGTTGAGCTTTGCGCCTTGCTCCTTCACTCTTTCAAGAGTGCGTTGTGCCCAGGCAAATTCAAGCCCCATTACGAGCAATCCAAGAATGACCAACGGAATTGTGAATGGTCCAGGAAGTACCGAGAGAAGTAAGCCGATAACGATAAGCGTCGATCCGATGACCGACACTATTGTTTTACGGATAGCAGATGGAATTAACTTCCAGCCTTTAGCTATCTCTCTCTTCATCATCCTGGCTTCCTGTAATGCGACCAGCGTGTGCCTTGGCTGATGGATCGGACTTTGTCTTCACCAAGCTAGCCACCGTCGACACGATAAGGATAGTACCGATTACGCCCAGGCTGATTGAGGTAGGAATCTTAGGAATTGAGGCGAATTCTTCGTGAAGGTAAGTCATGATCAACTTCACTCCGATAAACATCAAGATGATTGATAGCCCAAGAGATAGGTAAACCAGGCGGTCCAAGAGCCCCTTCACGAGGAAGTACAGGGCGCGCAGACCAAGAAGTGCAAAGGCATTAGCTGAGAAGACTAAGAAGGTCTCTGATGTCACACCGAAAGTTGCTGGAATTGAGTCAAGGGCGAAGAGCAAATCTGTTGAAGCAATTGCAACCATTACCATAAACATCGGGGTGGCATAACGCTTTCCGTTCTGACGGATAAAGAGCTTTGTGCCGTGATACTCATCGACCATGGCGATGCGCTTGCGCATGATCTTTACTAGCTTGTTATCACCTGGTGCTGGATCTTCATCCCAGTGCTTAAAGAGGCCAACGCCTGTCCAGATAAGAATTGCACCGAAGATGACGAAGGTGAAGGCGAAGGCTGCGAGCGCTGCAGCGCCCACTGCAATAAAGATTGTGCGCAAGACAAGGGCCAAGATAACGCCGAAGAGCAAGATGCGCTGGTGGTAGATGCTTGGAACTGCAAATTGCGCCAAGATAATGACGAAGACGAAGAGGTTATCGACAGATAAGGATTTCTCAACCAAGTAAGCGGCAAAGAACTCTGTTCCCTTTTGATTGCCGTATTGGGCCCAGATCCAGATACCAAAGGCGATGGCAAGACCGATATAGAAAATTGACCAGCTCGCTGCCTCTTTGAATTTAACCTCGTGGGGCTTTGCGCTAACGGTTAAGAGATCGACCACGATGAGAAGGAGAATTGCTCCGACAGTAAGTGACCAGACTAGTAATGAGACATCCATGAATAAGCTCCTTGACTCGCGTAATGAGAAACGTGGTCAAGGTCTTCCTAACCGAAATCGTGTTTCGGCCAGCGCCCCGGGTTTTTACACCGTATTGACGAGGTAGCTGTATCTAGGTACTCCCCTTAAACGTTGCGAAGTCTAAGTGCGACTTACGGGTATCGCAACTTGACCTCTATTATCAGAGCCTTAAGCCAAGGGGGAAAAATGAGCACAATCGTCAATCACTGGATTAATGGCGCTGAATTTGTCAGTAAATCAGGAAGAACTTTCCCGGTCTATGACCCAGCGCTAGGAACAGAGACGAAGCGAGTTGCTCTTGCCGATCAGGCCGAAATCAACGCAGCTATCAAGGCCGCTAAAGATGCATTCCCCCAGTGGCGCGATGAATCACTAGCTAAGCGCCAGCAGATTATCTTTAAGTTCCGCGAACTCCTTAATGAGAGAAAGCCAGAGCTTGCTGAAATCATCACCAGCGAACATGGCAAGGTGCTCTCAGATGCCCTCGGTGAAATCACCCGTGGCCAAGAAGTTGTTGAGTTTGCAACAGGTATCCCTCACCTGCTCAAAGGTTTCTATTCCGAAAATGTCTCAACTGGCGTAGATGTCTATTCGACTCGTCAGCCACTCGGCGTTGTTGGAATCATCAGTCCATTTAACTTCCCAGCGATGGTGCCAATGTGGTTCTACCCAATTGCAATCGCTGCCGGAAACACAGTTGTCATTAAGCCTTCTGAGAAAGATCCAACTGCCTCCATGTGGATTGCCAAGCTATGGAAAGAAGCAGGATTGCCTGATGGTGTCTTTAACGTACTCAATGGCGATAAAGAATCGGTAGACGGACTTCTTAATAGCCCAGATGTTGAGTCAATTTCATTCGTTGGTTCTACTCCTATCGCGCAATACATTTACGAGAATGCTTCCCGTAACGGCAAGCGCGTGCAAGCACTTGGCGGTGCTAAGAACCACATGCTCGTTCTTCCCGATGCGGATCTCGAACTCGTTGCAGACTCAGCTATTAACGCAGGCTTCGGCAGCGCTGGCGAGCGCTGTATGGCAATCTCAGTTGTTGTCGCAGTTGAACCTGTTGCAGATAAGTTGATTCCAAAGATTGTTGAACGTATGGGCAAGCTGCGCACCGGCGATGGTCGCCGCGGCTGCGATATGGGTCCACTGGTTACCAAGGAGCACCGCGACAAGGTTGCTTCCTATATCGATATCGCTGAAAAAGATGGCGCAACAGTTGTCGTTGACGGTCGTAATCCAACAGTTGATGGCGAGCCAAATGGTTTCTGGCTTGGGCCAACTCTCGTTGACAAGGTGCCAACTACTTCTAAGGTCTACACCGAAGAGATCTTCGGACCCGTCCTTTCTATCGTGCGCGTAAAGAGCTATGACGATGGCGTAAAGCTCATCAATAGCGGTGCTTTCGGTAACGGCACAGCAATCTTTACCAACGATGGTGGCGCAGCTCGTCGCTTCCAGAATGAGATTGAAGTAGGAATGGTCGGAATCAACGTTCCTATCCCTGTTCCTGTTGCTTACTACTCATTCGGAGGTTGGAAGCAATCACTCTTCGGCGATACCAAGGCTCACGGAGTTGAAGGCGTGCACTTCTTCACACGTGGCAAGGCGATTACATCTCGTTGGCTAGATCCAAGCCACGGCGGAATCAACCTCGGCTTCCCACAGAACTAATTCGATAGATGCCATCTCAATCGCAGAAGTGGTTCTTCCGTTCATCGGAACTCGCCCACGGTGATTGGGATGTGCATATCGATGCTGCCAACCCACCAGCAGAAGGTTGGAGATACACCGGCTTGCGCATTGGCACGTTAAGCAAGCCCCTGACGCTTCCAGCTGATGGCAATGAACGCATCATCTTTCTCCTTGAAGGCACCAGCGCCGTTGTTGAATATGTAGTTGCTGGTGGCGCGCCTGCGAGCCAAGTTCTTGCTGGTCGCACATCTGTCTTTCATGGACCAACAGATCAGCTCTATCTGCCAATCAATACCTCAGCAACAATTACAGGCACAGGTCGCATTGCAGTAGGTGAAACTCCAGCAACAGTTGCAAAGCCAGTTCAATTTACTCCCAAAGATAAAGTGCAAGTTGCTATCCGTGGAGCCGGTCGTGAATCTAGACAAGTACATAACCTAGGAATGCCTGACACCCTTGATGCCGATCGCATGGTTGTCTGCGAAGTAATTGTCCCTGCAGGAAATTGGTCAGGCTCTCCTTCCCATAAGCATGATTGCTACGTGCCAGGAAAAGAATCAACCCTGGAAGAGATCTACTACTTTGAAAGCGCTGTCACTCGCGGTGCATCGACTTCGGCATCATCACCATTTGGTTACTTCCGCGGAACATCTGCCGATAACCGTCCCTATGATGTTGCAGAAGAGATTCACTCAGGCGATGTTGCACTCGTTCCTTACGGTTGGCATGGCCCAGCTGCTGCCGGGCCCGGTTACGACCTTTACTTCTTTAATGTGATGGCCGGGCCTGATCCAGAGCGCGCATGGAATGCCACCGATCATCCTGATCAGGTGTGGATTCGACAGACTTGGCAATCACAGCAAACAGACCCAAGATTGCCCTACGGAGCATAGGAAGGAATTGATATGGCGATGCGAAAGATGACTGTCAGCCAGGCGATTGTTGAATTCCTGGCTCACCAATACACAGTCGATGGCGATCATCGCGAACGCACAATTCCGGGAATCTTTGGAATCTTCGGCCACGGAAATGTTGCTGGTATTGGACAAGCGCTCAAGCAATTCTCTGTAGATACCCCATCGTTGATGCCTTATTACCAAGCTCGTAATGAACAAGCGATGGTCCATGAATCATCTGCCTTTGCACGTATCAAACGCCGTCGCGCAACTTTTGCATGCGCTGCATCTGTGGGTCCAGGGGCCACCAACATGCTTACCGGTGCTGCAGTTGCTACAACAAATCGCTTGCCAGTACTCCTTCTTCCATCAGACACCTTTGCAAATCGCTCATCTGATCCCGTTTTGCAACAACTAGAAGTTCCGCATGATGCATCTATCTCTGTCAACGATGCTTTCAAGCCACTTTCGCGATTCTTTGATCGCGTGCAGCGACCAGAACAAGTCTTCTCTGCGCTCTTAGGTGCGATGCGCGTTCTGACAGATCCTGTCGAAACCGGCGCTGTGACTATCTGTCTTCCTGAAGATGTGCAGGCAGAAGTTATTGAAGTCCCTGAAGAGTTCTTGGCAGATCGTGAATGGCATATTCGTCGTCCACGAGCAGAAAGCTCGGTTCTTGCCGAAGCTGCTCGCGTGATTGCATCTGCTCAAGCCCCACTCATCATCGCAGGTGGCGGAGTTATCTACTCTGATGCACACCAAGCGCTCCAGAAGTTTGTCGAACAGACAAAAATTCCAGTCAGCGCATCACAGGCTGGAGTTGGTTCACTTAACTGGGATCACCCACAGTATTTGGGCTCCGTTGGAGCCACAGGAACAACTGCTTCAAATCGCCTGGCTAAAGAGGCTGATGTCGTCATCGGAATCGGTACTCGCTACAGCGATTTCACAACATCGAGCCGCACCGCCTTCCAAAATCCAGATGTGCGCTTTATCAATATCAATATCGCCTCATTTGATGCCTTTAAGCACGGCAGCGCGCTCCCGGTTGTTGCAGATGCACGTGAGACTCTTGTTGAATTGACCTCGTTACTTACAAAGTTCCAAGTTTCAGCTGACTATGCAGCGCGCGCTACTAAAGAGAAGCGCGAATGGGATGCAGTCCTTGATGCCGCCTTTGTTGATCAGAAGCGTGCGCTACCGAGCCAGACAGAAATCATTCATGCTGTGCAGTCTGCATCCGATGCAAATGACACAGTAATTTGTGCGGCTGGTTCGCTGCCGGGTGATCTGCATAAGTTATGGCGCGTGCGTTCACCGCTTGGCTATCACGTTGAATACGCCTTCTCTTGCATGGGATATGAAATTGCCGCAGGCTTAGGCGCAGCCCGAGCTGGTGCGATGCCAATCGTCATGGTCGGCGATGGTTCATATCTAATGATGCACACTGAAATTGTTTCAGCTGTTGCTGAAGGACTTAAATTTGTCGTTGTTCTGATTCAGAACCATGGCTATGCCTCAATCGGCCATCTCTCCGAAAGTATCGGCTCGCAGCGCTTTGGCACTCAGTACCGATTCCACGATGCACAAGGCAATAACTTTGAAGATAAGCAGAAGTTGCCAGTGGATTTAGCGGCGAATGCTGCAAGTCTCGGCATTGATGTCATCAGCATTAACGAATCCCCATCTGCTATTGCCGATCTGCATGCAGCGGTAAAAAAGGCAAAGTCTTCAAAGACAGCAACATTGATTCACATCAATAGCGACCCACTTCTCTATTCACCTTCCGGAGAAGGTTGGTGGGATGTTCCGATTGCGCCAATTTCAACTTTGAAGAGCACCCAAGATGCATATGCGAAGTACTCAGTAGATATTAAGAAGCAACGCCCGTTGCTCGGCAATGGTAAGAAAGATAAGAAATAGGAGCCCACTCATGACACAGCAAATCCGCGTAGGTACCGCACCCGATTCTTGGGGTGTCTGGTTTCCCAGCGAACCACACCAAGTGCCATGGGATCGCTTCCTCGATGAGGCTGTAGAAGCTGGTTACCACTGGATTGAACTTGGGCCATACGGATACCTGCCAACAGATCCAAAGCAGCTAGAAGATGAACTTGGTAAGCGCAATCTCAAGATGACTGCTGGAACCGTGTTTACTGGTTTTCATAAAGAAGATGAGAGCCAATGGCAGCGCGCATGGGATCAAGCACTCGCTGTTGCAACACTTGTTTCAAAGTTGGGCGTCGAACACCTCGTTGTAATCCCTGATCTATGGCGCGATGACAAGACCGGCCAGGCCCGTGAATCTCGCACACTTTCCAATGAACAGTGGAAGCGACTTGCTGCTGGACATAACAAGCTAGGTAAGGCGCTCCTGGAAGAGTTCGGTATTCACCAGCAATTCCACTCACATGCAGATAGCCATATCGGTACCTATCAAGAAGTTGAGCGCTACTTGCAAGAGACTGATCCCAAGTATTCAAACCTCTGCCTTGATACCGGTCACTTTGCCTATTACTTAGGTGACAACATCAAGATGATGAACGCCTACCCAGAGCGCATCGGTTATCTTCACTTGAAGCAGGTACATCCGGATATCTTGGCTGAAACTCTTAAGAATGATCTTCCATTTGTTGAAGCAGTTGCTAAGGGAGTCATGACAGAGCCAGGCTTTGAAGGAGTTCCAAAGTTTGCGCCAATCATTGAGCGCGCACTTGAAATCAATCCAGATATCTTCGCCATCATTGAGCAAGATATGTACGGCTGCCCAGTCGATATGCCATTCCCGATTGCACAGCGCACTCGCGAACATATCTTGGCTGCCACCCGCGCTGCTCGCGTGAAGTAAGCGTCGATGGCTAAGAAGACCCTCGGCTACGGCCTCATCAGCGTTGGCTGGATGGGTCGCGTACACAGCCGCGGGCTTTCACAAGTTCCAGAGCGTTACCCTGAACTTGGCGTTGCTATTCGCAAAGTAATTGCTGCTGACACTCTGGCAACTGCTCGCGATAATGCAGTCAACCTCATGGGGTTTGAAGAAGCCACCGAAAACTATCTCGATGTCATTAACCATCCCGATGTCGATATCGTTTCAATCTGTTCCCCAAACTTTCTCCACCACAAAATCGCTATGGCTGCAATCAAAGCAGGCAAAGATTTCTGGATTGAAAAGCCGATGGGCCGTAGCGAAGTTGAATCTCGCGAAATCGCAGAAGGAGCAAATGCACAAGGTTTGATGACTGCGGTGGGATTTAACTATCGTCAATCCCCTGCCATCGCTCATGCGCGCGAGCTGGTACGTGGTGGAAAGCTCGGAAAGATTTATAACGTCGAAGTCAAGATGATTGCCGACTACGTCAATGATCCAGAGGGCGCCTTTACCTGGCGCTATGTCAATGAATTCGCTGGCTCTGGAGTCTTGGGTGACTTAATGTCACATGGCTTTGATTTAGCCCAGTATGTAGTCGATGACATCACCGAAATCAACGCGCAATCAGAGATCTTTATCAAGGAACGTCGTGAGGCAGCACCTGGCACTTCACACTTTGCCAAGAACGCTTCCGGTGAACTTCGCACAGTTGAAAATGAAGACTGGACTTCAGGCATGATGCGCTTTGCCAATGGAGCAAGCGGCACCTTTGAAAGTTCACGAATCAGCGTTGGGCCATCATGTGAATACAGCATTGAAGTCCGAGGCTCATTGGGCACAATACGTTGGAACTTTGAACGCCTGACTGAACTAGAAGTCGCCTTCCGTGATGCCCCTGAATATGGCTTTACTCGTGCGCTTTCAGCGCCTGGCGATGGCCACTACGGAAACTTCCAACCAGGACGTGGAATATCGATGAGCTTTGATGATCTAAAAACTATTGAGGCTTCCCTCTTCATAAAGTCAGTACTAGAACGTAAGCAGCAGGCACCATCGGCATCTGATTGTTACTCAGCAGCTGAATGTATTGCAGCCGCAAAGCGCTCAATTGCAACAGGATCTTGGCAGAAGGTAGTACCCGTGAACACCAATCGCACTACGAAGGGCCTCACATGACCGATTCACCATTTCTCTATATGAAGAAGAATTCCAAGACTGTTCTGTGGAATGACTCAGCTGATCCCAAAGAGCTCAAAGATGCGCTCACTTGGGGAATCGTCGGTGCGACATGTAATCCAGTCATCGCTCTTACTGCGCTGAAGGCTGATCAAGAACATTGGGTAGGGCGTATCAAGGATTACGCCAAATCACATCCAACTGCCACAGATGATGCAATTGGCTGGGCGATGGTGAAGGAACTTTCAATCAATGCTGCAAAGTTATTTGAGCCAGAGTTTGAGAAGCAGAATGGTCGCAATGGTCGCCTATCCATTCAAACAGATCCACGAAATTTCAGAGATGCTAAGGCGCTCTCTGACCAGGCGCTTGAATTTTCTCAGCTTGCCAAGAACATGATCGTAAAGATTCCAGTCACATCTGAAGCAATTGCTGCTTTTGAAGAGGCTACCTATCAAGGTGTCAGCATAAACGCCACAGTCTCATTCTCAGTGGCACAGACCATCGCTGTTGCAGAAGCAGTTGAACGCGGACTCAAGCGCCGTGAAGCAGAAGGAAAAGATATTTCTCAGATGGGACCTGTCTGCACCATCATGGTTGGTCGCGTTGATGACTGGGTGAAGGTAGGCGCCGAGAAGATGGGTGCAAAGGTAGATCCTGAGATTCTTGAGTGGGCAGGCGTTGCTGTCTTTAGACATGCGCATAAGGTCTATACCGAACGCGGATATCGAACACGCCTACTGTCAGCGGCATTCCGCAATCACATGCACTGGTCTGAAATCATTGGTGGCGACTCTGTAATTTCACCTCCATATGCATGGCAGGTGAAAATCAATGAGATGGGCATTACCCCCAACCTCAATAGCGTTAATGAGCCAATTGAAGCGCGCATCCTTGACCCACTCCTAGAAAACTTCCCGGAGTTTAGAAAGATGTATGACGTCGATGGTTTGAAGGTAGAAGAGTTCACCAACTTTGGTGCAACTTTGCGCACCTTGCGCGGCTTCTTGCAATCAGTCAATGATCTCGAATCCTTTGTTCGTGATGTCACCGTCCCTAACCCAGATAAGTAGAGGTAAGCCATGACCACTCTGCCAAAGCCGCACATCTTTAAAGCTACCGATTCCAAGCCGCTACGTTGGGGAATCTTTGGCGCTGGTTGGATTAGCGATGCGATGGTAAAGACCGCTCAACTCAACTCCAACCAAGAGTTTGTGGCAGTTGCCTCACGCACTCCAGGTAAAGCAGAAAGCTTTGCGCAGAAGTGGAACTTGCCTTCATTCCATAACTCTTATGAAGAACTTGTTGCTCGCGATGATATTGATGCGGTGTATCTAGGTACGCTGCCATCTGATCGCCTTGAAGTAGCGCTCATTGCAATTAACGCTGGCAAACATGTCTTAATTGAGAAGCCAATCACGATGGATCATGCAGAAGCCGAGCAAATATATGCAGCTGCAAAAGCTAAGAAGGTTCTAGCCCTGGAAGCAATGTGGACTCGCTTCTTGCCACAGATGGATATTGCTCGTCAGTTAGTTGCTGATGGAACTATTGGTGAAGTAGAACTTGTTATCTCAAATTTCTGTCAGGCCAACTTGGCAGTTCCGCGTTTATTTACCCTCGGTGGTGGAAACCCAATCATCGATATGGGCATCTACCCAATCGCCTTTACCCAGCAATTCCTCGGTGAACCTACAGAGATTCACTCATTCGGAAAGCTTCATCACAATCAGATTGATGAAGAGACCCATACATTTATGCGATATGCCGATGGCTCTCGCGCAAACTTCGTTCTATCTGCTCGCACCACCTTGCCTCATTGGGCAGGAGTATCTGGCAGCAAGGGTGCGCTCACCTTCGGGACTCCATTCTTTACTCCGACATCCATTACGTTGCATGGCCCTGAGTTCAACGGAGAACAGACCACATGGGTTGATGACCTAGGGCTCCCTGAGCATTTGGGCCTCATTCACCAAGTCCATGCCTTTGCGCAATATGTTGAGCAAGGTTTACTCGAGGCCCCGCTCTACACCCATCAAGAGTCTCTCAATAACATCAAGACTGCACTGACCATCGGAAACCAGATCGGAACTCGCTTTAAGTAGGTTCCGTTACGACATAGTAAGGAATAGGCTCGCGCAATGACTCAGAAGCTAAGAATCGCAATTATCGGTGCCGGACGAATTGGTTATGTGCACGCAGGAAGTGTTAACGACAATCCCAATCTTGAGCTCGTCTACGTGGTCGATCCCTTTGAAGAATCTGCCAAGAAGGTCACAGCCGACTTTGGCGGCAAGATCGCATCGGACCCAGTCGCAGTAATTAACTCTGGCGAGATTGATGCTGTAATCATCGGCTCTCCAACGCCAACTCACGTTCCGCTACTGCGCGAGGCAATCAACGCTGGCGTTCACGCACTCTGCGAGAAGCCAATTGATTTAGATATCAAGAATGTTGATGAACTACGTCCACTCGTTAATGCAGCGAAGACAAATGTCACTATCGGCTTTAATCGTCGCCAAGATCCACAATTTAAGGCAGTTAAGCGCAAGGTTGAAAATGGTGAGATCGGAAATATTGAGCAGGTCATCATGACTAGCCGCGATCCAGGACCTGCACCACAGGCATATATCGCAGTCTCTGGTGGAATCTTCCGCGATATGACAATCCATGACTTTGATATGGCTCGTAACTTTGTACCGAATATTGTTGAAGTATCAGCATTCGGTGCAAATAGCTTCTGCGACTACATCAAAGAAGAAGGCGACTTCGACAATGTCAGCGTTGTCATGAAGGGCTCCAATAATGAGATAGTCACCATCATTAACTCACGCCACTCTTCTTACGGCTATGACCAGCGCATTGAAGTCTTTGGCGACAAGGGCATGTTGCAGATCAGCAACCTCGGACACTCAACCGTTCAGCTTTATAACAAGGATGTCACTTCAAGTGGCGAGCCATATATGGACTTCTTCCTCGAGCGTTATGCCGCGTCATATCGCAATGAACTCAAGCTCTTTGTTGATGGAATTCAAGAAGGTAAGGTGCTTGGCTCTACCTACGATGATGGCCGCGCTGCTCTGATCTTGGCTGATGCTGCACATGAATCTGCTCGAACAGGTAAAGCAGTCAAAGTTAACCTCAACTAAAGTAAGCAGGTGGCCACTTCTCTGAGCAAAACCCAGCGAAGTGGCCTTCTCTTTGCCTTCTTGGGCGTCTTTGCATTTTCGCTTTCGCTACCTTTCACCAAGATGGCGCTCAAGAGCTTTGATCCGCTCTTTACCGCTTTTGCTCGTCCTGTCATTGCAGCATTTTTAGCAATACCTCTCATGCTTGCACTCAAAGTTCCAGCGCTACCTCGCCATCTCTGGAGACCGACAGCATTCACAGCACTTGGCGCGGTATTTGGCTGGCCCATCTTGATTGCAATAGCGCTCCACCGCACAACTTCATCTCATGTTTCAGTTATTGCAGCGGTTATGCCACTGGTTACCGCAATCATCGCTGTCATTAAGAACAAAAAGCATCCTGGTGCTTCTTTCTGGGTTGCATCCACGCTTGGCACAGGGCTTCTAGTCTTCTTCTCAATTAGCCGTGGTGGAACATCGAGCACTGACCTGCTAACCGATCTGATCATTATTGGCGCAGTTATTGCTTCCTCTTACTGCTACGTCGAAGGTGCAGGTCTGACCAACTATCTTCCGGGCTGGCAGGTTATCTCTTGGGTAGTTGTCATTAGCCTGCCGATTGCAATTCCAGGCACGATTGCTGTCTATATAGCAACCTCATCTGAATACACGCTTCATCTTGATGCAGTAATTGGCATGCTTGCAATCGGACTTTCGTCTATGTATCTCGGTTTCTTTGCCTGGTATCGCGGCTTACGTGACTTCGGAGTTGCACATGGCTCTCAAGTTCAACAGTTACAAGCGATTATGACCTTGGGCTGGTCAGCGCTTCTACTTGGTGAATCAGTGACTCTGACAATGGTGTTATCAGCTATAGGAATCGTGCTCTGCGTTCTTTGGGCTTTATCTAACGTCAATAAAGTAAAGAGTTAGTGCAGAGGGCGTAGTTCTACTTTTCTATTGCACGCCTTTGATGCTTCAAACGCTAATTTCTTAGCTACATCAGCATCAGGAGCTTCAATTAGCCATAGACCGCTGTAATGCTCATTGGTAGCAAATAGCGGTTTTCCTGTCTCAAGGTTCGCTCCCCCACGATTATCAATAACTGTCGCTGTCTCGGGCGCCTGAAGTCCCCAGGCAAATATCCAGTGCCCGTTCTGCCGTAAAAAATCGTTAAATGCGTTGATGGTGACCATTTCTTCTGGCGTTCCCGAGTTCGAGAGATCATCAATGACTGAGATAAGAAACTTCATCTGAACTCGCTTTCTCGAACCTCTGCAATAGCGCTATTGTAGTAAGAGCATTGGAAGTAACAACGGCCAGAATCGAAGGTTTCATAATGAGAACTTATGTAGTCACAGGCGCTGCATCAGGCATTGGCTTGGCAACCGTGAAGTTGATTGAGGGTACTGGCAATAGAGCGATTGGAGTCGATATAAAGGAAGCCCAAGTTATTGCTGACTTAAGCACTAAGGAGGGTCGCCTAATTGCGACCGAAAAGTCAATTCAATTAGCTGGTGGCATTGTCGATGTTGTAATTGCAAATGCTGGATCTGCACTTGCTGACCCAAATACGGTCTCAATCAACTACTTCGGGGCAATCGAATTCATTGAAGGAATGCGTTCTTCTTTAGCATCAAGCAAGTCACCTCGTGTAGTGGCTACGAGTTCTATGGCTGGCTATCTTCCAGTTGATGATGAGCTCGTTGACCTCATGCTTGCTGGCAATGAAACTGGCGCACGACAACGAGCACAAAAGTTAGTTGATCAAGGTGATGGCCTCGGACGACTTATCTATGGTTCAACTAAACGTGCCTTGAGCCGCTGGATACGACGAGAATGTATTAAGCCAGAGTGGGCGGGGGCGGGAATTCCCCTGAATGCAGTGGGTCCTGGAATTGTTAAGACTCCGATGGTTGCAGACATGATTGCCACCCAAGAAGGGCGCGATGTCATTGCAAAGATCGTGCCTATGCCTCTTCACGGATTTATTGAGGCAGCCGACATCGCGGAACTATTGATGTGGCTAAGCAGTGAAAAGAATTCACACATGACTGGGCAGACTATCTACATCGATGGCGGTGCAGATGCACAGCTCCGCGGAGATGACATCTGGAGCAATCTAAAGAAATAGGGTCCGTTATCAAAACAGCGATTGATTACATCAATGACTTGAGCTTGAAAAATTCAGCAAAATCACACCGGTGATTATGAAGACGATTGCTGTAATTCGTGCCACTGAAACGGGATCTTTGAAAAAAATCATTCCTACAATTGCCGTTCCTGCCGCACCGATTCCTGTCCACACGGCATAAGCAGTGCCTACTGGCAAAACCTTAAGAGACCAGCTCAAGAGCGAAAAGCTGCCTGCAGCAAACACAATAAAGCCAACGCTTGGCCATAACTTGGTAAATCCACTTGAAAGCTTGAGCATTGTTGCAAAACCAACCTCAAGAATCCCTGCAGCTATTACAGCGATCCACGCCATTTTTTTCCCCTTTCTTAGGGTTAAATGTCTCGCTCGCGCCAGGCCAAGACCATCGAAGGCAATGAGGAACAAGCGAAAAGCATAGAAATGATCAGGTAACTTCCATCATTGCCTTCAGGCTCGAACAATTTCAATTCTGGCGCATAAATCATAAGAATCAAGAGTGCCACGATTAAATACCCCAGCGCGTAATACGCATATCTAAATGACGTGTCACGAATTTTGATCTGACGTTCATCTAGAAGCTCATTAGGTGCATCGGCTATTCCTCGAACACTTATGCGCAGAAGTAGATAACCTAGAAGAACAGCGAAGACAACAAATATGGCTGAGATGCTGTAAATTACGACAGCAGTTCCATCAGAAAGATTCATATTGGTCTTTAAAGTTGGCCAGTAACTTCCCATCCCCACTAATACAAGCCCTAGAGTCATTACAAACACAAGAATTCTTCGATTTCTTTGGGAGCGAAGCCATCTATATTTTGAGTTCTCGTCCGTGAGCAAGGATTTCACTCCCTTTTCAGTAACGCCCTCAAACCAATAAATCTTGTTCTTTTTTGACATCCTTACTTACCTTTCTTGAATGGAGTTTGTGAAAAAAGTTCTGATACCTCTTGATTGAGTGACTTGGCTATACGTAAGGCCAGAACGAGTGATGGGCTGTACTCCTCACGCTCTAAGTAACCGATCGTTTGGTAATGAACCCCCACCTTGTCCGCCAAGTCTTGGCGAGTAAGCCCAAGGGCGGTTCGAGCTTCTTCTATCCGGTTATAGACCGGCTCTTCTGGGTTGCGACTCATAAGAAATAGCATATATGCTATGTAGCATTAATACAACAGCCAAGAAAGGTGTCTGCCCCAAAATGAAGACAAGTATTCAAACCGCTGTCTCTATGTCCACCATGAAAGGTCTAACCAAGGTGATGGCGGCGATTGGGGATCCAATTGGAAGGCTGGAAACCACTCCAGATCTAGCTGAATTCTCTGCAGGGCTTAGAGAAAAGAGTGTCCAGAAAAGTCGTATAGGCGTTCTGATAAGTGCAGATTATGAGATCTGTGCCGAGGTTTTGAAATCACCTAATTGGCGCACTGTAGCCGAGCCAGGAAATTTTCTGGAGGAAATCTTTTTGGGTTCTTCGAGCCAAAGCTCTGAGAACGTCGACATCTTCTTAGATTCAATCCTCGGGAAAGATGGTGATGAGCACTCTCGAATAAAGAAACTAGTTGTGCCTGCTTTCACGCATAGAGCAATGCAATCGTGGAGAGAAACGGCGGATAAAATCGCACACAATTTGGTGCAGCAGCTTCCAAGTGATGGCCAAGTAGATCTTGTATCTGCTTTAGCAAACCCTCTACCCCTAGAAATGATTTGTGAGATTTTAGGCGTTCCGCTGAAAGACCGAGAACTCTTTAACAAATGGGGAAATACTCTTGCAGAGATCGGGCTGGATGGCCCCCGAACTGTTGGCCAGGTGAGTGAATTAGAAATAGCGTCTAAAGAGTTAACTGATTACATGGCAGAGCTTTTGGCTTATAGAAGAAGGCACCCTGAAGATGATTTGCTCACTTCACTTGCAAACTCCGAAACAGATGGGGCCACATTAACTGATCGAGAAATAGTTGCTACAGCATCATTTCTTCTTCTTGCAGGCTTTGAGACAACAGTGAACCTACTTGGTGTGGGAACACGCGTTCTGGTTGAACACAAGGAAGCCCTAAAAGAAATTAGCCAGAATCATGATTTGATTCCCAATCTGGTTGAAGAAGCGCTCCGTTATGTCTCTCCAGTTCAATACACATTTAGATCAGCAGGTAGCGAAGTTGTCCTGAAAGATGGAACAGTTGTAAAGAAGGGACAAAGCATTGTTCTAATGATTGTTGGCGCCAACCGTGATCCAAAAATGTTTAGCGGCCCCGATACTTTTGACATCCACCGCGAGAATGCAAAGAGAAATCTAGCCTTCGGCTACGGGGCTCATCACTGTCTGGGCGCATCATTGGCACGGCTAGAAGCAGAAGCTGTCTGGAAACACTTGCTTTTGCGGTTTCCCAATGTGGCAAGTTGGAAAATAACTGGAGATGTTGTTGCCAAAAGAGGACGCGTTATTCGTGGGTTAGAATCCTTGCCTATAACGTTAGGTTCGGCCAAAAATTAAAACCTCTATGAAAAAGAAACTTCCGGTAGTTCTTCATCAACTATCTAACTTCTCTTCGGGATTAGGCAATTCAATTGTCATGATCACGATTCCGTGGTTGATTCTTGAAGAGACAGGTTCTCCAGCCTTTGCTGGGTTAGTCGCAGCGATTTCCGCACTACCTGGTTTGTTGATCTCACCAATTGGGGGTTGGCTCGTAGACCATATTGGTAGTCGTTCGGTGAGCATCGGGGCTGACTTACTCTCAGCTGTTGCAGTAGTTGCATTTCCAATCGTTGCCCTAACATCAGGACTTTCTAGCTCATCAATTTTAGTTATCGCCATAATCGGTGCAATCTTTGATCCCGCAGGTTACACAGCACGTAAAACGTTATTGGCGGATGTTGCAAAGGCATCAGAGATTAAACTTGATCGACTCAATGGGATCCACGAAGGGTTTATGGGAGTTTCATGGATTTTTGGCCCTGCCGTTGGGGCGGCTTTGATTTCAACTGTTGGCGCAGTGAATTCATTTTGGGTCGCTGGCGGTCTTTTCATTTTTGCTGCACTGACTATCGCTTTCTTGCGAGTTGGCAATCTCGGAAAAGATGCACGTGATCTGGCTGAAGAAATGGGCGAAGTTTCAAACAAAAGTATTCGCGTTGGATTCCAAGTTCTCTGGAACGACAAACTGCTTCGCACTATAACTATTTCGATTTTAATCATCGCAGCCGTTTATCTGCCAACTGAAACTGTTGTCTTATCAACTTACTTTGAAGATTTAGGTCAGCCTGCAAGTCTTGGAATTGTTATCTCGACTCTGGCTGCAGGATCTGCTGTTGGATCCTTTGGTTATGGCTGGATTAGCGCTCGACTCTCACGAAAGAATCTTGTGCGCACAACACTGATAGGAACTGCAGTAAGTATTCTTCCAATGGCGTTTTTGCCACCATTGCCAATCCTTATAGTTGCAGGATTTTTTCTAGGTTTATCGTGGGGACCTTTCAATCCTCTGGTGAGCACACTTATTCAACAAAGGGTTCCAGCTGATCAACAAGGCAGAGTTTTCGGTGTGCAGACCGCTGTTTTTTATGCTGCCCCACCACTTGGAATGGTTTTAGCTGGATTATCTGTTGAAAGTTTTGGAGTCAGCACTACATACATGATTTTGGCTGCGATTCTTTCAGTGACCGCAATCCTGGCACTTCTAACGAAATCATTGCGTTCTAACTTCTAAGGATGGGTTTCCATCTCTTTCACTGCTAGGCCAGAAACAACATCAGCTAGACGCCTGTGATCACTTCTACGCACAATCCCAGAGATATCGAAAAGATGCACTACAAGGACTAAGAGAATGCCTACAACCAACAAGAACCCACTTGGGTTGATTACGTAAGCAAGATTTGAAACTGCAAAGTATGCAATCCAGTAAGCGGTAAAGATCAAAAAGAATCGTATAAGCATCTGTGGCCGTTTGGCTGGAGTGCCAGTTGTCTCATTAATGGAAATCATCCTCAGTAAGTTCTGGGCTGGAGTTTGTCCTTTACCCCAGGTAATTAAACTCCAGATAAACCAACCTATATAAGCAGTTCCACTGATTAGTACTATCTCTAGGACCCAAGCAGTAAATCGTCTAGTTGGGCTTGCTGGCAGTGAATTCATTTCTTCATACTTCCTCTCGTTTCGGCAACAACATCATTAAGGATCTGCTTCCATTCAGTTGGTTGCATTCCGAATGTCTTACGGGCTGCACTGTCATCCAAGATGTACGGACACTGGAATTGATATGCGGTTTCTTTAAGTGCCTTCAATAAAGGATTAAACAGACCTAATAGATTCCACATAACTCTTGGAACCGATGAAAGCTTTGGGTCTTTAACCCCTGCTACTGCTGCCAATTCACTTACTAACTCTTTCTGTGTTTTAGCATCGTTACTTGGAACGTGCCACGCTTTACCCCACGCTTTTGAATCAGTAGCAATAATCTGCATTAACCGTGCAACATCCAATGGATAAGTCCATGTGTGCTTTACATCGATATCGCCCAATACCTGCGCTGCTTTTCCAGCAAGGATCTTTGGCATGACTCGTGTTCCAACTCGGCTTTGTTCTCCTGCACAGACATAATCAGAGCCACGAACTTCAGTTGCTTTAATTCTTCCCACATCATTGAGAGCTTTTGCATCAAGCCACATTCTGGCTTTGACCTTTCCATTTACGCCTTGAGCATTCAAAGGCAGATCTTCAGTCATCGGAACATTGACAGGACCATATCCATAAAGGTTTGAACAGGTCACAAGTACTGCGCCTGTTTTTTCTGCATAGCTAAGAAAGCTCGCAGCAATAGGAGGCCATTCTTTAGCCCAACGGTGATATGGCGGGTTAACGCAGTTATAGATGGCTGCTGCACTAGGAGCAATCTCCAGCAGTTTAGAAAGGTCGGCTACATCTGCTGCAACTTTCTTGATGTTCTTGTGAATTGGCCCAGAGCCTGAACGGGTTACGACAATGACATCTTGGCCATCATTGGCAAGCAATTCGGCAAGTGTGCTGCCGACTACTCCAGCACCTACGACTACATGTATTCCGCTCATGACACTCCCCTTTGAAAATTGACTGAGCCGAACGATAATGGAACAATGTTAACAATGTCAACATTAAAGAAATCCGATGCCGAGTTCCACCATGGGGACTTACAAGCCGCACTTGTCACAGCGGGGCTTCGCCATGTTGAAAAGCACGGTCTGAACTCCTTAGGGCTCCGCCAATTAGCTCTGGTTACTGGAGTTAGCCCGACCGCCGTGTATCGCCACTTTGCAGATCTAGAGCATTTGAAGGCTTCTGTTGCGAAGGCTGCTCGAGAAGTCTTGGGAAAGATGATGATGGATGCCCTTAAGGCTGCACCAACGAGTAGAACTGCAAAAGGTGCAATTGATCGCTTCCTTGCAATTGGAGGGGCTTACATTGATTTCGGCATTAAGAAGTCAAATCTTTATGAGATTGCATTTATCTGTTTTGATTCACCAGATCTAGAACCTACTTCCCCAAGTCCTTGGGAAATACTGATGCAATCACTATCTGAGTTAAATGAGCTCGGCTGTCTTTCAGATAGGAATTTCAAGACCGCTCCAACTATTGCTTGGAGCATGGTGCATGGCTTTGCTGGATTAGCAGCACAGGGAGCAACTGGTAACTCTGGAGAGACGCTGGCTTCTAAAAGAGATGTCCTGATGGCAGTGCTTAAATCGCTTGATATTAAATAAGAAGAGTCGCCATATAAGTCGGAGAAGATCTCCGTAGGAATTTCTGCCCGTTTTTCTGCCCGTTGCCCGATTAATTTGCCCGTTTTAATTGGCTAAATTGATATCAGTTTTGTCAGAAATGATTCCAAAAGAAATAATGAAACGAGGCGGGATTTTGTCCCGCCTCGTCTAATTTAAAGAAGAGTCGCCCTATAAGCCGGATCCTGTCGTTCTTGCGAACGGATCACCATCCATCTAGATCTGCAATTACTTACAGATTCAAGCGACCTACCCGATAGCTTGAGCGCGAGCAACGCACTATCTTCTTGGTCTTGCTTCAGGTGGGGTTTACATAGCTACGTATATTGCTACACGTACTGGTGGTCTCTTACACCGCCGTTTCACCCTTACCAATATTTCTATTGGCGGTTTGCTTTCTGTTGCACTATCCCGTGGATTGCTCCAGGTGGGCGTTACCCACCACCTTGCTCTGTGAAGTCCGGACTTTCCTCGGTGTCTTGCGACAACGCGGTGATCCGGGCGACTCAATAGGAAATTGTACGGGGTATTTACTTAGTTGATTTCAGCGCAGTGAGCGCCCAGAAAATCGCAATAACATCGATTACCTCTTGAGCGATGGCACCCTGACTGGCGTTTGTGATTCCAAAAGCGCCGGTCCCCATAACGACAAATGAAAGGCTCATTCCAATACCCGCAGCTTGCAGCGCTTTAGTGCGTGAAGCTTTAGCAATACGAATAGCGCGGGTAAGGCGATCTATCGAATCCTCGACAATGACGACATCGGCAGCCTCTGAGGCAGCTGAAGCACCTCGTGCGCCCATTGCAACACCAACATCTGCTGCTGCAAGTGCTGGGGCATCATTGATTCCATCTCCGACAACAATTACAGAGCCTTTCGACTTTAACTTAGCCGCTTCTGTGATCTCTAACTTTCCAGCTGCAGTTACCTTGGAATAAATCTCAGTGATACCAACCGAGTTGGCGACTTCTTGCGCGGTGTCATCACGATCACCAGTAACTAAAGCGATGTGTTGCACTCCCGCAGCTCTTAAATCAGAGACCATCTGCTTTGATTCAGCGCGAATCGGATCATCTAAACCAATAACGCCAATGAGTCCACCGTCTCGAGTGACGGCGACCATCAATGGTTGAGAGAAGCGCAACCAGCTAGGTGCTTCAACCTTAAATTGCCCGACGACAACATGAGCTCCGTTTAAAGTCGCTGCGATCTCATGGCCAGCAATCTCTTCAATATCTGAACAAGTACTAAGTGCAAGCCCGCGAGCTTTTGCTTCCTGCACAAGCGCTTTTGCGACGATGTGTGGGCTGTATTGATCAACAGATGCTGCTATCTGTAGCACTTCATCATCGCTTAAACCTGGAGCTGAATTGATATCAGAGATGGCCGGTCCGCCATGGGTGAGCGTTCCAGTTTTATCAAGAAGAACCGTGTCGGTGCGTGCGAGCGCTTCAAGCACACCGCCGCCCTTGATGATTGCTCCGTTCTTTGCAGCTTGCGAAAGTCCAGAAACGATAGCAATTGGGACGGCAAGAATTAACGGGCAAGGTGTTGCTGCCACAAGTACGGCAACTGCTCGATCAACGTCACCGCTGAGCCACCACGCAAGACCTGCAATCAAGAGCGCTGCAGGAACAAAGCGCAGGGCCCATTGGTTGGCTAGGCGAACACCTGGGGCAGATTTTTCTTGCGCCGCCTCAACTAATTTAATGATTGCTGCGTAGGTGCTGTCTTGGGAAGTTGTCATAGCGATGTATTCAAACGGTGCTCCAGCATTGAGAACACCGCTTGAGATTTCCTCATCTGCAATGCGCGCTACCGGTAGCGGTTCGCCGGTAAGAGCGGATTCATCCAAGGTGGCGCCTACCAACAACTTTCCATCGGTTGGAGTGATTTCACCAGTGCGGATAAGAATCTTGTCGCCGATGACAATCTCTGAAATATCGATCTCTTGAATAGAGCCATTTTGTGAGACTCGATGAACGTTACGAGGCATACGCGAAAGGAGCGCCTTTAGTTGTCGCTCTGCCTGCCCTTCTGCCCAACTTTCGAGGACGCGGCCGGTAGCTAACATCACAGAAATCACTGCTGCTGCAAATAGCTCATCGGTAAAGAGCGCTCCTAAGAGTGCCAAAACTGCAAGAACATCAGAGCCCATCGTCTTATGTCGTAAATCGTTGATGAGCCAGGTGATTGCGGGTATCAAGCCAATTAATCCTGCGAGGATCCAGAGAGGTTCAATGAAAAATCCAAGAATTAAGGTGGCAGATGAAGAGAAGAGCAGCGCGCGATTAAATTGTGCTCCAGTCATAGAGTCAAGGTTACTTCTCTTTTTAACCGATAGCCTTACCTCATGAGCGAAGTAACAATCTCCTTTTTAGGCGCCACAGATACAGTCACGGGAAGTCGTGCGCTTATCTCCAGCCGCCAGAGCAAGATATTGGTCGATTGTGGACTTTTCCAGGGAATCAAGTCAGTGCAGCGCAAGAACTGGGATCCATTTCCCATTGAAGCAAAGCAAATTGATGCCGTTGTACTCACGCATGCCCACCTAGATCACTCTGGTTATCTGCCGTTGCTAGTGAAACAAGGTTTCAATAAAGAGATTTATGGAACGCGATTCACAAACGACATTGCCAAGATAATCTTACGAGATTCTGCCCATCTACAGATGGAAGATGCCAAATACGCAGCTAAGAAGGGTTACTCCAGCCATAAAGAGCCTAAGGCGCTCTACAACTTAGCTGATGCTGAAAAGGCAATTGATCACCTGCGCGAGCGACCATTCCGCGAAAAGGTGCAGATCGCTGAAGATGCATTTGTTACTTTTTATCCATCTGGGCACATCTTGGGTTCTAGCTTTGTTGAGGTAGAAGTCGCTGGTAAATCATTTCTCTTCACAAGCGATTTGGGACGAAATAACCATCCTCTACTTTCCAACCCAGATGCTCCCCCAGCGCGAGCCTTTGATGTAGTTGTCACCGAGTCCACTTATGGAGACCGCACACACGACACAACACCTGAAACATTTGCTCAAGAGCTCAATGATGCAATTGCTCGTGGTGGCACCATTCTGATTCCAGCATTTGCTGTAGATCGCACTGAAGTGATCTTGATGGCGCTGAAGGAACTCATCCTCGAGAAGAAGATTCCAGCGCTTCCAATCTACGTCGATTCTCCTATGGCGCTTGCTGCCCTTAATTTCTACCGCGAAGCAGTTGCTTCCAATTCACCAGAGATACGAGCGGGTGTATCTGAGAGATACGCTAATCAGGACCCATTCGATGCTGGATTGCTTCATCAAATGGCAACCACTGAAGAGTCAAAGGCAATTAATGACGTCACAGGACCGGCAATCATTATCTCTGCCAGTGGAATGGCAACTGGTGGTCGCGTAGTTCATCACCTGGCAAATATGCTGCCGAACCCACAGAACACAGTGATATTGGTTGGCTACCAGGCTGTTGGCAGCCGTGGACGCATCCTTGAAGAAGGTGCTCAAGAGATCAAGATTCACGGAGAACTCATTCCCGTGAAGGCGCATATTGCAAAAGTTGAAAGTTTCTCAGTGCATGCGGATTCAGATGAGCTCATTGCTTGGCTCAAGCAAGCAAAAGCACCAACGCAGGCATTTGTTGTTCATGGTGAACTACAAGGTCAGCAAAATATGCAGCAACGCCTTACTGATGAACTGGGTTGGAAGGCAACAATTCCTAAATCAGGACAGGTATTTCAGGTTTAACGAAGGTGGCCGCGCTCATTAAATGAGCGAAGTGCGCGCAAGCCATCTGATGGCCAGATTGATATAGAGGAAATTGAGCATGGTGTGGCATCCATATGGAAGACCGCATCTGCTGGAGCACCGACGGCTAGCTTTGCAGCTGTCTTGATAACGCCATTGTGGGTAACAACAATAACTTTCTTTCCAGGATATTCAGCGACTAACTTTTCTAAAGCTTCTTCAATACGTACGGATGCTTCGTCATAAGACTCTCCGCCACCTGGTGCATAAGCAGTTGAGTTAAGCCATGCCTGATATTGATCTGGTTCTTCTGAGCGAACTTCATCGGTAGAACGTCCATCCCAGGTGCCGAATGAGAGTTCATACCAAGATTCATCAAAGATAATTTCAAGCCCTGTGGTGCGTGCAATCGCCTCAGCTGTCTGCTTGGTACGCTTCAGTGGGGATGCAATCAATACTTCAGCGCCTAACTTGGCTGCCTCTACTGCAACTAGATCTGCTTGTTCTAGACCATCTTGCATCAACTCTGGGTCTATCGAACCCGTTCCAGAGAATCTCCGTTCTGGGGTCAGAACAGTTTCTCCATGTCGGATAAAGTAGATAAAGGTTGGAATCTCAGCGCTGCGTAAGCGATCTGTCAGAAAGTTCTGTTGCACAACTGCGATTGGCTTATGTGCGCTGCCGCCATCTAGTGCCTTATTGGCAAGGCGATCAGCGTGTGAATTTTCATCACGTGGAATCCATGAATAAGTGACCAACGATGGGTCGTGCGCTGCTCTGCACTGCTTGGCAAGATCGCGCATATCGGCATGCTTAATCTGCCAGCGCCCTGACATCTGTTCAACAACTAACTTTGAATCCATCGCTACTTCAACAGTTGCCTGCGCATCTAATTGATGAATGTGAGAAAGCCCTGCCAATAATCCGCTGTATTCGGCAACATTGTTTGTGGCGATTCCGATGACATCAAAGAGTTCAGCAACAATCTTGCCGCCTTCAGTGACAACAGCGCCATAACCTGCTGGCCCTGGATTTCCTCGAGAGCCACCATCTGCAGTCAGGCGAAAGCTACGTGCCATTAGCGCTCACGCACCAAGATGCAGCGACATTCTTCGCATCTCACAACTTCATCTTCGGCAAGGCCTGAGATGCGCTGCAGTTCAATTGTGTTGAGAGTCAGGTTGCACCCTTTGCATTGATTGCCGGCAAGAACTGCAGCACCTATTCCATTATTGGCCTCACGGATCTTCTCGTAGAGAGCAAGGAATTCAGCGCTCACCGATTGAGTAGTCGAATTGCGGTCGGCTTCGATTCCTTCAAGTTCTGTGTGAATCGCAGCGAGTGCATTCTCTTTACGGATATTCAGGTCCGCGATTTCAAGAGCGAGTTGGTTCTCTTGCCCCGATAAATCCACAATTCGCTCTTTGATTGCATCCACGCGCATCATGATTTCAAGCTCAACTTCTTCAAGTTCAGCTCTACGGGCTCCAAGAGTCACGAGTTCATGCTGTGTTTGCTCAAGTTCTTTTGGCGTTCCGGTGCCTGATGAAAGTCTCTTCTCATCGCGTTCAATGCGGGTGACAATCTGTTCAACATCGCCTTCAGCACGGGCTAGTTCACGCTTCACATCGCTGAGTTCTGTCTCGGCGGCAATACGAAGATCACGGGCATTGTTCTGCTTAATGGTCAGGCTATGGATCTCTGCGATTTCAGGAAGATTGGCAGCCTTGTTACGAAGAGTAGAGCTCTGTAAATCGAATTTTTGAATATCCAAGATGGAACGCTGGTCGCTGACGCTTGCTTTCACGGCGTTCTCCTCTAGAGGTAAGTGGACTTCAATATTTAGTTCTGTGCGTACCTTACTTTATGTAGCCTATCTTTAAACTCGCTAGCCATTTTTCAGGTTCAGCCTGGCCTGAATGCTCACTGAGGAAATCTTCACTAGCATTCTTGCCGCACATCTCCCTAATTGCTTCGCTTCCAGCTGGGTGCCGATACACGAAGCTTGTGACGTTGTAAACCTTCTTATTTACGATTGTCCAGCAGTCATTCTGCGAATTGTGGGTACTTACCTCATCCACTGTATAGAGATCGTTGGATGTGCTTTTCTGCGCGACAGCATTAGCGTATTTGGACTTCCAGACGCTTTCTGCACCAGAATGCCCAACTACTATGGTGAGAGCAATACTTGCAATTGATGCTGCAATTAGAATGTATGAAGCAAATCTCGATAGCAAGTTGTTTCGACGGTAGAAAGTAAAGAATGAATAAACGATGAGTGAGCCAAAGAGCGCCATCGCAACTGGAACAAGATTGTTCCCCCACTCGGCATGTTTTTCGGGAAGTCCTACCGCGGCTGATAGTGACTCTCCTGAAGACTTGGCCGCAATTACAGCAGTATTAATCAGCCCAGTTATCACGATGAGATGGAGATGATACTTAGCAAAAAACTTCCTCTTGAAGATTCCCGCCAGCAGGATCAGTGCAATCAGAGGTAGAAGTACTACGACGCCATGCACGATAAGTGGGTGTGCTGGAAGTGAGGTTATATCTGCAAAGGTGCCATGTGGAAGAAGAAATACAAGCAGTACGGCCGCAGCTGAGGCTACGGTCACAATCAGGAATTTGGCCATCACGGAACTCTTTTCTCGCTAAACATCTAATGTACCGCCTGGAAGTTTACGCGTATTCCATTGTAAAGTTTCAGTATGGCAAGACTCCCATCGGTTGTGGCTAAGCACTACCAAAACGCTCCATTGCCTCACCGCGAAACCATGCTGGAAATGCGGAAAAGAATTCTTGAGATAGTCCCCGGGGCAGAAGAAGTCGTCAGTTACGGAATGCCTGCCTTCAAAGTTGGTGGAAAGATCGTGGCTGGTCTGCTCGCAAACAAGAAACATGTTGGGTACTACCCTTTTAGCGGTTCAATCCTTCATCTCTTTCCAGATGAGCTAGAAAAATTTAGTATTACTAAGAGCGCTCTTCATGTACCTATCGACAAACCGCTGACAAAGACGCTGTTGAGGAAGTTAATCAGGGCGCGTAGGGCTCTTCACGTTTAGTTACAGTGAAAAAGTTTATTGAAATTGTGGGCGGCGAGGGTTTCGAACCCCCGACATCCTCGGTGTAAACGAGGCGCTCTACCACTGAGCTAGCCACCCGGCTATTTACTGCTTGCGAATACTACTTTATATATCCGAAAGAACGAAAATCGTGCGTAATAAACGGTGAGTTAGAGGGCTGCGATAGCGCTCTTGTAATCACCGTTATTGCGAGCATCTCCAAGGCCGTTGACAACGCTCCAGCGAATGATGCCCTGCTTATCGATTACAAATGTTCCACGAAGTGCGCATCCAAGATCAGCATTGAAGATTCCATATGCCTGCGCTACTGCGCCATGTGGCCAGAAATCTGAAAGCACTGGGAACTTGTAGCCTTCTTGCTCTGCAAAGATTTTCTGAGTAAATGGTGAATCGCAAGAGATAGCAATTACCTGCACATCATCATTCTGAAATGCAGCAAGGTCATCGCGGATTGCGCAGAGTTCGCCTGTGCAAGTTCCGGTAAATGAGAATGGGATAAAGAGAACGACGACGTTCTTCTCGCCCTTAAATGATGAGAGCTTTACCTTCGCACCATGCTGATCCTTAAGTTCAAAATCAGGTGCTACTTCTCCGACGCTAATTCCTGCAGGTAGTTGAGTCATGGCGCGAATCTATCGCTTGCCACCCTTACGTGCCACTAGACGTGTGGCGGTCCAGTCTTTTGCAACGGCAATATTTGAAGTTTGGCTTAAACCACATGTGGGAGCAGCATCTTGAATATCACTTGGTTCGACATGGCCATCGCGTCCCATCTTTGGGGTGAGCACCCAGATTGGCCCGGTCTCGGAAAGATAGGTCATAGCATCCATTAACTCGTCAACGAGATCGCCATCATCTTCGCGGAACCAGAGTAGGACTGCATCGACGACATCGGTTGTGGAACCTTCAAGAAACTCAGTGCCGACAATGGCTTTAATCTGTTCGCGCAGCGCATCGTCACAGTCAGGTCCATATCCGACTTCGAGGACGAGTTCTCCTTTAGCAAAACCCATGCGTATTGCCACGGGATAAGTCCAACGGATGAGACGGATATTTACAAGGGTTTTTTCTGCCTCAGAGCGTATTTTTTTGCTCTCACACCCATTTGGCGCGAGAATACGCCTATGACCGAATTCGCTGGACATCCAGATCAGATAATCGACCAGTTAGTAGATACCGATCCCAGCGAGACAGCTGAATGGCAGGCATCCTTTGATGCCGCGCTACAGGCTGCAGGTCCAGTCCGTGCCCGTTACTTGATGTTGTCACTTCTCAAGCGAGCGCACGAGAGAAATATTGGACTTCCTTCACTTCGAACAACTGATTACATCAACACAATTTCTCCTGAGCACGAACCTGACTTCCCAGGGGATGAAGATATTGAGCGGCGTATCCGTTCCTACGTTCGCTGGAACGCAGCGATGTTGGTGCACCGCGCGCAGCGCCCTGGAGTCGGTGTTGGTGGACATATTTCAACTTACGCTTCTTCTGCTGCGTTATATGAGGTTGGCTTTAACCACTTCTTCCGCGGACAAGATCACCCAGGTGGCGGAGACCAGATTTTCTTCCAAGGACATGCCAGCCCAGGAATGTATTCACGTGCATTTCTTGAAGGACGCTTCACTGAAGATCAGTTAGATGGATTCCGTCAGGAACTTTCACATACTGCAGGTGGTTTATCTTCATATCCACATCCACGTTTAATGCCTGACTTCTGGCAATTCCCAACTGTGTCGATGGGTATTGGTCCAATCAACGCTATCTATCAAGCGCGCTTTAATCGTTACCTCCATAACCGCGGAATTAAAGACACCAGCGATCAGAATGTTTGGGCATTTTTGGGCGATGGTGAAATGGATGAAGTCGATACCTTGGGCGCAATCGGTCTTGCCTCTCGCGAGAAGCTAGATAACCTCACCTTTGTTGTTAACTGTAACTTGCAGCGCCTTGATGGTCCGGTGCGCGGAAACGGCAAGATTATTCAAGAGCTCGAATCAATCTTCGGTGGCGCAGGCTGGAATGTCATCAAGGTTGTGTGGGGCCGCGGTTGGGATCCACTTCTTGCGCAAGACCGCGAAGGTGCGCTCGTTAACATCATGAACACAACTCTTGATGGCGATTACCAGACATTTAAGGCTGAAAACGGCGCCTTTGTTCGCGAACACTTCTTTGCTCGCGATCCACGCACTGCTGCCATGGTTGCAAATTGGTCAGATGATCAAATTTGGAACCTCAAGCGCGGTGGCCACGATTATCGTAAGTTGTTTGCAGCCTATACAGCAGCAACAGAGAAGAACGGTCGCCCAACAGTTATCTTGGCAAAGACCGTCAAGGGATGGACACTCGGTTCACACTTCGAAGGTCGTAACTCAACGCACCAGATGAAGAAGATGTCTCTTGAAGACATCATCGAATTCCGCGATCGTCTTGAGATTCCTTTGGCTGATGACAAGCTTGATAAGTACACACCTTCCTACTTCAAGCCAGCTGCAGATTCACCTGAAATGAAGTACCTCGAAGATCGTCGCCGTGAACTCGGTGGCACTATTCCTCGTCGCCGCCCAATTTCACGTCCGCTGGCACAACCAGCAGATGATGCATACGAATCAGTGCGCCGTGGCTCAGGAACTCAAGAAATTGCAACCACCATGGCATTTGTTCGCATGCTGAAAGATTTGGTGAAGGATCCAGGACTTGGCCATCGTTTGGTGCCAATCATTCCTGATGAGGCGCGTACCTTCGGTATGGATTCACTCTTCCCAACGCTGAAGATCTACTCACCACATGGTCAGCAGTACCTTGCGGTAGACCGTGAATTGATGTTGTCCTACAAGGAATCAACATCGGGTGTCATTCTTCACGAAGGTATCAACGAAGCAGGATCTGTTGCATCCTTTACTGCGGTGGGCTCTTCATACTCAACACATGACGAACCGATGATTCCTATCTACATCTTCTACTCAATGTTCGGCTTCCAACGCACAGGTGATGCTTTCTGGGCAGCAGCTGATCAATTGGTCCGCGGCTTCGTAATGGGAGCAACTGCAGGTCGCACAACGCTCAACGGTGAAGGCCTGCAGCATGAAGATGGCCATTCACACTTGTTGGCAGCTACCAACCCCGCAGTTGTTGCTTATGACCCAGCCTTTGCTTACGAAGTAGGACATATCTTTAAAGATGGTCTACGTCGCATGTACGGAGAAAATAGCGAGAACATCTTCTACTACCTCACTATTTACAACGAGCCATATGTTCAACCTGCAGAACCAGAAAACTTGGATCTCCAAGGTCTGCTCAAGGGAATTTATCTCTACTCACCTGCTGCAAAGCAGCGCAAGAAGAATGCGCAGATCTTGGCATCTGGCGTAGGAGTTAACTGGGCCGTAAAGGCGCAGAAGTTGCTCGCAGAAGATTGGGGCGTTGCCGCCGCTGTCTGGTCTGTGACTTCATGGAATGAACTTCGTCGCGATGGTCTTGCTGTCGATCGCCACAACATGCTCAATCCAAAGGATAAGAAGACTGCCTATGTCTACGACAAACTCAAGGGCACAGAAGGTCCAGTCGTTGCCGTCTCTGACTTTATGCGCGCTGTTCAAGATCAGATCTCTCCATGGGTTCCAAACCAATTCCACTCATTAGGTACAGATGGATTTGGACTTTCCGATACTCGTGGCGCACTTCGTCGCCACTTCAAGGTCGATGCAGAATCAATCGTCGTCGCAACCTTGGCAGAGCTTGCAAAGGCTGGTGAAGTAAAGGAAGCAGTAGTCCAAGAAGCTATTGATAAGTACCGTATTTTCGATGTACGTTCAGCAGATGCTGGAAATACCGAAGGTTCAGGTTGATTAATCGAATTCCTGTCACCGACATCTCCCCTGTAGTTCTCTTCGGGGGAGATTTCGTTCCTGTAAAGGCAATCGCCGGTGAAGTAATTCCAGTCAGTGCAACCATATTCCGTGAAGGCCACGACGCTCTTGGCGCCGATGTAGTTCTCTACGACAGCGCAAAGAAAGAGATCGCCCGCGCAGTTATGCACGAGAGGTGGCACGGTGGAGATGTTTATGAAGGCGCCGTAACAATTCCTTCTCGAGGTGATTTCACCTTCACAATCGATTCCTACGATCATCCCTTTGCAACCTGGTTGCATGACGCCGAAATCAAGATTCCAGCCGATATCGATGCTGAGCTCATGTGTGCAATGGGAAAGAAAATATTTGAAGAGAAGTTAGAGCAAGATCCATCCGCCAAGTCACTTCTTTCACCCGCTATCAAGGCGCTCGGTGATTCGACGCTATCTGCCATGAATCGTTTCTCGCAGACTTCAACGGAAATCATTCGCTCTTACTTTGCGGCGAATCCCTTACGCAGACTTGTTTCATCAACAGAACACTTTCCTATCCGTGCAGATCATGAGCGTGCACTCGTTGGCTCTTGGTATGAGTTCTTTCCACGTAGCGAAGGCGCAAAAGTTGGCGCTGATGGCGCAGTAATTTCTGGCACCTTTAAGACTGCCGAACTTCGTCTACCTGCAGTTGCTGCGATGGGCTTCGATATCTTGTATTTGCCTCCTGTGCATCCGATTGGTACAAATTTCCGCAAGGGAAAGAACAACACCCTGACGCCATCGCCCACAGATCCTGGAGTTCCTTGGGCGATTGGAAATAAAGAAGGTGGCCACGATGCCATCAATCCAGAGCTCGGAACTCTTGCTGACTTCGAAAGCTTTGTGAAGAGTGCGAAGAAGAACGGCCTTGAAGTTGCGATGGACTTTGCGCTACAGGCATCCCCTGATCATCCGTGGGTCAAAGACCATCCTGAATTCTTCACAACTCGGCCAGATGGTTCGATTGCTTACGCTGAGAATCCACCTAAGAAGTATCAAGATATCTATCCCATTAACTTTGATAACGACTACGACGCAATCCTAGAAGAGTCTTTCCGCATCTTGAGCTTCTGGATCTCTAAAGGAATCTCAATCTTCCGGGTTGATAATCCACATACCAAGCCAGTGCATTTCTGGGCCGATGTCATGAAGACCATTCGCCTTGAACATCCTGATGTAATCTTCTTAGCTGAAGCTTTTACCAAGCCAGCCATGATGCACGCACTCGGCAAGGCAGGGTTCCATCAGTCGTATACATATTTCACCTGGCGCACCAGCAAGCAAGAGCTCACTGAATATGCCACCGAAGTTTCACAACAGACCAGCGCATTCTTTAGACCAAACTTCTGGGTCAATACTCCAGATATCTTGCCTTTTCATCTGCAATCAGGAAATCCTGCAATCTTCGCTATTCGCGCAGCACTTGCGGCAACGTTAAGCCCATCATGGGGAATGTATGCAGGCTATGAACTCTATGAACACCGCCGCTTTAAGGAGGGCGGTGAGGAATACATCGACTCTGAAAAGTATGAAATCAAGGTGCGTGATTGGGAAGGTGCAACCAAGAAGAAGCTGACCCTGGCTCCCTTTATCACTCAACTCAATGCCATTCGCAAGAAGAATGTAGCGCTGCAGCGCCTTCGCAACTTACGTTTTCATGCAACTGAAAACGATGCCATTCTCGCTTATTCCAAGCGCGAAGGAGATAACTTAATTTTGGTTGTTGTAAACCTTGACCCAACTTTTGCACAAGAAACTGTTGTTCATTGGAATATGGCAGAGCTTGGACTGCAAATAGATAACTTTGCGGTAACGGATTTGATTGATGGCGCTAAGTATGACTGGTCTGCACACACATATGTCCGACTAGATCCGACAAGGTTGTCCGGAAAAGTTGTTCACATTGCGCAGGTAAAGCTTTAAGATTGCACATGTCTTTCTTCTCCCGCCTCTTTAGCGGCGCAAAGCCCGGAGGAGAAAACACCTTCATTGGCCATGGCAGTTATCTCAATCCTTATTCAACTTTAGGCGAACTCGACTTCCATCTCATCTCTGAAGGGCGCCATGAAAGACTCTGGGAAGTTCTAGGTGCACATGTAAAGCGCGAAAGCGATGGCGCTCTTATTGGGACTGCGTTCTCTGTCTGGGCACCCAATGCGCAAGCAGTCAGTCTGGTCGGTGATCATAATTTCTGGGATCGCAATACCCATCCGATGGTGCGCGCTGGTTCTACCGGAATCTGGGAAATATTTATTGCTGATGTTGGACCAAATACTTGTTACAAGTTTGCCATCTGCACCAGCAGTGGCGCCTGGGTAGATCACGCAGATCCCATGGCACGTGCAACCGAACATCCACCACGTACCGCATCGGTTGTTACTGAAAGCAGTTACACCTGGAGCGATACCGATTGGATAAACAAGCGCACGCAATATCAACCATGGCGCTCCCCTGTCTCTGTCTATGAAGTACACGCGGGTTCTTGGCGTCCTGGGCTTTCATATATTCAGATGGCGCAAGAGTTAGTCGCATACGTTCAAGAGCAGAACTTCACACACGTAGAGTTTCTACCGATTACCGAACATCCTTATTCACCATCTTGGGGATACCAAGTCACCTCTTTCTTTGCACCCACTTCTCGCTTTGGTTCTCCTGATGAGTTTAGATTCCTCGTTGACGCGCTCCACCAAGCAGGTATTGGCGTCATCCTTGATTGGGTTCCAGCTCACTTTCCTAAAGATGAATGGGCGCTAGCAAAATTCGATGGCACAGCTCTCTACGAGCATGCAGATCCACGCCTTGGAGAACACCCCGACTGGGGAACGCTCATCTTTAACTTTGGTCGTAATGAAGTACGCAACTTCCTAGTCGCTAGCGCGCTCTACTGGTTAGAAGAGTTCCATATCGATGGTCTGCGCGTAGATGCCGTGGCATCGATGCTCTACCTCGATTACTCACGTAAAGAGGGCGAATGGCTGCCTAATAAGTTTGGTGGACGTGAGAATCTAGAGGCAGTTCAACTGCTGCAAGAGGCTACATCTACCGCTTACAAGCACTACCCCGGCATCATGATGATCGCCGAGGAATCAACAGCATGGGGTGGAGTCACAAAAGATACTTCTGGCGGTGGTCTCGGCTTTGGTTTTAAATGGAATATGGGTTGGATGCACGACACTCTTGAGTATTTACAACACGAGCCAATTCATCGCGTTTATCACCACAATGAAATCACATTCTCAATTCTTTATGCCTGGTCTGAAAACTTTATGCTTCCACTTTCTCATGATGAGGTTGTCCACGGTAAAGGCTCGCTCGTCAATAAATTCCCTGGCGACCGCTGGCAGAAGCTTGCAACGCTTCGCGCGCTCTACGGATTTATGTGGGCCCATCCTGGCAAGAAGTTGCTCTTCATGGGGCAAGAGTTTGCCCAAAATGATGAGTGGAGCCAAGAAGCAGGCTTACAGTGGCATCTGACAGAGTTTGCAGAACATCAAGGTGTGCAGAAAGTTGTCAGCGATATCAACGCCAACTACAAGCGCATTCCAGCATTGTGGGAGAAAGACATTTTCGCCGATGGTTTCCAATGGATTGTTGGTGATGATGGCGCCGGAAATACTCTGGCATTTACCCGTTGGTCAGATAAGGGAATTCCACTGGTCGCAGTAACAAACTTTTCACCAGTTCCACATGAGCAATACCAACTTAGGCTGCCAGTTTCAGGAATCTGGCACGAGGCGCTTAACACCGATGATCTGAAATATGGCGGCAGTGGCGTTACAAATCAAGACTTTACTGTGGATGTAGATACCAACCTTTATGCCACGGTGCGAATTCCGCCGCTTGCCACTGTCTGGTTTGAACGAATCTAACGCTTAGCCTGCGAATCTTCTTTCAGTACATTTGCAAAGTAGATTGAAGCAAGCAACATCGCTGTCGGAATCATCATCGCGAGTGCAATTGAGCCCGTTAATTGCATAGTCCAGGCCACAATCCATTTGATGATAAATGTCAGTACGTTATTTACTACGCCAAACTGCCCCACCACAATTGCGTTAGGTAAGTTTGAGCGACGAGTAGCTGCTCTAAAGAAGCTTGGGCCAATGAATGATGAGCCGAGGCCGCCTAAGAAGAAGCCAAGAACGAAGAGCAAGTATGACCACCACTTCATATCTGCTGGCAGATGAGTTGCAATGATGATGCTGCCACCAAAGCCAAGTCCACCAAGTAGCGCTGCACGTTTGACCCAGTATTCAAGGGGTGCATGTGGTAAGAGCTTATGTATAAGCAGTCGACCAAAGATCATCATCGCCGTAAAGACAATATAAGGAACTGTACTTAAACCTGCAGATACTTCTAAACGGTCCTTGGTAAAGATTGCGCCCCAGTCGCCAACAGCAAACTCAAGATAAATAGCACAGGCCATTCCAAGGCTGACGGGCCAGTCAATCTGAAAAGAGGTAAAGATCTGCTTGATTGAATACTCGGTCTCAGTATCTGTATTAGCTGCAAGAAGAACTGGGTGCAGCGAAAGAACTATGGCAATCATGGCAAAAGCCATTAGCAGAGAGAGCACAGTGATATGAACTACTAGGCTGACTCGATCTACCAAGAACCCTGAAGCGATAGCGGTAGATAAGGCGCCGGCGCTCCAGTAGCCCGCGCTACTGGTGACAATATTTTTTCCGCTGCGATCATTGAAGTGAAAAGCTTGGCTATTAAGGCTTACGTGAATTGCTGTAATGCCGAAGCCAAAACCAATGCTAAAGATAAGAAAGGGAATTGTGGAGCGGATATGCACCAAACTGATTAGTGATGCATAGAGAATGACTATCGAAACTACCGTTACTTTTTTCACGCCAATACGATGAATGATGTGGCCCGCAGTCAAAAGTCCAAAGAATGCACCAATTGAGCCGGTGCTCATCAATGAGCCAAAGGCGCCGTTATCTAACTGTAAGTTGGCGCGAACCTCAGGAAATCGCGGAACCCAAGCCATGATGCCAATGCCGAAGAGGAAGAAGAGAAGGTGAATCAGCTTCTGTTCGCGGCCATGGCCAATATCTACTTGAGCCATCGTTTAGAAGAGAGCGTTTGCTAGTTGAGCGCGCGCTTTAATGACAAGCGGATCAGCAGGATCTACCAAGGTAAAAAGTTCGAGGAGATGATCCTTGACTCGCTTCTGTTCATCTCCAACAAGAACTACAAGCAAGCGAAGCAATCTGTCAAAGGCAGAATCTAGGTAGCCACTCATAACTTCGATATCTGCACATTGCAGTTGTAGCTCAATATCTTCTGGGCGCTCAATGGCTTCTTCCATAATCTTTGCGCCATCAAGGTCGATGGTGCGAATCAGCAATTGCACTTGAGCAAGACCCAACTTCGCATATTGATCATTAGGCTTACGCGCCAGCAAACGCTTGTAGGCGGCTTCTGCAGTTGGATAGTCACCTTGATCAAGAGCTGCCAGCGCCTCTTCTTCTTCCGGCTCTGCTTGCTCGATAGGTTCTTCACCAATTCCTTGTTGCGCAGCTAATGACAAAATCTTGGCGATAACTTCTCGTAGCTGTGCTTCGGTCAAAGGTTGTTCCAGGAATGGAATTGCCTTGCCTCCGATAAAGACAATTCCGAATGGGATTGTTCGCACTTGTAACGCCTGCGCCACTGGCGCTTGTACTTCAACATTAACGTGAGCCAATATCCATTTGCCTTGATCTTCGCTCTCAATTGTTCCAAGGGCGCGCAACATTGTGACAGAATCTGCAGAACGTGGGCTCCAGCAGAGAATAACTACAGGCTTGCCTTCAGATAATGGAAGAACTTCTGTCTGCAAATTCTGTGGCGTAATTTCAAGGCCTGGCATTTGCGCTGATGTATCAGCCGGCGGCTTTCCCAGCGAACTTAAATCAACGGCTTGTGAGAAGTTTGGCGGTAGCGTCATTTTGAAGTCCTCACTGCTGAATCATGCCATCTTTACGTACATCTACGCCAGAATCACGGCGATAGGGCAATACTTCCGCAACATAGGATTTAGCAGCAAATTCAAGGCCCACATCATGCCCGGCCTTCTCACTTAAGTACCAGCGATGCTCAAGGACTTCATGGAAAAATTGAGCGAGTTCAATTCTGCCCTCTAATTCAGATGGAATTTGATTGACAGTTGGTCGGAAAACTTCGTCGAGCCAACGTTTTGCAGACTCTGCAATCGGTGGCTTTGGTGCTTTCTCGCGGCCACGATAACGATCAAAAGATGCCAGTAAGCGCTTAGCTTGTAACTCTTCTGTATCTAGCCCCATCAATTCACGAAGTCGATTCTTGTGATAACCAGCTGCAACAAGTTTTGGTTGGAAGATAAGTTTTTCTGCGCCATCACTTTCTTGTACAACAACAGATACTTCTTCAACTGCAAAGCCAAGGTCATGCAGTTGGCGCATTGCGCGCTCGACAGCATGGCGATCTTTAGGGTCCAGCACTTGTCTGTCTTTGAGAGCGCCCCATAAACGGTGATATCTCTTAATCAGCGCCGAGCTCGCGCGAATTGGATCGAGACCAGGATAGAGAACTCCAGATAGCTGTAGATCTTCTAGCTCTGCTGCAACGTTGAAATGCGCAATCTCTAAATCGTGTTCGCGTTGACCATCACTTAAGGAATTTTGAAACTCACCAGTTTCGGCGTCTACAAGATAGGCAGCATAGCCTTCTGCATCACGGCGAAAGAGTGTGTTGGAAAGTGAACAGTCTCCCCACCAGAACCCAAGGAGATGCAGGCGCACCAGCAACAGAGCCAGCGCATTTGCCATCAACGTGACATCTTCTGCGGTGACGGTCTTATCGCTTAAGACGACGCGATATGGAAGTGAGTAAGGAAGGAAGCGGGTTACAAGTGCGCAGGGAAGCTCTTCACCACTGTTATTTGTTCGACCCTCAATAACAGCGATTGATTGCACATTTGGAGCATCTAGGTGGGTGAGCTCGCGCAGAATCTTGTACTCGCGATTAGCAAATTCGGAAACTGTTTCTTTAACGGCATAGACCTCTGAATCAGGATCATCAGTGGAGCGCACCAAGCGCACGATGTGGCGGGAGATGCCGCGCTTCTCAGCCAAGAGTGGATCTTCAGGCCACTCCTCAAGTGAGACGTTCCAGGGGAGGCCGGTTACAGCTGCGATTTCTTCGCCGAGTCCTGTAATCCGTAGCGCCATAGGTCATATTCTCTCGTACGCTTTACAATAAATCATGGCCATTTCAGACCGCATGAAGAAAAAAACCAAGGAATCCGTCACAGTCTCTAATTTTGGGGCTGCAGGTGCTCCCATCGACCGTGGGCATCCATTTTATTTTGGATTTGTCGCCACAATCGGTGCTCTCACAGCCTTTGTTTTAATGCGCGCACTTGCAAGTGCAAGTCAGGTCTTTGTCTTAATTTTGGTCGCACTCTTTTTGGCAACTGGTTTAAATCCAGCAGTAGAAGCTATTCGTCGTCGTGGTCTTTCTCGAGCTGGCGCAGTTTCCATTATCTTCTCTGCTGTTCTGGTCATGGTTATTATCTTTGGGGCACTTGTTGTTCCAAGCCTTGTTACACAAGGAACCCATTTAATTGAGAGCGCTCCAGCTCTGCTCGATAATCTTAAGAACAATGCAACATTTGCATCTATCAATGACCAATACGGAATCATTGATTCACTGCAGAAGAAATTGGATTCTGTTACATCTGATGGAACGCTTTTGATTTCAGCATTTGGTGGCGTCATTGGCGTGGGCAAGAGCGTCTTATCTGGAACATTTACCGCACTCACCATCTTGGTCTTAACGCTCTATTTCATTACATCTTTGCCACAGGCGACTGAGCTTGGCTTGAAGTTGGTTCCAGCAAGCCGCAGACCACGGGTTGCCTCTCTCACCGAAGCCATCATCGCCCGTGTTGGCGCCTTCGTCGGCAGCCAGATCCTTATCTCATTTCTTGCTGCGCTCTTTATGACCCTCTTTGGCTTAGCGCTTGGTCTGCCATCACCGATCGCAATCGGCATCATCATCTTCGTCTGTGGGCTAGTTCCCCTTATTGGCCACTTCATTGGATCGGCAATCTTTACCTTAATCGCATTTACGGAATCAATCTCAATTGGAATCATCGCCTTTATTGGATACGTCGTTTATGTTCAGATTGAGAACTACCTTCTTACTCCAAAGGTCATGAAGCGAAATCTCAATGTTCCAGGTGCAGTAACGATTATCTCTGCGCTCATTGGAACATCGCTGCTAGGTCTTGTAGGAGGATTGCTTGCAGTACCCGTTGCTGCTTCAGTTATCTTGATTCTTGAAGAAGTTGTCTTTCCGCGCTCAGAACGTACTTAAATTTCAGTTGGTAGCGGTAATCGCGCAGGCGCAACTATCTGAGTAATCTCAGATAAAACTCGATGCACCATAGGTTCTCCAACCCATAGGTGTTTAGCTCCTGCCACTGGAATCAGATTAATCTGTGGAATAACCGCAAAGCGCTCTGCTGCTTGATCTGGCTTGAGGTAATCATCATGTTCAGGAATTAACGCAGTGATTGGTCTGCCATCTTGCGCCCAAAATTCCAGATCGCCATCGACGATATCAAGCAGCGTTGGGCTTAAGAGAATCAAGCCTTTGATACGTGGGTCGCGTGCATGGCTGATTGCAATACTTGTTCCAAATGACCAGCCAACTACCCACAACTCTTTAAGTTGTAAGACATCGAAGCAGTAACGCAGCATCGCTTCAACATCGTACTTTTCTGCGCGGCCATTGTCGTAGCTGCCGGTACTGGTTCCTGCTTCGCTTGTTGTTCCTCGTGTGTTAAAGCGAACGACAGTAATGCCGGCCATTGCAGGAAGGCGATTGGCAGCCTTCTTATAGATATGGCTATCCATCATTCCCCCACCAGTGGGATTGGGATGACAGCAGAGAATGGCAGCAGTTGAATTAGCTAGCGGGGCGCTGACTTCAGCGATAAGGGTCTGTCCATCTTCGGTAGTGACCGAAAAAGGCGTGCGCAGAGCAGGAAGCACGGTGCTGGGGCGGATTGGTTCCGACATAGTTGCAGTCTAGTCTTTGCCTATGAGCCTTTCCAAAGCGCAGACATTTGATTCGCTCAACCCTGTGACCGATGAAGTAATTGCATCACATCCGATCACAGATGAAGCAGGTGTGCGTGCAGCAGTTGCCACAGCGCGCTGTGCATCAGTTCAATGGCGAGAAATTGGATTTGGTGGTCGCAAGAAGCTGCTTCTTAAGTGGAGCACCTACCTCATGGCTAACGTTGATGAACTTGCCGAACTCGTCTCACTTGAAACCGGAAAGCCAACGAGTGATGCCAAGTTAGAGGCAGCACTTGCAGCAGGCCACATTGCATGGGCTGCTCGCCATGCAGAGTCAGTGATGCGTACTTCTTATCGCTCTCCAGGTCTTTTGATGGCAAATATGTCAGCAACTGTTGAACGATCTCCCGTCGGAGTTGTCGGTGTTATTGGCCCTTGGAATTATCCCGTCTTTACTCCCCTTGGCTCGATTGCATATGCACTCGCTGCCGGAAATACCGTTGTCTTCAAACCAAGTGAATACACCCCGGGAGTAGGCCAGTACCTGGCTCGTACATTTCTTGATGCAACTTTATTTGCAGATGTCTTCATCTGTATTACTGGTCTTGGTGAAACCGGAAAGTTTCTCTGCGAAAGTGGCGTAGATAAGTTGGCTTTCACGGGTTCAACTCGAACTGCAAAGATTGTTGCTGCTACCTGTGCTGCGCAGATGACTCCGGTGGTTCTTGAATGTGGCGGAAAAGATCCAGTTCTTGTGGCTCACGATGCCGATATTGCGCGTGCTGCAGATGCCACCGTCTGGTCAGCTTTTTCCAATGCTGGTCAGACATGTATTGGGGCTGAACGTGTTTACGTCGATGAACGAGTTGCCGATAAGTTCATTGCAAAGGTAGTTGAGATAGCACAATCGATTAAGCCAGGCGCTCCTGGGGTTGGTAAATACGGTCCAACCACGATGCCGAAGCAGATTCCAATTATCCAGAGCCATATTGATGATGCCATCGCTCGTGGTGCAACAGTGTTAATGGGTGGGTCAGATTCAGTGAAAGCCCCCTTTGTTGAGCCAGTGATTTTCTGCGATGTTCCGGAAGATTCGATTGCAATGACTGAAGAGACCTTTGGCCCAACAATCGCCATCAACCGCGTGCAATCAATGGCTGAGGCAATCAAGTTAGCCAATAACACTCGTTATGGGCTTGGTGCATCAGTCTGGTCCAAGCGACGCGGTAAGCAGATTGCATCGCAGCTACAAACTGGAATGGTTGCAATCAATTCCACAATCTCTTTTGCTGCCGTTGATTCAGTTCCTTTTGGCGGTGTGAAAGATAGCGGTTACGGAAGAATTCATGGACCAGAAGGTTTACTTGAATTTACATATCCTCGCACTGTTGTCCGTGCTCGCTTCCAGCTACCAATTGCATTCACAAGCTTCAGCAGAACTGCAGGAAGCGATAAGTTAATTGTCGCCGTTACAAAGCTTCTTAAAGGACGCTTCAGTTAACAATTTCTAATAGCGTGGCGCGTTGCGAGTGCGTTCAGTACGAGGGCCTCGGTTATTGCGCTTAGTCCAACATGCGTTATGCCAATGCCGACGGTTATCTTCGTCACCATCGAGCCAAGCAACAGTGTGAGGTGTTGCCATAGGAATTAATTGGTCACATCCGGGGCAGCGATAAGGTTTATTTGCAGCCGATCCTGTTAACTTTCTTACAATCCATAAGCCATTCTCATCTTCTTCGAAACTTTGATTGGAAGGATTGAGCGGGCGATCTTCTTCGCTATTTTTTGGCCTGCGATTTTTGGGATAATTCTTACGCGGGCTCATAGGACCATTTTCTCGCACTTTTACCCAGTCAATGACAAGATAGCCATATGAGCACAGTCATCAGCGTTGCCGGCTTGAAGAAGAGCTATGGCGCGACGCAGGCGGTCAGCGGGGTCGACCTGCAGATATCGCAAGGTGAAATCTTTGCGCTCCTAGGGCCTAATGGGGCCGGCAAAACAACCACAGTCGAGATCCTCGAAGGCTTTCGAAGTCGCGACTCTGGAGAGGTAAAGGTTCTGGGCTTTGACCCTGCAACTAAGGGCGCTGCGGCGCAATCATGGCGCGATCGCATCGGCATTGTTCTGCAATCAACTGAAGATGCTGGTGACCTGACAGTTTACGAATCAGTCTCTCACTTTGCTAAGTACTACAAATCTCCTAAAGATCCTCGTGAAGTAATTGACCTTGTTGGATTAGGCGAAAAAGCAGATGCGTTAGGTCGTACCTTGTCAGGTGGACAACGTCGCAGACTCGATGTTGCGCTCGGCATTATCGGTAGCCCAGAGGTAATTTTCCTCGATGAACCAACAACTGGTTTTGACCCGGAAGCTCGTCGAGCCTTCTGGTCACTCATCCGTAACTTGCGCGATGAAGGCGCCACAATCTTGCTCACTACTCACTACCTCGATGAAGCTGAAGCGCTGGCAGATCGAGTCGCTGTCATAAACCACGGAAAGATTATTGAAGTCTCCACACCAGAACACCTCGGCGGGCGAGCCACATCCCTGGCCACTGTTTCATGGCGCGAGGATGGAACCACCAAATCTGAAAAGAGTGAGAATCCAACTGCCTTTGTTGCACAACTATCTTCTCGATTCAATGGAGAAGTTCCAGAACTTAGCGTGAAGCGCGCATCGCTAGAAGATATCTATCTTGAGATGATTGGAGGCGCCAATGAGTAAACCAACTGCGCTCTCAATCGGAATTCAACGTGGCGGCCTTGAGATCAGACAATTTATGCGCCAACGTGAATCTGTTGTCTTCACAATGCTCTTTCCGCTTATTCTCTTGGCAATCTTTGGATCGGTCTTCTCCAATCAGATTGCTGAAGGCGTAACCTTTAGCCAGTACTTCGTCGCTGGCATGATTGCCTCAGGGTTGGTTAATACCGGCTTTCAGCAACTTGCCATCATGATTCCGATGGAACGTGACTTCGGAACTCTAAAACGCTTACGTGGTACTCCTATGCCAGCCAGCAGCTACTTCATCGGTAAATCCATATTGGTAACGCTGAGCATGCTGGTGCAGGTCTTCTTGCTCCTTGCCGCTGGCGTTGCCTTCTTTGGTGTTAATCTGCCAACAACTGCAGATAAGTGGCTCATTCTCCTAGCTCTGCTTGTCATCGGCAGCGCTTGTTCAACAATTCTTGGCATCGCATTTTCTAATGTCCCAAAGACTGGTAGAGGCGCTTCCGCAGTTGTCTCACCTGTCGTAATCGTCCTGCAGTTCTTTAGCGGCGTCTTCTTTATCTTTACCGATCTACCGCAGTGGATGCAGCAAGTAGCTGCAATCTTTCCTTTGAAATGGATGACCCAAGGAGCGCGCTCAGTCTTCCTGCCAGATTCATTTGCAGCGCGTGAAGTTGCTGGCTCTTGGGAGACTGGACGCACCTTTGCAATTATCGGCGCCTGGTTGGTTGTAGGGCTTATCTGGGCAATACGTAGCTTTAAGTGGGAGCGTCAATGAAAAAACTAGCCCTCTTCGTCTCTGTGATCCTTATTGCTACATCAAGTAGCGCACTTGCTGAAACAAAGAAACCTACGCCAACCGCCAAGGCCACGGTAAAGGCCACGGCAAAACCAACCGCGAAGGCGACTGCTAAACCGACCGACAAGCCAACTGTTAAACCAACAGCTAAGGCAACCGCAAAACCCACTGTGAGCGCATCTCCGACGGCATCTACTACTGCGAAAGCGACCGTCAAACCTAAGCCAAAGCCGAAGCCAAAACCAAAGAAGACAGCGCGCAAGAGCCCGTCACCGAAACCAAAGTGGCCTCCTGCTGGCTTTGCCATTGAATCAGGTGTTTATGCAAAAGTTCCAAGTAGCAAAGAGTTGATTGGAATTCTCTCTGCTCGCAATGTTTTGGCTTCGCAAGTAGAAGCGTGTACAAAGTTTGTCTGTGGAGCAGTCCTCGTTGCATCTGAACCTGGATGTCGTTGGTGGGAAGTTAATTCACGTGTTTATGGACAGGATAGGAGCGTCATAGGCTCACTTCAGACAATCTCTAGCGCATCAAAGCCTAAGGAGATTAAGACCATTCTCTTGATCTCACCAGAGCCATTGGAATCTCTGGAATACATCACTGGTATTGAAGTGGTCTGCCATCAAGAGGAGAAGCCAGCTGGTTATCCATCAGTGACATTTACTAAGGCGCAGAGCTAATGCTGGGTGGTACCAACAACTATCTCTTCTTTATGAGCTTGGCCGGTTTTCCTGTCGTCTTCTTTCTTATTCTGATTCTTAAATGGGCAACGAAGCCAGGTAAATCTCTAATTGCTCGTCAGGTAATTCCTGGTGGAGAAGGTGATTACGGCTCACTTGTGGCAGTGGCTAGCCCAACGAATCACATTGAGGGCGAAATGTTGCGACAGAAGTTACTTGCAGTGAAGATTAGAGCAACACTTACGCAGACCAATGATGGCCCTCGCATCTTTGTCTTTCCTGAAGAAGAGAGCGCAGCTCGTGCGCATCTCAAAAGTTTCTCTTAGCGGTTAGCTCCAGGAACCCACAACTGATCGCCGATGCTCTTATTGGCATGGCGAGCAAGTACAAAGAGTAGGTCAGAGCAGCGGTTGAGATACTTTGCAGTTAAAGGATTAACTCCACCACCAAATGCGTGAATAGCAGCCCAAGTACAGCGCTCTGCACGACGCACGACAGTGCGGGCAACATGCAAGTGAGCTGCCGCAGCAGTACCTGATGGAAGTACAAATGAACGAAGCGCTTCTAGATCTGCGTTGTACTTATCAATCTGCTCTTCTAGATATGTAACCTGGGATTCCAAGACGCGAAGTGGTTCAAATGCCGGTGCATCAACGACAGGTGTACAGAGATCTGCTCCCACATCGAAGAGGTCATTTTGGATTCGCACCAAAAGTGCGCGGACATCATCGGTTAGCTCATCAGTTGCGAGGACAACTCCGATGGTGGAGTTTGCTTCATCAACAGTTGCATACGCTTCAAGACGAGGATCGTTCTTTGAGGTGCGGCTCATATCTCCGAGAGAGGTAGTGCCGTCATCGCCTGTCTTTGTGTAAATACGCGTTAAATTAACCATGTCCGTAGCCTATAAGTAGTATTCGTATATGGCATCATCGAAAGCGGCAGAGCTAGACCGCTTCAGAATCACCGGCGGATGCCGCCTCCAAGGCGAAGTCAGCGTTACCGGGGCGAAGAATTCAGTCCTGAAATTGATGGCCGCTTCATTGCTTGCAGTCGGAACAACGACTATTCGTAACGTTCCAGATATCGCTGACGTGGACATCATGGCTGACCTCCTTACCCGCCTTGGTTGCACAGTAAAGCGCGGCGATTCAACAGTCACCATTGAAGTTCCGCAAGCACCACTTCACCGAGCAGATTATGACTTGGTCCGCAAGATGCGCGCATCTATCAATGTCCTTGGTCCACTTGTTGCTCGAGTTGGTAAAGCCGAAGTTGCGCTGCCTGGCGGAGATGCAATCGGTTCACGTGGATTAGATTTTCATATCAAGGGCTTGGAATCCCTTGGCGCTAAAGCACATGTCGAACATGGATATGTCATCGCCGAAGCTCCAAAGGGACTTACCGGAACTTCTATCGAACTAGATTTCCCATCAGTGGGTGCCACAGAAAACTTAATGACCGCTGCGGTTCTTGCCAAAGGCACAACCGTTATCGATAATGCAGCTCGCGAACCTGACTTAGTTGATCTAGGTGAGTTTCTTATCGGAATGGGTGCAAAGATTGAAGGGCTAGGAACTCCGACAATCACCATTTACGGTGTGAAAGAACTTAAGCCAACTGATCACACCACAATCACCGATCGCATCATTGCGGGCACTTGGGCATTTGCAGCAGCAATGACCCAAGGAGATATCACCATCCATGGTGGACGCGCTGATCACATGGAGGTAATGCTCGAGAAGTTAACTTCTGCCGGTGCCATCATTACCGCAATCCATAACGGCATCCGTGTGCAGATGAATCAGCGCCCTAAGGCAATTGATGTTGCAACACTTCCCTATCCAGGATTTGCTACCGATTTACTTCCATTCATCATCGGCATGAATGCAATCGCTGAAGGCCACTCAATCGTTACCGAAAACGTCTTTGAATCACGCTTTATGTTTGTCAATGAACTGATGCGCCTAGGCGCTCAAATCACTGTGGATGGCCACCACGCCTCTATCGACGGTATTCCACAGCTATCTGGAGCTCCAGTTGAAGCAACTGATATCCGTGCAGGTGCCGGTCTTGTGTTAGCAGCGCTGGTGTCCGACGGTGAAACAACCGTTGATGGCGCATTCCATATTGATCGTGGTTACCCAAACTTCGCCGAGCAGTTAGCTGCATTGGGTGCAAAAGTCGCTAGAGAGTAAAAACCTCAATTAGTTAGAAAGCGAAACCTCTTGTCGCGAGCCGAAGGCATCGCGAGACGCCCGGCAGGGCGGCAAAAGGCGTTGAGCGTTAACTAATTTAGGTTTAATTAACCGACTGATTCGGTAAGAATTGATACGCGGTCGTTAGAGACTGACAAGAAGCCTCCGCGGACGTTAAATTCCTTAATTGATCCATCAGAGCTTTTAATGCTGACGGCTCCATCGACTAGTACGCCAAACAAAGGTGTGTGGCCTGGAAGAACTCCAAGCTCACCTTCTGTGGTGCGAGCAGAGACAAAAGTTGCCTCGCCTGTCCACACCTGTTGTGTTGGCGATACTAGTGCGACGTGAAGTGCCATGGTTTAGTTCTTTGCCAATTCTGCAGCCTTGCGCTCGACATCGTCGAGGCCACCGCACATAAAGAATGCCTGTTCTGGAACATGGTCATACTTTCCATCGGCTAGCGCTTCGAATGCTGCGATTGTGTCTGCAAGCGGAACGAATGAACCGTCGATACCAGTAAAGACCTTCGCCACGAATGTGTTCTGTGACAAGAAGCGCTGGATACGACGTGCACGACCTACGAGAACGCGGTCATCTTCAGACAATTCATCGATACCGAGAATTGCGATGATGTCCTGAAGATCCTTGTAGCGCTGCAAGATCTGCTTAATGCGGTTAGCAACGCGGAAGTGGTGCTCGCCGATATAGCGAGGATCGAGGATACGAGATGATGAATCAAGCGGATCTACAGCTGGGTAGATACCAAGCTCTGAAATCGGACGAGACAACACTGTTGTTGCATCCAAGTGGGCGAATGTTGTGTGTGGAGCTGGGTCGGTGATGTCATCTGCAGGAACGTAAATTGCCTGCATAGATGTAATCGAGTGACCACGTGTTGAAGTAATACGCTCCTGAAGCTGACCCATTTCATCTGCAAGTGTTGGCTGGTAGCCCACTGCAGATGGCATACGGCCGAGAAGTGTTGAAACTTCAGAGCCTGCCTGAGTAAAGCGGAAGATGTTGTCGATGAAGAGGAGAACGTCCTGCTTCTGAACATCGCGGAAGTACTCAGCCATTGTTAACGCTGAAAGAGCAACACGAAGACGCGTTCCAGGTGGTTCATCCATCTGACCGAAGACCAAGGCGGTCTTATTGATAACGCCCGTCTCGGTCATTTCGAGGAACAAGTCGTTACCTTCACGTGTACGTTCTCCAACGCCGGCGAATACAGAAACACCACCGAAGTTTTCAGCTACGCGATAAATCATTTCCTGGATAAGAACAGTCTTACCAACACCTGCACCACCGAAGAGACCGATCTTTCCACCCTTTACATAAGGTGTAAGAAGGTCGATAACTTTGATACCTGTTTCGAACATTTCAGTCTTTGACTCAAGCTGATCAAATGCAGGTGCGTTACGGTGAATTGACCAACGCTCCTTGATATCAAGAGATGAAGTTGGAACATCGAGGGATTCTCCGAGAGTGTTGAAGACGTGGCCCTTTGTGACGTCACCGACTGGGACAGAGATGGCTGAACCGGTATCTGTTACTTCAGCACCGCGCACCATTCCGTCTGTTGGCTGCATCGAGATTGCGCGCACGAGGTTGTCACCAATGTGCTGCGCTACTTCGAGGGTCAAGGTACGAGTAGTACCACTCATGGTGGTCTCTACGTGAAGCGCGTTAAAGATCGAAGGCATTGAATCCGCTGGGAATTCAATATCCACCACCGGTCCAATAACTCGGGCTACGCGGCCTTTACCTGTTGCTGACATCATTCACTCCCTGCACTAGCTGAGGCCAACGCATCTGCGCCGCCAACAATTTCACTGATTTCCTGGGTAATTTCTGCTTGACGGGCAGCGTTCGCAAGTCGGGTGAGCGACTTGATTAACTCATCAGCATTGTCAGTTGCTGACTTCATAGCGCGACGACGAGCAGCATGCTCAGAGGCAGCTGATTGCAACATCGCGTTGAAGATTCGGGCTTCGATATAGCGAGGTAGAAGAGCGTTAAGAACTTCTCCCGGGTTAGGTTCAAATTCATACTCTGGAAGGATTCCAGATACTGGTGCCTGATCAGATTCAACAACCTCAAGCGGAATCATGCGCTTTGCGGTTGCCTCTTGAGTAAGCATTGAACGGAACTTTGTGAAGATGATATGGATCTCGTCGACACCGCCATCACCATCTGATCCATCCAAGAAAGCAGCAAGGAGTGTCTCTGAAACTTCCTTGGCATTTTCATATGTTGGATTATCTGAGAATCCTGTCCATGATGCGGCAATCTCACGTTCACGGAACTTGTAATAGTTATATGCCTTGCGACCTACGAGGTAGCTAGCAACAGAGAGTCCACGTTCGCGGAGAAGAGCGCCAAGCTGCTCGCCTTCCTTGATCGCATTTGTTGAATAAGCACCAGCCATACCGCGGTCTGCAGAGATGATGAGCACCGCTGCGCGACGTGGGTTTGGACGAGGTGTAGTCAACGGATGGACCACTGTTGAGTATGAGGCAACAGCAGATACCGCACGAGTTAACTCATTTGCATATGGGGTCGATGCAGATACGCGTTGTTGCGCCTTGACGATACGAGAGGCGGAGATGAGCTCCATAGCCTTCGTAATCTTCTTAGTCGCTTTAACGGAACGCATCCGTCGGCGATATATGCGGAGTTGAGCACCCATGGGTTACTTCTTCACCGCCACGATCTGCTCTTGGAGTTCACCCTCGAGTGGATCTTCCTCGTTACCAGGAGCAGCAGCTGCTACAGATGATTTAAAGATCTTCTTAAAGTCATCAATTGCAGCCTGAAGCTTGGCAACAGTTTCATCTTCGAGAACCTTGGTCTCAGAAATTGTTGTCATGATTTCCTTGCGCTCACGAGAAAGGAAGTCGATGAACTCAAACTCGAAGCGACGAATATCTGCAACTGGAACAGAGTCAAGGTTGCCCGTTGTTCCTGCCCAGATTGAAGCAATCTGCTTCTCAAGTGAGAATGGTGAGTACTGACCTTGCTTCAAAAGCTCGACCATACGTGCACCGCGCTCTAGCTGAGCCTTTGATGCTGCATCGAGATCTGAACCAAAAGCTGCGAATGCTTCGAGCTCACGGAACTGTGCAAGGTCAAGACGTAGACGTCCAGCAATCTTCTTCATCGCCTTAGTCTGCGCAGAACCACCAACGCGAGAAACTGAGATACCTACGTTAATCGCTGGGCGAACGCCTGCGTTGAAGAGGTCTGTTTCAAGGAAGCACTGTCCGTCAGTAATAGAAATAACGTTTGTAGGAATAAATGCTGAAACGTCATTTCCCTTAGTTTCAATGATTGGCAGACCAGTCATTGAACCGCCACCCAAATCATCTGAGAGCTTTGCACAACGCTCTAGCAAACGTGAGTGTAAGTAGAAGACGTCTCCTGGATACGCTTCGCGGCCTGGTGGACGACGAAGAAGAAGTGAGACTGAACGATATGCCTCAGCCTGCTTGGAAAGATCATCAAAGACGATAAGGACGTGCTCGCCGTTGTACATCCAGTGCTGACCAATTGCAGAACCTGTGTAAGGAGCGAGGTACTTAAAGCCTGCTGGATCTGATGCAGGAGATGCAACGATTGTTGTGTATTCCATCGCGCCGGCTTCTTCGAGTGCGCCCTTGACGGATGCAATTGTTGAACCCTTCTGACCAATAGCAACGTAGATGCACTTAACCTGCTTCTTCTTATCGCCTGTGAGCCAGTTTTCGCGCTGGTTAATAATTGTGTCGATTGCAACCGCAGTCTTACCTGTCTGGCGGTCACCAATGATGAGCTGGCGCTGTCCGCGACCAATAGCTGTCATCGCATCGATTGCCTTGATACCTGTAGCCATTGGCTCTTTAACAGGTTGGCGCTGAACAACTGTTGGGGCCTGAAGTTCTAGTGCACGACGTGCATCTGGCTTGATATCGCCCTTGCCATCAATTGGTCGACCTAGTGGGTCAACAACGCGACCGAGGAATCCATCTCCGACTGGAACAGAGAGAACTTCGCCTGTACGACGTACAGATGTTCCTTCTTCAATTCCTGCGTAGTCACCCAAGATAACAACACCGATTTCGCGCACGTCGAGGTTAAGTGCGAGACCTAACGTTCCGTTCTCGAACTGAAGTAGTTCGTTGGCCATTGTTGAAGGAAGTCCTTCAACGCGAGCGATTCCATCGCCTGCCTGGCTAACAGTTCCGACCTCGTCACGAGCCGCGGTGCCTGGATCGTATGACTTAACGAAGTTCGCTAAGGCATCCCGAATTTCATTCGGTTGGATCTTGAGCTCTGCCATGAGTTTCCCCCAGTTGTTTCTATCTAGTTTTATTTCCAACAAGTGCACGTCCGGCACCTGCAAGTCGATTTGAAATGCTTCCATCTACGAGTTCATCTGCAAACTTCACAGAAACTCCACCAATGATTGATGGGTCTACCTGAATATTGACGCGAATTGGTTGCCCAACCTGCTTTTCAATAGCTTGGGCAAGACGCACTTTCTGTGCGTCAGTGATTGCTGCTGCAACGCGGACATCTGCGATGAGGCGGTTACGGCGATTTGCTAGCGCGGAGAGGTAATCAGCGAATCCAGCTTCGATGCTTCGGCCACGCAAACTTGTGACTAAGGCTGCCGCCAAGCGAACTGTTGATGCTGATGCCTTCTTACCCAAGACATCAGAGACAAGAGTCGATTTAGCTGCAGTAGATCCTGAACCAACTAGCGCCTTGCGAAGCTCAAAGTTTTCTGCAATTACGCGTGAGATTTCAAAGATTTCATCTTCAACGCGATCAAGCTCACCATTGATATTTGCAGCAGTTCCTTCTGCTTCGATAGCTAGTTGCTCAAGAACATAAACGATGTCTCCACCTGAGGACCAACGTAGCGTCGCTACATCGGTAAGAAGTGTGACTGCATCGCTTCCTACAGTCTTTCCGAAGAGATCCTTAACCAAAGTTCCCTTTGATGCCGCATCTCGAGACATATCTGCAAAGGCGCGGCGAAGTGGAACATTGGATGCAAGCACCTCTGCCGCCAAGAAGAGTTCAGATGAGAGTTTCGCTGCGCTGTCAGCTGTTGCGCCCTTTACGGCAGCATCAAGCTTTGCGCGGGCAGCCACAAGTGACTGACGGCTACTTCCTCCGAGGTGGATTCTCATCTTCTTCTTTCTTTACTTACTCTGCTGTGACTTTTCGAGATCTTCGATGAAGCGATCGACAATGCGAGACTGTCGTGCCTGGTCATCAAGAGCTTCTCCAACAATCTTTGATGCAAGCTCAACTGCAAGAGCTCCAACTTCATTACGAAGTGAAGTTATCGCCTGTTGACGCTCAGCTTCGATGGAAGCGTGAGCTGCAGCGGTGATGCGTGCTGCTTCATCTTGCGCCTTAGTGCGGAGCTCTTCAAGAATCGCAGCGCCTTGTGCGCGTGCATCTTCACGAAGTTTGGCTGCTTCACCCTGTGCAGATGAGAGTTGTTCGTTGTACTGAACAAGCGCTCTCTGCGCCTCGAGCTGTGCCTTTTCAGCGCGCTCGATTCCACCCTGGATCGCTTCAGTACGTGCTGCATATGCTTTTTCAAACATAGGCACGACTTTGCTCTTCAAGACTAGGAAGAGGAGGGTGAAAGCGATGAATCCGACAATGACCTCAGCTGTGTGAGGGATAAGCGGATTTAAGGCTTCTCCTGCCAAAATATTTAATGGTTGCATTTTTTCTCCTTAGAGAGTTACCAATATTTGTGTGTAGTGATAACCGATTAGAGAACGAATGCGAGTACGAGGCCGAAGAGTGCGAGCGCTTCCGCCATCGCGAATCCAAGGAATGCAATTGGCTGAAGGACGCTGCGTGACTCAGGCTGGCGAGCTACTCCGCTGATGTAAGCGGCGAAGATCATGCCTGTTGCGATTGCAGGTCCGATTGCAGCAATGCCGTAACCGATGACGTTAAGTGAGCCTGTCATGTTTATACCTTTCTTGCTTGAAGAGGCGTAGTTACCTCTCCAAAGTTAGTTGTTAGTGCTCGTCGGCAAGTGATCCGGCGATATAGAGGGCGGTCAGGAGGGTAAAGATGTATGCCTGTAGGCACTGGACCATAAACTCGAAGAAGGTGAGTGCGATTCCCATAGTGAATGCAAAAGGGCTCACAAGTTTGAGTCCAACTACACCCTGCAAGAGATGCTCTCCTCCGAGAATAAAGACCAAAAGTAGAAGGTGTCCTGCAAACATATTTGCAAAGAGACGGAGCCCGAGTGTGAATGGGCGGACGATAAAGAATGTGGCAATTTCGATTGGTGTAAGAAGAACGTAGATCGGCTTAGGTACGCCTGGCATAAATGCGATGCCCTTGAGGTAGTGGCCTAGCCCCTGCTTCTTCACGCCAACATAGTGATAAACCAAGTAGGTAATGATTGCGAGCGCGTATGCAAAACCAACTCGAGAGAAAGTTGGGAACTGCAGCATTGGCACAATTCCGAACCAGTTATTTACTAGTACAAAGGTAAAGAGAGTGAATAGATATGGAACAAAGCGCATGAATTCAGGGCCAAGAACATCTTTGGCAAGCCCATCGCGGATAAATCCGTAGACGCTTTCACCGGCAAACTGCATCTTGGATGGAACCGTTGCAGCTTTACGTGAAGAGAGAATAAAGAAGACTGAAATTATGATGACCGATAAGAATGCGAGTAGAACTGGCTTGGTTAACCAAGCGATACTGTCGAAGATTGGAGGGAGGACGAAGTCTCTGGCGCTTGGTGGAGTAAATCCTTCACCTTCTGCAGCAAGACTAACAATCGTGCGCACGCACACTCCTTGGATACTGAGTAATTAGCAGATTTGGTGCTCTGGGGATGAAGCAGGGCAACCTTATGGGGAAAACCTGCTCTCTGTGAAATCGAGTTGGCCGCCCCACGGGTGGGGCTTATCACTTCCCCTATGCGGGGGAAAGTAGCCCAGCTAGCTCACTTTCAGGCTGGCGAATGGTGAAGATCCAGCGCTCAAAAGGGCCGCTGGCGAAGGTCAGAACGCAGCCCCGGCCACGCCCCTTCATCGCCACAAAATCCTTATAGCCCTTGCCGCGCAAGGTCCCCAGAAGAACGACATAGGGAAGAGCTGTTCCTGGCGAGCGGATGCCGCGCAGTGAATCTGATCCCCAGAGCTTGTCTACCGATTCAACGCTGATGAGTTCAGAGCGGAGAGCGCGTGGAGATGTATGGAGCGCCCCCATCTTCTCCCAGAATGAGAGTTCGAGAACTAACTCGTTACCATCGATTACAACCTTAGCCATGAACAGATTCTAACTGGCAAAGAGAAGAGCCCGCCTGCGAATTAACGCGGGCGGCCTCTTCTCTATAACTTAAGTTATCGAGGAATCTCGACTTCATCAAGACGAACAGCTTCACCTGAACCCTGTTGATCAAATGGAGTGAAGTCATATTCATCGTAGGCTGCATAGACCGCTGCCTTCGCTTCTTCCGTTGGCTCAACTCGGATATTGCGGTAACGGGCAAGGCCTGTACCTGCAGGAATCAACTTACCGATGATGACGTTCTCCTTAAGACCGAGAAGTGGATCTGACTTCTCAGAGAGCGCAGCGTCTGTAAGTACGCGAGTTGTTTCTTGGAATGAAGCCGCTGACAACCATGATTCAGTTGCAAGAGATGCCTTGGTGATACCCATAAGTTCTGGGCGACCAGATGCAGCCTTGCCACCGGTTGTCACAACGCGACGGTTTTCAGCTTCAAAGCGACCGCGTTCTACGAGTTCACCTGGAAGCATTTCAGTATCGCCAGCTTCGAGAACTGTGATGCGCTTGAGCATCTGGCGAACGATTACTTCGATGTGCTTGTCGTGAATGCCTACGCCCTGTGAGCGGTAAACAGATTGAATTTCGTTAACCAAGTGAACCTGAGTTGCACGTGGTCCGAGGATACGAAGTACCTGCTTTGGATCAATCGCGCCGACGACCATCTTCTGGCCTACTTCAACGCGAGCACCTTCTTCTACAAGTAGCTTCTGACGGCGTGTGATTGGGTATGCAACTTCTTCGCCACCATCATCTGGTGTCACGATGATCTTCTTACCCTTGGCATCTTCGCGGAATGACACAACGCCTGCAGCTTCTGCGATTGGAGCAACACCCTTAGGTGTACGCGCTTCGAAGAGCTCGACGATTCGTGGAAGACCGTGAGTGATGTCATCACCTGCAACGCCACCAGTGTGGAAGGTACGCATTGTGAGCTGTGTACCTGGTTCACCGATTGACTGTGCAGCAATAATTCCGACTGCTTCACCAACTGCAACGAGTTGACCTGCAGCAAGTGAGCGACCGTAGCAAGCTGCGCACTGTCCGACCTTGCTATCGCAAGTAAGAACTGAGCGAATCTTTACTTCATCAACCCCACCAGCAATGAGGGCATCGATGACGCGGTCACCAAGATCTGAGCCAGCCTTAGCAAGAACTTCACCATTGACTTCAATATCTTCAGCCAAGGTGCGGCCGTAGACAGATGTTTCAACGTGATCGTGCTTAACAAGGTTGCCAGCCTGCTGACGGATAGCGATTGGAAGTGCGAGACCACGATCGGTTCCGCAATCTTCTTCGCGAATGATTACATCCTGTGCAACGTCGCAGAGACGACGTGTGAGGTAACCAGAGTCAGCGGTACGAAGCGCTGTATCTGCAAGACCCTTACGTGCACCGTGTGTAGAGATGAAGTACTCGAGTACTGACAAGCCTTCACGGAAGTTAGACTTAATTGGGCGAGGGATAATTTCACCCTTTGGGTTAGCCACGAGTCCGCGCATACCTGCAATCTGACGAATCTGCATCATGTTTCCGCGAGCACCTGAATAAACCATCATCCAAACTGGGTTGACGCGTGGGAAGTTATCTTCCATCGCCTTACCAACTTCAGCTGTTGCCTTTGTCCAGATTTCAATGAGCTCTTGGCGACGCTCGTCATCTGTGATGAGACCCTTTTCGTACTGTGATTGAACCTTGTCAGCCTGTGTTTCGTAGCCGTCGAGGATTTCACGCTTACGTGGTGGGGTTACAACATCTTCGATACCGATTGTTGCGCCTGCACGAGTTGCCCAGTGGAAACCAAGTGACTTCAACGCATCAAGCGTTGCAGCAACTGTGACCTTCGGATAGAACTCAGCGAGCTTGTCGACGATTGCACCGAGAGCCTTCTTGGTGACATCGTGATCAATGAATGGGAAATCAGCAGGAAGCGCTTCGTTGAAGAGTGCGCGACCGATTGTTGTCTCGAGAGTTTCTCCCTTGACGCGAATCTTGATCTTTGCCTGGAGTGAAACAGAGTGCTGATCATGAGCCATGATCGCTTCTGCAACAGATCCAAATGCGCGGCCTTCGCCGAGTTCGCCTTCGCGTTCCATGGTCAAGTAATAGAGACCAAGAACCATGTCCTGTGTAGGAGATGTGATTGGACGACCGTTAGCTGGTGACAAGATGTTATTTGAAGACAACATCAAGATACGAGCTTCAGCTTGTGCTTCAGCAGAGAGTGGAAGGTGAACAGCCATCTGGTCACCGTCGAAGTCAGCGTTAAATGCTGTACATACGAGTGGGTGAATCTGAATTGCCTTACCTTCAACCAACTGTGGTTCGAATGCTTGGATACCCAAACGGTGAAGTGTAGGAGCACGGTTCAGTAGTACTGGATGCTCGGCGATAACTTCTTCGAGTACATCCCATACAACTGGACGAGCACGTTCAACCATGCGCTTTGCAGATTTAATGTTCTGCGCGTGGTTAAGGTCTACAAGACGCTTCATTACGAATGGCTTGAAGAGTTCGAGCGCCATCTGCTTTGGCAGACCGCACTGGTGCAACTTCAACTGTGGACCAACAACGATTACTGAACGACCTGAGTAGTCAACGCGCTTTCCGAGCAAGTTCTGACGGAAACGTCCCTGCTTACCCTTAAGCATGTCTGAAAGTGACTTCAGTGCACGGTTTCCTGGGCCAGTTACTGGACGACCACGACGACCGTTGTCGAACAACGCATCTACAGCTTCCTGCAACATACGCTTTTCGTTGTTAACAATAATTTCTGGAGCACCGAGATCAGCAAGACGCTTCAAACGATTGTTACGGTTGATAACGCGGCGATAGAGATCGTTGAGATCTGATGTCGCAAAGCGTCCACCATCGAGCTGAACCATTGGGCGCAGATCTGGTGGGATAACCGGTACGCAATCGAGAACCATTGATGCTGGGTGGTTGCTCGTTGTCATGAATGCATTGACGACCTTGAGGCGCTTGATAGCACGAGTCTTCTTTGCACCCTTTCCATTTTCTGAAAGGTCAGTGAGCATTGCATGCTCTGTCTCGAGATCAAATGTCTCGAGGCGCTTCTTGATTGCAGCAGCACCCATATCTCCCTTGAAGTACATGCCGTAACGGTCACGCATTTCGCGGTAAAGGTTCTCGTCACCTTCGAGGTCCTGGACCTTAAGGTTCTTAAAGCGTGCCCATACATCTTCTAGACGTGTGAGTTCGCGCTCTGCACGTTCGCGAATTGCCTTGAGCTCGCGCTCTGCAGATTCGCGGACCTTGCGCTTTACATCTGACTTTGCATCATCGGCTTCGAGTTCAGCAATATCTGCCTCGAGCTTCTTGGTGCGTGAATCGAGATCAACATCGCGCTTTGTTTCGATCTTCTTACGATCGTTAGCGAGCTTCTTCTCGAGTTGTGGCATATCTTCTTCGCGAGCTTCAGCATCAACTTCAGTGATCATGTAAGCCGCGAAATAGATAACCTTTTCAAGATCCTTAGGTGCAAGGTCAAGTAGGTAGCCAAGGCGCGATGGAACACCCTTGAAGTACCAGATGTGAGTCACAGGAGCTGCAAGCTCGATGTGGCCCATGCGTTCGCGACGAACCTTTGCACGTGTTACTTCAACACCGCAACGCTCGCAGATGATTCCCTTGAATCGAACGCGCTTGTACTTACCGCAATAACATTCCCAGTCACGAGTTGGTCCGAAGATCTTCTCATCGAAGAGTCCGTCCTTCTCTGGCTTGAGTGTGCGGTAGTTGATTGTCTCTGGCTTCTTTACTTCGCCGAAAGACCAATCACGAATATTTTGAGCCGATGCAAGACCGATTCGTAGTTCATCAAAGAAGTTGACGTCTAACATAATTGATTCGCTCCTTAAACTTCTTCTACAGAACTTGGCTCAACTCGTGACAAGTTGATTCCGAGTTCTTCGGCTGCACGGAAAATTTCTTCATCGTTGTCGCGCATTTCAATTGCGACACCTTCAGAAGAGAGAACTTCGACATTGAGGCAGAGTGATTGCATTTCCTTGATAAGCACCTTGAATGATTCAGGGATACCTGGTTCAGGGATGTTCTCGCCCTTAACAATGGCTTCGTAGACCTTGACGCGTCCGAGAACGTCGTCAGACTTAATAGTGAGCAACTCTTGGAGTGTGTAAGCAGCACCGTAAGCTTCAAGTGCCCACACTTCCATTTCACCAAATCGCTGACCACCGAATTGAGCCTTACCACCGAGTGGCTGCTGCGTGATCATTGAGTATGGACCAGTTGAACGTGCGTGAATCTTGTCATCTACCAAGTGGTGGAGCTTCAAGATGTACATATATCCAACTGAAATTGGAGTTGGGTATGGCTCTCCAGAGCGGCCGTCGAATAGACGGGCCTTTCCGGACTTACCAATTAATTGGTTGCCATCGCGGTTAGGAAGAGTTGCAGATAGAAGACCTGAGATTTCATCTTCAAGTGCACCATCGAAGACCGGTGTTGCAAGGTTGGTTCCTGGTGCGCCCTTTTCTGCGCCGATTTCCTTGAGGTGGTTTGTCCACGCATCAGAAATTCCAGATACATCCCAACCTGTCTTTGCAACCCATCCGAGGTGCATTTCAAGAACCTGTCCGACGTTCATACGTCCTGGCACACCAAGTGGGTTCAAGACAACATCGACTGGAGTTCCATCTTCAAGGAATGGCATATCTTCAACTGGAAGAATCTTTGAGATAACACCCTTGTTACCGTGGCGACCAGCGAGCTTGTCACCATCTTGAATCTTGCGCTTCTGTGCAACATAGACGCGAACCAATTGGTTAACGCCTGCTGGAAGCTCGAAGCCTTCTTCAGATTCGAAGATTTTTACGCCGATAACTTTTCCTGATTCACCGTGAGGAACCTTGAGTGATGTATCGCGAACTTCACGAGCCTTTTCACCGAAGATTGCACGGAGCAAGCGCTCTTCTGGCGTGAGTTCAGTTTCTCCCTTTGGAGTTACCTTTCCAACCAAGATATCGCCCGGCACAACATCGGCGCCGACACGGATGATTCCGCGCTCGTCGAGGTCTGCAAGAACTTCTTCAGAAACGTTAGGGATATCGCGAGTGATCTCTTCGGCACCTAGCTTGGTGTCGCGAGCATCAACTTCGTACTCTTCAATGTGAATTGATGTGAGTACATCGTCTTGAACAAGACGCTGCGAAAGGATAATCGCATCTTCGTAGTTGTGACCTTCCCATGACATAAATGCCACGAGGAGGTTCTTACCAAGAGCCATTTCACCGTTCTGGGTACATGGACCATCTGCGATTACTGAGCCAACTTCAAGCTTCTGACCTTCGGTGACAACAACCTTCTGGTTGTAAGACGTTCCTTGGTTTGAGCGAGTGAACTTAGCGAGTGAATAAGTTTGGTAGGTGCTGTCATCTGCCATGACCTTAACTTCGTCGGCAGATACTTCAGTAACTACGCCAGCCTTAGTCGCAGTTAGAACATCGCCAGCATCTACTGCTGCGCGGAATTCCATACCTGTTCCGATGAATGGCGCTTCAGCGCGCATCAAAGGAACTGACTGACGCATCATGTTAGAGCCCATGAGTGCGCGGTTTGCATCATCGTGCTCGAGGAATGGAATCATCGCTGTTGCGACAGAAACCATCTGACGTGGTGAAACGTCCATGTAATCCACTTCATCAGCGATGATGTATTCAACTTCGCCACCACGACGACGTACGAGTACGCGCGCTTCTGCGAAGTGATTGTCATCTGTAAGTGGAGCATTTGCCTGAGCAATGATGTGCTCGTCTTCTTCATCAGCTGTTAGGTAATCAACCTGATCGGTGACCTTACCCTTAACAACTTTGCGATAAGGAGTTTCGATAAATCCAAACGCAGTGACGCGACCATATGTTGCAAGTGATCCGATAAGACCAATGTTTGGTCCTTCAGGAGTTTCAATTGGGCACATACGTCCGTAGTGAGATGGGTGAACGTCACGAACTTCGAAGCCTGCGCGGTCACGTGAGAGACCTCCAGGTCCGAGCGCTGAAAGACGGCGCTTGTGTGTGAGTCCTGAAAGTGGGTTTGTCTGATCCATGAACTGTGACAACTGAGATGTTCCGAAGAACTCCTTGATTGATGCAACAACCGGACGGATGTTGATCAGTGTCTGGGGAGTAATTGCTTCTACATCCTGAGTAGTCATACGTTCGCGGACTACACGTTCCATACGTGAGAGACCGATACGAACCTGGTTCTGAATCAATTCACCAACGGTACGCAAACGACGGTTACCGAAGTGATCGATATCGTCCTTCTCCACGCGAACTTCGCGGCCGTAATCCATGGTGAGATCGCCACGGTGCAGCGCTACGAGGTAGCGAAGCGTTGCGACGATATCTGAAATTGTGAGCATGCTCTGAGAAAGCTCAAGATCAAGACCGAGCTTCTTATTCACCTTAAAGCGACCGACCTTGGCCAAGTCGTAACGCTTTCCATTGAAGTAAAGGTTCTCAATGAGGTTCTGGGCTGCTTCCTTTGTAGGAGGTTCGCCGGGACGCATCTTGCGGTAGATATCAAGAAGCGCTTCGTCTTGAGTCTTGACTGTATCTTTTTCAAGAGTTGCCATCATTGAAGCGAAGTCACCAAACTCTTCACGAATTTGCTCATCGGTCCAACCAAGCGCCTTGAGGAATACTGTTACTGATTGCTTACGCTTGCGGTCGATACGAACGCCAACGAGATCCTTCTTATCAACTTCGAATTCAAGCCAAGCGCCGCGGCTTGGGATGATCTTTGAAGTGAATACATCTTTATCTGATGTCTTTTCAATCTGGCGCTCAAAGTAGACGCCAGGTGAACGAACAATCTGAGAAACAACTACGCGCTCTGTTCCGTTAATTACAAATGTTCCGCGTGGTGTCATCACTGGGAAGTCACCCATGAAGACTGTCTGCGACTTAATTTCGCCAGTCTCATTGTTAGTGAATTCTGCAGTCACGAAGAGTGGTTGCGCGTAAGTCATGTCGCGCTCTTTGCACTCTGCGATTGAATACTTAGGTGGTTCGAAGCGGTGGTCACGGAATGAAAGTGACATCGTTCCCTGGAAATCTTCGATTGGTGAAATCTCTTCAAAGATTTCTTCCAAACCAGACTTCGAAGGAAGCTCTCCTCGATTGGTGTTGGTTGTCTCCGCTAGACGTGATCGCCATGCGTCGTTACCTAACAACCAGTCAACGCTTTCAACTTGCAGCGCGAGCAGGTTAGGAACTTCTAGGGGTTCACGGATCTTTGCGAATGAAATACGGCGTGGGGCAGTTGAACTCTTTTTCGCGGCCAAGAGATGTCCTTTCAGACAAGTTCACATTTATGTGGACACGCACATCTAGAAGGTCGCCGCCGCTATATGCAAAGACCCTCGGTTAAAAATATGCGAAGGGAAAGAGTATCGGCTCACCCCCTCTAGGGGCAAACCGGCCGCTTATACCCCTTAGCAAGGCCATTTGTCTGCCAGTTGGGGATAAAAAAGGCCCGGTCCCATGCGGGGCCGGGCCTTTTCTTCTCAAATTTACTTGAGTGTGACCTTTGCACCAGCTGCTTCGAGAGCTGCCTTTGCCTTCTCTGCTGTCTCCTTGTTTGCCTTCTCAAGAAGGGTTGCTGGAGTTGCATCGACAAGATCCTTAGCTTCCTTAAGACCAAGTGCAGAGTTGAGGTTACGTACTTCCTTGATAACCGCAATCTTCTGTGAACCTGCATCTTCGAGGATAACTGTGAATTCATCCTGTGCCTCAGCTGCGCCACCTGCTGCTGCGCCACCTGCTGCTGCAACTGCAACAGGAGCTGCTGCTGTTACATCGAATTCTTCTTCAAATGCCTTTACGAACTCTGAGAGTTCAACAAGAGTCATTTCCTTAAACTGAGACATCAAGTCTGCTTGTGAGAGCTTTGCCATTTTTATATTTTCCTTTTCTTATTCCGCTGGAGTTTCTGTTGCTTCCGCAACTGGTGCATCTGTTGCTTCAGCAGCAACTTCAGCGACTACGTCTGCAGCTGGTGCTGCGTCTTCTACTGCTGAGGTTTCAACCACAGCTTCTGCAGCTGGTGCTGCCTCTGCTACCGGAGCGGCTTCAGCAACTGGTGCTGCAGCTGGTGCTCCTGCTTCCATCTTGATGCGAAGTGCATCAAAGGAACGCGCTGCCTTAGCAAGCGATCCCTTCATTGCACCAGCAAGCTTTGCAAGAAGTACTTCGCGAGACTCGAGGTCTGCAAGCTTCATGATCTCTGCTGTTGTAACGAACTTTCCTTCGTAGATTCCACCCTTGATGATAAGAAGTGGGTTCTCCTTTTGGAAGTTCTTGAGGTTACGTGCAGCATCGATTGCATCGCCCTTAATAAATGCAACAGCTGATGGACCAGCAAGGAGATCATCTGAGAGCTCAACGCCAGCGTTCTTCGCTGCAATCTTTGTAAGAGTGTTCTTTACGACGCTGTACTTGGTATCTGCACCAAGGCTGCGGCGTAGCTGCTTCATCGAAGTCACGGTAAGACCGCGATATTCGGTGAGGTAGGTAGCAGTAGCTGACTTGAAATCTTCTGTCAGTTCAGCAACTGCTGCTGCTTTATCTGGGCGAGCCATTCGGTTCACCTTTCCTCTAGTTTGATTAGCAATGGATGCTTTCGCTCTATTGCCACTGGGCAACCACAGGAAATAAAAAATCCGTGACGCGTAAATGCGCACGGATTAATGTGAACACCTACGCGGGCTGAGATTCCTCAATTATCTTCACTCTTGCGAGATCAGACCTGCGGTCTTTGGTTATGGTCGTAGATTACGTGGGGCCCGGCCCGAGGGTCAAATTGAGCGTGAAATGCGGCTGGCTCGTCGAACGGCCAGAGTCGAGACGATGATTGAGGCAATTACCGCCAGCAAGATGGCATTGAATTGAACTTTGCTTAAGGCGTTCGCCGCAAGAGCCGTAGACCCAAGCACGAATGAGAATTCACCCACCTGACTTAGCCCAACTGCAAGCTGGCCATGGCTATCACCAATTTTCCCGAAACGTGCAAAGAGGAATGCAGGGATTGTCTTTAAGGCGAACATAACTCCAAGTATTCCAACAGTGAAAGGCAACGACTCCAAAATTAAATCTGGTTGGACGAGACTTCCAATTACAACGAAGAAGAAGACTTGAAAGAGATCTCTAAATGGAAGCACAGCTTTACGTACATCATTTGTGTCGCTTGACTGATTAATTGCAAGACCAGCGACGAAGCTTGCAAGCGCCATTGGTACGCCAAACACAACTGTGCCAAGGGCTGCGATAGATAGGCCAATTGCTACAGAATAGATAAGAAAGAGATCGTGTTCCCAACGAATGATGCGCAGCAAATAAGGAATTAACTTTGAGGCAACTATTGCCAAAACAATGAATCCAATGAGGCTGAGAACGGAAATTACAGGATTCTCACCATCACTTCCAAGAAGTGCGATGACAAAGGCGGCGATAGTCACACCAAAAATATCTTGTACAACGCTCCAACCAAGTAACGCTTCTTCTGTGGCAACGCTAGTTGTTCGTCTTCGACTTCTTGTAATATTTACAATAACTACACTGGACGACAAGGCTATAGAGAGCGCCAATAATGCAGCTCCGTAAAGCGGTAGATTCATCCAAATAAAGACGAGAGTTCCAAATATAGTACCGACGAGAACTTGGAGCGGTGCCGCCCACAAAATGGCTCCTTGTTCCTTCTTAATGCGTCGCAAATCGATTTCTATACCTACTTCAAAGAGCAGCAGGACTACTCCGATATCGGCCAATATTGATATCTGTTCACTGTCTGCGACAAACCCAGGGGTAAATGGCGAAACTAAAAGTCCTGTAAGTAGATAACCCACAATTGCTGGTAAGCCTACTTTTCGCGCCAGCAAGCCGCTCGTAGCGGCAACCAGCAAGACGGCACCAACGTCTAGAACTAGTGGAGCAGTCTCAACGATTGATGCCATGGCTGAAGCATATGGAAAAAGCCCCTCCCGAAGGAGAGGCTTTTTCGTGAGAAGGTTGTGAGAAGAGTTAGTTTGCTGCTGGTTCGCGTGTGAGGTTTGGATCTACAGCGATTCCAGGTCCCATTGATGATGAGACGACAGCCTTCTGAATGTAGCGACCCTTTGAAGAGTTTGGCTTCACACGAAGAACTTCTTCAACTGCTGCTGCATAGTTATCTGCGAGTTGATCTGCAGTAAATGATGCCTTGCCGATGATGAAGTGAAGGTTTGAGTTCTTATCAACGCGGAACTCAATCTTTCCGCCCTTGATGTCATTAACTGCCTTAGTGACATCTGTAGTCACTGTTCCGGTCTTTGGGTTTGGCATCAATCCACGTGTTCCGAGGACCTTACCTAGACGACCAACCTTGGCCATCAAATCTGGTGTTGCAACAACTGCGTCGAAGTCGAGGCGACCCTTTGAAACTTCGTCGATGAGTTCATCTCCACCAACGATATCTGCGCCAGCTGCGCGAGCTTCTTCAGCGCGCTCTCCGTTAGCGAATACCAAAACGCGAGCAGTCTTACCTGTTCCGTGTGGCAAGTTCACTGTTGAACGGATTGCTTGGTCTGCCTTCTTTGGGTCAACGCCAAGAACGAGAGCAACTTCAATAGTTGAGTCGTACTTAGTTGTTGTTGTCTCTTTGGCAAGAGTTACTGCCTGAAGAGGTGTGTAGAGGTGGTCCTTAATGACCTTCGCTGCTACTTCTGTGTACTTCTTTGAGCGCTTCATTTCATCCTTCTTCCTCTACCGAAGTAGAGCTTTGGGTTGTGGTTAGCGAACCAGCGCGGTTCTCCCACATCTTGACGTCACCGTGACGCCAAGAAATTTACTTATGAGACTGTGATTCCCATTGAACGTGCTGTACCTGCGATGATCTTTGCAGCTGCATCGATATCGTTTGCATTGAGGTCAGACATCTTTGTTGTTGCGATTTCCTTGACCTGAGCCATAGAAATGTTGGCAACCTTGTTCTTGTGAGGGATAGCTGAACCCTTTTCGATTCCAGCAGCCTTCAAGATGAGGCGTGATGCTGGAGGAGTCTTTGTGATGAAGTCGAATGAACGATCTTCATAAACAGTGATCTCTACAGGGATGATCTGGCCCTTTTGTGATTCGGTCGCAGCGTTATATGCCTTGACGAATTCCATGATGTTGACACCATGCTGACCAAGCGCTGGACCTACTGGTGGCGCAGGTGTTGCTGCTCCAGCCTGGATCTGCAACTTAATGAATCCGGTGACCTTCTTCTTTGGTGCCATTTCTTTTCTCTTTTCTTAGTTTCGTTCTTAAAGCTTCTGAACTTGGTTAAATGAAAGCTCGACCGGGGTTTCGCGGCCGAAGATAGATACCAATACCTTGAGCTTTGCCTGCTCTGGCATGATCTCTGAGATTGATGCAGGAAGCGTTGCAAATGGGCCATCCATAACGGTGACTGATTCGCCAACTTCGAAATCAACAAACTTAATATCTGCCTTATCCGCCTTCTTCTGTGGGCGTGGGGCAAGAATCTTCTCTACTTCATCCATGCTGAGTGGACTTGGGTTGTGTGCATTTCCGACGAAGCCTGTAACTCCTGGAGTGTTACGAACTACTGACCAAGATTCATCGGTGAGATCCATACGAACGAGAACGTAACCTGGGTAGATATTGCGCTTAACCATCTTGCGAGCGCCGTTCTTGATTTCCATGACTTCTTCTTCAGGAACTTCAATCTGGAAAATGTAATCTTCCATGTTGAGCGACTGGATTCTGTTGGCAAGGTTGCCCTTAACCTTCTTTTCGTAACCTGCGTAAGAGTGGACTACATACCAATCTCCGATTGCAGCGCGAAGGGTGCGACGGAACTCAGCGTTAGGGTCATTCTCATCAGATTCGATATCGCCATCTTCATCGCTGGCTAGAGCGAGATCTTCGACAGCAAGTTCTACAACAGGAGTCTCCAAAACTTCTGGCGTAGGTGATGAAATTTCTTCCGCGTTGGCAGCAAGCGCTGCTTCGAACGCGTCTGGCTTTGGTGTGGTCTCTTCAGTCATATCCATTAACCAAATACCCAGAAGACGACTTTGGTAAGAATTAAGTCAATGACCGAAACAACGGCAATGACGAAAGTTACGAAGACGAGAACTACAGCTGTATATGTGGTCAACATATTTCGTGTTGGCCATACAACTTTCTTGAGTTCGCTCAATACTTGGCGATAGAAAAGTCCAACGCGCGCGAAAATCCCGAGCTTCTCCTCGGTAACTTCAACTGCATCAGTCATGTTGCGTTCCTTCTCTTTCGTCGTTCATTCGGTAGTGCGTCTTGCAGGGCAGGAGGGACTCGAACCCCCAACCGGCCGCTTTGGAGACGGCAACTCTGGCCAATTGAGCTACTGCCCTTCGCGAAAATTTTCGGGCGCGCCAAGGCGAGCCAAAATCTGATCGTGAGCGTCGAAGTGTAAGGGCTGGGGGCTCACAGAGTAAAACTGGGTGCTGAGGACCACTCATTCTGAGCGCGCAGCCCCACCCACCGATAGTGCAGACTTCCCCCATGAGCAGAATCTCCGCACGAATCGCAGCAATCGCAGAATCAGCCACTTTGGCAGTCGACGCAAAGGCAAAGGCGCTCAAAGCAGCTGGACGACCAGTTATTGGCTTCGGCGCTGGAGAGCCAGATTTCCCAACGCCTGATTACATCGTTGATGCAGCAGTTGCTGCCTCCAAAGTAGTTGCAAATCATCGCTATACACCGGCAGCTGGACTACCAGAGTTACGTGAAGCGATTGTTGCTAAGACAAAGCGCGATTCCAATTACGAGATTGCAGTAGATCAAGTTCTTGTTACAAACGGTGGCAAGCAAGCTGTCTACCAAGCATTTGCATCCATTATTGATCCAGGCGATGAAGTTCTTCTTCCTTCACCGTTTTGGACCACTTATCCAGAAGCAATCAAACTCGCTGGCGGAAAGAGCGTAGAAGTCTTTGCTGATGAATCTCAGAACTATTTAGTCACTGTCGAACAACTTGAGGCAGCGCGTACTCCAAAGACAAAGGCGTTGCTCTTCTGTTCTCCATCTAATCCAACTGGTTCTGTTTACACTCATGAACAATCGAAGGCGATTGCTGAATGGGCGTTGAAGAACAACATCTGGGTTATCTGTGATGAAATCTATGAGCACCTGCTATACGACGGTGCTACTGCCCCATCACTTCCAGTTTTGGTTCCTGGCCTTGCAGATACTTGCATCATCATTAACGGAGTTGCCAAGACTTATGCAATGACAGGTTGGCGCGTGGGTTGGATGATCGGACCAAAGGATGTCATCAAGGCTGCGACAAACTTGCAGTCACACCTGACATCAAATGTATCTAACGTTTCACAGCGCGCAGCAATTGCCGCCCTGACCGGAAATCTTGATGCAGTCCACAAGATGGGTGAGGCCTTTAACCGTCGCCGTAAGTTAATCGTTGGCATGCTCAATGAGATTCCAGGATTTGAATGCCCTACCCCGCAAGGTGCTTTCTATGTCTACCCATCAGTCAAGGGTGTACTTGGCAAGACAATTCGCGGCAAGACTCCACAGACTTCTGCCGAACTGGCGACATTAATCCTTGAAGAAGTTGAAGTGGCTGCTGTTCCTGGTGAAGCCTTTGGCCCTTCAGGTTATCTACGCTTTTCATACGCGACTAGCGACGAAGATATCGTCGAAGGTATCGGGCGTATCAAGAAGTTGCTTACAGAGTAATTCCAATCAGATTTACCTCTGCCTCTAAAGTAATTCCAAACTTCTCGTAGACAGCGCGCTGTGCGCTCTTTGCCAGCTCTGCAATATCTGACGCAGTTGCATCTCCTGAGTTTGTAAGCGCTAAGACGTGCTTGGTGGATACGCGCGCACCACCATGTGCATCTCCTTTATGGATTCCAGAGTTTTCAATCAGCCAAGCAGCGCTTGTTTTCACGCGACCATCAGTTGTTGGCCAACGCGGAGCATCTTGCGGCAACTGCGCTGCTGCCTCTGTAGAAATAATTGGATTGGTAAAGAAAGATCCTGCAGACCAGGAATCCTTATCATCAGGGTTGAGCAGCATCCCTTTCTGCCCACGTAGCTCAAGAACTGCTTTACGAGTGGCGGTAACGCTGGCCTTTTCGCCGACTGAAATACCTAACTTGGCAGCAAGTTCAGAGTAAGTAATCGCAGTAGTGAATTCACCTTCACGTAAATTGAATTGCACATCCAGGACCACATAGCGACCAGGGTGGGATTTAAAGTGAGAATTGCGATATTCAAATTCGCACTCTTGATTGGTAAATGTCTTGATTGCCTTCTTCTGGCGGTCATAGGTGCGCACGCGCGTAATGAACTCTGAAACTTCATGGCCGTAGGCGCCGATATTCTGAATTGGTGCAGCTCCCACTGTTCCGGGAATTCCGCTTAAGGTTTCAAGTCCAGCAAAGCCGCGGTCGATAGTTGTTGCCACAAACTCATCCCAATCTTCGCCAGCGCCGATAGTCAGCGTTGCTCCACTACAAGCATCAATTTCTGCCTGTAGTGAGTGATTGGTAATTCGGATAACTACTCCGGCAAATCCGCTATCTGCAATCAACAGGTTGGTGCCACCACCCATAATCAATATTGGGGAATCTCCCGCAGCCTCAATGGCCGCAATGATTTCACCTTCAGTTCCAACTTCTACAAATTTCTGCGCAGGGCCGCCCACACGTAAAGATGTGTAGTCGCGCAGTTCAGCCATGTTCTAAGGCTACCTGCGTGGACTCAATATTGCAGTCTTGCCCCTAAAGCGTTCAAGGATTCGGTCGTAATTCTTCTTGGATTGCAGCTCGCGAAACTCTTCATCGGTGTCGTAATAACCATGATGGCGATCTTGTTCCAGCGGAAGATCCATCTGCAAAAGGCGACCCTGTCCGTGGCGCAAATTAAGTGAGAATTCAATATCTGCATTGCGGTAGTAGATAGCGCGATTGCTAAATCCTTTAGCGCCCAGAGCATCTTCACGGTGAACTGCAAAGAAGTAGCTGAACAAGACATCAACTTCACCTGCGCCTTTATCTTCAATGCTGCGCCAGTCTTCTTCCAGATTCACTAGACCTCCACGCCAGCCAACGGCTACGTATTCGCGCTTCTTGAGTTCTGCCAGGACAGGCGTAATTGCATCTCCGATGAATCGAGTTGATGGGTCCATGATGACGACAAATTCGCTAGTGATATTTCGTAGCAGCGCATTGGCGCATTCACCCCAGCCCAAGCTCTCAGTCAGGTGGACCAAAGATGTACGTGCATCAAGTTGATCAACCAAAATTCCAGGATCGCCGATAACCAGAACTGCGATAGCGCACTGGCTATTTTCCTTAATTGATTTGATGGTCGTGACAGCATCTTCATGGAAGCCATCGACAATCATCGCTACCGTGATCTCATATTTGCCCGAGTTAATTGGGCGAACATCTCGTGTTGATTCGTAGGTTGGAAAGCGCTTCTTGGGACGGAGCTCATATCCCCCAGCCACATCGACGACTTCAAATCCTTGTGCTGCAATCTCATCGCGCAGTTGATCAGAGAGTGCAAAGTTTTTCTCGGCACGTGCAGCCTGCCTAGCGCGTGCTAGTTCGTGAACTGATTCAGGAGCGCTCACTGCAGAACTACCGCTTTAGCCATACCCAGAACCTTTACGCCAGCAGAAGTTGCACTTAATGTAAGTGAAATCTTGCCCTCTGCAATCTCAGCAACTGTTGCAATGACAGTCAGATCAACTTTTTCATCTGCCGGAACAATTACTGGCTTGGTAAAGCGAGCGCCGAATTCAACAACTTTGGCAGAACCACCTGCAAAATCTGAAACGTATTTACCAACGAGCGCCATAGTCAGCATGCCATGCGCAATGACATTGGGAAGTCCTACGGATACTGCGAACTCTTCGTTCTGATGGATGGGGTTCTGGTCTCCGGAAGCATCTGCATAACGCTTGAGCAGATCGCGATCGAGGTAGAAAACTTTCTCGGGTAAGTTGGCGCCGACTTCAATCATGCACGCACCACCAGAGTTGACCAAGCCGAAACGACTAGCTTGTTATCGCGATGTAGGTCTGAGCGAACTGTGACAATCTCATTTCCGGCAGCTACGCGGTAGCTTTCAATTGTTGCGTTGCAAGTAAGTTCATCGCCGGGCTTTACTGGTGAAAAGATTTCAAACTTCTGGTCACCGTGTACAAGGCGGGACCAATCAAGGCCAATCTCTGGGCGAGTAAGGATCTCTTCAAATTGGGTAAGAGTTATACGAATCGTAAAAGTTGGCGGTGCGATGGTTGTATCGCTCTCGCCGATAACGGCGCAGAAGGCATCGACTTCAGATTGTGAAACGGTAATTGAATCTGTACCAGCGAAGGTACTCCCGACCGAATCGGGGTTCAGCATTAGCGAGTTTCGCGGTGAAGAGTTGAAGACTTGCAACGTGGGCAGAACTTCTTAAGTTCCATGCGGTCTGGATCGTTGCGGCGGTTCTTCTTGGTGATGTAGTTGCGCTCTTTGCAATCAACGCATGCCATGGTGATCTTTGGACGTACGTCCGCGCTCTTGCTTGCCATGGTGTTACTCCTTCGTGATTGAGGGGCTCAGGTTACCTGAGCCACCTTCATAGGTGAAATTCGTGCGTAGCGGAGGCGGGATTTGAACCCACGACACAGCGATTATGAGCCGCTTGCTCTACCAAGCTGAGCTACCCCGCCTTAGACATATTTGTATATGTCAGATATGAAGTTTTTTTACTGCGAGCCCCCCACCGGAATCGAACCGGTGACCTTTTCCTTACCATGGAAACGCTCTACCGACTGAGCTAGGGGGGCAGTGGTAGAGAGAGGAGTCTAGGGCTTACCTGCAAAAGTTGAAAATTAGCCCACTTTTACAGCGCAGGATCGAGGGCAACCTTTCCAGTTGTCTCTCTCGCAAGCATGGCTCGATGGGCATCGGCTGCCTTACTTAATGGATATGTCGAACCAATGACTGGTCGCAACTTTCCTGCTGCAACAAGTGCAAAGAGTTCTGCAATCACATCATTCATCAACTCTTTCTTTCCAAAGCAATTTGCAAGCCAGAAGCCTGCAACGGTCTTTGAACCATGCATAAGTGAACCTGGATGAATTGGTGTTGGCGCAGTACGAGATGCCATTCCAAAGGTGATGAGCTTGCCAAAGTTACCTAGCGCTAAAAGGCTCTGATCGAAAGTTGTCCCGCCAACCATTTCAAGGACTAGATCTACTCCGCGTCCACCATTTGAAGCGCGTAGTGATTTACCTAGTTCAGTATCGCGTGCATCAACGACTTCATCTGCACCTAGAGATTTAGCAAGATCAACCTTCTCTTGTGACGATGTCACAGCAATAACCTTTGCGCCCCACATCTTTGCAAGTTGAATTGCAATGGTTCCGACTCCTCCAGCTGCTGCATGAATTACTACAGTCTGACCGGCCTTTACAGAGCCCATTGTTTTGAGCAAGTGCCAAGCAGTTGAACCTTGCACCAACATGCAGAGAGCTTGTTGATCTGTTACTGCATCAGGAATTGGAATAAGAGCTGCTTCATGAGCAATCGCCTTCTGGGCATACCCACCAGAAGAGACGCTTGCTAAAAATCGCTTACCTGCATGAGTTCCGGTTACTTCAATACCAGGAACCATGGGCAACGTTTGTGGTGAGAGATAACTGTTTTCAGTCTGGTGAGTATCTGCGTAATTGATTCCGACAGCAGTGACATCGAGAACAATCTCTGAACTTCCAGCTACTGGATCTGGCAAATCTACATATTGCATTACTTCTGGGCCACCGAAGGCAGTTATCTGAATAGCTTTCATTATTTACACTGGCAGCGATCTTCTAGAGCAATGCCCTGGAGCGCATCTTCGATATGTTCACCACACCCTTGCCATGTTGGCTTGTTGCAAGCTTTGCACTGCACTTTGCTACACATTACATACTCCTCTTGATTAAAAGCGTAGGCTAAAGATACTTCCTAAAGAACTTTTTGACTCGATTCCAGAGCGAAGAAGTCTGCTCGATCGGTGAAACTTGAAGGACCTTATCTTTAGCCGGCTCATCTGGCGTGATGACATCTTTAAGCGCAGGTGAGTTCTGATCAAGGGAATCTGCGATTCTTTCAATGTTGGCCACAATAGACAGGCCGCGCACAATCTGTTCTTGATCTACATCTTTGCCATCTTCAATCAGAGTTTCAGCTAACGCTGAGCCAGCTTCGCGAGCATCATCTGTTGGCGTTGAACCAAAATCTGAAATGTCATCAGGGGTTTCTATGTGAGCTGAGATTGCATAACTGGCTGCAGAGAGTGCGACCGCAATCTGCTTCTTCGTTGAATCTGCGATTCCACCTTCAACTGCAGAGTCAAAGAGGGTGCGAGCAATAGTGCGCACCTGAACAAGTGTGTGCTCAACCGCAATTCCTTCGATGTAAATCTCTTCTGCTACATCTTTCTCAGCTGTTGGAAACCAGCGCGCATGACTGCGGGCTTCAACAGATTGAGATCTAATTGCTGGAATCTCTTCGACGAGAAGTCGAGCACTTGCCAACCAATGTCCAGCATCTTTCTGCGTGTAGCCTGCTGCAACTCCCTCTGACATCGTCGCAAGAAGTTCGGCAGCTTTGCTGCTCACCCGTTTGATCTGCTCTTGTGCTCTATCAGCAGGAGTTTTTGGGTGAGAGAAGTAAGAGAAGATAATTGCAACAGCTGCTCCGATAAGAGTTGAGCCAAGTCTGTGTCCTGCAGTGGTCTGAGAAATCCCTGGGCCGATAACAATCAGTGCGGTCACTGGAACATTCACTGAAGCGACTTCACCAAGGTGAAGTGCGCGTGCAACGACGGCACAGAGAATGATGGTGATGGCAATTGCGATAAACCCAAAATCGAAGATAGATACAGCTAATAGGGCTGTACTTGCCCCAATCGCGGTACCAACAATTTGCCCAAAGCCTTCACGGATTGATTTATGGAGCGATATGCGAATGCTCAGGGTCGAAACAATGGCAGCAACAACACCTCCACCATCAACAAGCAGGTCACCTAAGAACCAGGCAACACCCCCCGATAAGCCAGCGACAAGTATCTGCCTGACCCAGAGTTTTCGATCTGTAAATAGTTTTACTGCGCGTTTTAACATTGTTGAGAGTTTACGCCTGAATCTTCTCGTAGTATGGAGAAATGGGTTGGAGCGCGCTAAATACATCTGAAATCACATCTCTACTTCGCGAAGCAAAGAACGTAGCGATTGTCGGAGTCTCGGATAAGCCGATAAGACCGAGCTACGGCGTTGCCCGATATCTTCTAGAAAACTCTCATTTCAATCTCTACTTTGTAAATCCTGCTCTTCATGAGCTCTTTGGTCAGAGGGTCTATAAATCACTCTCTGATATCCCAGTCGCGATAGATATTGTCGATATCTTTAGAAGAGCTGAAGATTGTGCAGATGTTACTAATCAGGCAATTGCCCTAGGTGCCAAAGCTCTCTGGTTTCAACTTGGAATCGTGGTTCCAGAATTGGCAGAGGTTGCACATGCGGCAGGTTTAGAAGTTGTGATGGACCGTTGTATCAAGGTTGATTATGAACTAGTCAATTAACCCTTAGTTGAACCAAGGGTAAGACCAGCAATGAATTGCTTGCGCAGCACGAAGAAGAGAATCACTGTTGGAAGCGCCGCGATAATTGCTCCAGCTGCCAAAAGGTTAAAGTCTGTTACATACTGTCCTTGCAGACGTCGCAGAGCAGATGTGATTGGGCGTTTTGAGTCATCTGACATCAAGACCAGGGCCCAGAAGAATTCGTTATAGATCCAGGTCGTCATCAAGACGCTGAGGGCCGCAAGTGCTGGACGCAAGAGCGGAAGAATGACGTTCCAATAGTGGCGGAATACGTTCGCGCCATCGATGGTGGCAGATTCAGAAATTTCCTTCGGAATCGTCTTCATATAAGAAGAGAGAACGAAGGCTGCAAAGCCCACTTGGAATGCCACGTGAACCAGAATCAGGCCAGCGTAGTTGTTATAGAACATATTGCGGTTGCCGAATAGTTCTCCGACCCAGATAAACATCCAGAAGACTGGGATATAGGTAAGAACGATCGGCAACATATTTCCAGCTGTGAAAAGCAACAAGATGGTGAGGTTGAACCTAAATTTATAGCGGGTCACAACGAATGCAATCAATGAGCCAAAGAAGAGAGTCAGGATTACAGACGGAATTGTGACTATCGCGGAATTGATTAGATATCCAACAATCTGCATCTCTTTGACAGCATTTACATAGTTATCAAAATTAAGGCTTCTTGGACGCGAGAAAATACCGTAAGAAATAATTTCGTTATAGGGGCGAAGCGAGGTCCATACTGTCCACAGGATTGGAAAGATCCAGACAAAGGCAAAGAATCCGATAAAGACCGAGATGAAGGCATCCTTGCGCTTTTGCTTATCGCGATACTTTTTGTTAACTGCCATTTCTGCGCTCACTTGAGGTCCTCCTTAAAGACAATACGGAGGTAGGTGATAATCGGCACGATACATAGAATCAGCAGGATTACAGCGTAAGCAGCGCCCTTCATTGAAAGGCCTTGGCCTGCAAAATTCTGGAAGACCAAAAGGTTGAGAAGTGGGAAAATTGTTGGGCTGCCATAGATGATGTAAACCAAGTCAAAGGCGCGCAGAGACTCAATCAGGGTAATAACTACAATGATGATGTTTACTGGTTGCATCGTCGGCAAGATGATTTTGCGGAAAATCTGCCACTCGGTAGCCCCATCGATAGCTGCTGCTTCCTTGAGAGCCGGGTCAACTGATTTAAGGCCAGATAAATAGAGAAGCATGATGTAGCCAATATGTCGCCACGAGGCAACGCCCAAAATAACCCAGGTATTGATATCCGGGTTACCCCAAATAGATATGGCGTTTCCAATATCTAAGCCCATTAACCCTTGAACAAATCCACCAGGCTGGAGCATAAAGTTCCAGATAATTCCGATGACTGCGAGAGAGAGCACGACAGGAAGATAAAAAATGGATTCGTAGAAGGCATGGCCTTTGATGCCTCGATCAACTTGATAGGCAAGCAAAATTCCAAGAGGTGTTGCAACCAAAATGAAGAAGGCGAGCCAAACTCCATTGTTCTTGAGCGCTTCATAGAAAAGAGGCTCATTTACGAAGATAGTTTTGTAATTTTGAATTCCCGCCCATTTAATATCAGAGAGGCGAATTCCGTTCCAATAAGTGAACGAGAGAACAATTGTTACTACGGCGGGGACCCAGAGAAGAAGTATCTGAAGAAGAGTTGGGATGCCAACAAATGCCGTGAGAGTGAAACGATCTGTCTTGGAAAGAGAACGGCGGCTACGATTTTTCTTATTCGTAGCCGCCGTCTTCATACCTTTAACTTACTATAAATCTAATTAATTGACAAAGTAAACGTCAGTTAATTAGTTCTTAGGAAGTGCATCCCATTGAGCTTGTACGCTTTCGAGGATCTTGTTGATATCTGAAGGCTTCTTGATGAAGCTCTGGATAGCTGGACCAACAACTGGACCAGCAAAGTCTCCGCGAGCATCGCGATCCAAGAAGAACATGATGTTCTTCGCTGAAGCAAGAACTGCAAGCTTCTGCTTGTTGAATGAATCGTATGAAGAAGTATCAAATGAACGAGATACATAGATATTTGTATCTCCAGCCTTGATTGCTTCCTTGATACCTTCTGGAGATCCCCAGAATTCAGCAAGAGCCTTTCCGCCCGCTACGTTCTTACCATTTGCAGCAACTGAAATACCATCGAGTGGTGCATCAATTGTGTCGCGTCCCCACTTTGGATTGATTTCTGGGAATGGAACAACCCATAGATCGTCGTAATCTGCCTGTGACTTCGCCTTGAAGTCGTTTGCAAACCAAGAACCCATCATCATTGCACCAGTCTTCTTTTGTAGAAGAAGATCGCGCATACCGTCCCATGAAATATCCAAGACGTTTTCGTTCATGAATGGGATGAGCTGTGCGAAGTACTTAAAGGTTTCCTTGGTCTTTGCATCAGTCCACTTTGCGCGACCGTTAAGTAGGTCGATGTGGTACTTGTAGCCGTTGATACGTGCGTTAAGGATGTCGAATGTACCCATTGCTTCCCAGCCGCCCTTGGCGCCGAGTGAGTATCCAACAAGACCCTTCTTCTGTGTAAGAGTCATCAACTTAATGAAGTCATCCCAGGTGTCAATCTTTTCTGGGTTCATTCCAATTTCCTTAACCATTGACTTGCGGTAGTGCAGAGCCCATGGGTAGTAAGTAGTTGGGATGATGTAAGGCTTCTTAGATACTGGGCTTGTTGCACCCTTGATAGCCGCTGCAGGAAGAGTTCCCTTGAGGCGGTTAATTTCGCGAGTGAGATCTGCTAGAAGACCCATTTCACCGAAGTGGTTTGAGCGGTATCCAGCCATCCAACCAAATGCATCATCAGGTGAACCCTGCATGATTTGTGCAAAGTTGTTCTGGAAGTCATCTGAGTTAACTTGTTGTGCAACAACCTTTGCGCCTGTCTTCTTTGTAAACGCATCGTTGACTGCCTTAGCAATCTTGTCGCCTGTTGCTCCACCGCCGCGAGTAGTCCAACGAACAGTGCTGCCCTTCAAACGTGTTGCAGCATCCGCTGAGCCAGCTGCAAGTGTGCTGCCGGCGACTAGGCCTAGTCCACCAACTGCAGCGCCCTTGAGCAACGAACGGCGAGAAACCGAATTCGTATCTTCTGACATTTTCTTCCTATTCTCTTAATGTGTGACTTCGAAGTCATGAGGAACCTGGAGGGGCCTGGTTGCCACATGAGGCCTTTAACCTATGCCGAAAAGGGCTAGATACCTACAGAATTTTGATAACGAAAGCATTACAAAAGGGGGCGAGATTACGCCTTTTCCTCAAGGATGAGCGAGACCGAGTTGATACACCAGCGCTGATCTGTTGGGACGTCAAAGCCTTCACCCTCAAAGACATGGCCTAGGTGAGAGCCACATGTGGCACAGCGGACCTCGGTTCTGATGCGTGGGGCAAGGGAGCGATCTTCAATCAAGGTCACTGCATCGCTTGAAGTTGGCGCATAGAAAGAAGGCCAACCGCAGCCTGAATGAAACTTTGTCTCAGAACGAAAGAGTTCGTTGCCACATGCTTTGCATCGATAACTGCCGACGGTTTCAGTGTCGGTGTATTCGCCCGTAAATGGTCTCTCGGTTGCACCTTCACGGAGCACTGCATAAGAAAGAGGATCTAACTTCGCACGAAGTTCTTCCTCATTTATAGAACTCATTTAGGGATTCGCAGACCTTGCATTCCGCCATCGACTGAAAGTGAAGTGCCAGTTGTAGAACCTTGCAGCGGGCTTGCCAAGAAACAGAGAGCGCGTGCTACTTCTTCAGCGCTGACAAGTCTTCCCATTGGTTGACGCGCTTCAAGAGCTTTACGTTCGGCAGCAGGATCAGCAGCTTGTGCAAGTAAACGCTGCACCCAAGGTGTATCTGCAGTTCCTGGATTTACGCAGTTGACGCGAATGCCTTCGGCGATGTGATCGTTAGCCATAGCTAAAGTAAGTGAAAGAACTGCGCCCTTTGTTGCGCTATAAAGTGCGCGCTTTGGAATGCCAGCTGTTGCAGCTACTGAGCAAACATTGGTAATTGATGGCGACTTGCTCTTACGAAGTAACGGCAGAGCACCACGCGCAGTGCGTGCAATTCCAACAACGTTGATATTCATGACTTTATGCCACTCATCAGATGGGTTGGCTTCAACGTTGCCTACTGCGCTCACTGCAGCGCTATTGATAAGAATGTCTAGCGAAGAAATCTTTGAGAATGCTGCTGCGACGGATGCATCGTCTCCGACGTCACATTGCAGCCACTCGCCTACGCCGGCAAGTCCACCTTCTGCAATGTCGAGCCCGTAGACCTTGGCTCCCCCATCAGCGAGAATCTTTACGGTAGCGAGGCCAATTCCTGAACCTGCTCCGGTAACAGCTGCTGTAAGTCCTGCGAACTCTTTACTCATGCGTTTACCCATTCTTTTCCTGTAGGGAATGTGAAGTCTGCGATTGATTGTGCATACATCTCACCACCAGTTCCTGGCTCTGATGGTGGCATGTAATGTGCATTTTGGATATTGGTAGGTACGACAAAGTGCTCGTGCAGGTGATCCACGAACTCAACTACTCGGTCAGCATGGTGTCCTGACACAGCAACTGCATCAAACATTGCTAGATGCTGAACGAGTTCGCAGAGGCCAACGCCACCAGCATGAGGACATACCGGGACACCAAACTTCGCTGCCATCAATATGTTTGCCAGGTTTTCATTAACGCCCGCTACGCGCGTTGCATCAATCTGCATAAATGAGAAGGATTTTGCCTGCAACATCTGCTTAAAGATGATGCGGTTCATGCCGTGCTCACCTGTTGCCACTCTTACTGGTGCAATCGCCTTTGCAATCGCTGCATGTCCCAGAACATCATCAGGGTTAGTTGGCTCTTCTACCCAATGAAGATTGACATCGCCAATTCCCTTAATCCATTCAATCGCTTGGTTGACATCCCACACTTGGTTGGCATCAATCGAAATTTTGATATTTGGTCCAACTGCTTCGCGCGCTAAACGCAGGCGTCGCTTGTCATCCTCGAGCGAACCACCGCACTTTAATTTGATCAGGGTGTAACCATCTGCCACTGCTTCTTTAGCAAGACGAACCATCTTCTCGTCGCTATATCCCAACCATCCAGGAGTTGTTGTGTACGCAGGTAAACCTTCTGCAATTAACTTTGCTTCATTCGCAGCACGTTGTGGCACTGCCTTGCGCAAAATCTCTAGCGCTTCTTCGGGAGTTAGCGCATCGGTGATATATCTAAAGTCAACGAGATCAACAATCTCTTCTGGCGTTAAATCTGAAAGGAATTTCCAGAGCGGCTTCTTTGCGTGCTTTGTAACAAGATCCCATGCCGCGTTGATGACTGCACCTGCAGCCATTTGCGTAACGCCCTTTTCTGGCCCTAACCAACGAATCTGCGAATCACGTACCAAGCTGCGCGCGAAGTCGCCCATGCTGGTTGCTAAATCTGCGACATCACGTCCAACTGCGTATGGCGCAAGAAGAGAAATAGCATCGCACTGTAAATCATTGCCGCGGCCGCAGGTAAAGACAAAGCCATGCCCTTGTAATTGAGGGTCATCTGTTTCTAGGATTACCAACGCTGCTGAATAGTCTGGTTCTTTATTCATTGCATCAGAACCATCGAGTCCCCGCGAAGTTGGGAAGCGAACATCTATTGTTTTAAATCCAGTGACCTTAGGCATGTCATTCCTTTGCTAAATTAATTAAAACTGACTCTTCGCTAGACGTGAAAAATCATATATGATGATTAAATGGCGCGACACAATGAAAAAGTAAAGTTAAAGCGTTCCGATCTTGAAGTAACTCGTTTAAGTCTCGGAACTGCCCCTCTCGGCGGTCTCTTTAAGTCTGTCACCGATGCAGATGGAGATGAACTGCTCAATACCGCCCTCGATGTGGGTATCAATTACTTTGACACCGCACCTCAGTATGGCCATGGCGTTGCTGAAATCCGATTAGGAAAAGCGCTTCGTGGTGCAAAGGTTCCTTTTGTAGTTGAGACCAAGGTTGGACGCGTCCTTCGCCACGACCCAAACGCTGAAATCTTTCCTTGGTTTCCAGATGCCCCCCGTGATTTAGTTCCGGTCTTCGACTATTCACCAGATGGTATTCGTCGTGCCTTTGATGAGAGCCTCGAGCGAATGGGTCTTGATCATCTCGATATCGTTTTGATGCATGATGCAGAAGAACATGTGAAAGAAGCGATTGAAAACGCATTTCCTGTTCTTGCTGAATATCGTTCGCAAGGACTGATTAAGGCAGTCGGTATTGGTATCAATCATGCTGAGCAAGCTCTGCAGATTATGAAGGGTACTGATTTAGATATCGCACTCATTGCAGGCAGATACACCCTGTTAGATCAGATTTCTCACCGCGAACTCTTTCCCTACGCGCTTGCTCACAACATTGATATCTCAATGGGTGGAGTTCTTAACTCTGGTGTTCTTGCTAATCCCGTTGCTGGTGCGACATATAACTATCTTCCAGCAGCTGATGAGATCATCGCTCGCGCTGCCAAGATTGGTGAGTTCTTGAAGGCTCGCAATATTCCGTTGCTCGCTGCAGCGCTGCAATTCCCACTGCGCCATCCAGCCGTTACTTCAGTCCTTACCGGTCCGCGAACCGCAGCTGAACTCCTTGAGAACGTTGATGCCTTTAACTTAGAGCTACCAGCCGATATCTGGGCAGAGCTTGAAGATGCCAACCTCATTGAAAGGATTCCTGCATGAGCGTTCAGCGCATTGCACAAGTAATTGGTATCAAGCCTGACCAAATCGAAGAGTACGAACGCATCCATGCAGATGTATGGCCAACCGTTCTTGCCACAATAAAGAAGGCAAATATCCAGAACTACTCAATTTTTCGTTATGAGCACCTGCTCTTTGCCTACATGGAATACACAGGTACAGATTACGAAAAGGATATGGCCACCATTGCAGCTGACCCTGAAACTCAGCGTTGGTGGAAGATCACTGATCCAATGCAGAGCCAAGTTCCAGAAGCTCGTCCAGGCGAGTGGTGGCACGTCATCCCTGAAAACTTCCACGTCGACTAGTTTGGATTGCAATGAAACTTTCAGTACTTCACACCAAGAATGAGCAGTACCGCTTTGCTGTAACCGTCGATGGCGTGCACCGCACGGTCGCTGCGCTTCCAACTCTGACCGAAGCGATGCATCTGACTTTGGCCGAACTCAAGGCAGCTGTAACTCAGGCAAGTACTGAAATCACCGGAACTCTGGCAGCTCCTATCGCTCCCGAGATTGAACTTTGGGGCGCAGGAGTTACATACCTTCGCTCTCGCGATGCACGTAAAGAAGAGAGTGGTGTGCCTGATGTCTATCAGCGCGTATATGAAGCAGATCGCCCTGAGCTCTTCTTTAAGTCAACTGCTATACGAGCACGTGGTACCAACGCACTTATCGGAATTCGCTACGACAGCGAAGCCTCTGTTCCAGAACCAGAAGTTGCTATCTATATTAATAAGCATCGCGAAATCATTGGCTACGCCATCTGTAACGATGTCACTGCTCGTTCCATCGAAGGTGAAAATCCTCTCTACCTTTCACAAGCCAAGATCTATATCGGCTCAACAGCACTTGGCCCAGATATCACTCCGGCTTGGCTGGCACCGAGTGCAGATCAAATGGCGATTAAAGCCAAGATTATGCGTGGAGCAAACGTTCCATGGGAGGCAGAGACTTCATTGGGCAAGCTCAATCGCACCCTAGAAGATTTAGTTGATTACGTCTTTAGATGCCAAGACTTCCCTCATGGCCTCATCCTCTCTACCGGAACTGGAATCGTTCCACCAATGGATGTTTCACTTGAGGCTGGCGATATCGTTGAAATAAATGTGGCGGGAGTCGGAACTCTTTCAAATACAGTTGAAGTTATCCCAGAACGGGTGAAGTAACAGATGCGCGTTTGGACCCAGTGGTCTGATCTATCTGCACCCGATGGAATCACTCTGTTATCTCCCGATAACTTTCCGCTAGATAGCGCTGATCTATCGCAGATAGATATGTATGTGCCTTCTTATATGGGTGGTGCTAAAGCGCTCTCCTATGCAGCCAAGATGTCCAACCTCAAGATTCTGCAGATGCTCAACGCTGGCTATGACGATGCTTTAGCGTATCTTCGCCCGGGATTAACGCTCTGTAATGCCCGCGGAGTTCACGATGCATCAACTGCAGAACTAGCGGTAGGACTTGCAATCGCTTCCCGTCGCGGCTTTGCTGAATTTATTCGCGAACAAGTTGCTGGCACCTGGAACCATCGCCGCTTTCCTGCGCTTTCCGATAGCAAGGTAGGCATCATCGGATTTGGATCTATCGGTAAAGAAGTTGCTCGCAAGCTATCTGGCTTTGATGTATCAATCACCGCCTTTACCCAATCTGGCCGCGATGGCACAGTAAAGATCGATGATCTCGATAAGCACCTACCTCAACTTGATATTGTCATTTTGATTCTGCCACTGACTGATTCATCTCGCCACATGTTTAACGCGCAGCGTTTAGCGTCCATGAAAGATGGTGCACTCATCGTCAATGTTGCGCGCGGACCAATCATCGATACTGAAGCGCTCCTTAAGGAACTTAATTCACGTCGCATCTATGCAGCTCTCGATGTCACAGATCCTGAACCGTTACCCCAAGGACATCCGCTTTGGGGCGCTCCCAATCTGATTGTGGTTCCACACGTTGGTGGAAATTCAGCAGCCTTTGAACCTCGCGGACGCGCTCTAATTGAATCGCAGTTGAAGTTACTTGCCGCAGGTCTTCCTCTTGAACACGTCGTTGCCCAAGGTTAAATTCTTCAGATGAGAATTGACTCCCACCATCACCTCTGGGATTTATCTGCCCGTGATTACGACTGGATGGCTGGCGATCAGATGGCTCCAATCTGTCGCAACTTTGCGATTGCAGACCTTGAAGCAGCCATAGCCGGAACCGGCATAGAGCGCACAGTATTTGTTCAAGCCAGCATGACCCATGAAGAAACATATGAAGCCCTCGTTTTAGCTGAGCAAACACCAACAATTGTTGCAGTTGTGGGTTGGCTTGATGTTGATTCACCCACATCTTTGGCAGAGTGCGAAAAATATTTAGCGGCAAAGGGTGGAAGTTATCTCAAAGGTATCCGCGATATTGCCCAAGATCATCCTGATTCTAATTACTTAGCAAGACCTCAAGTAATTAAGACGGTGCAAGGACTTGGAAAGTTAGATGTTACTTATGACATCTTGACCAAGACGCCTGAACTTAAAGCTGCAATCGAATTAGTGCGCGCTTGTCCTGAAACTCGCTTTGTGCTTGACCATATCTCTAAGCCATATATCTCGCGCCAAGAGTTAGAACCATGGAAATCTCTCATCACAGAATTAGCTTCATTCGAAAATGTTTCCTGCAAAATTTCAGGGCTAGTAACTGAAGCGAAATGGAAAGATTGGGAAGTTTCAGATTTCACTCCATATACAGATCACATCATCGAGAGTTTCACGACATCGCGAATAATGTTTGGCTCGGATTGGCCAGTGGCTCTACTGGCTGCAAATACCTACTCGCAGGTAGTTGGTCTTGCCGAAAGAGTCACAGATGGGTTCTCGGATAGCGAGAAAGAAGCTTTCTGGGCGCTTAACGTAGCGCGCAGTTACAAGATAACGAACCTGTAACAATCTCTATCAATACACTGCAAATCCGGATTTTTCCTTGAATCGGCCATGCCTCGCGCATAGGATTCCCACACAGCAATTCCGCTGCTTTTGAAGGGAAACACATGAAGAAAGGTCTAATGGCGGTAGCTGCAGTAGCAGCACTCGCATTGGTAACTGGAACAGCTGCTCCAGTAACAGCAGCAGACAAGACCCTCAAGATCTATTTGATCTCAAAGGGCGAAACACACCAGTTCTGGCAAGCAGTTAAGTTAGGTGCTGAGACACAAGCTAAGAAGATGAACGCAGAGATCGTCTTCCAGGGTCCAGCAGCTGAAACAATGATCGATAAGCAACTTGAAATGCTTGATGCAGCAATTGCAGTTAAGCCAGATGCAATCGGTTACGCAGCTCTCGGAACAACACAGTCTGTTCCAAACTTGAAGGCTGCACATGATGCAGGCATTCCTGTTTACATGTTCGATACAGCAGCAAGCTGCCCAGGCAAGCTTGGCGTTGCATCAGATTGTGCACTTGGAGTTGCTTACACAAACAGCACAGCAGCTGGTGCACTAGCTGCAGACAAGATGTCAGCACTTCTTAAGGGTAAGGGCAAGGTTCTAGTTGTCGGTCACTCACAGACAAACCAGACCGGTATCGACCGTGCAAACGGCTTTATCAACCAGATCAAGAAGAAGCACAAGGGCATCAAGCTCCTCAAGACTCAGTACGCTGAGGGTGGAGACGCTCTTAAGGCACAGGAAATCATTAGCGCAGCACTTGTTGCTAACAAGGACCTCAAGGGTATCTACGGAACTAACGAAGGCGTTTCAATCGGAGCTGGCCAGGCATTCAAGGCAGCTAAGTTGAAGAACGGTGCAGTTAAGTTGATCGGCTTCGACTCAGGAAAGCAGCAGATTGCAAACATCAAGTCTGGTCTTCAGACTGGTGCAATCACACAGAGCCCAATGGGTATCGGTGCTAAGACTGTAGAAGCGCTTGTTAACTACGTACGTAACAAGACAGTTCCAAAGCCACTTATTGACACTGGCTTCTACTACTACGATGCAAAGAACATCAGCGACCCAACAGTTGCTGGAAACCTTTACGAATAAGTCGAAATTCGACTCTTTTGTAATTAGTTAAGACATGATGGCCGGGAGCAATCTCGGCCATCATGCTTTACTATTCGATTACTTTCAGCTCTCAAGATTTGTGGGGAAATAATGGCAACAGCTCAACTCTTATCGCTTACTGGCGTAAGTAAAGTGTTTCCAGGAGTAAAGGCCCTCGATAACGTTCAGTTCGATCTCAACGAAGGCGAAGTACATGCCATTGTTGGTGAAAACGGGGCAGGCAAATCAACCCTCATGAAGATTCTCTCTGGAATCTATAAGAAGGATGCCGGCGATGTTAAATACCGCGGCGAATCTGTAGAAATCCCTAGCCCTTATGAAGCACAGCGCCTAGGCATCAGCATCATCCACCAAGAACTTAACTTGATGCCCCACCTAACGGTTGCGCAGAATATTTATATTGGCCGTGAAGATCGCCGGCCAGGTCGACTATTTCTTGATAATCCAAAGCTCAATAGTGAAGCAGCTAAGTTGCTGGCAGAGCTTGAACTCAACCTTGATCCAAAGGCAATTGTTGGAGAGCTAACAATTGCAAAGCAGCAGATGGTAGAAATCGCAAAGGCGGTCTCTTATCGCGGTTCAGTAATCATCATGGACGAGCCAACTTCTTCTCTGACTCCTGCCGAGACTGATTCTCTCTTCAAGATTATTCGCACCCTTAAGGCTGCTGGCAAAGGCGTTGTCTATATCTCGCACCGCCTAGAGGAGCTAGCAAAAATCACTGACCGCATCACGGTCATTCGTGATGGCCAGTATGTAAAGACTTTGAAGACCACTGAGACTTCAATTCCTGAAGTCATCTCGCTCATGGTCGGACGTAAGGTTGATCAAGATCAGCGTCCTAGCAACCGCACGATCAGCTCTGAAATCGTCATGAAGGTTGAAGGCATCACAGATCGCCACTTGCTTCGTGATGTCTCCTTCGAACTTCGCAAGGGTGAAATTCTTGGCTTTGCTGGCCTGATGGGTGCGGGGCGTACAGAACTTGCTCGCGCCATCATCGGTGCTGATCCAAAGATTGCAGGAACAGTCACGCTCCACGGCAAAGAGGTAAAGATTAAGCAACCATCTGATGCAGTTGCTGCTGGAATTGGTTATCTCTCTGAAGATCGCAAGCGCTTCGGTCTTCTCTTGATTCAGAACCTCACCTTTAACGTGATTCTCTCCTCGATTCCACGTTTCTCTAAATTTGGATGGCTCCGCATTAAGCCTGCAGCAGGCGTAACTCGCGATGTCATCTCGCAGCTGCGCGTGCGCACACCTTCTGAGAACCAGTTTGTTAAGAACCTCTCTGGTGGAAATCAGCAGAAGGTCGTCATCGGCAAGTGGCTTACCCGTAACTGCGACATCTTGATCTTCGATGAACCAACTCGCGGAATCGATGTGGGTGCAAAGGATGAGATCTATAAGCTGCTGACAAAGCTGGCTGAAGAAGGAAAATCAATCATCATGATTTCATCCGAGCTTCCTGAAATCTTGCGCATGTCCGATCGCGTAGCGGTTATGTGTGCAGGTCGCCTCACCGGCATCATCGACAATAAGGATGCCAACCAAGAAGTAATTATTGAATACGCAACAAAATTTAGCGACGAACTACCGGCAGTTCACTAAGAGGGAGAAGAGAAACATGTCAGAAGACCTAACAGCTACTCAGTCAGAGGGCGGAAACAAGGTTTCAGCCTTTGTCCGTCGCGAGATTGGACGAGTTGCAGCCTTAGCTAGCCTTGTCGTCATCTTCGCCTTCTTCACCATCATGCGCCCAGTATTTGCCTCTTGGGCAAATGTCTCCGGCGGTATCTTGATGTCAACCACAGTTATTGGACTACTCGCTATCGGAGTTACCTTCGTCATTATCACCGGAGGTATCGACCTCTCTGTTGGTACATCGATGGCGCTCGTTGCAGTTATTACCGGAAAGACTGTGATGGCCTACGACCTCAATGTGTGGGCTGGAATTCTTCTTGGAATGGTGGTGGGAGGGCTCTTAGGCGCCATCAATGGATTGTTGATTACGGTGCTGAAATTGCCAGCCTTTATCGCAACTCTTGCAACTATGAAGGGTGCGCAAGGCTTGGCTCTGATCATTTCCGATATGAAGCCAATTCTCTTCGCAACAGATGTTGAAGGTTGGGATCAAATTGCTCGTGGAAATATCATCCCTAATTTTCCAAATGCCGTTCTCATCCTCTTTGTTGCAGCGATTATCGGCTCACTAATTCTCAATAAGACAGTACTTGGTCGCTACAACTTCGCTATTGGTTCCAACCTAGAGGCAACAAAGCTCTCTGGCGTAAAGGTCAATCGCTGGTTGGTTGCTATCTACGCTCTCTGCGGCGTTTACGTCGGTCTTGCTGCAGTAGTTATTACCTCACGCCTTGGCTCTGCTCAGCCAGACCTTGGTCTTGGATATGAGCTCGAAGCAATCGCAGCGGTCATCATCGGTGGAACATCGCTCTTCGGCGGTAAGGGAACCATCGGTGGAACCATTATTGGTGCGCTCATCATGTCAGTTCTTATCAACGGACTTCGTATCCTCGAACTCCAGCAAGAGTGGCAGTACGTGGTTGTTGGCGCAGTTATCCTCTTTGCAGTCTTTGCAGATAATCTCCGTCGTCGTCGCGCAGGTGACACAACCGTTTGATCAGTTAAGTTACAAGAAATCCCCCGTGCGCATGTGCGGGGGATTTCTTCTTGCTAGAGACGACCTGCCTGATGGACTCGCTTTAAAAACTCTTGAGTCTTTGGATTCTGCGGGTTGTGCAATACCTGCTCTGCACTCCCGCGTTCAACAATATTTCCTGATTCAAGGAAGCAGACTTCATCAGCTACTTGGGTTGCAAATCCCATTTCGTGAGTTGCCAGAACCATCGTCATGCCATCACTCTTAAGGTCACGCACTGCAGAGAGAACTTCATTAACAAGCACAGGGTCCAGTGCCGAAGTGACTTCATCGAGAAGAAGTAGGCGCGGGCTAACGGCAAGTGAACGAATAATTGCTACTCGTTGCTGCTGTCCCCCACTGAGGCGATCAGGATATTGATCTGCTTTATCTGCTAAATCAAAGCGCTTCAGAAGGTGCAGTGCGTGTGCATTGGCTTCATCCTTGCTCTTTCCATGCACCTTGATGGGCGAGAGCGTGATGTTCTCAAGCACTGTCTTATGTGGAAATAAGTTAAATGATTGAAAGACCATTCCCAAGCGGCGCCGGATGTCATCTACATTGATCAGTGGATCTGAAATCTCTTGGCCATCGAGGAAGATTTGGCCATCATCGATTGATTCCAGCAGGTTGATACAACGCAAGAGAGTGGACTTACCTGAGCCCGAGGCTCCAATCAGCACTGTCGCTGTGTGTTCTGGAACCTTCAGCGACAGGTCATGGAGGACAACATCAGGGCCAAAGGATTTACGTACATTTACAAGTTCTAGAACGTTGCTCATCAGATGGCACCCTCAGAGTTCTGCGCGTTTGTACGCTGTCTGATCGCTCGATCTGTATAGCGAGTCATTGGAATTGTTATGAGGAGAAAGAGTATGGCTGCTACAACGTAAGGGGTGTAGTTAAAGGTACGGCTCGCATTAATTTGGGCGGCGCGCACAGCATCTGTGACTCCTAAGATTGAGACCAAACCGGTGTCTTTAAGGAGTGAGACAAAGTCATTGAGCAGAGGTGGAACCACACGACGTATCGCTTGTGGCAGTACAACAAAGCGCATCGTCTGCCCTGAAGTTAAGCCAAGAGAGCGAGCAGCTGCGCGCTGGCTTGGATGGATAGATAAAATTCCGCTTCGGATAACTTCAGCAACATATGCAGAGTAAGTAAGGACAACTGCAACTGTTCCCAGGAAGATGACATTGCTGGAAACCCCAGTAAGGCCTAAAGCGGGAACACCAAATCCAACGAGCAAGATAATCAAGATAAGTGGAGCGCCTCGGAAGATATCGACATAGGCGGTAGCTAAAAATCTAAATGGTGTAAGTGCTGGTGACTTTGTAGTTCGTAGCAGAGCAAGGCCAAGTGCTATGACGCCAATAGCGGCGCCACCAATAAAGGTAAGCTGCAAATTGATCCAGAGCCCTTTAACGACTGTCGGAAATACTTCGCGGCCGTAATCAATATCGAAGAAGGTTGCCTTAACGGTTTCCCAGCCTGGTGAAGATACGAGAATTACAGCAAGAGTTCCGAGGACAAAAATGGAAGAAGCCGCAGCAATACTTGCTTGCTTGCGGCTAATCCTGCGACGAGATTTACGTCGTTCTAATTCACGGGAGCTTGGCGACCAAGCAGAGCTTTTCTTCTCTGACATGGTCGCCAAACTACCTTGTTTACTGCTGAGTTTCTCTTAAGGCTTCAATACAGGAGCGCCAGCATCGGTTGCTAGCCACTTATCTGTAATTGTCGCGAGTGTTCCATCTGCAGTAATGGCATCAACAGCGCCAGTTACGCAAGATGTGAGCTTGCTTCCCTTTGAAAGCAAGAGGCCAAACTGATCTCCTGCACCAGTTGAAGGAAGTTGACCAACGATAAGTCCGTTTGGAACTTCAACACCTGATAGGTAGAAAGCTGTTGGTAGATCTACAACAAGGCCGTCGATCTGCTTGTTCTTGAGTGCAGATACACCTGCTGCGTTGTCGTTAAACACCTGTGGCTTTGATCCAATCTGATTTTCGATTGCATCAAGTGAGGTAGTACCGACTGCAGCACCTAGCTTGGCGCTCTTAAGGTCTGCAAGTGTTGTCTTCCCTTCGATCTTGCTTCCCTTGAATGAGACGATTGCCTGTGGCGCTGTGTAATAAGGTGATGAGAAATCAACAGCCTTCTTGCGATCCTCAGTGATTGAGAACTGCTGCAAGTTGAAGTCAAAGTTCTTCTTTCCAGGTGTTACAGCTGAGTCAAATGTTGTACGAACCCAGGTGACATCTGCAGCGTCAAAACCGAGCTGCTTAGCAACTGCATAAGCGACTGCTCCTTCAAAGCCTTCGCCAGATTCTGGCTTGTCATCGATAACCCATGGATAGTACGCAGGTTCACCAGTTGCGATAGTGAGCTTGCCTTCAGTGATTGTTGCTAAATCTCCCTTTTCGCATGATGCAGAAGCTGATGACGAGTCGTCATTGCCAAGTCCGCATCCTGAAAGTGTGAGAGCAGCTGCGATTACAGCTGCAGTGATAATTCCAAAACGTTTTTGCACGTTAGCTCCTTAAGGTTGGGGCGAAATGGATACTGGCGAAGCGTATTAAGCAGGTGGGTGAATGTCGACTCGCAAATGAACTGCAGGTAGCCGAGATAAGCAAAAACGCCCCTCGTTTTGAAGGGCGTTGCTGGTGGCGGGTGAAGGATTTGAACCTTCGAAGGCAGAGCCGGGGGATTTACAGTCCCCTCCCATTGGCCGCTCGGGCAACCCGCCAGGGTCTTACGGCTTGCGTAGATTACCTTATTTATTTGATCTCTAGAAATCGGCCCTATTCGGGAAGGATGACAGGCACTTGAGTAATCAAGCCTCCATCGATGACATAGGAAGCTCCTGTGACGAATGAGGATTTATCAGAACATAAGAAGCCAACGAGATTGCCTATGTCGTGAATGCTCGCCATGCGACCTATCGGATGTGAAAGTCCCCATTCATGTAAAAGATCTTCTTCACTGCGATCGCCTTTAAATGATTGCGCAGTTGCTCGTAGCATCGGAGTATCCACGCATCCCGGAAGTACCGCGTTACAACGAATCTGCTCAGCAGCATAATCAACTGCAATAGCGCGAGTGAGTGCATTAACCGCACCCTTTGAGGCAGCGTATGCAACAACACCTTTCTGGTTTGAAAGTGATTGCACAGAAGAGATATTGACGATTGAACCGCCCTTGGCTTTACGCATAAATGGAACGGCATACTTTGTTGTCAGATACATAGCCTTTACGTTGACGCCAAAAGTTTTTTCCCAAATCTCATCTGTGGTTTCTTCAGCGTTACCATAAGTCTGAACACCTGCGCTATTCACTAAATAATCGATATGTCCGTGCTTGTTTCCAACCTCTGTGACAGCGCTCTTAACTTGAGCCTCTGAAGAGATATCTACCTTGACGCCTGAGAAGCGATCACCGTAGCTGGCGAACTCTGCTGTGGCGCTAGCGATTGCTTTCTCATCGACATCAAAGATAACTACAGTCGCACCATCTTCGAGCAGGCGTTGCGCACTGCCAAGACCAATTCCTTTGGCTCCCCCAGTAACGATTGCAACCTTATTCATGGAAATTGCTCCTTATCTGTGCGCCGTTCTTCTGAACTTCTTCAATTGTGCGAGATCCCGAAAGTGACATGCCGTTGATAAATTCGCGGCGCATTAAGTCAATTACTTGTTGCACCCCTTTTTCACCATTTGCCATTGCGCCATAAAGGTAGGCGCGACCGATAAAGACTGCCTTCGCTCCTAGCGCTACTGCGCTTAAGGCATCGAGGCCAGACATCATTCCCCCATCGATATAGATCTCTACCTTTTTACCTACTGCATCTACTGCTTCAGGGAGAATCTCAAGTGGTACTGGACCGCGATCAAATTGGCGCCCGCCGTGATTGGAGAGAATGATTCCTTGAACTCCACATTTAGCAACGGCCTTGGCGTCAGCAACGCTCTGAATTCCCTTGATAACAATGGGTCCATCCCAGACAGTACGTAGCCATTTAATATCTTCAAAATCAGTTGATGGATCAAAGATGAGAGCTGCTAACTCAGAGAGCGGTTTATCCCAACCGCGGAAGGCGGCAAACTCGAGCTTGCCAGTTGTAAAGAGATTGAGCCACCAGATTGGTTTGCGTGCAATAGATAGAACAGTGCTTAACCTAATCTTTGGCGGAACGGTGAGACCGTTGCGATTATCGCGATAACGAAGTCCAGCAACAGGTGTATCAACAGTCAGGACAAGCGCTTCAAAGCCGGCGTCCTTTGCCTGTTTGATAACTGCCAGAGTGTCAGAACGATTCTTCATCACATAGAGCTGGAACCATCTGCGGGCGTTTGGGACTGCAGTTGCAAGTTCTGCCGGAGATGTTGTCCCCATCGTAGAGAGCGCGTAAATCAAGTTGTTCTCTGCTGCCACATTTGCAACCGCGGGTTCGCCGACATGGTGCATCAATCGGGTATAGCCGGTCGGCGCAAAGCAGATTGGAAGATCAATACTCTTTCCAAGAATCTTTGTCGAAGTATCCACATCTGAAACATCACGTAAGACTCGTGAATTAATCTCCACACGTGCAAGGGCTTGGCGAGTTCGGTCGTAGGCAACTTCATCGACAGCGCTTCCCTCGACATAATCAAAGACAACCTTAGGAGTTCGCTTCTTTGCGATTGCAGCCAGGTCAGCAACGTTCTGCGCCCTCTGCAATTTGCCCTTGTATGGGTTGAGCGATGGCAAGGTCCAGTCAATCAAAGACCAGAAGTACGGAAGGCTCGGCAGTTTACGCGCGCTCCGAATCATGAGTACAAATTACCCTACAATGGCGCACATTAGAATGTGTCAATAAGAATTGAATTACCAAAGGGGTCCAGAACGTGGCAGACAGCAGTTTCGACGTAGTATCAAAGATCGACCGCATGGAGCTCGATAACGCGATTAACCAAGCAATCCGTGAAATCGATACACGCTTTGACTTTAAAAACACCGGTGCCAAGATTGAACTGACTGGCGACAAGCTTGCCATCGAGGCAGGCACTGAAGAGCGCGCAAAGGCTGCACTCGATGTCGTCAAAGATAAGATGATTAAACGTGGAGTTTCCCTCAAGCATCTCGAGACTGCCGACCCACAGCTGTCTGGAAAAATCTACAAGATTGCTTGCACTCTCAAAGAGGGAATCTCAACTGAGAACGCAAAGAAGATTGCAAAGTTCCTACGTGATGAGGGTCCAAAATCAATTAAGACTCAGATCCAGGGTGACGAACTTCGCGTTTCCTCTAAGAGCCGCGATGATCTTCAAGAAGCTATCGAACAGATCAAGAACGGTAAGTTTGAGTTTGCTGTCCAATTTGTTAATTACCGATAAGTGGTAAAGGCAAGGAGCGAATACTCGCTCGGACTTCTCTTTGGAGTTGGCGCCTACGTTTTCTGGGGGCTCTTTCCACTTTATTGGCCACTGCTTAAACCTGCCAACCCACTAGAGATAGTTTCTCACCGCGCAGTGTGGACCCTAGTTTTCTGCATCATCGTCCTTGCCCTTTTACGTCAACTTAAATCAACGCTCGCCATCATGAAGCACCCCAAGAAGATGGCTGGGTTGTTTGCAACAACCATTCTTATCTCGATCAATTGGCTTACCTACATCTGGGCAACAAATAATGGCCACGTCGTTGAAGCAGCTCTGGGGTATTACATCAATCCCCTAATCATCATCGCCTTTGGAGTTCTACTTTTGCGCGAGAAGATGCGCCCGATGCAATGGGTTGCTGTTGGTATCGCAGCTATCGGAGTAACAATTCTTACAATTGATTACGGGCGTCTGCCTTGGGTTGCAATTTCGTTGGCGCTTTCTTGGGGAACCTACGGTCTCTTAAAGAAGAAGTTAGATCTGGGTGCGCTAGAAGGTTTGACGATTGAAACGCTTATCTCGCTCCTTCCCTACGGTTTCTACCTCTTCTACCTAGGTAACCAAGGGACAGGACAGTTTGGCCACGGACTGCTTCTGACCATCCTTCTCATTAGCGCAGGGGCGATGACAGCCATTCCGCTGCTCTTATTTAATGGTTCTACTACACGCCTGCCGTACAGCACTATCGGCCTACTTCAGTACATCACACCGACAATTCAGTTCTCAATTGGTGTCTGGATTAATCATGAAGAGATGCCGACAGCGCGCTGGATCGGATTTATCGTTATTTGGTTAGCGCTGGCAACTCTTGGAACAGATTTAGTGCGTTCAAGCAGAGCGATCGACAATCGCATCGCACAATGAAAATAGCGCACCAGTAACCTCATTTACAGGCAGCGGGCCAAGAGCAGCGCGGGCATCACGCGCAACCTGCTGTAGTTGCTCTTTCGACTCTTCCAGTGCTGGATGTGTACGAAGCTCTTTCAGAACGCTGGCAACTACTGCTTCATCTTTGATGGGAGCGCTCACAAGTTTCTGTAACTTCTTATCTTCAGAACGAGTTGATTTCATGAGATTGAGTGTCACCAAGGTGGGCACGCCTTCACGCAAATCTGTTCCGGGGGTCTTGCCTGATTGATGAGAATCGCTAGCGATATCAATGATGTCATCTGCTAATTGGAAGGCGATACCAATCTTTTCACCAAATACTGTGAGGGTCTCTTTGATTTCATCCGGTGCGCCCGAAACCATGGCGCCAAAGCGCGCACTCGCTGCAATGAGAGAACCCGTCTTATCTGCAACAACTTGCAGGTAGTGCTCGAGCGCATCTTCACCGTTCTGTGGTCCTTGCGTCTCCATGATCTGACCAATTACTAAACGCTCAAATGTTGATGCTTGTAGGCGAACTGCTTCAGGTCCGATATCGGCAAGGAGGGCCGAGACCTTGGCAAAGAGATAATCACCGGTCAAGATTGCAACGGTATTTCCCCAACGACTATTTGCACTCTCTACGCTGCGTCGCAAGCGCGCTTCATCCATTACATCATCGTGATAGAGCGTTGCAACATGCGTTAATTCGCAGACAACAGCAGATTCAATAATTCCAAAACGGTTCTTATCTCCATAATGAGATGCCAGCAAAGTCAGCAGCGGTCGTAAGCGCTTTCCACCTGCAGCAACCAAGTGGCGCGAAGTCTCTTCAACGAGTGGGTAATCACCTTGAATATGGCTGAGAAGAAGGCTCTCGACCTTCTGCATACCCAGCGCTAATTCAGCCTCTAATTCAGGGGCGATGCCAGGTATTCCGATAGCTGCCATTAGCGGATGAAGAAGGCGGTTGATTCTATGAAATTCAAGAGAGGTGCTGGGAAGACACCGAGCAGAATCGTCACAACTGCGGAGACTGTGATTGTGATTGTCGTCAGAGCAGATGGGATAACAACGCTGGTGCCATCTTCGACTGGATCCTTAAAGAACATCAAGACGATAACGCGGATGTAGAAGAAGGCGGCAATCGCTGAGGCGAGCACACCAGTAATCAAGATTGCGGTGCTGCCGGATTCGTATGCTGCTGAGAAGATTGAGAACTTTCCGATGAATCCAGAAGTCAGAGGAATACCAGCAAAGGTAAGGAGGTAGAGCGCAAATACTGAAGCTACCAAAGGAGAGCGTTTTCCAAGGCCGCTCCAACGATTGAGGTCGGTAACTTCTCCAGCAGAGTCACGGATCAAGGTCACAATTGCAAAGGCGCCGAGTGTGGCGATTCCGTATGCAAAGAGATAGAAGATTGAAGAATCAAGTCCTGACTTGCTCAAAGCGATAACGCCTGCAAGTAAGAATCCTGCATGTGCAATTGACGAGTAAGCCAACATTCGCTTTACATCGCGTTGTGTAATTGCAACAACTGAACCAAATACCATCGTAATAATTGCAACAACTACGAGCGCTGGCTTCCACTGCCACTCTGCATTTGCAAAACCAACGTAGAAGATTCGCAAGATGGCGCCAAAGGCCGCAATCTTTGTTGCCGCCGCCATAAAGCCGGTAATTGCAGTTGGCGCTCCTTGGTAGACATCGGGAGTCCATGCATGGAATGGGACAGCTCCGACTTTAAAGAGGAGTCCGACTGAAAGGAATGCGATTCCCATAAGTAAGAAGATGTCATTACCTGATCCGCCGACAATGCTCTCTTGGATTCCAGAGAGCGTGATTGTGCCTGAATAGCCATAGAGATAGGCGATTCCAAAGAGGAAGAAGGCTGATGAGAAGGCGCCTAGCAGGAAGTACTTCAGCGCTGATTCTTGTGACATCAAACGGCGACGACGTGAAAGACCAGCCATCAGATAAAGAGGTAGAGACAAAATCTCAAGTGCAACGAAAAGAGTGATGAGGTCTGTAGCAATCGGGAAGATCAACATTCCAGCAACAGTGAAGAGCGTAAGTGGATAGACCTCGGTGACGCGCAAATCCTTCTGTAGTGATTGACGCTCTTCTTCAGATCCTGGAACTGCCGCTGCCATTGCAGTGAAGTTCTCTTGATCTGCGATGAGGAAGATTGCTAAGAAGGAAATAATCAATACCGATGCCTGAATAAGAACAGCTGCACCATCAAATGCAACTGAGCCCATAGCGGCATCCACTGATGATTGATTGCGAACTGTCATCAAGGCTGCAAATGCAGTGACCAGAGCAAATGTGGAGATAAAGAGTTGAGAGCTATGACGCGCTGCGCGTGGAGCAAAAGCTTCAATCAAAACGCCAATGATGGCGCCTGCAAAGACAATCAGAATCGGAGCTAGTTGCGCGTAGTTCAGGACCGGAGTTACGAATGTCATTTACTTACCTGCGCTCTCTGATGGAACTGGATCCGTAAAGCCTTGTGACTCAATTACCTGAGCTGCCACCGGGTTGATGACGTTGAGCAAAGGAGCGGGATAGAAACCAAGTGCAATGATGATCGCCATTACCGGAGCGACAGCAAACTTTTCGCGCAGATTGAGGTCTGGCAAGTTCTCATTTCCAGGTGTAGTCGGTCCATGAAGCGCCTTCTGTACCGGAATCAAGATATAGAGCGCTGCGAGAACGATTCCGAATGTGGCAAGAACTGCAGCGACTGGATAGCGAGTAAATGTTCCAACGAGAACTAAGAACTCACTGACGAAGCTTGATAGCCCCGGAAGTGCCAGCGATGACATGCCTGCGATAAAGAATGACCACGCCATGATTGGAGTGACTCTTTGTAGCCCACCAAAGTCGGCGATAGTTGAAGATTTACGGCGTGCAATCATCCAGCCGGCAACAATAAAGAGCGCTGCTGTCGAGAAGCCGTGGTTAAACATATAGAGAATTGCGCCGCTATGGCCTTGGGTGGTCATTGCGAAGATTCCCATGGTGATAAAACCGAAGTGAGAGATAGATGTGTAGGCAATTAGGCGCTTGATATCACGAGCTCCGATTGCCAAGAATGCACCGTAAAGAATTGAGATAACAGCCAGAGCAATAATTACTGGCGTAAATGTCTTCGATGCATCTGGGAAGAGCGAGAGACAGAAGCGGATCATTCCAAATGTTCCGACCTTGTCGAGTACACCGAGCAAGAGCACTGATGTACCTGGTGTTCCTGATGCTGCTGCATCTGGCAACCAAGTGTGCAGTGGCCAGAGCGGCGCCTTGATTGCAAAGGCGATAAAGAATCCGAGGAAGAGCAGATTCTGAGTAGTTGAACTCATGTAGTTATGCATCTGCGATAGCTCAGTGATATCGAAGGTTGCTCCGCCATTCTTACTTGAGATGACGTAGAGGCCGATGATTGAGGCAAGCATCAAGAGTCCGCCGAAGAGGCTAAAGAGCAAGAACTTCACAGCTGCTGCTGCGCGTTCTCCGCTGCCATACCCACCAATAAGGAAGTAGACCGGAATCAACATCGCTTCAAAGAAGACGTAGAACAAGAAGACATCGGTGGCAGCAAAGACGCCGATCATCATCGTCTCAAGAACGAGGACAAGAATGTAGAAGACCTTGGCAGACCAACGCCCACCTTCAGATTCATTCCAACCCGCTAAGACAACAATCGGGGTCAGAAGAACTGCAAGAAGTATAAGAACTAGGGAAAGGCCATCAACGCCAACTGCGTAGTTGATTCCGAATGATGGAATCCACTCTGCTGATTGAACAAATTGGAAGGCGGTATTTGATTCATCAAAGTTAAGCCACATCAAGATTGCTGAGATAGCAACGAGAATCGTGGTACCGAGAGCTGCCTGCTTGACGCGTAGTACCTGCTCAGCAGGAATTACCGCAATCAGCAGAGCACCGATTAGCGGAAGAATTCCAAGAAGCGTTAGCGAGTTCATAGCGTGACCACCCAAATTCCTGCGATGAGAGCAACTGCACCTACAAGAATGAGCGCTGCATAACTGCGCGCAAATCCTGATTGAGATTTACGCAAGGTAGCTCCTGCACCGAGGGCAGTACGACCGATGCCGCGAACTGCGCCATCGACAACGTTTTCATCGCCCTTAACAAGCAAACGAGTAAGTGCTTGGCCAGGACGCATAAAGACAGATTCGTTAAATGAATCCTGCAATAGATCCTTACGTGCGATTCGGGTAAAGATTGAGACGTTTTCAGGAGCAACCGCATCAATTTCAGAGAGCTGATACTTCATGATGGCAATTCCAACGCCAATAGCAACCGCGGTCAGAGCCATCGCTGAGACAACGATTGGTGCAAAGAGGTGTTCTTCGTAGTGGTCTTTGCCGTGATCGCCAAAGACTGGGTTGAGCCAGTTAGCCAACGCATCACCGCGATAGAAGAGCAGACCAGAAGTTACAGAACCAATGGAAAGAACCACCATTGGGAACCACATTAAGAATGGTGATTCGTGTGGGTGCTGATCTTCTTCCCAACGCTTCGGGCTAGTGAAGGTCAAAATCATTACGCGAGTCATATAGAAGGCGGTAATTACTGCACCGAGCAGAGCGATTGAACCCAAGAGGATTCCCTTGAATCCGCCTGCATTAAATGCCGTTTCAATAATTAGATCCTTCGAATAGAACCCTGCGAAAGGCGGCACTCCAATAATTGCGAGGTAACCAAGTCCGAAGGTAACAAAGGTAATTGGCATAAATTTACGGAGCGCGCCATAACGTCTCATATCAACGGTGTCATTCATTCCGTGCATGACTGAACCTGCACCCAAGAACATTCCCGCCTTAAAGAATCCGTGAGTCAGCAAGTGCATGATTGCGAATGCATATCCAGCTGGTCCGAGGCCAGCGCCAAGAACCATGTAACCGATCTGAGACATTGTGGAGGCAGCAAGCGCCTTCTTAATGTCATCTTTAGCGGTACCGATAACTGCGCCGAAGAGCAAGGTAATTGCACCGACGATGACAACAATCAACTGTGCAGTTGGAGCTGCATCAAAGATAAAGTTTGAACGAACGATGAGATAGACACCTGCTGTCACCATCGTTGCTGCGTGAATCAACGCTGACACTGGAGTTGGTCCAGCCATCGCATCACCGAGCCATGCCTGCAATGGGAACTGTGCAGATTTACCTGCTGCTGCAATGAGCAACATGATTCCGATTGCAGTCAACGCTGTCTCGGATGCGCCTTCTGATGCCTCTTTGACTCCGGCAAAGGAGACGGTGCCAAGGGTTGCAAACGCGATCATGATGGCGAAGGAAAGTCCCATGTCACCAATACGGTTCATAACAAATGCCTTCTTAGAAGCTGTGGCATATGCCGGCTTCTGATTCCAGAACCCAATCAATAGGTAAGAAGCTAAACCAACGCCTTCCCAACCAACATAGAGAGTTAAATATGAATCGCCAAGAACAAGTAAGAGCATCGCTGCGATAAAGAGGTTGAGATAAGCAAAGAAACGGCGACGGTTCTCATCATGTGACATGTATGAGATTGAGTAAATATGAATCAGAGTTCCAACGCCGGTAATGAGCAGAACAAAGCAGATTGAGAGCTGATCAAGCAGAAGGCCCGCATCTACCTGGAATGAGGCTACATCGATCCAAGTAAACAACTTCTGGCTGATGGCTCGTTCTTCCGTCGGACGAGAAAGCATCTGCGAGAGCTGATAGAGGCCAACTCCAAATGATGAAGCGGACATCGCAGTTCCGAGTAGGTGTCCCCACTTATCAGCGCGACGACCCGCGAGCAAAAGCGTGACAGCTCCAAATAGCGGGAGCGCGATGAGGTAGACCAAAGATGATGAAGTAACCATTTTTATCGCTTCAACAAACTAGCATCATCGATAGATGCTGAACGGCGCGAACGATAAATGGCGATAATGATGGCTAGACCGACTACAACTTCACAGGCTGCAACAACCATGGTAAAGAATGCAGTTACTTGTCCTTCGAGAGTTCCATTAATTCTTGCGAAAGTAACCAAGGTGAGGTTTGCCGCATTGAGCATAAGCTCGATGCACATAAAGACAACGATTGCGTTGCGGCGAACAATGACGCCAATTGCACCAATTGTGAAAAGTAGGCCAGCTACATAGAGGTAGTTGTACGGATTCACTACTTCTCCTCCTGTACTGTGTTATCAACTTCGCCGAGTTCAAATTGGCTTGACTCCAACATATCTCCACGAGCTTTAAGCGTTGCAGAGATTGAGTTTGGAGCTGGAGTGCCATCTGGAAGAAGAGCTGGAACATCCACTGCGTTGTGACGGGCATACACACCTGGGTTTGGAAGACCGGCAGCGGATGCAAGTGAACCTGTGCGGAAGCGAGCAATCGCTTGTTCGCGCTGAGTTGGTCGCGCAACTGTACGTTGATGATGCGCTAGCACCATCGCGCCGAGTGCGGCAGTAATCAAGAGTGCAGAGATTGCTTCAAAGGCGAAGACGTAATCTGAGAAGAGCAGCTTTGCTAGCCCCTGCACATTTCCATCTTTATTTGCTTCAGCAAGTCCAATCGCTGGGCGCCCTAAAGTTGCGCGGCTAATGAGAGATACCAATAAACCACCAAAGCCAAGCGCTGCAGTGATTGCAATTGCGCGAAGGCCAGGAATTGTCTCGGTCAATGAATCAGATGCATCGACTCCAACCAACATCAAGATAAAGAGGAAGAGCATCATGACTGCGCCTGTGTAGACAACAATCTGAACGATTCCAAGGAATACCGCATCTTGTGCAATATAGAAGAGTGCAATTGTGATCATGATCCAGGCAAGAAGAAGCGCTGAATGAACTGCCTTCTTTACTACAAGCATTCCGATTGCAGCAATGACAGAGAGAGGTCCAAGAATCCAGAACATCACTGCTTCAGGTGTTTGAATCGTCAACATTACTTCGCTCCCTGTGAAGGATGAGCTTCCTTAACATCACCGTTGTAATAATTGGTATCGGTCATGCCTGGATACATTGGATGAGGTGGCGCCAACATTCCTTGGCGAAGCGGGGCCAAAAGATCTTCCTTTTCGAAGATCAACTTTTCACGCTTGTCATCTGCAAGTTCATATTCATTAGTCATTGTCAACGCACGAGTTGGGCATGCTTCGACGCAGAGACCACAGAAGATGCAGCGAAGATAGTTAATTTGGTACACCGCGCCGTGGCGTTCTCCAGGAGACATTTGATTGCCAGGAGTGTTGTTGCCGCCTTCTACATAAATTGCATCTGCCGGACATGCCCAAGCACAGAGTTCGCAACCGATGCACTTTTCAAGTCCATCTGGGTGGCGGTTAAGTTGATGGCGACCATGGAAACGTGGCTGAGTTGGCGCCTTTACATCCGGGTATTGAACGGTCTGATTCTTCTTAAACATAGAAGAGAAGGTGACCCAGAAGCCCTTGGCTTGCTTGCCAAGAGGTGCAGGACCTGGCTGCTCAACCTCAGTAAATGGAACTGAGTTGATATCGGCTTGCCCTGAACTCTTCTTCTCTAACTTTGAGTTCTCGTTGAAGTCAGTCATTACTTCTCTCCTGACACGTTAATTGATTGCACTTGTGGAAGAGATGGAATTGGGAAGTCTGGGGCTTCACCTTCAGGCTTTGGAGCGCGCGCCTTCTGCTTATTGCGATCCATCAGTGAACTAGCAGCCATCACCAAGATAACGATTCCAGCTGCGAAGGAGATGAGGGCAACGCGTGATGCACCTTCTTGCTGCAGCACGCGAAGCGTTGCCACGATCAAAATCCAGATGAGTGAAACTGGAATCAATACCTTCCAGCCAAACTTCATAAACTGGTCGTAGCGAAGACGTGGGAGCGTTGCACGCAACCACATAAAGATAAAGAAGAAGAAGATAACTTTGGCAAAGAACCAGACCAAGGTAAACCAACCACCGAGCCAGCTTTCAGTAAAGCCAAGACCTGGAAGTGCGTGATAACCGCCAAGGAAGAGCGTTGTTGCCAGCGCTGAGACCGCGATGATGTTGACGTATTCAGCTAGGAAGAAGAGCGCGAATTTAAGGGAAGAGTACTCAGTGTGGAAACCACCAACGAGTTCACCTTCAGCTTCAGCAAGGTCAAATGGTGCGCGGTTGGTTTCTCCGACCATTGAGATCACATAGATAACAAATGATGGGAAGAGAACGATTGCGTTCCAGATATTGTCATGCTGAGATCCAACGATGTCAGAGGTAGACATTGATCCTGCATAGATAAAGACCGCTACCAGGGATAGACCCATCGCGATTTCATAGGAAACAACTTGAGCGCTTGAGCGGAGTCCACCAAGTAGTGGGTAGGTAGATCCAGAAGACCAACCAGCCAAAACAACGCCATACACACCGATAGATGTAACTGCGAGGATGTAGAGAACGCCCACCGGCAAATCTGTCAGTTGAAGTGCGGTCTGCTGTCCAAAGATGCTTACTTCACCCGTCATTGGGATAACGGCAAAGGCCATAAAGCACATTGATGTGGCGATGATCGGCGCCAAGATAAAGACGATTTTATCGGCAGCTGCAGGAATGATGTCTTCCTTCAGCGCCAGCTTTACGCCATCAGCTAAGGATTGCAATAAACCAAATTTTCCAACGCGGTTTGGTCCAGTACGTAACTGCATCTTTGCCAAGACGCGACGTTCGGTCCATACCGCTAACAAGGTAGAGATGACGCAGATAATGAAGACAATCAGAGCCTTTACAGCGATGAGCCAGACTGGATCTTGTGCCAAGAGGTCTGCTGTTGTCATGCCTTCACCACCGTAACTACTTCGCCGTGAACTGCATCGAGTGCAACAAGTGCTTGGGATGCAAATGAATTACGTGGAATCCAAACAGCATCATCGTGAATATCTTCAACTAGTACTGGAATAGTGATTGACCCATGTGCATTTGATACTCGCACTTGCTCACCGCTCTTAACGCCCATCGCCGCCGCGCGCTTTGGAGATACGACAGCAACAGTTGGTCGACGAGTTCCAGCCAAATTATCTTCACCCTTTTGCAAGGTTCCCATATCCAACAAACGGCGCCATGAAGTCAAGATGGCATCATTACCCGAAAGAGATGGCGTTGATACTGGAGCCACTGCGTTCATAGCAACGCGCGCACCATCCCACTTACCAAGTTGGTTAAATTCGCGAGCCGCCGCTGTGACTGTGCCCAATGAAATTGGATTACCAAGAGAATCTGCGAGCATCGAAAGAATACGGACATCGCTGCGGTTATGTGAATCAGCAACCGCTGAATCAAAGGCGCGGGCGCGGCCTTCCCAGTTAAGGAAGCTGCCGCTCTTCTCAGTGATTGCAGCAACTGGAAGAACAACATCTGCAACTGCAGTTACTGAACTTGGTGCAATCTCGAGTGAGACAACGAAAGATTTCTTAAGAGCAGCAAGAGCTTCTGATCCATGGTGAAGATCGTGTGCATCGACTCCTCCGACTACAACTGCATCGAGGTGGCCTGCAGCAAGCGCTGAAACGATTTCTGAAGTTGTGCGGCCTGGCTCTGCAGGAAGTGAGCTCACGCCCCACGCTGCTGCAATATCTACGCGAGCTGCTGCATCAACGACAGGTCGACCACCAGGTAGAACGTTGCCAAGTGCGCCCGCTTCAAGTGCGCCGCGTTCTCCGGCGCGACGAGGAATATAGGCAACCTTTGCACCAGTCTTGGCGGCAAGGGAAGCAACTGCTGAGAAGAGCCCTGCACTTTCAGATGCGCGTTCTCCGACGAGAATAATTGATTTAGGTGTCAATGAAAGAGCAGAAACAGCAGCGCTTTCAGCACCTGGTGCAACCTTGATGAACTCTGCATTGAGCTTATCCATCGCAATTGATTGCTTAGTTGCTACTGCGGTGACTTTGAGGCCACGTTTCTTAAATTGCTTATTGATTCGTAAGAAGACGATTGGTGATTCTTCTTCCGGTTCGAAGGCGATAAGTGCAACGTGATCTGCAGTATCAATATCGCGATACGTTGTTGCAGAGCCAGCAACGTGTGCTGCTAAGAAATCGCGCTCTTCATCGGAAGTAACTCGTGCACGGTAATCAATATCGTTGGTACTGAGTGCAATACGCGCAAACTTTGCATATCCGTAGGCATCTTCTGTTGTAACGCGTCCGCCTGTGAGAACTGCGGCGCGCTTACCCTTAAGACCTGCAGCAGCTGCTGCAAGTGCTTCTGGCCAAGAGGCGGCAACGAGTTCGCCCTCTGAATTGCGAACGAGTGGCTGAGTAAGGCGATCCAGTGCTGTGACGTACTTAAATGCCCAGCGACCCTTGTCGCAGTTCCACTCTTCATTAACAGATGGGTCATCTCCTGCAAGGCGTCGAAGCGTTTTGCCACGACGAACATCGGTGCGCATATCGCAACCTGATGCACAGTGCTCGCAAGCCGATGGAGTTGAAACCAAATCGAACGGACGTGCGCGGAAGCGATAAGAGGTGCCAGTCAGCGCACCTACTGGGCAGATCTGCACAGTATTGCCAGAGAAGTAAGACTTAAATGGATCGTTCTCGTAGATACCTACCTGCTGTAGAGCTCCACGTTCATTCAAAGTAATAAATGGATCAGATGCAATCTGCGCAGAGAAGCGTGTGCATCGCGCACAGAGAACGCAACGTTCACGATCGAGCAAGACTGAAGATGAAATCGCAATTGGCTTCTCAAATACGCGCTTGTATCCATCGAGGCGCGCATCAGCGCGACCATTGCTCATCGCCTGGTTTTGCAGCGGACATTCGCCACCCTTGTCGCAGACTGGGCAATCAAGTGGGTGGTTACCGAGAAGAAGTTCCATAACACCTTGTTGCGCTTTATCAGCAACCGGAGATGTCAACTGAGTCTTTACAATCATATTTGGCTCAACGGGAATTGTGCATGATGCCTGTGGCTTTGGAAATGCACGGCCGTTGATTTCAATATCAACCAAACATTGACGACAAGCGCCAACTGGATCAAGAAGTGGGTGATCGCAGAAACGTGGAATCTGAATTCCTAGTTTCTCTGCAGCGCGAATTACCAAAGTTCCCTTTGGTACTGAAACTTCAAAGCCGTCGATTACGACGGTAATCAATTCAACTGCAACTGCTGAATCTTGTGTTGTAGTCATTAGCTCACCGCCCCAGTAAAGAGAGTTGATTTCACTGGATCGAATGGGCAAGCACCGTTTGTCAGGTGAGCGATGTACTCGTCACGGAAATACTTAATAGATGAAGTAATTGGGCTCGTTGCACCATCACCGAGCGCGCAGAATGAGCGGCCCATGATGTTGTCGCAGAGATCGAGCAACTTCTCAAGATCTGCCTCTGTGCCAGTTCCGTTTTCAAGATCGCGCAGAATCTGTACCAACCACCAAGTTCCTTCACGGCACGGTGTGCACTTTCCGCAAGATTCGTGCTTGTAGAACTCAGTCCAACGAAGCACTGCGCGAACAACGCAAGTTGTTTCATCGAAAATCTGTAGCGCCTTAGTACCGAGCATCGAACCGGCAGCAGAAACGCCTTCGTAATCAAGTGGAATATCGAGGTGCGCATCGGTAAAGAGTGGAGTTGAAGATCCACCAGGAGTCCAGAACTTGAGCTTATGTCCGGTGCGAACTCCACCTGCAAGTTCAAGAATTTCGCGCAAGGTAATTCCAAGCGGTGCTTCAAATTGTCCAGGGTTATTTACATGTCCCGAGAGCGAATAGAGAGTTGCACCCTTTGATTTTTCAGTACCCATTGATTGGTACCACTCAGCGCCATTTGCAATGATTGCTGGAACAGATGAAATTGATTCGACGTTGTTAACAACAGTTGGGCGCGCATAAAGGCCAGCGATTGCTGGGAACGGTGGGCGAAGACGTGGCTGACCACGGAAACCTTCGAGTGAATCAAGGAGCGCGGTTTCTTCACCACAGATATATGCACCGGCACCAATGTGCAAAGTGACATCAATTCCATTGCCGAGGTGTCCGGCCTTATATGCATCAGCGATTGCTGCATTAACGCGGCGAACAACGTGCGTTACTTCGCCGCGAATATAAATGAATGCGCGCTTGGCACGAATTGCATGGCAGGCGATGATGCAGCCTTCAATTAATACATGTGGGTTCGCCATTAAAAGTGGCGTGTCTTTACATGTTCCAGGCTCTGATTCATCAGCGTTAACAACGAGATAGTGATCTTTATCGTCACCTTGTGGGATAAAGCCCCACTTCATTCCTGTTGGGAAGCCTGCTCCACCGCGACCACGGAGACCAGAATCTTTCACCATTTGGATGACTGCATCAGGATCCATAGCGAGGGCTTTCTTAGAAGCGCCGTAACCGCCATGGCGTGTATATGCCTCGATAGTAAATGAATCTTTTTCGTCCCAGTGAGCAGAAAGGACAGGAGTTAACTTTGACATTACTTACCTTCCTTTGAGAGCTTGAGGCCAAGCAGAGTTGGCTCGCCCGCTTGTACGCCTTCGCGCGCAAGTCCATCATCGAGACCAGCGAGAACTGCAGATGCTTCTTTATATGTAACAAGTCGGCTTGGACCACGAGTTGGAGCTGGTGGATTTCCTGCACGCGCACCATCAACGAGCGCTTTTGCAGATTCAACTGTCTGGTTGTCGTAGAACTCCCAGTTAGCCATCACTACAGGTGCGTAATCGCAAGCTGCATTACATTCAATATGTTCAAGTGAAACTTTGCCATCTGCTGTTACGCCATCATTTTCAATGCCGAGATGGTCTTTCAGGGATGCGAAGATGGCATCTCCGCCCATGACTGCACATAAAGTATTTGTGCAAACGCCTACGTGGTACTCGCCCACTGGCTTGCGCTTGTATTGTGTGTAAAAGGTTGCGACTGCAGAAACTTCAGCAGTTTCAATCTCTAGAAGTTCTGAGATTGTTTCAATTCCTTCGTTGGTGACATAGCCAGATACTGACTGTACGTAATGAAGCAAAGGCATGATGGCAGAGCGGCTACGTGGGTAGCGCTTGATAATTGTCTGCATGAGTTCGCGATCGAGAGTCATTAGCGGTCCACTCCTCCCATAACAGGATCGATAGATGCAACAGCGCCAACTATGTCAGCCACCATTCCACCTTCACTCATTGCTGAAATTGATTGCAAGTTATTAAAGGATGGTTCGCGGAAGTGAACACGGTATGGACGAGTGCCCCCGTCTGAGACAACGTGCGCTGCGAGTTCTCCGCGTGGAGATTCAACTGCTGCATATGCCTGGCCTGCTGGAACGCGGAAGCCTTCTGTTACCAACTTAAAGTGGTGAATCAAAGATTCCATAGAGGTACCCATGATTTCGCGGATGTGGTCAAGTGAGTTTCCAAGTCCATCTGCGCCAAGTGCCAACTGCGCCGGCCATGCAATCTTCTTATCTGCAACCATTACTGGCTGACCTTCAAGTTTGTCGAGCTTATCGACAGCTTGTTCGATGATGCGAAGTGATTGCTCAAGTTCGTTCATGCGGCATAAGAAACGGCCGTACACATCTGCGGTGTCGGCTGTGACAACATCAAATTTATAGTTTTCATATCCGCAGTAAGGCTGCATCTTGCGTAAGTCCCAAGGAAGACCAGTAGAACGTAGAACTGGTCCGGTAATTCCAAGAGTTGTGCAACCAGCGAGATCGAGATAACCAATTCCTTCAGTGCGCTTCATCCAAATTGTGTTACCAATGAGAAGGGTTGCATTATCTTTAAAGTTCTTGCGTAGAGTCTTGACCAATTCGCGGAGCTTGATATTCATGCCTGCAGGAAGATCTTGTGAAACTCCTCCTGGGCGTACATATGCCATATTCATGCGAAGACCAGTGATTTCTTCGAAGGCATCGAGTACTGCTTCGCGCTCACGGAAGGCGAAGAACATTGGACCCATCGCACCTAGTTCAAGCGCTCCGGTACCGAGGGCAACCATGTGAGATGAGATGCGATTGAGCTCCATCATCAAGACGCGGATAACAGATGCGCGCTCTGGAACATCGTTGGTAATTCCAAGCAACTTTTCAACTGCTAGGCAGTATGCAGTCTCATTAAAGATTGGTGACAAGTAATCCATGCGGGTTGCAAAGGTGACTGCTTGGGTCCAGTTGCGGAACTCGATGTTCTTCTCAATACCTGTGTGGAGATAACCGATACCTGTACGTACTTCAGTGACAGTTTCGCCTTCGAGTTCAAGAACTAATCGCAATACTCCGTGAGTAGATGGGTGCTGTGGGCCCATGTTGACAATGATGCGCTCTTCTTTAGATTCACCAATTTCAGAGACGAGTGAATCCCAATCGCCACCAGTGACAGAGAAGACTGTGCCTTCAGTAGTTTCGCGTGAGGATGCGTATGGATCGAAAGTAGTCATCGATAGCTCCTGCGAACAGAAGGTGCAGGCGTTGTTGCGCCCTTGTATTCAACAGGGATTCCACCGAGTGGATAATCCTTACGTTGTGGATGTCCATCCCAGTCATCTGGCATCAAGATGCGAGTAAGACCTGGGTGGCCATCAAAGATAATTCCAAACATGTCGAATGCTTCGCGTTCGTGCCAGTTATTTCCGGCCCAGACTTCAACAACAGATGGAATATGTGGATCAAGTTCTGAAGTGGCAACCTCAAGACGGATGCGCTGATTCTTGGTCATAGATAGAAGTGGATAGAGAGCAACGAGTTCAGCGCCAGTACGTTCTGGGTAGTGAACGCCTGAGACACCCATGCACATTTCAAAACGCAACTTATCGCGCAAGATAAATGCGACTTCAACAAGTCGCTCTTTCTTTATATGAAGTGTGAGTTCGCCACGATCGACAACAACGCGAGTGATGGCATCTGAAAAATCCGGATATGCGCGCTCGAGATCATCGGCAACTTCATCGAAGTAGCTGCCATACGGGCGCTCGGTTGATCCAAAGGAGACCGCTTGGCGAACCAGGCCGCCATAACCTGAGGTATCTCCGGTCCCTGCAGCGCCGAACATACCGCTCTGATCTTGAGTCATTTACGCCAGCAACCCCTTCTTTTCAAAGTTGCCTAATTGATGGGTAGGTAGCGCATTGAGTGCAGCAAGTTCAACTTCTTTAATGATCGCTTCGCGATTTGGACCGAGCTTGGTATCGCTAATAAGTGCGTGGAGCTTGATGATTGCATCCATCAACTGTTCTGGACGCGGTGGGCAACCAGGAAGATAGATGTCGACCGGAACAATGTGGTCAACGCCTTGAACGATTGCATAGTTGTTAAACATTCCGCCAGAAGATGCACATGCGCCCATTGAGATAACCCACTTAGGCGCTGTCATTTGATCATAAATCTGGCGAAGCACTGGAGCCATCTTCTGTGAAACGCGACCAGCAACAATCATGAGATCTGCTTGACGAGGAGATGCAGAGAAACGCTCCATTCCAAAACGCGAAATATCGTGCTTTGGCGCAGAACCGAGCGCCATCATTTCAATTGCGCAACATGCCAGACCGAAAGTTGCTGGCCAGACAGAGCTCTTGCGCATGTAACCAGCCAAACCTTCGACTGTTGAGAGCAGAACTCCGCTCGGTAACTTATCTTCTAGGCCCACTAGATAAATCCCTTCAACGCTTTCAGCTCCATCACAATTAATCCCATTCCAATCCGCCGCGACGCCACACATATGCAAATGCGACGAAGACTGTTCCAATAAAAATTGCCATTTCAACGAGTCCAAATAATCCAAGTTGATCAAAGGTGACTGCCCATGGATAAAGGAAAACGATTTCAATATCAAAAACAATAAAGAGCATTGCGGTAAGGAAGTACTTCACTGGAAAACGTCCGCCTTCGAGCGCTTGTGGAGATGGTTCGATTCCACATTCATACGCTTCTAGCTTGGCGCGGTTGTAGCGAGCTGGGCCTGTAAGGGATGCGATCGCTACTGAAAAGACTGCAAATCCAAGACCAATGGCAAAAATAACCAAAATTGGGATATATGGATTCGCGCTCACGAGCGAAATCCTAAGCGTTCAGCCAAGTCAATCAAACCGTTATGGCTTGCGGGCCTTGTGAACTGCGACAACCCCACCTGTGAGATTCTTCCAAGTGACCTCAACCCAGCCAGCAGCGCTGATTTCAGCAGCTAAACCCTTCTGGTCTGGCCATGCTCTAATCGATTCAGCGAGGTAGATATAGGCATCTGGATTGGATGAGGTCTTGCGGGCGATCGCCGGAAGTGCCCTCATGAGGTAATTGGTATAAATGGTGCGAAAGGGACCGAAGGTCGGGCTCGAGAATTCAGTCACGACCAAGGTGCCACCAGGCTTGACCACGCGATACATCTCAGCGAGCGCCTTGGCAGTCTTCTGGGTGTTTCGGAGCCCAAAGGAGATGGTCGCTACATCAAATTCGCCATCGACAAAGGGGAGATTGAGGGCATCGGCCTTGGTAAAGGGCAGGTGCGGGCGGGCTTTACGCCCAGCTGCCAGCATTCCCTCGCTGAAATCAGCGGGGATGACATCGGCGCCAGCTGCTGCCAGGGGCTCTGAGCTTGATCCGGTTCCGGCTGCTAGATCGAGAATTTTCATCCCAGGGCGAGGTTGGATCAACTTGGTTGTCGCCTTGCGCCACGCCTTGGTGCGGCCCAGGCTTAATAAATCGTTGACGAGGTCGTAGCGCTTTGCAACGCCATCGAACATGGCGGCAACTTCATCGGGATTCTTATCCATATTGGCGCGGGACATGCGCCTATTCTCCCTGAAGGTAGGCTTCGCGCACAACTTATAGAGCGCTCCAGAAAGGTCGATGCGATGTCACTTCACTCAAGTTCACTTCGTGCCACAGTCTTTCCACGCAGTACTGCGCTGACGCAAGCGCTCTTCGTTGTTGGCGGCGTTGGATTTATCGCAGCCCTTGCCCAGATTGCAATTCCAGTTCCAGGCTCTCCTGTTCCTGTCACTGGCCAGACTCTTGCAGCACTTTTAATTGGAACTACATATGGCGCTCGCCTTGGTTTCATTACCTTCTCTACCTACTTACTCGCTGGAATCGCTGGAGCTCCTATCTTCGCTGGATCAACCCACGGAATTGAGAAGGTCATCGGAGCAACCGGTGGTTACTTAGTTGGAATGTTGATTGCATCTTTCGTACTCGGATATCTCGCAGATCGAAAAGCAGATCAGAAATTTGTCACTTCTTTTCCTGCGCTCATTCTCGGTGATGTCATCATCTTTACCTTCGGACTTCTCTGGCTGCAGGCCTCTCTTAATCTCTCATGGTCAGCAACGATTGCTGCTGGTTTAACTCCCTTTATTCTTGGTGAAGCTCTCAAGATTGCAATTACAGCGACTTCTCTTCCTCTTGTCTGGCGCAAGATTTCTCGAACTCTTCAAAAATAAATGGCTTCACTGATCCCCGTCACCACAACTCGTATTGGTGATAACCTTCCGCTGCTAGATCTTCTCAACACCGACGCTCCTTTATCATGGGTGCGCAATGGCGAAGGCCTTGTGGGATGGGGAGTTCATGCAACAACTACCGTCTCTGGCAAGGACCGCTTTGAAAAAGCGCGACAGTGGTGGCATCACCAACTAGAAACTTTTGCTGTTGCTAACTCTGTTCACGGCAGTGGCACAGGCCCAGTGCTCTTTACCTCCTTCTCTTTCGATCGCAATGAAGAGTCCGTTCTTGTTATTCCTAAAGTGATTGTTGGTCAAAAGGGCGCACAGTCATGGATTACCTGGATTGGCGATACGCCTCAGCCAGTTCTTCCTGAATCCCCCGCACAGTATTCACAAGGCACATTTACATTTGGTGACGGAAGTATTAGTACCTCTGCCTGGAAAGAGCGCGTAGCAGAAGCAATCAAGCGCATCGATTCTGCTCAGGTCGACAAGGTTGTTCTTGCCCGCGATCTCGTTGCAGAGTCAAATACCAAGGTTGAAACAATTCCTATATTGAAGAAGTTAGCTGCGGAATATCCATCAACCTGGACATTTGCAGTAGACGGGCTAGTTGGTGCAACACCAGAACTTCTCTTAAGACTTTCTCGTGGAATGGTTACCTCCCGAGTTCTCGCAGGAACGATTCCTAAGACAGGAAATGATGAGAAAGATTTGGCGCTGGCCGCATCCCTTGCGCGCTCATCTAAAGATTTAGAAGAACACGAGTACGCAGTGCGCTCTGTGGCAGAAGCGCTCGAACCATTCTGTTCTTCAACGAACGTTCCGGAATCTCCCTTTGTTCTGCACTTAGCAAATGTTATGCACTTAGCTACTGATGTAACTGGCGCGCTCATTGAATCAAAGCAACGAGTTGATGCCTTCTCGCTCTTGCAAAGTCTTCACCCATCTGCGGCAGTCTGCGGTACTCCACGCAACATCGCCTTCGACATCATTAGTGAAGTGGAAGGCATGAACCGCGGACGTTATGCGGGGCCTGTTGGCTGGATTGATGCCAGCGGTGATGGTGAACTCGGCATCGCACTTCGCTCTGGTCAGATTACAGATCGCCAGATCAGAATCTTTGCTGGCTGTGGAATCGTTGCAGGATCTAACCCTGAGAAAGAGTTGGAAGAAAGTAACGCAAAGATGATCGCGATGCGCTCTGCGCTACATTGAATCTACTTGAGAATAAATCTTCTTTAAGAAATCAGCGTTAGTTTCACGATCTGGAGCTGTAATCACCACAACGCTCACACCCTTTATTGGCGCCGCTAATTCACTCTTCAAATCAGCTTGCGTAGAGATGGTCTTTGCGGGAACTCCAATAGCGCTAGCAATGGCTGCTAAATCCTTGCCATGAGGAGTTCCGAAGACCTCTTCAAATCCTGCGACTCCGCGCTGTGACAGCGTTGAGAAGATTCCCCCACCATCGTTGTTGATGACCAAGATCTTTAGATTGATATCTTCGTTATGAATTAAGCCAGTCAGATCATGCAAGAAACCAAGATCGCCAAGTACGGCAATGGCCTCTTTGCGCTGGGATGCAATACCGAGTGCCGTTGAGATATTGCCATCAATGCCCGCTAACCCACGGTTAGCGAAGGTTTCAACGCCGGTGCGAGCAGATGCAAAACCTTCCAGATCTCTAATTGGTCGAGAAGATGAAACAAAGAGTGAAATACCGGCTGGAATCGCGGCACCAATCTCACGAGCAATCAGGGCTTCAGACCATTGTGAAATATCGCCAACCATCTTGGCTGCGCGAAGTGAGTACTTCTGCCACTTCTCTTTATATTCAGAGTCAGCTGGCTGCACTTCTACCTTGGGAATCTTCAGGAATTTCTGACTTGCCATGCGATCTGAGTCCACAGTTGCCATACGTGGGTCAATCACAATCTCTTTCCGTGCCATCTTGGTGAAGGCATTGATAGAACGAGAAAGGGTTGTTCGTCCAATAACAACAACAGTATCTGGGGCTAAGTCATCTGCAATCGCGCGTGATGTCAGAAAGACGCTGGCATGTGAAATTGCGTTCTCAAAGGTCAGCGGGTCTTCTGCAATAACAGGCCAACCAAGTTCTTCTGCAAAATCTCTGACTGCATCAACAGATAGCCCGCCGCGGTCATGTCCAATGACCAAAACACCGCGGGTTGATTTAGTGTAGAAAGTTCCGGGAGTTTTACGATCAAAAATCTTTGGAGCTGTAATAGTTAAATCGTTGAGCCAATTATCGCTCTTGTCACCAATAAGTGGTTCTTCAAATTGAATATTGAGATGAACCGGACCGCTCTGCAGAGAATTAAGGGGAAGCTCCATCGGATAGACGCTTCCCGAAACATCCGCAAAGTAACGGACCGCTTTCCCAAAGATGCGGGCTTGTTCAGTTGTCTGGTTAGCACCTGTCTTGCGAAGAGATGCCGGGCGATCTGCAGTGAGAACGAGAAGTGGAAGATTTGTATGTGATGCCTCAAGAACAGCAGGGTGGTAATTGGCTACTGCCGTTCCGCTGGTGCAGACGATTGGTACAGGACGTCCTGATGCTTTCGCTATACCGAGAGCGAAGAATGCAGCAGTTCGTTCATCTATACGTACATGAAGTTTGATCAGGCCCTTAACGCTCGCCTGGTGAAAAGCGATGGAGAGCGGCGCATTACGAGACCCCGGTGAAATCACTACATCGGTGATGCCAGCTTCAACAATCTGGCGAACAATGACGCGAGCAAGCAGAGTGGATGGATTAATCACAGGAGCTCCGCCGTCTTCATAACGCGATTCTTCCACCATTCATAGCGGTCAGGCGCCACTTCATATCCGTTGAGGTCAGGCTCAACTTCAGTGATTTCAATTTCACCGTTAACGATTGGCAGAGATGCGACATCGGCGCCAAGAAGTGAGCCCGTACCCAAGCCACAATCAAAGTTCATCTCTGGAAATGATCCAGCAAGATGTAAGCCGTAATTGATTCCCACAGCGCTTTCTAGCGCACTTGATACAACCACTGGAAGTTTGTGGTGTTCAGCCAATTTATGTGCACGTGCAATTCCACCAAGTGGTTGAACCTTAAGCATCACAAAATCCGCGGCACCGCTGAGATCAATGTCAAAGGGATCTTTTGCTTTGCGAAGAACTTCATCAACAGCAATCTTGAGAGGGATACGGATACTGGCCTTTAACTCACGTAGCTCTTCGAGAGTTGCACAAGGTTGCTCAACATATTCAAATGGACCAACTTCCTCATAAAAGGCGTAGAGATTGGTAAGAGCATCTTTAACGCTCCAGAGTCCGTTGACATCAATGCGAATTTTAATGTCACGACCAAGAGAACGAATCTGCGCCAGACGCACAATATCTTCGCCTAAGTTATCGCCGACCTTGACCTTAAATGTTTTTACGCCTTGATACGTATCGACAAGAGACTGAATGACTTTCTTATCGTTGGTTGCAGGAATGGTTCCATTTACTTTTACAGAGTTGCGATAGAGCTGTGGGCGGGGCTTGGTAGCAGCCTCTATTGCGCACATCAGCCAGGGCGCGCACTCTTGATAGTCGTATTCAAGAAATGGTGAGAATTCGCCCCACCCGTATTCGCCTTGAAAGAGCGCTACTTCACGAACGGTAATCCCTCGAAAGTTTGTCTTAGTGGGCAGCGCAATTACGCGCATACTTTCGAGCAGAGAGAGATCCATGTAATTACGGGCGTCGCGGAAACTTTCCGAAATTAGGTTTGCGCTTTTCCTTGTAAGCATCGCGACCTTCTTGGCCTTCTTCGCTTAAGTAGAAGAGGAGTGTGGCATCTCCAGCTAATTGCTGAACGCCGGCAAGTCCATCATCTGCAGCATTCATAGAAGCCTTAAGGAGGCGAAGCGCCATCGGAGAGTTCTGCAACATCTCACGACACCATGAAACTGTCTCTGCCTCTAACTCTTTAAGAGGTACGACAGTGTTAACAAGTCCCATTGAGAGCGCTTCCTGCGCATCATATTGACGCGTTAAGAACCAGATTTCACGAGCCTTCTTCTGGCCAACGCTTGCGGCAAGTAAACCTGAACCGTAGCCACCATCAAATGAACCAACCATTGGTCCGGTCTGACCAAACTTTGCATTTTCGGCAGCGATGGAAAGATCGCAGACAACATGTAGTACATGTCCTCCACCAATAGCCCAACCAGCAATCATCGCAACAACTGGTTTTGGTGTGCGGCGAATTTGAACTTGCAGGTCTAGAACATTGAGGCGACCAACGCCTTGTTGTGAAAGTGAGTCTTCTCCAAGGTATCCATCATCACCGCGAACGCTGATATCGCCACCTGAGCAGAATGCTTCATCGCCTTGGCCAGTCAAAATAATCACGCCAACTTGTGCGTTATCACGGGCTAAATCAAAAGCGGCTTTTAATTCAATAATTGTTTGTGGGCGAAATGCATTTCGCACTTCAGGGCGATTGATAGTGATCTTTGCAATGCCGTCGCCGATTTCATATTTAATGTCGGTGAAGGACTCACCACCCGGACCAGTCACCCAAGCAGGGATGGTTCGGTCACCAAAATCACGCTTTATCGGCTTGCTCACGATTCCTCCAATTGGTCTACGAGCGATAGCCTACGCGGGCAATGGAGCAGAACGCACAACGAGAACTTCGCGAAGTCAGTCCCGAATGGACGCTCGGCGAATTGATGGCTCGTATCGCTAAGGCCTTGGTCTCTGATGGACCAGCCCTGGCCTTCTCCTCCACATCATTTACCAACGTCCCTCCAAGAATCAGTATCGTGGTCAAGACCACAGGTAGCTCGGGAGTAGTGAAAGAAGTTGGACTTTCCAGTGGCGCGCTACTTACATCAGCGAAGGCTTCACATAAATTTCTTGGAGCAGAGTTTGGAAATACCTGGTCGCTATTGCTGCCACTGACACATATTGCAGGCATCAACGTTCTTATTCGCTCACTTGAACTAGGCACAGAACCCATTGATCTTCGCAATTATGAAGGTGAATATCCACATGCAGATTTCACGGCGATTGTTCCTACACAACTATTTCGCGCGCTTAATGGCGATGATCGATTACTGAGGCATTTACAGGCTGCCAAAGCGGTACTTGTAGGTGGGGCAGCTCTTGCACCTGAAGTACATGTGCAAGCAAGTGCGGCGCAAATAAATGTTGTTACTTCATACGGATCTTCTGAAACTGCTGGTGGATGTGTATACAACGGAATCGCACTTGATGGAGTAGAAGTTTCGATTACCCCTGAAAAGAAGATTGCTCTTAAAGGCGCCGTACTTGCGACAACTTATTTAGGTGCACAGACGCTCTGGGATACAAATATCAATGATGGCTGGTTGATTACTAGTGATAGCGGTCGTATTGAGAATGAAAAGTTAATTGTTGAAGGACGTATTGATGATGTGATTATCTCTGGTGGAGAAAACATTTCTCTGTCAGCAATTGAAGGTTCACTCCATGCCCACTTCCCACATAAATCTTTTGCAGCTTTTGCGATAAAGGATCCACAGTGGGGCGATGCGCTGCATGTGGCAGTTGCTGGAGATGGTTTTCCATCTGAGAATGAGCTAAACGATTACCTAGTCGAGAAATTTGGTGCGCCTTCCAAACCAAAGGGATACCTTTATCTTCCTGAACTACCTCTTATCGGTATCGGTAAGGTAGATCGAAAGAAGTTACAAGAGTTGTTGATGGAGGCGCCAAATTAATATTTGGATTCAAGGTGCGCGCCCGCGCACACTTCCAGCTGCGATTGGGCCGGTTCTTGTTGCAACAGTTCTAGCAGGTAGCGCATGGCGCCCCTTGCAAGCCTTCCTTGCACTGATTGTCGCTCTTGCCCTGCAGATTGCAGTGAATTACTCCAATGATTACTCAGATGGAATCCGCGGAACTGATGATGTGCGCGTTGGACCGGTTCGCTTAACTGCATCTGGTTTAGCTTCAGCGAAAGCGGTAAAGCGTGCAGCGTTTATCTCATTTGTTGTTGCTTGTGTTGCGGGGCTAGCGCTGGCAGCAACGTCTTCGTGGTGGATTTTGATTGTCGGAGCGCTATCAGTACTGGCTGCTTGGGGATATACCGGAGGGCACACTCCTTATGGATACCGCGGTTTTGGCGAACTTTCTGTCTTCATCTTCTTCGGAGTTGTCGCGACAGTCGGTACTTATTACGTACAAACACTCGAATTTTCAACTGCAGCATTTGCCGCATCAGTATCGATGGGCTCTCTTTCATGTGCCCTCTTGGTAATCAACAACATTAGAGATCGCGAGCAAGATGCGCAGGTGGGTAAGAAAACTCTGGCAGTTCGTTTAGGAGATGAAAATGCTCGCCGCTTCTTTATGGTGCTCTTAGCTTTGCCATATATCTTTGCCCCACTCACAGGAAATCCGCTAGCTTTTCTCACACTTGCCTCTGCCCCACATGCCCTTGCGATTGCGCGCGAGGTTCGTGCAGGCGCAACAGGCGAAGCGTTAATTCCACTTCTAGGAAGAACTGGCCAACTGCAACTTCACTTCTCTCTCACATTCGCCATTGCGCTCTCCTTCTAGTCGGTAAGCGAAGTTAAGTAGAAGGCATTAGAATCCAACTATGGTTCGTGCGCTAATAATTCTCTTGCCCCTGGCACTAACTCTCTTTACCTTTGTTGATTGCGCAATGCGCGATGATTCACAAATCAAGAAGATTCCTAAATGGGGTTGGCTCCTGGTGATTCTCTTCCTGCAACCTATCGGAGGAATTGTTTACCTTGTAATTGGTCGCGGCCGTCGCCCACGAGGTCCAAAGCCAGGCAAGAAGAGAATTCTTCCGCCTGATGACGATCCTGATTTCTTGCGCAGTATCTAACTAATTAAAGCCCTGAATAGGTGTGCTTACCTGTTCCCCAGACATTCACATATACATAGTTAAATAAGAATGTTGATCCTGCGAAGATGCAGAGCCATGCTGCGCGGCGACCGCGCCAACCGACTGTCACACGTGCATGTAGATAGGCAGCGTATGCAACCCAAGTGATAAATGCCCAGGTCTCTTTTGGATCCCAACCCCAATAGCGTCCCCAAGCGCTCTCTGCCCAAATAGCGCCAGCGATTACTGAAAAGGTCCAAAGTGGGAAGACAAAAGCAACAAGGCGATAAGAAAGTTGATCGAGTACTTCGATTGAAGGTACGCGTTGTAACCAAGCTGGGCGACCACCGCGAGATTCAAGTCGTTCCAGATAGAGATAGGCGCCTGCGACAATATTTGCAAAGAGGAAGACTCCTCCAGAGATAATCGCTGCAATAACATGGATAACTAACCACGTTGAGTTAAGCGCCGGAACAAGTGGGGCGCTATCGCGATACAGCAAGGTAACGGCAGTTCCAAGAGTTAATAGCGCAGCTAGAGATACAAAGAGCCCAAGCCACCGTAGATCATATTTACGCAGTGCAGCTAAATATGCTCCAGTAAATGCAAGAGCTCCTGTAATGGAGAACTCATACATATTGCTCCATGGAACATGCTGATTTGAAATACCGCGAGCAATCACTCCACCAAAGAGAAGAAGGAAGCCAAGAGCCATCAGCGCTGTCGCGATACGTGCTGCCTTCTCAGTGCGCTTGTAATCAAGGGTCTTTTCCAACTTACTTCCTGTTGTTGCATCCTTTGACTCAGGGGTGCGCACTGCAAAGGCGGTTTCAAAGGCATGGGCTACAAAAGAGAGTGCAAAGACAGCCATGGCAGCGTAAACCAGGTTATTGGAGATGTAGGCCCACTCTGTCATCGCTACTTACCTTCCTTTACTGCTTGAATAAAGTTCTCTATCTCTGCTTCAAGTCCTGGCACATCATTCTTAGATAAGCCCGCTACTTCAACACCTGTACTTGTCTCGCGAATCCAAATTCTTCTACGACGTCCATATAAAGATGAAAGTAATCCAAGAACCGCAACAATACCTCCAAGGAGCGCATAGTTCTTTCCAGGATCTTTTACGACCTGCAGATTGACCCAAGGCACAACTGTTTCCAGTGTGATGGAGCCCTCAGGGTATGTAAATGTCTCACCAGGTTTGACTGAACCTAAGCCAATTTTTTCAAGCGTTTCAGTATCTAAGCGATAGACAGATTGAGGAACACCTGAATCGAGCCCCATGTCACCTTTCCAAATAGAGAAGAGCAACTTGGGGTCTAAGAGTTCAGGGAAAATCGAGATTGAACCTTGTCCCTCAAGACGTTGGTTTGTTGGTAGAAAGTTTCCGACAAATCCCACTGGCGGATTTGCATCAGGAACTTTGATGGCGCCAATGGAGCGCAGGTTTCCATCTTGAGGCAAGAATGGAACAGGTCCTTGTAGCGCAACATTTCCTTGTGAATCTCGCACAGTAACCACGGGGCTATACCCATTTGCTTGCAAGTAAACACGAGAGCTGCCGAATGTCAGAGGTTTATTGACCTTCAATACCTTCTTCTCGCTCTTGCCATCTTCTGTGATTGTTACCCAAGCGGTGTAATCACGAGGTTGGTTTGTTCTGGGGTCATACTCTGCAACGAAGCGATCGAGCTTGATCTCAAATGGAGATAGTGATTTTTCGTTGGTCAACTTACCCAAGGCGAGTGAGTCATAAGTAGTAGGAACGTTGATAAAGCGCTCTCCGACATTGATGATCGCTTCACCGCGCATACCAAAGAGCGCGCCAAAGCTCACGCCGACCAGAATTAGAATGAGAGATAAGTGGAAAAGTAGATTTCCGGTTTCGCGCAGGTAACCCTTTTCAGCAGAGAGCGAGTTGCCTTCTCGCCTGACGCGAAAGCGATTCTTGCTAAACCAGTTATCGGCGCGATCTAAAGCGCCAGATGAGGTTGCAAACTCTTGGTGAAACTCCAAGCGAGATAGGTTTCGAGGAGTCGCAGGCGGTTGTGCGCGCATCGCCTTGTAATGCTCGACGCTACGTGGCAGAACGCAGCCAGCTAAAGAGATGAAGAGAAGTATGTAGATAGCGCTAAACCACGGAGACCCATAAACATCGAAGAGATAGAAGCGGTCATACCAGCGAGCCTCGCTGGGACTGTTGATATAGAAATCACGCACAGCGATGGGGTTGGTGATTCTCTGTGGGATTAATGAGCCAGGGATTGCGGCAATTCCTAAGAGCATCAAGAGAATGAGCGCAGTGCGCATACTTGTTAATTGACGCCAGCCATATCGGAGTAGCGCAATGAATCCGATCTCTGGTACTTCTACCTTCTGGCTCATTAGATCACCGGCACAAAATCTGAAATCCAGGAACGCATCTCGATCATCAAATCAGTCCAGAGACCAGTCAGTTGCAAGATACCGATGATAATCAAGAAGACTCCACCAACTTTCGAAATCGCACCACCACTCTTCAGCGCGACTTTACGAATCTTCTCTGACTTATCAAGGAAGAGGCCGGTTGCAATAAATGGCGCACCTAAGCCGATGCAATAACCTAAAGAGAGAATCGATCCGCGTACTGCACTGGATTCTTGAAAAGCTAGCGCCTGCACACTCGCGAGTGCGGGGCCGATACATGGAGTCCAACCAACTCCAAAGAGGAAACCAAGTAGCGGTGCGCCGATGAGCCCACCGGTAGTTGAAATCCGAGGCTTAATCGTCGGCATCAAAGGGAAAGCTCCAATAAAGATAACGCCCATCAAAATTGTGAGCGCACCCAAAACTCGCGTGATGCTCTCTTCGTTAGTGGCAATACGTGAACCAAGTTCGCCGAAGAGCGCACCATAAGAGATAAAGAGTGCGCTAAATCCGGCAACGAAGAGAAGTGAGCCAAGAAAGACTCGTCCACGCGCTTGTGAAAAACCTGCTGCAAATGAGAGATATCCAGGAACTAACGGCAGAACGCATGGAGATACAAATGAGATAACCCCAGCAAGAACCGCGATGGGAAAAGCGGTAAGTAAGAAGCCATCAAGGAGATGGTTGACTACGAAATCTCTCATTCCGCGCTCACATCCTCAATAAGTTTGGTGAGCGAGGCAACGGTGACAGCGCCTGAAACTCGAGCTGCAACGCCACCGTTACGATCAATGACTAAAGTCGTTGGAATTGCATTTGCAGGTAGCGATTTGCTAAAGCCCACCAAGACTGAATCATCAATGAGCGTTGGGTAAGGAATTCCTCGATTGCGCGCAAAAGCTTCCGCATTGACGGGATTATCACGCGTCAAAATTCCTATGAAAGCAACATCGGTGTACTTCTTCGCTAACGCAGAAAGTGCTGGCTCTTCTGCGCGACATGGCGAACACCATGACGCCCATACATTTACAACGGCGACTTGCCCCCCGGCGAATGAATAGTTTTCGCCACTTAAAGTCATACCCGAAATTGCAGGCGCTTTCTGGCGAGAACCTTCTTTGATGGTTGTGACTGCGCCACTGCCGGCGATAAAGCTCTCTTCTGCTTGTGAAGTACCACTTGTTCCACACCCAGTCAGCACAAGAGCTGAAATCAGAATGGGCAGATATTTCTTCATCTTATTTCTTCGGTAACAAGTGTTTTGCAGGTTCTAGATATGAAGTTCCAGAAATCATGCCATCGTTATCAAAGTGAATTCCAGTAACTGAAGCCAAGGTGCACTCACGCTTACGTGGATCATGTAGAAGTTTGCGTCCTTCGACAGCGCTGCGCAAAATCCAGATAGGTAGCTGGTGTGACACTACGATGGCATCTTTTCCTGCTGCGGCTTTCTTGGCATCAAAGATTGCAGCGAGCATTCTAGAAATCTGCTCTTCATATGGTTCACCCCATGATGGCTTCCATGGGTTGTATAGATGTCGCCAAGAAGAGGGGTGCTTAAGAACACCGCTACCTAGTTCAAATGATTTACCCTCAAAGATGTTGGCAGCTTCGATCAGACGCTCATCTGTATGAATCTTGATTGAGTGCGCACTTGCAATTGGGGCGGCAGTTTCTTGTGCGCGCTGTAAAGGAGAAACATGGAGCGCGCCAAGATCTAACTCTTTAGACCACTCACCAACAGCCTTCGCCATTTCTTGTCCACGCTGTGACAGTCTCCAGCCAGGTTGACGTCCATAGAGAATTTTCTGCGGATTCTCTACCTCGCCATGGCGAACGACGTAAACAGTGGAACTCATAGCGCTAAGCATAAAGCGTCGATAAAGGGCCCCCTTCGCTAGGGTAGTGACATGGCACTCACCTCTCAAAGAGCTGCCTTTTTCGATGTAGATAACACCCTCGTGAGAGGGTCCACACTCTACTTTCTCGGACGAGGTATGTATCAGCGTGGATTTTTCACAAAGGCTGATATCTCAAGATTTGTTGTTGCCAACATCCGCTTTCGCATGACAGGTACGGAAAAGAAAGAGGTCATCGAGAAATTTCAAAATGCAGCTACCGACTTTATCGGTGGCCATGCAGTCGAAGATATTAAGAAGATTGGCGAAGAGATATACGATGAATTCGTCTCGCCGAAGATTTGGCAAGGTACCTTTGAGATTGCCAAGTCACATTTAGATAAAGGCGAAGAAGTTTGGCTTGTCACTGCGGCTCCACAAGATATGGCAAACATCATTGCGCAACGCCTAGGTCTTACAGGTGCACTTGGCAGCAAAGCACGAATTGAGAATGGTGTTTATACCGGTTCACTAGATGGAAAACTTCTTCACGGGGTCGAGAAAGCAATTGCTATTCAAGATCTTGCAGCAACCCGAGGTTTTCAATTGGCTGATTGCTACTCGTACTCAGATAGCCACAACGACATTCCACTTCTTCAAGCAGTTGGGAATCCATGCGCAATTAATCCGGATGCAATCTTGAGAATCCGTGCACTTGCCGAAGGTTGGCCAATTCACGACTTCCGTCGTGCACGTTTTCTCAATCGATTGCTTGGGCCGATGGTCAGTCGCTTTGCGGCGATTGCTGCCTGGTTTACTCCTAGAAAGCGCTAACCCTTTCACCTCAATTAGCGCCCACACCCAACTAACGGCTATCGTTGGCAGGTTATGGAAATTCGCTCTTATGCAGATTATTTACGCGCGCTCGATGATGCTGCGCTAATTTCCATGTTCACTCACAGGCCTGATCTCGTAACCCCGGTTCCGCCTGATGTAGCAAGTTTGGCCGTTCGTGCATCGTCTGCACCTAGCTTGGCTCGCGCAGTTGATGCGCTTAACAAGTGGCAGCTACAAGTACTTGAAGTCTGTGCGATTTTAGATGAGCCATTTACCGAGAAGGAAGTTGTAGCCCTTACTGAAAAGTCAGCGCTCTTTACTCTTCCTGGCTTAATTGAACGTGGCTTGTTATATGTAGATAAAGATGGAATGCGCACTCCCACAAATCTTAAAGAAGTGCTGGGCAACGAAATAGCTGGGCTTGGACCGGCATCCATGGCGAAGTTAAAGTTGAAGAAGCTAGATGAAGCTCCTGCTGCGGCTAAGAAAGTTCTCGAGGCGATGGTCTGGGGTCCTCCACGCGGGACGATTAGCGATATCAAGAAACCATCTGCTGGTGTGGCTTGGTTACTTGAAGAAGGTTTCCTTGTTCCATTCAATCAACAGACAGTGGTCCTGCCGCGAGAAGTTGCTATCTATCTACGTGGCAACAAGGTGCATCGCCAACTCGAAGTTGCGCAACCAACTATCACAGCAAGTAAACGTGATGAGCGAAGCGTGCAGTTGGCAGCGATCGCCAACATCACCACTTTCCTGCGCTGGACTGAAGAAGTTCTTAACTATTGGGCGCAAGAGCCAGCAAACGCTCTTCGTTCGGGAGGACTTGGCGTCCGCGAATTAAAAGAGCTCTCACTGCACTTAGGTGTTGATGAAGTATGCGCTGCCTTTATTGCAGAGGTTGCATATGTAGCTGGGCTTTTGACCATCGAGGCCGATGACAAGATTCTTCCGACAACGCAATTTGATATCTGGTTGATGCAGAGCGCATCTACTCGATGGCAGGCGCTGACTTCTGCGTGGCTAATCTCTTCGCGTCTTCCTGGCTTAGTTGGGAAGGAGGCAAGTAAGAACGTTGCACCACTTGGCCCTGAACTCGATCGCGCCAACGCTGCTAGTACTCGACGCCTCGTACTCAACCTCCTTAACGAAAACAGAGGTATTGCAGTTGACCCGCAGACACTCTACGAAGCTGCGCTCTGGCTTTCTCCAAGTAAGCGTTCTGGCGGATTGCAAAAGGATTATCTTCTCTGGAACCTGCGTGAATGTGAATGGCTAGGAATCACTGGTCAAGGTGTGATTTCTCAATACGGAATCGATTTTCTTGATGGTGCAGATTGTTCAGCCATCGATAGCGATCTTCCCAAAGCGGTAGATCACATCTTGATTCAAAGTGATAACACTGCAATCGCACCAGGGCCGCTCGAACATGAAGTCGCGCAAGAGCTTGCTCTGATTGCAGATGTCGAATCTCGCGGTGGTGCGACTGTCTTTAGATTCTCTGAAAGTTCTATCCGCCGCGGGCTAGATCATGGTCGTACCGGTGATGAGATTGCAAAGTTCTTAGCAAAAACTTCTAAGACTCCAATGCCGCAACCTTTGGAATATCTGATTGCAGATGTGGCGAAGAAACACGGCAAATTGCGCGTTGGAAATACTGCATCATTTATTCGCTGTGAAGATCCAGCGTTGATCGCACAAATCATCGGCGATAAGCGCCTTGAAATCTTGGGTCTGCGTCGAATAGCTCCTGAAGTTCTTATCTCTACATTTGATGCGGCAGAAGCGATGCATATTCTTCGTAGCTACGGTTATCTTCCCGCTGGCGAGGATGCCAAAGGGCTCTTGCTCAGTGGTCCACGTGTGCAGCGCGCACAAGGGAAAGCGCGTCCACCCAGAATCATCGGTGAATATGAAAAACCTGATGAGATTCAGATTCAGAACGCGCTACGGGCGCTTCGTACCGGAGAAAAATCAAGTCGTAAGCAGAGCACCATGCGCAACATTGCAACTGAAGCTCTTGGCTCTCTTCCTCGCACCACAGCAAATGAGACTCTCGAGCTGCTCAGTGATTACTTACAAAACCAGCCAAATAAATCGCTCTCCATTGGATATGCCGATAACAATGGCTTGGTTTCACATCGCATCATTGATCCACTGAAGTTATCTGCCGGCTCTCTCCTTGCGCGCGACCACGCAACTGGTGAAGTGCAGACCTTTAGAATCGCGCGAATTACAGGGGTGGCAGCGTTATGACGAGCGAGATATCCACTGAATACGGCAGACTTGAGCCTATGTTGGCAGCCCTAGAAGCGTTGGTTCGTTGCGAATCACCTAGTGATGATTTAGAGGCCTGCACCGAAGTGGTTCGACTAGCGAGCGATATCGCAACTCGCGTCTTAGGTGTTCCTGCACAGATAAAGACCATTGAAGGTCGCCCAGTCTTCTGGTGGGGATCTGAAAAACCAGAAGTTCTTGTCCTTGCTCATCTCGACACAGTGTGGCCGCATGGATCATTTCAACCAGTGTGGGATATCCAAGGAGATGTTCTCCGCGGTCCCGGAACTTTTGATATGAAAGCTGGATTTATCCAAGCGTTATATGCGCTTAAGGGAATTGAGGGGCCAGTAGCGCTCGTTGCAACAACAGATGAAGAGACAGGCAGCCACGCATCGAAGGCGCTTATTAAAGAACTTTCAGCAAGTGCAAAGGCAGTTCTTGTTTTGGAGGCATCCCTTGATGGCAAGGTAAAGACAGGTCGTAAGGGAACAGCGATGTACCAAATCAAGGTAATTGGTCTGGCTTCCCATGCCGGTCTTGAACCTGAGAAAGGTGTCAACGCCACAACTGAAATCGCTCACGCAGTTTTGGCCCTTGGAAAATTAGAAAATTCTGAACACGGAACAACTGTTGTGCCTACCCTTTTACATTCAGGAAATACCACCAATACTGTTCCTGATCTTGCTGTATTAGATGTTGACGCTCGTTCATTTTCTCAAGCTGAACTTGAACGCGTTGATCGCGAAATCAAAGCTCTCAAGGCTGTAAATCCTGCAGCCCGACTTGAAATCACCGGTGGTCTCAATCGACCACCGCTGCAGCCATCATCAACGAAGGCGCTCTACGAACGCGCCGAGAAAGTTGCTGCCGCGATTGGTATGAAGCCACTTGGGTCTGCAGAAGTCGGTGGAGCAAGCGATGGAAACTTTGCTGCAGCAGCGGGTGCACAAGTACTTGATGGACTTGGCGCAGTTGGTGGCGGTGCACATGCTCCTTCCGAATGGGTGAGTATCTCTTCTATGCAAGAACGCAGCGATTTTCTGCACGCGTTGATTAAGGATCTCCTCTCATGACCGATGGACCATTAATCGTCCAGAGCGATAAAACACTTCTTCTTGATGTCGATCACGTTCTCTCAACTGAATGTCGTCGCGCAATTGCGCCCTTTGCTGAACTTGAAAGATCTCCAGAACATATCCATACCTACCGCCTTACCAATCTCGGTTTATGGAATGCGCGCGCTGCCGGACATGATGCCGAGCAGGTAATCGACACGCTTATTAAGTATTCACGATATGCAGTTCCACATTCACTTTTAGTAGATGTTGCCGAAACAATGTCACGTTACGGCAGATTGCGTTTAGAGGCAGATCCAATACATGGACTGATTCTTGTCACAACCGATACCGGAGTTCTCGAAGAAGTTATTCGCGCCAAGAAGATTGCACCTCTGCTGGGCGTGCGCATTGATAAGGAGACTATCGCCGTACATCCCAGCCAACGTGGGCAGATTAAGCAATCACTGCTTCGCTTAGGTTGGCCTGCTGAAGATTTCGCTGGCTATGTCGATGGACAAGCACATGACATCGCCCTCAAAGAAGATGGCTGGAAGATTCGCCAGTACCAAGAGCATGCCGCAGAAGGTTTCTGGCATGGTGGTTCTGGAGTTGTTGTTCTGCCATGCGGTGCAGGAAAGACAATTGTTGGAGCTGCAGCGATGGCTCATGCCAAAGCAACCACCCTTATTTTGGTGACGAACACTGTTGCTGCGCGCCAGTGGCGTGACGAATTGCTGAAGCGCACCACGCTCAATGAAGATGAGATTGGCGAATATTCAGGATCAAAGAAAGAGATTCGCCCAGTAACGATTGCGACTTATCAGGTCATGACTAAGAAGAAGAACGGTGTGTACGCACACCTTGACCTCTTTGATACCCATGACTGGGGCTTGATTATTTACGATGAAGTGCACTTACTGCCTGCACCAATATTTCGCTTTACTGCAGATATTCAGTCACGTCGTCGCTTAGGACTGACCGCCACTTTGGTTCGTGAAGATGGAATGGAAGGTGAAGTTTTCTCATTGATTGGGCCTAAACGTTTTGATGTGCCCTGGAAAGAGATTGAAGCGCAGGGCTATATCGCTCCCGCTGAATGTATTGAAGTTCGCGTAAATCTAACTGAAGCAGAACGCCTCTCTTATGCAACCGCTGAGCCCGAAGAGCGTTATCGCTTCTGCGCCACTACTCGCACCAAGCGCAACGTTGTTGAAGAGCTCGTTGCTCATCATGCAGGTGAGCAAGTACTTGTCATTGGTCAATATATTGATCAATTAGATGACCTATCTGAAACTTTGGGTGTGCCACTCATTAAGGGTGATACGCCCCAGAAAGAACGCGAAAGACTCTTTGCTGCTTTCCGAAGTGGTGAAGTGACATGCCTAGTTGTATCCAAGGTTGCTAACTTCTCTGTCGACCTGCCCGAAGCCACAATCGCTATTCAGGTATCTGGTGCATTTGGTTCACGCCAAGAAGAGGCGCAACGTTTAGGACGTATCTTGCGTCCTAAATCAGATGGACGAGGTGCAAAGTTTTACTCTGTTGTTTCTCGCGACACCATCGATCAAGACTTTGCACAGAATAGACAGCGCTTCCTGGCAGAGCAGGGTTACTCGTATCGAATTATTGATGCCGACGATGTTTTTCAAGGGAAGTTCTAAAGCGCTCTGGATCTACCTTAAAGAAGTCATGGTGTTCACCATTGATATGAATTACCGGAACTTCGTGGCCATATAACTTCTCTAACTCAGGGCTTCCATCTATATAAATCACTTCGATTGTGAAGTTGAGTTCTGCACGCATTCCTTCAAGAGTATTCACAGTGTTTTCGCAGAGATGGCAGCCTTGGCGAGAGTAAACGGTAACCATGACTGCATTCTCGCACCCTGATAGCGTTGCCCGCTATGAGGAGCCAATTACTGCGAAAAGGTGGGCTCTTCCTCGCTATCTCAGTTCTCTTTGCAACTCTCCTCCCTGCTCCATCACAAGCGCTATCCAATTTCAAAGTTGCACCTTCGACAGTCTGGGGACATACCTACGCAGGTAAGGCGGTTGGAACTCCAACAACTACTCCGCCTAAAGTTTTCAATCTAGAGGCGAAATCAAAGTTTGTAGTTAATTACAAGAACTTTCCAGATTGGGCTAAGAGAGATTTCCAATCGGCAGTTGATATCTGGGCTGCGAATTTTGTATCTGCAGCTCCTGTCACGATTGATGCAACATGGGGACGGTCCCCATCGTGGGGCGTCTTAGGTAGTGCAAGACCTGGAAATTACTACTCAGGTTTTGATGGCGCACCAGATCAGAGCCTCTGGTATCCCTCAGCACTTGCAAATGCTCTGGCTGGTAAAGATCTCGAACCAAATAACCCCGATATGGTGATTCAGATTAACTCGCTAGCTAATTGGAATACTCGAAATGATGGAAAACCCAGCGCCACTGAATATGACTTACCATCTGTCTTCTTGCACGAGATGGCTCACGGTTTAGGTTTTCTCTCAACTGATTCCTATGATTCATTCTTCGGTTACGGAACGATCGAACAACCAACTCCTTACGCAGCTTATGCGCAATTGCCTGATGGACGTCGCCTCTCAGATCTGCCATCTCCTTCGATAGAACTTGGTAAAGCTCTCACCTCCAAACTTGTCTGGTCAGGTCAGTTTGGAAATGCAGCAAATGGCGGCGAGAAGATCGTTTTGTATACGCCAGCGCGCTATGAAGATGGTTCCTCTGTAAGCCACATCGATGAAGAGACCTATAAGGATTTGGGCGCTAATTCGATTATGACGCCAAATCTTGATGCTGGTGAAGTTTTTCGTGAACCAGGTTCTCTGCTCTTAGCGATGATTGAAGACTTACGTCGCAAGCCTCCTGTTGGTGTCGCGGTAGGTATTCCGCTTCCAGTAAGAAATGCGACTGCACTTATTGCAGATAGCTCGGCAGTTATTACCTTTGATCCTCCTGCCAACGCGCGCACCGCTCAGGTAACTAGTTATTCAGTGCGTAATCTGACTACCAATCAAGTAAAGAGTTCAACTGAATCTCCACTTTCCTTTACCGGGTTAAAGAATGGCACTAGCTATAGCTTCAGCATTGTCGCTTCAAATACAAATGGGGTATCCGATGCAGTGATAACTGCGCCGATGGTTCCGCAGGCTGGCTGGAAGCGATTCATCATCGATCAAAACGCTGATGGAAAACATATTTCAAGTATCAACTTCAATGGCAAGCCACTGGTTGCTTACACCGATAGCAAGAGCGGAGTTCTCAGGCTTGCATCATGGGATGGCAAGATCTGGCGCAAAGCAACTGTAGATGGCGCAGGTGGTTCGGGAGAACGCACCAGATTTAAGATCACCAGCCCTGTCTCACTCTGCGTCAATGGTTCAGGTACTAAACAGTTATTACATATCTTCTACTCTGAAAGTGATGATCGCGACCTGCGTTATGCCACCTACGATGGAAAGAAATTCACCCACGAAATCGTGGATGGAAATGGCCCGCAGGTAAATGACTATAGAGATCCTGTAAGAGTTCGTACAGGTAGCGATGTCAGTATCTCCAACGCCTGTGTTGCAACTGCTGGCGGAGTTCAAGTCTTCTACCGTGACGAAAGCCAAGGAATTCTGCTCGGTGCAACAAAGGTAAAGGGCGCAACCAAGTGGAGTTATGAACTAGTCGACGGCGATCGCAAGACAGATGGTCGCACCATGGGCGATGTTGCTTTCCACCTTAAGGCGCTCTTTGATGGCAAGCGAACCTACGTTGTCTACGATTCAGTGCTCACCATCAATCAAAAGAAGCAGGCAACATCTGGAGAAGTTCGAGTTGCATCCCGAGCCACACTTTCAGGTTCGCCTTGGAGTTATTACAACATCGATACATCTGGTGGCGCTGTGCCAATGACAGGCTTTGATGTTTCTATCGCCAAGACTCTGACAGGTATTCAAGCTACCTGGTTAACCTCGGTGCCATCTGCACCGACGACGCCCAACAAGATCCGTTGGAGCCCACTACAAACCACTGCGCTACAGAACTCTGTGACTACTGAACTTTATGGAGCCCCAGGTAAATATCTCAATACTGATGGAACACTGATCGCTTTTAACTGCCAGCAGAGATTATGTGTGCTCGATAGCGTTCGCGCAGTTCCGACAATCAAATTGGTGACATCAGAACAAAACCCAGACGGAATAGATTCCGCCTGGGTCACTGTTGATCGTGTTAAATATTTAATTGCTGGCGTTAAAGGCCAGCTCTCTATGTTCCGCTTTCAGTAACTTAAAGAATTACTTGGCGTTACGGCGCTGAATGCGAGTCTTCTTTAGAAGCTTCTTATGCTTCTTCTTCGCCATGCGCTTGCGTCGCTTCTTGATTACGGAACCCATAGGTCACACTCTTTCTTAATTCGTTTTCTTATCTCTTAAGGTGGGAAAGGCTACCGCGTACCAAGCCTAAAAATCGAAACGGATTCTCCACTACCCCGAGCTAGCCCACAAAGCCCCAAATCCTTCGAGTAAACCAGAGAGATCGGGGCGCTGAGTTGGCTATCTGCATATGCCCCTGTCATCACACCTTTACTTGTAAAGGTGGTCAGCAAGAGCGTCGGAGTAGTTGGCCTCCACCCGGTTACGCCTTTTATTGCAGAGTTGGAAGAGAGCGCACCATAAGTGGTTCCAGCGGCACTCAATACGGTGGAAACTCCGGTAGATGGAATTCGCATAGTCCATGTGGGTGCAAAGGAAGAGTTGAACTTTGTAAATGCGCTTTCAATAACTTTTCCAGATTTTACATAACCTGTTAAGGCTAAAGTCGAATCAGCTGCGAGCCAAGAGCGCTGTGCCTTGATGGCAGAACTGCGCACAACGCTAGTGATTGCTCCTGCTTTGCTGACTTTCACCAATATTCCATCGCGGGCGCCAGCAAGTTTCTTGCCACCTAAGGTCTCTGAACTTTCACCAAAGAGATTCACTGAGCCGTCAGGGCTGCGAACTACTACATTCAGTGCAGTTTTATTACTTCCAATAAAGACAGGTTTGGCGAATACTCCAGTCGGCGTAGCTGAAATAAGGAAGGGGCGATCTGCCAGAACTCCAACGAGTGAGATACCAGAGGCATTTACAGAGATTGCCGAAACAAGCGCTGGGCTGTTTTGTACAGAAAGATAAGTAGCCACCAGTTCACCCAATGGAGATAACTTCCAGATGGTTATCTGATTCATATCGCCACGCACTTTAGGTAGCACTTCTGCCACAACGCCATCAGGATTCTCTGCAGCAATTACAGCTGTCGCACTTTCAGCTACCACGACCGCAGCCGAAGACCCTGCTAACCAGATATTGCCAGCGGCATCAACGGCGGCTGCAGTTGCAATCTCATCGACTCCTGAATCAATGGTGCGAACCCACTGCTGCGCACCAGTTACATCAAGTCCAGTTAATGCAATATTTGAATTTGTTGACCCCGTATTTGCATATGTGACAAGTGTCTTTCCGGTTGCCACTAACCCTTCGGCATTAACTGCTGATGCGACGATATCTAACTTCTTAACCGCAACAGCTTTAGGTACAGCGTTTGCAGTTGGTGAAAGAAGTGATGCGGCAAAAATAAGGAGAAGAAGTTTTTTCATTACTGGGCAAGTTCTCCAGCGCGTCTTGCAGATGCCGCCATCGCTTTTGCCACAATCTCAGAAATTCCAGCATCATCAAAGACCGCCAGCGCTTCTGCTGTCGCACCCTTCAAGCTAGTCACCTTTTCACGCAAGCGTGCTGGTGAATCTTCTGAACCATCAAGCAGCGCTGCTGCACCGACAATAGTTTGAATAGTAAGTGTGGTGGCATCTTCACGGCTAAGCCCCATTTCAACTGCGCCATCTACCATGGCTTCAACAAAGCGGAAGAAGTAAGCCGGTCCTGATCCGCTGGTTCCAGTAAGTGCATTCTGCAATTCTTCAGGTATCTCAATCGCTTTTCCTGTTGCTGCCAGCAGCTTTTCTATGAAAGTTTTCTGAGAATCAGAGACACCCACACTCAGTGAGTAGCCAGCCATTCCTTTACCTATCAAGGTCGGCGTATTTGGCATCACGCGAGCGATCGCTTTATGGCCAGATAGCCCTGTTGCGATTGCAGAGATTGTCTTGCCGGCAAGTAGGGAGATCACGAGTGAGTCAGACTTTATATGTGGAGCAACTTGCGGCACAAGCTCTGCTAAACCTTGTGGTTTAATACCTAGAATCACAACATCACTCGTTGCCAGTGATTGTTCAAGTGGCTCGATAGCGATTGAGTAACGCTTTACAAGTTCATCGCCACGTTCAGGGCGCCTTACAACAACGCTAATTGATGATGGAGCGATACCTGATCGGATGAGAGCTGCGATAAATGCTTCTCCCATGGTTCCAGCACCAATGATGCCAACTTTGATATCGCTCACCTGATTAGCCATAGCGAAAGAGTACGCGTAGGCTCTGCGACTATGTCAGAGATAAAGCCAGGTTTCGCGCGTGACTGGGTCGAATTCACAGATCCCAATGATGAAGAAGAAATCTTTAAGTGCGATTTGACCTGGCTCACCTCATTCTGGACCTGCATCTACGGCGATGGTTGCAAAGGCGTCTTTAAAGATCGCCCAAACGATGGATGCTGCACTGAAGGTGCGATGTACTCAGATGAGGACGATGAAGAGCGCGTACGCAAGGCTGCAGAATTTCTTACCCCTGAGATGTGGCAATTTTATGAAGAGGCTCGCCCCAAGAAACCTGGCGGACAACTTCGCATTACAGATTTAGATGAAGATAAAGATCGCAAGACTCGCACTGTTAACGATGCTTGCATCTTCCTTAACCGCAAAGGTTATGAAGCTCCTGGCTTCACAGGTTCATTCGGTTGCGTTCTCCATCACTTGGCGCAGAAGCGCGGTATGCACTTTGTAGATACAAAGCCAGATGTTTGCTGGCAACTTCCACTTCGCAGAAGTTTTGAAACTCGCGAAGTTGGCGAGCGCGAATATTCAGTAACAGTTATCGGCGAATACGAACGCCTTGGCTGGGGCGATGGCGGAGATGATTTTGATTGGTACTGCACTAGCAATACCGATGCTCACGTCGGAAGCGAGCCTGTCTATATCTCCAATAAAGCAGAGCTACAGAAGTTGATGGGCGAGGCTGCCTACGCTGTCTTAGCCGAGCACTGCGACCGCCGCGTTCAAGGCATTCGCGATGCGCAAGCGCGTTCACTTCCACTCTTTGTTATCCAACACCCAGCCACTCTCGCAGCCGGTAAATAGTCAGTTCCCTCCCCTAACCTACGTCTATGGCCAAGGTTGAAAAGGATCCCTTCCGTTGCTCTGAATGCGGATGGACATCTCAGAAATGGGTTGGACGTTGTGGCGAATGCCAGGCCTGGGGATCTGTTGAAGAGTTAGCAGCTCCCAAAAAACTTTCTCTCGTCGCCGGAACAGTTACATCTAAGGCAACTCCTATCGGTGATGTCGATCTTTCAGCCGCGCGCGCACGTGCAACCGGGGTCTCTGAACTCGATCGCGTGCTTGGTGGCGGTTTAGTTCCTGGCGCTGCCATCTTGCTGGCAGGCGAACCCGGCGTTGGTAAATCAACACTTCTCTTATCCGTAGCAGCTCAAACTGCAGCTAAAGGAATCCCTGCGCTCTACATTTCAGGTGAAGAGTCAGCATCCCAAGTTCGACTTCGCGCAGAACGTATCAAGGCCGTTGATCCACAACTCTTTCTCGCCTCTGAAACAGATTTAGGTGCAGTGATTGCACATATCGATGCAGTAAAACCTGAACTTCTCATCATCGACTCAGTTCAGACTATTGGCTCTTCGACCGCTGATGGTTCGCCAGGGGGCGTTACCCAGGTCCGCGAAGTAGCTGGCGCACTTATCCGTATTTGTAAGGATCGCGATATCACCTTACTTCTCGTCGGTCACGTCACTAAAGATGGTTCTATTGCAGGTCCTCGCCTACTCGAACATATCGTTGATGTGGTTCTGCAATTTGAAGGCGAACGCCATTCACGTTTACGCCTTATCCGCGCAATTAAAAATCGCTTTGGCGCTAGCGATGAAGTTGGTTGCTTTGATTTAAGTGATACCGGAATTGAAAGCGTTCTCGATCCCACTGGCCTATTTACATCGCGCCATGCTGAACCTGTTCCAGGAACATGCGTCACTGTCACTCTTGAAGGTCGTCGCCCACTCCTTGCTGAAATCCAAGCGCTAGTAAGTGCTGGACGTGAAAATGACTTCGGAAATGCGCGTCGAGTTACTAGTGGACTTGATTCTGCCCGCACCTCAATGACGCTCGCCGTTCTAGAACTGCGTGCTCATGTGCGCGTTGGCGGTCGCGATGTTTATGCCGCAACTGTCGGAGGCATGAAGATGTCCGAACCTGCTGCAGATTTAGCGTTGGCACTTGCAGTTGCATCTGCTGCAAAAGGTTTGGCGCTACCTGCAGATTTAGTTGCCATCGGTGAAGTCGGTCTAGCCGGAGAAATACGTAAAGTCAGCGGTGTATCTAGGCGTTTAGCTGAGGCCTATCGACTTGGATTTAAGCGCGCACTTGTTCCAGCTGGATCAGATGTGGCTATCGCAGGCATGGAGATCGTTGAAGTCTCGCGCCTTGATCAAGCGCTGCAACGCGTAAAAATCACTGGTGACTAATGTTTGAAAAAGAGATTACCTCCTGGTTTAAAAAGAATAAGCGCGATCTACCTTGGCGCAAAACTGATGCCTGGGGAGTTCTAGTCTCAGAATTTATGTTGCAGCAAACTCCAGTGAATCGCGTTTTACCTGTCTATGAAGCCTGGATGAAACGTTGGCCCACAGCTGCCTCCCTTGCAAAGGCAACTCCTGCTGAAGTAATCACTGCATGGGGCCGACTTGGTTATCCGAGGCGCGCTTTACGGCTGCATGAATGCGCCAAAGAGATAACTCATAACTTCAAGGGAAAGATTCCTGAAGATGAGGCCGAGCTTCGCGCACTTCCTGGCATCGGCGAATACACAGCAGCTGCGATTACAGCTTTTGCCTTTGAGAAACGTTCACTCGTTCTCGATATCAATATTCGCAGACTCTTTGCGCGGCTCTTCGATGGAGTTGAAACTCCTAAACAAACTGCAACGAAAGTTGAGAAATCTCGCTATGAAGAGTTGATTCCGAAGAAGGACCCGCACCTGTGGGCCGCCGCCACTATGGAACTTGGCGCAGTTATCTGCACATCACAATCGCCTAAATGTGGGATCTGCCCAGTTGCACACGTCTGCACCTGGCGAAGTTTGGATTATCCAAAGTCTGATGTAGTTAAGCGGCGACAAAGCTGGCACGGAACCGATCGCCAATGCCGCGGCACCATTGTTCAGGCGCTTCGAGAAAATGAAGTTCTGACAAAGAACCAGATTGCGCAGCTGTGGGATGTCCCGTCGCAACTTGAGAAAGCGCTGCTGACCTTGCTTGATGATGGTCTCATCGAATCTCGTGGCAAGAATAAGTTCTCACTTCCACGCTAGCGAGATAGAGTTAACGTTGTGAGCCACATATCTGCGTTGCAATCACTGCTTGGTGCAGATTCACATCTGATTACAGATCCTGATATCACCACCTCTTATTCACGCGACCAGGCTCCCTTTGCTCAATCAGCTCCACCACTTGCAGTCTTGCTTGCCCGAAGTGCAGAACAGATTTCGACAACGTTGCGCTATGCCAACGAACATAAGATTCCTGTTGTTACGCGAGGCGCTGGCAGCGGCCTTGCCGGAGGTGCTAACTCAAGTGCTGACTCAATAGTTATTTCACTTGAAAAGATGAATCAGATCATCTCTATCGATACCGAGAATCAAATTGCTCGTGTGCAGGCAGGTGTGATCAATCTTGATTTAGATACCAAGGTAAAAGAGTTAGGTCTTGCCTACCTGCCAGACCCCGCAAGCCGCGATTGGTCAACGCTCGGCGGAAACGCTGCCACCAACGCTGGCGGAATGTGCTGCGTGAAGTACGGAGTTACCTCTTCACATGTGCGCGCAGCCCAAGTTGTTCTTGCTAGCGGTGAAATCATTGAACTTGGAAAGGCGACAAAGAAATCAGTCACAACTTATGACTTGCTCCATCTCTTTATCGGCTCTGAAGGAACGCTGGGAATCATCACTGAGCTCACTCTTAACTTAGAGATCCGCCCGCAATCCCCCGCAACTCTGATTGCAACTTTTCCAAGCGTGACCAAAGCTGCCGCAGCATCTGCTCAACTCCTGCGCTTTAAGCCTTCGATGCTCGAAATCGTTGATCAGACAACGCTTAAGGCTGTGGAGGCCTGGCACCCACTGGGATTTGAAATTGCAGGCTCAGTTCTAATTATGCAGTTAGATGAAAACTTACATCGCTGCCAAGAAGCGCTAGATGTATGTAAGAACTTTGACCTGATTGATGGAGTCTTCTCCGAAGATCCGGCCGATACCGCTGATCTGATTCGTGTTCGCAAGATGGCATATCCAGCGCTCGAACGCATGGGCGCAACACTTCTAGATGATGTAGCGCTTCCCATAACCAAGATTGCAGAGTTTGTAGAAAAGGTTGAGGCACTCAGCGCTAGTAGCGGCCTGACTATTGGAATCTTTGGCCATGCTGGAGATGGAAATATGCACCCGACTATCGTTCACGAACATGGCGATACGGCAGCTGCCGCCCTTGCCCAGAAGGTCTTTGGCGAGATAGTTGCTATTGCCCAAGCACTTGGCGGTACTGCAAGTGGCGAACATGGAATTGGCTCAATTAAGTCAACTTTAGTTGCAGATGAAATCTCTCCAACTGTCATGGGATTACAGCGCAATATCAAGGCTGTCTTTGATCCCAACTCAATCTTGAACCCGGGCAAGAAGTTTCCACTCTAAGGCTTAGATAATGAAGCGGTTAATTCTGGCAACTGTGTTCTCGTTGCTCTTCTCACTCACGGGTCAGATTTCATCAGCAAATGAACTACTCATCTGGGACAAGTTACAAGGCAGCGCTCCAAAAGGTTACGTTCTTTTGATGCGACATAGCTATGCCCCCGGAGTCGGAGATCCAGATAACTTCAAAGTTAACGATTGTTCTACTCAACGCAATCTTTCAGACGTGGGTCGCCAAGATGCAAAAGATGTCGGTGAATGGTTACAACGTCGAGAGATCAAGATTTTTCGAGTTGAAACAAGCAGATGGTGTCGCGCCAAAGAGACAGCACAGCTACTGGGCCTCGGTAAAGTCAGATTAAATAAGAATCTAGATTCACTCTTTGAAGAGGCTGATGCACTCAACCACCCTCAGACAGCGGCGGTACGCAAGCAGATTCAGAACCATAGGAATAAATCAGGCTTATTGGTCTTAGTTGGGCATTATGTAAACATCGCAGCGCTGACCGGCGTTGGAGTTGCTTCAGGCGAAGGCATACTGGTTAAGGCCAATGCGCAAGGCGAATTTAAAGTCTTTGGAGCAACACCCAAACTAAATCGTTAATTAACGAGATAGTTACTGGGCTGTCTCAGCAAGATCCTCAGGTGAATCCGGTGTTGAAACCTTGGCTGATCCTGCAAAGGTAAAGGTCGCATCTGCGCCTTCACCTGCAACATCAACGACAATGATTTCGCCAGCCTTAAGTTCACCGAAGAGAATGCGCTCAGAGAGAGCATCTTCAATTTCACGCTGAATTACGCGGCGCAATGGACGCGCACCAAGGAGTGGGTCGTAACCACGCGCTGCCAAGAGATCCTTTGCAGCTTGGGTGAGTTCGATTCCCATGTCCTTTGCCTTCAAGCGCTCATCAAGATTTGCAACCATGAGATCGACGATCTGAATGATCTGATCCTTGGTGAGCTGGTGGAAGACGATGACATCATCGATACGGTTGAGGAATTCAGGACGGAAGTGGTTCTTAAGTTCGTCCTGAACCTTGCCCTTCATGCGATCGTAATTGGTGAGGTCATCATCTGCGTTAGCAAAGCCAAGTCCGAGGGACTTAGAGATATCGCGAGTACCAAGGTTGGTAGTCATGATGATGACAGTGTTCTTAAAGTCAACGGTGCGACCTTGCGCATCGGTGAGGCGTCCATCTTCAAGCACCTGAAGAAGTGAGTTGAAGATATCTGGGTGAGCCTTTTCGATTTCATCGAAGAGAACAACGGAGAATGGACGACGGCGCACCTTCTCGGTGAGCTGTCCACCTTCGTCGTAGCCAACATATCCTGGAGGTGAACCGAAGAGACGTGAGGCTGTGTGGCGCTCTGAGTATTCAGACATATCGAGTTGAATCAACGCTGTTTCATCGCCAAAGAGGAATGAAGCAAGTGTGCGTGAAAGTTCTGTCTTTCCAACACCAGATGGACCAGCGAAGATAAATGAACCACCAGGGCGCTTTGGATCTTTAAGACCTGCACGAGTACGGCGGATTGCTTGTGAAAGCGCCTTGATTGCTTGGTCTTGTCCAATAACGCGACGATGGAGTTCATCTTCCATACGGAGCAGACGTGCTGTCTCTTCTTCAGTCAACTTAAATACTGGAATACCAGTTGATGCTGAAAGTACTTGAGCGATGAGTTCTTCATCAACTTCAGTGACCTTATCGAGATCAGTTGCCTTCCAATTCTTTTCAGCCTCCTGCTTTTCAAGGATAAGAGTCTTCTCCTTATCGCGAAGAGCAGCAGCGCCTTCAAAATCTTGTCCATCAATTGCAGACTCTTTCGCCTTGCGAGCTTCAGCGATTTTGTCATCGAATTCGCGGAGTTCAGGAGGCGCTGTCATGCGCTTAATGCGAAGACGTGAACCTGCTTCATCAATAAGGTCGATCGCCTTATCTGGAAGGAAGCGATCTGAGATGTAGCGATCTGCCATATTGGCAGCGGCTGCGAGCGCACCATCGGTGATTGATACGCGGTGGTGGGTTTCGTAGCGATCACGAAGGCCCTTAAGAATTTCAATGGTGTGAGCAACTGATGGCTCTTTCACCTGGATTGGTTGGAAACGACGCTCAAGAGCTGCATCTTTCTCAATGTGCTTGCGGTACTCATCAAGTGTTGTTGCACCAATTGTCTGGAGCTCACCACGTGCCAGCATCGGCTTAAGAATGCTTGCAGCATCGATAGCGCCTTCTGCAGCTCCTGCTCCAACGAGCGTGTGAATTTCATCGATGAAGATAATGATGTCTCCACGAGTTTTGATTTCCTTAAGAACTTTCTTAAGGCGCTCTTCAAAGTCACCGCGGTAACGAGAGCCAGCAACAAGTGCACCAAGATCTAGTGAGTAAAGCTGCTTATCCTTTAAAGTTTCAGGAACATCGTTCTTAGCAATTGCTTGGGCAAGGCCTTCAACAACTGCAGTCTTACCAACGCCTGGTTCACCGATAAGAACTGGGTTGTTCTTGGTGCGGCGAGAAAGAATTTGCATCACACGTTCAATTTCAAGATCGCGGCCAATTACTGGGTCAAGCTTTCCTTCGCGTGCTGCGGCGGTGAGGTTGCGACCGAATTGATCAAGAACGAGTGAAGTAGATGGAGTTCCTTCAGCTGGTCCACCTTGTGTAACAGCTTCCTTACCCTGATAACCAGAGAGAAGTTGAATTACCTGTTGGCGAACGCGATTGAGATCGGCGCCTAACTTAACGAGAACTTGTGCGGCAACGCCTTCACCTTCACGGATAAGTCCAAGAAGGATGTGCTCTGTGCCAATGTAGTTGTGGCCGAGTTGCAGCGCTTCGCGAAGTGAGAGTTCTAGAACTTTCTTTGCGCGTGGAGTAAATGGAATATGTCCGCTTGGAGCTTGCTGCCCTTGACCAATAATCTCTTCAACCTGTGCGCGGACACCTTCAAGAGAGATGCCGAGTGATTCAAGACCTTTAGCGGCGACGCCTTCACCTTCGTGGATGAGACCAAGGAGGATGTGCTCTGTGCCGATGTAGTTGTGGTTGAGCATGCGTGCTTCTTCTTGAGCCAAGACAACTACTCGTCTGGCTCGATCGGTAAAGCGCTCAAACATGGCGGGCTCCTTCTACTTGATCTGATCGTGCTGTGAATCTGCCGTAAGCCTATAACCCAGCGTAGGGAAGGTGCGAGGTGAAGGGCTTACAGGTCATAGAACCCCAGATATGGGGCTGGTATTCCCGCAGATGCCCAAATATCGGGCTAGAGGGTCAAGAGCATGCGGGTATTGCCCAAGGTATTGGGCTTTACCGACTCAAGATCAAGGAACTCTGCGGTTCCAGCATCATATGAGTGCAAGAGCTGGGCATAGACATCTGGTGCAACCGGAGTTCCTTCAATCTCTTCGAAACCATGTTTTCCAAAGAAATCTGTTTGGAAGGTAAGGCAGAAAATTCGTGAGACGCCGATTTCGCGCGCACGTTCAATGATGCTTTGCAAAATCTGATGTCCGATTCCTTGCTTATGCAAACTTTTCTCAACGGCAACTGTACGAACTTCAGCAAGGTCTTCCCAGAGAATGTGAAGAGCTCCGCAACCGATGACCTTTCCATCGAGTTCAGCGACGGTGAATTCTTGAACGCTTTCAAAGAGCGTGACAGTTTCTTTGGCAAGCATCTGTCCAGGCGCTGCATAAGAATCTACAAGTTCGCGGATTGCTTTTACATCAGAAGTTCGGGCGGGGCGAATAACCAGCATTGTTAATCAACTTCAGGCTTTACTAGTGGGAAGAGAATTGTTTCGCGAATACCTAGACCGGTAAGAGCCATGAGTAGGCGATCCACGCCCATTCCCATTCCACCCATTGGTGGCATTCCAAATTCCATGGCACGTAAGAAATCTTCATCTACCTGCATCGCTTCAAGATCGCCCTTAGCGCCAAGTTGTGCCTGTTCGATTAAGCGATCGCGTTGAATAACTGGGTCTACCAATTCAGAGTAACCAGTGGCTAACTCAAAACCATCAACGTAGAGATCCCACTTTTCAACAACTCCAGGAATTTCGCGGTGAGCACGCACAAGTGGAGATGTATCCACCGGATAGCCCATAACAAATGTTGGCTCGATTAACTTATCTTGTGCAACGTGCTCAAAGATTTCCTCGGCGAGCTTGCCAGTAACCCACTTAGGGTCGATTTTCATGCCAAGTTTGGTGGCAATCTTCTTGAGGTCATCCATGGAAGTAAGCGCCGTTACCTGCTCGCCAACTCCTTCAGAGATTGCGTCATAGAGTGAAATCTCTTTCCAGGTGCCACCAAGATCTGCTTGGCGTCCGTCGTAATGTGTCACAACATGCGAACCTGCTACCGCCATCGCAGCGTTTTGAATGAGTGAGCGAGTGACATCGGCGATCGAGCGCCAATCGCCATATGCCATATATGACTCAACCATTGCAAACTCTGGTGAGTGTGATGAATCGGCGCCTTCATTACGGAAGTTACGGTTGATCTCAAATACTCGCTCGATACCACCAACTACGCATCTCTTAAGGAAGAGCTCAGGTGCAATGCGCATATACAAATCCATGTCATAGGCGTTGCTGAAAGTCTTAAAGGGACGAGCTGCGGCTCCACCATGCATCACCTGCAGCATTGGTGTTTCTACCTCAATGAACTCTTTGTTGTTAAAGGTATCGCGAAGTGAGCGCATCACAGTCGGGCGCATACGTGCGGCACTTCGTGCCTCTGGTCGCACAATCAAATCAACATAACGCATGCGAACACGAGTCTCTTCAGACATTGGCTTGTGATCATTTGGCAGCGGGCGGAGCGACTTTGATGCTAGTGCCCAAGAAGTTGCCAGGATAGAGAGTTCGCCGCGCTTTGAGGTAATGATTTCACCCGTTACAGAGACGATGTCACCTAAATCGATATCTGACTTCCACGCATCAAGAGAATCTTGTCCTACCTTGTCGAGCGATAACATCGCTTGCAACTCTGTGCCATCGCCTTCTCGTAGCGTTGCAAAACAGAGTTTGCCGGTATCGCGCTTAAAGATAATTCGTCCAGTAAGACTTTCGGTGTCTCCAGTAGCAACATCAACTTCTAGGTCTACATACTTATCGCGGATCTCTTTTAGCGACTTAGTACGCGCTACTGCAACTGGATATGGCTCAATTCCACGCTCAATAAGGTTGGTGCGCTTCTCGCGACGAATCCGAAGTTGCTCGGGTAGGTCATCCTCTGGCGCAGGCGTGTTTTCGGCTGTCATAGTGCGAGGAGTCTACCCCTGCGCGACTACGCGATGTTCTTTTCGTGTATCAGGCGAAGTCCAATTAGCGTCAAATCTGGCTCATGTTCATCAATAGTTTCAGCCACACCAATGATCAGCGGCGCAAGACCACCTGTTGCAATCACTGTGGGGGTTCCTTCATAGCTCTGTGCTAATTCATCAATGATGCGCTCAACTAATCCATCTACTTGGCCAGCAAATCCAAAGATTGTTCCAGATTGCAGTGCTTCAACTGTGTTCTTTCCAATCACGCTCCTAGGACGCACTAATTCAACTTTGCGAAGCTGAGCAGCGCGCGCTGCCAGAGCATCAACTGAGATTTCAATACCCGGTGCAAGCGCTCCCCCAAGAAATTCACCTTTAGGTGAGACAACGTCAAGATTTGTAGATGTTCCAAAGTCGACCACGATGGCAGGGCCACCAAAGAGAGTGTGCGCAGCTAGCGTGTTGACGATTCTATCTGCGCCAATTTCCTTTGGATTATCAACTAACAATTGCACGCCAGTCTTGGTTCCAGGTTCAACAATTGTTGTTGGAATATGTTGAAAGTACTCAGCCATCATTGTGCGCAGTTCACGCAGAGTTGCAGGAACTGTTGAACAGATGGAAAGACCAGTGAGTGAATATCCGCTAGTGAGTGCGCTGTATTGCAACCACAACTCATCAGCAGTTGTACGCGGGTCAGTTTTGACTCGCCATGACTTCACCAAATCTTCGCCTTCAAAGATTCCAAGGACGGTGTTGGTGTTACCGACATCGATTGTTAACAGCATTGTTACTCCACTCTCAGATCTAGACCAATATCAAGTACAGGTGCGCTATGTGTAAGCGCTCCGATTGCCAGATAATCAACTCCAGAAAGCGCATATGACTTGGCGTTCTCTAGCGAAATTCCACCGGATGCTTCTAGCTTGCAGCTGCCCGCAGCGATTGCCACAGCCTCTGCACATTGCTGTGGGCTCATATTGTCGAGCAGGACTAAGTCAGGTTTAAGAGGGAGAACGTCCTTTAACTGTTCGAGGGTATCGACCTCAATCTCAATCGGTGCGTTTGGAAATTTCGCACGTACTTGTGAGAAGGCGGCAACTACACCACCGGCTGCTGCGATGTGATTATCTTTAATCAGCGCAGCATCACTGAGAGACATGCGGTGATTTGTTCCGCCACCCATACGCACTGCGTACTTTTCTAGCTGTCGCATTCCTGGAGTTGTCTTACGGGTATCGCGAATTGCACATTGAGTACCTGCAACCTCATCTACCCAGCGACGAGTCAGGGTTGCAATTCCACTTAAATGTCCAAGGAAGTTAAGGGCGGTGCGTTCTGCTAGCAAAATCGCGCGTGTATCGCCTCGGACAGTTAGCAGGAGTGCGCCTGCTTCAACGTGTGTGCCATCTTGAACTAGGACAGATATATCTGTGAGACCAACTTCAACCAAAACAGCTCTTGCCATCTCAATTCCTGCGATAACGCCAGCTTTGCGCACCACAAAATCAGCGACAACTTTTTCGGTGCCGGACACTGTTGCCACAGAGGTAATGTCTTCGCCACCTTGTAGATCTTCTGCAAGTGCGCGCTTAATCAAATCTCGATCAATCATGGCTTACCTACTTCCTGATACCCGCTGGTCCAATATCCAGTCTGATCTAACTGCTGCACAATGCGCTTCTTCCATAAATCACTTGTCTCAGGAAAGTCTTCACGCCAATGTGAACCACGTGTCTCTTGGCGAATAAGTGCTGCCTTAAGGATTGCCTGTGCCAACTGAAAGAGGTTGGTCGTCTCCCATGCTTCAACACATGGTTGGTTACTCTTTTTATCTTCAATACGCGTTAAGTCAGAGCTCGTTTTAAGAAGCGAATCAGAAGAGCGCAATACTCCGGCGCCTTGACTCATACTTACTTGGATATCGTGGCGAACAGATGGAGCAAGGAGAATTGCAGGCGAGACATTTTCAACTGGCTCTGTCTGCTCTGGCAGGTGCGCTGCAATATCTGCAGCGATACGTGCACTAAAGACCAGACCTTCTAGAAGAGAGTTAGAGGCAAGACGGTTGGCGCCGTGCACTCCAGAACATGCAGTTTCACCACAGGCATATAGCCCAGCCACACTTGTGCGACCATCGAGGTCGACGCGAACGCCTCCTGATGCATAGTGGGAAGCTGGCGCAACAGGGATTAGCTCTTTAAGTGGATCAATTCCGTGTGAAATGCACGATGCATAAATAGTTGGAAAGCGCTCTTGAAAACCTTCTAGGTGTCTGACATCAAGCCAGACGTGATGCTTCTTAGTCTTATTCATTACTCGCATAATTGAGATTGCAACAACATCTCGCGGAGCTAACTCTGCAAGCGGATGAATATCCTTCATAAATCTTTCGCCAGCATGGTCGAGTAAGAAGGCGCCTTCACCACGAACTGCCTCACTAATCAATGGTTGTTGGCCTTCAGAGTTATCGCCTAACCACAAGACTGTCGGGTGGAATTGAATAAACTCCACATCAGCAACTTTGGCGCCAGCGCGTAGTGCAAGTGCAACTCCGTCCCCGGTTGATACAGATGGATTGGTAGTTTGCGCGAATACCTGGCCTAAGCCACCAGTTGCAAGAACTACAGCTCGACCGAGTGCACGACCAACGCCATCACGGCTTCCTGCACCAATCACGTGCAAGGTAACGCCACAGACTTCGCCGATATCGTTCTTGAGTGCGTCTAAGACAAGAGCATGTTCAACTACTTCAATCTCAGGGTCATTTTGAACTGCAGCCAACAGCGCACGTGAAACTTCGGCTCCAGTTGCATCTCCGCCGGCATGGAGAATTCGGTTTCTTAGGTGCCCACCTTCGCGAGTAAGTGCAATCTCACCGCTTGCCTCTTTATCAAAGATCGCGCCACGTTCGATTAGTTTGCGAACCGCCTCTGGCCCTTCAGTAACAAGCACGCGCACCGCATCAACATCGCAGAGTCCTGCACCTGCAACAAGCGTGTCTTTCTCATGCGCCTCGGGTGAATCTCCATCACCAAGGGCTGCAGCGATTCCACCTTGCGCCCACTTAGTTGATCCTTCATCAACGCTTGCTTTAGTAACGAGGAGAACTGATAAACCATATGTGCGACATTGCAGCGCAGTTGTAAGGCCTGCGATTCCTGAACCAACGACTATTACATCAGCGCGCGCAGTCCATCCTGGTGAAGGAGCTAAAAGCTTCATGCGCGTAATTCCATTCGCATATTGTCAATCAAACGGACTCCATTTATCCAGCCAGCGACTATCGCTCGAACGTTCTGAGTGCCTGGGTGAGCGTGGGTGAAATCAACTTCATCAATAAAGTCGGCATAGTCGAGTTGAAAGAGCGGCTCTGTGGCCAACATCTGACGCAACTTATCTTCTGAGCTCGCACCCTCAAGAGCGCTGAAAATTACAGTAGCTGCTTTTCTTCCCTCTTCGGTCAGTCGCGTGTTGCGAGATGAGGCGGCCATTCCATCTGGCTCGCGAAATGTTGGTGCAGTGACAATCTCAACGCCAGCTGCAATCGTCTTGATAAGAAATAGCTGTTGAAAATCTTTCTCGCCAAAGATTGCATACTTCGGTTTGAGTAGATCAAAGAAGCGACGCACAACAGTGACCACTCCATCAAAGTGTCCAGGACGAGATGCGCCTTCATAGATATCACCAATCGGCCCAGCAGATAGCGTTGTAAAGCCTTCGGGATAGATTTCGTGAAAATTCGGTAGCCATAGATGTGTTACGCCAGCAGCTTCTGCAATCTCAATATCAACATCTGGTGTGCGTGGGTAGAGCGCTAAATCTCGCGCGCTCTCAAATTGCAGTGGGTTAACAAAAATACTTGCGACCACATTTTCAGAGTAGCTCTTGGCTAAGGTAAACAAGGATGCATGGCCCGCATGGAGCGCTCCCATAGTTGGTACAAATGCGCAGGCAGAAGGAAGCTCTTGCGCGCTTGTTACTACTTTCATGGCTCCAGTCCTTTCAGGTACCGGGCAGGCAGTGCGCTAATTCTAAGGCGTTACGGCAATTGCTCCAAAAGATCCGAAATCTTCCCGTGTGTAAGCAGAATTGCATCTGGCTCAATCTCAAACCAGGGTTCAAGGACAAATCGTCTTTCGTGTGCACGTGGGTGTGGAAGTTCAAGTTCAGTAGAAGCGCTTAAGAGTGAACCATATTGAATAAGGTCCAGATCAATTGTTCTAGGACCCCACTGCACGGTTCGCTCTCTTCCTAAACTCTTCTCAATTCCTTGCAGTACTGCGAGCAAATCGAGCGCAGGTAGTTCAGATTCAAGGATGCACACTGCATTTAAATAATCGGGTTGTTCTGGGCCGCCGACAGGATTAGTCACAAAATAACTTGAGACAGCCTTTACCTCAGTTGCTTCACGTAGCAGAGCTACTGCTAAATCCATCTGCTCGCGGGGGCTTCCAATGTTTGCGCCTAGGGCAACTACAGCCTTCATCGCGTAATTGTTACCGAGATATCTGCAACCTCTGATGAAACAGGTGCTTTAGGTTTGTGAACAGTTACCTCTATCCAATCTATTTCAGGGTGTTGCGTCTTGATGCGATCGGCAATTCTGCCGGCCAACTTTTCAATCAATTGAACTCGTTCGCCGGTAATCTCTTCGACAACTAAATCAGTAAGTGCTCCATAGTCGATAGTGTCTGCCAAGTCATCGGTGCTACTTGCCTTGGATAAATCCAAAGTGATTTCAAGATCTACAAAGAAATCTTGCCCATTCTTAGCTTCATGGTCAAAGACCCCGTGATAACCAAATCCCCAAATGCCTTTAAGGCTGATGTGATCGCTCATTTTTTCGCTACCTCAACGTTGGCTTTCACGCCATGTACTCGCACCGCCCAAATTCCTTTACCAACGAGTGATTGAGTTACTGAAACGGTTGCCGCTTCACGGTCATCAGGGCTATCGCCACCTAAGAAGCGCTTTCGTGAATGGCCGATTAGAACTGGATAACCGAGCGCAACAAACTCATCAATGCGGTTAAGGATTTCCCAGTTATGTTCAGCATCTTTCGCAAATCCGATTCCGGGATCGAGAATGATGTTCTCGCGCTTAATTCCGGCAGCGAGTGCCTTATCGAGCTGCATGGTGACTTCTTCAATCACATCGGCGACAACATCGCCATAGACTGCCAATGAATTCATATCTTTTGAGTGTCCACGCCAATGCATCAAGGTGTATTTGCAGCCAAGTTCGGCCACGGTTGCAAACATTTCTGGGTCAGCTGCTCCTCCACTGACATCGTTGACAATCGTTGCACCTGCTTCGACAGCTAACCGAGCAGTGCTAGCTCGCATAGTGTCGATGCTGATATCCACCTTACTTTCAGCAAGTGCGCGAATGACTGGCAATACGCGAGCCTGTTCTTCCTCTTCAGATACTCGATCTGCTCCTGGACGTGTGGATTCTCCGCCAACATCAATAATGTCTACGCTCTCATCGATCATTTCAAATCCGCGAGCAATCGCAATTTGAGTGTCGAAGTTCAATCCGCCGTCTGCAAATGAATCTGGCGTGACGTTGAGAATTCCCATTACCAACATGGTGGTTATCGATTCGTTATTAAGCTAATAGCTTCAGCACGCGTTGTGGCATCGCGCAGTACTCCACGTACTGCCGAAGTTGTTGTGCGAGCTTGAGATTTGCGAACACCGCGCATAGACATACAAAGGTGTTCGCAATCAATAATCACAATAACACCCATGGGATTCAAAATTTCAACTAAGGCATCAGCAATCTGTGTCGTAAGGCGCTCTTGTACTTGTGGGCGGCGGGCAAATAAATCAACTAAGCGAGCAACTTTTGAAAGCCCAGTAATCTTTCCGCTTGGGATGTAGCCAACATGTGCAACGCCATGAAATGGAGTCAGGTGGTGTTCGCAATGTGAAAAGACTTCAATGTCGCGAATAATGACCAACTCTTCGTGGCCGATATCAAAAGTTGTTGTTAGTACATCCTCAGGACGCTGCCATAGCCCTTCAAAGTTCTCTTTAAATGCACGAGCTACACGTGCTGGCGTATCTTGCAGGCCTTCACGTTCTGGATCTTCCCCAAGTGCTAAGAGAAGTTCGCGGACCGCTTTTTCTGCGCGCTCTTGATCGTATGGGTGCGACGCTCGTCCATCATCTGGCCCCATTGAGACAGAGGAAATCTCACTCACTTGAAGTTGATTTCTTCACGCGACGTGGCTTCTTTGGTGCATCTTCTGCAACAACGCGCTCTGGGAGATCAACGGGTGGCTTTGTTGACGGAACTCGTGTTGAGGAACCAGTCCATGCTGGACGCTTTGGCCAGGCTGTGACCTTGGCGAAGATTTCAGCAATCTCTTCTTTATTGAGAGTCTCTTTCTCGAGAAGCTGCAGAACCATTTCATCCAAAATTGTGCGATTAGCTTCAAGAATTTCGTAGGCCTCTTGGTGCGCCTTTTCAATGAGCTTTCGAATCTCTGCATCAACTACTGCAGCCACGTTTTCAGAGTAATCGCGTTGATGTCCGTAATCGCGGCCCATAAATGGCGCAGAGCTATCGGCGCCTAACTTGATTGCACCGATGGCTTCGGTCATTCCATATTGAGTGACCATCGCGCGTGCAAGAGCGGTCGCCTTTTCAATGTCATTAGAGGCACCTGTAGATGGATCATGGAAGATAAGCTCTTCAGCGGCGCGACCACCAAGTGAGTATGCGAGTTGATCCAACAATTGATTACGAGTAGTCGAGTACTTGTCATCATCAGGTAAGACCATTGTGTAACCAAGTGCGCGACCACGAGGCATGATTGTGATCTTGTGAACTGGGTCTGTATGTGGAAGCGCATGAGCAACGAGCGCATGCCCAGCCTCGTGATACGCGGTGACGCGACGCTCTTCTTCAGACATCAGCCTTGATTTACGTTGTGGACCAGCCATCACACGATCAATTGCCTCATCTAACTGAGGGTTGGTGATCGTCTTCAAACCTTCGCGGGCAGTCAGGAGCGCTGCTTCGTTGAGTACATTTGCAAGATCTGCACCGGTAAAGCCTGGGGTGCGACGAGCATATGCAAGGAGTTCTACATCCTTAGAGATTGGCTTATCTTTTGCGTGAACTTTGAGAATATCTTCGCGCCCCTTGAGGTCAGGACGTTCGACAGGAATCTGACGATCAAAGCGACCTGGACGAAGTAGCGCAGGATCTAGAACATCTGGACGGTTGGTTGCAGCAATCAGAATTACCTGACCATTTGCTTCAAAGCCATCCATCTCAACAAGTAACTGATTCAGCGTCTGCTCACGTTCATCGTGACCGCCACCCATACCCGCGCCACGTTGACGACCGACTGCATCAATTTCATCAACAAAGATAATCGCGGGCGCATTTGCTTTAGCTTGAGTAAAAAGATCGCGTACGCGCGCTGCACCAACACCAACGAACATTTCAACGAAGTCAGAGCCAGAGATTGAGTAGAACGGAACCTTTGCTTCTCCGGCAACTGCGCGAGCCAAGAGAGTCTTACCTGTTCCTGGAGGGCCGTAGAGAAGTACTCCCTTTGGAATCTTCGCGCCAAGAAGTGCGTACTTACCTGGGTCAGCTAAGAAGTCCTTGATCTCTTCTAACTCAGCAATTGCTTCATCTGCACCTGCCACATCGGCGAAGGTGTTTTGCGGGACATCGTTATTCTGCAACTTTGCACGAGATTTACCGAATGAAAATACTCGATTGCCACCTTGCGCCTGACTCATCAAAAGGAAGAAGAGGAAGCCGATAATCAAAATTGGTCCGAAGGTGAAGAAGAATGTTGTCAGGAATGATTGTTTTGGAACATCAACGCTCCAGCCTTTTGCAGGTGGATTAGCGGTGAGCGCATCAACCAACGTTGGCTCTTGGCGGGCAACATAGAAGGCTTCAACTTTTGTCGAACCTTTAATGGTGTTTCCGCTAGAAAGAATGAGGCGAATCTTCTGTGACTTATCGACCAAAACTGCAGATTCAACCTGTGACTGTGAAATTGCAGCAAGCGCCTGCGAAGTTTTGATCTCTGTGTAACGGTTTGCCGCGTTTGTAATCTGCCCAAAGACAGTTACCGCAATGATTGCAACGATAATCCAGAAGAGCGGTCCACGAAGAATTTTCTGCGAACGCGTTTGTGGAGCCTTCTTGGCGCCATCTTTTTTCTCAGCCGGCTTGACCGACTTCTTAATCTTCTGCATAGGTGTTTGGGAAGTCATGTAATTCCTTACGAGTACATGTGCTTAGCAAGCACACCAATAAATGAAAGGTTGCGATACTTTTCGTCAAAATCTAGGCCGTAACCAACAACGAATTCAGTTGGAATATCAAAGCCAACGTACTTGACCTTGACTTCAACCTTTGCAGCCTCTGGCTTGCGCAGGATTGTTAAAATCTCAACAGTGGCAGCGCCACGTGAAAGTAAGTTTGCAGTAAGCCAAGAAAGTGTCAGACCTGTGTCCACAATATCTTCAACAATCAGAACGTGGCGTCCAGTGATATCGCGATCTAAATCTTTGAGGATACGAACAACGCCACTTGATTTAGTGCCAGAACCGTATGAAGAGACGGCCATCCAATCCATTTCAATATGGGATTGCATTGCGCGGGTCAGATCAGCCATCGCCATAATTGCGCCCTTAAGCACGCCAACAAGAAGTACGTTCTTATCTTTGTAATCGGCATCTACTTGAGCAGCTAATTCGGCGATACGGCTCTTGAGTTGCTCTTCAGTTGCGATTACCTTTTCAACGTCGGTTCCGACTGTTGCTAGATCCACGTGGTGTGCTCCTTGATCAAACGGTCATGGTTATGTGGGCTGGGCTAAGAGCGAAAGTCTGCCCGAAATTCGCTCAACCTTCACACCGCCTGGGAGGCTTAAGGGCCCCTGCCCGCGCCACGATGTGACCAGCGCCTCGGTAGCTGCCACATGATCTGCAGTAATTGAGCCTTCAGGGGCTCCACAGGCGTAGATCGCAGCCCTAAGGATGCGAGTGCGCAGGGCTCGTGGCAGCGCAGCTAAATATTCGCAATCGATATCCGTGAGGTTGAGGTGAGAAATTTCGGCAGCGGCTAGGCCATCGAGGGCATCTGCATCATCACGAAGTAAGCCAGCGGTACGAGCTAACGCTGCTGAAATTCCAGGTCCGAGTTTGGATTCCATTAAAGGAAGAATTTCGCGTCGAACTTTTACCCGAGTGAAATCTGCGTTGAAATTATGTGGGTCGTCCCAAATCTCTAAACCTAGCTCTTTACATGCTTCTTCCGTTTCGTGCCTTGTTACTTGTAAGAACGGGCGAAGATACTTTCCATTCTCTGCAGCCATTCCAGAAAGTGAACGCGCACCGGAACCACGCGCTAAACCTAAGAGAACTGTCTCTGCTTGATCATCTCGAGTGTGTCCGAGGAAAATCTTTACCGCGCCCTCTTTTTCAGCACTCGAATTAAGAGCTTGATAGCGTGCACTGCGAGCGCCAGCTTCGAGGCCGGACTCAGTAGTGACCACAACTTTTTCATTAAGAACATTCTCGTAACCCATCTCTTTCAATTGCTTACTTACTTTTTCAGCTTGCGCTGCAGAATTCTCTTGTAGTTGATGATCAATTGTAATTGCTACTGGTGTAATCGCTAAAGGTGTGGCTTCCTTTAACACTGCATATGCAAGAGATAGCGAATCTGCGCCACCTGAAACCGCAACCAAGACAACATCGCCAGCTTCGAGCTGGGCAAGGAAAGGCTTAACAGCGTTGCGAAGTGCAACGAGCGCTTGGGTCATAAGTGAAGGTTAGACCCGGCCACCAAATGGCATAAGCCCCTTAATGCTGTGAATCTTGGAGTAGAGCAGACCTTTGCCCTTGGAATTTGCTTCCCACATCATTCCGCCACCTGCATAGATGGTGATGTGGTGAATAGTTGAGATATTTCCTTTATAGGAATAGAAGAGGAGATCTCCTGGCTGCAGCTGAGTAAGTGGAACGTGGAAGGTATAACCAGCGTAGAGCGCTGAGTTAAGACGATCCCAATTTGGCCAACCCAAACCAGCAGAGCGGTAAGCCGCATAAACAAGACCAGAACAGTCGAATGCGCTAGGTCCTTCTGCTCCCCAAATGTATGGCTTGCGCGCTTCTACCTGCTTCTTGGCAAATGCAACTGCAGCAAGGCGTTGTGCCTCAGTGGTGCGAATAGTTGTACGTCCCTTGAAGCCACGATTTGGCCAGACTTTTGCCTGATTAATAACAGTGGCAGCTGTATTTGCTTGGCTCTCTTCGAGGAGTGCAAGTTGTCGCTGCTGCTCGAGAGTGACTCGAACATTGCGAAGCTTTGCCAGGTCTTTCATCAACTTATCTTGAACTGCGCGAAGTTTATTTACTTCCTTCTGCTGAAGCGCCTGCGCATCATCGGCAACCTTCTTGGCAGCAGCTACTTTGGCAGTTGCAACTTCTTGGACTGCCTTTGCTTGGTCAGCCTTCTCTTTGGCAGCCTTTGCAATAACCTCTGCCGCCTTATATCTCTGCAGTGCAACCGTGTTCTTTGTACCTAGGTTATTAAGAGTACTTAACTGATCCATCAAATCTTGTGGGCCATTTGCGCTGAGCAACGGTTGGATATCGCTAATGCTTCCGCCGAGAATGTAAGCATTAGCTGCCATACGTCCGATGGTGCGATGTGCCTCTGCAACTGCTTCTGCAGTTTCAGCTGCGTACTTTGCTGCGGCGACTGCTGCAGCTGTTGCAACAGATAGTTCTCGTTGTGCCTTTAAATAGAGAGCGCGGGCTTCATTTGCACGAGCAGTTAATTGACGAAGTGTGAAGTTGGCAGCTGCTAACTTCTTTGCGGCAGCATCGGCAGCTTTTTTCTGTGCAGCTTCAGCCTTCTTCGCTGCTTCAATTTCAGCCAGCGTTGGTTTTGGCGCTGCGATGGCAGGCGAGGATCCAAGAGTGAGCCCAGTTATCAGGGCAAGACTCAACAACCGGCTTTTCATGCGCACTGTTGAAGAATAAATCAGCGCGCTGCACTTTGCAGTTCTATCTGGCTAGTGTCGCTAGTTAGCCACATCTCTTCGGGAGAAAAGCACAGTCGCAACAATCGCACCCACAAATACATAGGAACTTCCCAGAATTAGCGCATGTGAATATGCAAGTTCTGGGCTACCACCTTGTGCAATTGTTGAGAGCTGATTGCCTGGCATCCACTCGAGTGTGACTGGCTTTACTGCACCAATCAGATTTTCAATGATGAGTAGCCAGAGAACTCCGATTGAGATTGCAGAAATAGGTGATCGCAAGAGCAAGCCTAGAACCATGCCTACGATGCCAAAGTAGATAACTGAGATGCTGACATTGAGAAGCGTCTTACCAATCTCTTGGAAACCTTCAGATGTAAACCACAACTCAGTAGAAACTCTGGCGCGATCTGAGAGGAAGTAAGAAATTCCAATACTGACTAAGGCTGCGATTACAACAAGGATGAGTGCAAAAATCTTCATAGCGATTAACTTGCCAAGAAGAATACGAACGCGGCCTGGTTGGCGGACCAATAGATTGCGCAGGGTTCCGTAGGTGTATTCCTGAGCGGTTTGGGCTGCAAATACACAGAGAGCGATGATTCCGAGTAGGCCACCGACTGAAGAGAAACCGTAGACAGATCCGCCTGCCAGGTTAAGAACATCGCGACCAATTTGGCGACCACGATCTCCGTTGCCTTGTTCTGAATCAATCATGAGATACAAGAAGGTATTGGTAAGCCCAGTAAAGAAGAGCGCTGCGCCAAGAGTTCCGAGGAAGAGCGTTGGGCGACGGAGTTTGCGCCATTCAGCAAGGACAACGCGAATCATGAGCGGTCTCCTGTCATCTCAAAGAATGTCTCTTCTAGGTTTGGAAGTTGCGGCGCCAACTGCGTCAGAGTAATTCCTGCATCGAATGCTTTGCGATTGAGAGTTCCTGCCCATTCAGCAGGGCCTTCAATATGTGCAACTTCAGAACGAATAGTTGCGTGGTGTCCATCAGCCTGCGCTATCTCGACAATCTTGTTGAGATCAGCGAGTTTTTCGGTCTTGACCAAAATTATTGGTTGCTGTTGCAAGAGCAACTCTTTCATGGTGCCTGCGAAGACAACTTCACCCTTTCGAAGCATCACTATGTATTCGCTGATGAGTTCGAGCTCTGAAAGTAGGTGTGATGAGACGAAGACTGTGGTGCCGCTGCTAGCAAGTTTCTTGAGAAGATCACGAACTTCTTGAATACCTTCAGGATCTAATCCGTTTGTAGGTTCGTCGAGAATCAAGACCTTTGGATTTGGCAAGAGCGCTGCGGCGATTCCGAGGCGCTGCTTCATGCCGAGTGAGTAAGTCTTGTACTTAGATCCACCACGACCTTCAAGGCCCACGGTTGCAATCAATTCCTTTACGCGCTCGATAGGAAATCCGCCCAGAGTTGCTAAAACTTTTAGATTTTCTTCACCAGAGAGCGCTGGATAAAAAGCTGGGCCTTCAATCATGGCTCCAACACTGGAGAGATACTTGTCAGGATGAGAGATTGATTCATCGAGGATTTCTGCAGTGCCACCAGTCGGTGAGATGAGTCCAAGCAACATACGAATCGTTGTCGTCTTGCCGGCGCCATTTGGACCAACAAATCCGCAGATAGTTCCGAGTGGAACCTCAAAATTTGCGTGTGAAACAGCAAATCCTGACTCATATTTCTTGCTGAGGTCTTTTACCGATATCGCTAAGGAGGCCATGTGGGCAATATAGCGGGCAAACCTTAAGATACTCGTATGAGTAAAGAGGTGTGGGGGTATCAAGACCGCCCAAAGAGAGAAAAGCCAGATTGGGAAATCAATCCACAAACTGCTGCTGTTCGCGAAGGCCTTGCTCGCTCTGGTTTCGGTGAAACATCCGAGGCTCTCTATCTCACTAGTGGATTTACATATACATCTGCGCAAGAAGCTTTAGATTCATTTACCGACGAGACAGATCACTTTGTATATAGCCGCTTTCACAACCCAACGGTTGCCATGTTTGAAAAGCGTTTGGCTGCTATCGAAGGCGCTGAGCACTGTGTAGCAACTGGGTCAGGCATGTCAGCGATGTTCGCATCTCTTGCCTGTCTCGTCCAAGCCGGAGATCACGTTGTGGCTTCGGCAGCAATGTTTAGCTCATGCCACGTAGTCATCACTGAAATTCTTCCGAAGTGGGGAGTTACTTTCGAACTCGTGAAGGCAAATGACAAAGCTGCCTGGGAGAAAGCTTTGTCCCGCCCAACTAAGGCAGTCTTTATCGAAACACCAAGCAATCCCCTTATGGAGATTGTTGATATTCGATTTGTGAGCGATTTGGCTCATAAAGTTGGCGCAACAGTTATTGTCGATAACGTGATGGCTTCTCCTGTATTGCAGAAGCCGCTCGAACTTGGCGCGGATGTAGTGATGTACTCAGCGACAAAACATATTGATGGACAAGGTCGCGTTCTTGCAGGTGCTCTACTTGGATCATTCTCATATATCTACGAGAAGTTAATTCCTTTTGTTCGCCACACTGGGCCAACCATGAGCGCCTTTAACGCATGGGTTCTCGTTAAATCTCTCGAAACGATGGAGATGCGAGTCATGCGTATGGCTGAAAACGCACAAGCGATTGCAGAATTTCTAGAAGCTCGTAAAGAGATTAAGAGCGTGCGATATCCAGGTCTTGCCTCTCATCCAGATAGCGCTGTTATAAAGAAGCAGATGAAGGCTGGCGGCACCACAATTGGTATTGAGTTTGCTGGCTCTCAAAAGGATGCCTTCAAGTTTATGGATGCCCTTCGCATCATCGATATCTCAAATAACTTAGGTGATAGCAAGACGTTGATTACGCATCCTTCTTCTACTACACATCGCCGACTTTCACCTGATGTCCAAGCAGAGATGGGCATTACGCCTTCGGTATTGCGTCTTTCAGTGGGTCTCGAACATATTGATGACTTGCTAAAAGATATAACTCAAGCGCTCAACAGCTGAGCTACAACCAATAACACTGAGAGCAAACTCAAGTAGGTAATTGACCAGTGGAAAATTCCAGCAGCAACTCTGTCGTAATTTTCAGAGCTCTCTTTGAGGGCAAATAGCTGGAAGGTGAAGACCGCTCCCAGCAGGACAGTTGCACAGAGCACCCAAACCGGAAGTTCTGCAAGCTGAATCAGGGCAGTTGATGAAATCACCATTGCGATGGTGTGAAACCACATCTGTCCGATTACTGAAGATTGCGAAGAGACCGATGGCAACATCGGGATACCTGCAGCCGAGTAATCATCTTTGTATTTAATTGCTAGCGCCCAGAAATGTGGTGGAGTCCAGAAGAAGATCACCATAAAGAATGCAACTGGAACCCAGGTAAGTGAACCTGTAACTGCAGCCCACCCGATAAGTACTGGCATGCAACCTGCTGCGCCGCCCCAGACAATATTCTGAGATGTGTTTGGCTTGAGCAGAATTGTGTAAATAACTACGTAGTAAAAGATTGCCAGTGCAGTTAAGAGAGTCGCTAGCGGTGTTGTAAATATCTGAAAAATCGCAAGTGATAAAGCTCCAATAAGCGATGCGAAAATTAGCGCTTGACGATGCGTCACTGTTCCGACAACGAGTGGGCGTTTCGAAGTTCGCGCCATCAACTTATCTGTTTCAGCCTCAATCACCATATTAAAGGCATTAGATGACCCGGCTGCCAACGTGCCGCCAATAAGTGTGGCTGCAACTAAACCAAATGAAGGAAGACCTTTTTCTGCAAGAACCATCGCTGGCAGAGTTGTGATGATTAAGAGCTCAACAACGCGCAACTTCATGAGATCTACATAGGCGCGTATGAGTGACACGCGCTTAGGGTACCCATAGTTATCACTCAACTTCAGGTCAGTTCTCAGCACTCTCTAAGCATGCGCGATTACCTTTATCACACAAGTAGGAAGAAACCAGGAAGTAGGGATGCCAGATGACACCAAAGAAGCCAGAATGGTTTGAAATGACAGAAGAAGTAACGCCTGCTTCTGGGTTGAGAAAAGTGAATAAGACACTTCCAATTGGTGCTTTTTTAGTCGCTGGCGCAGTTCTCTTTGGTGGATCTATCTTCGCTCAAGATCAAAGTGCTGATTCAAATATCGCATCTAGCTCTGTGGCTGAAACTGCGCCAGTAACTGCAAATACAGTTTCAACACCCCCACAAGCCACTTCATTGCAAGTTCCAACGATCGCACCAGTTGCAGGAGTTTCTTATAGCGATGACGATGATGATCACCGTGGTGGTCGTGGCCGCGAAAATGAAGATGAAGATGAAGAAGGTGACGACGACTAAGAGTTCGTCACCATTTCGGCAGGGTCAGTAACTGGTTCCGGTGATATCTGTGGCGACGGCTGTGGCAATAACGGAGCGGCAATCTTTCCGAGAATTCGATCGACAGTTGCTCGCGCCCGTTTAGCAGCGCTATAAGTGCGCGGATGCTTATCGGAGATAATCACAAAGACATACTCGCGATCTCCAGATTCAATGTATCCAGCTAGGTTGGTAGTTCCATTGAGCGTTCCGGTCTTTGCCTTCACTAAGCCAATTGCTTCTGGTGCTGTCTTTGTAAAGCGATCTTTAAGCGTTCCGGTGATTCCACCAATAGGTAGCCCATTAACCACTGGAGCAAATTGAGGGTCATTACGAATCTGCACAAGTAACGAACCAACTTGAGCAGCTGTGATGCGATTGTTGTGCGATAAACCGCTTGCATCTTTTACTAATAGCGATGAAGAGCTAATTCCATAAGTTTCTAGGATTCCTGCAAAGGTAATGGCAACACCATCTTCATCAAATGACTCACCAGCTTTGAGCGCGGCCAAACGTGCAATTCGCTCTGTCAGAACGTTATCGCTCCAAGTTAAGAAGAAAGCAAGCATCCGCTGTAACGCCGGTGAACTGGATTGGAGAATTTCTTCGCCCTTAAGTTCTTGTGCTTCGCGAGCGTTAACTCGTGTCAACGATGCAGATATTCCTTGCTTCTTATAGAAGGCTTTGATGTGAGCCACTTCTTGCGAATACAGATTTGTGTAGTAAATAGTCGCCTTTGTTACTGGTTCCTCGCTAGATTCAATGAGCGCAGATAGTGAGTTGTACTCGATGCGTGGCAGAGAAGTTCTTCCTAAACGCAGCGCTTCTTTATGGTTAAAGCTGATCCATGGATCTCTTGAACCCTCGATCACCAAGCTGTGATTGTTGAGGCCCAGTGAGACGGTGGTTGTAAATGTCTCGGTTGGTTGAAAATAGGTAAGCGCAGAGACAGCTGCCAGAATCTTTTGAACAGATGCGGGTTTACGTAGCGAATAAGAGTTCTTGGCAAAGACAACTTCGCCTGTTGTCTGGTCAATAACAATTGCTGAAGGGTTGGCTAACTCTTTCTTGGAAATGTATCGCTCAAATATGCTGGCTACTGAATTTGGCTCAAGCGCTTGTGCGCTGGGTACCAAAAGAGCAGGAAGAATGAGGGCTGCACAGAGTGCAGCACTTACCCTTCTCATGAGTCGCAAGAGTCAATTACCAGAGGTATGCCAGAAGCACATTGAGAACTGTGAGACCCAACATGGTTGCCCAGATTGAGTTTTTGATTGAATCTTTCTTTAGGTTTTTGTAACCGAGCGCCAAGATCACACCGAGTACAAGTGTCTTCACGCCAATTTTTATATGGTTGATTTCTTCCTCATTAGCTTGATCCCATAGCCCCACCATGATGAGCGCTGCAACGAAGGCAGTAAGAGTTGCATGAACAACGCCCGGGTTTAGCTTCTTTGGGTTCTTGTTGATCTGCAAGATAAGCAGAGCCAAAATAGCGAGAACACAGAGCATATGAATGCCAAATGCGATGTGATAGATAGTTTCCATGGTTACTCCTTGGTGACTACTTGGCGAATAATGTGAGTTAAGTTTAGAGTGCATCCATGGAAATCAATACACCTGCTGTCATCGGACCAGGTGAATTTTTTCCGGTAGTCGGGGTTGGACCTCACCCACAACCTTGGCCTACGGGGCCGCAATATGATCCAGAGCTACTTGAAAATGGAGATCGACGAAATGTCCTCGATCACTACCGTTACTGGAGCGTTTCAGCGATAGTTGAAGATTTGAACTCAAAGAGACATAAGTTACAGATTGCTATCGAAAATTGGCAGCATGATCTCAACATTGGTTCAGTCGTTCGCACTGCAAATGCATTTAATGTCTCAGCAGTCCACATCATTGGTAAGCGCGACTGGAATAAGCGTGGCGCAATGGTTACCGATAGATACCTCACTGTGATTCATCATCCAACGATTGCAGATTTTTCAACATGGTGTGCCGAACATAAAGTTCCGGTAATCGGAATCGATAACGTGCCATCTTCAAAACACTTAGAAGGCGCGCAACTTCCTGAAGAATGTGTACTGCTCTTTGGGCAAGAAGGCGCTGGAATGTCAGATGAAGGTATCGCTGCCTGTGAAGTGCTCTACGCCATTGAACAATATGGCTCTACTCGTTCAATGAATGCGTCTGCTGCTGGCGCCATCGCTATGTATCACTGGGCGCTGCAACATCTACCTCGCCAGCTTTAATCCATAACCTCGCGAACAGATGCCAAGCGACGATCGACTTCATTAGCCTCATCGATGCGGCCTAGCTGGCGCATTACCGTAGACATGCGAGTCTCAATATCCATGATGAACTCGAAATCTTTTGGTTCGTCATCAGCGACTATCTGCAGCACGTTATCGAGCGTTGCTAGCCCATCTTCAAGCTTATTCAAGAGAATCTCTGCTTTACCGTATTCAAAGAGCGCAAAAGTTTCACGGCGGTGATCATGCGCTGTCTCAAAGACATCAATCGCTTTGCGAGCAGCTTCTAGAGCTTTCTCGCCTTCGCCGATTTCGATGTAACAAGAAGCAATCTTCTGATCACAGCGTGCGACGTGAATGACTTCCTTCTCTGATTTAAACATCTTGCGCGCTTCGGTGAAGCAGATAATCGCTTCGTTGTAATTCTTGAGTTCGCGTTGGGCACAACCTATGAGGTGCATATCGTTAGCTGCACCAATTGTGTTGCCATCAACCAAATGTTCTTGGGAACATTCATACATAGTCTCTATGACTTTTTCATAATTTTTTGAGGAGTACCACCATTCACCCAGCGTGCAGGCGAGTTCAAGTGCAATGGGTGATTTGTTCTCGCGCAGAATTGCAACAGCTTGGCTCATTGCAGTTGCTGCTTCATCCATACGCTTAAGTTGGTTGAGGTTGTAACCAATTGCAGAGTAAGCCTGCGCTAAACCTTCTTTTGGTGCAGATTCACCTAACTCAGAGAAGATATCTCGAGCGGTTTCGGCGAGCGCGAGCGCTTCGTCATATTGACCGCGCGCAAAGATGCGAGCGCTTAACTCGTAATATGTATTGGCGCGCTCTTCGCCTTGAACTTCAGGGATTCGATCCCAGAGCATTTCTTCAGTTACTAGTTCGTCCTGGCCTTCGTCATCGCTCATCTAAAGACCTCCCGCTCCACTTGAAGATTCCTGCACTCTAGACCTAACGCCCCACCCGAGGCGGATATTTCCGTGTGAATAGGCGAAGAATTCGTGCCTTTTGCCCTCTAGATGCAGATGCAAACGATTTGCATTAACCTTTACCCATGCATATTCCTGATGGGTTCATCGATATCCCAACCTCAGCAGCCTTTGCCGCAATTGCCGCAGGCGCTGTAGCCGCCTCGCTCAAGGGAGCCAAGTCATCACTCGATGACAAGACCGCTCCTCTTGCGGGACTTACCGCAACATTTATCTTTGCAGTGCAGATGCTCAACTTCCCGGTTGCTGCTGGAACAAGTGGCCACTTACTTGGCGCTGCCCTTGCCACAGTCTTAGTTGGCCCGTACGCGGCAACGCTTGCGATCACCATCGTCTTGCTCTTGCAAGCGCTGCTCTTTGCAGATGGTGGGCTGAGCGCGCTCGGACTCAGCGTATTTAATATGTCTATCGTCGCTGTTTGGGTCAGTTACGCAATCTTTCTTCTGGTTAAGAAAATTCTTCCGAAGACTAAATCTTCTGTCACCGCAGCCGCAGGAATCGCTGCAGTGATTTCAGTACCAGCAGCCGCAGCTAGCTTCGTTTTGCAATATGCCATCGGCGCTAATGCAACTTTCTCAGTCTCATCTGTATTGGCTGCGATGGTTGGCACACACATTCTTATTGGAATCGGTGAAGCACTCATCACTGTCTTCGCCGTTGGCGCAGTCTTAGCCAGCCGCTCAGATCTGGTTTACGGCTACAAGAATCAGAAGTCATCTTTGGAAATTAGGAGTGCAGCGTGAAGCAGAAAACTTTCCTTATCTCAGGCTTTATTGCATCCCTTCTCCTAGCAGGAGTTGTCTCCTTCTACGCCTCTTCTCACCCAGATGGGCTAGAGAAGGTTGCTGAAGATATTGGCTTTATAGAAACTGCCAAGGAAAATACAAATGCCGACAGCCTCCTTGCTGACTACGGTGTTAAGGGAGTCGATAACGAAAGACTTTCTGTCGGCGCTGCTGGTGTCATCGGTGTAATTGCCACAGGCGTTGTTTCGACTGGGTTGTTTATGCTGGTTCGCCGCAAGCCTGGGTCTGAAAAATAAAGCCTCACACTCAAGATTTAGATCTCGTTCATTCGCACGGCCACCATCATGGCCATGATGTAGGTGAACGTCTCTATCTCCATCGCCATTCAGTTACGCACTCACTTCCTGCGCATGTAAAGATCATGACTGTTCTAGCCTTTATCTCGGTCTCAGTATCGACTCCCATTACGCGCTGGCCTGCCTTTGTAGCTTTCTTTCTGCTCTTAGTAACCACGGCGTTGTTGAGCAAGATTCCATTGCTGCTGCTATTTAAGCGCGCTCTTATTGAGATTCCCTTTATCTTCTTCGCCATCTTGATGCCTTTCTTTGGCACAGGCGAAAAGTTTGAAATTGCCGGTATCGAGCTCTATCGAGAAGGACTCCTTGCTGGAACTTCAATTGTTGTTAAGGGAACACTGGGCGTCCTTGCTGCTGTAATTCTTTCAACCACAACAACTGCTCGCGAAATTTTGCGTGGGCTAGAACGTCTAAAGTTGCCTGCGGTCATGGTTCAGATAGCATCCTTTATGTTGCGCTATGTAAATGTGATTAGCGATGAGATGGAGCGCATGAAAGTTGCTCGCGAGTCACGTGGATTTGTTGCAACCGGTATCAAACACTGGAAAGTTTTAGCTACCTCTGCAGCAGCTCTCTTTATCCGATCCTACGAACGCGGTGAGCGAGTTCATCTAGCGATGCTTTCACGCGGCTTTGATGGAAACTTGCCATCACTTGATAACAACAAAGCAACACAGCGCCAATGGTTTACGGCGCTTTCACTTCCAGGCCTTGCACTTTCTCTATCTCTCTTCTTCCTCGTGATTGGTTGGTAATGATGAATAACGTACCTAGCTTGCAGATCAAAGAGCTCGCGTTCGCATATCCCGATGGAAATCAGGCCCTGTTTGGAGTAAACCTGACAATCAACAAAGGTGAACGAGTCGCCTTACTTGGGCCAAATGGAGCTGGTAAGACCACTTTGGTTATGCACATGAATGGCATCCACCCAACAATGCAAGGTGAAGTTCGTATCGCGGGTGAGATTGTTGATAGCAAGAACAAGGAAACTATTAAGCAAATTCGCTCCAAAGTGGGTATCGTCTTTCAAGATCCTGATGATCAACTCTTTATGCCAACTGTCGGCGAAGATATCGCCTTCGGCCCATACAACATGGGGCTTCGTGGCGAAGAGCTCAACCGTGTAGTTGATGAAGCGCTCACTCAAGTAGGCATGCTTGAATTTAAAGACCGTCCGCCGCATCACCTTTCATTTGGACAACGTCGCCGCGTAGCTGTTGCAACAGTCTTGGCGATGAAGCCAGAGATTCTTGTGATGGATGAGCCATCTTCTAACTTAGATCCTGCTAGTCGTCGCGAGCTCGCTGACATCGTGCGTTCTCTTGATGTCACGATTGTGATGGTCACCCACGATCTTCCATATGCGCTTGAACTATGTGAACGTTCCGTTATTTTGTCGGGTGGAATTATTGTTGCTGATGCTCCTACGCGAGATGTATTGAGCAATGCGCAGTTATTGGCATCTCATCGCCTAGAACTACCGGTCGGATTCTCGCTTTCGTAGCGATATTCGCTCTTGGGCAATCGCAGCACCTAACAAGACTATAAGCCCACCAACAGGTTCATACCAGGTGACTTTTTCACCCAAGAAGATGATGCCCACAATGATTGCGACAACCGGCGTTAAGTATGTGACGCTACTTGCGATTGCGCTACCAGCTAGCTCCATCACCTTAAAGTTCCAGAGATAGGCCAACCCACTTCCAAAGACGCCGAGCGCCAACATGGCAAGGAGTGGACCTGGCATGTATTCGTATCTTTCAACGCCGTTGAAGAGAAAGAAAGGCAAGAGCGTTACTGCTGCCAACAACAACTGCATTGAAACAATAGATTCAGATTTAAGCCCATGAGGCATCACAAAGCGGCGCGTGTAAGGAAATGAGATTCCATAACAAGTAACAGCGCTCATCAGGACAACTATCGCCCACAACGGATTATCGCCAAGGCCATTCCATGCACCTAGAACTGTAAGGACACCTAGGAAACCAATAAAGAGACCAATGATCTGAAATGCCTTTGGTTTTTCTTGGCGATTAACAGCCATGATTGCGAGTAGCGTCATCAAAGGCGTCACCGCATTGATGATTCCGGCAAGTACTGAGGTGACAACCGTTTCAGCCCAGGCATAGAAAATTCCAGGAATAACATTGAGCAGAACTGCGACAACCCACAGGTGAAAGCGCACCATCGGATCTTTAGGGAGCGAATACCCGCGCCACTTTGCAATGAGCAGAAGCGTGAGCGCTCCCAGAGCGCAGCGCACAAAGGCAACGCCAAATGGAGTAAGGAATTCAAGGCCAAGTTTGATGAAGATAAATGAGCAACCCCAGACAAATCCAAGGATCAAATAGGCAGGGAGCCAGTTGCTGCTTGATGTTTTTCCTCTGGTCCCACTCATCTGGGAATCATACGCGAGGCGAGGTATATGCCATGTCGAATAAATATTGTAGGTTTACGCAACAGTAAATCAGCAACCGAGAATGGAAAATCAATGTCACACGATCTGGCACAGCTAAGAACTATCTTCACATCAGCCTTAGCATCTGACTGCCTTGATGCTATGGGGTATGGAAAACAAGTACTTGGTGAGGATATCCATATGCTCTCAGGTGAAGGCGTGATGCTCGGTTATGCATTTCCGGTTCAAATCGAAGTAGTGGATTCCTTCCCAGAAGTTCCATACGTTGGTCTGCTGAAAGCGCTCGATGCAATTCAAAAAGATCAGGTCTACGTAACTCCTACCGCTCGCGCAGGTAAGGCATCTCTCTGGGGCGAGCTGCTATCTACCGCCTGCACCTTCAAAGGCGTTGCTGGTTCACTCGGCGATGGACCATCGCGCGATCTAGCGCGCACTCGCGCAATGGGATTTAAGATTTTTGGAACTGGCTCACTGCCAGTTGATATCAATGGACGCTATGAAGTTGTCGCACATAACGTTCCTGGAGTGATTGATGGCGTATCCATCAATCCAGGAGATCTCATCGTCGGCGATGTTGACGGCGTAACAATTGTGCCCGTTGCAGCAATCGATGAGGTTGTTAATCGCGTCATTGAGAAGAATTCGGGTGAAACTAACTTTAGAAAGGCAGTCAAAGAAGGCATGGCGCCATCAGCTGCCTTTGCTAAATTTGGAGTTCTATAACTTCTTGAGTTCTGCGCGATCAAGTAAGTATTGGGGCTTGTAACCAAAACGCTTGATAAATCGCTCACTTGAATACGGAGCAGCATTTGCCGATAAGTCACCACGTATCTCGCTCTCGGGATGAAACTTCTTCATCAGCTCAACTGTTGGCTCATCTGACATCGTGTCAGGAGCGGCTAAATTAAATGTATCCGAGCCTTTGAAATCACTCATAACAACTGCTTCTAGCGCTGCTGCAGCATCGCGCAGATCGAGGTAGCACCATAGAACCTTGGCCACAATCCCCTTTGGAAAACGTGGATCTGGAGGCAAGGTATCTTCATTCTTAGAACGAGCAGCAAGCTCATAAGTTTTATCCGGCAGATTTGTCCAAGGAAAACGCATGCCGACAAAGCTGATTCCAGTACGCGAGAACCACATCTGAGCAGATAACTCATTTACCTCTTTAGAAAGCGCATAACTTTCTTCATACTCAAGCGGGTGATCTTCATCCACAGGCACGTACTTCGGTGAGGTCCAGCTTTCAGAGTACGGAAAACCATAAGCAGAGAGACTTGAGGCATAAGCGACGATGCGTACTCCTGCATGAGCTGCAGCGCTAAAGACTGCAAAGGATGAGACCACATTATTTGAGAAGACTTCATGTTGACGCTTATCAGTTGGATTCGGAATTGCAGCTAGATGGATAACGGCTTCAGCGCCAACCATCACGCTATCGCAGAAATCTAGGCTAGCCAGATCACCAACAATTACTTTGACGCCAGGTGCTACTTCACCATCTCTGCGATCGACAGGAACTACTTCATGGCCCTTAGCAAGCAAGTGTTTTGCCGTGGCATTTCCAAGCAAGCCAGTGGCACCCGTAACAACAATCTTCATATCTTTATCGTATTCTCACAAAGAGCGATTCGAACTCAGCTGGAACTGAGGCCATCGGACCGGTATAAAAATGGATCTTCGAACTTTCAGAAATCTCCCAACTTATCCCTGAATCAAGGAGGGTCTGTATAAATACTCTCGCTTCAATTTCAGTGACATGGTTGCCAATGCAGGTATGAGGCCCAAAGCCAAAGCTGACATGGGGATTGCGTTCGCGGCGAATATTTAGTTCAAATGGTTTTTCAAAGACTGTTTCATCAAAATTACCGGAGAGAAAACTGATTTGAACATAACGATCATCCGGCAACTCTTTCACTGTGGACTCTGGAACGGTACTGCGCACCATCGCTGGATTTGGAGTCAGAAATCTCAATAACTCTTGAATCGCAGCATCGATACGATCTGGATTCTGACGTAGGTACTCGAAATCGTCAGGGTTTCTTCCGAAGTGCCAAATCGCACCAGTGATCAACTTGACGACAGTATCGCGTCCGCCAGCGAGAATCACACTTGCTATTCCGCGGAACTCCTCGTGAGTAATTACCCTTCCTTCAATTTCAAGGCGAGCAATCTCGTGCCAAATATCTTTCTTCGGGTCGTTAATCGCTTCTTCATAGATTGCATCCAAGTGGCGATGCAAGATATCGCCGTTACGTTCTGGGCCACCTGCAGTCCATGCACTTGTGCCCCATGAAATCCACTCAGCAACATCTTGAGGGCGGTTATAAATAACTCCCAGGTTACGCATCACAAGAGGGAGCGCAAACGTGCTGACAATGTCTGTCCCACTTGGAAGTACTTGATCAATAAAATCTTGAGAGTTTTTTCTAAAATCAGGAGCCATCTTCTCGATAGTAGGTTTCACAAAATAAGGAGCTAACGCTGCGCGATAGAGATGGTGACGCGGAGGGTCTACTTCAAGAGGTATCTGTCGATAATCACGAACATCAGCATCACCCTGTAAATCTGATGAATACTTCTCTGTATTTCGAAGCGCCTCACGGACAGATTTATGTCCCGTGATCTCATGTGATGCTGGGACATTGACTGCATTGGTTATCCCTAAGAATGTGTCAGCCATGACGACACCATATGTAGATATTGCAGGTGAATCAAGGATGTAATTGTGGGCCCAGACAGGCCCGGTTTTCTAGTTCACGCCCCTCTAGTTAGCGTTGATAACGCCATAAACCCAGACTTATCCGTGGAATATATCGAAGGCAGCCCTGTCTTGCCGAATAACAACGGGCCTTGCAAGATATAGATGGCTCTTGAATCTGACTAGACCGACTTCTCCCTCTTTTAACTCGATTTCAAAAGTATGAGAGCCTCGGGGCTGAATCTTAATCTTTTCAATAGTCGCCCAAGCTTTGGAATCAGATTTATACTGAAACTTGATTTCTTGATTTCGAGTTGTGGGATTTGTCATTATGAATTCATACTTTGCTTGACCGCGTAATGGATGTTGTACTTGATAAATTCTAGGGATAATTCCTGAATTCCCCAAAAGTTTAAGGTCGCCTTTTGAATAAGCAATAGCGTCTAAATTGCCATGAACATATCCGCGAAACTCAACACCATTCTTTTGAAGCCCTATGTATCCTCTTTCAGCAAGGTAACTCCCACTCAAAGGTAAATCTAGATTAAAACTCTGGTGGAAAACAGCAAAAGTGGATGCCTTTTCAATCTCTGGGAAAAAATCTTGATCAAGTTTGATGGTTTGTCGGCTTGTCACTCCAACTTTACTAACTACGTTGCCGAGTCTTTTTCCCTGATTATCAAAGAAAAAGAAAACTGCCTCTGACTTGGCTGCTCCACTATTGTCTCCATTAATCAAGCCCGGAACATTTATGCTCTCAAAGAATGTGGTCCATGCATGATTAGTTCTCACGGGGAACAAATCACTAATCACTGAATCAATTTGGTTTGGCTTTCTGGTTATTCTTCGAGGGATAAAAACCCCGTACCGAAACTTAGTCAGAATCTTCCTAATTATCATTTTGCTTCTCACAATAACCTGCTGAACCATCTCTTTTTAATGGAGCCTTGGACGCCAAATCTATCGCCAAAAAGCACAAAACTCGCGGGTGGGTGGGTGTGCTCCATGCTGAGCATTTGCCCGTCTTCGAAGATGCCTAAACCAAATGGAATCCCTGCCACATCAGGAGAGATAATCGCTGGTAACTCAGTCTCGCCATACCCTATTTCATCAAGGTCGATTGTATTCGAGCTGTTCGTGCTAATCGTTCGCTCAGCAATTAGTTCTCTTGTAGACGAATTAAAAAAGAGAAGTCTGCCTGTTGTAATCTCAGGTGATTTTGTTGCGTTGAGAACTACTAGCTTGTTTTTGACTGACCCATATTGAATAAATGGATGAAATGTCAAAAGGCTCGCCTTGCTAGGTAGCGGAAAAAGTTCACCTTGATAACTCGTTTGAGCAAATTCAGATAAAAATCCAGTAGTAGCTCGCCATTCGGGTATTCGAGTTGTAAAGGTTGGTTCCTCGGGAAGTGATTTTAACTCTGATTGGAGAGTCCTAGGGCTTGGATATAAAAGTTTCAGACTCGATGAAGTACTTCCAAAGTTGATGTCTCTTGTAGAAAAACGTCTAATTTCTCCCCTCTTCATTGGTCCTAATTCTTGGGTCTTCCAAACACGTCCATTGGTCTCTAACGAGTATAAAGTCACTTCACGTGTTCTTGAGGACTCCCAATTATTTGGAGGCATGTACAGCAAATCGATGAATCCTTCGAGATCTGGGCTGCTCATGAGTGGGAAGAACACATAGAAAGAGTACAACAATGCATGTAAAGTTACGCCACACGAAAGCAATTACGGGAGTCTAATTGATGAAGAGATTACTTCTCATATACCGAAACGTTATCTTGGGATTACCTCTAAAGGGGATTCACATTGGGCGAAATGTCGAGATTAGGAAAGGCTCACTGATTAGATTCATGGGAGAAACTCATATCGGGGACAGAAATTCTATTACCGCTCGCGGAGGCCTAATTGTCTTTGGTGAAAGGTTTGCATCCAACGAGGACGTCATAATTAACGCTGATATAGGTGGAAGCGTTGTATTTGGTAATGACTGCTTAATTGGCCCAAGAGTGATTTTTCGCACTGCGAATCACAATTTTTCAAACAAGAATCTTACAATTGCAAGTCAAGGTCATACTTTTGGCGACATAGTTCTTGAAGACGATGTCTGGATTGGCGCAAATACAGTCGTACTACCTGGAGTAAGAATTGGTCAGGGTTCTGTCGTTGGGGCAGGCTCCGTTGTAACTCGAGATATAGCTCCGTTTAGTGTTTCAGCTGGGGTTCCGGCAAAAAAAATCAAGGACAGATAGAGCTAGGCTAGAGAATAAACTCCTAAATGTTTTGATTTCACCAATTGGTTATTGAACCTTTTAGAAACTCTTTTCTTCACCAGTGTGAATTTGATGATTCCTGCTTTCTCAAAAGCACAAAGTGTGTCAAATGATGACGTATCACTAAACTGATCAAGTTTGTTGGCTTTAACATAGACATCATCACAAAATGCAATTCCGCCAGGAGAAAGAAGTCGGATTGAGTTTGAAATATCTACGATACTAAATGGGCTAACGTGGTTTCCGTCCACCCAAATCAAATCGAATTTATCTGATTCGTCAATAAGCCTTAATGAGTTCATAACTCGGAAATTAATTCTGTCACTCTTGTAAATGTTTCTACCTTGCTCAATGGAATTTGCGGCGTATCGGAATATTCCCTGTTCAACAATCTCGTGCTGAGCAAGATCAACTGTTTCAATCCGGGCATCGGGGAAGAGTTCTTCCAAAAGAGCTGTGGTCTCCCCAATAAATGTTCCAATCTCTAATATGGATTGGACATCTTTCTTTGATAAGGATAGTGCAGTCATTAAGATGAGATGTTCACTCCACATACCATTCTGCTCATCATATTCTCGCCCAAATTTGCGAATACATATTTCATTAATCTTCTCAAGTGCTAGCTCTCGGTTTAATCCCATACTCAAAAACTTTGAATTTTGATTATCGACATCGCTTAAGGAATATGACCTGCCGTAGATTCTCTTCGCTATTGAGTGGCAAACCCTGCCAAAATAAATCAACATATGTAACTCTCCTTGTGTATATCTAGCCTCGTAAGCACCTTACTGTATTCTCATCGTGTGGAAACGACCAACTTCAAGAACCAAATGAGTACAATTCCTAACTCAGTGTCGATACTGGGTGTTTTGGATGGTGGTCATGTTCTCGGTTGTACTGTTTCCTCTCTAGTCAGTGTTGACATCGAAAATCCAGAATTAATGTTTGCTTTAAAGAATAGCTCTGCAACTCTTCGCGCCTTGTCTTCGGTTGGCGTACTTAGCATTAACGTCCTTTCAAGTTCTCAAGAGGCGCTTGCTGTCTACTACTCTAAGTCCAGAGGTCACGAAATCTACCTTGAGTCGGAACCAAAATGGAATCGCTCAAAAAGTGGTGTCATTTTCTTGGAAGGTTCACATATAAGTTTCATTTGCAAGGTAAATCGAATCATCCCCATGGCCTCTGCAACCTTGGTTTTTTGTGTTCCGGAAGAGTCTTTCTGTAAAGATGATCTGTTGCCATTAATCTACATGAACCGAAAGTTCTTCAGCTTTTCTCAGGATAAAACAAGTTAGCTTAAAAGTGGGCCCAGACAGGCTCGAACTGTCGACCCACGGATTAAAAGTCCGTTGCTCTACCGACTGAGCTATAGGCCCCACGTTATGCGAGTGCTCATCTTACGCCATCGCTAGCGCGCTTCATCCCCAGATTTCGTTGATCTTCGCCTTGAGGAAGTTAGCGCTTTCAATCATCTGGCCCATTCCGTCCACACCATCTTCAATTGAGACCCAGCCAGTGAATCCAACGCTCTTAAGAGTTGTAAAGATGGCGTCGTAATCATTGAGCCCTTTGCCGATAACACCATGTTTAAAGAATGAGACATAACCAGCAGAGCCACCCTCTTGCGCACGTAAATCAGCAATTGTTCCATTAGCTAGATAACGATCTGATGCACCCACTGAAATCACGCGATGCTTAATCTTTTCAAGTAGTTCTAGTGGTTCTTCACCTGCTGCGATTGCATTTGATGGATCAAATTGCACGCCAAAGATTGGTGAGTCGATACGGCTTACAAGATCAACGAAGACATCCATCATCTGGGCAAACTCAGGTTCAGTCCAGAAATCATCTTTGTAGTGGTTTTCGATAACGAGAGTTACCCCAACCTTTTCGGCTTCCACTAAACACTTTTCAATGGAGTCAACGACATAACCCATTCCCTCTTCACGAGTTATGTCTTTTCGGCGTTGTCCCGACAGTACGCGGCAGAGCTTGGCTCCGAGTTCTGCAGACATGCGAATGGAGTGAATCTCGTGATCTACCTGTTGCTGACGTAGTTCAGGATCTGGAATGGTGAAGTCGGGTGAGCAACACATCATGGGAATTGTCATTCCAGCTGCTTCAACATACTTACGAATCTTGGGCCAGTTAGCCGGATCTTTAAAGTCGTGAAAGTTGTTATACATCTCAAGGCCAGGGATCTCCATGGCTCCTGCCATTTCAATCCACTCGTAGATTGATAACTTATCTGGAGCAACTAAATCTTTAATCCAACCTTTAGGAAAGGCTGCTATCTGTGGCTTTGTGCTCATCTATAACTTTTCTGGATTTCGCCCGATGATAGAGAACTGCTCTAACTCAACAACTGCGCCGGTAAAGGGCCTTGATTCATCGCCTATCCAATAGATGGCTGCTTCCGCTACTTGTTCAGGAGTAGTCATCTTTCCAAAAGGAATTTCAGTCCTCGTTAAACGTTCAGGCCAGCCAGGTTCCATGCCACTAGCGATCTTGTGTTTCTCTTCTCGTTCTGTCAGAACCCAACCAGGGTTAATCTGATTAACGCGAATTCCGTGTACGCCATTGGCATTGGCAAGATTGCGCGTCATGACCTGCATGCCACCTTTAGAAATACTGTAGGCAAGCAGGCTTGATTCACCAGCGTATGCATTGATTGAACCGATATTGAGAACTGATCCTGCGTTTTTCTTGAGCTCTTCAAAGGCGCTCTTAAATAAGAAGAGGCCCGATGTGAGATTGACCTGCATAATCTCTTGATACTCAGCGAAGGTCAGTTGAGAAATATTGGCGTTCTTAATGACGGCAGCGTTATTTACGATTCCATCGATTTTGCCAAAGTGGCCAAGACAGGCCTTCACAATTGTTTGTGGCGCGCTCTCTTGTTGTAAATCTGCAATACAGAGATGTGCGCTAGCACCAAGCGCCTTTACTAACGCTTCACCTTCACTTTGATTGATGCCATGGACAAGAACAGTGCCGCCTTCGCGCACAACGGCGCGAGCGATTGCTGCGCCAATACCGGAAGTTCCTCCGGTGACAATGATGGTTTTATCTTTTAGACGCATATTAGGCCGGCTTAATCACTGACTTAATAAATTCGCCAGAGTGCATCTTTTCAAATGCGGTCTGCCACTGCTCAACAGGAAATGTGCCACCAAGAATGGGGGTCAGATCTAGCTGCTTGGTGCCAAGCATTCGTAGCGCACGTTCCCACATCGGCCAGTTATGGCTAAATGAGCCTTCTAACCGAACATTCTTCTGCACAAGTGGATCCAGTGAGAAGTTAACTGGTTGTGGTCCCCAGCCGACTTTCGAAATCCATCCATTAGGTCTTATGACATCGAGTGCAATCTTTAACGTGGCAGATACTCCTGCTGCATCAACAACTCCATCAACGCCAAGCCCATCAACGGTCATTGCCCATTCTTTTGGATCACCGATAATGACATCGCATCCATATTTCTTGGCAACTTCTAAGCGCGCCTTATCTCGCTCTAAACCAACGATGGCAACTTCTGCTCCACCGATACGCGCCATGGCGGCTGCAAGAATTCCAATTGGCCCAGGTCCTAAAACCAGAATGCGATCGCCAGGGCGTAGGTGTCCTGGAGCAATAGTTGCTGAGTATGCAACAGAGCAAGGTTCGGTCATCGATGCATGATCGAAAGAGACTGAATCTGGAATCTTATGAAGCAGGCGAGAAGCAACTTTTGTATAGCGAGTCATCGCGCCATTAACACCATAGCCAAAGCCTTTTCGGCTTGGGTCTAAGTTGTAGAGTCCTTGGCGCGACATAGCTCCATGCATATTTACTTCTGCCGCTGTTTCAGAGACGACGCGGTCACCTACTTTCCAGCCGGTAACGCGGTCACCTACCTCGTCAATAACTCCAGCGAACTCATGTCCCAAAATCACTGGGTAGTTAACTGGCCAAGAGTTGGTGCCTTCCCATTGGTGTAAATCAGAGCCACAGACAGAGGCTGCTTCGACCTTAAGGATCACATCTTCTGGACCTGCAATTGGACGCTCAACTTCACGTACTTCAACGGAATGTGGTTCGGATGAGAAATTTACAACGGCGAGTGATTTCATATCTATCTCTCGTTCTTCACTGCGACGTCGCCAAAGCCATGAACAGCTTCACAGATCTTGCGCAGTACTTCTTCGACATTGCCCGCACCGCGACTAAATGAGTCAGCATCGATAGCAAGTGGTGCGCCAATTACTACAAGTGGTGCGCCATATGAAGGACAGGCGATTGCTTGCTCAAGTGATAAGCCGCCCACTGCTTGCACTGGTATCGAAACAGCATCGACAACTTCTTTAAGCTGGTCAAGCGGATTCGGCATCCGATGACCGGCTGCTGCGATGCCGCGGCGCTCGTCATAGCCGATGTGATGAATCACCATGTCACAGCCAAGTTCTTCAAGTTCACGCGCACCTTGCACCATATCGGGGCAACCTAAGTTATCGCCCATTACCTTTGCGCCAAAATCTTTTCCTGCCTGCACAACACATTTAACAGTTTCAGGATGCGATCTAGCCATAACAACTACGTGAGTTGCTCCCGCTTTTGCCATCATCTCTGCTTCGAGATAACCACCATCCATCGTCTTTAAATCAGCAACAATTGGGTGGTTTGGAAATTCTGCACGTAAGGCTTTTACTCCGTGTAAACCTTCAGCAAGAATGAGTGGAGTACCTGCTTCGAGCCAATCAACACCAGCGCGTACTGCGGTGTGTGCCATCTCCATCGCTTCTTTGATATCAGTCAGATCGAGCGAGACTTGCACAATTGGCTTCATGGTCAGCAGTTTAATCTCAATTACTTGAAATAGACCATACCTAAATCAGCGACCATGGCTGGCACGGAGCAATCTGTCACGGATAGCAACGGCAATATCGTCACCAAGCGGTTGATGGACAACAACTCTGGCTAATTTCTGTTGGTCAGCGCTACGAAGAGATGAATACAAGATTCGTGCAAATTCTTCATGAGTAAGTGGAGCTGCAAGTCGAATGACGCCGGCTGGCGTCTGCGTTGCAGCAAGGGCGATAAATCCATCTCCTGGCTGCGGTGCAATATCGAGAACTACCTTTGCTTCAGGTGCATAGTGGTTCTCAAGTGAACCACTCACTCTGATTTCGTTGCCAGCTTGCGAAAGTGCAGAACCAGTAGCCGTTGTAACCATCTCTTCTGTAATCGCACCTGGGCGCAGAATGCGTGGCAAATCAGAGGTGCAATCAATAATTGTCGACTCAACTCCCACTAGCGATGGACCGCCATCAAGGACAACATCATCTGCTGCCAAATAAGCGCTCAGCTCTTCACTAACTGCCTGCGCTGTAGTTGGTGAAACGTGACCAAAGCGATTGGCGCTTGGGGCGGCAATACCTTTGCCGCCAACGCTTTCAAATGCTTTAAGAAGTGCTTGTGCGACAACATGATCAGGGACTCGCAGGCCAACGGTTTCTTGGCCACCTGTGACAAAATCTTTAGCGAGCTCACTACGTTTAAAAATCAGAGTCATTGAGCCCGGCCAATAAGCCCGGGCTAACGCGATTGCATAATCAGGAATATCTGCAGCCCAATCGGCTATCCCTTGCATCGAAGAGATATGCACAATCAGGGGATGATCAGCAGGTCTTCCTTTGACTGAATAGATGCGGGCAACTGCAGCAGCGTTGGTGGCATCTGCTCCTAAGCCGTAGACAGTCTCAGTTGGAAAAGCTACGAGAGAACCAGATTTCAATTTTTCGGCAGCCGCAACCATGGCATCTGCTGTGCAATGGGAGATAAATTGCCCGGCAGCGTAATTTAGCTGGCTCATAAGTTCAATTATCCAGCCTTTTTGCGAGAAGATAACCACATGGCTGACGACAGGCGCATACGAGTACTTCACCTTGTTACTCGCATGAATGTAGGCGGAGTCGCTGTGCTGATCGACAATCTCCTAGAAAACATCGACTTCTTGAAATATGAAGTCTTGCTTGTTACTGGCTCATGTGAGGCGCCTGAAGGTGACTACCTTGACTCACGAAATCCGAACTACAGATTTATTAGGCTAGCAAACTTTCATAAGTCTTTGGACATCAAGGACGATGTCTCAAGCTCCATGTCACTCATAAAAATCATTCGTGAGTTCAAGCCTGACATAATCCATACACACACTTCTAAAGCTGGCCTCTATGGAAGAGTTCTAGCAAGACTGTTTTCTCCGCGAACGAAGATTGTCCATACCTTCCACGGTCATTTACTTGTTGGCTACTTCAACCCAATAAAGCTTGCTATCGTGAAGTTGATTGAAAAAACTCTTTCCCAACTGTCAGATTCACTGGTAGCGATGGGAACCCAAGTCCGAGATGATTTGGTATCCGCAAAAGTGGCGCCGAAAGCAAAGTTCTCTGTCTTTTTCCCAGGGCTAAACTTCCCAGAGTTTCCAGCAAGGGTTACCGCTCGTGAAAGCCTCAACCTTGACCTTAATTACTTGTACTGCGTCTTTATCGGGCGCCTTACTCAAATTAAGCGACCCGATCGTTTACTTGAAGTTTCAAAAGTTGTCTCTCGGTCAAATCCACAAGTGAAATTCCTCGTTGTTGGCGATGGAGATCTTGCCAATGAAATGAAAGAGAAATCCAAGGCGCAGAATTTGCCAGTGCAATTCTTGGGTTGGCGCCAAGATATTTCGACTATTTTGGCTGCGGCGGATTTATTGATTCTAACTAGTGATAACGAAGCAGTTGCTCTGACGCTGATTGAAGCAAGTCAAGCGGGAATTCCTGTTGTGACAACACCTGCAGGATCAGTGCGAGATATTGCCGTGGATGGTCTCAATGGATTTGTTGCGGAATTTGCTCCAGAATCACTAGCTTCAAAGGTTTTAGTCTTGGCAGAAAGTGCTGATTTAAGAGAGCAGATGGGCGCTGCAGGCAAAGAAAGAGCTAGAGAGTTATTCTCTATCGCGCACATGGTGAAAAGCCATGATCTGCTCTATAAGGAACTTCTCAGCAGTTAACCGAAATTTCTCAGCATTGTGAGAGACAATAAAGGCATGAAAAAACGTATCTCCATCATCGCCGCCCTATCCCTTGCAACTATCGCTCTTGTCGCACCTGCATCTCAGGCTGCTGCTAATCGATATATAACCGTTAAGGCGCAAGGCACCGTTCAGGTAACGCCTGATGCAGTACGTATCAACGCAACCGCTACCAATATCGCCGCCACAAGCAAGGAGGCGCTGGCAGCTACCTCAAAGAGTTCAGCGAGTATTCGCGCAGCGCTTAAGAGCGCAAAGATTGATAACAAAGATATTGCAACCCAGAACATCACAGTCTTTCCTGAGTACAGATATTCAAATGATGGCGGATCAACACTTGTTGGCTACCGCGCATCACAAGGATTCACAATCACAGTTCGCGCAGCAACAACTGCAGGCGCTGTTGTAGATTCCATCGTCAGTGCTGCTGGCGATAGCGCACAGATCAACGGCGTCTCTCCCTTTGTCTTAGATTCAACTAAGTCATCTGAGGCAGCGCGCGGTGTTGCAGTTAAGAACGCCAAAGCGCGTGCGACTTCATATGCAAAGTTGCTTGGAGTAAAACTTGGCAAGATCAACTATCTTGTTGAAGAGTCAGCGCCTAATTCGATTGCTCCAGTATTTGCTTCAGCAAAAGCTGAATCTGATGCAACAGTTGTTGATTTAGGCCAGCAAGATGTGACTGTTTCAATCACGGTCCAGTGGGCTCTCCTCTAAAAAAGCGCCTATTTCTCGAGAAATCAATCGAGTTTGGTTGTGCCCGCCTAAGCGGGTACGATTTGCGAGCCTCAAACGTCCCCATCGTCTAGGGGCCTAGGACATCGCCCTTTCACGGCGGTAACACGGGTTCGAATCCCGTTGGGGGCACTCGAGGCAACAAGTAGTACGGCTTTGATTTATCAAGGCCCGGTAGCGCAGTTGGTTAGCGCGCCGCCCTGTCACGGCGGAGGTCGCGGGTTCAAGTCCCGTCCGGGTCGCAGAAAGAAGTGAGTGTCCACACGCTCACTTCTTTTTATACAACTACATATTGGCTCGGTAGCTCAGTTGGTACGAGCGCGCGACTGAAAATCGTGAGGTCGACAGTTCGATCCTGTCCCGAGCCACAAGGATTTAATTTAATGAAGGCTATTTAGCCAGCAGAGCCAGAACCCGATGGTCCTGCTTTGCGCTGTACTTGCGGAGCGCCACCACTGCGCTGTCCGCCACGAATCTTTGAACCGGTTTCAGAATGAGTCTGTGTGCCAGGAGCGCCCTTCTTATTTTTCTTTGCTTCAAGGGCGGCAAGCATTCTTGCCTTTACATCATCATTTTTATCGGACATGGTTTAAGTCTACCCCTCAGATGGAATTCGTAAGAAGAAAACAAGCTTTGCAAGCCACATGGCAGCGCCGACGATTATGAGTTGAGTTCCCCATGTATCTGGCCAGATATAGATACCTAACGCGATGGCGCCATAGACAGCCGCTAGCCCCCACAAAGTGAAGGCGGTGATTCGGCGATTAAGGCCCTTGCGCATCAAGCGGTGCGAGAGATGATCGCGCCCACCTTGGAATGGTGAAATTCCACGAGCAATTCGAGAGATGACAGCGACTGTTGTATCAAGAATCGGAGTTGCCATCAGAAAGAGTGGGATAGCGAGAGATTTGTAAGTTGGAACAACACCTGGGCTTAAGCGAATGGTGAGTACCGAAATGATGATGCCAAGAAAGAGCGAGCCAGCATCACCCATATAGATCTTTGCCGGATGGCGGTTCCAGAGAAGAAATCCTGCCGTTGCGCCCGCTGTCACTATCGCCAAAGCACTGACTAGCACTTGCTGGCGGTCATAGGCGATAAAGAAGAGGAAGAAGGTAATGACAGTTACTGTGCCGGCTGCTCCACCATCGTGATTATCAAAGAAGTTAATTGAATTACAGACACCAACTATCCAGAGCACAGTGATTGCATAATTCAAGAGCTGGCTATCAAAGGCAAAGCCCATGGTGTCGGTTGCAGTCAGAATGACAGCAACGATAATTCCGGTAGCCGTCTGCGCCACTAAGCGCGGCCAGGGTTCTAGCCCCTTGAGATCATCCCAAAGCCCCATCGCTGAAATTGCGATTGCGGGAATCAAAACAAAGCTTGCTAGCTCAAAATTTTCGAGAGTGAAGTCGACGGCAAGGAGTGAGCCATATGAAGCTCCAACAATTCCCACAGCAATTGCAACGCCACCTAAATATGGAATTGGCTCCTTCTGAGTTTTGCGAGCAAGAGTCGGAGCATCAACGGCTCCAACGCGTAGCGCTAACTTTCTGATGGGGGCTGTAATAAGACCTACGAAGACCATCGTTAAGGCGCCGAGTAAGAAAAATTGCGCGATGGAATAAGTCATGGTGCCAATAAAGAGTTAGTTCTGCGCCTTGAAATAATTTTGACGAAGTTCTTCAACTTCAGATTTGCGATAGCGGCGATGTCCACCAAGTGTGCGAATCGAAGTCAGCTTTCCAGCCTTCGCCCATCGTGTGACAGTCTTTGGATCAACCCCGAAAAGGTCTGCAACTTCGCGAGGCGTTAAGAGCACCTCAGCATCTGGCAGACGATTCATGAACTTCTCCTTCGATAACGAAACCTATTTTGGTGTCCGTTTTGCGCCGTAATGTCGGGAAGTATTCACCACAGTCACGCTTGGCGCAATAGCAAGGTTGAAGAATTCATCTACCTAAATGGCAGATTCGAAGGCCTGAACCGATCTCCAACGAGTCACAAGCCGTTCATATCCTTGCCCTGCAATAGCGCCATCGCCTGCCGCTAATCCAGCAAGGCTATCTGCGACATCTTCGATAGATGAGTCATCGTTAATTCCATCTAGACCCTGCGTACGTAGCGCTGCATCGAGATAACCCGCTAACCCACCGTAATCGAGTTCTACCAAAGATTCTGGGTGGAAGAGCTCGAGCCAATCAAGCAAATTCTCAATCTCTTGTTCGACAGAGCCTTGCCCAAAAGCGCCTAAAACAACTTCGTGAGACTTCTCGGCTCGTTCACGCGCCTTCGCCATCGTGGTGCGCGCAAATGAATAAACCCCATCATCGCCTTCACCACGTACGCGTTCTTCCGGAGTAAAGAGTGAGAACCAGCGCGGTGGAATAACCCACGTCTCGGTGATGATGTGTGGCACACGATCTTCAAGAAGATCAACCCCAGTTGTAATGACTTCTTCTAGTGAAGGCGGGATAAAAAATGGAGTAATTGAAGATGGAAGTGAATCCTTAAAATCATCGAGCGCTGCCCAACAACGAGTCGCTGTCGACCAAGGCGAGACATAGCGAGCGCCATTGATATCAAGAACATGTGCACCATCTGGCCTGACTGCGGGAGGTTCAGGAAAAACTAATCGGCGTAACGCGAGCTCTTGCTCTTCTTTTCGAGAATCAATGGATGCATCAATGCTCTGCCAACGTAATCGATCTGCAGGTTCAAAGGCAGAGAGTGGTTCGTAGATACGAAGAGATGCAACGTACGGAGTAGGTCTCACGTAGCTGAGTCTAGATAAGAAAGGCGATTAAGCGCGAGGAATGTAATTACCTTCAGCAAAAGGATCATCATCATCCTGATTCTGCTGATTAGGGATATCTCCGTGGAGTTCCTTTGCAAGGCGATCGAGATCCATCTCCTGGGAGTTGTACTTCAAGTCGCGAGCAACCTTGGTCTGCTTAGCTTTTGCACGGCCGCGGCCCATGGGCGACCTCCTTACGAATAGCTGATGTGTGTCAGGCGCGTAGGTTATCGCGCCTTGGCGTTTGTCTCCAAAGCAACGGCAAATGAGCGGGTTTTCGCCTTATGGCGCAGGGCGTAGAGGCCTATAACCTGCAGGAAGACGCTCAGGGTCATCGTAGGGATGCGGAAGCGATGGTCTCCGATGGTTCCCATAGATACCAGCCAGGAGATCACTACCGGCACAAAGCTGGCATAGGCCAGGTGCGCATAGATGCCCTTCATGGATCGCAACCAGAAGAATCCAATAAAGAAGAGTGAGATACAACCAACGGTCCAGAAGAATGAGATTCCCTTACCGATTGACTTATAAACGAGATCATTTCCAGATTGGCTGCCCTTAGCAATATCAACAACTGGATTTATCTTGAGCCAAGGATTGCGCGCCATGGTGCCGTTACCGAGAGGGCCTGACCATGGAGACCAGTAGTACCAACCTTTATAAGTAAACAGGCGAATCGCATCTACCGGATTACTGATGTACCACTTAAGCACGCACTTAACGAGTTCGTTATCTGTCACAGCAGTTGCTGGTGGAACAGGTTCGCATGGAACGCTTTCACCGGTCTTGGCATAACCACCGGTGGTATCGGGGCCAGCACCAATATTCATGGTCACGCCCAAGTTAGTTGAGATAACCGCCTTATCAATGGAACGAACGTTGCGATCAATCATGATGGCAGGTGCAATCGCCATGATGCCAACAACGCCAACAAGAATAAGCGCCTGAGCCTTACGTCCCTTAGTCACGAGCGCCCAAATAAGTGCAATAACAAGAGTTGTCAGAATCCAGCGAGGCTGCATCAAAGTTGCCAGCGCTGAGAAGAAACCAGCTGCAACAACGCGAGAGATAAAGCCGCGATCATGTGGGCTCTGCACAGATTTCATGATGAGTCCAACAACCATCAACATGCAGGCGGCGATTGGACTTTCATATCCGACGGCGAGTGAACTGAGTGAGAGCGTTGGATTAAAGGCGAGCGCGATTGCAATCCAGAACATATATGGCTGCAAACGTGTGCCACGTAGCTGCTTGACGAAGTAATAGCTGGCGTAGGCGTAGAAAATTGTCTGAGTAAATGAGATCAAAGCGATGATGTATGTCAGAGAAATCTTGGTCAATAACCAAATCAAGATTGGATAACCAGCTGGCCAATAAGAAAGAATGCTCTTATCGCTTAAGTAACCTTGAGCTAGAAGGCCATCAACGCCGCTGAGATAGTTCTCGCCATCTGCACCAAGCCATCCACCCAGAAATCCACCATCAACATTTCGTATGTTGGCCATGGTGATTAACTTGATGGCAAAGGCTAAAACAGGGATGGCGATGAGATAGAAGTTAATCTTGCTCTCTGCCTTCGATTGTTTTGCTTGGGCAGCTTTTGACTTACTCGCCATTGAATTTATCCTTTATACGCAGAGGTTAAGTATGAACGAGGAGCTTGCGAATCTGAAGCAGGCTCAACGACACCAGCAATCCAAGCTTTCATGCCGCGCGCAGCCAGTGAACGAATGACTAAATCCCCTACCGCTGGATCCACAATCGCTGACATTCCAATGCCACAGTTCCAGGTTCGCTCCATATCGGCCTGTGGCACTGCCGCGACTTCAGATAAGAACTTCACTTCAGCAGGAAGTGACCAGGTTGAACGGTCATAGACGGCAGTCAGCCCTACTGGAATTACGCGCGCAGTGTTATCGGCAAGTCCACCACCAGTGATGTGGCTAAAGGTTCGCAAGTTTTCACCTTGTGATTTGATGAGCGCTAAACAATCAAGAGTGTAGATCTCTGTTGGCGTCAACAAAATTTCACCAAGAGTTGCTGATAGACCTTCATATCTCTTTGATAAATCTAACTTCTGCGTCGCCAAGATATGGCGGATAAGTGAATATCCATTTGCATGAAAACCACTAGCTGGCATCGCGATGATGAGATCTCCGCCCCTTACGCGATCAGCCCCCAGTTGAAGGGGTGCATCAACAACGCCTGTTGCAGCTCCTGCAATATCAAATTCATCTTCTGCCAAAAGCCCAGGGTGTTCAGCTGTTTCGCCACCGACCAGCGCTGTTCCTGCCTTTTCGCAACCGCGTGCGATTCCTGAAACGATATCGGCGATCCGTTCTGGAATGACTTTTCCTACTGCGATGTAATCAGTCATAAAGAGCGGTTCAGCGCCACAGACAACTAAGTCATCTACAACCATCGCCACTAGATCTTCGCCGATAGTGTCGTACTTACCCATCTGGCGAGCAATCTCTGTCTTTGTGCCAACGCCATCGGTAGAGGTCGCAAGTAGCGGCTGCTTCATTGATTTCAGCGCAGATGCATCGAAGAGTCCTGCAAATCCACCAATGCCACCCATTACTTCTGGGCGAGATGCTTTAGCGATAGATGCCTTCATTAACTCAACGGCGCGATCACCGGCATCGATATCTACACCTGAATCTTTATATGTTGCCACTACTTATGAACCTTCTCGGTATGAACATCAGTGACTTCAAGGCGCATCTTGCCCTCTGACAAATCTGTGGGAATGGCAATTGGATATTTGCCTGAGAAACAGGCGGTGCAGAGCTTCTCTGCCTGCACGTTCGTTGCTTCGATAAGTCCTTCTTCAGATACATAAGCCAGTGAATCTGCTCCGATTGAGCGGCGAATTTCTTCAACTTCTAAACCGCTAGCAATAAGTTCAGCGCGCGTTGCAAAATCAATTCCGTAGAAGCAAGGCCACTTCACTGGCGGAGATGAGATGCGCACATGAATTTCAAGTGCACCTGCTTCACGCAACATACGAACTAGGGCGCGCTGGGTATTGCCGCGGACAATTGAATCATCGACAACAATGATGCGCTTGCCTTCAATGATTTCGCGAAGTGGATTGAGTTTGAGGCGAATACCAAGTTGGCGAATCGTCTGTGATGGCTGGATAAATGTGCGCCCAACATATGAGTTCTTCACAAGTCCTAAGCCATATGGAATACCTGATTGCTTGGCGTAACCAATTGCGGCAGGTGTTCCTGATTCAGGCACTGGAATCACCAAATCTGCATCGACTGGCGCTTCAATTGCTAAACGTTGACCAATGCGCCCGCGCACAGCGTGAATACTCTGACCAGCAATGGTTGTATCAGGGCGAGCTAAGTACACATACTCAAAGATGCAACCCTTTGGATCAGAAGGAGCCCACATCTGTGAGCGAATTCCTTCTTCATTAATTGCTAAGAATTCACCTGGTTCAACTTCGCGCACAAAGGCTGCTCCGACAATATCCAGCGCGGCAGTTTCAGATGCGACAACCCAACCACGATCGAGCTTTCCGATCACAAGAGGACGAACTCCATGGCGATCGCGCGCTGCATAGAGAGTGCGTTCATCCATAAAGACCAATGAGAACGCTCCTTCCAGCTTAGGCAGGACTGCAAGTGCGCTTGCTTCTACATTCTTCTCATCTTGTAGACCAATCAGCGCTGTCATGATTTCAGTGTCAGTAGTCGCGCCACGTGCATTCTTTGGCGCATCTGCATCTAACTTCTGAACTAGCTCTGCTAGATCACCGGTGTTGGTCAGGTTGCCATTATGTGCAAGCGCCAAAGTTCCGTACTTGGTCGGACGCAAGGTTGGTTGCGCATTGACCCATGTACTTGATCCTGTAGTGCTGTAACGGCAATGACCAATCGCTAAATTGCCAACAAGTGATGCTAAATCTGTCTCAGTAAATACCTGTGAAACAAGGCCCATATCTTTATAAACAAGAATTCGTTCGCCATCAGATGTTGCGATTCCGGCAGATTCTTGTCCGCGATGTTGCAGCGCATAAAGACCATAGAAAGAAAGTTTTGCTACTTCTTCGCCCGGCGCCCACACACCAAACACACCACAGGCATCTTGTGGACCTTTATCTGCATCGAGCACATTGTGGTTTAACAAACCATCTGGGCGGCGGCTCATTGGCTCATCCTAAGCGGTAGAAGTGGCGATAAATCAGCGCGAACTCCCGATGCCACAATGAGTCCAGCGCTCATCGCTTCACTCCAGGTAGTTTCACCGCGCGCTAACGCCAGCCAAGTATCTGCCTGCATCTCGATGACATTCGGTGGAGTGCCACGAGTATGCGTTGGTCCTTCACCACATTGCACCGCTGCATACGGTGGAATACGTACCTCAATTGCACGCCCTGGTGCTCGCTCAGTAAGAAGTGCCAGCGTTGCCTTTACCTCTTCCAAAACAAGTGGATCGCGCATACTTACTTACCCAAACAACTTCGGGATAGTTTCGGTATGTGCTTTACGAAGTTCAACCAATGAAATCTTTGCTCCATTAATCACCAATGAATCTCCACCGGTTGTACCGATTTTAGTCAGTGTGATTTTCTGCGCGGCTGCTTCTTGGGTAAGTGCTGCAGATTGCGCAGGATCAATTGCGACAACCACACGTCCTGGAGTTTCACTAACGAGTGCGATGCCTACATTTTCTAAGGTAACTGTCGCACCCACGTTATGGCGCAGAACCATTTCAGTAAGAGTTGCGCTCAAACCACCTTGGCTTAAATCATGAGCTGCGCTAAATATCTTCTTAGTGCGCCCTGCAACCAGTAGATTGATTAAGCGCATCTCGCGTTGTAAATCTGCGGTGGGCGCAATACCGCCGCGCTGGTTATGCATATAGGCCCATTCGCTACCAGCCAGGTCTTCGTGGGTATCTCCTAGAAGATAGAGATCTAGACCAGCGCGATCAAATGACATAGGTGTGCGTGTGCGCACATCATCAATAACGCCGAGCACGCCAATGACAGGTGTTGGCAGAATAGCTACAGCACCTGTTTGGTTATAGAACGAGACGTTGCCGCCCGTGACAGGAAGCCCCATTTCAAGACATCCATCAGCTAAACCGCGTACCGATTCAGCAAATTGCCACATCACGCCAGGGTCTTCAGGAGAGCCAAAATTAAGGCAATTTGTTACTGCCAGCGGCTTAGCGCCGGCTGTTGCAATATTTCGCGCAGCCTCTGCCAGAGCTAACTTCGCACCTTCATAAGGATTTAAGTATGACCAATTTGCATTGGCGTCGGTTGCAACGGCAACGCCTAAATGAGTGTTCTCATCAATTCGAATCATTCCAGAATCATCTGGTTGCGATTGAATGGTATTTCCCTGAACATAACGATCGTATTGATCGGTAATCCATGATTTATCAGCCAAGTTAGGTGTTGCAGCGAGCTTAAGCACGGTCTCTTTAATCTCTGCTTCTGACTTTGCCAGCGGAACGTTAATCACTTCTTTAGCAACTTGATCAATGTATGCAGGTTGAGCAAATGGTCGCTGATAGACAGGGCCATCGTGTGCCACGGTACGAGGTGGAACATCAACGATGAGATCGCCATTCCACGTAATCTCAAGGTGTTTGCCATCGGTGACTTCGCCAATCACCGTGACTGTGACATCCCATTTTTCACAAATCTCTAAGAACCGAGCAATCTTGCTCGGTTCAACAATTGCGCACATACGCTCTTGTGATTCAGACATGAGGATTTCTTCAGGTGAAAGTGATGGATCACGTAACGGAACTTTGTCGAGCTGCACCTTCATGCCGCCAGAGCCACCGGAAGCAAGTTCAGAAGTTGCACAAGAAAGTCCTGCGCCACCTAAATCTTGAATACCAACAACTAAATCTTCAGCAAAGATTTCAAGAGAACACTCGATGAGAACTTTTTCAACGAAAGGATCTCCCACTTGTACTGCAGGTCGCTTTGCTGGGCCCTTTGACTCAAAGGTTTCTGATGCCAGCACCGAAACTCCACCGATTCCATCTCCGCCAGTCTTTGCGCCATAGAGGACAACGAGGTTTCCAGCGCCTGCAGCCTTTGCCAGCTTGATATCGCTATGTTTCATAACCCCTACGCAAAGAGCGTTAACGAGTGGGTTTCCAAGGTAGCTCTGATCAAAGACAACTTCACCACCGATATTTGGTAGCCCTAAACAATTTCCATAACCGCCAACGCCTGCCACGATTCCAGGAAGAACGCGGCGCGTATCTGGCGCATCTGCCGGTCCAAAGCGAAGTGGATCCATAACAGCGATAGGACGTGCACCCATCGTCAAAATATCGCGAACGATTCCACCAACACCTGTTGCAGCACCTTGATATGGCTCAATAAATGATGGGTGGTTGTGTGATTCAATTTTGAAAGTTACTGCATAGCCTTGTCCGACATCGACAACACCTGCGTTCTCGCCGATGCCGACAAGAAGCGCATCGGTCTTCACTGCCTTTTCACCAAATTGTTTTAGGTGAACCTTAGAAGATTTATATGAGCAGTGTTCTGACCACATGACTGAGTACATCGCAAGCTCTGATGAAGTTGGGCGCCGTCCTAGAATTTCCTTAATGCGCGCATATTCATCAGGCTTTAAACCAAGTTCGGCAAAGGGTTGTGTTGTCTCTGGATTTGCTTGCGCTTGCGCAACAGTATCGAGCGCCATTACTTCACCAACGCTTTCAAGACCGAGGTAAAGAAACCTAAGCCATCGGCAGATGGACCAGTTAAGGAATCAATCGCATGTTCAGGGTGCGGCATAAGACCGACAATATTTCCGCGTTCGTTTGTAATTCCTGCAATGAGGTTTCGAGAACCATTTGGGTTTTCGCCAACATAGCGAGCGATAATGCGACCTTCGCCTTCGAGCATCGCCAGAGTTTCATCGTCGCACATATATGCGCCTTCACCGTTCTTCAGTGGAATAACGATCTCTTCGCCTTGGCTGTAGGAAGATGTCCATGCAGTATTTGTATTCTCAATCGTTAACTTCTGATCGCGACATAAAAAGTGTAATTCGTGATTGCGAGTAAGTGCTCCCGGAATCAGATGCGCCTCAGCTAGGACCTGAAAGCCGTTACAGATACCTAGTAGCGGCATGCCACCATGGGCTGCCTTAATGATGGGTTCCATTACTGGTGAGAAGCGTGAGATCGCACCGCAGCGAAGGTAATCACCATATGAAAAACCGCCAGGAAGAATCACTGCATCTACGCCATGTAAATCGGCATCGTTATGCCAGAGCGCAACAGCTTCACCGCCTGCGTGGCGGACTGCGCGAGCTGCATCTCGATCATCGAGAGTGCCCGGAAAGGTAACTACACCGATTTTCATATCTATTACTTCTCCACTCGCACTGTGAAGTTTTCAATGACAGGGTTGGAGAGAAGTACTTCGGCAGCCTTTTCGACATCAGCTAGCTGCGCAGCAGTTGGTTCGCCATCGACTTCAATCTCAAAGCGCTTTCCTTGGCGCACATCTTTAGCAAAGGCAAATCCAAGACGCGGTAGCGCCGCTGCAACAGCTTTACCTTGTGGGTCGAGAATTTCAGGCTTTAACATCACATCGACCACAATCTTTGCCATTTCTATCCCCTTTTGTTTGTCTTAGAACTTGCTGCCGGTTATACGTTCAAACGCTGCTTCATATCGCGCCACAGTTTTCTCTACGATTTCTGCAGGCAATTCTGGAGGTGTGGATTTCTTATCCCATCCACTTGAGGTGAGCCAATCGCGCACAAATTGTTTATCAAATGATGGCTGTGCCTTACCGGGCTCCCAGCCATCTGATTCCCAGAAACGAGATGAATCTGGAGTCAGAGCCTCATCACCTAAAGTGATTTCGCCAGATGCGTTTAAGCCAAATTCAAATTTGGTATCTGCCAGAATTATTCCGCGCTCTGCGGCAAATCCACTTGCTGTGTCATAGAGCTTTAAAGTCAGTTCACGGAGTTCGGCTGCGTAATCTGCGCCGACAATCTTGGCAGCGCTCTCTAAATCTATATTAACGTCGTGATCGCCGATTTCTGCCTTTGTAGCTGGAGTAAAGATGCTCGCAGGCAGCTTAGAACCATCTAATAACCCTGCTGGGAGTGGGTTTGCACAGACTGATTGGCTCTCTCTGTATTCAACAAGGCCGCTGCCTGTGAGATAGCCACGGGCCACGCATTCAATGGCAAACATTTCTAGTGGTTGCACAATCACTGCGCGATCAGCGACAACATCCGGCACATCATCAGAAATAATGTGATTGGGAACTATATCTGCCAAGAGTTCAAACCAGAAGAGCGAAAGCTGGGTCAAGATTGCGCCCTTATTGGGAATTGTTGTGGGTAAGACCCAATCAAAGGCAGAGATGCGATCAGATGCAACTAAGAGAATTTCGCCAGCATCGTTTCTATATAAGTCGCGTACTTTGCCGGTGCGCAGGTGTTGCCAACCGCTAATAGTTGGTGCTGGCGGTGCGCCAGCTGCGCCGAAGCCGCTCACCGAATTAGATGAGGTTTGTACTGCGCTGCGGCAGGATGCGCGGAAGTAATCGCGTCGATGCGAGTTACAACTCGAGCTACTTGTTGGCGAGCATCGCCAGTAAATTCAATGGGGTTACCGATTAGGGCATCTAACTCTGCGCGCTTAAAAGGAATGCGATCATCTGCATCGAGGGCGGCTAGGAAGTTATTGGGCTTACCTTCGCGCATACCTAGAGCTGCAGCGACAGCGTGCTCTTTAATAACTTCATGTGCAACTTCGCGACCGACTCCAGCTTTAACTGATGCCATCAAGATCTTGGTAGTTGCAAGAAATGGCAGATAGCGCTCGAGCTCTGCTGAAATTACAGCAGGAAATGCGCCAAATTCATTGAGAACAGTCAGCATTGTTTCAAGCAAACCATCGATTGCATAGAAAGCATCAGGGAGAGCAACGCGACGTACAACGCTGCATGAAACATCGCCTTCATTCCATTGATTGCCAGCAAGTTCAGAGACCATCGTTGCGTAACCACGCAGAATGACAGTAAGGCCATTTACACGCTCGCATGAACGGGTATTCATCTTGTGTGGCATTGCAGAAGATCCAACTTGTCCTGCCTTAAATCCTTCAGTCACAAGTTCAGCGCCTGCCATCAAGCGAATAGAGGTGGCAAGTGACGAAGGAGCGGTAGCGAGCTGAACCAAAGTTGTAACAACTTCATAATCGAGTGAGCGTGGGTAGACCTGGCCGGTTGAATCAAGGGTGCGGTTAAATCCAAGTTCGGCGGCAATCGCAGCTTCTAGCTTCTGGTGAGCTTCAGTTGAACCCAATAGATCAATGGAATCTTGCGCAGTTCCGACGGGGCCTTTGATGCCGCGCATTGGATAGCGGCTCTGTAGCGAAGTCAGCCGTTCATATCCGTAGAGCAGCTCTTCAGCAGCGGAGGCAAAACGTTTTCCAAGAGTCGTTATCTGTGCCGGCACATTATGTGAGCGTCCAGCTATTGCAAGATCAGAGTATTCGGCGGCCTTTGCAGCAAGAGCTGCAAGGAGCGCAACAGTCTTATCGTGAACAATTGCAAGCCCGTCGCGAATTTGTAACGCCTCAATATTTTCAGTGAGGTCGCGACTTGTCATTCCTGCATGGATCGCTTCATGGCCAGCAAGTGCATTAAATTCTTCGATACGTGCTTTCACATCATGGCGAGTTACTTTTTCGCGGGCATCAATTGAGGCAAGATCGACTTTGTTGATGACCTTCTCGTAATCTGCAATTACTGCATCAGAGATAGCATGCCCGAGCTTCGCCTGTGCGCGCGCAACAGCGAGCCATAACTTTCTTTCAGCAATGATTTTCTCTTCTGGCGCAAAAACTTGGCGCATCGCAGTGGATGCATAACGATCAGCTAATACGCTCACTGGTGCATTCTCTCTCATTTAATTGCCCTTCTCTGCGATAGACGCATTAAATGCGATATCTGATCGATAGAAAGAGCCAGCCAGTTCAATCTGAGAGATTGCCCGATAAGCCACATTGCGCGCTTCGGTCAGGTCAGAACCTATTCCTGTCACTGTCAGGACTCGCCCTCCACTTGAGAGCAGAGCACCTTCCTCTCCTGATGTTCCTGCATGGAAAATCTGAGCCCCTGAAATTTCAGGGATTCCCGAAATCGCTCCACCTGTCTGAGGAGATTCTGGATAGCCCTGCGCCGCTAAGACAACTGTTACTGCGCTGTCATCGCGCCATTGTAAGAATTCATCATCGAGTGAATCTGTCGCGGCCTTATAGAGAATGGATGCAAGTGGTGTGACAAGCCGTGGAATTAATACTTGAGTTTCAGGATCTCCAAAGCGCGCGTTAAATTCAATAACGCGAATTCCATTATCTGTCAGTGCAAGCCCTGCATAGAGCAGACCAACAAAGGGAGTTCCGCGCGCAGCCATTTCAGCGATGATGGGTGCAAGAACTTCTGTGTATGTCTCTTCAACGATGTCATCTGGCGCCCACGGCAGCGGTGAATATGCGCCCATGCCGCCAGTGTTGGGGCCTTCATCGCCATCAAAGGCGCGTTTAAAATCTTGCGCTGGTTGCATCGGCAAAATATTGCGACCATCTGAAATACCAAAGAGAGAAATTTCTGGACCGCTCAAGTATTCCTCGATGACAACGCGCGAACATGAGAGCGCATGATCAAGAGCTACTTGGCGATCGTTGGTAACGACAACGCCTTTACCGGCAGCTAACCCATCATCTTTAACAACATAGGGAGCACCAAAGGTATTGAGCGCCTTTTCAATTTCGCTCTTTTCGGTGCAGGTAAAGCTGCGCGCAGTTGGAACGCCAGCATCGCGCATTACACCTTTAGCAAAATCTTTTGAGCCTTCTAGTTGCGCAGCTGCCTTTGATGGGCCGAAGACTGCAAAGCCCGCGGCGCGCAAGACATCAGCTGCGCCATTTACAAGTGGAACTTCAGGTCCAATAACTACGAGATCTACGCCCAGTTTTTCTGCCAGCGCGCAGATTGCACCGTTATCAGTGATGAGAAGAGGATGAATCTGAGCAATCGCCGCAATACCTGGATTACCAGGTGCAACATGGAGTTCGGTACAACTTTTATCTGCTTTGAGTCCTAGTGCGAGTGCGTGTTCACGACCGCCGCTTCCAACTAGGAGGATTTTCATGGCTTAGATGAAATCCTTCACGACAATTGTTTGGTCGCGCCCGGGCCCGACTCCGATTGCGCTCATCGGCGCACCAGAAATCTTTTCTAGGAAGTTGATGTATTCCTGTGCATTCTTTGGAAGATCAGAGATCTTCTTTGCCTGCGTAATATCTTCTTTCCAACCTGGTAGATACTCATAGATTGGCTTTGCGTGATGGAAATCAGATTGTGAAGCAGGAAGTTCTTCAACGCGCTTGCCATCGATTTCATAGGCCACGCAGACTGGAATTTGTTCCCATCCGGTAAGAACATCGAGCTTGGTCAAGAAGAAATCTGTAAGACCGTTGACGCGAACTGCATAACGAGCAATCGGTGCGTCATACCAACCACAGCGTCGAGCTCGGCCTGTTGTGACGCCAACTTCACCGCCGATAGTGCGAAGCTTCTCGCCATCTTCATCGAAGAGTTCAGTTGGGAATGGACCTGAGCCAACGCGAGTTGTGTAGGCCTTAACGATTCCAATTACGCGATCAATCTTTGTTGGCCCGATGCCGGAACCGGTGCAAGCACCACCGGCAGTTGGATTAGATGATGTAACGAATGGGTATGTACCGTGATCGACATCGAGCAGAGTGCCTTGTGAACCTTCAAGAAGTACGCGCTTTCCAGCCTTCAGTGCGTTATCGAGCAGAAGCACGGTATCTGCAACATATGGACGCAAGATTTCAGCGTAGCGAAGGTACTCTTCAAGAACTTCTTCTACTTCGATGTTCTTGCGGTTAAAGACCTTGATAAGTACTTGGTTCTTATCACGCAGCGCGCCCTCAATCTTCTGACGTAAGATAGATGGATCAAAGAGATCCTGCACGCGGATGCCGATGCGGTTGATCTTGTCGGCATAGGCAGGTCCGATGCCGCGACCTGTTGTGCCAATCTTAGATTTTCCCAAGAAGCGCTCTGAAACTTTATCGATGGTGCGGTGATACGGAGTAATCAGATGCGCATTTGTTGAGATAACCAACTTGCTGCAATCGATACCGCGCTCTGTTAGACCTTTGATTTCTTCAAGAAGAACACCTGGATCAATAACAACGCCATTAGCGATTACTGGAACAACGTTGGGAGAGAGAATTCCAGATGGCAGCAAGTGAAGTGCGTACTTTTGATCTCCGATAACAACTGTGTGGCCCGCGTTATTTCCACCTTGATAGCGAACTACATAATCAACACGATCACCCAGCAAATCGGTAGCTTTGCCCTTGCCCTCATCGCCCCACTGAGCTCCCAGCAGTACTAATGCAGGCATGGATAAAGCCTCTCCGACTCGTAGTTGTTAAATTACTTAAGGGCTGATGTACCAGTTGAGCGAAGGTCTTCGCATGCATGTGCAACGCGAGCAGCCATTCCAGCTTCAGCTGCCTTGCCCCATGCACGTGGATCGTAGGCCTTCTTATTTCCGACTTCGCCATCAATCTTGAGGACGCCGTCGTAATTCTTAAACATATGCTCAACTACTGGGCGAGTAAATGCGTACTGAGTATCAGTATCGATATTCATCTTGATAACGCCGTAATCGAGTGATTCACGAATCTCTGAAAGTAGTGAACCAGAACCACCGTGGAAGACGAGGTCCATTGGCTTGCTTCCTGCAGGAAGACCGAGCTTGGCTGAAACTGCATCTTGTAGAGTCTTCAAAATCTTTGGTTGCAAGACAACGTTTCCTGGCTTGTATACGCCGTGAACGTTTCCGAATGTTGCTGCAACCATGTAACGAGCCTTGGCATCTGTGCCAAGTGTTTCGATGGTCATAAGAGCATCTTCAGGTGTTGAGTAGAGCTTGGCATCGTGCTTTGCTTCAATTCCATCTTCTTCGCCACCGACAACGCCGATTTCGATTTCAAGGATTGTGTTTGCGGCAACTGACTTATCAAGAAGCTCACGCGCAACCTTCATGTTCTCTGGCATATCTACTGCTGAGCCGTCCCACATATGTGAGTTAAAGAGTGGCTGCTTTCCTTCTTTGATGCGCTGCGCGCCAATTTCAAGAAGTGGACGCATGAAACCGTCGAGCTTCTCTTTTGGACAGTGGTCGGTGTGAATTCCAATATTGACGTTGTAATTCTTTGCTACAACGTGAGCAAACTCTGCGAGCGCAATTGCGCCGTCAACCATGTTCTTAACAGTTGATCCTGATGCGTATTCAGCCCCGCCCCATGAAAATTGGATGATTCCATCTGACTCAGCTTCGGCGAATCCACGAATAGCTGCGATGACGGTCTGTGATGATGAAACGTTAATTGCTGGGTATGCGAATGATCCGGCTTTAGCGCGGTCTAACATCGCTGCATAAACTTCAGGGGTTGCTATTGGCATCTCGTGCTCCCAATCAAAGAGTGGTTAGAACTGGTGTAAACGCTCTGACGCACCATTGGGTCTTAAGGGCTTACGCCTAATCCAACCACCTACCCCCGCGTATGAAAAATCGGCGCACTCAATACGCGGGGGCGCCACGGCTAGAGCTGGAGGTATTTCTGTAGGAAGGCGATCAGCCCGGCTATGAGGGCTGGGCTATTGAGGACCTTGAGCAAGAGCGCAAGAAGTGCAGTTATCGTCATTTTTACTCCTTTCTTCGATGAAGGTGCGCAGTATCTGCAGATTCAAAGATGGCGAAGAAAAGAAAAATGAGTGCTGTTGATAAATGCTAGCTCTTCACGCATGGTGGGTATCCCAGTAACCTCATGCATATGACTTCGGACTCCATCGAGAACTTATCGAACGAGAACCGCACCTTTGCGCCCGGTTCTGAGTTCGCATCACGTGCAAATGCGAAGGCGGATTTATATGCACAGGCAGATGCAGATCGCTTGAAATTTTGGGAAGAACAAGCCGGTGCACTTGCGTGGGAGAAGAAATGGGAGACAGCTCTAGATTGGCAGTCACCTTTTGCTAAGTGGTTTGTCGGCGGAAAACTTAACGCCACTGTCTCAGCTCTTGATCGCCACATTGCAGATGGAAATGGCGAACGAATCGCCTTTCATTTTGAAGGTGAGCCTGGTGACACTCGCACAATAACTTATGCGCAACTTTTACAAGATGTTTCACAAGCCGCTAATGCGCTTACTGAAATAGGAATCACTGCCGAAGATCGAGTTGCAATTTATATGCCGCTTATTCCCGAAGCGGTTGTTGCGATGCTGGCATGTGCGCGCATTGGCGCAGTGCACTCGGTTGTCTTTGGTGGATTCTCTGCAGATGCGCTCTTGTCTCGTATTCAAGATGCTGATGCCAAATTGGTAATCACTGCTGATGGTGGATTTAGAAAAGGGAGCGCTTTTGCGCTCAAACCTGCCGTTGATGAAGCGTTGAAAGGTCAGACCAACGTCAACAAGGTTCTTGTCGTAAAACGCACAGGACAAGAGACTGCTTGGGTCGAAGGTCGCGATATTTGGTGGCACGAACTAGTAGGCCAACAGAGCACATCACACACACCTGAATCTTTCGATAGTGAGCACCCACTCTTTATCTTGTATACCTCTGGAACTACTGCAAAACCAAAGGGAATCTTTCACACCACTGGTGGTTATCTCACCCAAGTGGCTTATACCCACCGGGTTGTATTCGACATCAAGCCAGAGACAGATGTTTATTGGTGTACCGCAGATGTTGGCTGGATTACCGGCCATTCATACATGGTTTATGGCCCGCTCATTAATGGTGCAACTCAAGTTATCTACGAAGGTACGCCTGATACGCCCCATAAAGGACGAATGTTTGAAATCATCGAAAAGTACGGCGTCACTATTTTGTATACAGCTCCAACTTTGATTCGTACTTGGATGAAATGGGGAGATGAGTTTCCAAATAGCTGCAATCTCTCATCACTTCGATTGCTGGGATCTGTTGGCGAACCAATTAACCCTGAAGCATGGATGTGGTACCGCGAAGTAATTGGCGGCAATAGATGTCCGATTGTTGACACCTGGTGGCAGACAGAAACAGGCGCCATCATGATTTCACCACTGCCAGGTGTAACTGCAACTAAGCCGGGTTCTGCGATGCGACCACTACCTGGCATTAGCGCCAAGGTTGTTGACGACAAAGGTGTTGAAGTCGGTAATGGCCATGGAGGTTTTCTTATTCTCGATCAACCTTGGCCCTCTATGTTGCGCGGAGTTTGGGGCGAAACTGAACGCTACAAAGAGACTTACTGGTCGCGCTTTCCTGGCATCTACTTTGCAGGCGATGGTGCAAAGTTAGATAACGATGGCGCAATCTGGTTATTGGGTCGAGTCGATGATGTGATGAATGTTTCTGGACACCGCATCTCAACGACTGAAGTTGAATCCGCGCTTGTCTCGCATGAAGCTATCGCTGAAGCTGCTGTTGTTGGGGCAGCTGATGCAATTACAGGTCAAGGCATCGTCGCCTTCGTTATCTTGCGTGGAGGTATGGACCACGCCAATGGTGAGGCGCTGGTGAAAGAGCTCCGTGATCACGTCGCAAAAGAGATTGGCGCTATTGCAAAACCACGTCAGATCATGGTCGTTAACGAACTACCGAAGACGCGCAGCGGAAAGATTATGCGACGCTTACTGAAGGATGTTGCTGAAAATCGCGCTGTGGGAGATGCCACCACACTTGCCGATCCCAATGTTATGAAGTTAATTGCAGAAGGGCTGCAGAGCGCTACGAGCGAAGATTAACTTCGAGCAGATCTTCAACCTGCTTGCGAATCTCTGAAAAGAGCGCTGGGGCTCGCGTATTGAGCTCGGCATAGACCTTGCTTTCAACAACTTGGTTTTTGCCTGTCTGCCAAGGCGTATAAACCAGAATTGTTCCGATGATAAAGAAGAGCAGCACATATTTGCTCACTTCAAGTGCTGCGCCAAAAAGTGAATCCGCTAAGCGAAGTGGACCTCGCACAATTGTCAGGCGAAGGGATTTTGCCACAAGCGTTCCAGCAAAAGCTCCCGCATATGCACCGGCGATAATTGCAACTATCAACCAGCCGCTCTTATTGCTTTCAACAACAAAATACATCGCAGCGATTCCGCCTGCGATAAAGAGCGCACCTCGCAAGTTTGTTTTTATGAGACCGTTCTTGTAACCAGTGACAAGTGCACCGATGGCAAATAGCGCAAATAGCGCATCAAAGATCATTACTTACCTAAGTACTTTGCAACAGCGAGCTGAACTTCTTCAGTTGAGTTAAATGGGCCGTACTTCTTATGCACAACTTTTCCCGTTTCATCAATAAACCAGGTAACAGGTACGCCCATGCCAAAGGTTGCTCGAGTTGAACCGTTCTTGTCATAAAGCACTGGCCACGTCATTCCATGGCTTTCGATGAACTTCTTCACCACTGCCTGGCTCTTCTCTTCTACTGCAATTCCAATGACCTGCACGCTGCCATCGCCTTTTTGCAAGAAGTGAGCAAAGTGCGGTAGCTCTTTCTTGCATGGCGCACACCAAGTTCCCCACACGTTAACCAGGGCAGGGCCAACAATCGCATCAGTGGCAATTGGTGCACCTCCGCCAAGACATTCAAGCGCCTCTGTTTTACCGCTCTTCACCTTAATCGTCTCGCAGCTGACTACTTCGCCCTTAACTGGAATCGGTTCGGTGAGCGAACATGAAGTGAGAAGAACAAGTAAGGCAGCGCCAATAAAGATTCGCTTCATCGGAAATCCGCATCTGTCTTTAACAACAACTTTGCCTTTGCTTTATCCATCTCGCCAATTCCAACCGATGGACAGATTTTTGCTAGCGGACAAGCGCCACATGCTGGTTTACGTGAATGGCAGATTCTTCTGCCATGCCAAATCATTCGCTGCGACAAGTTGGTCCACTCTTTCTCTGGGATAAGTAAACCAACTTCATGTTCTACTTTTACTGGATCCATAGAAGAGCTCCACTCAAAGCGACGTGACAGACGTCCGAAATGGGTATCAACTGTTATTCCAGGAATTCCAAATGCATGACCCAAAACCACATTGGCAGTCTTGCGACCAACTCCCGGTAGCGTCACCAACTCCTCAATTGTTGCTGGTACTTCGCCGTCAAATTCTTCTACGATCTTGCGACCCAAACCTTTGAGATGACGAGCCTTCGCGTGATAAAAACCAGCAGAGTAAATGAACTGCTCAATTTCAGGCAGCGGTGCCTTGGCATAATCTTTTGCAGACTTATATTTCTTGAAGAGCGCTGGGGTTATTGCATTCACACGCTTATCGGTGCATTGCGCAGAGAGAACAACTGCCACGAGTAATTGCAAAGGGTTCCGAAAATCGAGTTCACAGCGAACTTCTGGGTAGGTTTTCGTCAGAATTCGGTAGATAGCCCGAGCGTTCTTTCGGGTTTCGCTATCCACGGCCATACGAGTAAACTACCCACGTGCCACAAGAAGATGAAGTCGTAAGACGAGCCCCGCTTTTTACCGCCCTCGACGATGCTCAAGCAGCATCTCTTCGCGCCTCTATGGATTCAGTGAAGATTGCTAAGGGTGGAATCCTCTTTAAAGAAGGTGACGAGGGCGAGCATGTCTATGTCATCGTCGATGGAAAGTTAAAGCTCGGTACCTCAAGCGGCGATGGACGCGAAAACTTGCTCTCTATCCTTGGTCCTGGCGAAATGTTTGGCGAACTATCTCTCTTTGATCCGGGCCCACGCACATCAACTGCCACAGCAGTCACAGATGCCAAGCTCTTATCGCTTAGCCACGAGAAATTGATTCCATGGCTTAAGGGAAACCCAGAAGTTTCACTTCACTTACTTGCTCGCCTTGCTCAGCGCCTGCGCCGCACCAACGAAGCAGTAGGCGATCTCGTCTTCTCTGATGTTCCTGGTCGCGTTGCAAAAGCGCTTATGGATCTCGGGGCTCGCTTTGGTAAGAAGACCGAAGAAGGTCTCTATGTTCACCACGATCTGACTCAAGAAGAACTTGCTCAGCTCGTTGGCGCATCTCGCGAAACTGTAAATAAGGCTCTCGCTGATTTTGCTGGTCGTGGCTGGCTCAAGCTTGATGGTCGCGCAGTATTAATTGCAGACCTCGATCGCCTTGAAAAAAGAGGGAAATGACGGGACACAACTTCTTCAAAAAGTTGTGAGAGGTTCCTCGTTAAGTATTGCCTTTATTAATAAGTGTTAAGAAATCTCAACAGTTAGCTCAACCTCAACAGGTGCGTTAAGCGGAAGTTCTGCAACACCGAGTGCGCTACGGGCCGCAATTCCAGCATCGCCCCAGATATGCATAAAGAGCTCTGATGCTCCATTTGCAACAGCAGGCTGAGAGATAAACCCTGGCGCTCCATTTACATAACAAACCACGCGGACTACTTTTACAATCGAATCGATTGGCGCAACTAGCTCAACTGCTGCAAGCGCATTAAGCGCACAAATCTCAGCGAGCGCCTTTGCCTCTTCGACAGTTAGATCAGAGCCAACCTTGCCTTCTTTTGCAATCTTGCCATCGACCATTGGCAATTGACCTGCAGTAAAGACAAGGTTTCCGGTGCGAGTTGCGGGAACGTAGGCCGCAATTGGCTTGGAAGTAACTGGAAGTGTTAAACCTTTTTCAGCAAGCTTGGCTCGGACATCAACTGACATTACTTAACCTCGCGCTTCATATATGCAACTAATTGTTCTCCGCCTGGTGCAGGAATAACTGTGACGAGTTCCCAACCATCAGAACCCCAAGTGTCGAGAATCTGCTTTGTGGCATGTGAAAGAAGTGGAACAGTTGCATATTCAAATTTCATTATTTCCTCCGGGCTTTAGTTTGTTAGGGCTGCTTTAACCAGTGATGAAACAAGTGCTCCATCTGCTTTTCCTGCAATTTGAGGCTTGATAGCGCCCATGACCTTACCCATATCGGCAGGCCCGGCAGCTCCTGTTGATGCAACAGCTGCAGCAATTAACTTCTTAATGTCATCTTCAGAAAGCTGAGCAGGCAAGTACTTAGCAATGACTTCACCTTCAGCTTTTTCATCAGCAGCTTTATCGGTGCGTCCAGCCTTAGCAAACTCTTCTGCAGCTTCGCGGCGCTTCTTGGCTTCGCGTGAGAGCACAGTGATAATCTCGTCATCTGAGAGAACACGAGCCTCTTTACCTGAAACTTCTTCGTTGGTAATCGCGGTCAAAACCATGCGAATGGTGCCTGAAACCACCTTGTCGCTGGAGCGAATCGCTTCAGTCAGATCTGCCTTAAGTGTCTCTTTTAAGCCCACAGGTATTGCTCCAATTCTTTGAATTGTTCGGGTGTATCTTCTCATACCTATGACATACGTTCTCCGCGAGGCAGAGATGCCTATCTTGCCGGCAGGCCATGACGATATTCGTATCCTGCATTTTTCAGACCTACATCTGACCCCTGCGCGCAAGAAAGAGATCGCCGATATCAAATCATTTATCTCTCTCAAGCCTGATTTAGTTATCAGTACAGGAGATTTCTTAGCTGATAAGAACGCAATCCCCGTTGTCCTCGATGCGCTCGATGATTTACTGGATATTCCAGGTCTCTATGTCTTTGGTTCAAATGATTACTACGAACCAGTTCCAAAGAACCCGCTGAAGTACTTGTTACCTAACCACGGTAAGCGTGTTCATGGCCCAGAACTACCATGGCAAGATCTTGATAAAGGTTTGCAAGCCCGTGGCTGGAAGAACATCAATACTTCACGAACAACTCTGACAATCAATAAGACAGTTATTGAGGCGCGCGGAACGGATGATGCACACCTTGAATTCGATGATTACTCACTCGTTGCAGGAGAAGCTGGCAAGTGCCACATTGCAATTGGCGTCACTCATGCGCCATACCTTCGAATCCTTGAAGGTATGAAAGAAGATAACCTCGATGCCATCTTTGCGGGCCACACACATGGTGGGCAAGTTCGCCTGCCTTGGCCTGGTGGTTCTAAAGCGCTCACAACAAATTGTGATCTCCCTAATTGGAGAGCGCGTGGATTAACTGTTGTGAAAGGCGAACCGTTGCTCCATGTATCGGCCGGTATGGGAACAGGACCATTCTCAAGAATTAGAGTTGCTTGTCCACCAGAGGCGTCGCTAATAACGCTAACTGCAGCTTTTTAAATTACTTAGTGAATTCAACTGCAAGGAGTTCTGCGATTTGTGCAGTATTTAACGCCGCACCCTTACGCAGATTATCGCCGCAGACAAAGAGGTCTAGAGACATTGGGTCATCGATGCTCTTACGTACGCGACCAACCCATGTTGGGTCTGTTCCCACAACATCAGCTGGTGTTGGGAACTTATGATTTTCAGGATCATCAACTAGTTTCACGCCCGCTGCGTTCTGAAGAATATCTTGCGCTGCTTTGCGTGATGGCTCTTTTGCAAAGGTTGCATGCACTGTCAGTGAGTGAGTGGTGATTACTGGCACGCGTACGCAGGTTGCAGAAACCTTAAGGTTTGGAAGTCCAAGAATCTTTCTTGATTCATTACGAACCTTGAGCTCTTCAGATGAGTAGCCATCTTCCTTCAGCGATCCAGCCCAAGGCACAACATTGAGTGCAAGAGGCGCAGGAAATGGTCCGAGATCTTTAACAACAGTGCGAACGTCACCGGCGTTATCGCCAACAGCTGTTCCTGCTACTGCGCTGATCTGCGCGCGAAGTGTGTCGATACCAGCCTGTCCAGCACCTGATGCTGCTTGGTAGGAAGAGACAACTAACTCTTTCAATTCATATTCACGGTGAAGTGCACCCATTGCAACAATCATCGAGAGAGTTGTGCAATTTGGGTTAGAGATAATTCCACGTGGGCGGTTCTTTACATCTTGTGGATTCACTTCAGGGACAACGAGTGGCACATCCTTATCCATACGGAATGCACCAGAGTTATCGACAACTACTGCACCACGGGATGCTGCAATTGGAGCCCATTCAGCTGAAATCTCATCTGGGACATCGAACATTGCAACATCGATGCCATCAAAACTTTCTGGAGTAAGTGCAACAACTGTGAGTTCTTCACCGCGGCACATCAACTTCTTACCCGCGCTACGTGCAGATGCAATGAGACGAATTTCGCCCCACACATCTGGGCGCTCAGACAAAATACCGAGCATGACAGTTCCGACAGCGCCGGTTGCGCCAACAACTGCAAGTGATGGTTTCTTGCTCATCGTCCTGAACCTCCATAAACAACAGCTTCGATTTGATCTGCATCAAGGCCAAAGGCGGTGTGTGCAGCCTTTGCTGCGCGCTCAACATCAGCTTCGCGAACAATGACAGAGATGCGGATTTCAGAGGTTGAAATCATTTCAATATTGACGCCAGCATCAGCCATAGCTGCAAAGAATGTTGCTGTAACTCCTGGGTGCGAACGCATTCCTGCACCAATTAGTGAGAGCTTTCCGATGGTGTCATCGTAGAGAATCGATGCAAAGCCCACTTCGCCTTGAATGCGTTGCAGAACCTGTGTTGCCTTCTGGCCTTCTGCCTTTGGAAGGGTAAATGAAATATCGGTAAGGCCAGTAGCTGCGGCAGATACGTTCTGCACAATCATGTCGATGTTGATGTCGTTATCTGCAATCGCCTGGAAGATGCGCGCTGCAATACCCGTGCGGTCTGGGACACCAACGATGGTGATCTTTGCCTCTGACTTGTCGTGTGCCACGCCAGAGATGATTGCTTGCTCCATGGTGCCTCCTTCAGGATGGTTTTCAACCACCCAGGTTCCTTCGTTAGGTGAAAAAGATGAACGGACGTGAATTGGTAAATTAAATCGGCGCGCATATTCAACGCAGCGCAAGTGAAGAACTTTTGCACCCGCTGCTGCGAGTTCAAGCATCTCTTCGTAGGTAACAGTCTTTAACTTGCGCGCAGATGGAACAACGCGAGGGTCGGCGCTGAAAACTCCATCAACATCTGTATAGATTTCACAGACATCGGCATCAAGGGCGGCAGCGAGCGCAACTGCAGTTGTGTCAGAGCCACCGCGACCTAAAGTTGTAATGTCTTTTGTATCTTGCGAAATTCCTTGGAAGCCAGCAACGATTGCAATCGCGCCAGAATCAATCGCTTCACGGATGCGACCAGGTGTCACATCAATGATGCGCGCCTTGCCATGAACTGAATCTGTAATCACACCAGCTTGAGATCCTGTAAATGAGAGCGCTTCAAAACCAAGATTGTTAATCGCCATTGCAAGCAGCGCCATCGAAATTCGCTCACCGGCTGTTAACAACATATCGAGTTCGCGACCTTGCGGAATCGGGGTCACAGCATTTGCGAGATCAATCAATTCATCGGTGGTATCGCCCATTGCGCTCACAACGACGACGACCTGATGGCCAGCCTTCTTGGTGGCAACGATGCGGGCGGCAACGCGCTTCATGCCCTCGGCATCAGCGACGGAGGAGCCACCAAACTTCTGAACGATAAGACCCATGGCGTAAGTGTGAAGCAGGGAAAAAGATGGCGCTACCCGATTATGGGAAATTCTTGATATATGAGACGGGGCTCCGTCCATATAGCGAGACTAAAGGGTGGTGCGTCCCTCAAAAGCGCGACCGAGCGTAACTTCATCGGCATATTCAAGATCTCCGCCTACAGGCAAGCCCGATGCAAGGCGCGAAACGTTGAGCCCCATCGGCTTAATCAAACGAGCCAGGTAGGTCGCAGTGGCTTCGCCTTCAAGGTTGGGATCGGTAGCCAGGATGATTTCAGTAATCGATGAATCTGAAAGGCGCTGCATTAATTCGCGGATGCGTAGCTGATCTGGACCAATGCCATCGATAGGGCTGATTGCTCCACCGAGCACATGATACTTGCCACGAAATTCGCGAGTGCGCTCGATAGCGATGACATCTTTACTCTCTTCAACAACACAAATCTTTGTGCCATCGCGACGCGGATCGCGACAGATACGGCATTCAGTTTCTTCAGAGACGTTGCCACATTGCGTGCAGAACTTAACGCGCTCTTTTACGGTGCGCACAGCCTCAACTAAGTTAGCTGCGATCTCAGAATCTGATTGCAGAATATGGAAAGCGATTCGTTGCGCAGACTTTGGTCCGATACCAGGCAAGCGACCGAGCGCATCAATCAGGTCTTGAATTGCGCCTTCATACATTCCCGTTGACATTAGTCGTGGCTCGTTTCGCTAATGAAAGTTGCGCCAAGTTCGGCGGCAAGCAGCGCTGCCCCTGAAAGCTGTGTGGGATCTGACGGAGCTTCAGAGGTACGAACCGCTCGTGCCTCAGGAGTAGAAGTTGTATCAATACTTGGATCAACTGTGCATTCAATCTTGCGATCAAGTCCTACGACTTCGATAAACGCTTGGCGTAAGATTTCATCGGATTCGCTTCGAATAAATGAATCACGTGCACCTGCATTAACAATGCCAATGGTGATGTTCTTGTCATCCACGCCCAGAATCTGTGCGCTAGCGCTGAGCAGTGACCACGTTAAACGGCGTCGCTTCTTCACATTTTCAATCACATCTGGCCAGAGTCTGCGCAGACCAGCAACATCAATTGAATCAACGCGTGCTGCAGGTGCTGGCTTCTCTTCTTCCTTCGCCTTTGCTGCAGGCTTTTCGCGCTTTGCTTCAGCAGTTACTGGGCTTACATAATCTTCTTTATTGACTGCAGGTGGCGCAGCTTGTGCTGGAGCTTGCACTTTTGGTTGCGGTGCAATGCTTTCAACGCGCTCGAGTCGTTCGATACGAGCAAGCAACCCTGCTTCGCTGGTATCGCCCATCGGCAACAAGATGCGGCCACAGATGAGTTCAAGCATCAGGCGAGGCGCTGTTGCTCCGCGCATCTGAGTAAGACCTTCTGCTGCAATATCTGCAGCGCGTGAAAGAGATGCTTGGCCAATCTTCTGTGCCTGAGTTCGCATACGTTCTAGTTGATCATCAGGAAGCTCGCGCAGAATGCTCTTGGCATTTGTAGCATCGAGTGCATCAACAATCATCAAATCGCGCAAACGTTCAAGCAAATCTTGAGTAAAGCGTCGTGGGTCATGGCCAGATTCGATAACGCGATCTACAGTCTTAAAGAGAGTTGCTCCGTCACGTGCTGCAATCGCATCCATCGCATCATCGAGGAGTGCGCCATCTGTAAAGCCCAATAGCTGAACCGCAATTTCATAACTGACGCCATCTTTATCAGCGCCAGCAAGCAGCTGCCCGAGGACAGAAAGAGCATCACGAACTGAACCGCCTGATGCGCGAACTACTAGTGGAATAACGCCCTTAGCTACCTTGACGCCTTCTGCAGCACAGATTTTTTCTAGGTGTTCGCCCAAGGTTCCGGGTGGAACTAAACGGAATGGGTAGTGATGAGTACGTGAACGAATAGTTGAAATCAACTTTTCAGGTTCAGTGGTTGCAAAGATAAAGATGACGTGCGCAGGTGGTTCTTCTACAACTTTCAGGAGAGCATTGGCTGCTCCCGGCCCAAGCTGGTGTGCTTCGTCGATGATGTAAATCTTGTACTTGCTCTGAACCGGTGCAAAGAATGCTTTATCACGCAGATCGCGCGCATCATCAACTAATCCATGTGTTGCAGCATCGAGTTCGATGACATCGATAGAACCAGGTCCGTTAGCAACTAAATCAGTACATGACTGGCATGTTCCACAAGGAGTAGGTGTTGGACCTTTTTCGCAGTTAAGAGAGCGCGCCATGATGCGAGCGCTAGAAGTCTTTCCGCATCCGCGAGGACCACTAAAGAGATAGGCGTGATGAGTTTTGCCGGATTCAAGCGCGTTGGATAAAGGAACAGTGACATGTTCTTGCCCGATGACATCTGCAAATACAGAGGGGCGATACTTTCGATATAACGCTAACGACATTTCATCTGCTCTCTAGTAGTCGCGATTCAATTCACTTCTAATTGGCCGCGAGTATCTAATTATTAATTTTTCGGGACCTCCGGTGCACCCGCCAGAGCGCACCTACCCTTGCTGTATTCCTACCCTGGGGGAGTTCAGCACGATGTCGTCGCACCGGAGATCTGCGCCAATCTTATGTGTCGAAGGGCCACCGCAGCACCGCTACCCTTGGGCAGTTGGTTGCTCGTATGAGCGCCCAGCGCTGGAGGATTCGCATAGCGGCCGAGTGCGCACGCTTGGAAAGCGTGTATAGGGAAACCTATCGAGGGTTCAAATCCCTCATCCTCCGCTCCATAAGAAGCTATTTAGATGATCTATCGAAGGCTGCGAAAGAGAGCAGCCCAACCAAAGCAGCGGCCGGAATACTCACATCTAGGCCATTGAGTGCGTTAGATATCGGCCCAACATAATCAACGGATGAGATTCCAAGAATTCCAGCGACGCTTCCTAAGAGCCATGCCAACACTGCCTTGAGATTCCAACCACCTGTATACCAATAGTTCCCACCCGATTTGCGCTCATTGAATACTTGTAGCGCTGCTTTATCTATTGAACCTTTTCTCTTGAAGAATGCATAAAGAGATATCGCTATCCACGAGGTTGCTAGGCAGGAGAGAAATAGAACTGAGTTGGTTACTGATGCCTCCGCGTCATAAACAAATTTGCCGATGAAGACCAACCCAGTGCTAACTCCAGCAACTAGCGCTGTTGATTGCATGCGAGATAGCTTGGGGAGAATTGCATCTAGATCAAGTCCCATGCTGTAAAGATTAATTGAACCTTGCCCGAGACTGCCGATGAATCCAATCAGCAGAAGTGGAAATAGCAACCAGGTTGGTGATTGCGAAACAAATCCCGCAGCGAAAGAGTTCTCATCAAAGGCAGCAACAGCCACAAAAGCTCCGAACACTGTGGGAATCGTGAGTCCAACAAACATTGCAATAAAGGTGTTGCGGACTAACTCTGCTTGAGTTGTGCTCTTCTCGGACATGTAACGAGACCAATCACCGGTCTGTGTCACATATGAAATTGGGCCAGCTACCCCACACGTTAACGCTGCGAGGAGCCAAGTCGGTCCGAGTGTTCCGAGTGCATACACCTCTGGATCTCCTGCATAACTAAAGTCAAAGTTCTCCCAGAGCGCAACAATGCTCAGGATTACGAGAGCTCCCATGAGTGGTGCTACCCAAGAATTCAACTTAACTATCCAGCGATAGCCGAGAAGCGCAAAGAGAACAATGGCTATTGCAATCACTGCATACCCAATAGCCATAGAGCCGTCGCCAGATTCCGTATCTGTGATTCGAGCCCAGCCAGATGAAAGAGTTTCTCCCCCTGTCCAAATGGTCAGCGATACGTATTGAATACAGAGCAACAAACCAACAAATGAGGCTACGAGTCGGCCTTTGACTCCAAAGAATGCGCCAGATGCCACTGAGTTATTGGTTGCAGCTCGCCAACCGAGTAGTGCTGAGTAGCTAACAAAAACACTTGCAAGTGCTGTACCTACAACGATTGCTGAAACCGCTTGCCACCAACTTAAACCGTAGAGAATCGCTAGCCATCCAAAGACCATGACTGAAAGTGAGAGATTGCTTCCAACAAAGACGGAGATGATGCTTCGTGAGTTTGCAGTGCGCTCTGACTCTGGAACAGTCTCAACGCCTTGGATTTCGATGGATGTGCTCATCCCAAAAGGGTAGAACTAATCGGAAACTTTTTAAATAACCTTTGCAGGTTAAATCTCGACGCCGATGTACTTGGTCTGCAAGAACTCGTGAACGCCATCGAATCCACCTTCGCGACCTAGGCCTGATTGCTTTACGCCACCAAAAGGCGCCGCAGGATCTGAGAGCAAGCCACGATTGATTCCAACCATGCCCGCTTCTAGTCCTTCAGCAAATCGAATAGCGCGCTTGAGATCCTCTGAATACACATAACTGATCAGTCCGTATTCAGTGTCATTTGCAAGCTTGAGAGCTTCTTCATCTGTATCAAAGAGAACTATCGGTGCAACGGGACCAAAGACTTCGTTAGCCAAAATTTCATCATCTTGAGAAACTTCTAGAACTGTTGCAGGATAAAAAGCACCAGCGCCATCTGGAGTAGTTCCACCGAGATGAACCTTTGCTCCACGTGCCTTTGATGCATCTACTAACTCTGCAATCTTGTTACGTTCTTTCACAGAAACGCTTGCACCTAACTGAGTTCCAGCTTCGCGACCAACGCCCATCTTGAGAGCTGCCATAGCTTTTGCAAATTCAGCGATGAACTTGTCGCCAACAGAGCGAGCGACATAGATGCGATTTGCCGCTGTGCAGGCCGCTCCACCGTTGCGCATCTTTGCCATCATCAAGCCCTTAACCGCTTCTTCAACGTTGGCATCATCGAGAACAACAAATGGTGCATTGCCACCGAGTTCCATAGAACAACGGATAACTTGATCGGCAGCTTCTTTGAGAAGGATTTTTCCGACTTGGGTAGAGCCAGTAAAGGATAAATTCTTTACCCGTGGGTCATGTAAAACTTTGCTAATTGCTGGACCTGACTGTGGTGGCAGAATGACATTGAGAACGCCCTTAGGAAGACCGCAGCGTTCGAGTATGTCTACGATGGCGAGCGCAGTCAGTGGAGTTTCACCTGCTGGCTTCAAAATCATTGTGCAGCCAGCAGCAACTGCTGGACCAATCTTGCGCGTTGCCATTCCTGCAGGAAAGTTCCAGGGAGTAATAAGGAGTGATACGCCGATTGGTTGATGGGTAACCAAGATCCGCTTATCGCCAGCAGGTGCCATTCGGAAATCACCAGAGATTCGAACAGTTTCTTCAGCAAACCAACGGAAGAATTCGGCAGCGTAATTTACTTCTGCGCGAGCATCGGGAAGCGCTTTACCGTTCTCTTTTGAGATGAGCTCTGCCAAGTAATCTGCTTCAGCAATCATCATTTCAAAGGCTTTACGTAAGATTTCGCTGCGCACTCGTGGCGCTGTCTTTGCCCAACTTACTGCGGCGCGGTCAGCAGCATCTACGGCCGCAAGGTTCTGTTCATCACTCGATGTGGCAACTTTGGCGATTACTGAGCCATCGCTTGGATCGATGACATCTACAGTCCCTGAACCATCTACCCACTGGCCATCGATATATAACTGAGTACGCATAAGATAAGCATACTTACGTGTAATCGATGGGTCACCTAGAATGGTTTCCTACGCAGAGGTATTGCGCTCAATGCAACGCCAAAGGGAGTAGTTGTGGCTAAGTCTTGGACTGATGATGCACCTCAACCTGTGGCGCTCAAAGATACGACGCATGTAAAAGATTCTTTTTCATACCGAGTAAAGCGCTTCTTCTTGGGCGGCGCACTTAACCGCCATACCTTGGGCCACCAGCGCCTAAGCAAGAGATACGCCCTCGGAATTCTTTCATCTGACTGCATCTCATCATCGGCTTATGGTTCTGAGCAGATTTTGATTGCCCTACTTCCAGCATTCGGATTAGCAGCATTTACCATCTTGATGCCGATGACCGGGGTAGTTCTTTTAATTTTGATCATCATCACGCTTTCTTATCGCCACGTGATTCAGGTCTATACCAAAACTGGCGGCGCCTACATTGTCTCGCGGGATAACTTCGGCCCCGTGGTCGCACAAATTGCGGCTGTCGCGTTGATGCTTGATTACATCGTTACTCTTGCAATTCAATCCGCAGCAGGTGTTGCTGCAATTATTTCAACTTTCCCATCGCTTGAGCCTTACAAGATGCCGATGATTTTTTCTGTCATCGTTCTCTTAACGTACGGAAACCTGCGCGGAGTTAAAGAGGCAGGAAAAGCCTTTGCCTTCCCTACCTACTTCTTCGTAGGCTGCATGTTCATCGTCTTCGGAATGGGCTTATGGCGTCTTGCAAATGACACCTTGCCACGTCTTGAGACGGACCTACCTGGCGCGATTCCACTCGGTGAAGAACAAGGCTTACTGACATTTGCTGCGATCTTTATTCTCTTGCGCGCGTTTGCAAATGGTGGCTCTTCTCTGACAGGACTTGAAGCAATCTCTGATGGCGTTGCTCTCTTCAAGACACCTGAACACGTTAATGCCAAGCGCACATTGGTCATCATGAGCACCTTGCTCGGAACGCTGGTTCTTGGTGTTTCTTACTTCGCGCACCACATTCACGCAATGCCTTATGAAAATGGCGTTCCAACAGTTATTTCACAGATTGCCAGAGCCACAGTAGGCGATAGCGGTTTTGGCACCTTTATGTTCATTATGGTTCAGCTGGCAACAATGCTTATCTTGTTTGCTGGCGCCAACACCACCTACAGCGCATTCCCGCTGCTTGTTAACTTCGTAGCAGCCGATGGCTATCTTCCACGCCAGCTCACAAAGCGTGGCCACCGCTTAGCTTTCTCTAACGGAATTCTCCTTCTTGCAGGTGGCGGTGCCTTCCTTGTTTTGATTACACGAGGATCCGTTGAACACCTTGTTGCTTTCTATGCGCTTGGCGTATTTACCGGATTTACCTTGGCTGGATTTGGAATGACCAAATACTTCTTGCGCACCAAGCCAGAGAAGTGGAAGGTAAAGGTATTTGTAAACGGTCTTGCTGGAAGCGTTTCCCTTCTCATCGTTCTCATCTTCTCTGTTGTGAAATTTACGCAAGGCGCTTGGTTGGTCCTGGTATCTGCTCCGATTATGGTTTTCTCACTACTTCGTCTGCGTCGCCAGTATTCTCGTGAACAAGGTGCGCTTTCAGTGAAGTCGCATCAAGAACGTGCCACATCGATGTCACGCCACAATGTCACAATCTTTATTGATAGCGTTGATATTGCAACAGTTGGAGCAGTTCGTTATGCAAGAAGTTTGAAGCCACACAAGTTAAAGGCTGTTCACTTTGTTATCGATGATCGTCGCGCGGAAGAGATTCAAAAAGCCTGGGCTGAATCCGAAGCCCTCGAAGATGTGCAGTTAGATCTCATCGACTGCCCTGATCGCAGAATTGCTAACTCTGCACTTGATTACGCAATTCGCAAGACCGAGAAGCTAGATGTTGAGCTAACAATTCTCTTGCCACGACGTTCATACTCTCGTTTCTTGGGCCGTTTGCTCCATGATCAAACCGCTGAAGAAATTGCAGCGCCGATTTCTCAGCTAGAACGAGTGGTTGCAACGATTGTTCCTTTTGATGTCAACAGAATTACCTCTGGCAAGAAACAGCTCGTTACTCGTCCAGCAGTAAGTTCAACTGTTGCGAAGCCTGAAGTTGCGAAGCCAGTTCAAATCGCTCCTAAGGAGTTTGCACCTGTTACTCATCACGCTGACGATGTAACCCCAATCGGTTCTGTCGAATGGCGTAAGCGCTCTAAGGTGCACGGGCGCGTGACCTCTATTTCAACTGCTCCTCGCGGCTCAGCACCAATGTTGCAAGTTGAAGTCTGGGATGAAACCGGTGGAATCACACTTAACTTCCTTGGACGTCGAGAAATTGCTGGCCTTGAAGTAGGTATGGAGATGCGTGCTGAAGGTATGGTCGGTGAAGAAGATGGTCAACTCACTATCTTGAATCCGTCGTACGAACTACTTGTCTGAGAAGAAATCTTTCAGTAGCGCAGCACATTCTTTCTCAAGAACCCCAGAAGTAACTTCCACCTTAAAAATTGATCGTGGGTCCCGCAAGACATCCCAGACCGAACCCACTGCTCCTGCTTTTTCATCCCAAGCTCCAAAGATGACATGAGAAATTCGCGATTGCGCGATTGCACCTGCGCACATAGCGCAAGGCTCAAGAGTTACTACAAGAGTGCAGCCATCGAGTCGAGAATTTTGTAATCTGCTAGCCGCGTTACGAATCGCCACAATCTCAGCGTGTGCAGTGGGATCGTTATTTGCTTCACGTTCATTAGAACCTTTGCCAATGACAATTCCATCTTTATTGATAACGAGAGCACCAACTGGAACATCGCCAGTCTTAGTTGCAGATGATGCAATTGCAATTGCTTCACGCATCAATTCTTCAGGGGAACGTTGAGAAATTTTATGACTCCAAGACTTCGGTAAGTTGATCCCCAAATCCTAATCGGACGGCGATAGCTTCAATTAATTCATCAGGATATAAATCTGCATCATCACAGAGAGTTGAAAGTTCCATGCCGTTAAGTCCGAGGTCGGCAAAGATATCTAAATCTCCTGCTGGCAAAGGTTCATCATCTTCTTCAGGTCCATCAAGATCGGCGAGCTCTAAAAACTCTGCAGCAACTTCATAATCCATTGCACATGTAACATCACTAATGAAATATTTAATCTGCGTTCCTAAAACTCTTATGGCAAGAACGAACTCATCATCTACCGCGACTAGCGCAACGGCTCCACCATTTGTCTGTTGTTTCTTAAGTCGGTCGATGATGTGAGTTAGGTCATCGGGGTCAGGAAGGCTTGCAACAGACCAGCGGCCATCTTCATGCCACGCCTCAATCGCAAAGTCTTGGGTTACATCTGACACATCTCCCATATTGGCACTCATTGAGTGGGATTGAAAGCCCTGTAAGGTAGGTGACATGAAAGTTCACGTTGCTAATCACCCGCTGATCTCTCACAAATTGACTGTTCTGCGCGACGAAAGAACCGATTCTCCGACTTTCCGCCTACTCGTCTCTGAGTTGGTAACTCTCCTTGCATATGAAGCCACTCGAGATGTTCGCACCAAGACAGTTTCAATCAAGACACCAGTTACCGAAACAACTGGACTAGTGATGGCTGAACCGCGCCCAGTAGTTGTCCCAATCCTGCGTGCAGGTCTTGGAATGCTCGATGGAATGACAAAACTTCTTCCAACTGCGCAAGTTGGATTCCTTGGCATGGTTCGCGATGAAGAAACTTTGCAAGCAAGTACATATGCCAATCGACTCCCTGAGGATTTATCGGGACGTCAAGTTTTTGTTCTAGATCCAATGCTCGCAACCGGCGGAACCCTGGTCGCAGCATTTGAGTATCTGATTGAACGTGGCGCCAACGAGATCACTGCAATCTGTTTATTGGCAGCGCCAGAAGGAATCAAAGTATTAGAGGATGCATTTAAGAACACTGGTATTCCAATTACTCTCGTTACTGGTTCACTTGATGAGAAGCTCAACGAAAAGGGTTACATCGTTCCGGGTCTTGGTGATGCCGGCGATCGTCTATACGGTGTCGTATAAATGGCATCAACATCCCCAGGGTATGGAATTACTATCCGTGTTGAAGGATCCCCTGATCTCCAGCCTGTAGCTCTGATAACAACAACGATTACAAATGCGGGCGCAACAATTACCGCACTCGATGTTGTTGAATCTCTGCTAGAAAAAGTTGTAATCGACATAACCTGCGACACCATTGATGCTGAGCATGCTCAGAACATCCATAGCGCGCTCTCTGCACACGATGGGCTGACAGTTCGCAAAGTCAGTGATCGAACATTTTTGCTTCACCTAGGTGGCAAGATTGAAGTTACTTCGAAAGTACCTTTAAAAACTCGTGATGACTTGTCTCGTGCCTACACACCCGGTGTTGCTCGTATCTCGCAAGCGATTGTCGATGACCCATCTGACGTTCGCCGCCTGACGATGAAGCGCAATACCGTCGCTGTTGTCACAGACGGTTCAGCAGTGCTGGGCCTTGGAAATATTGGCCCATCTGCGGCTCTTCCAGTGATGGAAGGCAAGGCTGCGCTCTTTAAGAGATTCGCCAATGTTGATGCTTGGCCAGTCTGCCTTGATACCCAAGATGTAGATGAAATCGTTCGCACTGTGCAGTTGATTGCGCCTGTATACGGCGGAATCAATTTAGAAGATATCTCTGCTCCACGCTGCTTTGAAGTAGAACGCCGCTTACGTGAACTTTTGGATATTCCTGTTTTTCATGATGATCAACATGGAACTGCGATTGTGGTTTTGGCAGCGCTACGCAATGCGCTGAAGTTGGTTAAGAAAGATATTTCTAAGGTGAAGATCATCATGAGCGGCGCGGGCGCTGCTGGAACTGCGATTGCTCGTCTACTAGTTTTAAGTGGAGCAACCAACATCATCGCCTTCGATAAAGATGGAGTGATCTGTAAAGATTCACCTTCTGAAGATTCTATGCGCGCCTGGTTTATTGATAATTCAAATTCAGAGAATTTCAAGGGCGATATCCACCAAGCGATGAACGGTGCAGATATCTTCATCGGGGTAAGCGCTCCCAAGGTGCTTAATGAAGCAGATGTAAAGTCAATGGCTGCTGGATCTATTGTCTTTGCCCTAGCTAACCCAGACCCTGAAATTGACCCAGTAATTGCTCGTAAATATGCAGCAGTTGTTGCAACTGGACGAAGCGATCATCCAAATCAGATTAATAACGTGCTGGCATTTCCTGGAATCTTCCGTGGATTACTTGACGCACAGGCGCATAAGATCACAGATAAGTTACTTGTTGCTGCCGCAGAGGCGATTGCTGATTGTGTGAGCGAAGCCCAACTCAATACTTCGTTTATCGTTCCCAGCGTCTTTGATCCAAATGTGGTGACAAAGGTTGCTGCCGCCGTCAAGAAGTCGGTGTAATGGAGCTCTTCACCTCGATTGATTCGCAATTTGCAGATATCGGGCCGCTTCTTCTCTACTTAATTGTTGGCGCTATCGTCTTCTTCGAATCTGCAGTGCTCTTTGGCATATTCCTACCTGGTAGCTCGATCCTCTTTAGCGCAGGCTTAGTTGCGGCCTCTGAAGATAATGTCAGTATCTCAGCGCTTCTCACCCTGATTTTTATGGCTGCCTTCTTCGGTAATCAAGTGGGTTTTGTTATGGGCCGCACGCTTGGGCGCTCCTACCTGAATAAGAGAAAGTCGCCCGGACTTCAGAAAGTTATTGTTAAGTGCGAGCGATTCTATGAAAAATCAGGTTGGTGGTCCGTTGTTGCCGCTCGTTTTATTCCTTGGGTGAGAACCCTTGTGCCACCCATTGCCGGTGCTTCCAAGATGCCTTACTACGAATTTCTCGCCGCTAATGTTGTAGGGGCGCTAGCTTGGGGAGTCGGAATTACCCTAGCCGGCTACTACACAGCTTCTATTCCGGGAGTTAAAACATTTACCTACGCAATTGCAGGCTTCTTTATTCTTGGCTCAATCGTCTCCGCGATTGTTGATTATTTACGCCGCCGACGATTACTCCAAGATAAGTCATAGCAATACCAGTTACGAGATAGGCGCTCACCTGCACTCCTTGAGTTGGCGAATAGATATCAATTAAGAGTGAGCCGACTAATTGTCCACCAACGCTATAAAGGGTAAATGTAAGAACTCCTAAGTGCTGCACAATCAAAGACGTAAATGCAATGTAGATAACGCCGATAACGCCACCTGTGTAAATCCACCAAGGTCCAGCGGGTAAAGGTGCAATCTCGGTGTTACCGAGAGCAACAGCGATTGCTAAGAAGATGACGAGGAACGAAGTTCCCATGATGAAGTTCAGAAATGAGGTAGTAAAACTCTGATGTGAATGTTCATTAATCTGACCATTAAGAGCGCGTTGCACCCCAACAATTGCACCAGCTACACAACCCATAAAAACGGCAAAGAGTGAAAGATTGCTGGCATCGATACGGTCGACGACAGAAATAAAGACTGCAAAGACTGTAAAGAAAGCTGCAGCAATGCGGCGAGGAGTGATGTGCTTCTTTCCTCCACCAGTAAGTCCTATGCGATCGACGATCAGGGATGCTGCTGTTTGACCGGCAATTGATGCAACTGAATAGATAGCAACCCCGATGAGCGGAACGATGTGAGTCTGTACCGCTACAAAACTGCCGCCGAGCGCTCCGGCAAAGAGGGTCCAGGTAGGGATTTCTTTTCGGGCTACTGCACCGCGTAAATTGCGCGCACCTTCTTTAATGGCAGGGCTAAAGGCTGCGATAACCGCGATGATAATGAGGCCTGAACCAAAGGAGACAAGGGCAGCTTGCACGCCATTGCCGAGTAGATGTGAAAGTTCGCCATTAGCGCGCGCTTGTACCGCAATCATCAGCCCTGAGAGAGCGGCGAGAAAATCAAGGCGCTGCGTCTTTCTCAACATCTAGCCATTCTATTAACTTTCGAGAGCCAGCGTTATCTCTAGCCACTCTTCTTCTCGTGCGACTAGGTCACTCTCAACGGTGGAAATCTCTGCACTTAGTTCAAGTAACTTATCAGGGCTAAAGGCTGCTGCCTCGAGTTCAGATTTCAACTGTGCCAAACGTTCTTTACCTTTTGCTACTTGGCGCTCTACTCGCGTTAAATCCTTCTTAAGCTGACGTTGTTGTGCAGCGTTTGAGACCGAACCTTCCTTTGAAGAGGAATCTGTCGAAGGTGCACTGCTTGCTGCTCTCTGTTCTAGGTACTGATCTACTCCGCGAGGTAAGTTACGCAAGACTTTATCGCCGAGCAATCCATAGAAGCGATCGCAGACTCGTTCCAGGAAGTATCTATCGTGCGAAATAACAATCAAAGTTCCGCCATAACTATCCAGCAGATCTTCCAGTTCAGTCAGGGTTTCGATATCGAAATCATTCGTTGGCTCATCAAGAAGCAAGACATTTGGTGAATCCATCAAGAGTCGCGTTAACTGCAGACGGCGGCGTTCTCCACCGGATAGATCGCCTACAGGCGTCCACTGTGCATCGCGATCAAAGCCAAGTCGTTCACAGAGCTGAGAAGCCGAAAGCGTCTTACCTTTGCCAATTTCAACATGTGTTGCCACTTTCTCAACCGCTTCAAGGAGACGCCACTGAGGATCTAACTCATCTAAGTGCTGGGTAAGAAATGCAATCTTTACAGTAATTCCAGTAACGAGCTTTCCGGAAGTTGGTTTAAGTTGGCCAGCTAAAGTGCGCATCAGAGTTGTCTTACCGGCGCCGTTAATGCCGACAATTCCTATGCGATCTCCTGGACCTACATTCCACGTGAGATCGTGAATTAAGTCTTTTTCACCAGCTTGAATCTGCGCGTGATGGAGTTCAAAGACTGTGTTTCCAAGTCGGTTAAGTGCAAACTTCAAGAGTTCAGTTGAATCACGTGGGGCTGGCTCTGCCGAAATCAATTCATTGGCAGCATCAACGCGGAACTTTGGCTTTGTAGTCCGCGCAGGTGCGCCGCGACGTAACCAAGCCAACTCTTTACGAATCAGATTACTTCGTCTGGCATCCATCGCATTTGCTTGTCTGGCACGTTCAGCTTTTGCAAGCACAAATGCAGAGTAGCCACCGTCATACTCTTCAACTTTTCCGAGCACAACTTCCCAGGTGTGATCTGTCACTGCATCGAGAAACCAGCGATCGTGCGTAACAACTAAGACTGCTAAATCTTTACGCGCATTGAGATGCTCAGCCAACCAAGCCACACCTTCGACATCAAGATGGTTTGTTGGCTCATCAAGAAGGATGAGATCTAGTTCATCAATAAGTAGTTTTGCCAAACCTACGCGACGTTTTTCTCCACCGGATAAAGATGCAAAAGTTCTTTCAAAGAGGTGATCATCAAAGCCACCAAAGAGGCCGGTAAATATCTCGCGGATTCGTGCATCACTTGCCCATTCATGTTTCTCGCGATTTCCAATGACAACATCCCCAACGGTTGCATCTTTGGAAGCAGTATCTACTTGAGAAAGAATTCCGATACGTGAACTATTGGATTTGGTGACACGCCCTGAATCTGGGTCTTCAACTCCTGCAATGATCTTCATCAAAGTGCTCTTGCCAGAGCCGTTTCGACCCACAATTCCAATGCGATCGCCCTCAGAAACACCTAAGGAAACTTGATCCAATAATGGGCGAATATCAAAGGCTTTAGAGACCTCTTCGATATTCACAACGTTGCGCGCCACGGTAGGAGAGCGTACCTTTGAACTATGAAGGTCACTGACCGCGAATACGCGCTAGAGCTAGATCAGAACGATCCATTGGCGGGATATAGAAGTAAATTTGTTATTACCGACCCCAATCTCTGTTACCTCGATGGCAATTCATTGGGCCGACTCCCCCATGCAACCGTCAAGACTGTGAGTGATTTCCTTTCGCAGGAATGGGGCAACGAGGTTGTCACTGGCTGGTCTCACTGGATTGATGAGGCGCAAGTTGCAGGAGATTTATTGGGGCGCGCTGTCTTGGGTGCAGGTTCTGGACAAGTTCTGGTCTGCGATACAACATCGGTAAATTTCTATCAGCTCTGTGTCGCTGCAATTAAAGCGCGCCCAGGGCGCAAGACAGTCATTACTGATGCTGCAAACTTTCCAACAGATAGATACATACTTAAAGGAATTGCAGAGCAATTCGGTCTGAAGTTAATCATCATTGATAACGAAGATCCTGCAATTGCTGAGAATGAATTGATTACGGCTGAACTACTTGAGAAGTACATGTCTGAAGATGTAGCGATGGTTACCTTTGAAGTTATCCAATACCGCTCTGGTGCAAGAACTGATATCCAATCAGTGACAGATTTAGCGCGTTCTTACGGTGCTCTTGTCGTATGGGATGCCAGCCATGCAGCTGGTGCTATTGAGATGAACTTTGATGCCTGTGGCGTAGACCTGGCCGTTGGTTGCACCTACAAGTACGGTAACTCTGGCCCCGGTTCACCTGCCTGGCTCTATGTAAATAAGAAGATTCAGAAAGAGCTACAGGTCCCAATTCTTGGATGGTTCGGAAATGAAGATCAATTCGGGATGGGCCCTGACTTTGTAAAGGCAGAGGGAATTCGTGGTTTCCAGATTGCTAGCCCATCAATTATTGGGATTCGTGGAGTACAAGTTGCCTTCGCCATGATTGAAGAAGCAGGAATCGATGTCATTGCTAACAAGGCAGCAATTGGTACTCAGATGATGATTGATCTTTATGACGAATGGCTGGCACCGCTTGGCTACACGCTCTTGACTTCACGAAATCCAAAAGAGCGCGGTGGGCATATCTCAATCGGGCATCCAGATGCTGCGCGCATCTGTGTAGCGCTTCGTAAATTTGCCAACGTGATACCTGATTACCGCACTCCCAACGCGATTCGCTTAGCGATTGCGCCTCTGCCGACTTCATACGTTGAAGTCTGGGATGGCTTCCAACGTATCCGCGACCTTACGCAAACTCGTCAATATGAAAAGGTAGAAGGATCGGATTCCAGGGTCACATGAGCGAAAACTTTGATTCAGCCCTTACCTACACCTCTTACCTTGCAGTCGATGAACTACTCAAGCTGCAGAAGCCGCTTTCTGATGGCCCTGAACATGATGAGATGCTCTTCATCATCATTCACCAGACCTACGAACTATGGTTTAAGCAGCTAATTCACGAGTTCACACAAGCTCAGCGTGCACTTGAATCAGGCGATACCCATTACGCGCTCTCGATTCTCGGTCGCATTCGCACCATCATGAAGGTCTGCGTCGCACAGGTAGATATCCTCGAAACGATGACGCCGCTGCAATTTAACGCCTTCCGTGGATATCTCGCATCATCGAGTGGCTTTCAATCTGCGCAATTTAGAAAGGTAGAGGCCATTCTTGGTCGTCGCGATAGCCGTATGGCTGGCCACCTACCACCTGATGTACAGAACGAGATTGCTGCAATCACTTCAAAGAATTCGATCTGGGATTCATTCCTTGAATACCTTGGCAAGCGAGGTCATCTGCTTCCTAGTGAAGTTATCAGCCGAGATAAATCAATTGCTTATGTTTCAAATGCACAAGTACAAGATGTGCTCTTAACGGTTCACAAAACAGACCCAGAGAGCGCGATGGTGTCAGAGCGATTAGTAGATATCGATGAAGGTATTCAAGAGTGGCGCTATCGCCATGTAAAGATGGTCGAACGCACTATTGGACACAAGACGGGAACTGGTGGTTCAAGTGGCGTTGATTATCTAGCGAGTACTTTGTTTAACCCTGTCTTTAAAGATCTCTGGGAGATTCGCTCAAGGTTCTAGCCCTGCTTCTTGGTGTTGATTACCTTCTTCTGTCGGATATAGGCAGCTTCAGCAATTGTTTCACGTCGCTTGCGATAGTTATCGGACGCTCCAGTGATCATATGCTCGAAGCGATGTTCGCCTTTAATGAGTGGATGTAGCTCATGCGCAGTTGTCTGTGACCCCCAGATTGGCGCATCCTGAATTACTTCTTGCGTCACGATATGGGGATTGATAAATCTGTAAACCAACGCCAAGCGGCGAAGGGCTAAATAAGCAACATGTCGCATGCCGCGATTGACGTGATCTTGTACGCGTAGTTGGTAGTAACGAATTGTTGATGGGCGAATAACTTCATCCTTAACAGCTAAATCAAAGAGAATCCGTGCGATTTCAGCGCCCCCTGTAGGTTCAGGAAGTTCTGCACACTTAAGTGAAAGTCGTTCACGTGTTTTTGGGTCTTGTAATTTACGAACCGTCGCGGTGATATTTGCTAAATCTGCTTGGTTAGCACGGAGCGCAAAGCCCATGTCGTGGCTCCACTGTGCGCGAGCTTCTTGGTCATCTGTACCGCGAATATTTGAGACAAAGACTGTTGGGATTGCTGCTGGCAAGAGTTCGTGAGCTCCGTTGTATCCGGTGGCGCAGACGCTGGCATCGAAGGCGTGGAGAACTTCAGCAAGCGGGAAGTGGCGCTTGATGCGGATATCGAGCCCAGCAGGAGCCAATGAGTTGCCATCCTTATCAAGGGGTTGCTTGGTCAAGATGACTTGGAGATCCTTCCAACCAAGCAGACCTGAGAGTGCAGCGGTCATCTTCTCGTTGACATCGCTCTCGCCTGTGCCCAGTTGAACTAGAACAGCAGGCTTATCAAGGTCGAGTCCCAGCACCTTGCGGGCATCATCACGGCTTAGTGCGCTCTCTTTCTGAAAGAGTGAGACCGCTGAAGTAAGTCGCGCATCTTTACGTTCTGCAGTTGGGCCAAAGTCATAGGCGCGCGCAAAGTCACCTGGTTCGATAATCAGGTCCATCATCTTTGATTGCAGACCAAGAACAAATCGCTGTGGCTTCTTCTGCCATAAACCACGACGGACCCACACTAATGAAAGTTTTGGATGTGAAAATTTTGCTGCGATAACACCTGGATATGGAACAACGCCATCAAAGGAGAGAACTTGGGCATTTGTTTCATCAACAAGTGCAAGTAATCTATCGCGCAAGTAAACATCCCAATTTTCGCGAGTCATCCACATGCGATCGCGACCTGGAATATATTCACAACGAATACCTAAGTGGTCAGGAATTTCTGCAATTCCACCGGCCATAGAAACAATAATTGGATTGGCGTACTCTTTTAACGCAGTTGCGATAGCTGTTGCGCGGACAAGGTGCCCCATTCCTACGCCATTGCTGGTCGCAAGAATTATTGTTGGTTTTTCCATAAGGCTCAAAGGCTATCAACGTTTTATGCGTAAACCACGCGGGAAAAACCTATCTCTTGCAAACTTTTTTACTATCGGAGATACTTGGGGGGCGTTAATTCGCAAACAACAAAGGAGAGTACTTCTCAAACCGTTTCTAAATCAGAAACATTTGCCGTACAGCTTTACAATGAACACAAAAACCGCGATCCAATCGCAACACGCAGCAACACATCGTTATGTACCAACATCATCTAAGCCGATATCGCCTGAGAAAGTAGCTTCAGTACTTTCTGCTGAATGGGAACTCTTTTCAAAGAACACCAAGGGATCAGCCTCTGAGAGCGCTCGAGCCCACCAATCACTCCCTCTAGGCGTGACTTCAAGCTTCCAGCACTGGGATCCATACCCAATCTCGATTGTCTCCGCCAAGGGCGCCTACATGACAGATGTCGATGGTCGCCAACTCCTCGATCTCTCGATGGGTTTCGGCGCGATGCTTGCTGGCCACCTCAACCCAATTGTTATTGAAGAAGTGCAAGCATCTTTGCAACAAGGAATGCTCTTTGTAACTCCTTCTCCAACTTCTACCGATGCTGCAGAAAGAATCTGTATTCGCTTTGGAATTGATCAGGTTCGCTTCACCAATTCAGGTACAGAGTCAACTATGTACGCAGTGCGCGTTGCTCGTTCTGCAACTGAGAAGATGGGCATCCTCAAGATTGAAGGCGGTTACCACGGTAGCTACGATCCATTTGTTGTCTCTGCCAAGCCTCCTCTGAATAAGGCAGGCAAAGCTGATAAGCCGATTCCATATATCGAACCAAACTTGGTTCCAGGAGATATTTATGTTGTTCCCTATAACAACATCCCTGCTCTTGAAAAAATGTTTAAGAAGAACGCAAAGAAGATTGCTTGCTTTATCGTTGAACCAGTCCTAGAAAACATTGCGATTGTTCTTCCTGATGCTGGCTACCTCGAGCGCGTTCGTGAACTCTGCAATCAGTACAACGTCGTCCTTATCTTTGACGAGGTGAAGACCGGTCTTACAGCTGGTGCACATGGCGCTGCTATGCGCCTTGGTGTGAAGCCAGACCTTATTACCCTTGCAAAATCAATTGGTGGTGGACTTCCACTTGCTGCCTTCGGCGGTAAGAAGAAGTACATGGACTTCGTTACCAACGGCAAGATGGCTCACTTCGGTACCTTTAACGGTAATCCCCTTGCAATGGCGGGCGTTCGCGCAATCGATCGCATCTGTTCAGATGAAGCACTTGCAACGGCTGAAGATTTCAACTTGCAGGCTCTTATTCGCATCGGTGACATCATCGATGAGTATGAGCTGCCTGCACACACAGTTGGATTTGGCGTAAAGGGCTGTGTTACATGGTCAACAAAGCCTGTTCGCAACTATCGCGATTACAAGGCGACTGATTTCGGTGTGGCAGAAGCGCATTGGCTCTTTGCAATTAACCGCGGAATCATTACGCCCCCCGGGCTAGATGAGCAGTGGTTAATCTCCTTGGCACATGGCCAAACTGAGATTGATATCTTGGTTGAAGACTTCCGCGAATTCGCGCAAGCAATCAGAAGCTAGTTACAGCTGCCACGCTCTTACTCCGCCAGCAACGCCTGCAGAGTTAGGGACAATCACAACATCGTCACCCATCAACGTTAAGTCGCGTTGTTGGATGCTGTGTGAATTTCCGCCACCGATATAGAGACGATCCCATAAAAATACTGGGCGAAGCTCTGAGACCATCAAGCGCACGCGTCGTGACCAGAAGGTGTTTCCCATGCGGCGACGTTCGCGATCGCCAATCCATGTGTCATAAGTTGTATTGCGTCGAACTGTCGCATGAGACATTTCAAAGTGTGGAGAGAGTTTTCCGCCATGGAAGACAGAGAAGCCAAGTCCAGTACCCAAGGTAATAACAATTTCTAATCCAGAACCAGTTACAACGCCAGCGCCGTGTACCTCAGCATCGTTAAGTACCTTTGCTGGAATTCCTAAACGTTCTGCGATTGCAGCTTCAGCATCAAAACCCCACCACTGCTCTTTAAGTTCAGGGCTCATACGAGTATGTGGGCCAGCATCATTGATGTAATGGGGTGTGGCAACAACAACTCCATTACGGATCATTCCTGGAAGACCAACAGTTACGCGCTGTGCCTTAGGAAGTGACTTCGCAATCTTTTCAACGGTATCAAGAAAGCGCTTGGTTGATAGCGGATATGGTGTTTCAACGCGAGTAGGCGCCGCATGCATAGTTCCAGATTCATCAAGAACACAGCTTTTAATAAAGAGACCACCGCAATCGATGGAGAGCGTCATTGAACTCATGAAAGGGCATCCATAACTGTAATTGTTTCGCCGAAGACCAAGTCAGAGGCAACTGATTGCCACTTCTTGCTGTTCTCATTGACCATATGAGCATCCCACGAAGGACGATCAGTCCAGATTTCCCAGACGTTTACGACATTCTCTTTCTGAGTATCGCGGTAGATTTCAAGGAGCTCGCAGCCGGTCTCTGTGCGGATTACTGCTGCGTGCTGGTTAATTTTCGACACAAATTCGTCGAACTTGCCGGGCTGCACATCAATAGCCACGAAGAGGAAGACTTTGCTCACTGGATAAAGATACCTGCTTATCCAAGCACTGGTAAATGCACGTCTGGAACTCTGTGTTCGCGATGCGCGACAACTGATGCGCTGTGATATTTCTCTATCTCTGCCAAGAAATTAGCATCAAGATATGGACGGCCATCAACGATTGAGCCTTGAACTCCTTCGATGACCGCAGCAACATCTTCTCCTGAGAGTGTTTTATAAGTCTCTAGCGCATGCGCTAAAGCCAATACCTGATTGCGGTTTTCGCGCAAGATTTCTTCAGCTTGAATAAGCAATTTGCCTAAGTTCTCTTCAATGCGATCGCTCAGAGCCATTCTCATCTGCTTCTCTGTGTCATCTTTTCCTTTTGGACCACCCGGTGCGCCCATTTCAAAGCGACGATTGCTGACATGTGAAGAGATTGTTGAACCCATTCCCCAATGCCCTTCCATCAAGGATGCAATAGTGGTTGCGCTCTCGAGGTCACCCGAAACACCAGATGAGTTATCGCCTTCAAAGAACATTCTTTCGCCTGCAAGGGAGGCAAGAGATACCAAAATGTCTGACTGGTATTCACTCTTCCAGCGAGTGAATTGATCATCTGGCGGAATACTTGCCACCATACCTAAGTAATCTGAACCCTTTTCAATCGTTGCTAAATCAATTGACATATGTTGACGAGTGCGATGCGCCATCACTGCGTGGCACGCTTCGTGAACTGCCACTGCATGGCGTTCGCGCTCAATGTATTCAACATCCTCAGATGGTCCCAGCTCTTTCTGTTGCTTGGCCTTGATGATGTCAGACCATTCAATTGATGTGCGACCATTACGAATCGCCATGATCAAAGCTTCGTTAATGGTGTCCTTAATCGTTGCACCCGTTGCATACGGAGTAATCGTTGCAATCTTGTCTATCTCTTCTGCAGAAAGTGAGTGTGAGACCTTTGATAGATAGCCTTCATAGGTGCGGATACGTCCGGCCTTGCTTGGGTATCCAACGCGATACATACGATCAATACGTCCAGGGCGAAGGAGTGCTTCATCTAAAGATTCAGGCATATTAGTAGCCATCACAACAAGGATTCGATACTTCGGTGGATTCTTTGGGCGCATACCTAGCGTGCGTCGCACAATACGATTGAAGAATCCACGAGGCTTCTTGAGTCCAGAAAGTTCTGTCAGTAACGCTTGTAGCGTTCCCGAACCGCCCCCACCTGCTGCAGCGCCGCCCATCACAAACTTTTCGCGGGTGATTGCCGAGACTGCTGATTCAGAGAGATATGTGCCGCCATGGCAGTTACTTTCAAAGATCTTCGACTTATTCATGGTGGATGCACGTTGTGGCCCACCTTGAGTAATGATTCCGCGATTGCCAAGTGCATCTGCCTCATCAAAGAAGACAACAACTCCACCGTAGCGCAGCGCCAACTTACGCAACTTACGGAAGAGGCTCTTTACCTTGAGGACTCCGATGCCGATGAACATATTTGTAAATGCACCTGGATCAACAAAGACGAATGGTTTTCCGGTTTCTCCAGCCATCGATTCAGCCATCAGCGTTTTGCCTGTACCCGGAGGGCCCCACAAGAGAATTCCGCCCGGAACATATCCGCCATGCTTTTCAATCTCTTCTGGGGTCTCGAGGAAGAGCAAGTTTTCACGGATGCGATTGAGAACATGATCTTGTCCCCACACATCGCTAAAGCGGGTGCGAATGTCATCAGGGAAATATGTATCAACGCCACCGCGACTTAAGAAGTAGAAGAGCGCTGCAAATTGAATAACGATAAAGACGACAGCAAACATTAGCTGTGCCAAAAATGGCAGAGCAGAAAGGAACGCCTTCGGCGCTAAGAAGAGCGCCTTGATTGGTGGTTCGTCATAAATTGCACCAAGGATGACTGCGAGGAGGAAGATGATGAGCGCCCATTTAATGGCACGGGAGATGCGAAAACGAGTCCAATCACTTAAGCGATGTATCTGGCGATCAACAAAGTCAAAGTAGCGCTTCCAAACTCCGTGATACGGCGCTAAAACTTCCGCCAGAATAAAGTGAATCTGTCGAATGACTTCAATAACTGCAAGAACAATCAACCAAGACTTTGAGTTAGCAGTGTTTCTCAGCCCATCTTCAACGCTAAGAATCGGATTTTCAGCAAGGCTTGACCAGGTGAGTACAAGAAAGGTGATTGCAAAGAGCAGTAAGAACTTGATGCGGTCATAGAAAGAGAGATGAATACGTGTCTTTCTATCAGTATCGCGCGGTCTGCTCGGGCGGTTCTCTATCTGGCTAACCTGGCTCATCGCGCTCCCTCAACTGTGAATGAAGAAACAATCTCTTCAATTTTCTTCTTATTCTTGGCATAACACTCGGTAGTGCATCGAACAACGAAGATATACATCGTTGTGCGGTCATTAGACATCAGCGATGTCTGGTTGATGGTCTGCTCTTTATCGTCGATCGAGAAGCTATAGACAGTTTGAACTCCCCGAGCGCCTTTCTGTACAACTTCCTGATCTACCAATATCTGGAAATCTGGAGCGCTGGGATCATCGCCCTCAATGATTTGAGTGACGGGAACAATCACATCTCGTAGGGTGTTGTAGGAGACAGAATTAATCTCGGAATTCTCTAAATCGCGAACCCGCGCAAATACAAGTGGTTGCGATGGAGCTGTTAAGTTGAAGACTTCAGAGACTTTTAACTTTTTATTGGTTGTATATGCAACCTGCCATTTGACCAGAGCCTGACGCGCTGCACCTTCAGGCTCAGTTGATTCTTTCTCATACTTATTCAGCGAAGCCGTTGATAAAGCTTTCCAATTAGTTGGAACAGAGAAGAAGACGCCTTCACTCTTTGAAGCCGGGTACAACTTAGAACTTTCACCACATCCTGTGAGCCCAAGCACAAGCGCTGTACCCAAGAGGGCGATTAGGGGGCGTCTCATCTCGAAATTCTCTCTGATTTGAGGCAACTACGCCATAGATAGTCAGGCGCACTCTGCGCCCATTGATTGCGCTAAATCAGCCAAGCCGTGAGGTCGACTCCTTGCACAACCAGCACAATCAGGCCGAAGACGAGAACTCCACCTGCGCGGTAGATCAATTGTCCAAGCTTGCTCTCGCGATACTTCGGCTCTGGGGAGTCGGTTATGGCATCTAAATAGTGAAGGGCGAAACCAGGAAGAGCCAGAATCACAAAGCTCCACTTAAGGAATGTGGCTGGATCTTCAAATGCACCTTCGACGAGATTTGCGAAAAGAGCTAGTACAAAGATTAAAACGATTATCTTGAGTGCGCCCTTAGGAAGAATAATTTTCTTCTTTGGCAATTTCTCATCCCATCCAAGTGCAGTAATTGACGGCAATGCAAAAAGTGCTGCGCCCAACCAAAGTTGGAGGTTATATCCAACAAATGGGCGGGCCAACATAATGAATACAAATATCTTGAACTCTAAAGAAATAATCTTTTGGTAAGTGCTGGGTTCCTTTATATCCACATGCAAAATCTCAAGTCTTACTGGATATAGATTGGTTGCAAGATCTTCCAGCCCCACACGGATAAGAATCAGCAGCGCGGCGAGCAGTCCTAAATCTGATGCATGTTCAGAAATAGGTAACTCAAGATTGGCTAAACCACTTAGCGCGCCTACCATTTTACTTACAATCCAGTATGTGAGTACTGACATGAGAGCATAATCAGTTAAACGCTCCCATAAATCATTGCGGCTTTGAACAAGTCTTCGTAGCGGTCTAAATGAACTTCCATTCAAGGCAGGTGCAAAGAAGAGAACGATTGTTGCTGCAATGGTAAGAATCGAAGTTCTTGCCATCAAATTTCCAGTAATGAGAGTACTTAAGAAGAACACGGCTCCCGCAAGCAATCCATAGAGCGCATCAAAGATTGCGATTGCCATGATTGCGGCGATGATTAGTAGTGATGGTGGTATCGCTTTCCCGCCAACATCAATCGAAGCGCTAAGCCCTAGCCCTAGTGCAACAGGCAATAAAAGAAGCGTCCAAGAACCAAACATTGCACGCAGGAGATTTCCATCCTGAATAGTTCGAGTCAGCAGTGGCGAGAATCGATTCGACCAATTAGCAGCCGCAATAAAGGCAAAATCTGTTCTTTCTGTGAATCGGTTATCCCACGTTCTTGATAGATCCCCTCGACCTGGTTCATTCTTAAGAATCTCCAAATCTCCTGCATCAACGCTTTCGATTTCATCTCGGTTCTCATCGTCTTGCTTCTCTTCGCTCTTCTTTGCAGCTCCCAATGCGGCAAGAGCCGCCAATGCAGCTACCTGCAAATCTTTAGTCTTCTCGGGATCCGATAGAGGTGAATATGGTTTTAGCTCAGTCGCTGTGTTAGCTGCTTGCGACTCCTCTGATTTCTTCTGCTCGAGGACATCTGGACAAAGGTTGTCCCAATGAATCTCGCCATCTAAATTCTTACAGAATGGGATTTCTTTCTTGCTAACTGAACCAGCATCGTCATAGACCTCAATCTCAATAAAGTGAAATCCCGGTGGAACCTCATCAGGAATGGTGAGATCAAGTTCTTCGGCTTCGCTTGTAGTAATGCGATCAATGATCACTTTCTCGGCTGCTATCGATGGAAAGATAGAAAAGTTGATTAGAAGAATCGTGGCTAAAAGAAGCTTCCTCATCGGACCTTCACCGTCACTTTAATCTTCTGACCAGGTTTCAAGCCGGTAATGATGGCTCTAGTCCCATTTCCATCCGTTGAACTCGATGTTGCTCTTGGCGCCGGCGAGATTTTTACAGTAGTAGGTAAGGACTTAGCGACAGCTCTTGCAGCAGTAGCAGCTGCTGTTGTACTGGTGGCTTCTTGAGCCGCTTCTTTAGCTTCGGCAACTCGGGTCTTTGCTTGAGCAGAAGCTTCTGCAGCCGCCTCAGAGAGTTGCTTAGCCGCCGCGACCGCTTGCGTTGCATCTGCAATCTTTTCTGTTGCATCCTTTGACTTCTCTTCAAACTGTTCACTTGCAGCCTTTGCTGCAACTGTTAATTCTTCAACTTTCTTAGTTGCTTCGCTGAGAGCGCTCTGTGCTTCACTCTTCGCAGTCGGATCAGTTGTCTCGGCAACCTTTGCAGATTGCTCCGCCTTCTCTGCCAGAGCTTTTGCCAGTTCGGCAGCTGCCCGTTGTGCCGCTGCATCAGCTGCTGCCTTAGCGGCAGCTGCTAACGACGCTGCTCTCGCAGCTGCTTGGGCATCTGCAGCTGCTTGAGTAGCAGCTCTCTTTTCAGCTACCGCTGCAGCTTGGGCATTGGATGCTGCTTGGGCAGCTTCTGCAGCTCGTGATCGCGCAGCAACAGCTTCAGTATTTGCTGCAGCAGCTGCTGCTTCCGCTGCGGCCTTAGCTGCAGCTGCTACCGCATTAGCTTGTCTTTGTGCGGCTGCAGAATCAGCAGCTCTGGCAGATGCAGAGACAGAAACGTTTAATGAAATCTCAACTTGCTTCCTGGCATTGGCTGCGGCTGTCGCTGCTGCTGCAGCGGCTCTTACAGCAGCTTGCGCATCGGCTGCGGCTTTACTTGCCGCTGCATTTGCTGCACTTGCTGCAGCAGTTGATCCTGGTCTACGCGCTGCAGCTGCTGCTTGCGCCGCTCTTACCGCTGCAGCTGCAGCTGCGGCTGCTCTATCGGCTTCTGCCTTAGCAGTTTGTGCTTCTACCGCTTTAGCTGCTGCGTCTGCCGCGGCGGCAACTGCGGCAGCGGCATCAGCTGCGGCCTTTGACTGTGCAGAATTCTGTGCAGTTGTAGCTGCATCCGCTGCAGCTTTATCTGCGGCTGCTTTATCCGCTGCAGCCTTTGCAGATGCGTCAGCCGCAGCTTTTGCTCTGGCGTCAGCCGCAGCTCTATCAGCCGCAGCTCTTGCATCTCGCGCTGCCTGACATACAGCATCACAAGGAGCGGGAGTAGATGGTGTTGTTGTTGTTGCTGCTGATGAAGAAGATGAAGATGAAGATGAGCCAGATGACGAAGTAGGGGCAGGATCAATAGTGAGAGTTACATTGACAGACTTAGTCGCCGTATTTGAATCAGAGGCCCGCACGGCAAATGTATAGCTTCCTGCTGTTGTAGGAGTTCCCGAAAGTTGGCCAGTTGATTGATCTAACGAAATTCCAGCGGGCAACGTCCCGCTTGCAATTGTGTATGTAAATGGCGCAACGCCACCAGCCGCTACAACGCTAAGAACAAAGGAGGATCCAGCGGTCCCTGAGAGCCCTGAAATAGGGGCGGTATAGATGATCTCTGGGTTGATTACCTGGGTAGCCAAAGATGTGGCCGTGTTTGGAGATCCGACTGAGTTTGTAGCAGTGACTGCCACAACGACGTATTTTCCTTCTTCAGTGATAGAAGGTATGAAAGTTGCGCCTGTCTCACCAGAAATGTTTGTGCATGTCGATACATCATCCGGTTCATCACATACCTTCCACTGATATGTAAGGGACGGTGTTGGAGATCCACTGAATGTAACTTGAGAAGTCAAAGTAGTTCCTACATATGAAAGTCCCGATGGAACCGGCCTGCTTGTATTTATAGGAGCTTGATTCTCTCTTGGTGTTGCAGACGCTGAGCTTGCTGAAGCAGCTGAATCACCATTTGCATTGGTTGCTTTAACAGTGAACGTGTAAGCGGCGTCATTTGTTAATCCAGTAATTGTGATGGGAGATGAACTGCCTGTTGCAGTAATTCCTCCGCTAGCGGTAACTGTGTAACCAGTAATTGCTGACCCACCATTATTTGACGGCGGTGTAAATGAGATTGATGCACTTCCATCGCCAGCTGATGCAACAACGCTAGTTGGTGCATTTGGAACTGTTGACGGTGTCACTGCAGAGGATGCAGTTGATTCAACCGAGGTTCCAATTCCATTTGTTGCCTTAACCTTGAATGTATATGACTCTCCATTAGCAAGACCTGTGATTGTGCAAGTTTCAGTTGGGGCAGTAGAGGTACATGTACCAACAGCATTGTTGCTCGAGTTATATGCCGTCGCTGTATATCCAGTGATAGCAGATCCTCGGCTATCGGATGGTTCATCCCACGAAATCGCCGCAGAACCGTTAGATGCTGTTGCTGTGACATTTCGTGGGGCACTTGGCGCAGCGTTGATTGCCGCAGGTGAAGATGCGCTTGAGTCAGCACCTGCCCCTGCAGCATTTGTCGCAACAACTTTAAAGGCATAGGTAGTACCTGCAACAAGATTTGTTGAGACATCGCAGTTAGTAGTTGGCGCAGAGATTGTGCAAACAGCGCCAGAGACTGCATTTCCATCAGGATCATATGCCTGAGCTGTGTAAGAGGTAATTGGCGCACCATTAGCCGCAGGCGCAGTCCACTCAACGCTTACCTTTCCAGTTCCAGAGGTAACGTTAATTCCTGTTGGCGCGCTAGGTACGCCTGCTGGCGTTACTGTCGCTGATGCTGCAGATGCAGCTGATGTGCCTGCACCGTTTGTCGCAGTTGCAGTAAATGTGTAATCAGATCCGTTTGTTAGGCCAGATATTTCACAAGAAGTTGCAGGTGATGTGATGGTGCAAGTTTTGCCCGATAAAGCCGAGCCCGTTGAGTCATAGGCCTGAACTGTGTAACTTGTAATTGCCGATCCGTTTGCGCTGGCACCCGAGACTGTAATTGTTGAAGAGCCATTACCAACAGAACCTGTAACTGCGCTTGGCGCAGAAGGTGCCCCGGCTGAAGTCACAGAAGAAGATGCTCCGCTAGAAGATGAGTTTCCAATTGCATTGGTTGCAACTGCAGTAAATGTGTATGCAACGCCATCCGTTAGCCCCGTGACTGCGCAAGAAGTTGCATTAGCGGCAGCTGTACAAGTAAATCCACCTGGGTTAGAGGTAATTGTGTATCCAGTGATTGCAGATCCACCATTACTTGCCGGTGCACTGAAGTTAACAGTTGTTGATCCTGATGAACTGCTTGAGGCAGATGTAATGGTCGGCGCACCAGGAACTGTTGCTGGAGTTACTGATGCTGAGGCTGTAGAAGAATCTGAACGTGCAACTCCGTTAAATGCAGTTGCAGTAAATGTGTAAGCCGTGCCGTTATCTAAAGGTGAGATTACACAGGATGTCGCAGGCGCGTTGGCAATACATGTGGCACCTCCTGGTGATGCCGTAAATGTGTATGAAGTGATTGCTGGGCCACCTGTATTTGATGGTGGAGTTAGTGAAACAGTTGCTGAACCATTTCCAATAGTCGCAGTAACTCCCGTTGGAACGCCTGGCTTTCCTGCAGGGCTAATCGTTGACGAAGAAGGCGAAGCAGAACTGCTGCCAGTAGCGTTATTGGCTACTGTTGAGAATGAATAGCTAGTTCCGTTGTTGAGACCAGTGATTGTGCAAGATGTAGCAGGCGAAATTACGGTACATGTGGCACCACCAGGTGATGCTGTGACAGTGTACGAAGTCGGCGCTCCTCCAGAAGATGGCGCCACAACAGTTATCGTTGCATTGCCGTCGCCGGCAGAAACCGTTGGAGTTCCGGGAGTTCCAGGTGCTGCCACATTCCATATCGCAGTAAGCGTGACGTTGGCGGTCGTCATGTTGTAAGTCGCATTGGCCTGGAAGGTATTAGTTCCATTGCTCCAACCACCGAAGGAGTATCCGGACTTAGTTGCCGCTGTTGATTGAACTGTGAATGTATCGCTAGATGAAAGTGAAATCTGAGTAGGTGCTGATGCGCCTGTACCGCCATTGAGCGAGTAAGTCACTGCATACATTTGATTCGCCCATGTTGCAGCGAGAACCACATTAGCGCTGCCCATCGTGTAGGTGCTTCCACCGCCATAGGTATTCGCACCATCGCTCCATCCAGTAAATGTCTTTCCAGCCTGGGTCGCTGCCGAAGCAACAGTGAATGTCGATCCAAACTGAACCGGAGATTGGGATGGTTGCGAACTCGTGGCACCGTTTAAGTCATAGGCAACTGTGTATGAAGCAGCGCTCCACTTTGCATACAGAATCAGGTCGCTAGTTGTACTTACATTTGTAGCGCCCTCTGAATAACTCGTTCCATCACCATTAGCCGTAGTATTCCAACCAACAAAGGTAAATCCAGTTTTGGCAAGGGTTCCGTTATTTGTTGAAGCTGTGTAAGTGCCACCAGTCGTAAAGGTTCCACTTCCAGGAACCGTTCCACCAGTTGCGCCGTTTCCGTTATAAGTAATCGCATACGTCGCCGGATTCCAAACAGCTACCGGTGCGACGTCACCATTCCCAATTGTGAATGAAGCGCCTGCAGGATAAATAACTGAATTAATAGTCCAGCCCCCAAAGGTGTAGCCCGCTTTGGTTGCAGAGGTGGAATCGAGAGTAATGATCTGGCCGATCGTTCTGCTGGTAAGAGTGGCTGGCGCTGAACCAGTTCCACCATTGATGTCATATGTGACTGTGCGTGCGATTGCTGTCCAAGTGGCTGTGAAAATATATCTATTTGCTTGAACAGTTGTCTCTGCACCTGGATCAAATTGTTCATTTGACTGTGCAACCCATTTACCAAATGTGTATCCGTCACGAGTTGCAGCGACGCCAACTGTCATTGAATCGTTCTGTGCCAACTGCACACTCGCAATCGATGTTGATCCACCATTTGCGTTATAGGTGACGTTGTAAATTGCAATCCATTGCGCTGCAAGATTTACATTCCCTGCAGGCATTGAGTATGTGGCACCGGCTGCGTAATTTGAGGTTCCATCGTTCCAATATGCGAAGGAATAAGTTGTGGCGCCGCCATTCGTTGGTGATGGTGGAGTAAGGCCGCTACCTGATGCCAGAGTGAATGTTGCCCCCAGAATCTTTCCTGCCTCGGTAGGCGCAGTTCCAGATCCACCTGTTCCGGCGTTATATGTAACCGTATAAGTCACAGGCGTCCATACGGCGTAATAAGTCAGACTTGACGATGGAGTATCTGTTGTCAATCCTGTAGTTGCGCTAGCAGATGCTGACCAACCCCCAAAGGAATAGCCAAGCTTTGCAAGACCAGTTCCTGCAGCAAGCGTTGCGGCAGTAGCTGTGTCGTAAGTCCAATTGCTTGAAACTGGCGCTGAACCAGTACCGCCATTGGTGTTATACGAGATTGCAATCACCTTCGGTGTCCACTGCGCAGAAAGCACAAGATTGGCAGTTGATGCATACCCAGCACCCGGTGCGTAATCAGTACCAGCAGCTGACTTCCATCCAGTAAATGTGTATCCAGTCTTCGTATATGTATTGAGGGCTACTGAGTATGGGGCGCCGCCTGTTACATAATTACCGGTAGTTGGGGCGCTGCCGCCATCAGAGCCATTGCCACTGTAAGTAATCGTGTAGCCAGTGGCTGTCCACTGAGCGATGAGAGATGTGTTAGCTGCCGACATTGTGTATGTGGCACCTGGAGCGAAGTTTGCACTTCCATCGTTCCACGCCACAAATGTGTAACCAGTTCTGGATAGCGGATTAGCGGAAACGGTGAATGTCTCACCGTTACTTAGATTTGCCTGGATAGGAAGTGTGCCGCTACCACCGTTTGCCAAATATGTAACAGAGTATGAAAGAGCTGACCATTGTGCAGTGAGGGTTACATCACCAGTTGAAACAGTGTAAGTCGATCCAGCTGCGTAGAGATTTGTTCCATCAGACCAGCCCGTGAATGCAAATCCGCTTCGCGCAAACCCAGATGCGGAAGAAACCGTGAAGGTATCACCAATAAATCGATTGATAAGTTGCGCAGGTAGAGAGCCGGAAGATGTTGTTCCTGCATAAGTGACCGTGCGTGCTACAGGGTTCCATTTCGCATATAAATTCAGATTGGCATTACCGCTATATGAAGCATTGACCGCATACGCAGTTCCATTTCCAGCTGTTGATGTATCCCAGCCACCAAAGGTGTATCCAGTGCGTTCCAGAGATCCTGTATTTCCTAAGACCGAGTAAGCGCTGCCCCCTGCGGTAAATGATCCTGCTGCTGGCACCGTTCCGGATGTTGCCCCATTGCCGTAATACGTAATCGTGTAACTCACTCCGACCCAGCGGGCATAAATTGTCACTGAAGCAACTGGTGAATAGCCTGCGCCACCAACTCCAACAAGTGTTCCCGCCGTTGTGGTGTCATACCAACCACTAAAGGTGTAATTGGTGCGAGATGGTGTTGGAAGAGTGAGCGGAGTGCCTAGATTGTATGAACCGTTGGAGATAGCACCCGAAGTGCCCCCATTGATATTGTAAATAACCGTATATGGGGCTGGCGTAGCAGTACTTGAGAAACCTGAGCCGTTGTCACGACTTCCCGTTGAGTTAAATGCTGTGGTCTTGAACTTATAAACCGTTCCATTGGTAAGCCCTGAAATTGTGCAACGGAGTGGTGAAGCCGTTGCCAGGACGGTACAAGTTTTTCCGGTAAGCAGCGTGCCCGCATCGTTATATGCCTGGACTGTAAAGGAATCAACTGCACCAGCAGAGCCTGAGATGCCCGCACCTGCAACAGTGACTACGACAGAAGTGTTTCCTGCAGAAACTGACGTAATCGTTGGGGTGCCCGGTGTTAGCACTTTCCACTGTGCATAAAGCCTCGTATTTCCGTAGAGAGTTACGAATGCAGCTTCCCCATACGGAGTTCCTTTACCGTTGGCAGCCGAATTCCACCCAGTGAAAGTAAAACCGGTTTTTACAAAAAGGTTTCCCCAAAGCGCAATTCTGTCTCCAGCGGTGATCGTTAAATTATTCATTGTTCCACTTGTTGCTGTATTGCTATCAAATGTGATTGCAAAAGTTCCGGCAGTCCAACGTGCATATAAGGTAACTGATCCAGTTGGAGAATATGGATTGGCTACAGCTGCGCCTCCACGAGTGGCTGACCATCCAGCAAATGTGTAACCTGTCTTTGCGAGTGTTCCTGAATTGTATGTGCTGTTTACTGCCAGTCCAGTTGTTCCGAAGGTGTAATTGACTGTTGCATTGGTGGGAGCACCTGTTCCGCCATCTGCGTCAAAGGAAACAACATAAATATTTGGTGACCACTGAGGGATTAGTTTAATGCGAGTTGTTGGTGTGTAACTTCCCGTCAGAATTGTTCCTGCTGTAATTGTTTCGCCCCAACCAACAAATCGATGTCCATTCTTATAAAGAGTGTTTGGGCCCGGAAGGGTCACGGAGGCGCCTGATGATGCCTGAGTCACTGATGCAGGGGCAGTTCCACCCGTGCAATATTGACCAATTGGACCGCAGTCCCACAGATCAACGCGCGCAACAGAGTTAATTACAAAATCATTTGCAGTTGCCAGATTTGAATTTCCAGCAGTGTCTGTGGCAACGCCCTCAGCTACGCGGAGAAGGAGTTTTCCTACAACATTAACGAGTACTGCGGAGTTTGTGGCTGTAAATGTATAGGTCGCACCCGAACCTGAAAGTGTAGTTCCAACGGTCCATGCCGTTGATGCAGAGTCTTTCGTCACTTCACCTATGAGGAAACCTGATACAGCTTCAGAGAAAGTTGCTGTGATTGTGTAATTGATTACCGTGACATTGGTGGCAATCAGATCATTTGCCCCATTGGCAACTGTTGAAGTTAAAGTCACCGTTGGTCTTGAAGTATCAATTACTACATTTGTAAGAGCCGTAGAGGCAGAAGAAGTAGCACCGTTATAAGTCTGAGTCACGGTAAATGAATAAGTTCCATCTGCCATTGTTCCGAATGTGCAAGCAGAGGATGCGGTGGCACTTTCAACGGTACACGTATAGGTCGTACCGGTTGATGATGTTGCTGTGATGACAACTCGTGATCCAGAAACTACGGAACCCACATTGATAGTTGGTGTGTTATCTGAGGTGATTTTATCTGTACTCGAAGTACCTAGATCGGAGCCAGAAGCAAGTGTGGGAGTTCCTGTAGCTGCAGTCCACTGTGCATAAAGAGTTACGTTTCCTGGAGATGCATATGTTGTTAGACCTGCAGCGTAATTAGTGCCAGTGCCGTCAGCGTTCGTATTCCACCCGGAGAACGAAGCTCCTGACTTGGATAAGTTTCCTTGAGTAGCAAGAGTTGTGTTAGCAGCGGTTCCCTTAGCTGTTGTGCTTGTCGGTGAGCTCGCACCACCACCACCATTTGCGTTATATGTAATCGTTGAATTCCACTGGGCATAGAGAGTTGAATCCGCTATAGGCAGATACGAGGTTGAGCTGACTGCATAAGTTGTTCCAGATCCATCTGCTGCAGTATTCCAACCACCAAAGGTGTAGTTTGTTTTGGCAAGTGTTCCAGAATTTGTAGCAAGAGTAAGAGTTGCACCAGATCTTGCAATTGTTGCACTTGCTGGAACTGTGCCACTTGTTGCGGTATTTGAATCGTAGGTGACAATGTAATTGATTCCAGTGGTCGTTGGTACAGCGCCGCAATCTCCACCGGCAGTTGTTATGCCATTTGTTAAGAGTGCAACATAACTGGATCCACCGCCACCACTTGTGTTATCTCCACCGCCGCCACCGCCGAAGTAACCACCACCACCGCCACCACCTTCATCTTTTGAATCTCCACCTTGGTAAGCAACGCCATTAGTGCCCGGGTATCCATTCCCTGATGCAGCGCCCGTACCTCCGGCGCTTTGTGTTCCGCCGCGAGTGCCTCCATTGCCGGAGGTTCCGCCACCGCCAAGACCACATTGGCCATACGCAGCTCCACCACCACCAGCTGCAGTTGCCAAATCAGTTGTCGCGGCTGGAAGTCGAATTGCAGATCTGCCACCGCCAGATGAGTAATAAACCGCGTCCCAACCTGCGCTAAAGGAGCCACCTCTTCCTCCGCCACCGTAAGTAACTGGCGTGTAGATTCCTGGGTAACCACTTACTCCTGTACGTGCAGTAGCGGCTTGGCCACCGCCGCCCTGTCCAACAATGATCGTCAGTGTTTGCCCAGGAGTAACTGCATACGATCCTGTTGCATAACCTCCACCGCCACCACCGAATGCATAGTTTCCACCGCCACCGGCGCCAAATAAGAAGAAGGACGCCCGGGTAACTCCCGCAGGCACTGTCCAGCTCTGATTTGAACCGGTGTAATTGAAAGTTGTAGTGGTTGAAACACCCGACAACATGTAGCTGATTCCAACGCAACCATTGCCGCCTCTATTTGCACTCACTGTCGAAGTGACTGCTCCACCTTTTCCAACTCCTGTTGCGCAACTTGGACCTGGAATTCGCTCCCACTGCGCGAACAAAGTAGTTGCGCTATTTATAGTTATCGGTGAACCGGCCAAATAACTTTGCCCCGATCCATTTGCGGCTTCATTCCACCCTTTGAAGTGGAAGCCAACTCGGGAAAATCCTGTCTCATCGGGGAGTGTTATCGGAGAGCCATTTGTTGCAATCAATCGTGCTTTAGCGCCAGAACCAGAATTAGCGTTGAATGATAAATATGAATTTCCCGATGCCAATCCATAACGAATAATGACAACGCCAGATCCACCCGCTTTTCCATAAGCGCCTCCGCCGCCGCGGTTTGCGGCTGCATCAACAGATTGCGTTGCTCCACCAGCGGTTGCAGTTCCTGAATTTCCATTATGGCCTGCTCCGCCGCCGCCATATAGAACCGCACTGCCTGAAATACTTGATGAGAGTCCAATGCCACCGGTCAATACATTTCCGGCGCCACCTGCTCCGCCACCTGCTCCCGCTCCACAGTTTGCTGAGCCGCAGCCACTTCCATTTGTTCCACCAAATCCTCCAGCATTTCCGTTTCCACTGCTTCCACCGGTTGCGCCAGCGTTATTTGTCAGGATGTTGTTCGGAGTTTTTCCACCTCCCGCAATCACAGATCCAAAACTTGAATAGTTACCATCATTTTCTTCGGTAGATCCAGCAGTTCCAGTTACGCCTGGGCCTATGCCACCTGCACCAACATTTACTAGGAGTTCAGTCCCAGGAGTTGTGGTTAAGTTTGAATTAGTGACAACAGCACCACCGCCACCACCTGCAGGCCAGTAGTAATTTCCAATTCCTTTGCTTCCGGCACCGCCGCCGCCCACCACAAGTGCCTCAACAGAAGTGACGCCAGTAGGGACCTCCCAGGCACAAATACCTACGGAAGAAAAGGTTATGACCGTGTAGGTATCAAGGTTGTTCTGTGTGGTCGAGCAAGATGTGCTGCTTGTTTTGTAACGAATAACTACGCGGCCTGAACCACCTTTTTCGCCACCACCGCCACCACCGCCTGTTCCGTCGATTCCCGGATTTCCATGGCTAGTCCCAGGGCCAGTTCCAGATCCCGCAGATCCCCCACCAAATTCAGTCGCACCCGTTCCTCCAGCCCAACCAGCTCCACCGCCACCAATAGATAAGCCCCATAACGTAACGCCCGTGCCGCCATTTCTATTTGAGTTCGGGCCTCCTGCACCAGCACCGCCTGCACTCGTGCCGCTTCCTACTGTAGAGCTATATCCATAACTGTAAAAAGCTGAATAGTTATTTGTTACGACCGAACCACTGGAGTTATTGAGTGCGCCACCACCACCAGATCCTCCGCTTGCACCTGTTCGTCGTACATCACCACCACCACTTCCTCCACCAATTGCGTTGTAAACATTCGAAGCAATCGTGACTGTTGATGTTTCACCATTTGTGCCATTGCTCCACAGAGCCGAATTACTCGTCCATCCTCCTGCTCCGCCAGCACCAACCTTTACGCTTATTGAACTCCCCGATGAAACAGCAATCGGTGCTTTAGTCACTAGGACTTGACCGGCTCCACCGCCGCCACCATTACTACCGAAACCTGCTCCACCGCCGCCGCCGACCATCAAGACTTCAAGTAAAACGTTTGACGCATATGTAGGGGCGGTCCAGTTACAAGTACCTACCGTTGTAAATGTGACAACGGTGTATTCACCACTCGTTGTCGTTGTCGGTGTACAAGCTGTCGCATTTGCAGTCGAAGAAAGTGCAACCTGACTTGGAATTCCGACCAAGAGCGAAAGGAGGAGGGCCCAGGAAAGAGAGGTGGGCAAGGATCGGCGCAAGGTCGCATACTTGCGGCGCAGAATCTCCTCGAACACTTTTACCTCTTCATTAGCATCGCTAAAGAACTAGGCTCCAAGCGTAAAAGTGGGGTGATTTCATGCGTAGAAGAAAGGGGTGAAATCGCTCTTTCTCACCCGCAGATTTCACCTGCATTTGGGCATATTTTTCAAAAAGAAAAGCCCCCGGCGTGAAAGGCGCCGAGGGCTTAACTTGTGCGCGCGAAGGGATTCGAACCCCTAACCTTCTGATCCGTAGTCAGATGCTCTATCCGTTGAGCTACGCACGCTTATTTACTTATGTTTTGCGGTTCTAAATACTACATGTAAAACGACCCTCTGAAAAACTGGCTAAAAATAAGCCAAAATCAGATGTTTTGGCCTACCCACGCCAAGAAGTGCTCAGTGGACGCCCTTCTGCATAACCAGATGCAGATTGAATACCGACCACAGCGCGGTCTGCGAACTCTGCAAGGTTATGAGCTCCTGCATATGTGCATGATGAGCGAAGTCCAGAGATGATTTCATCAATTAAATCTTCAACGCCAGGACGGTTTGGATCTAGGAACATTCGAGAAGATGAAATACCTTCTTCAAAGAGCGCCTTACGTGCACGATCAAATGCATCTTCTTGAGAAGTGCGCGCGTTGACTGCTCGCTTTGATGCCATGCCGAATGATTCTTTATATGCACGTCCTGAACTATCACGCATCAGATCCCCTGGTGATTCGTATGTGCCAGCAAACCAAGAACCAATCATTACTTGTGAAGCACCTGCAGCGAGCGCCAGTGCAACATCGCGCGGATGACGTACTCCGCCATCTGCCCAGACATGTGCACCTAACTTCTTGGCTTCAGCTGCGCATTCAAGGACAGCAGAAAATTGTGGTCGACCAACGCCTGTCTGCATACGTGTTGTACACATCGCGCCAGGGCCAACGCCGACCTTAATAATGTCTGCGCCTGCTGCAACTAAATCGCGGACGCCATCTGCTGTCACAACGTTGCCAGCAACAATGGGAACTTTCAGGCCTAACTTCTTAATTGCCTGCAAGGCTTCAATCATCTTCTTCTGATGTCCATGGGCAGTATCTACAACAAGGACATCAGCGCCAGCGGCAACTAGCTTGGCCGCCTTATCTGCAACATCGCCATTGATTCCAACTGCTGCTGCGATGCGGAGTTTGCCGCTGGTATCAGTTGCTGGTGTGTAGAGAGTGGCGCGCAGAGCCCCAACGCGAGTAATGATTCCAACGAGGTCTCCGTTAGCAGATACGACTGGAGCCACTGTGCGAAGGCGTTCGTTAAGGAATTCAAAGGCTTGGCGTGGATCAAGGGTGTCCGGCATGGTCGTTAGCTCTTGGGTCATAACCTGGCTCAACTGCGTGAAGCGATCGACGCCCGCTAAATCATCTTCAGTAACGATGCCGACTGGCTTTGTGCCATCGACAATAACAATGGCTCCATGTGCTCGCTTGTGAATCAGAGATGCCGCATCGGCAACAGTCTCCTTTAAGGTCAGAGTGATGGGTGTTTCAAAGAATGTGTGTCGGGCCTTTACGGATGCAATAACTTCAGCAACGACCGGGATTGGAATATCTTGTGGAATAACGACTAGTCCGCCGCGACGAGCAACTGTTTCAGCCATACGGCGACCGGCGATGGCAGTCATATTTGCAACTACGAGAGGGATTGTTGTTCCGCTGCCATCGTTTGTTGAGAGATCAACATCCATGCGGCTAGTGAGCTCCGATTTGCTGGGAGCCATGAAGACATCGTCGTAGGTGAGGTCAAAGACCGGTTCATTAAGGAAACGCACGTACTAAAGCCTACCTAGTTTCAAGAGCTCTTCGCGAGTTACCGCCTTGCGGCGAGGTTTGCCGACAGGCTCACCTGCAGCAATTTCAGCCTCATTGATGGCCTGCCAATGCATCTGAGTAACAACCTTATTGTGGGCGATGATCTCTGCGACATCGCCAGCGTTCTTAGGGGCCTTCAGATCTTCAACCAGCAACTTCATCACATCTGCAGCATCTGATTTATTGGTGCCGATGACTCCTGATGGTCCGCGCTTTGCCCAGCCAACAACATAGATGTTTTCATTAACGCGACCGTCGACGTTAACAACTTTGCCCTTTTCATAAGGAATACCTTCAAGAGGCGCTGCTTCATAACCAATGGCAGTAATGACTAAACCGCACTTGATGGAAAAGGTCTCATCGCTTCCGGTCTTCTTAAAGACGACTTCTTCAACGCGGTTGGCGCCCTTGATTTCTACCGGGGTCGCAAGGAATTGAAACTTCATGGTGCGGGCGTGGCTGGTTGGCTCTTGCTCGGCAATCAACAACATGGCATCTAAATTGCTCTTCACATCTTTTTCTGGTGCATCGCCAACGCGTGACAGTGCAGCTGCAATATCTGACTTCTCGATAATGACATTTGTATGTTCAAGTTTTGGTAGCTCGCGCAATTCAGGAGAAGTAAAGGCGGCATGTTCTGGCCCACGGCGAGCACTGATGATCACGTTGCGAATTGCGCTCTCTTTAAAGGCGTCAATCGCATGGTCGGCGGTATCTGTTGGATCTAGCTCACTTGGTTCAAGTGCCAACATACGAGCCACATCCATCGCTACATTTCCGGCGCCAATAACAACGGCTGTATCGCAGCTTAAATCAATCTCTTCATCTTTAAAGTCTGGATGTGAGTTGTACCAAGGAACGAATGCAGCTGCCGACATAGAGCCGGGCATATCTTCGCCAGGGATACCAAGTCGCTTGCCTAAAGCTGAGCCGGTAGCAATAACAACGGCGTCATACATCTCTTTCAACTGCTCAATTGTTAAATCAGAGCCGAGTTCAACGTTGGCAAAAAGTCTGAAGTTTGGCTCATTTGCAACTTTCTCAAATACCTTTGCCACAGTTTTAATCTTTGGATGATCAGGTGCAACGCCACTTCGTACCAAGCCCCATGGAGTTGGCAGACGCTCAATCATGTCGATAGAGAATTGAAGTTCTTCAGTTTGCAGGTTATTGAGTGCGAGGGCGGCAAAGTAGCCGGCAGGACCAGCACCGACGATTGCTACTTTGTATTGAGGCACTACCCAAGGTTACCGCGCTTAATCGAGGGTAATCACGGCGTGAGCGCGCGACCTGCCTGCGGCGATGGTGCGTGCATTTACTTCATCACTGCCACGAGACCAGCTTTCGGCAGCTTCGGGGCTCTTGCCATAAGCGATGTGCCTTGCGATAAGGCGCTCTAACCGTTTCTCATCATCAACTTCGATAAACCAGATTTCGTCAAGTAGATCTGCGATCGCTTCCCATCCGCCTGTGTCATGAAGTAAGTAATTGCCTTCAACGATAACAATCTTGGTCTCTTGTGTAACAACTCCTTGAGCTGCAATTGATTCTTCAATAGAGCGATCAAAGACCGGATAGTAAATATCAACTGATTTCTCAGCACGGATACGTTGCAATAAAGATGCAAAGCCAGCTACATCGAAGGTATCTGGTGCACCTTTACGATCGGCGCAGCCGAGTTCTTGCAGAACTGCGTTGCTCAGGTGGTAGCCATCCATAGGAACGACCGTTACTTCAGAGCTCTTCAACTCTTGCAGCAGATATGCCGACAAGGTCGATTTTCCGGCGCCTGGCTTTCCTACTATTCCAACAAGAGCGCGATCAGTTGAGCGATTCAATAACTCTCTGATGCGCAGCAGGGCTCCTTCTTTGCCGCTGATTACACCTGTCATTGTGAAATATTAACGGCTATTCTTTTGCTATGTCACAGAGTTCAGCAGTCCCAGCGAAGTTACCGTCTAATCAATTCGATCACTTTTACCGTGGAGGCAATCGCATCGGCGCACTGCGCCATGGCCCTGGTGGACCTATGCGTCCAGAAGAGTGGATTGGTTCAGTCACAACTCGCTTTGGTGAAGCAGAGCAAGGGCTCTCAAAGCTCAGCGACGGAACGCTTTTGAAAGATGCCATCAAGAACGACTCTGATGCATGGTTGGGGGCAGACCATGTAAAGAATTTTGGTTTGAGTACCGAGATTCTTATCAAGCTACTCGATCCCGATCAGCGCCTACCTGTTCACTATCACCCCAATAAATCTTTCGCTAAGCAACATTTAGGTTTAGATCACGGCAAGACAGAAGCGTGGATCATCCTTGAAGCACCTGCTGGAAGTGGCGTAGGACTTGGCTTTAAAGAGACACAAAATAAAGAAGATCTGTTGAAGTTAGTCCGTAGCCAAGATTCTGCAGCGCTGCTTGCATCTCTTCGTCGCGCTGAGGTTTCTGTTGGAGATGCAATCTTGGTTCCAGCTGGTGTTGCTCATGCCATCGATGCCGGAATCTTCTTGCTAGAACTACAAGAGCCAACAGATTTATCTGCCCTCCTTGAATGGGAAGGCTTTGCAGTCGATGGCATTAAGGATGGCCACTTAGGTCTTGGCTTTGAAACTGTGACAGATGCTCTCAAACTGGATCCGCTGACAGATAACGAATTCGAATCGTTAATCGCACGTAACGCCTTAACCGGTGGTGCGCTTCGTTCGATTCTGCCTCTTAAGGCAGATGGATACTTTAGAGCGCATTTAGCGCCACAGGCCGGCGACTTTGAAGCGGGCTTTGCTATCGCACTAGTGCTCAACGGTTCTGGTTCTGTGACATTTGCAAACGCCCCTGCAATGGAGATTACTCAAGGCGATGCCCTTGTGATTCCACATGCAGCAGGTGACTACTCAATCAGTGGCGCAAATGTGATTGTCTGCCGTCCACCATTGGCTGAGCTAGCGCGCGTTGCTATTTAGTTGAACCTGGTTGTCCATAAACATTTTGATAGCGATCAAATAACTTATCGATATCAGCTGGGCTAATAATCTGCATAGTGCCCATGGTCTTGGCAATCCAGGTTGTCTTGGCAACATCTTCACACATCACCGCTGACTTAACTGCAGCTGTGGCGTTTTTACCGATGGTAAAGACACCGTGATTCTTCATCAGCACTGCGGTAGAGCGATGTCCTGTAAGGGTTTCAACAACGCCTTTGCCAATTTCATCATTGCCGATGAGAGCAAATGGACCTAGTGGAATTTCTCCACCAAATTCATCTGCCATTGCAGTGAGCGCACAAGGAATAGCGCTGTGAATAGCCGCCCAGGCAGCTGCATAATTAGAGTGGGTATGAACCACGCCATTGACGTGGCTCATGTGGCGATAGATATAAGCATGCGTTTGGGTATCACTCGATGGCGCAAGCTCGCCTTGTAGAACATTTCCATCAAGGTCACAGATAATCATCTGTGATGGCTTGAGCTCTTCATACATCACACCGCTTGGTTTGATCATAAAGCTCTTGCCATCTTCCATACGTTCAGAGACGTTGCCGGAGGTCCATGCGACTAAGCCATAACGTTGTAAATCAATATTGAGTTTGCAGATCTTCTCTCGAAGTTGGCTATGGGTTGTCATTACGCTCCTCCTAAGAGTGCACGATCGCGAATGGCGCGCAGTGAATGCATTGCGCCGTTATGTCCAAAATCTTCATACAGTTCGTTGTAGTGGCGATAGAGCTGGTCATAGACCTTAGCGTTGGCAGCGTTTGGTTGATATGACTCTTGCGCAACGCCTCCCATTGCAGCACCTGCTGTAACAACATCTGGATAAGCACCAGCAGCGACTGCTGCATGAATCGCAGAACCGAGCGCAGGGCCTTGGGCGGATCGAATTATGGTAATTGGCATGTTGAGAACATCTGCATATATCTGCATAACAAAACTATTCTTAATCAACCCACCTGCTGCAATAAACTCCTTGACTGGTACACCTGATTCATTAAAGGTCTGAACAATCTTGCGAGCACCATAAGCAGTTGATTCAACAATTGCGCGATAGATCTCTTCTGGCTTTGTTGCAAGAGTCATTCCCACAATGAGCCCAGATAGTTGGTGATCAACCAAAGTAGAACGATTTCCACTCTGCCAATCGAGCGCAACTAGGCCGTGTGCACCTACAGGCTGCTTACTTGCCAGCTGCGATAAGTAGGTGTGAATATCAACGCCAGCACTTTGTGCCGCAGCTGTATACGTAGCTGGCGCATAGTTGTTGGCAAACCAACCGAAGATATCGCCAACGCCTGATTGGCCTGCTTCATAACCAAGTTTTCCGCTGATAATTCCGCCATCAACGACTCCACACATTCCAGGAACTTCAGCAAATTTTTCAGAGACCATCACGTGGCAGGTTGATGTGCCCATGATGGCAACCATCTGTCCTGGGTTAACAGCATTTGCAGCAGCTGATGTGACATGTGCGTCGACATTGCCAACAGCTACTGCAATGCCTTCAGGTAGACCGGTCCAGCCCGCAGCTTCTGCCGTTAGCGTTCCGGCGAGCGCTCCTAACTGTCCAATCTCATGTTCTAGCTTTTCAGAGATGAAGTTTTCAAACTTGGGATTAAGCGCAGCTAAATATTCGCGGCTGGGATATGCGCCATCTTGCAACATGCCTTTGTAACCTGCCGTGCAGATATTGCGCACATACTTGCCGCAGAGCTGCCAGATAATCCAGTCAGCCGCTTCTACCCATTTATCCATGGCGTTATAAATCTCTGGCGCTTCTTCAAGAAGTTGTAGCGCTTTGGCAAACTCCCATTCAGATGAAATCTTTCCGCCGTAACGCGCGATCCATGGCTCTTTTCGAGAGTGAGCTAAATCTGTAATGCGATCTGCATGTGGTTGCGCTGCATGATGCTTCCACAACTTCACAAAGGCATGTGGGTTCTTGGAAAATTCAGCGAGCTCTGAAAGTGGAGTTCCATCTTCTTTCACTGGCAAGACAGTGCAGGCGGTGAAATCTGTAGCGATGCCTATTACTTGTGCAGGATTGATGCCTGATGATTTAAGAACTTCTGGAACGGTTTTCTTGAGAACATCGACGTAATCAGATGGAACTTGTAGCGCCCAATCGGGTGGCAGTTTGGCTCCCGATGTTGGAAGAACTTCTTCAATAACTGCATGTGGATATTCAAAGACTGCAGTTGCGATTTCTGCGCCATCGGAGACTCGCACGAGCAAAGCGCGCCCGGAAAGGGTTCCGTAATCAACGCCAATGACATATTTTTCATCAGAAGATGGCATACACGAAAGCCTATCTTCAATCTGCGGAGACGAGGAGATTTGAACTCCTGAAGGGTTTAACCCCTTACCTCGTTAGCAGTGAGGCGCACTCGACCGGGCTATGCGACGTCTCCAAGTGTGGGTGAAGTCTACCGCCCTAGCGACGGCGAATTCTCCGCACAATTCTCCAGGCGATTAGGGCGAGCAAGAGAACGCCGACGCCTTCCCAGAATGAAATCGGTAATCGTGAGTGCGCATCGAGAGCTTCGCTGACGACTGAACCCTCGGCGGTAATGCGCAGTTGCGAAACGACTCCGGCATGGTCGCTTCCGTAAGGTGGCGCTTGCCCAATGATCTTTGAAGTCAGAACATCAATTCCATTCTTAACAAAGATGTAATCGAGGCGATCGGTGAAGCCAAAGTCGTTACCCATCTCTTTCGCTGCAGCTCTCCGTGCAGAATCTGCGCCAGTGAGTAACGCGTTCATTCCCCAGGTGAAAGTTGCTGGGTCACTGGCATCAGGGCCGGCATCTGTGAAGTTAGCTTCATGCATGACTTTATAGGCGTTGCAGAGTGAAGATTCCGTTGGACATTTCTCGCTGGCTTCAGGTTGTTCTCCTGGGTTGGCAAAACCTTGTGCACGAGGATCGCGTGGGTCAGAGTTGAAATCACCAATCACAACTATGGGAGATTTAGTCTTTGTTAGATCAGCAACTAATTGTCGTGCTTGATCAGCAGCCTTCGGCACTTTATTGCCATCCCATAAAGATTCAAGGTGAGTGCTGACAAAGCGAACGTTACTTCCTTGCATCGTAATATCTGCCCAGGTGTAGCCACGATAGATTTCCATAATTGTTGGAACAACTTTGTAAACAGCCTCGTATTCAGAGTTACCAACTTGATTGACATACTGCTTGAGCTCCTTCTTAATCAGAAGAGCATCACCAATTTGAAATCCACATGCGGCAGAGTCTTGGCCGAAGAGCGGTTGAAAGGTCTTGGCATCAGTAACTTTGGTAAGAAATGGAATTGGCCCTATGGAATAGCCAGGGTTGAAAGCCTGCTCTCCATCTTTTTCAGCAATGACATAAGTGCCACCAAGTGCTGCTAGTAACTCTGTTGTGAAGTTGTAGACCTCAGTTTTTGCACTCCAGGGCTTTGCTTTGCAGTACCAAATTGTGGCTTCTTGCAGCCCGATTACATCAGGTGATTCATCAGTAATCTCTTGGGCAAGAATCGCTTTACGTTCTGCAAAGTTAGTTTGTTGTACTTGCTCCCACATAAATTGGGCGGCAGCGGGCAGATTTGGGATCAGCTCAAGAGCCACTCCAACATCGGCCCCCAAGTAAATGTTTCGGGACATGACGGTAAATGACTCTTCATCGGCGTGGGCGGGCGCAATTGGCGCGGCAAGCAGGATGGCCGAGAGCAGTAGCGCTACCTTTTTCATAGCTGCGTATTGATTTGCTTGATAAATTCTAAATTGACTCTCACGCTTTTAGTTTACTCACGCTACTATTCCTAAATGAGCGCTACGCAGATAAAAGTCGAAATCTTTGATGAACGCCAATGCATCTTGGGCGAGGGGCCGGTTTCTTCGGGTCCTACCCATTCAGAGGTGCAATGGGTTGATATCGAGGGAATGAAAGTTCTCTCACGCAATCTAGAGACAGGCCATGCGAGCGAGTATTCAGTCTCTGAGCACATCGGCTTCGTTATTCCAACAGAATCTGGAAAAGATCTCTTGGGAACTGTCAGCGGACCTGTCTTGTATGACGGAAAAGATTTCACACCATTTGTTACACGTAGCGAGCCAGATGCCATTCCGATGCGATGGAACGATGCCAAGGTAGATCCTGCAGGTGACCTATGGCTTGGATCAATGTCATATACCGAAGATGGTGGCCATGGCGCTCTCTATCGCCTAAAAGGCAAGAGCAAAGAGCTCAAGAAGTTTGTTCCAGGAACAAGCATTAGTAATGGCCTGGCATGGAGTGCAGACCGTAAAACTTTCTTCTACATCGATACTCTAAATTTTGGAGTAGATGCCTTCGACTATTCACCTGAAGGAATTACCAATCGTCGATTGATTGCACCATTTAGCCAAGACCTTGGCTATCCGGACGGCATGTGTATCGACACTGAAGATGGTCTCTGGATCGCCTTTTATAACGGCGCTGCTATCCGTAGATTCGATACTCGCAATAACTTTGCGATGACCCATGAAATCAAAGTTCCAGCTACTCGCACCACATCATGTGCATTTGCAGGCAAGAACCTTGATCAATTAATCATCACCAGCGCTGAGCGAAATAACCCAACCAGTACCGCCAATGATGGGCAGACCTTTATCTGCGAACCAGGCTTTACAGGGACAGCAACAACGCTATTTGCTGGCGCTTAATGTGATTCGCGTGGAGTCTTAGAACCGCTAGCCCCACGTAAGAAATCAAGATCTGCGCCCAAGTGAGACTGTTCAACATGGTCTACAAAGAGGCGTTCCCAGCCACGAAGTGGTTTCGCAAGAGCGTTCATCATCGCAGCCGATGGTTGGCGCGCAGCTAGCTCTTCATCAGAGATCTTCACATTGAGAGTACGTTCAGGAACGTTGAGTTCGATGACATCGCCATTCTGCAACTTGGAGAGCGGTCCGCCAACTGCACCTTCAGGAGATACATGGAGAACAACTGTTCCAAATGCAGTTCCACTCATACGACCATCACAGATACGTACTAGGTCAACAATTCCTTTTTCAAGTAACTTCTTCGGAAGCGCCATATTGGAAACTTCTGGCATTCCTGGATATCCCCTAGGTCCGCAACCACGCAACACTAAGACGCTATCTTCATCAACATCTAAATTGGGATCATCGATACGCGCATGGAAATCTTCTATGCTCTCAAAGATTACTGCTTTACCTGTATGCACCAATAGTTCTTGGCTTGCAGCCGCTGGCTTTATGACTGCGCCATCCGGTGCAATGTTTCCGCGCAAGACTGCAATTCCTGCTTCTGGTTGAAGTGGAGCGTCGTACTTCTTAATGACTGTCTCATCGAAAATTTCAGCGTTCTTAATTGAATCTACATATGGCTTGCCGGTCACAGTTACTGCAGTTCGGTCTAGGTGTCTTTCAACCTCTTTCATCACCGCAGTAAGTCCACCAGCGCGGAAGAGATCTTCCATGAGGAATTCTCCAGCTGGCTGCAGATTTACTAGAAGCGGAATACGTGAACCAATACGGTCAAAATCATCGAGTTTAAGATCAACGCCGAGACGACCTGCGATAGCGAGCAAGTGAACAACAGCATTGGTGGAACCACCGATTGCACCCAGTGCAACAATCGCATTGCTAAATGCAGCCATTGTCATAATGTCACTTGGCTTGAGATCTTCTTCAACCATCTTCACAATGCGAACACCTGATTCGTGCGCGCCTTGATAGAGGCGGCTATCGGGCGCAGGTACTCCAGCAAGGCCTGGCAAGCTCATGCCAAGTAGCTCTGCCATGCTCGCCATAGTTGACGCTGTTCCCATTGTGTTGCAATGGCCCTTACTGCGAATCATTGATTTTTCTGAATTATAGAAATCCTCTTGCGACATCTTGCCAGCGCGCACTTCTTCGCTAAATTTCCAGACGCCAGTTCCGCAACCAAGAAGTTTTCCTTTGAAGGTTCCGTTCAGCATTGGTCCGCCAGAGATAACAATGGCCGGGAGGTTTACTGAGGCTGCTCCCATAAGAAGTGCTGGAATAGTTTTATCGCATCCACCAAGTAGAACTACGCCATCAACTGGATTTGCTCGAATCATCTCTTCGGTAGACATCGCAACCATATTGCGCCACAAGGCAGCTGTTGGGCGAACATTTGATTCTCCGAGTGACACCATCGGCAAGTTGTATGGAACTCCGCCGGCTTCCCAGATTCCATTCTTTACGCTCTGTGCAACTTCATCGAGGTGCATATTGCACGGTGATAAATCGGATGCAGTGTTGAGAATCGCAATCTGTGGGCGCTTGCCGTTTAGAGCTGAATCAGGATTACCTCGGCGCATCCAAGCGCGGTGAATGTAAGCATCTTTTGAATTACCGCCGTACCAATCAGCGCTGCGCATTTTCGTATCCTATCCCTTAAGAAGTTAAGAGGTAAGCCCGCTGCAAGCAGGTTTTGGGCCACCATTTGGATTTCCATAGCGATGGTAGGTAATCGCGACCGATTGTTCGATTAACCAACGAGGAGCTTCGATATCTCCGCGCTGTGCGACAGGTCTGTGGTCGACAGAGATTCCTTGCTGCAACATCTCAAGAACTGGCGGTTTACTAGAAGCCAGCCAACGAACGCGCGAGAACTTCTCTTTCACATCGCTTAAATCAGTTGTGAAGATGGTCTTGGCACCTGTCTTCTCGCAAATGTAGTGAATAAGTGATTTCTCAGCCTGCGTCGTTGATTCATCGACCACCACGACAATCGGCGCCAAATAGTGGCGATAGCGCTGGAAATTCTTTTCTACGAGAAGACCTGATCTATCTATGGCTTGTGAACCAACCTTGCTCCACCAGGTATTCACGCCATAAATCGCTGCTTCTAGGTTGGTAACTCTCGGCCAATTGCGCAGAGTATTTACATAGTTCAGACCGCCAGCTTTGGCATTTGGCCCAACGGCAGATTTCTTCCATCCACCAAATGGTTGGCGGTTAACAATCGCACCAGTGATTCCGCGGTTGACATAGAGATTGCCTGCTTCAACGCGATTGATCCACTCTTCGCACTCTTTCTCATCAAGAGATTGAATTCCAGCAGTTAAGCCGAACTCAGTTTCATTCTGCCAATTAATCGCAGTATCAAAGTTTGGCGCTTCAATCACTGCAAGGACTGGACCGAACCATTCATTACGGTGCGACCATGAACCAGCTTTGACGCCAAGCTTTACTCCAGGACGCCACATTAAACCTGCGCTATCTAACTGCTTAGGTTCAACTAACCAGCTTTCACCCGCATCAAGTTGAGTGAGTGCGCGGTTGAGTGCACTTTCTGCAGATCGAATAATTGGCCCAACCGTTGTTGAAAAGTCCCATCCCGCTCCAACGCTTAAGGATTCAACGGCATCTTTAAGTTGGCGGACAAATGCAGGATCGTTATAGATATGTGTATCAACGATGGCAAGGGATGCAGCAGAGCACTTCTGTCCGGCATGGCCAAAGGCTGATTGCACCAAATCCTTTACCGCTGCATCAATATCTGCACAAGAAGTAATCAAAACTGCATTCTTTCCACTCGTCTCTGCCATCAAGTTGATTTCAGGACGCCATGACGTAAACAAAGATGCGGTATCAAATGAGCCAGTGAGGATTAATCCGTCTATATCCGGATGTGTAATGAGGTACTTACCGTTCTCATCATCGCGCATCGGCAAGAACTGCAGAACATCCTTTGGAACTCCACCAGCCCATAGATGGCTAACGATTTCCCAGGCTGTAGCAACGGTTTCTGGTGCAGGCTTGAGGATGACGGTATTTCCAGCTGCCAACGCTGCACAGACTCCGCCAATTGGAATTGCATAAGGGAAGTTCCAAGGAGGAACAACCAAAATGGTTCCTAGTGGAGTTGATTCTCCAAAGTTCTGTGCAGTCGTTGCATAGAAGCGGGCAAAGTCAATTGCTTCAGCAACTTCCGGGTCTGCCTCTGCAACTGTCTTTCCAGCATCGCGCGACATCACTGCAATCGTTTCAGTGGTTGCTTTCTGCATCACAGTGGCGGCGGCAAAGAGAAATTCCGCGCGTTCTTCGATGGTCAGGGCGCTCCACTTATCTTGTGCTTTCTTTGCTGTTGCAACTGCGTTATCTACATCTTTAGCTGAACCAACTGAGTAGTGATACCAAACTTTTCCATTATCAGAAGGGTCACTGCCCTCTTCTTGCTCTTTGGTGAATATCTCTTTTCCGTTAATGACAAGCGGAATCTCTTGATCTTTGATTCCACGAACCTTCTTAATCGCCTTTTCAACGGAGGCAATAAAGCGTGGCTCTGTTGGATCAGCGTTAGGTTCATTTTCAAAGGTAAGTCCCGTTAATTGCCCGTGATCAACATGGCGCAGAGTTTCGGTGGTGATTGTGTGGCGCTCGGCAATTGACTTTAAGAATCGCTGCTCTTGATCGGCAAACTTCGCCGGATTCTTTGCAATGTCGAAGGCAGCCTTCAAATAGTTCTCATCAGAGGTATTTTCATCAAGGCGGCGAACTAAGTAAGCAACCGCTGCTGCAAAATCATCTTTACGAGTTACCGGCGCATAGAGCAGAACTGGCTGGCCTGCACGCGTGACTGCAAGTGCTTCAGCATTTGCCATTCCTTCTAGCATTTCAATATCAATTTGTTCTAGAACTCCACGTGATTTAGCGACTTCAATCGCCCAAGTCATGTGGAAGAGATTGTGAGATGCAATTCCGATACGAACAGCTTTTGCATGCTCAGGGCGAAGTGCGGCATCAACTAAGCGAACGTATGAGGCATCAACATCTGATTTGGTGCGATATGGCGCAGCGCTCCAGCCGTGGAGTTCAGCTTCTGCGCGCTCCATTGCAAGGTTTGCACCCTTTACCAAGCGCACCTTTATTGTTCCACCAGCTTTTTCATAGCGAACCTTTGCCCACTTAACTAGCTCACCAAAGAAGTGGTGTGATTCAGGAAGATAGGCCTGCAGAACGATTCCTGCCTTCATGGCAGCGAATTCATCTTCGTCAAGAACGCGCATAAAGGCAGCAACTGTCATTGGAAGATCTCGGTACTCCTCCATATCCAGGTTTACAAAGACGCCATGTTCTTGCGCCTGGCGGTAGAGAATTCGCATCTTTTCAGAGACGCGATCAATAGAGCCGTTCACATCAATGATGATCAGTTGGGCAACGATGGAAGAGAGTTTGACTGAAATGTAATTAACTTCTGGGCGGCGCATCATTTCTAGGATTGATTGAAAACGCTGCTCTGCCTCGTGATCACCAAGAACCGCTTCACCCAATACGTTGATGTTGAGTGATATTCCCTTAGTGGCGCGCTTTGCTAAATGTTTTGCGAGCTTCTCACTTTCAGATGCAAGAATCAAATCTTTAGATAGCGCACGCACTCTTTGGTGTACAACTCCAACAATCGGTCCTGGCACAACTCGTGACAACACGCCAATAAAGTGAAGCCCGAACGCGTTGACGGCACCGAAACCAACGAGACTTGCTTTTTTAGCTGCGCGACGGAAAATGCGAGAAGAAGATTGCACAGAGCTAATTCGCATTACTTCATCGGTAAGTGTGATGGTTGCCTCAATTGCCTTTGGGTCTTTAAAGAGTCGAGCAACGCGCTTGCGGCTCGCCTTTTCGCGACGATCGCGTAACTTCTCAGATTGAGCCATCAACTCTTTAGTCTGTGAAATGGCGGTGGCCGCAAGCGTGTCTAGCGCAGCATCAGTCTCAAAGATTGAGGGCATTTCGCAAGGTTACCAATGGATATTGCCCTCTGCAGACCCTATAAATGTGAGATTGATAAGCGTAGGATTGAAATATGAATAACGAGAATGCAGATGTGACGACCGAGAAGCCAAAGCGCATCCACGATGAAGCGCCTTCCGACCTTTTTGCTAACTTTATGAAGTCAGGTTGGACGCCTTCAAACCTTGGGGATTTGCCGCCACTTGAAGTTGTTACTTATGCATTTACTCGTCGCCAAGTCTTATCAGAAGCGTTTAAGGGAATCAGACTTGTTCTGCCTGCTGGTGGCTACAAAGTTCGCGCTAACGATACTGATTACAACTATCGCCCACATAGCGCTTACGTGTACTACAGCGGAGTACAAGGCGCCGATGCAACGGCCGAAGCAGTATTAGTTCTTGAACCATCCGGAGATTCACACATTACTTATCTGTACATGAATCCCCGTTCAACCCGAGATACCGATGCTTTCTATCGCGATGCCAAATACGGAGAACTCTGGGTTGGCCGTCGCTTCACACTCGATGAAGCTAAGGCGCGCTACCAAATTGAGACTCGTCACCTTTCAGAACTGGAACCACTTCTTTCAGATAGCAAAGAAACACTGACACTTCGTTCTGTTGATCAATTAGTTGATAAGAGCGTAAAGACTCATGCTCGTGAAGAAGAGTTCGCCACCTTTGTTTCAGAGCAGAGACTCTGCAAAGATGTATATGAAATTGACCAGTTACAGGCGGCTGTTGATGCATCGGCGCTTGGCTTTAATGATGTTATCGCTGCAATTCCTGCAGCGGTAGAGACTCCTCGTGGTGAAAGAGTTTTGGATGCTGCTTTCTATGGTCGCGCCCGAATCCTTGGTAACGATCTTGGTTACAACACCATTGTGGGCGCTGGCTCCCATGCTTGTGTGCTGCATTGGATTCGTAACGATGGCGATGTTCATCGCGGAGAACTTGTTCTCGTTGATGCAGGCGTTGAAATGCAATCCTTCTACACAGCTGATATCACTCGCACTTTGCCGGTAGATGGAAAGTTCTCACCTGCGCAGCGCGCGCTCTATATGTTGGTCTATGAATCCCAGTTGGCTGGCTTTGCAGCAATTAAGCCGGGCGTGCTCTTCTCAGAGATCAACAAGGCTTGCCAAGAAGTACTAGCTAAGGGCCTAGCTGATATGGGCGTTCTTACGGTTTCAGCTGAAGAGTCACTCAAGCCAGAAGTTGGTCTACATCGCCGTTGGACTCTTCATGGAGTCAGCCACCACTTAGGTCTTGATGTTCATGACTGTGCACAAGCGCGTAAAGAGATGTATCTCGATGCACCTTTGCGCGAGGGAATGGTTCTGACTGTTGAGCCAGGTCTTTATATCCAACCTGATGACGAACTCTTTGCGCCTGAATACCGTGGCATTGGAATTCGCATTGAAGATGACGTCGTCGTTACTGCTGATGGTTGCCGAAACTTAAGTGAGAATATTCCGCGCCATCCAGATGATATTGAAAAGTGGATGAAGCAAATCTTAGGACGCTAGTAAATAGCCGCCGTATGCGGCTAAAAGTCCAAAGATAATTGAAGCGGTTAGGTTAATCAGCACGACGCGGTAACGCTTGAGTTCATAGCCAAGATACAGGTCGAGAATGAAAGTTGACCAAGTTGTGAATGCACCAGCAAAACCGATTGCAAGAAAGTCTTGCCAGACCTCAGTACTGCTAAATGACAAACCAATAAGAAATGATCCGATGATGTTTACAGCAAATGTGCCGACTGGCTTATCTGTAAACTTTCTGAAGTATTGATCAACGAGAAAACGAGCAGGTGCGCCAAGAGATGCACCAAGAATTACAAGTAGCGTGCTCATGCTTGACGCTCCTTGATTAATCTTCTTGATGCGACCATCGCAAGATGAGCAACGACCAATGAGCTGATGATGGTCAGTGCCAAGTAGCCAAAACCAGATTGATCAGGAACAACTACTTGAAAGGTGACCGCTGAGAAAGTAGTCATTCCGCCACAGAATCCAGGTAGCAAGAAGTAGCGCAGTTCAGTGATTCCGCGTCTTTCCATCAAGACCAGAAATACCACTGCGAGAGCCACACCTAGAAGGTTTGCCGCCAGCGTTCCCCATTGGCTCTGTGGAATAAGTAGCGATAAGACCCAACGTACGAGTGAGCCGAGTGCGCCACCGGCTGCAACGAGCGCTACCGGTTTCAGTGTTAAACCAACTTCTTGCTGGATTTAAAGATAGTTGTAATCACGCTAATGATCAGAGATGCAAAGAGAGCGGACCAGAATCCGTTGACTTCAAGCTTTTCACTCCAGCGCGCAGTTAAAGAAAGCATCGCGGCATTTACTACAAGAAGAAAGAGCCCAAAGGTGACGATTGAAACTGGAAAGGTAAGCACCTTGATAATTGAACCGAAGACGCTATTGATGAGCCCAAAGAGAAGCGCCACCCACAAATAAGTCGTTATGCCGCCTGCAACAGTGATTCCAGGAACCACCAACGTTGCAATCCACATTGAGAAGGCAAGCGCTACCCAGCGGATAAGCAAACCCATTAGTTGCGCTTTTCTCGCTTCAAGATTCCAGCAAACATACGCGCTGGGTCATACTTGATATCAACAACGCGCTCCTTCATTGGAATGATTGCGTTATCGGTGATCTTGATGTGCTCTGGGCAAACTTCAGTACAGCACTTTGTAATGTTACACATTCCAAGGCCGTGCTCTTCTTGTGCCTTGCGCTTACGGTTCTTCAAGGTATCAAGTGGGTGCATATCAAGTTCTGCGATGCGAATAAAGAATCGTGGGCCAGCAAATGACTTCTTATTCTCTTCATGATCGCGGATTACGTGACAGACATCCTGACATAGGAAGCATTCGATGCACTTACGGAACTCTTGGCTGCGCTCAACATCGATCTGCTCCATGCGAGCTTGACCTGGTGCAAGCTCCTTTGGATGCTCGTAGGCAGGAACTTCCATAGCCTTCTTGTAATTGAAAGATACGTCGGAGACGAGATCCTTAATCACTGGGAATGCGCGAAGTGGCGTCACAGTAATAGTTTCGTCCTCATCAAAAGAAGCAACCTGCGTCATGCAAGCAAGACGCGGCTTTCCGTTGATCTCCATTGAGCAAGAACCACACTTACCGGCCTTGCAGTTCCAACGGACAGCGAGATCGCCCATCTGAGTTGCTTGTACGCGGTGAATTACATCGAGGACGACTTCGCCTTCGTTGACATCGACCTGAACATCTTTAAGGCCACCGTCTGTTGCGTCTCCTCGCCAGATGCGAAGATTAAGTTTGCGTGCCATTAGTTGGAACCGCCTTTCGCAATTTCTTCCGGTGTCATGTACTTCTCGAGTTCGTGTACATCAAAGAGATCGAAGAGCTCTTTAGGGATGACTGGCAAAGTCTGTGACTTGATGTTGACCTTCTCGCCATCAAAAGATGCAATCTGATTGATCTGACGCCAGTTTGGATTCATCCCTGGGAAATCATCACGAGTATGCCCGCCACGTGACTCTTCACGAAGAAGCGCAGACTTTGCAGTTGATTCAGCGACTAGCAACATATTGTCGAGGTCAAAAGCCAAGTGGAATCCTGGGTTGAACTTACGTCCACCAGCGACCGCAACGTTCTTACTGCGAGCGCGGATATCGGCAATCTTTGCGATTGCTTCTTCAATCTCAGTTCGCGTGCGGATGATTCCGACCAAGTTATGAGTGACTTCTTGCAGCTCTGCGTGAAGTGAATATGAGTTCTCTCCACCAGCACGGCTGAATGGAGCCTCGATGCGATCTGCAGCAGCCTTAATCGTTGCATCAGAGACAGGGTTAGCACCAGCGCTCTTTACATATTCAGCAGCCCCTGCACCTGCGCGACGACCAAATACCAAAAGGTCTGTCAGTGAGTTTCCGCCGAGACGATTTGAGCCGTGCATGCCACCTGCTACTTCACCTGCAGCAAAGAGTCCTGGAACTCCAATCGCGGCGGCTGTATCTGCTTCAACTTCGACGCCACCCATCACGTAGTGACATGTTGGGCCGACTTCCATAGCTTCCTTGGTGATATCTACGCCTGCTAGTTCATAGAACTGATGCCACATAGATGGAAGGCGCTTCTTAATAACTTCAGCAGGAATTCGCTTTGAAACATCGAGGAATACTCCGCCGTGTTCAGTGCCACGACCTGCTTTTACTTCAGAGTTAATTGCACGAGCAACCTCATCGCGTGGAAGAAGCTCTGGCGGACGACGATTATTGTCCTGATCTTCATACCAACGATCTGCTTCTGCTTCGTTATCTGCGTACTTATCCTTAAATACATCTGGGATGTACTTAAACATAAAGCGTTCGCCCTCAGAGTTGGTAAGGATTCCACCCTCACCACGAACTGATTCAGTTACAAGAATTCCGCGCACTGATGGTGGCCAGACCATTCCTGTTGGGTGGAATTGCAAGAACTCCATATCAACCAAGTTTGCGCCTGCCTTGAGAGCGAGCGCATGTCCGTCTCCGGTGCCTTCCCAAGAGTTAGATGTAATCTTGAAAGTCTTACCGACTCCGCCAGTTGCAATGATTACTGCCGGTGCTTCAAAGAGGACTTCTTCACCAGATTCACGCCAGTACCCGTAGGCACCTGCAATCTTGCCATTCTCTTTCAAAATTTCTGTGATGGTGCACTCTGCAAAGACCTTGATTTTTGCTTCCATATCACCGAACTCGCGACCATCTGCCTGTTGCAGCGCAACAATCTTCTGCTGCATGGTGCGGATGATTTCAAGACCTGTGCGATCACCAACGTGAGCAAGGCGTGGATACTCGTGTCCACCGAAGTTACGTTGTGAAATCTTTCCTTCTTTAGTGCGATCAAAGAGCGCACCCCAAGTTTCAAGTTCCCAGATGCGATCTGGTGCTTCCTTGGCGTGAAGTTCTGCCATGCGATAGTGGTTAAGGAATTTTCCGCCGCGCATTGTGTCGCGGAAGTGAACCATCCAGCTGTCATTGTCATTGACGTTACCCATTGATGCAGCTGCGCCACCTTCTGCCATAACAGTGTGGGCTTTGCCGAAGAGTGACTTACAGATAATGGCAACGCTTAAACCAGCCTCGCGCGCTTCTACAGCAGCGCGAAGTCCAGCACCGCCTGCGCCAATTACTAAGACGTCGTACTTATGTCGTTCGAGAGTCATGATTCTTTAACGTCCTTTAGAAGAAGTAGAAGTTGGTCCAGGCGCCAGTTGCAACTTGGCGAACGTAGATATCGGCAAATGCCACAGCGAGAAGTGAGTACCAAGCGAACTTCTGGTGTGAGTGGTTAAGAACTGATACCCAAGACCAGATCTTGTAACGCACAGGGTGCTTAGAGAAGTGCTTGAGACGTCCTCCGACTGTGTGGCGACATGAGTGACATGACAATGAGTAGAACCAGAGAAGCGTTGAGCTGACGACAAGAATCAGGGAGCCAACGCTCATGTGGCCCCATTCTCCTTCAGGATTTTTGAAGGAGATGATTGCGTCATAGGTAAGAATTACGTTAAAGATTAATCCGAAGTAGAAGAACCAGCGGTGTGCATTCTGCAGAATGAGTGGTGCACGTGTCTCGCCTGTGTACTTCTTGTGTGGTTCAGCAACTGCACATGCAGGTGGTGACATCCAGAATGAACGGTAGTAAGCCTTGCGGTAGTAGTAACAAGTCATACGGAAACCGAGTGGGAAGATCAAAATAATCAGAGCTGGTGAAAGTGCGAAGTTGAAAATTTCTGCACTTACTGGAGTCCAACCAAACATCGTTGCTTCAGGAACACATGCCTCAGATAGACATGGTGAATAGAAAGGAGAGATCAAATGTTCTGCGTAGTAGTTCGCACCTTCAAAGGCTCTGAAGGTTGCATAGATAACGAATGAGAAGAGAACTCCGAATGTAACTGCGGGTTCTAGCCACCACTTATCTGTGCGAAGCGTGCGCTCTTTGATCTTCGCACGCGTTGGAGAAAAGACTCCGGACATATGTACTCCCCTAGAAATCCCCGAGCGGGACTTTGCTAATGAGAGAAGTGTGCGCTTACGCGCCTGAAGTCGCTAGGCAGTAACCCGCATAAGGCTTATGAAGTCAGCCACAGATTTGGGGAAAGAGAAAACCCACCTCGCTAAATGTGAGGTGGGTTTTCTCTTCTTAGAGCGGAGGACGTGGGATTTGAACCCACGAAGGTTTCCCTTGCCGGTTTTCAAGACCGGTGCACTCGGCCGCTATGCGAGTCCTCCGTGGGAGAGGTTACCCGAAAAGGGCTCATGGCAAAAATTCAAGAAAAACTACTGCTTACTAGGCAGGAAGTTCGAGCAACTGCTCAATCACAATTGCAACGCCATCTTCTTCGCATGGACCGGCAACACCCTTTGCATACTTTGGTCCATCTGGATGTCCATCAGCCATTGCAAATGATCGCCCACACCATTCAAGCATTGAGAAGTCATTTGGGTTATCGCCGAATGAAACGCAATCATCAGCATCTAGCCCATGACGCGCTGCCATCTTAGAAAGCGTTGTACCTTTTGAAACTCCGATAGCAGAAATTTCAAGGAGCGAATCTGCCGGGTTGGAGTGCGTCACAGTGACAAGGCCTTCAAGTTCTTTCTTAGCAATTGCCAACATCTCATCGGAAGAGAACTCTTGCTGCGAACAACGCGCTAGCAATTTAAGTGCAGGAGATGTCACCACTTCTTCGATGAGATCTACACCAATATTGTCGAGACCAACATCCCAGCGTGGAATATAAATCTTTTCGCGGTGGAAGTAATTATGTGATTCAACTGCAAATGAGATCGGCGGAATTGCTTCACGCAATCTGCGCACTGCTTCTAGTTGAGCATCTACTGGCAGGAGCCATTCTTCAAGAACTTTATCGTTGTGTAGGTCATACAACATCGCACCATTGCCACAAATTGCATTTCCGATTCCAAATGCCTCTTTGATTTCAGGCATCCAGCGCGGCGGGCGACCAGTAACGAAATAGATTTCAACGCCTAAAGAATGGGCCTTGCGAAATGCATCGATGGTGCGCTGTGTAATAGATCCGTAATGGGCGACGACGGTGCCATCGAGATCTGATGCAATAAGTTTTGGGCGACGTGCTAATTTTTCGCTCACACAAGCTCGAATTTCTTCATTCCAAGGAATGGTTGTAGGGCTGCTGGAACATTTACTGTGCCATCCGCGTTCTGGTGGTTCTCAAGAATCGCCACAATCATGCGAGGGATAGCAACGAGCGTTCCATTGAGAGTTGCAATCGCTTTCGTTCCCTCTGAATCTTTGTAACGAATGTTGAGTCTACGAGCCTGGAACTCGGTGCAGTTAGAGGTGCTGGTTACTTCGCGATAGGCACCTTGGGTTGGAATCCAAGCTTCGATATCAAACTTTCGAACAGCAGATGAACCCAGATCTCCTGAAGCTACATCAATAACTCGGAATGGTATTTCCATAGCGGTAAGGAAATCCTTTTCCCACTGCAGCAAGCGCTTGTGCTCTTCTTTAGCTTCTTCTGGCTTGCAGAATGAGAACATTTCCACTTTATCAAATTGATGAACACGAATAATTCCACGAGTATCTTTTCCGTAAGTACCAGCTTCACGGCGGAAGCATGATGAATATCCGGCATAGCGAAGCGGAAGCTTTTCAGCAGGAAGAATCTCATCCATATGCATCGCTGCCAGTGGTACTTCAGATGTGCCAACTAGATAGACATCATCTTTTTCAATGCGATAGACATTCTCGGCCGCTTGCCCTAGAAAACCAGTTCCTTCCATTGCAGCTGGGTTAACCAGCACAGGTGGAATAACTGGTGAGAATCCATTCTTAAGCGCGCTTTGAATCGCATAATTGACAAGGGCAAATTCAAGAAGCGCACCGACACCAGTTAAGTAGTACGAGCGTGATCCGGCCACCTTCGCGCCACGTTCAGTGTCGATTGCACCCAAAAGCTTGCCGAGTTCAACGTGATCGCGTGGTTCAAATCCATCTTTCGTAAAGTCACGAGGCGTACCAATATGTTCGAGGGTAACGAAATCTTCTTCTCCGCCGATTGGAGCCTCAGCATCTAGAAGGTTTGAAAGTTGAAGTAACAACTTCTTGGCTTCTTCTTCAAGCTCTGCACGCTTTGCATCGGCAGCCTTTACCTTGTCGGCAAGTTCTTTAGCGTTAGCCAATAACGCTGTCTTTTCATCGCCCTTTGCGGCTCCCACTGATTTAGAGAGAACATTCTGTTCTTGGCGAAGCGTTTCAAATTCAGTAAGGGCGGCGCGCTTGCGTTCGTCGGCCGTAATTATTTGATCAACTACTTCAACGTTCTCGCCACGTCCCTTTTGAGAAGCGCGGACTACATCAGGATGATCGCGAAGAAACTTGATATCAATCATGTGCGCACCTCTCTGGGATAGGAACCTAGGAATCTAATGTCGTCGCAGATTTCGCGGAGCTCTTCAACAGACTTTCCTACAGGACCGTCGTTGATGTGGCCCTCAACATCAATAATGAAATGGTAGTGACCAAGTTCGCGTCCTGTTGGACGTGACTGAATAAATGTGAGGTTGACGTCATTTTTGGCAAATACCTGCAAGATTTCAAGGAGCGCACCGGCGTGGTCGATATCGATAAAAACCGCCATCGATGTGCGATCGTCGCCAGTTGGATCTGGAATCCAACCTGGCTTCTGGGCACAGATAAATCGAGTGACTGCACCTGAGTTATCGCCAATATCTTCTTCGCGAATCTCTAGTCCGAAATGTTCTGCTGCAGTACTTGAAGCAATCGCTGCATCGAGTTCGCCCTTAGCTACGGCTTCCGCGGCCGCAGATGTTGATGCTGTTGGAACAACTTCTGCGTGGGGATAGTTCTTGGCGATGTATTCGCGGCATTGCGATTCTGCATGTGGATGTGTGCCGATTCGCTTAATTGCAGTGGCACCTGGCTTAGTCATAAAGGCGAAAGTGACAGGCAGAGTTACCTCAGCGCAGATAGTTAGCTGATCACCACTTGCTAGCTCATCGAGCGTGCGTGCGACAACACCTTCAACCGAGTTCTCAATTGGAACAAGTGCGTAATCGGCTTCGCCTTTTCGCACCGCATCGAGTGCAGCAGTGACATTTGCGTAAGGAATTTTCTTATCGGTATCGCAAGTAATTTTCTTGAGCGCGGCTTCAGTAAATGTGCCAACTGGGCCCAAATAGGCGAATGTATGGCTTTCCGGGTTGCTCACTGGTTAAGGATACCTGAGTACTTCTCGTGCATGTGCCGGCTTATTTGTGATGAGAATATCGACGCCGACCTTCTCGCAAAGTTTGATATCGCTATCTTCATTGACAGTCCACACATAGAGCGAGCGCCCTAAATCCTTGATGCGCTTGGCTCTGATGGGCTCTGCGCGCAATTCATCTATCCCTGGTCCAAGTGCGAGAGCCGAAGATATCTTCGCCTGCAACCATGGGGTTGGTTTACGCATCAGAAAAGTTGTGTGAATTGTTGAATCAACGCGCTTCATCTTTTCAATTGCAAACCAACTAAATGACATTACAGAAACATCGATTGATGCAATTCCAGAAGTAGCCGCGAGAGTTTGCGCAATCACTTCTTCAATACGATTTCCAGAAATGACGGGGTGCTTTGTTTCAAGGAGCACACCCTTCTTCTTGCTGACTGCAAAATCTAAAAACTCAGCCAAGGTAAGAATCTGTGGGTAGGCCCGCGAAACTTCTGCAAAGGTCATCTCAGCTATAAGACCGGGGTTGCCAGCGCGTTCGAGCATTGATGCGTTATGCCAGAGCACCGGCACTTCATCCTTGGTTAATCGCAGATCGCATTCAAAGCCATCTGCCCCCTGCGCCACCGCGCCTTCGTAGGCAGCCATAGTGAGCTCTGGGAAGTCGGCGCTGGCGCCACGATGAGCATAGATCTGCATGCGACCGAGAGTAGCAAAGAGATTAGGCTTACCCACATGGCCGCCTACTACTTCGCAACATCTGCGCGTTCAACTGTTGGCCTTGTGCGAAGTGGCAATGAAGATAGCGCTCTTGCTGCAAAGAATTTAATTGCTGTGGCCGATGGAATGGGTGGCCATGCCGCCGGCGAAGTTGCATCGTCGCTTGCCATCAAAACTCTTGTGCAATCTGCCCAAGTCTTTACACATCCAGATATAGATGAAGAATCAGCTGACGATCTCTATCTGCAGGCGATTCAAGAGGCAGATCAATCTCTGAAGAACGCAGTTGAAGAGAATCCAGCTCTATCAGGTATGGGAACCACGCTTACCTCTTTACTCTTACGCGGCACTTCAGTTGCACTCCTACATATCGGAGATTCTCGCGCCTATCGCTTGCGGGGCAGCTCTTTTGAACAATTAAGCGTTGACCACACCGTCATCCAAGAGTTACTCAACCAAGGCGCAATTTCAGAGTCAGATATCGCAACTCATCCACAGAGATCTGTTCTTACTCAGGTGCTGATGGGTGAAGGAAATATCGAAGTTCCGCTTCCAGTAATTGATGTGAAGCTGGGAGATCGCTTCTTAGTCTGTAGCGATGGGCTCTCATCAGTATTAACTGAGAAAGAGATTAAATCGCTCCTCAAGGGCAAGGATCGCGATGCCGCTGTGGCCGCTCTGGTTGATGCCACTTATATAAATGGTGCACCGGACAACGTCACTCTCGTTATTGCCGATATAGTCGAAGAGAACCAACCAGATACCTTTGAAACGATTGGAGCAGCCGGATGATGAATTCATTGCTCGGCGGGCGCTACCAATTGGGGCAGATGATTGGCACTGGTGGAATGGCTGATGTCTATATCGCCCAAGATCAGAGACTTTCGCGAGAAGTTGCAGTCAAAATTCTGCGTAGTGATTTAGCTAAAGATCCAAACTTCGTTGCGCGCTTTCGCAAAGAGGCGAAGGCTGCAGCCGGCCTTAACCACCCAGCAATTGTTGCTGTCTATGACTCTGGAGAAGAGCCAGCCCCTTACATAGTGATGGAGTTAGTTTCTGGCCACACATTGCGCGAACTAATCCATCAAGGCGAAAAGTTGCCTTTAGCGCGCGCTTTAGAAATCGCTGAAGGAATTCTTGCGGGACTTGAATATTCTCATCGCCAACAAATTGTGCACCGCGATATCAAACCGGCCAACGTAATGATTACCAATAACGGCGATGTAAAGGTGATGGATTTTGGAATCGCCCGAGCCATGGATGATTTAGGTGCAACGCTTACAAGTACTTGGAATGTTGTTGGTACTGCTCAATATCTTTCACCTGAACAGGCAGTTGGCGAACCAGCTGATTCACGTAGCGACATCTACTCAACTGGTTGCCTGCTCTTTGAGCTACTCACCGGCACACCACCATTTACTGGTGAAACTCCAGTTTCAATCGCTTTCCAGCATGCATCGAGTACCGCACCTCTTGCCCGTTCGATAGATAAGACTCTGCCTGAAGGAATTGAAATCATTCTCGCTGTTGCACTCGCAAAGAAACCTGAAGATCGTTATCAGAGCGCGCAAGAGATGCTCGATGACATTGCCAAGGTGCGCGCAGGACAAGAGATCACAACTCAACTTCCCAAGAAGCCTTTCATGTCTCGGCGCGCTGCAATTGCGTGGGGTGGTTCATTCTTCGCTGCAATCGCAATTGCAATCACGGGGCTTGCGATGAGTGGCAATCCAAATAACTCAGCCCCCATGTTGCCTAACGTTGTGGGCTTAAGCGAAGAGATGGCGCGAGCGCTGCTCTCTGATTACACAGTGACCATTAAGCGAGCTCACGATGGCGTGATTCCTCGCGATCGTGTGGCGAGCCAGAACCCGCTGGCAACGACTCGATTGAGTGCCGGTTCGACTGTAACTCTCACAATTTCAGATGGGCCAGGGGATGCAATCGTTCCCGATAACTTAATTGGTATGTCGCTGATTGATGCTCGTTCTGCGCTGACTGCAGTTGGCTTATTGGTTTCGCAGACTGTTGCGATGCCATCAGATCAACCACAAGGAACAGTTCTAGAAGTTCTGCCACCAGTTGGATCTGTTACAGAAGCTGGTAGTTCAGTAATTCTGACGATCGCTAGCGGTGAAGTTACTGTGCCGAATCTGATTGGTATTGAAGCAATTCAAGCAAAGACAATCTTGATTCAGGCAGGATTCTTGATTAAAGAGTTCTACGACTATGACGCAGCGCAACCAGAGGGCGTTGTCATTAGGCAGGCGCCAGATTCAGGGTTGGCACAGACAATCGGTAACTCAGTAACGATTACTATCAATCGCAAGCCCTAAAACTATTTGGTGCTACCCACAACTGGCGAAAGCCCCACTGCACGACGTGGCGCATCTGCATCACCACAAGTTACTAACCAATTAGCCAGCATCTGATGGCCGTGTTCAGTCAGCACTGACTCTGGGTGGAATTGCACGCCCTCGATTGGCAAAGTTTTATGGCGCATCGACATCACAACACCTGATTCAGTTGCGCCGGTAATTTCGAGAACATCAGGAACAGTCTTGCGTTCAACCGCCAGAGAGTGATAGCGAGTTGCAGTAAATGGTGATGGGAGGTTTGTAAGAACTCCATGTGCATTGTGAATGACTTGTGATGTCTTTCCATGTAACAACTCTGGTGCACGAGAAACCGTTGCGCCAAATGCTTCACCGATTGCTTGATGTCCTAAACAAACACCAAAGAGTGGAATTGAGTTTTCGGCGCAGAACTTAATCATGGCGATACTGACGCCAGCCTTATCGGGCGTTCCTGGCCCCGGTGAGATCAGGACTCCGTCGTACTTTGCCGCCTCGCTCGCCTCGACTTCATCATTACGAACAACCGTGCACTCAGCACCCAACTGTGCAAGGTATTGCACCAAGTTGAAGACGAAGGAGTCATAGTTATCGATGACGAGGATTCGAGCCATGCCGTAATTGTGCTGTAACCTAGGCCCCATGCCAAAGTCGAAATTGCGTAAGAAGGTTCAAGAGCAGCACGCTCATGAAGAACAGCACCACATGGAGGAAGAGTCACCGCTCCTCGAGAGCCCTTCATGGCTTGCTCCTGTGATGGTTGCCAATTTCCTTATCGGCTTGTTCTGGATTGTGGTCTTTTACATCAGCCAGACTTCATATCCAATTCCAGGAATTGGTGCATGGAACATGATTATCGGATTTAGCTTTATCGCAGTTGGTTTCTCACTAGCAACTAAGTGGCGATAGTTCTACCCTAGCGCTTATGAACTTAGCGCTAGCAAGCATCTCTTATCTCATTACAGCTGTCGCTGTAACTTTCCTTGCCATTCGCGTTCGCTATCTCATCTCTCTATATAAGAAGCAGCAACCAGATCCAACCCGCAGCGGAGATAAATCCGCGCGTATGAAAAATATGCTTAAAGAAGTTTTGGGGCATACCAAGATGCTTAACTTCACCGGAACTGGGATTGCTCACTGGTTTGTCATGATCGGCTTCGGTGCGCTCTTCGGAACTTTGGTTACTGCATACGGTCAAGTGATCAAACCTGACTTTGCACTTCCCATCATTGGCCACTTTGTTCTTTACGAACTCTTCTCTGAGGTAATCGCCGCCCTTACCGGTATCAGCATTGTTGCACTCATCGGTATTCGCCAAGTAACTCGCTTTCGTATGCTTAATCGTTTTAGCGGATCCGGCATGGGAAAGGCGTATTACGTTGAAGCAACCATCCTTGCAATCGTCTTCTGCGTCTTCGCACTTCGCGGGCTAGAAGGTGCACTCGCTGGTAAAGAATCGTGGAACTGGCACTACGCAATCTCGTGGCCTGCAGTTCTCTTCTTTGACTCGTGGTCACAGGAAGCGATTGAGAACGCAATAGTTATCGTTGCAACTCTCAAAATTGTTACATCAATGACTTGGTTTATTGTCATCGCTGCAAACCTCACCATGGGAATTGCATGGCACCGCTTCTTGGCATTCTTCAATATCTATTACAAGCGCAATATCGATCAACCCGCGCTCGGCGCACTTCCTGAAATGCTCTCTAAAGGAAAGCCGGTTAACTTCGAAGACCCAGCAGAAGATGATGTCTTTGGCATCGGAACACGTGGTGATATTTCCTGGAAGGGTCTGCTGGATATGACCAGCTGTACCGAATGTGGTCGCTGCCAATCCCAATGTCCTGCCTGGCATACAGATAAGCCACTTTCACCAAAGCTTCTAATCATGGCGATGCGCGATCACGCCATGTCTAACGTTGTTGAAAGCGAAAACCTTGTTGGTGAGAACGGTCCAATTACGCCCGATGTTTTATGGTCATGTACATCATGTGGTGCCTGCGTGGAAGAGTGCCCAGTTGATATCGAGCATGTCGATCACATCGTCAACATGCGTCGCTTCCAAGTATTGGTTGAATCAGAATTTCCAGCAGAGCTTGGTGGAACATTTAGAAATCTAGAAAAAGCAGGAAATCCTTGGGGCGCAAATAAACAAGATCGCGAAGGCTGGATTGCTGAATGCGATTTCCCCGTCAAGGTTGTCAGCGGCGAACTTCCAGAAGATGTTGAATATCTTTTCTGGGTTGGCTGCGCTGGCGCATATGAAGAACGTGCGAAGAAGACGACCAAGGCTGTTGCAGAGTTATTACATATGGCTGGCGTTAACTTCGCCGTTCTAGGTAAGCGTGAAACATGTACCGGCGATCCCGCCCGTCGTTCTGGAAATGAATTCCTGTATCAGATTCTCTCGCGTGAGAATATTGAAACTCTCAATGAAACTTTCGGTAGCCGCCCTAAGGGCAAGAAGAAGGTAGTTGTTACCTGCCCTCATTGCTTCACAACCATCGGGCGCGACTATGCGCAGAGCGGCTTTGAACTTGAAATGCTGCACCACACACAACTTCTTAATACTCTGATTAAAGAAGGCCGCTTGAAACCAAGCCCACACAAGTCAGATAAGAAGTTGACCTATCACGATCCATGTTATCTCGGTCGTCACAATCAGATTTATGCGCCACCTCGCGAACTGCTACAGGCAAGTGGTTGCGATGTTGAAGAGATGCCACGCAATCAAGAACGTTCATTCTGCTGCGGTGGTGGCGGTGGACGTATGTGGATGGAAGAGAAGATTGGTACTCGTATCAACCTCAACCGCGTCGATGAAGCTATTGATACTGGGGCGGAAGAAGTTGCAGTTGCTTGCCCATTCTGTCGCGTGATGGTTGGCGACGGAATGGTCGCCCGTCAATCAGATGTCGAAGTTCTCGACGTCGCCCAGATTCTTCTTAGAAGTGTTAAGCAGCAGTAACTTCGTAATCACAAAGCCTGCAATGAGGCCGCCAAGATGTGCGCGCCAATCGACTCCGCCAATGGTGAAGCCCAGTGCAAAGTTGATTGCAATGATGACCAAGGTGCTGCGGATATCTCCACCGATTTTGCGACCGATTGCTATCCACGCACCAAAGAGACCAAAGACTGCGCCAGATACTCCGATGGAGTAACCGTTATAGCCCAGGTTAAGTGCGGAGAAGAGAGATGCCAAAATCAGCGATCCGAAGAAGATCACCAGGAATCGCGCACGTCCCAGCAGTTTTTCAATGGGCGAGCCCAATGAATGAAGCGCCAACATATTGAAGGCTAAGTGGATAGGAATCGAGTTCGAGTTGTCGTGCACGAGCGCGACAGTGACGAGGCGATACCACTGATTTGATTGCTGTAGGTATTCAGTACTGATGAGAGCAAAAGTTCCGATGATGCCTGAATCGTAGAGTTCGTACAGATAGAAACCACAGATAACTGTGATGATTGTAAGAACTGTGGAACGCTGCTTCATGCGCTTACAGCGATTAGGCGATAGTGACGCTATTGATTACAACAGGTGTAACAGGCTTATCTTGCGCACCTGTTGGTGTTGAACCAATCTTGTCAACGACAGCTTGTGAAGCTGCATCCTTTACTTCGCCGAAAATGGTGTGCTTGCGGTTGAGCCAAGCAGTTGGCGCAACGGTAATAAAGAACTGTGAACCATTTGTTCCAGGACCTGAATTAGCCATCGCCAAGATGTAAGGGCGATCGAATTGGAGTTCACCATGGAATTCATCTGCAAACTGGTATCCCGGTCCACCAAATCCCTGACCGAGTGGATCTCCACCTTGAATCATGAAGCCGCTGATAACGCGGTGAAAAATCGTTCCGTCGTACAGGTTCTCGTTTGATTTCTTACCCGTACGTGGATCAGTCCATTCCTTAGCGCCAGTTGCAAGACCAACAAAGTTTTCTACGGTCTTTGGTGCGTGGTTTGGGAAAAGTTCAATGACGATATCGCCAAGAGTTGTATGTAACGTTGCTGTTGAAGTCATGGGCAAAGATTACGCTAACTTTTACACAATATTTACGGGTTACATAGGTTGCATCGCGATGGATCAATCACTTCTGCAAGGCTCTTTCCTTCATGGGTAAAGGAACATCTGGCGCAGCCCAAAATCTCGGACTTCAGCGCATCTTCTGATACTTCACCGCACTCTGCACAAGGCAGTCCTTTGATGTAACCGGTGACTCCCCACCCCGGCGCAGAGCAATCAGGACATAGTTGCGCGAGTCGTGCGGCCATTTTGGCAGCTGCCTTCTTAATGTTTTCAGCACGACTTGGTGAGCAATGTGCACGCAGATCACTTTCAACGATAAGTGATGGGCTCTGTTGCAGGCCATCTGCAATCGCTTGTAGCAATACCGCTTCTGTCGAAATCCCTTTTACACAATATGTAATGGGTTTGTTCGCAGATCGAACGATTAGTTTGTGGTGAGGAAAATCTGCCTTCTTCAAAAAATCATTGAGATCGGTTGGGGAATCGATTGTCATGGTGTGTGCAGTGATATCGGTAGATCGGTAACTTTCAACTAATTCAATACCTAACTCTTCATCAACAAAACCAATTAGCTCCACATCAGATTGAATAAATGGAATATAGAAATCTGCACCGATTGAACCTTCCGATGCCAACCCACGCGGGCACCCACTTGCTTTGATTCCTAAACGGGCTTTATTCAATACAACATCTCTTGCCGAACCTATTCGTTCTATTTCTCCACTAAACGTTCCAAGTGAATCTGTGTCCACTGCAACTTCCTCAATAACCATTCCAAGCGCCTGCAGAAATTCAGGGGCAATCAACTCACCTTTTTGATGAAGTGTTGCCAAGACGGCTCGTTTTTCTGAATATGGGTGCTGCATATGAGTTACTTTGAAGAGAAAATCTTCAGTAGGGCGCCGATAGGTTTCTGGGCCTCCATTGGATGGCGGAAGTTCTTATTCGGATTAATTCGATAATGATTTCGGCGGCCGACGCGCTCGACAGCTATATAACCACCAGCTTCTAGATCAGAAAGAATTGAAAGGGCGCTTCTTTCTGTAATGCCGATAGCTTGGGCAATATCGCGAACTCTTGAATCCGGAAACTTATTGAGGTGGACCAATATGTGGCCGTGGTTAGAGAGGAAAGTCCAGGTAGGAAGAGCTTTATCTTGACTCATGTCCTAACTATACATGCTATTTGACACATGAATTAAACTTCATGTATTGTGCGTGTCTGGGGGTATTTATGAGTTCATGGTCAATTGCGCACGCCAATCTCACATCCGTTGGCGTTCTTACCTTTATCTTCGGAATCCTGGCGGCTCGCATCAAGAGCGATGTCCGTGTTCCAGATGCGATCTACCAGTTTCTATCTATCTACTTACTCTTTGGCATTGGGCTCAAAGGTGGCCACTCGCTGAAATCTTCTTCACTCTCTGAACTAGCTACCCCAGCGTTGACCACGATTGCCTGCGGCATCTTGATCCCACTTCTAGCTTTCTTGGTACTGAAATTGATTAAGGTTCTCAATGATGTTGACCGCGGCTCGATTGCAGCCCATTACGGTTCAACTTCATTGGTCACATTCTCGGCAGGGCTTCTGTTTCTCGAGAGCAATAACATCTTCGTGGAAGGTTACGCACCTGCCCTCTTAACTCTTCTGGAAATTCCTGGGCTAATTGTCGGTATCTTCTTAGCGTCACGTTCGTTAACCACAAAGGTACGTTGGTCTAGCACTCTCAAAGAAGTACTCCTTGGAAAAACAGTTCTGCTTTTGGCAGGTGGACTTGTTATCGGTTTGATTACCTCAAAAGAGGGTTACGTCAAAGTCAGTCCCTTCTTCGTAGATCTATTAAATGGTTTCTTAGTTCTCTTCCTGCTCCATCTTGGTTATTTAGCGGGAAGTAATTTTGCTGAAATCAAAAAGGTGGGCGCTCCACTAGCAGCATTTGGAATCTTCTTCCCGTTATTTAGCGGAGTAATCGGCGTGACTGCCGGATCTCTCATTGGTATGAGCGTTGGTGGTGCAACGATGTTGGGAATCTTGGCTGCGAGCGCTTCATATATTGCAGCCCCTGCTGCAGTCTCTGTCGCTCTACCTACCGCAAGTCCAACGCTGGCGCTGATGTCGAGCATAGGAATTACATTCCCATTTAACTTAATTCTAGGAATTCCCATCTACTACAAAATCGCGCAGTTATTTAATTAGGTTTATCTAACTTCTCCCCTTTAGAATCGACTGTGTTCGTTTCAGGGGGTCGCGATGAGTAGCCACGCTCCTGCATATAAAGTTTTAACGAGTGCAGTCCTCTTCGGAACGGTTGGCACCGCCATTGCCTACGCACCAGCAAACGCTGGTGGATCAGCCCTCGGTATTGGGCGTTTAGCTATCGGCGCTGTATTACTTCTGATCTTTATGCCGGTCTTTGGTGGCAAGCGCCGCAACTTCTTCGTGCATGCGCGGAAGAAATCAGTCTTCTTTATGGCAGTTGGCGCAGCCGCTTTTCAGCCTTTCTTCTTCTCGGCAACAACGAGTAATGGCGTCGCCCTCAGCACACTTTTGGCTGTTGGCTGTATCCCAATCTTTACGGGAATATTAAGCGCCATCATCTTCCATGAGCGATTTTCAACTCTCTGGTTTGCTGCTACATCGCTAGCAATCTTTGGGCTAGCTCTTCGTTTCTCAGGTGAAATCAAGGTAGAGAGCACTCTTGGAATCTTTATGGCATTCGGTGCAGGTTTATCTGTAGCAATTTATGTCAACGCGGCAAAGATTGCGCTGCGAACGCAAGAGAATCCCATCGAGATGACATCCACTGCTTATCTCATTGGCTCACTCTTCTTAATACCTTTGATTTTCTCTGAAGATCTCAGCTGGCTCGGCTCTCTTCGTGGAGTTGCTGTTGTCTTCTATCTTGGGGCAATCACAATGGCGCTTGCCAATGTCTTCCAGATCTATGGCCTTCGTAAGATGAGTCCGAGCTCTGCTGGAACTTTGGCACTTGCTGAACCGCTGACTGCAACAGTTCTTGGAATTACTCTCTTAAGTGAATCTCTTACGACGGTCTCATTTATTGGCCTTGCAATCGTGAGCGCTGCTCTTATCTGGTTAAGTATCGGAACTAAGAGCGAGCAATAAAAAATCCGCCGGCTATTGCCAGCGGATTTCAGTGGAGACCAGGGGAATCGAACCCCTAACCCCCGCCTTGCAAAGGCGGTGCTCTACCAATTGAGCTAGGTCCCCGTATTAGAACGGGTGGGCCTAGGTGGACTTGAACCACCGACCTCTTCCTTATCAGGGAAGCGCTCTAACCAGGCTGAGCTATAGGCCCGCAAACGAACTTTCGTGCGTGTGCAGAAGCGCAAGGTTACTTGAAATTCATCAAGTCGCCAAAACGGCCCCTATAACTACAGGCGTGAACCCTACTACTTTTGCTCAGAAATCTCATCTTCGCTGTTGCGGGTCACAGATAAGAGGGTGGCACCTTCATCGAGGTTGACCAGGCGAACGCCCATTGAATCTCGGCCAGTTTGGCGGACTTCAGCAGCAGGTGTTCGCATCACGGTTCCAGCAGATGTAATTGCAAGAATTTCATCGCTATCAAATAAAACGAGAGCTGAGACAAGTGATCCACGAGAATTCTCATCAATCTTTGCTGCCTTGATACCAATTCCACCGCGACCTTGTAAGCGATATTCCTCAATTGGAGTCTTCTTACCGTAGCCACCATCCGTTGCGGTAAAGACAAATGCACCTTGCGTTGATTGTGAATCGACGCGCGCCATTGTCAGAAGTTCATCATCAGCGCGGAACTTCATACCGATAACACCAGATGTGGAGCGGCCCATGGAACGAAGGGACTCGTCATCGGTAACGAAGCGAAGAGACATACCTAGTCTTGAAACTAGAAGAAGTTCATCTCCATTTCGAACAAGAGATGCAGAGACAACTTCATCGCCCGGCTTGAGTGAAATTGCAATCAGTCCACCTGTGCGCGGTGAATCGTATTCAACAAGTGGAGTCTTCTTAACAAGACCACCCTTGGTTGCAAGAACTAAGAATGGAGCGGCGTTGTAATCCTTAAAGGAAAGTACTTGTGCAATCTGTTCTTCTGGCTTAAAGGCCATCAAGTTTGCAACATGTTGTCCGCGCGCATCACGTCCTGCATCAGGCAGCTCGTGCACCTTGGCGCGATAAACGCGACCTTGGTTGGTAAAGAAGAGCAACCAGTCATGGGTAGATGCAACAAAGAAGTGGTCGACAACATCATCTTGCTTGAGCGCTGCACCCTTAACTCCACGTCCGCCGCGTCGCTGAGACTTATACAAATCAGCGCTGGTGCGCTTGGAATATCCGCCCCGAGTAATGGTGACAACTACATCCTGATCTGGAATCAAATCTTCGGCGGAGAAATCACCTTCGCTTGCAACAAGCTGTGTACGACGCTCATCTCCGTACTTTGCAATCAGGTCAGTAAGTTCGGTCTTAATGATTTCGCGCTGCTTACTTTCAGAGGCCAAGATGGCGTTGAGTTCGATGATGTCTGCCATCAAACCCTCATATTCATCGTTGATCTTCTGACGTTCCAACGCTGCGATACGGCGAAGCTGCATATCCAAGATTGCATTTGCTTGAATTTCATCAACATCAAGGAGCTTCATCAAGCCAGTGCGCGCTTCTTCAGGAGTCTTAGATGCGCGGATAAGAGCGATTACGGCATCGAGCGCGTCGAGCGCCTTGAGATAACCCTTGAGGATATGGGCGCGCTTCTCTTTTTCAACAAGGCGGAACTTGGTGCGGCGCACGATTACTTCAACTTGGTGCTCGATGTAATACTTAATAAATTCATCTAGTCGCAAGGTGCGCGGAACGCCATCAACGAGCGCCAACATATTTGCACCGAAGGTATCTTGAAGCTGAGTCTGCTTATATAGGTTGTTAAGAATGACCTTTGGAATTGCAGATGATTGCAGAACAATAACGAGGCGCTGTCCTAAACGTTCATTACCTTCATCGCGCACATCGGCGATGCCCTTGATCTTGCCATCCTTAACTAGTTCAGCAATCTTGAGAGCTAAGTTATCTGGGTTTACTTGATACGGAAGTTCGGTAACAACTAAACAGGTGCGCTTATTGATCTCTTCGACGTTAACGACTGCGCGCATCGTGATTGAACCGCGACCTGTGCGGTATGCATCCTCAATGCCACCACGGCCAACAATGAGCGCCTTGGTAGGAAAATCTGGGCCTTTAACAATGGTGAGCATATGGTTGAGCAGATCTGGCGCTGCCATATCTGGGTGTTCGAGGGCATAGATAACCGCTTCGCCGATTTCGCGCAGGTTATGTGGCGGAATATTTGTCGCCATACCAACTGCGATACCGGCTGAACCATTAACTAGAAGATTGGGAAAACGTGATGGGAGTACATCTGGCTCTTGTGAACGGCCGTCGTAGTTTGGTGAGAAGTTAACGGTATCTTCATCGATATCGCGCATCATCTCCATCGCGATAGGCGCAAGACGGGCTTCGGTATAACGCATCGCAGCTGCTGGATCGTTACCGGGAGAACCAAAGTTTCCGTTTCCATCTACCAATGGATAGCGAAGTGACCAGGGCTGAGCTAAGCGAACAACGGTGTCATAGATCGCGGTGTCACCGTGTGGGTGGTAATTACCCATGACATCACCGACGATACGAGAAGATTTGTAGTAACCCTTATCTGGGCGATATCCCGCGTCATACATCGCATAGAGCACACGGCGGTGAACAGGCTTTAAGCCATCGCGCACATCAGGCAAGGCGCGACCGACAATAACTGACATCGCATAGTCGAGGTAGCTGCGCGCCATCTCAACTTGCAGGTCAACCTTCTCGATGCGATCGAAGGTTACTTCGTCTGGATTCATATCTTCAGTAGTCATTAGATATCCAAGAACCTAACATCCTTAGCGTTGCGCTGAATAAATGCGCGACGCTGTTCTACATCTTCGCCCATCAAAACTGAGAAGAGATCATCTGCTGCAGCTGCATCATCAAGGGTTACTTGAATAAGCACTCGGTGTTCAGGGTCCATAGTGGTATCCCACAACTCTTTTGCAGGCATCTCGCCGAGACCTTTAAAGCGCTGAATTCCATCATCCTTAGGAAGTCGCTTACCAGCATCTAAACCAATCTTGATCATGCCATCGCGCTCTTTATCGCTGAAGGCATATTCGACGGGATCTTTTCCGCCCCACTTCAGCTTATAGAGCGGTGGTTGTGCCAAATACACAAAACCATTTTCAATCAGTGGGCGCATAAAGCGGAAGAGCAGAGTAAGAAGAAGTGTGCGAATGTGTTGACCATCAACATCAGCATCTGCCATCAAGATAATCTTGTGATAGCGAAGCTTTGCGATATCGAAATCATCATGGACGCCAGTACCAAGTGCGGTAATAAGCGCTTGTACTTCATTATTTTGTAGAACGCGATCAATACGCGCCTTTTCAACGTTAAGGATCTTGCCGCGAATAGGCAGAACTGCTTGATTACGTGAATCACGCCCACCCTTTGTAGAACCACCCGCAGAGTCGCCTTCGACAATGTATAGCTCGCACTTGGCCGGATCAGTCCACTGGCAATCAGCAAGCTTTCCGGGCATTCCGCGACCTTCAAGAAGTCCTTTTCGGTTGCGCGCTAAGTCGCGCGCTTTACGTGCTGCAACGCGAGCAGATGCGGCATCAATCGATTTACGGATGATGTCTTTACCTTCTTGTGGATTCTGCTCAAACCATTGTGTGAGGTGTTCATTGACAACTTTCTGTGTAAATGACTTGGCCTCGGTATTACCAAGCTTTGTCTTTGTCTGGCCTTCAAATTGTGGCTCGCCTAGCTTGATGGAGACAATTGCAGTCAGACCTTCGCGAACATCATCACCTGTCAGGCGATCTTCCTTCTTGCGAATCAGACCTTGTTCTTCTGCAAACTTATTGACCACAGATGTAAGCGCAGTACGGAAGCCTTCTTCGTGGGTTCCACCTTCGTGGGTGTGAATCGTATTTGCGAATGTGTAGACGGATTCAGAGAAGCCGTTATTCCATTGCATGGAAACTTCGAGGGAAAGTCGCGCCTTCTTATCTTCAGCTTCAATAGCAATTACTGATTTATGGAGTTCACCGCGAGTTGAGTTGAGGTGCTTTACAAAGTCAGTGATTCCACCTTGGTACTGATAGCGCACAGTGAGCTGCTCGCCCTTTTCATCGACGTGGCCGGGGCGCAAATCTGTGAGAGATAAAATCAAGCCGCGGTTAAGAAATGCCATTTCACGAAAACGTGTTGAGAGAACTTCAAATGAGAAATCAGTAGTTTCAAAGATTTCTTCAGATGGCCAGAATTGAATCGTTGTTCCGGTCTCTGTTGTTGCTTCGCCCTTTTTCACTGGAGCAGTAGGTACGCCAAGCTTGTATTCCTGTGTCCAGATAAATCCATCGCGCTTAACTTTTGCAGATAAATTCGTTGAGAGCGCGTTTACAACTGAAGATCCAACTCCGTGAAGACCGCCAGAGACTGAGTAGCCACCATCGCCGAACTTTCCACCTGCGTGAAGAACAGTGAGAACAACTTCGAGGGCTGGCTTCTTCTCAACTGGGTGGATATCAACGGGAATTCCGCGACCGTTATCGACAACTTGAAGTGATCCATCGGCCATCAAGGTCACTTGGATCTCAGTACAGAATCCTGCGAGCGCCTCGTCGACTGCGTTATCGACGATTTCGTAGACAAGGTGGTGAAGGCCGCGTTCTCCGGTTGAGCCGATATACATGCCTGGGCGCTTGCGCACCGCAGCCAAGCCCTCGAGCACGGTGATCGAGGAGGCGTCGTAGCCGCCTGTCTTCTTCGAAGAGCTTTCCTTCGCAGCTTTGTCAGACAAAAGTGGGGACTCCTTCAAATGGCTGATTTGGGCTATAGAGAGGTAATTCCTCTACAGCAGGCTGGAATCCTATCGCTAAATGGAAAATCAAATACCGCCGAGAAGCCCTAGGAGAGCGAAATCCCGAGCGTTTATCGATGGGGTGAGGGTGCCTACTAAATAACCCCCATTTTCTGCGATATCCACAGAGTTTCTCCACACTGTGGGTGGAGTTACACGCCTGTAATTCAGCGCGATGTACTCACCTGATTAACGAACTCCAATTCTCAGCAAACACCCAGCCAAGCAGAGCACTCTTACCTCATGTCAGAAGAGAAATCAGGACAGCGCATCCTCGTCGTCGATGATGAGGCAAGCATCAGCGATCTCATCGCCACAAGTTTAAAGTTTGTCGGCTTTGATGTTCGTACTGCAGCAACCGGATCACAAGCGCTGACTATCGCCGAAGAATTTAAACCGCACGCAATGATTTTAGATGTCATGTTGCCAGACTTAGATGGTTTTGAAGTCTGCCGGCAGATTCGCAATGAAGGAATTGAAGTTGGAGTTCTCTTTCTCTCTGCCAAAGATGAGATGAAAGATAAGGTGCAAGGTTTAACAATCGGTGGCGATGATTACATGACAAAGCCATTTAGCTTAGAAGAACTTGTTGCACGACTTCGCGCACTTCTTCGTCGTATTGGCGTAGTTGAGCAGAATATGGATGAAGAGAAGATTCGTTTTGCCGATCTTGAATTAGATGAAGCAACCCACGAAGCACGTCGCGCCGGACACCTACTTGAACTTTCACCTACTGAATTTACTTTGCTGCGTTACATGCTCATTAATGCCGATCGCGTTGTTTCAAAGGCGCAGATACTTGATCATGTCTGGGATTACGATTTCGGTGGAGATGCCGGAATCGTTGAGACCTATATCTCTTACCTTCGTAAGAAGATAGATATCTACGACCCACCACTTATCCATACTGTGCGCGGTGTTGGATACCGATTGCGCCTACCAGCTGCAAAGTAACCAGTATGAAGTTATCTCTGCGCACTTGGAGCCTACGTAGCAGGCTTACCCTCGGCATAGTCATACTGACTGCAATCGCCTTTGCTACAGCAAGCTTTGCAACACAATCTCTGCTCAAGGGATATCTCATCTCTGAAGTTGATAAAGAACTTATTGCGATCGCCGATGCTTCCGTTCCGCGTATTGAACGGGGCGGCTTAGGTCGTAACGATGGCGACGATGACGATAGAGATGAAGTCCGCCAACGTTTAGGCCTTGGCCCTGCTACTCCACTTAACCGCATTCCAACCACAGCTTCACTGACGCTATTGGACCCAAGTGGCGCTGTTATTGGTGGACTTGGTGGCGATTTAGCAACCACTCGAGTTACAGATTATTTAGTGGGACTTCTGCCACAAGAGGTTGCATCTCACGGCAGCGAACCATTTACTATCGAAGCAACCGGTGCAGACTTTCGTGTAACTGCGCGCCCACTTAATACCGGTGAGACAGTTGTCGCGGCGCAGAACCTAGGTGAGCTCGAGAAGACGCTTGATCGTTTAGGTGTGCTCTTCGGCCTTATCGCGCTCCTGCTTTTAATTCTCATTACCTTTGCAGCTCGTTCTGTTATTCGGATATCAATGAAACCACTTAGAGATGTAGAAGAGACTGCCGCCAAGATTGCCGCTGGAAATCTCAGTGCGCGTATGCCAGATGCGCAAAGCAGCACTGAAGTTGGTCGATTGGCAACATCACTTAACGCCATGCTTTCGCGAATCGAAGAAGCATTTGCAGCTCGCACAGATAGTGAGAACAAGCTCCGTCGCTTCGTCGCTGATGCATCTCACGAACTTCGCACTCCGATTACCGCCATCCGTGGTTTCTCAGAACTTCATCGACAAGGAGCAGTCACTGGCGAAAAGGAAACGTCGGAATTAATTGGCCGAATTGAAAATGAATCTAAACGGATGGGTTCACTCGTTGAAGATCTACTACTTCTGGCTCGCCTAGATCAAGCGCGCGAGATGGAATCAAAGCCAGTTGATATCAATCAGGTGGTTGAAGATGCTGTTATCTCGGCGCGCGCTGCCGGCCCTGAACATCCTGTCACCTTTGAAACCAGCGCTGAAGAAATCTTTACCTTGGGCGATCAGGTGCGCATCCATCAAGTCGTTGCAAATCTTTTATCTAATGCGCGTTCACATACTCCGGTTGGTACACCAATCCATGTAGCTGTAAAGGCTTCAGATAACGGCGTTGAAATTGCAGTCAGCGATGAAGGACCAGGTTTAAGCGAAGAAGATCAGAGGCGAGTCTTTGAACGCTTCTACCGCGCAGATGGTTCACGAGTTCGAGTGGGCGAAGATGGCACTGGGCTTGGCTTATCTATCGTCGATGCAGTTATGCGCGCCCATAGTGGCAGCGTTACAGTGCGCTCAGAGCTAGGTAAGGGCGCAACCTTTACCTTGCAGTTCTTAAATCGCGAGGGTTAATTCTCGCCAGGACTTAACGATTCCATCGCGCGCAGAGTTGCAATGCGCTCTTGAATCGGTGGATGGGTACTAAACAACTTCGAGACAGTTTGTCCATCAAGCGGAGATTCAATCCAGATATGTGCAACCGCATTAGATTTCTGACGCACCACAGTTGTATCTGATGCCAGAACTTCAAGGGCTTTACGTAGCCCTGTTGGATTTCGGGTAAAGGAAACAGCTGTTGCATCAGCGAGAGATTCGCGCTTACGAGAGATAGCTGACTTCAACATAATCGCAGCGATTGGCGCTAGCAGCAGGACCACCAACGAAAGCGCGAGAGCCAAAGGGTTTGAATTTCTTTCGCGGTCACGTCCGCCAAAGAACATCATGCGCATCAGAAAATCACTCAAGATAGCGATTGCACCGGCAGTCGTTGCAGCTACGGCAGAGACTAAAGTGTCGCGATTGGCAACGTGGGCAAGCTCGTGGGCAATGACGCCCTGGAGTTCGTCGCGGTCCATAACTTCAAGGATGCGCGTTGTAAAGGCAATCAGTGCGTGGTCGGGATCGCGGCCTGTAGCAAAGGCGTTTGGAGCAGTATCTTCAACGATTGCCACCTTTGGCATCGGTAGCCCACTTGCAATCACCACTTCTTCAATAACGTTAAAGAGTTCGGGTGCATCTTCACGCGTAATGAGCTTTGCACCAGTCATTGTTAAAACTAATTTATCTGAACCGTAGTACGAACCCCATACGCCGATGAGTGAAAAGCCAATTGCCATCGGCACCATGGTGGATGCAGTACCGACGCCAAAGTAAGTCATTGCAGCATACGTAACGAGCCAAGTAAGCAGACCCATTGACGCTAAGAGGAAATAAGTTTTCCCTTTATTAGCTGACTGCAGAGCACGGAATTGATTCTCGGCCATGGTTAAAAAGAGCTAGAACTTTACGTTTGGCACGTTGCGATCTGCTGGATCTTCTACTTCATAGAATTCGCGAGCGCCAACTTTGGCAAGCCCGGAAAAGAAGCTAGAAGGAATGGTTGCAACCGCTGTATTGAGTGCACGCACATTGTCGTTATAGAACTGGCGCGCAAAGGAAACTTTATTTTCTGTTGTTGAGAGCTCTTCTTGTAGAGATAAGAAGTTTGCCGATGCCTTGAGATCTGGGTAAGCCTCAGCAACTGCAAGTAACCCGCGAAGAGCGTTGGTAAGTGCACCATCTGCAGCCGCTACATCGGCCACCGATGAAGCTGATGTTGATTTAGCGCGCGCTGCAACGACTGCATCAAAGGTGCTCTGTTCGTGAGCGGCATAACCCTTAACGGTTTCAACCAAATTTGGAATCAGATCTGCACGACGCTTGAGTTGTACTTCAATTTGTGCAAATGCTTCATCGACTGTGATGTTTAGTCTGACAAGACGGTTGTATTGCGCGATAGCAAAGACGACGAGTAAGACGATTGCGCCGATTACGATAAATTCCATAACTATTTCAACCCCTTAAAGCTGGTAGGTATTCCCGCCCTAGAAGAATTATCCGGCGTAGGACCGGCTAGGGCTACTTGATTTTGCTCTTGTGGAAATTCATAAATGAACGGCTTGGGGTAGGCCCACGCTGTCCTTGGTAGCGAGATGCGTAAATCGCTGAACCGTATGGATGTTCTGCAGGAGATGAGAGCTTAATCAGGCAGAGCTGACCGATTTTCATACCTGGGTATAACTTCACAGGAAGGTTGGCAACGTTGGAAAGTTCGAGAGTGATGTGGCCAGAAAATCCTGGATCAATAAACCCGGCTGTGGAGTGCGTCAAAAGTCCGAGGCGACCGAGGGAAGACTTTCCTTCTAGGCGGCCAGCGATGTCATCTGGCAGCGTGATGATTTCGTAGGTGCTGGCGAGAACGAATTCACCTGGGTGCAAGATAAATGCCTCATCGTCTTCGGCGATGACTTCGCGTGTGAGCTCAGACTGTTCGATAGATGGGTCGATCACTGAATACTTATGGTTTTCAAAGACGCGGAAGAACTTATCCAGGCGGACATCGACTGAGGATGGCTGGATCATCGCCTCATCGAAAGGTTCAACGGCTACGCGGCCTGATTGGATTTCGGAGCGGATATCGCGGTCTGAGAGAAGCACGGCGTGAGCCTACCTTTCCCAACTGGAAAAAGGCCCCTTGGCGCGCTTGCGTAAGTTACTAGCGGGTAGCACCATTACGCCATGAGCCATTACACCGCCAACCTCCGCGACATTGAATTCTGCCTCTTCGACCTCTTGGGGCGCGAAAAAGTTCTAGGTAGTTCTATCTACTCCGAACTCGATCGCGATACCGCGATGGGAATGTTGGAAGAGATGAAGCGACTAACCGAGAACGATCTCGCTGCATCTTTTGTTGAAGGCGATCGAGTCGGCGCAGAACTTAACAAAGCAACTGGCGATGTCACTCTTCCAGAAAGTTTTAAGAAGTCATACAAGGCATATGTCGATGGTGAATGGTGGCGCCTTGATGCACCGGTAGAACTTGGCGGAATGAGAGTTCCTCCATCAATTCGTTGGGCGATTGCCGAAATGGTTCTTGGTTCAAACCCAGCAATCCATATCTATGCATCTGGTTATGCATTTGCACAGGTTGCACATGTTCTTGGAACAGAAGATCAGAAGAAGATGGCAAAGCACATGGTCGAACGTCACTGGGGCGCAACGATGCAGCTGACTGAACCTGATGCAGGTTCAGATGTTGGCGCAGGTCGCACCAAGGCTGTTGAACAACCAGATGGCACTTGGCATATCACCGGCAATAAGCGTTACATCACTTCAGGCGATGCTGATTTCTATGAAAACGTCATGCACTTCGTTCTTGCGCGTCGCGAAGGTGGCGGACCTGGAACTAAGGGGCTCTCACTCTTCCTGATTCCAAAGTTTATGTTTGATCTAGAAACAGGAGATCTTGGAAAGCGTAACGGCGTCTATGTCACAGGACTTGAAGACAAGATGGGTCTTAATGTCTCTGCTACTTGCGAAGTTAACTTGGGCGAGAAAGAGCCTGCTGTTGGTTATTTGCTTGGTGATGTTCACCAAGGAATTGCGCAGATGTTTAAGATTATTGAATTCGCTCGCATGATGGTTGGAACAAAGGCGATCGCAACTCTTTCAGCTGGTTATCAGCAGGCGCTGGCGTATGCGAAGACTCGCGTTCAGGGCGGCGATATGAAGGTCATGAACGATAAAGCCAGCCCTCGTGTCACCATTATTAAGCACCCAGATGTGCGTCGTTCGCTGATGGTGCAGAAGGCTTACTCCGAAGGTATGCGCGCACTTATTCTCTACACCGCAACTATTCAAGATGAAGTAGAACTAGCGCGCGCTGCTGGTGATACCGAAAAACTTGAAACGATGGAAAAGCTCAACGATCTCTTGCTGCCAGTTGTTAAGGGCTTTGGTTCAGAAAAGTCTTGGACCCTACTTGGTACAGAGTCGCTCCAGACATTTGGTGGCGCAGGATTTACTCGCGATTGGCCACTTGAACAATATGTTCGCGACGCCAAGATCGACACCTTGTATGAAGGTACAACTGCAATTCAGGGACTTGATTTCTTCTTCCGCAAGGTTGTTAAAGATGGTGGGCGTTCCCTTGGTCTACTTGGCAAAGAGATTCAAGCATTTGCTGAAACTGGTGGCGCACATGCTGCTGAGAAGCAGGCGCTACTAAAAGCACTCGGTGATCTCAACGGAATCATCGGAGTACTTGTGGGACATGCGATGGCATCTCAAGAGAAATCTGAAGAGATCTACAAGGTTGGCCTCAATACATCCCGAGCGCTGATGGCAGTCGGAGACATCATCATCTCCTGGCTCTTGCTCCGTCAGGCAGATATCGCAGCTGAAAAGCTTGCAGCAGGCGCCGGTAAAGATGCTGATTTCTATACGGGAAAGATTGCATCAGCGAAGTTCTTTGTCTCAACTGTTCTGCCTCACATCACAGCAGATCGCAAGATTGTTGAAGGAACTGACTCTGCGATTATGGAGATTCCTGAGTCTGCCTTCTAACTAACGTCAGTTAGACTCATCCGATGCTTACCAAACATCGTGGTGAACTCCTGCTCGTACTCGGAGCAGTCTTCTTTTCCGCAGGCGGAATCTTTGTCACGGTCATCCTCAAATACATGCCGGCATTTCACTTGGCGCAATTTCGCTCGATATCGGCAGTCTTGATTCTAGGTACTTATGTAGCCCTTACTCGTCCTCATCTATTGAAGGCGAAGAAGGCTGAACTCAAGCGTTTTGTCGTTTATGGCGTTGTGGGCTTTGCTCTCGTTAACTTCGGTTACCTACTTGGTATCGAGCGCGGTGTGCCACTTGCTCTTGTTCTCATTCTCGAATTCACCGCAGCTATCTGGATTGCGCTCTGGATTAAATTTGTGCGACGTGGGTATGTAGCAAATGAGATGTGGCTTGCTGTCTTTCTCTCATTCTCAGGACTCATCCTGGTCTCTAAAGTCTGGAACGGTTTTAAATTCGATCTCATTGGCCTTGCTGCGTCTCTGCTCTGCGCCTTTGCCCTGGCTGCATACTTTTTGATGAGCGAGAAGATTGGCAAGACCCGCGAGCCGATTTCCATGTTGATCTTCGGTATGACCTTTGCATCCCTATTCTGGTTAGTTGTTCTACCCCCTTGGACATTTCCATTTGAAGTATTTACAACCCCCATGAACCTTGGTGGTATCGCTGATGGCACCATGATTCCGGGTTGGATCATGATCGGCGGCGCTGCAATCTTCGGAACAGTTGTTCCGTATATGTTGGTGCTATCTGGAATGCGTTACTTAAGCGCTTCCACCAGCAGCGTTATTGGAATGCTTGAACCGGTTATCGCTGGTGCATTTGCTTGGATCTGGTTTGCTCAAAGTTGGGATGCAATCCAATTAGTTGGAGCAGCAACTGTGTTATTTGGAATTTATCTAGCCGATCGCGCAAAGAGCGTTCCGAACTAAATTACTCGTTCCAACCGCCATCTCCTGGAGATGATGGTTGTGAATCCGCATTTGTTGACTGTGTGAAGTCACGGCCTGCGCCAACTGATGGCGCCATATCGAAGAAGCGCGCAAAGTGAAGTTGTGCAGAGACTGTAATGGTGCGAGTTGGTCCGTTACGGTGCTTAGCGACGATGAAATCTGCTTCGCCAGATCGGTTCTGTGAATCGTACATATCGTCGCGGTGGAGCAAGATAACAACGTCAGCATCTTGTTCGATCGAGCCTGATTCACGTAGGTCTGAGAGCATCGGCTTCTTATCAGAGCGCTGTTCAGGTGAACGGTTGAGCTGTGAGATAGCGATAACAGGGACATTGAGCTCTTTCGCCATCAACTTAAGGTGACGTGAGAATTCAGAGACTTCTTGCTGGCGGTTCTCAACGCGCTTACCTGATGACATCAACTGCAGGTAGTCGATAACAATAAGTTTTAGATCGTGGCGCTGCTTTAGGCGGCGAGCCTTTGCACGGATCTCCATCATCGAAAGGTTTGGTGAATCATCGATAAAGAGTGGCGCATCTGAAATTTCGCCCATACGGCGAGCAAGCTTTGCCCATTCATCATCGCTGAGTTGGCCAGAGCGGATGTTGTTGAGTCCAACGCGAGCTTCAGCAGACAACATACGCATTGTGATTTCTGATTTCGACATTTCGAGAGAGAAGATCACAGCGGTCTGGTTCTCGTGAATTGCAGCATGGCGTGCAATATCAAGACCGAGCGTTGACTTACCAACTGCAGGACGCGCCGCAATAATAATCATGTTACCTGGATGGAAACCATGGGTAAGTAAATCTAGATCGCGGAAACCTGATTTAACTCCTTCGATACCAATTCCCTTAGAGATTGCTTCGATCTCATCGAGAGCTGCTGGTAGCAAGGTATTGAGTTGTACATAATCTTCTGAAGCGCGACGTTCGGTGACGGCATAGACTTCTGCTTGCGCTGCATCTACTGCATCATCAACTTCGCCATTTTGATCGTAACCGAGTTGAACAATCTTTGTTCCGGCTTCAACAAGTCTGCGCATAATTGCATGTTCGAGAACAATCTTTGCGTAATAACTTGCATTAGCAGCTGTTGGAACGGAAGAGATAAGAGTATGTAGATAAGGTGCGCCGCCTGCTCGTGCAATGTCACCGCGCTTTGTCAGTTCAGCCGCAACGGTAATTGCATCTGCAGGTTCGCCGCGGCTATAGAGATCAAGAATTGCTTCGTAAATTAACTCGTGCGATGGACGATAGAAATCGCGTTCACGCAAAACTTCAACAACATCTGCAATTGCATCTTTAGATAACAACATTCCGCCGAGAACAGATTGTTCTGCTTGTAAATCTTGTGGCGGTGTACGTTCAAATTCGGTACCTACCGTGTTATATGTTGCAGCCCCACGCGGGTTATTGGGCAGTTCGGCGATACTCACGGGTGAAACCTCCCATCTAGCACTGACAAAAGCGAAGCCGCCTGTGTGCTCAGCTGGGGATAAGCCCGCTATCTATGTGTAAAAGGCTGTGGATGAACTGGGGATAACTCCGCGAATCGGTGGATAGCCAGCGCCGGTAAGCGTGAATAGGTGTGGAGGAAAGTAAATCTCAACATCTCATATGGTGAAACTTTCAAGAGAAAAGCAAAGGACCCGCCGCAGTTAAGCGACGGGCCCTTTGGGTAAAGCGAATTAGGCAGAGACGACAGAGAGAGTCACTGTTGCAACAACGTTATGTGCAAGTGAGACTTTCACTGAATGTGTACCTGTCTTCTTGATGTGGCCAGATGTCTTGAGGTTATGGCGATCGATATCGACACCAGTTGCTGACTTAATCGCAGCAGCGATGTCCTTATCTGTGACGGAACCGAAGAGGCGACCAGCTGTACCGGTCTTGACCTTTACGGCAACTGTTGCCTTCTCAAGGGTTGCCTTGATCTCTTTAGCGTGATCGAGATCGCGGACTTCGCGTGCAGCGCGTGCGCGACGAATTCCTTCAATCTGCTTCTCTCCACCAAGTGACCATGCAATTGCAACGCCACGTGGAAGAAGGAAGTTACGTGCGTAACCATCTTTTACAGTGACGACATCGCCAGCGTTACCGAGCTTATTTACTTCACGAGTAAGAATGAGTTTCATAGTTCAAGCCCCCTTATCGTGCTGATGATGTGTAAGGCAGAAGAGCAACTTCACGGCTGTTCTTGACAGCTGTTGCTACTGCGCGCTGATGTTGTGTGCATGCACCTGTTACTCGGCGAGCGCGGATCTTGCCGCGATCTGAGATGTACTTACGAAGGGTCGCAATATCTTTGTAATCGATATAGGTGACCTTGTCGCGACAGAAGCTGCATGGCTTCTTCTTGAACTTCTTATTTAGGGCAGCAGCCTTCGCGCCCTTGTTCTTTGGCTCGCGTAGAGCCTTGTTGTTTCTTGCTCCCATTGTGGTGCTCCTTTTCGGGTGCCCTTCCAACTAGCTCTTTAACTAGTAAAGAAGGAATGGATTGATAGTTTTTTTAAAAAGGTGGTTCGTCGGTTGTAGATGTTCCCCATCCACCACCGGCTGGTGAAGTCGAAGCAGCTGCCCATGGATCATCTCCGAAGGTATCTGCAGCAGCTGGTGCTGCTGCGCCACCGGCTGCACGCTGTGTGCGTGTGACCTTAGCTGTGGCGTTGCGAAGTGATGGACCTACTTCGTCAACTTCTACCTCAAAGACTGTGCGCTTTTCGCCTTCTTTTGTTTCGTACGAACGCTGCTTGAGTCGACCAGAGAGAATGACGCGCATTCCCTTTGTCAGTGACTCTGCAACATTCTCTGCAGCTTGACGCCAGATTTGGCATTGAAGGAAGAGGCTCTCGCCATCTTTCCATTCATTTGTAGCCTTATCTAAGTAACGAGGTGTTGAGGCAACGCGAAATTTAGCTACCGCTGCACCGCTTGGTGTAAAACGTAGCTCCGGATCGTCAACGAGGTTGCCGATCATTGTGATTGTTGTATCTCCTGCTGCCATTTCTTCCTCTTTTCTTAGCTTCTACTCTGGGGGTCTCTACTGGTGGAGTCCGTACTTATAAATTACTCGTCGCGAGTGACATCCTCTGCGCAAAACGCAGGGAATGTGGATTACTCGGGGCGAAGAACCTTTGTGCGAAGAACAGATTCGTTCAGGTTGAGCTGACGATCTAACTCTTTGATTGCCGCTGGCTCGCAGTGCATATCGACAACTGCGTAGATGCCTTCAGGCTTCTTATTGATTTCAAATGACATACGGCGCTTGCCCCAAACATCGAGCTTGTCGACGCGGCCTCCGCTGTCTTTGATGATTTTGAGATATGTCTCAAGTGATGGTGTGACGGTACGTTCTTCGAGTTCTGGATCGAGAATGACCATTAGTTCATAGTGACGCATACGTTAACCCGACCTCCTTTGGACTAAACGGCCACGGCATTTGACGTGACAAGAGGGTTAATACTCTTCACAAATACACCCGGCGGGCTCTTCGTGAAGAGGTTAAGGGTAACTCTCGCCCGTGGATAAGAGAAATTCGCTGGGGAATACGCCCGATTTACGATGGCGGGCAGCCAGGCGCACGACCAGGGCAATTGAGGCCCCAATGCGTATCAAGGTGGCGATCGAATACGCCACGACCGGTAAACCAAACTTGGCGCCAGTCACCGAGGCCAAGTGCTGCCAGATAGCAAGGTGATACAGAACTTCTGCGCCCTGCCAGAACCAGAAGATTGCGAGATCGCGTTTATCAATCAGCGCAATGACAGCAAGTGGGGCAAGCCATAAAACATATTGCGGTGAATACACCTTGCTAACCGCCATCACTGCAACCATGATGAAGAGCGCAACGTGCGCAAGTTTTAAGACATCAACTGTCTGCAAGAAGTAAATGGCAAAGATGGTGATTGAGATAAGCAAGAGTAGAACTGAGAGGTAATTCTGATGCGTGAGATCTAAGCCAAGGTTTGAGAGCGCATACCAAAGAGATCCCCAATCTGAGCCGCGATTGAGATTAAGTGAGTAGAAGCGCCACCAACCATCAAAGGTGGTCAGAGCAACGGGAAGATTAATTGCTGTAAAAGTTGCAACCACAATCGCTAAATACTTAACGAACTTCAATAACTCTTCGCGTCTAAAGTAAATCAACGCAATTGGAATCAAGAGAAAGATTGGTAAGAACTTGGTAGAGATTGCAATTCCTAAGGCGAAGGCGCTCACATTGCCTTGTTTTCGATCAAACCAATAGATTGCCAGCATCATCGCCGCAATCGCCCAAAGATCCCAGTTGATATACAAAGAGGCAATTGCAGCTGGCGCTAGCGGAAGTAAATATCCAAATTCCGGTCTGATGCGAAAAACAATGAGTGCGATAAAGATAAAGAGGAGTGCAAGTAGTAATGCGCTTCCATAGAAATAGTTATTTGCGCCATCAGGAAGCAACTTTGCGCTCGCCCACATGATGGCGCCTTGAACTACTGGATACTCAACAGAATTTTCACCGTTGTTATATGCCCAGACCCCTTTATCTAGCCCTCTTTCACCATAGAGCGCAGGGATATCTGAATAGCAGGCATGTACATATTGATCAGGCGTCTTCCAACCGGTTTGCGCGCAGTAATTAAATTTTGCAAAGCTAACTAATGAAGCAAGGAGCGCTAAAGCTATAACTACGCGGGTTGTAACGCGCATGGATTGAGCTAATCCTTCTTGACTTGGCGACCACCACTTGTCATTACAACAGGATCAAGTCCGCCGATATTTGAAGGAGCAGGAAAGCTCATTACCGGCTCATTACGTAGCGCGCCCTTCATGAATGCAGTCCAGATACGCGCTGGGAAAGAACCACCAGTCACAGATGTCAGACCGCCAATTCCATTAAGAGATTCTGATGCGCTATCGCGGAAGAGCGCCACAGTTGCAGATAGTTGTGGTGTGTAACCGGCAAACCAGGCAGATGCATTTGATTGCGATGTACCAGTCTTACCTGCAGCAGGACGTCCGAGGCCAAGAGCTGCAGCGCCTGTTCCGCCAGTGACAACGCTCTTGAGCGCATACGTTAAATCAGCCATTACTTCTTTACTAAAGACTTCTTGAGTCTGCGGCTTTCCTTGATAGAGCACGCCCTTATTTGGACCAGTTACCTGAGCAACCATGTAAGGCTTTGAATACACACCTTGTGCTGCAAATGTTGCATATGAATTAGCAACATCAATAACGCGCGGGCTTGCAACGCCAAGAGTTACTGACGGAGTTCCAATCATGGCAACTGTTTCAGGAATTCCTGCACGTCGTGCTGCATCAACAACTTTATCTAGACCTGCCTTGATGCCAAGTGGCACGTAGACAGTGTTAATCGAATGTTTTGTTGCAGTAAGTAAATCAACCTGCCCCCAACCTTCATTTCCATAGTTGGCCACTTCATATGGTTTACCGAGATCATCAAATACTTGTGGTGAATCACCATTCCACATCGATGTCAATGGAATTCCTGCTTCAAGCCCTGCAATAAGTGCAAAGGCTTTAAAGGTAGAGCCGGCTAGCGCAATCGACTGCGTTGCATCATTTAATTGGCGCACTACATAGTCACGGCCGCCATACATCGCAATTACTTCACCGGTGCCTGGACGTATTGCAACGAGGGCAGTGTGAAGGTTTGCTGGCGCAGGCGTTGGTGTTAAACGATTTACCGCATCAACTGCCGATGTCTGCGCGCGTTGATCAAGAGTTGTCTTGATGACATATCCGCCAACAAGTAGTTGTTCTTGGGTAAAGCCGACCTTGCTCAACTCTTTCTGAACTGAATCAATGATGTAGCCCTTGGGACCGCTGAGCTGACCTGAAGTTGTACGAGGTGCAATCAAAGGCATCTTTGCAGCCTTTGCTTCGGCTTCAGTGATCCACTTCTTTTCGAGCATTCCATCTAATACATATTGGAATCGCGCATCAAGGCGAGCTCTATTTCTCTCCTTCTGACCCTTATCTCCAAAGTATGGATCGTAGAGACCAGGAGAGCGCAAAATACTTGCGACCACTGCAGATTGTGAAAGCGTTAATTGGTTTGCATTGCGATTGAAATACTGTTGGGCGGCAGTCTGCACGCCATATGCGCCACGGCCAAAGTAAATGGTGTTGAGATAATTTTCTAGAATCTGATCTTTTGTCATCGCATTCTCTAACTTAAGAGAGATGACTAGCTCTTTAATCTTGCGCTGAATTGTTCGGCTGGGCGTTAAAAAGGCCGTCTTCGCATATTGCTGCGTGATGGTTGAACCACCAGCGCTATTGAGATCGCCAGTGCGAATGTTATTGAGCAGCGCGCGTGCAATACCTGTTGCGCTAAATGCGCGGTTGGAATAGAAGTCGCGATCTTCTGCTGCCATCACTGCATAACGAAGTTTGAGTGGAATCTTGGCGAGCGGCAGAATCTGGCGATTCTGAGTTCCGATGCGGCCGATTTCAGCGCCATTGGAATACTGAATGATTGTTGATTGGCTATTTACATAGGCATTTGGGTCAGGAATTGAGACGGTAAACCAGGCAAAAGCGAAGAGCGTTGCTCCTGCAACAAAGCTGAATCCGGCGATAAATACACCAGCGCGGATCAGAAGTGGTTTAACCATGTTCGCAGATTACTAGGCAATTACCGCAACGATGGCGAAGCAAAGTCCTCGTCCTCAAGTGTTCGTTGTCTCCTTGGGGCTTTACGCTCACGGCCATCGCCAAGTAAGTAGGTAGAGCAGAGATGGTTCCATGAACATTCACGGCACACTTCAACGACATACACCGAGAATTCACCGAATTCTCTCTCCATCTCCAATAACTCGCCGTCATTTTTGATGCGTCCAGAAAATTGGCCAAGTTGATCGCCAAATGTGTAGCGAAGTTCAACTAAAGAATCCTTCTTGCAGACTGGGCACTTTCTATCTGCTTTCTCGCCATGATATTTAGCAGCGCGCATTAAGTATGGATCTGCATCGCATGCATCAACGACTCCACGAAAGAGAGCGAGCAGGGTCGCCCGCTTATCGAGTGAATAATCGATGAATCCTCGCTTTGTTTTCATAGCAAGAGAAGAATAATCCTCTTTCATTAACTACGCTTCTCGTGTGAACCAGCAGATGACCCAACAGTTGACCCAACAGTTGACGCTGTGGCAGTTGGTGAGAGATAAGAAGCTCTTCCGCCTGCTGCGCGTTCGTTGGTCTGGGCAATTTACCGATGGTCTATTTCAAAGTGCCTTAGCCTCATTTGTGCTCTTCTCACCTGAACGCCAAGCCAGCGCTACCAATGCTGCTGTCGCCTTTGCAGTCGTTCTTCTTCCTTACTCAGTTATTGGACCTTTTGTTGGAACTCTCTTAGATCGCTTCTCTAGGCAACGCGCAATTCTTTTTTCAAACCTCTCACGATCAGCAAACCTCTTAATTATCGCTTTCCTTATCTATAACGATTACACCGGAACTGTTATTACAGCTTTTGTTTTAATTGCATTTGGCGTTAACAGACTTATCCTGGCTGGACTTTCAGCTGGTATTCCTTTGATGACAACTCCACAAAACCTGATTACAGCTAATGCTCTTGCTGTCACAGGTGGTTCAGTCTGGGTTGTACTTGGAGGCGGACTTGGTCTGGGTCTACGAAAGATTGTTGATGCGACCGCTTCTGCAGATCACTCTGATGCCGCGCTCATTGTTGCTGCATCTGGGGGTTACTTAATTGCGGCGCTTCTTACCTCTCTATTAGCAAAATCTGAGATTGGTCCACGCCCGCACGAGATTGTGAAGGCCAGCTTCACGCAAGGCTTACGTGAGATGCGTGAAGGCTTTGCCTTCTTGGGTAACCACACCGATGCAGCGCGTGGCATTGTCGCTGTTGCAATCCATCGCGGTGGTTTAACCGCACTTACATTGACCGCTCTTTTACTTGAACGAAATACTTTTAACGATCCAGCCGATAGTGAAGCAGGGCTCGCAGGTTTGAGTTTGACTCTCAGCATCGCAGCAATTGGTTTTGTTATCGGTGCACTGATTGCTCCACGTGGTGTTGCAAAAGTTGGACGTCATCGTTGGATGCGGCTTTCTATGACGGCAGCTAGTGTCAGTGCGCTCTTATTAGTTATCGATCGCAATCCAGTGTTGCTTGCTGCAACTGCTTTTTTTACTGCGCTCTGTGGTCAAAGTTTAAAGGTGACAAATGATGCGTTGGTACAGTCAAAGATTGATGACTTCTTCCGTGGTCGCGTCTTTGCTGTTTACGATGTTGTTGTTAACGGCGCCATTGTTCTATCTTCACTATTTGCAGCCCTGATATTGCCGCTCTCTGGTGATTCATGGTTGTTGCCGCTAGTCGTATCGCTGGCGTGGGCAGCTGCTGCAACAGTCCTACTGCGCCCAAAGAAGTTCTTTCTTAGGGATGCCGTCTAGCTTTCCACCACTGTATTAGCTCTTCGGTCGCGCGCTCTTCACCAAGTGGGCCATGTTCCATTCGTAGCTCCATCAGAAAATCGAGCGCCTTACCGACATCAGCAGATGGTGATATCCCAAGTAACTTCATGACCTGTGCGCCATCTAGATCCGGGCGAATCTTGGAAAGTTCTTCTTCCGCAGCCAATTTAGCGATGCGCTCTTCCAAGCTGTCATATGTGCGAGCCAAACGTTCAGCCTTCTTAGCGTTACGAGTTGTGCAATCAGCGCGTGTGAGTACATGTAAATGTGTCAGTAAGTCGCCGGCATCTCGCACGTATCTACGCACTGCAGAATCAGTCCATTCGCCGTCACCATAGCCATGGAAACGAAGGTGGAGAGCTACCAAAGTTTCGACTGCATCGATGGTCTCATTATCAAAGCGGAGCGCCTTCATGCGAGCCTTCGTCAAACGTGCACCAACGATTTCGTGGTGATGGAATGAAACCCCGCCGCCTTCGATGAGATTACGTGTCTTTGGTTTACCAATGTCATGCAGAAGAGCCGCTAAACGAATAACTAAGTTTGGTCCACCAAGTCGCTCTTCTTGCGCAATCGCTTGTTCTAGCACTGTAATTGAATGTTCGTAGACATCTTTGTGGTGGTGGTGTTCATCAATTTCTAGGCGCAACTTAGGAATTTCTGGAAGTACCATCTCTGCCAAACCTGAATCAACGAGCGCAGTAATTCCAATACGTGGGTTTTCCGACATCAACATCTTGATGAACTCATCGCGAATACGCTCTGCCGAGATAATTGAAATTCTGCTCGTCATCGTGGACATTGCAGTAAATACTTCAGGATCAATATCAAAGTTAAGTTGGCTGGCAAAGCGGGCAGCGCGCATCATTCGAAGTGGATCATCGCTAAATGATTGCGCAGCACTTACTGGTGTGCGCAAAACCTTCTTCACTAAATCATCTAAACCGCCATATGGATCAATAAACTCTGGCTCTTTACCAGTGAGCTCAAGCGCCATTGAATTAACTGTGAAATCACGGCGCGATAAATCACCTTCGATGGTTTCACCAAACTCAACATCTGGGTTTCTGGAACCTTCGTCATACTTTTCAGTGCGATATGTTGTTACTTCAACAGTTGTATCGCCACGTTTTCCTGCAACAGTGCCGAAGAGAATTCCGGTATCCCATGTGTTATCAGCCCAACTCTTAAGAATCTTCTTGGTCTGATGTGGGTGTGCATCTGTCGTGAAATCTAAATCGTTGCCAAGTCTTCCAAGAATCGCATCGCGCACTGGGCCACCAACTAGGGCTAACTGAAAGCCCTCGGCTTTAAATGCTTGCGCCAGCGAACTTGCTAGCGGAGCGCGTTCGATCAGAGAGCGGATAGCCAATTCCGCTCCCAAATTAACCTTCTCAGCGCTCACAATAGATAAGCGTAGTCGCGTAGGCTTAGCGCCATGACCCCGGCACCTAGTGCGGGCAGCGAAGGTACGAAGAAGAAACGTAGGCGCAAGCGCCCATCGAACCGCTCTCCGCAGTCTCCTCAATCAACCACCCCTGGCGAACCAAAAAAGGTTGCGCCGAAGAGCGCAAAGAGTAAGCCGCCTTATGCAAAGCGCGTTGATGAAGTCAGCGCAGGTGGATTGGTCGTAGATACCACTGGAAAGTTAGGCCTCTTAATTGGCCGTCGCGATATTAAGGATGCATCAGGAAAGCGCATCCTCTGGTCGCTACCCAAGGGACATATTGAAGAGGGTGAAACTCCTGAACAAGCAGCTCTGCGTGAAGTTGCTGAAGAGACTGGAATTCAATCAAAGATCGAAAAATCTCTTGGCGTTATTGATTTCTGGTTTATGGCTGGCGGAAAGAGAATTCACAAAACCGTTCATCACTATCTCTTCCGTGAAGACGGCGGAACTCTGGCAGCGCAAGAAACTGAAGTTGATGAGGTTGCCTGGTTTCCATTGACTGAAATTGTGGAACGTCTTGCTTATCCCGATGAGAAGAAGTTAATTGCGCGCACCAACGCCACTCAAGAGTTGAGCGCGCTATGAAAGTCGCGCTAGCAAGTAAGTTGCTGGTTGTTGCCTTTCTCTCTTCAATTATTTTTATTCCAGCATCCGCGGCCAATACTCCAGTGGTGCGGATTATTGATAAGCCACACCTAAATTCAGATGGTTCTTTGCGCAAGAATAATTTTGCCGAGTCCCTTCTTCCCACTGGAAAGCTGGGCAGACTTATCTTCACGCCGCCAAACACTTCTAAGACGTATGTTGTTGATGCAGCGCTCATTGATGAAGTTCAAAGACTTGCACTAAGTGATCCTGAAGACGTCACACCAGAAGCAGTTATCGCTGCCGAGAATTGGTTATACCGATTGAAGATAGGAAGCGCCGATAATAAAGTTGTTGCTCTTCCTTATGGCAACCCCGATGAAAAGTTGTTAAAGCGGATTGCTCCCAGCGAACTGATTTTCTATACAAAATACGCACAAAGTAAGCTGGAAAGTTATCTCGGGCGCCCAGTGCTTGCCCAGAATGGTTGGGCTACCGGAGCTTCCAGGCTTAGTAATGAATTTATCGACGATTACACAGAAAATCGCAGGTTGTTAACTGGCCTCAATACTTTAACAACGGCGGAAGAAATAGTTGATCTCCGTGCGCGTCTAGCTATTCCGCTAAATCCAATGCTGACACAGAAGGAGCGCGCTTACTTCACTTATGACAACAATCAAGCGGTGGTGGCTGTCTCTGAGAAATTAAAGGTCACTGCTGGCCGCTACCAAATTACATCAAGTAGCGCCAAACTTCCGATCACGCTGGTTAATAACTTAGATACCGCATCTGTTGTCAGTGTCTCTTTGATCCCGATGAATTCACGTATCCAGATTGAGAATGTCAACAACATTACCTTGGCGCCAAAATCTCGTCAGCAGATACTTGTTCCAGTCGACGTGATTGCACCTGGTTCAACGCTAGTTCTGGCACAGTTCATCAACTCAAAGGGTCTGCTCGTTGGCCAAGTCTCAAAGCTAGATCTCAACGCAACCATTATCGATTCGCGTGTTGCATGGTTTACAACTGCAGCAGCCGTTCTACTCTTCTTAGGTGCAGTAACTCAATCTGTCCGCCGAATCCGAAGGAGTCGTAGTGAAAAATAACGAACTCTTCCGCGCCTCGGGGATTATGGCTGTTGGCACCATTCTTTCTCGCATTACAGGTTTTATCCGCGCACTTCTTGCTGTTGCAGTTCTTGGTACCGCACTTCTTGCCGATACCTACAACGTGGCAAATACCATGCCCAATATTCTCTACAACTTACTTGTTGGTGGAGCGCTCACTGCAATCTTTGTCCCGCAATTAGTTCGTTCGTTCGACGATGAAGATGGTGGACACGGTTTTGCATCCCGTTTAGTTACAACAATTTCAGGAATTCTTCTGGCGCTCGTTGCAATCGGAGTTATCTTTGCGCCAGCACTCGTCAGAATCTATGCCCCTGAATTCTCAACGCCGGGCTTTGAAACTGAGCGTGAAATCGCCATCGCCTTCACTCGTTACTGCCTGCCACAGATTTTCTTCCTTGGCCTCTTCACAATGCTCGGTCAGGTTGCCAATGCGCGCGGATCTTTCGCGCCTCTTATGTGGGCACCAATCGCCAATAACTTAGTTGTCATCGTTGTCTTTGCAGCTATCTTGGCTTTCCAGCACACCATCACCATCGATTCAATTACAGATTTCCAGGTGCAGCTTCTTGGTTGGGGAACAACGCTGGGCGTAGTGATTCAAGCGCTGATCTTGATCCCTGTTGTAAAGAGATCAGGAATTCAGCTTCGTTTAAATTTTGGAATCAAAGGTCTTGGTAAATCATTTGGTTTAGCTGGCTGGACCTTGCTCTATGTACTAATTTCGCAGTTGGGTTACTTGGTCACAGTTAACGTTGCCACCAGCGCTGCGGTGCGAAGTGCGCAAGCTGGAATTGAAACAGGGGTTGGCTTTACTCCGTATACAAGCGCCTACTACATCATGTTGCTGCCTTATTCGATTGTCACTATCTCTATTGTGACAGCGCTCTTGCCACATCTTTCAAAACTGGCAATCGCTAAAGACTTTGAAGAAGTCCGCAAACAGTTGATCCGCGCTATTCGTATGGTGGGCGTTGTGACAGTGCCGAGCGCGGTTGCGCTCTTGCTCTTTGGGCCACTGATGACCGAAGTTCTTTATATGGGAATTAGCCTTGAAGATTCGCGATACATCGGTTTTGTATTGTCCGCACTCAGCTTAGGTTTAGTTGCATTCTCAATAAACTTAATTCTTATCCGTGGCTTTAACGCCTTTGAAGATACAAAAACTCAAGTTACTTCAATTATCATCATCAACATCATCTCGGTTGCTCTTTCTTATCTCTTCTTAGCAACTCTTGATAGCAATTGGGTTACCGTCGGTCTTGGCGTAGCTTTCTCAATTAGCTATATCGTCGGTTTATTCATCACCATTTCCTTGCTGAAAAAGCATGTGGGGCGCTTACAAATCTCTGAATTTGCAGGACAGCATGGTCGCCTCTTTGCAGCTTCACTCCTTGGAATGTTGCCATTCTTCGCTATCGCTCAATACTTTGGCTGGGCATATGAAGAGACAACTCTGACAATTCGCGCGCTCCGACTCTTCGTTCTCCTTCTCGGCAGTGGTTTGGCATATCTGCTTTGTGCGCGCGCACTTAAAGTGAGTGAAATCGCAGGGTTGCGCGCCTTCGCCACGCAAGTATGGAAGCGCGCTCGCAAGAAGTAGGAAGAGCACACGCGGTACTCTGCGCACATGAGCACTGAAGTACGCGAACTCGTCATTGTTGGATCAGGTCCTGCCGGTTACACAGCAGCCATCTACGCCGCCCGCGCTCAGCTCAACCCAGTTATTTATGAAGGTTCGGTCACCGCAGGTGGCGCACTGATGAATACAACCGAAGTTGAAAACTTTCCAGGGTTTATCGATGGAATCATGGGACCAGATCTCATGGATAACATGCGTAAACAATCAAAGCGATTTGGCGCCGAACTTATTACCGACGACGTTGTCGAAATGGATTTAACTGGCGATATCAAAATTGTGAAAGATGGCTCAGGAAATACTGTTAAGGCGCGCGCTGTCATCCTCGCAATGGGCTCTGCCTATCGCGAGATTGGTTTAGAGAACGAGAAGCGTCTATCTGGTCGTGGTGTCTCATGGTGTGCAACATGTGATGGTTTCTTCTTCCGCGATCAAACAATTGCAGTCGTTGGTGGTGGAGATTCAGCCGTTGAAGAAGCGACCTTCTTAACAAAGTTTGCATCTAAGGTTGTTTTGATTCACCGCCGCGGCGAACTTCGCGCCTCAAAGATTATGCAAGATCGCGCACTTACCAACCCAAAGATTGAGATGCTTTGGCACACTGAAGTCACCGATGTGTTGGGTGCAGATAAAGTAGAAGCGCTTCAGCTTCGCAATACGCAGACTGGCGAAGTCTCACAGCGCGACTTCACAGGTCTCTTTGTCGCTATCGGGCATATTCCACGCTCTGAACTTGTTACATCTTCTGTAACTCTCGATAACGAGGGCTATGTAAAGGTCGAAGGTCGCTCAACGCGAACAAACCTTGCTGGCGTCTTTGCTTGTGGCGATTTGGTAGATCACACCTATCGCCAAGCAATTACAGCTGCAGGTTCTGGTTGCCAGGCGGCGTTAGACGCTGAAAAATTCTTATCCCACTAGTAACCTAACCAAGTTGATAACGAGAATAGATAAATAGGAGTAAAAATGAGCGCACCAACTAAGGTCACAGCAGCAGATTTCGATCAGGTAGTCCTCAAGAGCAGCACGCCAGTGCTCGTGGATTTCTGGGCTGAATGGTGCGGACCTTGCCGCGCAATCGCTCCAATTCTCGATGATATTGCCGCCGAACACGGCGATAAGTTGAAGATCGTCAAGCTCAACACTGACGAAGAATCAGCGATCGCCATTAAGTACGGAGTTACATCTATTCCAATGCTTAACGTCTACGTTAACGGCGAAGTTGTAAAGACAATTATTGGCGCAAAGCCAAAGCCTGCTCTTCTTAAAGAGCTCGAAGGATTCATTTAATTCAACAACCCTTGCGGGTTAATGGGATTACTAATCTATGAAAGAGATGTCTCCTGATGAGATCCGCTCTTTCCAACAAGAACGCGGGCTGCATGTCACCGGCGATCTCAATGAAGCAACTCTGCGTGCACTCGATGAAGCGCGCTGGAAGTTAGGCGATCGCTCACTTAACTTGCAACCATCTCCAATGATGCGTGGAGATGACGTTGCCGCGTTGCAATCTCGCCTTACTGAAATGGGTTTTAACTGTGGGCGCGTTGATGGAATCTTTGGTGAGATCACTGAATCTGCAGTAAAAGAGTTTCAGAAATCTGTCGGTGTTAAAGTTGATGGCAAATGTGGTCCTGCCACAATCATCGCGTTGTTGCGCCTTACAAAGATAGTTTCAGGTGGTGCACCTGCCGCTCTTCGTGAAAGTGCGGCACAGAAAAATCGCGGTCCAGCCCTTGCCAATAAAGTAATCGTTCTTGATCCAGGATCAGAGAGCCATGAAGCAGAGATTGTCTATGACATTGCACAACGCCTAGAAGGTCGCTTGCTCGCACTTGGCGCTAGCGTCTTTCTTACTCGCGGAACTCAGAACAATCCAAGTGAAGCTGAGCGAATCTCATTCACAAATAAGAGCAGCGCAGATCTTTTAATTTCGCTGCATGTAGAACACCACAAGAACCCACAAGCTCGCGGTGTTGCCACCTTCTTTTATGGCAGCGATCAACATGGAATTCACTCCATTGTGGGCGAAAAGTTTGCCTCGTTGGTCCAGCGCGAGATCTGTGCCCGTACCGATTTCATCAACTGTCGTAGCCATGCAAAGACTTGGGATTCTCTTCGTCTGACAAAAGCGCCAGCAGTGCGGGTTGATCTTGGTTATTCCAGTAATGAAAGCGACGCCGCCCGCCTTTCTCAAGCAGACTTTCGCGACACTATTGCTGAAAGTTTTGTTATTGCAATCCAGCGCCTCTACTTGGCTGCTGAAGATGATGCAAAGACCGGAACTTTACGTATTTCAGACCTGCGTAATGCAGGTATCCGTCGCTAAATCCATCACAACCATTCACGCCCATATGGGAGACTTCTCCTTATGTCCGACATTTCAATTCGCTATCAGACCGGTGCTCCGCAGAATCTCGAGAAGAGATTTGCCACACGAGCCGCCGGAATGTTGCCATCTGAAATTCGTGCGCTCTTCGCAGTTGCTTCCCGCCCAGAGATAGTTTCACTCGCTGGTGGAATGCCAAATCTCTCCGCTCTTCCTATGGAGATGATGGCTGGCGTTGTTAACCAACTAATTCTCACCAACGGATCAGAAGCTTTGCAATACGGAAGTGGTCAAGGGCATCCAAAGCTTCGCGAACAGATCTGCGATGTAATGGCGCTCGAAGGAATTCGTGCTAACCCTGACGATATTGTTGTAACAACTGGTTCACAGCAAGCACTTGATTTAATTTCTCGTATCTTTATCGATCCAGGTGATGTTGTTCTTGTTGAAGCGCCTTCTTATGTCGGAGCTCTCGGAACATTCCGCCAATACGAAGCATCTGTAGTTCACGTCGAGATGGATCATGATGGCCTAATTCCTGATTCGCTACGTGCTGCTATCAAGAGCGTACGCGCTGCTGGTCGCAAGATTAAATTCCTTTATTTGATTCCTAATTACCAGAATCCAACTGGCGTCTGTCTACCAGCTGATCGCCGCACTGAAATCCTTAATATCTGCCGCGAAGAAGAGATCTTCGTTGTTGAAGATAACCCTTATGGGTTACTTGGTTTTGATAAGCCATCGCCGAATGCGATGCGCGCAGAAGATTCTGAGAACGTTATCTATCTCGGTTCATTTTCAAAGACAATCGCATCTGGCCTACGCGTCGGCTGGGCGTTGGTGCCGCAATCACTTAAAGATAAGTTAGTGATCGCCTCTGAATCTTCAATTTTATGTCCATCAAACTTCACACAGCTCACGATCTCTAGTTATTTGGCAGATCAGCCATGGCGCGATCAGATCGCAAGCTTCTGCGAGCTCTATAAGGTGCGTCGCGATGCGATGCTCGAAACCCTTGAAGAGCACTTCCCACAGGAAGCAACATGGACAAAGCCTGGTGGAGGTTTCTATGTCTGGGTTAATTTGCCACCAGAGATTGATACTAAAGCGTTGATGCCGAAGGCGATTGTTGCCAAGGTTGCCTTTGTTCCAGGAAATGCCTTCTATGCAGATGGTCTTGGCTCTTGGTCGATGCGTCTTTCATACTGCCACCCAACCCCAGAGCGAATTCGTGAAGGCGTTAAGGCCCTCGGTGGAGTTATCAAGCAAGAGATGAAGCGTCGCGGAACCGCGCTTAATTAATTCGCTTTAACCTTCGATTAAATCAACGATACGTTGTAGATCTTCATTTCCTGAAAACTCAATCACAATCTTGCCCTTGCCGGTTCCCGCCTGCACAGTGACGCGGGTATCGAGGTAATCACTCAATACTTCTGCAGCTGCAAGACCTGCTCCCGATACACCCTTAGTCCCCGCCTTCTTAGAGGACTTAGTTGTCGCAGGCTTAAGGGTTGTAATGATCTCCTCAACCGCGCGAACACTGAGGCTTTCAGCAACGATCCGAGAAGCTAACTTTTCAATCTCTGCAGCATCAGTTAAAGATAAGAGAGCACGAGCATGTCCTGCAGATATAACGCCGGCTGCAACTTTACGTTGCACAGAATCCGGCAAGTTAAGTAAGCGAATGGTGTTTGAGATCAGCGGTCGTGAACGCCCTAATTTGAGAGCGAGCTCATCATGTGTGCAGCCAAAATCGCTCAATAGTTGAGCATATGCAGCGCCTTCTTCGAGAGGATTAAGTTCGCTGCGGTGAATATTTTCAATGAGCGCTTCACGAAGCAGTTCGTTATCTGGAGTCTGTCGAATAATGACAGGAATGCTTGTCAGACCCGCAAGTTTTGCAGCGCGGAAGCGGCGCTCGCCCATGATCAATTCATATTTGTTTTCAGCAACTTTACGTACTACTGGTGGTTGCAAAATTCCGATCGATTTAATTGAAGCAACGAGCTCTGCCATCGCTTCTTCATTAAAGACAGTACGAGGCTGACGTGGGTTTGGAGAAATCTGTGAAACCGGAACATCATTCTGTTGCGCAACTTCAGTGCCAGCAACTGTGAGTGAAGTTGGAATGAGCGAATCAAGGTTGGTGCCGAGTCCGCCGCGCTTAGTTGCCATTATGCAATTCCGCCTTTGTAGTTAATGCTGACAACGTTGGAATCAAAGACGACATCTTTTGGCTTTCCGCGCTCTGCGATTTCGCGTGCAACCTGCATATAAGCGATTGCTCCTGGTGATAGCGGGTCGTAAGTCATCACGGTCTGGTTATATGAAGGCGCCTCAGATACACGTACTGCGCGCGGAATTGGAATATCAATGAGCTCATTTGGAAAATGTGAGCGAACATTTGCTGCAACATCATTTGATAAACGTGTGCGTGAATCAAACATAGTTAAGACAATCGTAGAAAGATTTAGGTTTGGGTTTAAGCGCTTCTTTACAACCGAATAAGTTTCAAGAAGTTGAGACAAACCTTCAAGTGCGTAGTACTCAGTTTGAATTGGGATCAACAACTCTTTCGATGCAGCAAATGCGTTGATGGTTAACAAACCAAGTGATGGTGGGCAATCAATAAAGATGTAATCGTAATTTGCACTCACTTCATCGATTGCAGCTTTCAATTGCAACTCTCGTGCAACCATTGAAACTAAATTAATTTCTGCATTCGCAAGTGATGTATTTGATGAAACACAATCAAGAACAGGAAAGCCTGAAACTTTCTTAATTACTTCAGGCATCGCAGCGCTTCCCATGAGGACTTCATAGACACCGGCGCTATCACGATGTTCAACGCCGAGGGCGGTCGATGCATTGCCCTGTGGATCTAAATCGATGACCAAGACCCGGAGGCCGCCCATCGCCATGGCGGCTGCGATATTGACTGTGGTGGTGGTCTTACCGACCCCACCCTTCTGGTTGGCGACGGTAAAGATCCTGGTAGAGGCTGGCTTTGCCATCGCCTCTTTGAGGCGACGGACCCCCACTACCTTCGCGGGTGTTTCACGTGAAACTTCGTCAGCCATAGACGAATCTAAGCACCTTTGCGCAGCTCAACTATCCGACCGAGCCCAATCCCTTCTAAATCAATCTCATGTAGGACGGCGTTCTTCACGCCCTCCATCTCGGCAGCTGCCGACTCCCCCTTCATCGCAAGGAGGGCGCCCCCAGTTTTGACCATATGCCAGCTCATCTTCTTCAACTTCTCAAGCGGGGCGACAGCTCTGGCGGTGACGAAATCTGCGCTCTTCTTAACATCCTGTGCTCGCCCTCGGATGACCTCAATATCAAGGCCTGCAACAGCCTCCTTGAGAAATTCGACTCTACGCTCAAGGGGTTCGATTAAGGTAACCTTCAAGTCAGGTCTGGCTAGGGCTACCACTATGCCGGGTAGGCCCGCCCCTGAACCAATATCGAAGAGGGATGCCCCCTGCGGCAGAAGCTTGGTAACTGGAAGGCAGTTAAAGATATGGCGATCCCAGATTCGCTCCCCTTCTCGGGGTCCGATGAGGCCGCGCTCAATGCCCGCGCTCGCTAAGAAGTCGGCAAATGCCAGGATTTGCGCTTGGCGCTCTGGGAAGTAGCGGCCGACTAGCCCCTCTACTGTATGTTCCACGTGAAACAGGCTATGCCGGGTAGATGACTACGAAGCGGTTTGGATCTTCGCCATCTGATTCTGAGGTCAGCCCCAAGGTCTGGATTGTGTCGTGGATGATCTTGCGCTCAAAGGCGTTCATAGGCTCAAGCTTGATTGAGTTGCCGGTGGTCTTCGCCTCTTCCGCCATCTTCTCAGCCAGAGCGGTGAGTTCCTTGCGGCGGCCTGCGCGGAAGCTATCGATATCGAGCATCAAACGGCTGCGATCTCCGGTCGAGGTCTGAACCGCTAGGCGGGTTAGCTCTTGGATTGCGTCGAGAACTTCGCCATCTGGCCCGACAAGGTGGCGGAGCTTGCCGCCGACGATTGCAAGAGATGCGCGCCCATTTTCGACATCGATATCGATATCTCCATCGAGGTCTGCAATATCGAGCAGACCTTCGAGGTAATCGGCTGCGATATCGCCCTCTTCCTCAAGCTTTGCCACGCTCTTTGGCGCCTTCGCCTCTTTTGGCTCAGTTGCTTCTACGGTCTCTTCTACAGTCTCAGTAACTTCTGACATCTGATGTCCCCTTTATGGTGTTTAAAGCGCTATTAATAGTAATTGTCCGTTATTTCTTCTTCTTTTTCTTCTTCGGCTGCTTACGTTGGCCTTGGACCTCTGGCTGCTGCTCTTCGGTCTGGTCAATCTCATTGGTTGCTCCCGCTGTCGCGTCGAGCTTGTTTTTCGCTGCGCGCTTTCGCTGCAGCTCTTCATACGCCGGAGATCCTGGCGTTGGGTTTCGCTTAATGACGTAGTACTGCTGTCCCCATGTCCACAAGTTTGTCGTCGACCAGTAAATCAAAACTCCAACTGGGAAGTTAACGCCTGAGATAGCGAAAATTACCGGGAATGCATACAACATAATTTTTTGTTGCTGCAACATCATGTTGTTGCTTGCATCCATCTTTGGCATGCCCTTAACCATCAATTGACGCTGAGTTGTAAATGTTGTCGCTGACATAAAGATAATCAGAATAACGGTGACGATTTTAACCGTTGTATCCGGTGAACCTAAGAAGGTCTGTGAAATCTTTGCACCAAAGAATGTTGCTTGTGCTGCTGAATCTAAGTACTCGCCTTTAAGGAACCCACGTGCGATTGGCGCTGATACACCTTCATCAGTTTTTGCTGCGATTCCATTAAGAACGGTAAAGAGCGCGAAGAAGATTGGTGCTTGCGCAAGAATTGGAAAACATGATGCAAGTGGGTTGGTCTTATGCTCCTTATAGAGCTTCATCATCTCTTCTGATTGCTTCTGGCGATCGTCTTTGTACTTCTTTTGAATCTCTTTCATTTGTGGCTGCAGCGCAGTCAGCGCGCGCTGTGACTTGATCTGCTTAACAAAGAGTGGAATCAAAATGATTCGGATCAAAACTACAAGTCCCATGATTGAGAGAGTCCATGTCACACCAGAATCAGTTCCGAATATCGGCGTTAGACCTTTATGGATAAGGACAATAACTCCAGATACGAAGTTATAGAGAGGATCGAGAATAAAACCCATTAGAGAACGCCCACCACTTCTTTTTTATCGCTCTTGCGAGCATCTGCAGAATCGAGATATTCATCAACGTAATCAACGCCTCCATGTGACCATGGGTTGCAGCGCATCAACCGCCATGTCGCCATGCCCACACCTTTAACGCCGTAGCGTCGAACAGCTGTGATCGCATAGTTAGAACATGATGGGTAATACTTACAACGCGGTGAAGATACAGATGAGAACGCTTGGTAGATGCGCACAGGAATTGCAAGAAGTAGACGCATCATCGGCTCGCCACCTTTGCACTCTTTACGGAAAGTTTTGAGATAAGTTCAGAAATTTCGGAGATGATGTTTTTATCGCCGTCTTGCTTCAGCGCGCGGATAACCAGAAGTGAGCTGGTTGGAAGTGTGGAAATAATTGGCGCAACAGCGTGGCGAACTTTTCGAGAAAGGCGGTGGCGCGCGACAGATCCGCCGACAGATTTATTGATGATGAGTCCGCACTTTGCAGATTCGTTATTTGTGACAGGCGAAATGTAGAGATATCCAACAAAGTGTTCAGTGGTAACTCGAACTCCGCTCTTTGTAGCGCGAGCGAAATCAGAGCTTGAAGTTAAACGTGCGCCTTGAGCAAGCACGAAGATGCCTTAGCTGCTCTTGACCTTACGCAGAGAGCTTTGAGCGGCCCTTAGCGCGGCGAGCAGAGAGAACTGCACGTCCTGCACGGGTAGCCATGCGGGCGCGGAAGCCATGCTTTTTGGCGCGGCGACGCGTATTTGGCTGGAAGGTGCGCTTTGTCATGAGAACTCCAAAATCTGTGAGGCGCGCTTGCGCCTGGTGCGGTTGATCGGTTTAGAAATACGGGGGAAGCAAGGAGGTAACAGTACGGATGTGGATAGCCGCCGGTCAAACTCGCCGATTACGCCCTCCTGGACCCTAAAGGTGTGGATAACCACTTGCTATTTAGCCAAATGGGGTCTACTTTGCGGGTTCTCCACAGGCATCCGTCGAAATCGGTCTGATTTAGAGGCTAAACCCCTACTTTAGACCACAGCCTGTGGATAACATTGTGGATAGACCTGGGGGCTCAAA